>NZ_KB894092.1 GCF_000374325.1 Allofustis seminis DSM 15817 | reverse complement strand
CATTTAAATATCTCTCACGATAAACACTTAATTTTTTAAGTGTTTTTTTAATACACAAAATTCAAAAGAAAGGATAATACATTTCATGTCAACACAATACAAAGTGTTTCAGAAGTGGTTAGCGTCACTCCTTTTAGGGATCATTACGCTAACGGGAGTCTTGCCCTTAAATGCTTGGGCAAGTGAACCGTCCGAGCGGACGGCAGAGCCGATTGAACTCATTCAGTCGCTGCCTGAAGCGAGCGATCCAGCTGAGAGGGGCTCAACTGAAATCATAGCGGATGAAGAAATACCACCCGTTGTTCATTCAGTAGAGGACAACACCCTGACTCCCACAGGGGAAAATGAAGCTACCGCTCCTGAAACAAAAGAAGCCAAAGAAAAAACATTAGGAAAAGAACAGGAGAGTCAAGCCCCACCGACGGTGGAAGCAGAAGATGAAGAAGAATCCGCACTTGAAATCAGTGATCCCTTAATGTCTGTTCAAGTCTTACGGGCAAGTGGATACAATGCCAACTCAAAAGGAAATTACTCGTTCACTGACGGTAGAGGAACCACATATACTACACCATATATCACAGTCGGGGGTCAAACGGCTTATTGTATTCAAGGCAGACACAGTTGGCCATTCAATGAATCCTATAGCCGTAGTGTATATGACAATGAAATCATGTATAATATTGTCTATTATGCTCATCAATGGGGATGGGATCAACCGGGATCAAATTACGCTCGTGTTTTTGCGGCATTAAATGTTCAAAATGGTGTATTTCATGATGAAATACAAGATTCTAAAGTGAATAAATTATTATCTGAAGCACACAAAAAGACTGCCCCTTTTGGAAAATTAAGCATTAGCTCCCCAAATCAAACCGCCACCATTGGAAAAACCAAGCGTCAAGTGACGGACTGGTACAAAGTATCAGGCGTTAAAAATACCACGCTCAGCTTTTCTCTCCCAAGCGGTGTAACACTTCATACCCGAGATGGGAAAACCCAGACGGGCAAGGTCACCCTTAAAGGTTCACAAGACTTCTGGCTATCTGCACCGCTGGATAAGACCGTAACCGTTAATGCCACTGTGAAAACAAATTCATCAGTAAAACCATTTTACTTGTATGTTCCACCTCGCCCTGAATTACAACGTTTAGTGAGTATTGATTATGGATCTGACCCACAAAATACGGTCAAGATTTCCGCTAAATTTTTTAAACGAACAGGAGATTTAGAAGGGAATAAAAAGGACATTGAAACGGGACAGCC
>NZ_KB894091.1 GCF_000374325.1 Allofustis seminis DSM 15817 | reverse complement strand
TAACCGAATACGCTGATCGATTAATGAAAGAAAATGATTAAAAAACAAAATGCATCTCAACAAAATAAGAGATGCGTTTTATAAATTTGTTACGTTCCGATTGTATTTTATTGCTTTTATTTGCATAACTAAAAATCATAAACATTGTAACAGCAACGATTTTGGGCGATTTTGTTTTACTTTGTGTTTTATTATGGAGCTATGTTGTTTTGAATAGGCATTGACAAATATCAGATAGTGGTATAATGAAATCAACCAAAATAGTAATTATATGCAACGTTGCATGAAATATAAACTCCAGAGTAGTGGCTCTGGAGTTTTCATTTTGTTTTGGTGTTATATCGTTTTTTAGAAAAATGATAATTTCTATTTTTTCTATCTATTAAGATTGTTTGACACATCTAATAATATTTGACATCTTTTATATTATCTATGATAACGATGGTGTAAATGTAATTGATGAACCAAAGTAAAGGAGTATGTATTATGAGAAAAGAGAAAAAGGAACGCTATTCATTGCGTAAATTAGGTAACCATGTCGTTTCTGTGGCAGTATCCGCTATTGTTCTTAGTGGAGGAAATGTTTTAGCTCATGCAGAGACATCATTAAATGACAGTCAAGAAGAAAATGTTTCAGAAGAAAACGTTTCATAAGAAAATGTTGTAGAAGAGAATGCTTCAAATGACGATAATTCAGAAGTTTCAAAAGTTTCAGAAGATAGTGAAACTGTTGAAAAAGAATTAGAAGTTGGAAATGAATTAGTAAGTCCAACTGTAGGAGAAAATAGAGCTAATCCAACACAGCAACAAACCGTTTCGGCTGAGATACTAATTGAGATTGATTGCAAGAGTGAAAATGGCGAAGACAAATTAGTGACAGTAGATGAAAATCTATATAATGATAAAATCATTAACCATGTTTTTGGTGGAGCACCTACAGGTGAAGTTTTAGATGCATTTAAAAAAATAAAATTTACAGTTTTGGATATTACCGATAAAGAAAATGTAAAAGAAGTAAATGCTGAGGCTGTCCTAGGTAACCTTGACCGTATGAGCTTAGGCTCATATTATATAAATAATCTTGAAAAAGGCAAAAAATATGTAATCCAAGTGCAATTAGATTCTATTCCTGACGGATATTTTTATTATTTTGAAAAATTTGAAAATGGTTCTGATCAACCTTCTACTGCATTTTTAGATCCTACAAAACTAAAAGATGGTGTTATTGTTGATACAGATCAAATGGGCAATAATCTATTTGGACACATTCGACTTCATTTACGTGTTATGGATGTAATCTTTGCTAAAGATAAAGAAACAGCAGAGCATATCTATAATTTTAAAGAATGGGTAAGCGAAAATGATGGGCAAACATATTGGGACATTTTATCATGGAATAAAGATTTAAAAGAAGGCGTAGATTATAAGAAAGCCTGTGTCAATAAGGATCGTTCTGTCACAATTCCAGAAGGGTTCCAAAAAGAAGGTTATAAACCATTAGGGTGGGTCTTTAGCTACGATGGATGGAAAGATCAATCGGGCAAAGCAAAAGAATTTAGTTTTGAAGGTATGTTGAAATCTAAGTATTTCAATCAATTTGGACATCCATTCCAAGAATTTAGAACAGACACTGGTATTAATTCTATTGACGCTGTGCTTAAAGCTCACTCTTATAGCGTTTACTTGAAGTCGATGCTTCCAGAAGTTACTTTTAATTATAACTTTGCCAATGATCAAGGTGATACATTAAGTCAGAAGCAAAATGTTTTTTATGGTAAATCATTTTCAAATAATAAAACGACGACAGAAGAACTACCAAATATAGAAGTTACTCCAGAACGTGAGGGTTATGTTTTCTTAGGCTGGAATACTTCAAGTGATGGAAGCGGAGATACCTTTGATGCAAATACAATTGTCAATGATAATTTAACAGTTTATGCAATGTGGGCGAAATCACAATCTGCCACTGCAACGGTTATTGACCAAGATGGTGCAGGACTAAAAGGTCAGACGGTAGAAGTGTATGATGCCGACGATGCTCATGTTGGAACAATTACAACAGATGAACGTGGACTCGG
>NZ_KB894090.1 GCF_000374325.1 Allofustis seminis DSM 15817 | reverse complement strand
ACGCAGGCATAGATCTTTGAAAACTGAACAAAGTAATACAACCAAATTGTGCAAGGGTCTTTTGAATATTCCATTCATTAGACACCAACCAAAACCAAAACATTAATTTTGAGCAATCAAACCTTTGGGATGAACAGTGTTCATCCCCTCATTAAAAATTGAGAGTTTGATCCTGGCTCAGGACGAACGCTGGCGGCATGCCTAATACATGCAAGTCGAACGATGAACTCTCTGCTTGCAGAGAGGGATGAGTGGCGGACGGGTGAGTAACACGTGGGAAACCTGCCCATGAGAGGGGGATAACATGCGGAAACGGATGCTAATACCCCATACCTTTCACACCACGCATGTGGTGTAAAAGAAAGACGGCGAAGCTGTCGCTCATGGATGGTCCCGCGGCGCATTAGCTTGTAGGTGGGGTAACGGCCTACCTAGGCGATGATGCGTAGCCGACCTGAGAGGGTGACCGGCCACACTGGGACTGAGACACGGCCCAGACTCCTACGGGAGGCAGCAGTAGGGAATCTTCCACAATGGGCGCAAGCCTGATGGAGCAATGCCGCGTGAATGATGAAGGTCTTCGGATTGTAAAGTTCTGTTGTTAGCCAAGAACTCCCACCAAGTCACTACTGGTGGACTGACGGTAGCTAACCAGAAAGCCCCGGCTAACTACGTGCCAGCAGCCGCGGTAATACGTAGGGGGCGAGCGTTGTCCGGAATTATTGGGCGTAAAGGGAGCGCAGGCGGTGCGATTAGTCTGATGTGAAAGCCCACGGCTTAACCGTGGAATGGCATTGGAAACTATCGTACTTGAATTCAGAAGAGGAAAGCGGAATTCCATGTGTAGTGGTGAAATACGTAGATATATGGAAGAACACCAGTGGCGAAAGCGGCTTTCTGGTCTGAAATTGACGCTGAGGCTCGAAAGCGTGGGGAGCAAACAGGATTAGATACCCTGGTAGTCCACGCCGTAAACGATGAGTGCTAAGTGTCGGAGGGTTTCCGCCCTTCGGTGCTGGAGTTCACGCATTAAGCACTCCGCCTGGGGAGTACGGCCGCAAGGCTGAAACTCAAAGGAATTGACGGGGACCCGCACAAGCGGTGGAGCATGTGGTTTAATTCGAAGCAACGCGAAGAACCTTACCAGCTCTTGACATCTGATGCATACCCTAGAGATAGGGGAAGTCCTTCGGGACATCAAGACAGGTGGTGCATGGCTGTCGTCAGCTCGTGTCGTGAGATGTTGGGTTAAGTCCCGTAACGAGCGCAACCCTTGTGATTAGTTGCCAGCATTCAGTTGGGCACTCTAATCAGACTGCCGGTGATAAATCGGAGGAAGGTGGGGATGACGTCAAGTCATCATGCCCCTTATGAGCTGGGCTACACACGTGCTACAATGGATGGAACAACGAGTAGCGATCCCGCAAGGGTCAGCAAATCTTTCAAAACCATTCTCAGTTCGGATTGCACTCTGCAACTCGAGTGCATGAAGCCGGAATCGCTAGTAATCGCGGATCAGCATGCCGCGGTGAATCCGTTCCCGGGTCTTGTACACACCGCCCGTCACACCACGAGAGTTCGTAACACCCGAAGCCGGCGAGGTAACCCGCAAGGGAGCCAGCTGTCGAAGGTGGGATGGATGATTGGGGTGAAGTCGTAACAAGGTAGCCGTATCGGAAGGTGCGGCTGGATCACCTCCTTTCTAAGGAGCATAACGCATTAGAAAGTACCGGAACTTGCGCAAGCGTGTTACTTTGTTTAGTTTTGAAGGATGTATGCCAGAAAGGGGCTTTAGCTCAGCTGGGAGAGCGCCTGCCTTGCACGCAGGAGGCCATCGGTTCAATCCCGATAAGCTCCATCGCACCCTGGAGAAGGGGTGTGTATTTGTTCTTTGAAAACTGGAGAGTTGATTCAACGACATTGAAACATCAATGAAGAAACGAAACAACACCGAGAAACACTCTAGAGGTAACTCTAGAGTCGAGTCTATTTACTCAAGAAGTAGAGTAAACCAAAAAAACGCTATAAATACCCTTAACCGTAAGGTTAAGTGAACAAGAGCGCACGGTGGATGCCTTGGCACTAGGAGCCGAAGAAGGACGGGACGAACACCGATATGCTTCGGGGAGCTGTAAGTAAGCGATGATCCGGAGATTTCCGAATGGGGCAACCTCTTATCCTTGATCGGATAAGATCTTTTTCCTGAATCTATAGGGAAGAAGAGGGAAGACCTAGCGAACTGAAACATCTCAGTAGCTAGAGGAAAAGAAAGCAACAGCGATTTCCACAGTAGCGGCGAGCGAACTGGAAAGAGGCCAAACCTTTCTGCTTGCAGGAAGGGGTATGGACTCCAGAAGTGGATAGAAGCCATTAGTCGAACCTCCTGGGAAGGAGGGCCAAAGCAGGTGACAGCCCTGTAGACGAAAATGAAATCTACCCCGGAGTATCCAGAGTACGGCGGAGCACGTGAAATTCCGTCGGAATAAGGGAGGACCTTCTCCCAAGCCTAAATACTCCCTAGTGACCGATAGTGAACCAGTACCGTGAGGGAAAGGTGAAAAGCACCCCGGAAGGGGAGTGAAAGAGAACCTGAAACCGTGTGCTTACAAGCAGTCAGAGCCCGTTAACGGGTGATGGCGTACCTTTTGTAGAATGGACCGGCGAGTAATGATTTCATGCGAGGTTAAGCGGAAGAAGCGGAGCCGCAGCGAAAGCGAGTCTGAAGAGGGCGCAGAGTATGAAGTCGTTGACCCGAAACCAGGTGACCTATCCATGTCCAGGGTGAAAGTGCGGTGAAACGCACTGGAGGCCCGAACCCACGTATGTTGAAAAATGCGGGGATGAGGTGTGGATAGCGGAGAAATACCAATCGAACTTGGAGATAGCTGGTTCTCTCCGAAATAGCTTTAGGGCTAGCCTCGGAGGAAGCAACATGGAGGTAGAGCGACTGTTTGGATGAGGGGCCCATCCCGGGTTACCGAGTCCTGATAAACTCCGAATTCCATGGATGCATATCCGGGAGTCACACTATGGGTGCTAAGATTCATAGTGGAAAGGGAAACAGCCCAGACCGTCGGCTAAGGCCCCCAAATTCTTGTTAAGTGGAAAAGGATGTGGGGCTGCATAGACAACTAGGATGTTGGCTCAGAAGCAGCCATCATTTAAAGAGTGCGTAATAGCTCACTAGTCGAGTGGCCCTGCGCCGAAAATGTACCGGGGCTAAACAAGATGCCGAAGCCACGGATAGAACCGTAAGGTTCTATGGTAGGAGAGCGTTCTAAGGGCGAAGAAGGATGACCGAAAGGACATGTGGAGCGCTTAGAAGTGAGAATGCCGGTATGAGTAGCGAAACACGGGTGAGAATCCCGTGCACCGAAAGACTAAGGTTTCCAGGGGAAGGCTCGTCCGCCCTGGGTTAGTCGGGACCTAAGCTGAGGCCGAACGGCGTAGGCGATGGACAACAGGTGGAGATTCCTGTACTCGTAAAGCGTGATTGAGCGATGGAGTGACACAGGAGGCCGAAGATGAGCGCACGGTTGGAAGCGTGCGTCCAAGCCACGAGTTTGAGGGAGAGTGAAATGCTTTTTCTCAGAGAATGAGTGGTGACGGGGAGGGAAGAAGAGTACCGAAGCATCAACGTCACACTGTCAAGAAAACCTTCTAGCGAGCACTTTACGACCCGTACCGCAAACCGACACAGGTAGTCGAGGAGAGTATCCTAAGGTGAGCGAGAGAACTCTCGTTAAGGAACTCGGCAAAATGACCCCGTAACTTCGGGAGAAGGGGTGCTGACGATGTCAGCCGCAGTGAATAGGCCCAGACGACTGTTTATCAAAAACACAGGTCTCTGCAAAATCGAAAGATGAGGTATAGGGGCTGACACCTGCCCGGTGCTGGAAGGTTAAGGGGACGAGTTAGTCGCAAGACGAAGCTCTGATCTGAAGCCCCAGTAAACGGCGGCCGTAACTATAACGGTCCTAAGGTAGCGAAATTCCTTGTCGGGTAAGTTCCGACCCGCACGAAAGGTGCAACGATCTGGGCACTGTCTCAACGAGAGACTCGGTGAAATTGTAGTACCTGTGAAAATGCAGGTTACCCGCGACAGGACGGAAAGACCCCGTGGAGCTTCACTGTAGCTTGATATTGATTGTCGATACGTTATGTACAGGATAGGTAGGAGCCGAAGAACTCTGGACGCCAGTTTAGAGGGAGGCAGCGGTGGGATACTACCCTTAACGTATGGCCAGTCTAACCCGCGACCCTAACCGGGTCGGGAGACAGTGTCAGGTAGGCAGTTTGACTGGGGCGGTCGCCTCCCAAAATGTAACGGAGGCGCCCAAAGGTTCCCTCAGAATGGTTGGAAATCATTCGGAGAGTGCAAAGGCAGAAGGGAGCTTGACTGCGAGACCCACAAGTCGAGCAGGGACGAAAGTCGGGCTTAGTGATCCGGTGGTACCGAAAGGAAGGGCCATCGCTCAACGGATAAAAGCTACCCCGGGGATAACAGGCTTATCTCCCCCAAGAGTTCACATCGACGGGGAGGTTTGGCACCTCGATGTCGGCTCATCGCATCCTGGGGCTGTAGTCGGTCCCAAGGGTTGGGCTGTTCGCCCATTAAAGCGGTACGCGAGCTGGGTTCAGAACGTCGTGAGACAGTTCGGTCCCTATCCGTCGCGGGCGCAGGAGATTTGAAGAGAGCCATCCTTAGTACGAGAGGACCGGGATGGACACACCGCTGGTGTACCAGTTGTTCTGCCAAGGGCATGGCTGGGTAGCTATGTGTGGACGGGATAAACGCTGAAAGCATCTAAGCGTGAAGCCTCCTTTAAGATAAGATCTCCCATTCCGAAAGAGGAAGTAAGACCCCTGAGAGACGATCAGGTAGATAGGTGGGAAGTGGAAGCATCGTAAGGTGTGGAGCGGACCCATACTAATCGGTCGAGGACTTAACCACTACGCGTAAGGGAAAGCGCGGTGTTGACGAAGTCGTGTTGAAGCAACGCTCTAGTTTTGAAAGAACAACGTTCTTTT
>NZ_KB894089.1 GCF_000374325.1 Allofustis seminis DSM 15817 | reverse complement strand
AATCAACCGATCCGCCAACGCCTCCAAGTGGTGAAAGTGGACGCTGAAAGCGGCGAAACCATTACAATGGACCATGCCCACTTTAAGATTTATGACCGCCAAACCCAACGCTTTGTGACCATGGAAAAACCAAATACCCTAGAAAAAACGGACATTTTTGTCACGAATGAAAACGGGTATTTTATTATAGTGGGATTTCTTTGACAAAAGAAAATGAAGTCTGTATAGTGTTTTAGGATATGCCATACATTAAGGTACGTCCTACAATGAATGAAGGAGCGTTCACTTTTATATGAAAGTATTTGATTATGAAGATATTCAATTGATTCCCGCAAAAGGAATTGTCGATAGTCGTAGTCAGTGTGACACATCCATCGAATTCGGTGGCCACACCTTTAAATTACCCGTTGTTCCAGCCAATATGGAAACTGTTATCGATGAAAAATTAGCTGTCTGGTTCGCTCAAAATGGTTATTTTTATGTGATGCACCGTTTTGATGAACCCGGACGTCTGCCTTTCGTTGAAATGATGCAAGAGCAAGGACTTTTTGCCTCAATCAGTCTTGGCATTAAAAAAGCTGAATATGATTTCGTGCGTGAACTTGCACACAAAAACTTAGTCCCTGAATATATTACCATTGACGTAGCACATGGCCACAGTGATGGGGTCATTCGCATGATTAAATTCGTCAAAAAACATTTGCCCGACTCCTTCCTTATTGCAGGAAATGTTGGAACACCAGAAGCCGTACGCGATTTGGAAAACGTTGGTGCTGATGCGGTGAAAGTCGGCATCGGACCTGGAAAAGCTTGCACAACTAAATTGAAAACGGGCTTTGGCACTGGCGGATGGCAACTTGCTGCACTTAATAATTGCTCAAAAGTTGCACGTAAGCCACTTATTGCTGATGGTGGCGTGCGAACAAATGGCGATATCGCTAAGTCAATTCGTTTCGGTGCTTCTATGGTTATGATCGGCTCTATGCTATCTGGACATGAACAATCCCCTGGCGATATTATCGAAATTGATGGGCATAAATATAAACAATACTATGGCTCTGCTAGTGCTGCCCAAAAAGGGAAACGCGAAAATGTGGAAGGAAAATCTATGCTACTTCCTTACAAAGGAGATATTGCAGATACCTTGAAAGAAATGACCCAAGATTTGCAATCTTCCATTTCCTATGCAGGGGGACGCGACTTAGATGCCATTCGTCGTGTTGACTATGTTGTAGTAAAAAATTCCATTATGAATGGTGAAACCTATAATGCTTCGGGTATTGATATGCCAGAAAGCTTGGCAGGGAGTAATTTCCGACTACCATAATAATTAACAAAAAATGAGCAAACATCTGCGAGTGATCTCAATTGAGGCGCTGGGGTATGCTTGCTCTTTTTTATTTAGGTCCACAGATGGATGGAAAATTATCGCTAATTTTATTATAATAGAACATGATTTTTAGGAGGTGAAGAGCAATGATCGCTTTTATTGAATCTTTTTTAGGACATCAGGAAGTAGATACCGTCTTTAAAGCTTTTGGAGCTTATCATATTTTCTGGTTGATAGTGGCCATTTTTTGTATGCTATATTTCGCACATCGCAAAAGAAATCCACGTGTCGAAAAATATCTAGCCACCATTGTCTTTGTCAGTCAATTATTGTCCATGGTCTGGTATATGGGTGGAAATTCTTTTTGGTTGGATGGTCTGCCCCTTTATACATGCCGCATTGCTGCGATTTCTTTTGGATTCGGTTACTGGTATCGTAGTTCTTTTTTAAAAGCATTCGGCACTTATTTAGGTTTTGTAGGAGGGATTATTGCCCTATTGAATCCTGTTTTTTATCCGCTACAGATTTGGCATTTTTGTAATATTAACTTTTTTATTTTTCATGTGGCTCTGCTTAGCTTGTCTAGTTATTATCTTAGCCATTATGGCGATTCCATTCGCAAACAGCAACGCCGCGTTCAAGTTGCCGTCTTGCGCTGTATGTTAGTTATCGCCGTTGTGAATTTTTTCGTGGGTAGTAACTATTCTTTTGCATCCTCTGCACCATTGTTCCAAGATTTCTTTGATCGCTTTTCATGGTTGACTTACTTTTTTGCATTAAATGTCGCTTATCAATCTATGATTTTAGCAGAAGGGAAACTTATTAACTCGCAGTGGATCAATAAAGCCGCCGATATTGACTGGCGAAATATTATTCCAAGTAAAAAGAAGTAATCCTTTAACATCAAAAAAATCCCCCATGAAATGGTCAATGTCATTTCACGGGGGATTTTGCTTTTTAAGTTTAGGATCATTTTTATGCATACTTAAGCAGCATGTGCTTATTTATAGGGAGGGGTCTTCTTTACGCTGTTCAATAAATTGCAAAATCTCTTCGACTACTTGCGCAATGTCTTTATTCTTTATGCACAAATCGGCACATGCAAGTGGTGTCAATTCTTCCGTTTCTTGACAATAATTTAAGCGACGGGCAATAAAAGCAGGCGATTCCCCGCGCTGAAGCATTCGCTCTTTTAATTGTTCAGGAGTCATCTGAATATATATGACCGCTGTTTCTTGAGGGAAATTGGCCTTCACAGCTGCGGCACCACGCTGATCCATCGCTAGATGCACCACATCTGTATCTTTTAATTTATTTTCAATTTCTTTTTTTGTTAAGCCATAGCGATAGCCATTATAAGATGTTTGTTCAACGAAATCTTCTGGTGCCATATGTGCTACATCTTCAAAAAAATAGTCAACACCATCTTTTTCATTCGCACGAGGTGGTCGCGTTGTTGTCGTTACTAGCTTAAGATAACCTGCTTGCGACAGATATTGGCCAATGGTCGTCTTACCACTGCCACTTGGACCTACAAGCACAATAATTTGCTTTCTTCCCATCCTAAGCCCTCCTTTTTCAAAGAGTAGCATACTCCATCATTTTTTTCAAAAATGATAAAGTCATCTCATTTTTAAATAAAGCAAAAAATTTAGTATAATAGGAGCAGTAATTAAAAAAGTAGGGATGAATATGTCAGAAATTATACAGATCATGGGGATACTCTATTTATTTATTATCAATGGTGCTGCTTTTTTCGCCTTTAAAACCGATAAGAAGTTGTCACAAACTCACCATCGCCGCATTTCCGAGCGCACACTGCTTTTATTAGCACTCCTAGGGGGATCAGTTGGGGCAGAATTTGGGATGCAACTTTTTCGTCACAAAACACGAAAACCCCTCTTTCAAATTGGGATTCCACTCTTAATCATTCTCCATGTCTTTTTATTCAAATTAATCACACAACATTAAAAAATAAGAATAGGATAATGCACACACTCTTTACTTAAGCAGATGCCTATTCTCTTTTTTATTTTTTAATGAATAAAAAAAGAAGCGGCACATGTACCGCTTCTTTTTATTATTGAGTTACTTTTTTGCCAGCTGCAGCTTCAAGAAATGCTTGGCGATCAAGCGCAGGCACCATGCTTCCACCTGTTGCCCAAGCAATGTGCGTTGCATTTTCCATTTTGTCTTCTAAATGGTGTGCCTTCAAATAAGCTTGCCCCTCAGCTGAGGTAATCAACTTAATAGGTCCAGGAATTCCAGCAACTGCTGCTGGTTCTAAGAAAATATCTTCTTGTTCCCATAAATTCTTCAAAAGTGCTTCAAATGTATCATCCGTCAAAGTATAACCGCCACTGAAATAATGGTTCATCATCTCTGCAACGAGTGCACTTGTGCGTGGAACGGCAAGTCCGTCTGCAACTGTCAGACCACCTTGACCAATTTCATCGACTGATACTTCAGCATATTGTTGTGTTGTCAATCCTAGGATCATGCTTGGCATCTTCGCAGGCTCGGCAAAGATACAATGCACATGATCGCCGAAAGCTTGTTTTAAGCCGAATGTAATTCCACTTGGCGAACCGCCAATTCCACAAGGCAAATAGACAAATAAAGGATGGTCCGCATCGACATGAACATTCGCTTGTGCGAGTTGTTTTTTCATGCGATAGCCACCTACTGTATATCCTAAAAATAACTCAACGGAATGCTCATCATCCACAAAGTAACTCATCGGATCAGCTTCGGATACTTTGCGTCCTGCTGTAACAGCTTCGGTAAAGTTCGTTTCATGCTCGACGACTTCAACGCCACGTGCACGTAAATATTCTTTCTTCCATTCTTTGGCATCTTTTGACATATGAACTGTTACATCAAAACCAAAAGCGCGTCCCATTGTTCCAACTGAAATGCCTAAATTCCCCGTTGTGCCAACAGTTAAATTGAATTTACTGAAAAATTCGCGGAATTTTTCTGAATTGAAAATAGCATAATCAACATCCGTTGACTCTAACAAACCATACTCTAATGCTAAAGTTTCTGCATGTTTTAAGACTTCATAGATTGCCCCACGTGCCTTAATCGTACCTGAAATTGGCAGTTGGTCATCGCGTTTTAGCAAGAAGTTGCCAGGAATTTGTACTGCATATGTTGCTTCCAGCCACTCTTTCATTGCCGTCAACGGTGTAATCTCGGATTCAATTAATCCATTCGTTGCTTGCGTGCTTGGAAACGCAAGTTGAATAAAAGCTGCAAATCGTTGCCATCGTGCCTCCACATCATCGACATCTTCTTGTGAATATTTTATCGTCTTAGCTGCTTCTTCAAGAGGCAACCAGCGCGGATTCATCCAGAAGAATTCTTCACCTTTTTTCATCTTTTCGCGTATAGATGCAGGAATATTTGTTTCATGTAACAATAGAGTCACTCCTTTTAGCTTTTAAAATCGAAATTAGTATATCATAATTCACAAAATATTAAACCTGATAACTGTTTTAAATTAAAAACTAAAAATTCAGTGTAAATCTTGCTATAATAAATAAGAATAATTAAAGGAGGCACGTCATGGAAGCTGAAATTTCCAAAGTTTTGGACTTGTGTGCCGGAATCGGTCGGCTACTTTTGGAAAACGGTGCAGAAACTTACCGCGTAGAAGATACGATTTACCGCGTTGCTACACATTATGGTTTTAAAAATGTACACGTTTTTTCTGTTCCCAATACGATTATTTTTACCGTTGAAACACCGGAAGAGCACGAACATACCCGGTTGCAACGTGTTTTTTCTCGCGATACGAATTTGGGGAAAGTTCGAGACGGAAATGAATTGTCGCGCGCCATTACAGCAGGTGGCGTAACAGTAGAAGAAGCTCAAGCAAGACTCGATGCAATTAATCAATCTAAAAACTTCTATTCTCTTGGATTCAAGGCCTTTATGGCTGGGCTATCCTGTGCATTTTTTGCTCTTATTTTTTCGGGAGGACTGCCCGAATGGCTCATGTCTTTCGGTGTCGGTGCTGCGGGCTACTCTGTTCATGCACATCTTTCAAAAATGACTAATGTGCAATTTTTCTCAGAAATGATGGGGTCTTTTATCATCGGTTGGCTGGCTGTTTTATGTTCTTTTTTTATTTTGCCAAACAATATTAATATTGTAATTATTGCCTCCATTATGCCACTTGTTCCAGGGCGTGCGATTACAAATGGAATTCGCGACCTGATGGCTGGTGATTATGTATCTGGACTGAGCATTATTGCTGATGCATTGCTAAGTGCGACAGCTATTGGTGTCGGCGTTGCTGGTGTCTTGGCCATGATTTAAAAGGAGTGGATGATGTGTTAAATTTCTTTTTGCAATTATTTTCTGGTTTTATTACGGCCGTTGGTTTTTCTATTTTGTATAATGTTCCCGCCAATTTACTCCTTTATACGGGGATCGTGGGAGGCGTTGGCTTTATTACGCATTACAGTCTGGCGACTTATGGTCATGTGAATAGTTTTGTTAGCATGACTGTTGCTAGTTTTTTGATTGGGATGCTTAGTCAACTTTTCGCCCGAAAATTACGCACCCCTGTCATTATCTTCACTATCCCAGGCATTATTCCCCTTGTTCCAGGAGCTGCTGCCTACAATATGATGCGCTTATTCATTGAAGGGCATGCCAATACAGGAATCAGTTATGCAACGGAGACGCTTTTAATCGGTGGGGCACTTGCACTCGGATTAGCACTAAATAGTGCATTCTTCCAATTAATCACGACCCGCGATTTTCTAAAAAAAGGACGCCGTTTTTTCCCTTAATCATTATAAAAAAAGCAGCTACTCCATATATGGAGTAGCTGCTTTTTGTCTTATTATAATGCTTTTCGATTTGAAATTACTTGACTGGCAGTAATAATTGCCGTTTTGTAGACATCCTCCGCATCTGCCCCGCGCGATAAGTCAGAAATTGGCTTGGCCATCCCTTGTAAGATAGGACCGACTGCTTCAAATTGTCCCAAACGTTGGGCGATTTTATAGCCGATATTGCCTGCTTCCAAATCAGGGAAAATAAAGACATTAGCTTTTCCAGCAACATTTGATTCAGGTGCTTTTTTCTCGGCAATATCTGGCACAAAGGCGGCATCAAATTGCAATTCACCGTCCAATGCAAGTGTCGGGGATTGTTGTTTTGCAATGGCTGTCGCTTTACGCACTTTATCAACATCTTCACCTTTGCCACTACCCTTAGTAGAGAAGCTGAGCATTGCAACTTGTGGAGCAATTCCAAAAGTTTCGGCCGTTTTTGCTGTTTCAATGGCAATTGCTGCTAGTTGCTCTGCATAAGGTTTGATATTAATGGCACAGTCCCCAAATATATAAGCTTCATCGCCACGCATCATTAAAAAGGCTCCTGACATTAATGGCGTATTCGGTTTTGTCTTGATAATTTGAAGTCCTGGGCGCACTGTATCTCCCGTTGAATAAATGACACCTCCGACTAACCCATCTGCAATGTCTTGTTTGACGAGCATTGTGCCAAAATAGTTCGTCTGTCTTAATAATTCACGTGCCTGATCTTCCGTTACTTTTCCGCGGCGAATTTCGACCATTTGTGCAACCATTTCTTCAAATGCTTCATAATGGTAAGGATCTATTATGCGAATTCCGTCCAAAGAAATATCATGAGCGTCCGCCGCATTTTTAATTGTATCTGCATCTCCCAATAAAATTGCATCAACGAGCTGCTCTTTTTTTAAACGGGCGCTCGCTTCTAAAATACGCACGTCCTCCCCTTCTGGGAAGACAAGGGTAATCTTTTGGTCACGAATTTGTTCTTTCAATGTTGAAAATATATTCATCACAAACCTCTTTCTTACTTATTCATTCAATATTTATTATCTTAAAAATTATACAACAAATCTCCGCTATGACGGAAATGAACGCGACTCATTAATGACAATCGGCAGTTGCCAATCGATTGGTTGTTGGTGCCATTGCTTAAGATATGCATTCGCCTTTGAAAAAGGACGTGAACCAAAAAAACCGCGATAAGCAGAAAGTGGACTTGGGTGAACACTTGTAATAATAGCATGCTTGCTTTCATCAATTTTTGCACGTTTTGCTTTGGCAGCACTACCCCATAAGATGAATACCATCGGCGTTTCGCGTTCATTTAATTTCTCAATGACGAAATCTGTCAGCTCTTCCCAGCCTTTTCCGCGGTGGGAATGGGCCTGATGAGCTCGAACTGTTAAGACAGTATTGAGCAAGAAGACACCTTGATCAGCCCAATGCTTTAAATAGCCATGTGCCACAGGGCGTGCTCCCACATCTGCCTCCAATTCTTTATAAATATTTTGCAAACTTGGAGGAAGTGGTACACCTGGCTGCACTGAAAAGCTGAGCCCATGCGCTTGATGCGGGCCATGATAAGGATCCTGCCCCAAAATAACTACTTTTACGCGCTGATACGGTGTCCACTCAAAAGCTGTCCATAGATCATACATTTGCGGATAAATGGTTTGCGTTCGATACTCCTGTTTTAAGAATTCTCTTAATGATCGATAACTAGGTTGTGTCATCGCCTCTTCTAAAATCGGACGCCAATCATTATGAATGGGCAAATTCATTTTCTCACCTTCTTCATCTACTCTTGCATGTCGTTCATACTTCCTTATCTATCCTACATAAAAATAAGTGAATTTTTCAAGGGCATCGTCAAAACTGTTCATTTTTTAAAAAAAGTGATACACTAAAATCAAATTTTGAAAGGGGACTTCTCTTATGACAAATCAACCAAAAATTACATTGACAATTGCTGGAAATGATGCAAGTGGCGGGGCTGGAATTGCTGCTGACTTGAAAACATTCGCCGAATATGGAACATTTGGAATCGCGATATTAACGGTCATTGCGACAATGGATCCGCATGATCATTGGAAACATCATGTCACACCACTTTCAGCAGAACTTGTAACACAACAATTAGAGACAGCCACTTCAGGAGCAAGTGTCGATGCCTTTAAGACAGGCATGCTACCAAATGTTGAAGTCATTCAAACCATTGCCGACCATATTCGCACGCATCAATTGAGCCATTATGTCTGCGATCCCGTCATGGTCTGCAAAGGGGAAGATGAAGTCTTAAATCCTGAAAATGCAAATGCTTTGCGCGATATATTGACACCACTTGCCACCATTGTAACGCCTAACTTGTTCGAAGCGGCACAAATCGCTCAAGTCTCACCGATCCATACTATTGAAGAAGCAAAAGTAGCAGCGAAAATTATTCATTCCCTCGGAGCAGAAAATGTCATTATTAAAGGCGGAACGGCACTGTCTGATACTGAAGCCATTGATATCTTCTACGATGGCCATGAATATGTTCTACTTCGTGAGCCACAAGCTGCTCATTCTGCTAATCATGGGGCTGGTTGTACTTTTGCAGCAGCTGTTACTGCTGGTTTGGCACAAGGATTAAGTCCACTTGAAGCCGTTAAAAAAGCGAAAAAATTCGTAACTGCCGCCATCGTTCATGGTTTTGAATTCAATGAGTTCGCATATCCTGTCTTTCATAGTGCCTACCGCTTATTCGAAGAAAAGTAAACATTTCTATGTAGTGCCGCTCATCTCCAATGCATGTCCCTTCTTTTTTGCCAAGACGTTATTATGGCTAAAGAGAAAAGGAGGAATAAAATGAGCGAAGAATTATTAGCAAGCGTGGTGACCGCCATTTCAAATGTCGGCTTTCCAATCTTTTTGTCTATTTATTTGCTGAACAAAATGGAAACGAAGATTGATGCAATGATCACAGCCATTCAAGAGTTAACGGTTGCAATTCGCACAAATCAGCCATTTTAATCAGCACAAGGGGGGGGATATTCTTGCAGCAACTATTTATTCATGAGGCACCTCAAAAAAGTCGTGCAACATTTTATGTGACAGATTCATCTGGCAAGGTGAAGTTTGTGATTGAGGGAAAAACTCATCGACTGCATGATACTTTAAGGCTTGTCAACCTTGACAATGTCGTCTTATTCAAGGCCGAGCAACGTATTATAACGCCTTTTTCGACCTTTGACATTTATAAAGGGCAACAATCATCCTCCATTGCATGCTTTGCGAAGCATCCCAACTTCTTCAACTGGCAGTCTCCTTACTACACGCTGACACCCTACGATTGGAAAGTAACATGCGATTTTAAGGCGGAGCATTACCTTATGCACAATGCACATGAACAGCTACTCATGGAGATTAGAGGATGTATTACATCAAGAGGTCGACAGTTGCTCGTGCTCATTAACTCTAATGAATATGCGGCAATTTATTCGCTGCTTGCTGTATTAATTGAGCATTATGCCCACAATGATCTAAAAGAATGGGAATTTAAAAAGAAATTATCCTATGATTTTGGTTGGCTAAATTTCACAAAATTAAGTCCCAAAGTGCCAAAATCATGACCATTAAATAAAAAAGAGGAAAGCAATTAATTGCTTTCCTCTTTTTATTTAGTAATGTGCAATTTTATCATTTATTTGTTCAAGCAGTTGCTGCATATTATAACGCAATGTCTCCAAAGCAGTCACTGTTTTTTTAATTTCTCGTTGAACGCGCAAATCTGTAAAAGGATTATCTACCCAGATATCCAAAAAATGGCCCCAAAAAGTGTCACTAATTTCTGCAGGCAAGTCGATTGTCACATCGGTTAACTCTTGTTGCAACTCGCGCAACAAAGGCTCGATAGCTTGAATTTCATGATTTGCTACTTTTATCTTGTCGCGCTTAAGTCCACTGAAGAATATACTATTAAGAAAGATATCCCACATGCCATAAGATTTTGCACTACTTAAAGTTTGTAATGCTAAGTCAATATGTTCAAGCACTTCTTCTATTGTATGGTGGGCTTTTGATAATTGTGTCAATTGTTCCATTATAATCCCCTTTCACTATATCGTAATCTTATTTATCGCATCTTCTTAACTTTCATCGCATGTAGGTGAATCCTCTTCTGCTGCAAGCTGATAATCCGCTAATGTTTCTTGAATCTTCTCAGCGGTCGGACGATTGATGCCAAGGTCTACAAGGTCTTGAAATTGTGCTTTTTTAATGTCGACCACTGATGAAAAATGACGTAACAATTTCGTACGTGTCTTCGGCCCGACTCCTGGAATATTATCAAGAATGGATGACAAACTATTTTTGCTACGGACGCTGCGGTGGAAACTAATCGCAAAACGATGGACTTCTTCTTGAATTCGCTGAATCAAGTAGAAAGCTTGACTGCGTGGATTGAGTGGCACAACAGCCAATGGCTCTCCAAAGATTAATTCTGCTGTTTTATGGCGGTCATTCTTAACCATTCCAGCAATTGGTATCGCTAGTCCCAACTCATCTTCCAATACTTCTTGAGCGGCATGAACTTGAACCTTGCCCCCATCCATCAAAATCAAATCTGGTAATGGACGCCCCTCTTTTAAAAGACGGGAATATCTTCTTCGAATAACTTCTTGTGTCGTAGCAAACTCATTACTACCTTCTACCGTCTTAATATGATATTTACGATATTCATTCTTATCTGCTCGTCCCTCATAAAAAGATACCATCGCTGATACAGGACTCGTTCCTTGAATATTTGAATGGTCAAATGCTTCAATACGTGCAATATATGGTAGTCCCAATGCTTGCGAAAGCTCTTCAGAGGCACCCGTTGTTCGCAGTTGCTCCATTTCAAGCAGATGAAATTTCTGTTTTAATGAGAATTCAGCATTTTTTCTTGCCATTTCTAAGACTTTTCGTTTTTCGCCACGTTTTGGAATATGCACTGTCGTCGCCAACACCTCTGAAAGTAGCGACACATCGACCCCCGCTGGAACATAGACCATTTTAGGAATCATATTGTTCGTATCTTGATAATATTGCAGAATAAAGCGCATAAAGTCCTCTTGCGGTGAATTTTTTAATGGATACATCGCAACGTCGCGCTTAATAAGGGTCGCCTGACGAACGAAGAATACTTGGAAGGAGATCCAGCCATTGTCTGCATAATAATTAAAAAAATCACGTGGCACAAAATCATTAGAAATAATCGACTGTTTCTCAACCGTTGCTTCAATATATTGAATTTGGTTGCGGAATTCCGCTGCTGCTTCATAATTCATATGTTCGCTAGCATGTTCCATTTTTTCTTGCAATGATTTTTTGATAGGGGCAACATTGCCATTTAAAAAGGACTTAATACGACGAATTTGTCTGGCATATTCTTTTTTAGATACATAATGATCACAACAGCCGATGCACTGTCCCATATGATAATAAAGGCAGGCACGTTTTTGATGCAATGGACAGCTACGCAATGGATATATTTTTTGTAGTAATTGTTGTGTTGCCACTGCGGCCCCCACATTAGGATAGGGTCCGAAATATTCTGCTCCGTCCTTTTCCACTTCCGATGTAATCTTAAGTTGCGGATGTCGCTCATTGGTAATTTTCAAATAAGGATAGGTCGTGCCGAATTTCAACAAAATATTATAACGCGGCTTGTGCTTTTGAATAAGTGTTACCTCAAGGAGTAATGCTTCTTTATCCGAGCTGGTCACCATTAAGTCAAAATCGCGAATTTCTTGCACTAATAAGGCCGTCTTGCCTTCTTTTTTTCCGCGAAAATAAGCACGCACCCGATTCCGTAAATTTTTTGCTTTTCCAATATAGATAATTTTGCCTTGGGCATTTTTCATAAGATATACACCTGGAAGTGTTGGAACTGTTGCCAATTTTTCTTCAATAAATTTCGTTGTCATCGCACCCCTCCTCTCGTTTTTATTTATTATAACAAAAATTGACGTCCACTTTTATCGGCATGTTTATCGTGTCATTCTATTACACATGTGATACACTGAATGCAAACTAGATAGAGGAGGATAAAAATGAAACAGTTTCATGTAACTTCGGAATTTTTTGATATTTTCCCAAAAGCTCATATTTATACATTGCACTTAAAGCATTTTGAACAACCAAGCCATGAAGCTTTTAAGCAAGAGATGGCTGATCTTCTGGAAGAGGCTAGTCTGAAAGCCCATCAACACGTACCACTAGATCCACTCTCCAAAAATGCAGCCGTTGCAGTGTGGCGCGATGCCTATAAGCAATTCAAAAGTAAAAAAGGCGCGCGTGCTTCAATTGAAGCGCTACTCAAACGCATTAAAAAAGGGCATATTTTTACACCTATCTTACCCATTGTCGATATTTATAATTCGATTTCACTGGAATATGGTGTGCCTGTGGGTGTGGCAGATATCGATCAGCTTGTGGGAGATGTATCCTTAGGTGTCGCAAAAGGTGGCGAAAGTTTCCGACCACTTGGCGAAACAAAAGACGATCCCGCATTGCCTGGAGAAGTCTGCTACTATGATGATGCAGGTGCAATCTGTCGCAATTTTATCTGGCGCGAAGCGCAGCGAACAATGATGACAGAAGATTCCCACTGTGCCATCTTAATCATTGAAGCTGTCTATCCAAGCCAATATGCCGTTTCAGAAGCTGCCCAAAAAGCATTGGCAGAACGTCTCGAAAAATATTTGAATGTCATTCCTGAACTGCATGTCTTAACAAAAGATTGTCCGAGCATTCCTATTCCATAATATGCAACAGGAGCCATTCCTATGGCAGGCAGACTAGTGCATAAGCAAAGATATAATCATTCATAGATGAATATATAAAAATAAAAAAGCGTGCCACCCAATCAAAGGTAGTACGCTTTTTATTGTCAGAACATTAAAGATTTTCTTTAATGGCTTTATTATCATAATAGTAGTAGCCGATAATCACAAATGTAAAGCATGTCATAAAAAAGAGCAGCACATAAAAAGGACTAGCAATAATAGAACCCACTAAGATAATAAGCGATCCTAGTGATGCTAGGATAGGAATTGGCAATTTTTTGTAATTTTTTGCTTGCCAATACATTCGAAAAACAACTGCATAAAGCAACAAGTAGCTCACATAACAAAATACGATCGAAATCTCACTAATATCGCGACCATTGAATAGTTGATATGTCATAACAAAATAATGAATGACCGACCAGATCGCATTCAAAACAATCAACAGCAAAGTAGAGGCCCATGAAGTCTGTGTCTTAGGATTAACTTTTGAAAAATTCCAATCAGGAATCATCTTCTGCTGGGCTAAAACAGGTGGAACACGTATCGCCCCTAGGTTGATCCCATTTAATACACCTAACATTGAGATAACTAAAATCAATAACATAATCGTTGCCATTCGTTCACCCAAAATTTGCTGAGCAATCACAAAAATGGCTCGATCTCCCAATGCGAGCAGCTGCTGGCTTCCCATCAAATTAAACATGCCATAAAAATAAAGCAAATAAATTGCTAAAATAATAAGCGGACTAATAATTAATGCACGCACCACATTTTTCTTAGGATTTTTGACTTCGGGAGTAATGGATAGCGACAGCATCCAGCCATCATAAGAAAAGATAAGTGGTAGCAAGGCAGTTAGCCAGCCCCACTGACCAAATTCTTGCCCAAAATCAGTAGCAGATTGTAGCACTTCATGCGATATAGGTGTGAATATTACACCATACACTGCAATTAAAATAAGCGGAATCATCTTCACTAATGTCGACAGTCGCTGCATAAGACCGCCCAGATTACGGCTCCAGTAATTCATCACAAAAAACCAAATATTATAAGCAAACCCTAACAAAACTTGTTGCAAAAAAGTTGCTTCAATATCGAGCAGCATAAATGTATAAACAGCAGATGCCCAGCCGACCACAACCGCAACAGTCGGTAACCAGACAATGACTTGAAACCAACCAAAACCTGCTGCCATACGTCGTGAAATAAAGCGGTCAAAATAAGCATTTACGCCTCCCGTTGCAACATAGCGTTTCGCCAATTCGGCAAGTGTTAGTGAACCAAAAACGATACATAACGAGCCAAGTGCAAGTACGAGGATGCCAATCCATAGATTTCCATTTGAATATTGAATAATATCATCGGTCCGAAAATAAATGCCAGCACCAACTACTGTGCCCACAATCATCGAAATTGTGGTAAATAAGCCATATGACACTTTCGCATCGATTTCTTTTTTTGCTTTGCGCGCATCTTTCTATCCCCTTGCTTCTTTTTTATATGCTTGAATATTCATTTAGTATACCTTGAGATACACTCATTTGGCAAGAAGACACTCCTATTATCGCGCCCTTTAGACCGCAAAATCTTCTCACATTAAACGGTCTTGCGGGGTTACAATATGGGCATCGCTGCCTTCTTTTCTTTTTTGAATCATGATTTTTGCAGGCAGACGATTTTTCAACTCTTCCACATGGGAGATGACACCAATCAGCCGTCCTGTCGACTGCAAATCAATCAAGGTCTCAATTGCACTCTCTAAGGAGTCGGCATCCAATGTACCAAATCCCTCATCAATAAATAGCGTATCAATCGCAATTCCGCCCTGTTGGCTCTGAATGACATCGCTCAATCCAAGTGCTAAGGCAAGAGAGCCCTTAAAGGTTTCACCGCCTGAAAGTGTATTGACTGGACGAGTATTGCCAGAATAACGGTCAAATACGTCCAATTCCAAGCCATCTGCACCGCCGCCTTTTGTTTTTTCGGTACGTGGGATGAATTGATAGCGTTCATTTGTCATTTTTTCGAAACGAAGATTGGCTGCTTGGATAATTTCCGCAAAATAGATGCTAAGAACATAGCGTTCAAAGGAAATATGTTGCGTACGAGTCGTGGAACCATTTGCCACTTGCGACAGATCTTCATAAAGCGAGAGTTCATCTAGCAATTGATCGCATTCATCATAAGTTTTGGCAATTTCACGATAACTTTTTTCGTGCAACGTAATCGTTTCAATTAACTGCTCTTGCTCGCTTTCATCTGCTGTCATTTTTATTTGGAGTTGGTCAACCTCTTCTTTTAGTTGGCTACTTTTTAGCTGTTGCGGAATTTCTGCTAATCTCGGTTGCAATTCGGCACGTTGGCGCTTATTATATTCGTGATCTTTTTCAAAATGATCAATCGCTTCCTGATAATCGCTGACCTGCTCCGCCTTTAATAGAAAATCATTCAGGTCACCATCAAAATGCATTTCTTTTTTCAATGCAGCTACGTGGTCTTGTTCTGCCTGTTCTTGCTTCTGTGCAACTTGTTGTTGCTGCTGCAAGTGCTGTGCCGATGTTTCTAGGCGTGCTAGTTGTTGTTTTAGTACTGTTTGGCGCTGTGTTAATTGCGTCCATTTTTCTTCTCGATTTTTTAGCTCTTGGGTAATTGCTTCATATTTTTCAGCAATAGCTGCCGCTGAATCATAAGTCAAACCTTCATCTAGTGCACGGCATTCCTGCGTCCAAGATTTAATTTGTGCAGTTTCATATTCTTCTTGTTTTTTTAGATCATGCCATGTAAGTTCACTTTGGTGATAGCTTTCTTGCAAGTTTTTTAACTCTTGTCGCCACTGCTCTTCCTGATTCAATTGTTCCAAAAGTGTCTTAATCGCTTGACGATATTCATTCATTTCATCTTCTATCTTTTGACGTTGCTGACTTGCTTCAGAAAGCGAAGTCCACTCATTGCGCGCAGACTCTTTAAGAAGTTGAGCATGCCTTTCAATGGATGAAGCAAGTGTGCGTACCATTTCATTTTGAACGGTCTTCTCTTCTAGAGCGCGATTCCGTTGCAATTCATATTCATCCAGTTGCGCTTTTGTTAGATCATTATCCCCACGTTTGGCAGGTGCAGGATGATGAGTTGCTCCACAAACTGGACAAGGCTGCTCATCTTGCAATTCTTCTGCTAAGATGCCAGCTAAATCTGCAAAATAATGTGTCCGCGCTTGTTGATAGGTAACTTCTGCTTGTTGCCAGTCATTTTCTGCTTGGCGCTCATGCTCTAAAGCCGTCTGCAATTGCTTTTGCAGCTGTTCTTTTTCTTTTAATAATTGAACGACTTCTTCCAACTGCACAAATTGCTCAGAAGAAATGGAAAGGAGATGCTGTTTTTCCTGAAGCTCAATACGGCAAGCGCTTAGATGCTCTAATTGTTGCTCGACTGTCGCAATTGTTTTGCGGAGTTTTTCCAGTTGTTGTTCGATATCACGCTCTTGCGCTAGACTTTGTGCACGTGAATTCTCCGCATCATTGATCTTGGAGAGAAGAGCTTCTTTTTCAGCAAAATCCTGCTGCTGCTTTTCTAACTGGCGCAAATGCTCTTCTAATTGGTGGCGATCTGTCCAAGCTTGTTCAGCTTTTATTGCCTCTTGTTCTACTTGAGCCATTTCGGTCTGACATTGTTTGCTTTCTGCCTGATTTTCAATTAAGTCATACTCAGTCTGTATCCGTTGTGTAGTCGCTTGTTCTAATTGTTGTAGCGCCTGTTGTACATTTAGTGCTTGTTCATGATGTGCCAGTTGCTCTTTATAATGGCAAATCAAAGGAGCGCGATCAACGAATTGCTCCGCTTGTGCCTCCAATTGTTCGTTGAGACAAAGGTCACGTAGCCACATTTCTTTTTGGCGAAGTTGGCACCGATTGTGCGCACTTTTTTCTTTTGAATGTTTCAATGCCGCTTTGGTCTCTTCAAGTTGTATGGTCAAATATTTGAGAACATCGGCATAATTTTTATCTGTGATACTTTTTGCAAGGCGACTTTCTGGTGCCGCTTCGATACTCTCTAGAAAATGATCCAACTGTCCTTCGGCTACTTTTCGATCTTTTTGTAATAGAGCTGTCTGCTTGCGCAATTTTTCTTGGAAGCGCTGAATAATTTCCGTTCCAAAGATATTGCGGAAAATCTCCTCTTTTTCCTTACTTGTCGCCAGCAACAACTTTTGAAATTCCCCTTGTGGCAGTAGGACAATTTGCTGAAATTGTGAATAAGATAGTCCTAATAAGTCATGAATTGCTTTTTGTGTTTCGCCCTTATTTGTCGATACTAATTGCCCCTGCGCATAGAACTCCAACTTATGACTGTCCATGCGGCGTTTGCCTTTGTCATTGATAATCTCTTGCTTGGGCTGGCGATAAATACGATATATTTTTTGCTGAATCTCAAATGTAAAATCCACAAAACAGATGTCTTCTGGACTCGCAAATTGCGAACGCACAGATTCCATATCATTTTGATTGCGACTGCTACCGCTGACGCGATGGTATAAGGCAAATGCAATTGCATCAAAAATGGTCGTCTTACCTGAACCAGTGGGCCCCGAAATCAAAAAAAGTGAATGATGTCCAAACTTCGTAAAGTCCAGATCTACCAAACCGCGATAAGGGCCGAATGCGTTCATTCTCAATCGGACAGGTCTCATGCCTTTTCCTCCTCATTAATCTCGTTGAGCATCTTGTGAATAATCATTTCTTGATCTGGTTCAAGTGGCACTTCAACAAAAGATTCATAAAACTCGCTGAAAAGTTGTGCCAAGGATAATTTTTCTAATTTTTCTTTTGAATGATGCATCTGCAATTGATCCCGACTTGTTTGATAAATGTACTCTAACGCCATCGTATTGGGATAATTTTGGCGCAAACGGCGCATGGCATCTGTAATATAGTGCATATCTTCCAATTCAATAAATAAGAAATCGTCAGATTGTTCCTTCATTAATTCTTTGAATGTACCGCGAATGATACGCAAATCAAGCGGGACAGTGATATCGAGCGATTTTACTTTTAAAGTGTCTTTCGTTAGATCGATGAGAAGATTTTGTTTGCGGTGATGCGCTTCTGATTTTGAATATTTGATGGGGGAACCACTGTAGCGAATGTTCTCACTTCCAACGCGTTGCGCCTTGTGCAGATGACCGAGTGCAACATAATCAAAGTCCTTAAAAAGTGCAGCGGGAACATATTCAATTGTTCCAATAGATAAGGGACGTTCAGAGTCGGATTCTTCAGGAAGATGATCTGGATCGGGAACTACAAATCCATGATAGATTAATATATTAAGGGCTTTTGGATCCCAATCTTCTGCTTTAATTGTTTGAATTTGAGCACGAATCGCATCTTCTGGTGTCTTGATCATATCATCTTCTAGCACTGCCGCCACTTCTCTAGGGTCAGCGTAAGGTATAAGATAGAAATTTGCCCCACGCCACGCTACTTTACGCACATGGCGTTTCAAAGTACCCTCGATGAATAGCTGACTATGGGCAAATAAATCTGCACCATATTCCAAGCGTTCATTACTATCATGATTGCCTGCAATTATAAATAGTGCAATCCCTAACTCCTGTGTCACATATGTAAAAAAATCATTGGCCAGTTGTACCGCTTCTTTTGCGGGAACGGCACGATCATATAGATCCCCCGCCATAATCATTGCATCCACAGGATGATGCGCCAAATATGTTTTTAATTGTTCTAAATATTGCATTTGCAGTGGTAACATAGAGAATTCATTGACAATTTTCCCTAAGTGCCAATCTGCCGTATGTAATAATCGCATCTATCGCTCCCTCTTTTCAATTGCTGCCAACCGCTTCAAAAATCTTTATTTTTAATGTATATACCATATAAAAAAGGCATGGTTTTCGCCACGCCTTTTCTATTGATTGAAATGTCAATTATTTAAGTTCTACAGATGCTCCAGCTTCTTCAAGTTGTCCTTGGAGTGCTTCTGCGTCTTCTTTAGAAAGACCTTCTTTAACAGGGTTTGGTGCACCATCAACAAGTTCTTTTGCTTCTTTCAAGCCAAGACCTGTTACGTCACGTACAACTTTGATTACTTTGATTTTAGCTGAACCAGCATCTTTAAGGATGACGTCGAATTCTGTTTGTTCTGCTGCTGCAGCTTCGCCACCTGCAACTGGTGCTGCTGCTGCAACTGGTGCTGCTGCAGAAACGCCAAATTCTTCTTCGATTGCTCCTACTAATTCGTTAAGTTCTACAACGGTTGCTGATTTAATATCTTCGATAATTTGTTCAATGTTTAAAGCCATTTTAAATTTCTCCTTTTTTCTTTAATTTTTAATATATTGCAAGTGATTTCACGCAATTAATGGGAATGCTCCCATAGTCTCTTATGCTGCGCCACCTTTTTCTGCAAGATCTTTCAAGGCATATGCCAATTTTGTTGCAGGGTTTGCAGCTTGAAGAACATAAGCTGTATTGCGCATTGGTGCTTGAAGTACAGAAAGTAGCATTGAGAGTAAGCCTTCGCGACTTGGAAGTTTAGCAACGGCTTCTATCATTTCGACCGTTACAACTTTACCTTCAACGATCCCACCTTTTACAACAAGCGGTTCTGCTGTTTTCGCAAATTCTGTCATAATTTTTGCTGGTGCTGGAACTTCTTCATAACCAAAAGCGACAGCGGTTGGGCCAGTTAGAACTTCATCTAGACCTTCATATCCCATTTTTTCAGCTGCTCGGCGTAACATGGTATTTTTAGCGACTACCATTTCAACGCCAGCTTCACGTAATTGTTTACGTAAATCAGTCACTTCTGTTACATTTAGTCCGCGATAGTTTACAATCACTACAGCATTTGCTTTTTCAAATTTTTCAACAAGTTCATTGACGAGTTGTTTTTTGTTTTGTAATACTGCTTCGCTCACTAAGTTTCACCTCCTGAATAACATAACCTCCAATGAAAGTGAAAAACTCCCCTTCCGAAATGGAAAGAGAGTCAATTTTCTTTTGAAAGTTGTGGGTAGCCCACATTTCTCTAGAAACTCACACTCCCCTCGGTATGAAATTAAGGCATTGCCACATACTGTCTTCGGTTGATGTTAAAATATTCAATTCGTACATAAGGTACTGACGTAGTATACACAAGCTTGCTCAGAAAGTCAAGCAGTAAAATATCTTTCTAGCATAATTTTCCCTATTTTTTAAAAATTGCATCAAATAAAAAACTTTTGCATGGCTTTACCATACAAAAGTTTTTGTTTGTTAATTGGATTAATTATTCAGCATCGCGAATAATTGTTGTTGGGTCGATTTTTACACCAGGACCGAATGTGCTTGCGATAGTAACACTTTTCACGTAAACACCTTTTGCACTCGCAGGTTTTTCACGAAGAACTGTCTCATGAATTGCTGCAAAGTTCTCGCGAAGTGCTTGTGCATCAAAGCTTACTTTACCCATTGGGATGTGCAAGTTTGCTTGATTATCGATACGATAAGCTACTTGTCCTGCTTTGATGTCTTTAACAGCAGCTGCAACATCTGGTGTAACAGTACCTGTTTTAGGGTTTGGCATTAAGCCTTTAGGACCTAGAACACGTCCAAGACGTCCAACTTGTGCCATCATATCTGGACTAGCTACTACAACGTCAAAGTCAAGCCAGCCCCCTTCGATTTTTTCAACGAGATCGCTACTTCCAACGAAATCAGCTCCCGCTTCACGTGCTGCATCCGCTGCACTTCCTTCTGCAAATACAACAACAGTCTGTGTACGACCTGTACCATTTGGAAGTACAAGTGCACCACGTAATTGTTGATCTGCATGTTTAGGATTCAATCCTAATTTATAAGCGACTTCAATCATAGAGTCGATTTTTGCATATGCGATTTCTTTTACTAATTCAATTGCTTCTAAAGCGTTATATGTTTTAGAACGGTCAACTTGTTCAAGCGCCGCTAAATATTTTCTACTGCGTT
The DNA here is from genome assembly GCF_000374325.1 of Allofustis seminis DSM 15817. Taxonomy (GTDB): domain Bacteria; phylum Bacillota; class Bacilli; order Lactobacillales; family Carnobacteriaceae_A; genus Allofustis; species Allofustis seminis. The sequence goes on along the minus strand of NZ_KB894089.1, from coordinate 9,664 downwards.
TTTTTGCCATGAATTTTTCCTCCTTGATGTGGTATTAGCGGTTTTACCTCCCACTAACCTGAAAATTTCAGGTAGCACGAGAAACCTTTTTCTGTCCGGCAATGGTCTTGCTTACCCTTCGACAGTGATTCCCATGCTTCGAGCAGTACCTTCAACTAAACGCATTGCAGCTTCAATATCTGCAGCGTTCAAGTCTGGCATTTTTGTTTCTGCAATTTCTCGCACTTGGTCGCGAGTAACGGAACCGACTTTCGTTTTGTTTGGAACACCAGAACCTGATGGGATACCTGCAGCTTGTTTTAGAAGAATTGCGGCAGGTGGGGTTTTGGTAATAAACGTAAATGAACGGTCTTCATATACAGTAATCTCTACAGGAATAATAGTTCCTGCTTGATCTTGTGTTTTTGCGTTGAATTCTTTTGTGAACCCCATAATGTTAATCCCTGCTTGACCAAGTGCTGGTCCAACGGGTGGAGCTGGACTTGCTGCACCTGCAGGAATCTGAAGTTTCACGACATTAATTACTTTTTTTGCCACGTGACTTACCTCCTTGTTTTGTCCGTGAGTGGTTAAGTGGGGATGTAAGTATTTCCCCTCCCACTTCTGCTATATTTCGTGTGCTTGTTGACACACTGGAATATTATACTATAAGTCTATTATCACTGCAAGTCTTGCATGAATTTTTCATATGTTTTTTCAAAATTATAGTAACACTAATTATTTTTTTATTATTTTAACATTTTGTCAATCTTTACAAAAAACTGAGGATTTCCTGATAACTTTTTGCTATATTCTATTCAAATCATGATTTAGATTAAGTGAAAGGAGGCTTTTATTAGTTTTAAGTTGTAGTAGTTGTATCTATATAAAAAGATAAAAATTTTTCATGTCTAAAATAATTAAGTACAGGAGATAGGCTATATGAAATATGATAAAAAATATAGTATTTCAATTATTTTATTAACGTTTTTCTTAGTTATTGATTCGATTTCAAGTATACGGCGTGGTGATTATACATTTACAGAGCTCCTAATCCTTGCACTCAGCAGTGTATTTTTAGCAATCACTGTAGAGTGGATTGGTAAGCGGATGAAATGGGAAAAAGATACACGATTTACTGCTATTATCGTCGCTGGAATGCTTATACTTGCACCCATTTTTATCAAATGGCACGGTCTATCCTCTAATTCTTCGAACTTAAATCAACAAAACTTGGAAAGCGAAACTACAAGTGATTATCGAAAAATGATTGCTGATTTTTCAACGATTGAAAGTGGTGATCTCGAGGAGAAAATTGAAGCGAATAAACCTTTTACGCTTTATATGGGAAGAGCGGACTGCCCTTTTTGTGAAGTGTTTGTCAGCTACTTAAATGAAGCAAGTAAAGAAATAGACAGTAAAATTTATTATTTTGATTCATCCAAAGCAACTAGTAGTGAAGATCAACGATTAGAGGACCTCGGATTGTTTACTGTCCCTCAACTTGTTAAAATTGAAAAAGGCAAAGTTATAGAAACATTCAATGTTGAAGAGGACTATACGGAAACAGATATCATTCAATTTTTGACTCCATAATCTAGCGCAAAAGCGCAACGGAATATGATGACGCGAGATACTTCTTGTAAAGAAGCACGCCTCAAATTCTGTTGCGCTTATTTATTTTTTTAGATAAGATGTTACTAATAGTATATAAGTGAGGATGTGCCACGATGATTGGTAAGAATATTTGTATGTTGACCCATTCCCCACACGCTTTGTCCTGGCAGAGGCAACTGCTGACAGCATATGGTGCACAAGTTACCATCCATACATTTGATGCACCGCTAATTCCTGCCGATTTCATTGTATGCGACTTAATTTTAGTTCACCATGATGATTTTTCGGTCATTTTTGAAATTCGCAATACTATACGACTGGCAACTACTGCCTCTATTATCTATATGGCAACCACCGATCGCGACATTCCTATTCCATCTGTCCTAGATGGCGGTTTTGATGATTATTTTCCCATCACTGTAACAAATGATGAATTCATTGCACGTATTAATAGTCATCTACGATGTCGTGCACGTTATATACATCCTGGGACAGTTCGAACTTATTTTCGCCATATTGAAATTGATCATGTTAATTATTGTGTCACAATAAAAGGAAAAACGCTCCATTTCACGAAAAGAGAATTCCAAATATTATTACTTCTGGCACGTTCTCCTGGTACAATATTTACAGCACAACAAATTTGCGATCATATTAATGCAGGGCATATGCACACTTCCCCTCATTCATCGGTCCAATTCATCCATCAAATTCGGAAGAAATTTAGCACATTCAATCTTACGCCAATCCAAACGCATCATGGGCTTGGCTATTCTTGGTACTACGGCTAATCTTAAAAAGGTAGCTACTCACTCATAAAAGGAAGATCTTATGACATCATATATTGCTTACAAAAAAGAATTGCCTCATACATACATTCTCGGTGCTTTTCCAACAATCGAAGCTTTGGAAGAAGTTCCCGAGCTATTTTTACATGTCTTTATTGATCCAGACTACTATGAGGCCCCATCTCTTATTGAACGCTTAAGACAGCATGCTATTCCCTATGATATCAGCGCGCGCAGCATTCGCCGCCTTGCACATAAAGAAAATACACGTGTTGTCGGTGTCCTCAAAAAAGCACTGCCTCCTGTCCAAGATATCTCACATGTCGTCTTGGAAAATGTCTCCAATATGGGCAACTTAGGCACAATCATTCGCACAATGGTCGGCATGGGGATCTATCATCTCGTAACAGTTGGTACCATTTGCGATATTTATCATCCTAAGACAATTCGTGCATCAATGGGAGCATTCTTCAAAATTCATCATACGCATTTTAATTCAATGGCGGACTATCATGCCACCTACTCTACTTGTCGGCACAAATATTTCTTCTTGCTGAATGCATCAGCACTTCCCTTACCAAAAGTGCATACGATCCATCCCTCCGATGAGCACTACTCTTTAATCTTCGGCAATGAAGGATCTGGATTAGAACAAGACTATGCACCACTGGGGACGAGCGTCTTTATTCCGCAGACTGCCGACATTGACTCTTTGAATTTGCCCATTTCTGTGGCCATGGCCCTTTATGAATTTCAGTGCCATTAATTTTTATTAATATGACCCTTTAAGCAAAAAACTTCAGGCAAAATTTGCCTGAAGTTTTTTTGTTTAATGCTCTAATGTTGCAATTTGACTGAATTCTAATTCTGCATTCGTTTCTCGTCCGAACATCTCAACGGTCGCATCAATCAATCCGCGATCTTCATCTACTGCTGCAACAGTTGCTTCCATGCCTGCAAATGCCCCTGAAATAATGCGAATCGTCTCGCCCACTTCGACATCAATGTCGATTTTTCGTGGTTTCATGCCCATGCTCTTGAAGATACGTTCAATCTCTTCAGGGAGCAGTGGACTTGGCTTACTACCAGCGCCATGTGAACCAACAAACCCCGTCACACCTGGTGTATTACGCACAACGAACCATGCTTCATCAGACATAATCATCTCAACAAGTACATAACCAGGGAATATTTTTTTCTGAGCTTCAACAAGGTCCCCTTCTTTATCTTCTTCATAGACAGCATGTTGTGGCACTAAAATTTCAAAAATATTGTCTTCCATCCCCATGCTGGTCATACGTGATTCAAGATTTTTTTTGATTTTATCTTCATAACCTGAATAGGTGTGCAGGACATACCATGCTTTTTCTGTTTCTAAACGTTTACTAATACCCATTGTTGCCACCCTTTCTTAAAAATTCAAATTAAAAAACCTTCTCTTGTGCAGAAGGTTTTTACTAGTTTTATTATAGCACGATTGTTACAACTTGACTATCGATTCTCTTATAGAAATGAAAGTAATAAATTAATGACTGTATCTCCTAGCCAGAAAAAGAGTGCAAAAAGGAAAATTGTGCCAAAAATGCGTGATGAATATTTCTTCATTTCTGCAGAAGTTGGCCAAGTCGTTTGTTTCATTTCGTGAAGCACTTCACCGATAAAATGTGTATCTTTGTTCAATGTCCGGCTCCTTTCAATTAGCGTGTTTCTTTGTGCAAGGTATGCTTGCCACATCGTTTACAAAATTTCTTAATTTCTAATCGTTCTGTTTGAATCTTAGCACGTGGTTCAAGACTGTAATTTCGACAACCGCATTCTGAACAGGCTAAAGACGTCTTACGCTTTTTCATCGCGATCCTCCCTTTCTTTACAGTCACCTACTGCCATTGCATTTTACTTGTTTTTCCCTTTATTGTCAAATAAATCTCGACAGCTCTTTTTTATCCTTTAGTGCGTTGCGAGCTTCATGGTAGGTAGCGGACTTTTATTTAATGATTGTTGCGAATTATTTTTCTTAATTTAGCGCTGCAACGGTATAATGCTCGCTTCATCATGCCCAGATCTAACTCTAATGTCTCACATATCTCTTGATAACTCATGCCCGCAATAAAATGGCGAAATACATCTTCTTCAATCGGCGACAACTCTCCACGATACTGGCGATAACTTTCCTGCGTACAGTAGATGGCACAAGGTTCTTCCAAATATTTAGGGAGAAAACACTCATATGACACGCCCGAACGGTCACTCATGCGTTCGAGCGAGTGTGCATAGTGCGTTGCTTTTCTCTTGAGCGCTTGTTGTTTGCGGACCGATTTATTCAAATGATTTTGTAGACATAGATGAAAATATTGCATAAAAGATAAATTCTCATGCCATTTATAATTTTGTAAAGCTTCGACCAAGATCATACGCGCTTCTTGTTCAAGGTCGGCTCTATCATAGCCTTCTAGATAATATTTGCGGATGAGTCCGCGCGAGAGACCATGGCAGCAACGCAACAATTCTTCAAAAGGGGATTGACCGATATGCTTCATCATAAAAACATAACGATCTGCCGTTTCACGATGATCGCTTGTAATATATTCATAATATGTAGGATAAGGCACGCCATTTCCTCCTAAAATAATAACAAAAGACTCCCTTTCATCTTATGGGAAAGGGAGTCTTTTGACTAGTTCATTTCAAATTGCACAACGATCTAGAAGTTGATCATACCTTGTGCTAAAAGGATCATAAGAAAACCGAGCAAGTTGTTAAGCATGTGATAAATCATGCCCGCTTCAACACTTTTTGTTCTTTTTACAGCATAACTGAAGACCAGCCCCAGTGTAAAATATGTATAAAAAGAAGGAATGTCAGTTGGTGTGTGCACTAATGAGAATAGAAGAGCACTTCCCAATGTCGCAAGCCAAGTTGGTTCTTTGAGTGGTTGTCTAAACATGATCATGCCACGGAACAATAATTCTTCCACAATCGGCGCAACGACCACGATCATTAAAAAGAGTACACCAAGCGGAATGTTTTGGGCAATTGATTCTACACCTTGCTGATTTATAGGGTTAATATCGCCGAAGAATTGGGTCACAACCCATTGCCCTGCCGTATAAAGCAAGAAAGAAATTGGAATATAAAATGCTAGAAATTTCCAATCTTTTTTCGTCAATCCTGGAATGAGCACGGACTCTTCTGGAGCAAGTTGTTTACGATTAAAGAGTGGAATTTTTAGCCAATAAATCATACCAAGCGTTAAAGGAAAACTTAAAATCGTCGTTCCTGCCGCTAGTTCGGCTAGCGCGCCGTCCAAATTCTGACCGCCTGATTGTATATAAGCTTGCCCATGCATTACAATATAAGCTGTTATCGCAATCATTTGTAATACTAAACTCGATGTGATGAGCATACCAACATAATCTCTAAAACGTAATGGGCGTTGCGGTAGATAAAAGATTTTTGACAAATAGCCCGCTTTTTGGCGACTTTCTTTTTGAATATCGCTATACTCTACGGGTTCTGCTAATTTCCCATCAAAAATTGGCCAGAAGTCGCGATTCATTTTGCGCCAATTCCAAAATGCAAGACCTAGCGAAAGGGCAATAATCAAAAGTGTCACTAAAAGCTGGTATAGTGGTTCAAGGAATTGCATTGCCACTATCAACGCAGAAAAGGCGCCAACCATAATCATCATGATAAAAATGCTCAAAAACATCATCAAAACGCGCTGGTTGCCACGAGAAAATAATTCATTAACATTGGCCCATCGTAGATTCAACATGCGCCAGTCTCGTTTGAAATAATAAGACGTCAGCACATAAACTCCGATCGAAAATCCCAAAATAAAGAAAAGAAAAATAAGCAGTGGCACGCGCAACAATAAGGCAATCACTAAAAAGATCAATGCCCCCGTTAGCCACTCAAGCGCTAGCACTCTTTTGAATTTATTGCGCACATAATTTGAAAAACTAAATGGCAACGTCATAATATAGTAGAAATTGTCTTTTTCAAGTGAGAGTGCAACAGCTGATAAGTTAGCAGGCCCCATCGTCATATAAGCCCCCACCAACCCAGCAAATGCATAGATACCGATCGCATAATTAGGCACGATCTCTGCCATAAAATCTGCCCCATGCATATAAAATGGAATAAATATAATCATTGGAAAATAGATTTTGCTAAAAAAGAACATAAGCAAAAGCGATGTGTCGTCCAATTGTTTGAGCTGATAGTGGCGTAGCGATTGTTGCAATGAACGATAAACGATATGCCCTTCTTTTATTTTATGTTTTCTAACTTTTCCTTTTGGACGAGGAGCTTTTTCATTGAAGAGTTGCTTCAATATCGTACGCTGAATCGCATAAAATAATCCCAACGCCACGGCACACCATATTCCAACACCAATCCAACCCGCCATCCATTCCGATGTGAACACTTGTAAAAAAGGTAGAATGATCGGAACAACTTTGCGGTCAAGCGCCGAAAAATCAACATCCCCTGGAATATTAGTGCCGTTATAACTTATACTGAAACTCACATAAAAAATGTAAGCAATCATAAGCCCATTCATCGCCAGCATAATATATTTTTCATAACGCTGGAAAAGAGGCAAGCGAGATAGGAAGGATGTGATGACAATAATCAACTCTAAGAGCACCACATTGAACAAGACGAAACTAAATAGTCCAAATAAAATTCCCCATATCCACTGTACACCACTCTGATACGCAAATAATGCCAAAATAATAGCTGCTGGGAACATAAATCCCCCACAAGATAGTGCCACGGCACACAGCTTCGAAACTAAAAATTCACTTTTTGTGAATGGCAGTGCCATATAATGCGCAAAATTATTCTCACCAAAGATGAGCGTATAGGTCGTAATAAACATTTGAAAAAAGCCCATGGATAAAATGGAAAAGATCAAATATGTGGTCGTGCCAGGCACTTCATTCAACGGCATCTCAAATAATATAGCCGAAAACATAAAAGGTAGCACGAAAAGCATAACTATATTTTGCAATAGCACTCTTCGGAAAACATTTTTCTTTGTAATTTTTTCTTTTTTAGTACCATTTGATAATTGGCGTAAAGAAGTTAACATATCCACTACTAACAACTCTTTGATATGTTTAAAATTCATGATCATCACGCTCCTTGACTGGTGCATCAGATGATGCATGCTTCAATTCATCAAGATGAGCTTTTGCCATTTCAGTTGAAACTGTTCCTGAAGATTGTTCCTCTTCAATTTCTTCTGGCACTTCCTTATCTTCTTCTACAGGCTCGCTTTCTTCTGGTGCAACTCCATTATCTACACCTTCTATTTTTGCCATTTCAGAGGCTTGTTCATGCTGAGCATCGCGTTCATCCGCTTTTCTACCGGCCATATCAAGATAGATGGCTTCAAGGGAGCGTCCTGGATTTTGTGCTTGCAGTTGATCTAGTGTTCCTTCATAGATGACTTTGCCGCGGCGTAAGATTACTAGACGGTCGCACAATTCTTGCGCCACTTCCAGTGCATGTGTCGAAAATAATACAATATTTCCTTCTGCCGCATGTTGTCTCATCATTTCTTTCAAATCATATTGTGCTTGTGGGTCTAGTCCTGTCATCGGTTCATCCAAAATCCAAATATCTGGATTAGGGAGCAATGCACCAATTAAAAATGTTTTTTGGCGCATTCCATGAGAGAAATTCTCGATGAATTCTTGGCGTTCATTTTCCAAACTAAATAAATGAACCAAATGTTCTAAGCGTTCTTGGTACTGATCATCTGGAATATCAAATGCACCTTTTATAAGTTCCCAATATTCTTCTGCTTGTAAACGTAAGAAGATATCTGGGGAATCAGAAACGTAGCCGATATGTTTTTTGATTTCATCGCGATGTTCATTAAGCAATAAGTCATTGACCGAGACTTGACCCGCCGTTGCTTCAATGATGCTCACTAAGATCTTGATGGCGGTCGATTTTCCAGCACCATTATGACCAATGAGTCCAAAAATCTCACCTTCATTAATAGTAAATGATACGTGGTCAAGTGCTTTTTTGTCGCCATATTGTTTGACAATATTTTCGAATTTAATCATCCTAAATCCCCCTTAACTTCTATTTATACAGTATACAACAAAAGAGCTAATACACAAGGAACTTCATATTTAATTTATGTTAATTATTTTTTATTTTTATGAGGAGCATAAGGTATATTGCGTCACTTTTTCAAGCGGATCAAAGGCTTGGAATTTGCCTGTAACATCTGTGGCTTGTGTGCCCACGTTAGGGTCAGTGATACGAACGGTTTGGCTCTCATCATTTGGGTCATGGTGTTCTGCCCAAACATAGCTTTCATCTTCCCCATCCACAAGTGTTTCTAACCAGGTGATGGATTTTCCACGCACTTGATCAGGGGTTAAAGTCGTTTCAATCGTATGTGTCCCGTTCATTGTATCGGGTGTAAAACGTGATTCTAACGTTTTAATCACACGGTCTGGATGACCTGTTTCAATGATTTGGGCTTTGAATACATATTCTTTTCCTGGAATTAAGTGAGTAAATGAAATTTCATCTTTTACTGGAATTTCATCTATTGGGTTGAATACTTTTTCATTGTCCCCAACTGTAGCGGTTGTTTGCAGCTCTATGGGCTGACGTTCATTTTCAGCGTCAAGGACAATCACCTTGCCATCATCAGGAACCATTATTCTAAAGTTCACAGGTTTTTCTAAACGTTTATAGCCCTCTGGCATACGCATTTCATGGAATGCATAATCGCCAATTGGGAGTTTCTCAACGGTTAATACTCCTGCTGCATTAGTGGTATAGGTGCCCACTTTTTCTGTCACACCTTTATAGGTGCGATACAAGTCAAACGTCACGCCTGCAATTCCAGTTCTTTTATGCACATGTTGGGCACGGTCATATTTAAAGAGTCTAATGTTTGCACGAGCTTGACGGTTGCTAAAGTTTATGATTTTAATTTTATCTGTTGGGCTATCGATGGAGAATACCGTAGCAATTCGAGGTAAAACATAGCCCTCTGGGGCTTTAATTTCACGGAGTTCATAGCGATCGACCCCATATTCTAATGTTGTGGGGGTAATAAAATACCCGTTTTCATTCGTGACAAAAATGTCCGTTTTTTCTAGGGTATTTGGTTTTTCCATGATCACAAAGCGTTGGGTTTGGCGGTCATAAATCTTAAAGTGGGCATGGTCCATTGTAATGGTTTCGCCGCTTTCAGCGTCCACTTTCACCACTTGGAGGCGTTGGCGGATCGGTTGATT
>NZ_KB894088.1 GCF_000374325.1 Allofustis seminis DSM 15817 | reverse complement strand
TTTCCCACGTGTTACTCACCCGTCCGCCACTCATCCCTCTCTGCAAGCAGAGAGTTCATCGTTCGACTTGCATGTATTAGGCATGCCGCCAGCGTTCGTCCTGAGCCAGGATCAAACTCTCAATTTTTAATGAGGGGATGAACACTGTTCATCCCAAAGGTTTGATTGCTCAAAATTAATGTTTTGGTTTTGGTTGGTGTCTAATGAATGGAATATTCAAAAGACCCTTGCACAATTTGGTTGTATTACTTTGTTCAGTTTTCAAAGATCTATGCCTGCGTTGCTTTATCGAACGCGACTTAAATATCATAGCATGTAAAAAAATAGGTGTCAACGATTTTTTGATTTTTATTTATTGCAAAAGTCAAAATAACGATGACAGCTATTTGATTATAGCGAGTTAATTTTTAACTGTCAACCACTTTTTAAAAGTATTTTAAATCTATTATTTCACTACTATATTCGAGCAAATTCCCGCCACTTTATGTACTCAAATAAAAATGACAGCCTTCTTATCAATAAGAAATGGCTGCCATTTTTATTAGATCTAATTTTTATTATTTATTTAATCGTTGATTTAATTTCTGTGCCAATGCTTCAAATCCTGGTTTGCCAAGCAACGCGAACATATTTTGTTTATATGCCTCTACTCCAGGCTGATTAAAGGGATTGACACCATTTAAGTAACCCGAAATTCCAACAGCCACCTCAAAGAAATAAAAGAGCTGTCCAAGTGTGAAAGCACTAGTATCTGGCAAGGAAATCACAAAATTTGGAACACCACCATCTGTGTGAGCGAGCAACACTCCTTGAAATGCCTTATGATTCACTTCTTCTACATTTGTTCCTTCAATATAACCAAGTCCATCAATATCTTCCGCTTCAATTGGTATTGATAGCGATGAGCCACTTTCTTGTATATGTAATACGGTTTGGAAGAGAAAACGACGACCTTCTTGAATATATTGACCGACGGAATGTAAGTCTGTCGTAAAATTAGCTTGTGCAGGGAAGATGCCTTTTTGGTTTTTCCCCTCTGATTCACCATATAATTGTTTCCACCATTCAGAGAAATAATTCAATTTAGGCTCATAATTTACGATATTTTCAACTTGATATCCTTTACGATATAAAATGTTGCGCAAGGCAGCATATTGATATGCTTCATTTTCTTCAATGTTAACATTCAGATAGCGATCCATCGCAAATGCAGCACCCTGCATCAATTCAACAATATCTCCTCCTGCCACTGCAATGGGCAACAGCCCCACTGCCGTAAGAACAGAAAAGCGTCCGCCAATATCGTCTGGAATAACAAATGTTTCATAGCCTTTTTCATCTGCTGTTGATTTTAAGGCTCCTTTTTGCCGATCCGTTGTAGCATAAATACGGCGGTTAGCCTCTCCTTCTCCATATTTATCAATCATTAATTGGCGCAGTAGTCGAAAAGCAATGGCAGGTTCTGTCGTAGTGCCTGATTTAGAGATAACATTCAAGGAAATATCTTGGTCTTTAATTAAGTCTATTAATTCTGCCAGATAGACACTGCTCATATGATTCCCAGCAAAATAAATTTTAGGTGTCTTTCTTACATTTTCTGGCAAATCATTGTAAAAACTATGCGCAAGAAAATCAATTGCAGCTTTTGCACCAAGATAGCTTCCTCCAATCCCGATGACAATTAAAACATCGGAGTCGTTTTGAATCTTTTTGGCTGCTGCTTGAATACATGCAAATTCCTCTTTATCATAATTTTGAGGCCAGTCAAGCCACCCTAAAAAGTCACTGCCCACACCTGTTCCCTCTCGAAGTTCTTGATGTGCAACTGCAACTTGTGCTTGCATCTGCTTCAATTCTTCTTCCGAGAGAAAAGTTCCTACAACATTTGAATAGTCAAATGAAATTTCTTTCATTGTTCCTGTTCCTCCATCTCTTTACTTTTATCATTTTCTTTTTCTTTCAAAAAAAACCATCGCTTCCTTACGCCAATCTTCTAGACGCTCCGCAATACTTTTGAATCCAATGCCACTACGGCGACCGTACCGTTTTATATTTTTCCGCTGGGCAAAAGGATGACTGGTTGCAGGTTGAAGGGCTCGCATGGAGAGGCTAATTTTCTTTGAATATTCATCAATGTCCATGATCATAACACGAACAGTATCATGAATTGCTAAAATATCATAAACATTCTTGACATAGCCATGCTTCAATTCAGAAATATGAATCAGGCCTTGTGTGTGGTCATCCAAAGCCACAAAAGCGCCATATTTTTGGATACCCGTTACTTTTCCTTCAACGATATCTCCTATTTTATAACACATGCACTCCCTCCTTTTCTTTATTGTTATACCATAATCATCATTTATAAGATGTGCATTTTAACTTTCATGTTGAATGATTTTTTCGATGATAATAGACTCAACTGGCTTATCAGCAAAATCTCGTTCAACATTTTGAATTCTCTCTGCGACATCTAGCCCACTTGTTACCTGTCCAAAGACGGTATGCTTGAAGTCCAACCAAGGCGTGCCACCATTTTCTGCATATGCTTTAACTATCTCTTCTGGATATCCTGCTGCTTCCATTTGCTGCAACATATCAACTGGCACAAAAGGTGCAGTAACAATAAAAAATTGACTGCCATTAGTGTGTGGGCCAGCATTTGCCATAGAGAGTGCTCCTTTTAAATTAAAAAGTTCACGACTGAACTCATCTTCAAATGCCTGTCCCCAGATGCTTTCACCGCCACGACCTGTTCCTGTAGGATCTCCCCCTTGAATCATAAAGTCTGGAATCACACGATGAAAAATCACACCATCATAATATCCTTTTTTTGCAAGTGTCATAAAATTCTCAACAGCTTTAGGGGCCTGCTCTTCAAATAGGGCAATACTTATATCGCCTAATGTTGTACAAATGGTAAGCGTCGGTTTTAAATCTTCATTTAATTGTGGAAAGTTCATAATAATCCCCTTTATATTATTTTGTTCAGTATATCATATTCCATGATTTTATTTTACCGAGAAGAATACTTCTTTTTCATGTCATTTCAAAACATGATATGATATTTTAGGAAGAAATGCCTGACAAGTAGACATTAGAAGTGAAAGTGTGATGGAATGAAACAATCAAAAATTGAAGATGTTATTATTATTGGCGGCGGTCCCGTGGGCATGTTTTCTTCTTATTATGCGGGACTACGCAATTTGAGTGCACATATTATAGAGGCACTTCCCACTTTAGGAGGGCAAGTTGCCATGCTTTATCCTGAGAAGTCTGTCTATGATATTGGGGGAATTCCTGGCATCAGCGGAAAAAAATTAATCAAACACCTGAAAAAGCAAATGAATATTTTTCCACCAACTGTTACATTGGATTGCCGCGTCAAATCGCTGGATAAAGTTGATAACATTTTTCATGTGGAAACAACCAAAGGTGTATTCTTAGCACGAAGTATTCTTATTACAACAGGACAAGGGTCATTCACCCCAAGAAAATTGCCACTTGCACATGCTCAGCGTTATGAAGGTAAAAATTTATATTACTATGTAAAGAATTTAAATGATTTCAAAAATCGTTCTGTTGCCATCTTAGGTGGTGGTGATTCTGCTGTTGAATGGGCTTTAATGTTGGAGCAAGTTGCATCATCCGTTCAATTAATTCATCGCCGAGAAAAATTTCGCGCACATGAAGCATTAGTTGAAGCTTTAATGCACTCTAGCATTAAAGTTCTGACCCCTTATGTTCCATTTGAGTTAAAGGAACAACATCAGCAACTAACGGGGTTAACCTTAAAAGAAACACGTGGAGATAAAATGATCACCACTAACTTTGATGCACTCATCGTCAGTTATGGATTTGCATATTCTAATCGAGAGTTGAGCGATTGGGGACTTGAAGCAAAACAAGGGCAACTCGTTGTCGACTCTTCCATGGCAGCCAGTATCGAAGGAGTCTTCGGAGCTGGTGATGTCACAACTTACAAAGGAAAAGTAAAATTAATTGCCGTTGGTTTTGGCGAAGCGCCGATTGCAATTAACGCCATCGCATCATATCTAGACCCTTCCATACAAACTGATGCCCCGCGTAGCAGTGATTTAATATTGCGCGCACAGAAAGGAGAATCTCAATGATTTCAGACGAACATTTATATCATGCAGCCATTGACACACTTAAAGAACGTGGCGTAAAAATTGAAGACATTGCAGAACTTGTATTCGACTTGCAAAGTGATTATATTGATAACTTATCAATAAAAGCCTGCATCTACAATGTGAATCGCGTCCTAGCTAAACGCGAAGTGCAAAATGCTATCTTAACAGGAGTCGCACTCGACATTGCGTGTGAACGCGAACAACTCGCCGAACCTTTACAATCCATTATTAAAAATGACGAGGGGCTCTATGGCATTGATGAAATTATCGCGCTTGCCATTGTGAATATTTATGGATCCATCGGCTTTACAAACTTTGGCTATTTAGATAAGAAAAAGCCTAAAATTATTAAAGCATTGGATTCCTCTAAGCATTCAGAGCATACACATACTTTTTTAGATGATATTGTTGGTGCTATTGCCGCTGCAGCAGCGAGCCGCCTTGCCCACTCTCGTCTAGAAAATTAAGCTAGTCATCTCTATAATAGGCATCATTATAGCAATAGCGAAATGATTCAAGTCTCAAACAAAAGGGATTAGAGAATGATACTCATTCTCTAATCCCTTTTTATAAAATAATATCCAAGTAGAAGCTAGCAACAATAAACTATTAATATTGCTGCCATGAAAATTAAAAGTTACCATCAAAATGCTATGACAACTTCGTGATACGTTCTATAAGTTGCCATCCAATAAAAATAAATAACTCCACTAAAATAAAAATCGAAAGAAAACAATACATAAAAAATGTTTCAGGCAACACTTGAATAATTGGATCTGTCACTGGATTGAAGAGCCAATAATCATTTCTGAAAAGAATCTCATGAAACAAAATAAAAATTGAATCAAAGTAGAAATAAAGAACAACTAAAATAATAGGCGGTGCAAAAAGTGCTCGCTTAAATGTGGAACGGAATTTCCATAGTGCCACTTTTTTAAATTGCTTGATCCAAAAAAATCCACTATAAATGCCAGTGCCTACCAACAAACCAACATTCACAAGAAATAACTGCTTGACTTCATAAAAATGAATAGCACCATTCACCGAAATAGGAAAGTCAGGCAGTTCTAATGTATGAATCCATGGTTTAAATAAATAATGCAGTAAACAATAATAGTTATCCAAAATTGTCTGCTCGCTTAGGCCCACTTGACGTGGAATATCAAATTGTCGCAGTGTAAATTGATACAATGGGATATTCCACGTTGTTAAAATGATCGCCAATGCAATCAAATTGATAAAAAAGAATGTCAGCCCAAAAATTTCGGTCGCTGTTTTTTTCATAAACATTCCTACTTTTTCATTAATCTCTACTTATTTTTCAGTTGTGTTGCGAATTTTAAATCGTTGTTTTGGCGCTTTGCTTTTTGGCGCTTTTGTCGGTTCTTTTTTCAACATGTCACCTTCTGGAATATTGCGGGGCTCTTTTTTAAAAGGATGGTGCGTTGAGGATGATTGTCTTTTTTGTGAAAAACGGCGACGACTGCGACGTCTTCGTGAATTTTGACGATTTTTTCGGCGCTTATCATGCTCACGATCTTGTTTTCTTATTGGAATCTCATCTAATTTTTCTACTCTTTCCAACACAAAATAAGGGGCACCAAAGTTACAATATTCAATTAGATAATCATCAAGTCGCGTAATCCATTGGTCTTCATGCACTTGGCTGCGACTTTCATCATAAAAACCACGTAATCTTAATTTCTCACTTGCGATATCTCCAACAATATAATCAAAAGTTGTTAAATAATCAATATAGCGTGCTTTGAACTGTTCAATGTCAAATGCATCGCGGAAATTCGTCTGCAATTTATAATAATTATCCCCAATCAAAAGCGTCTCATGATCATACCAAGAAATAAATTGTTCCGCTTCCAGTGCCTTAGCTAACACTTCTTCCAATTTTTGATGATTTAAATCAACATGAATATTTTCTTTTGTTATCTCGCTCACTTTATCCCTCCTCTATTGTAATTTTTTCCATTGTATCATTATTCTATTGAAAAAGCAGATTTATTTGTCGAGTGGAACGATTCGTGTACCATGCAGTTGATCTACATCAAAGATCTTTAGAATTTCTGCTTCATTCTCATAAGTTACACCGCCACCTAACAAAATCTCAATGCGACCTTGTGCATATTTCAATATTTCATGAAGCTCTTTTTCATGATCAAAAATGCTACCCCCTATACCACCATGGGTTAAGACACGCGTAACACCTTGATCAATCAGCCATTTTAAATCTTTCAGTCGATCATCTGGATGAATTTCATCAAATGCCATATGAAAGACCGTCTCCATTTCTCCAGAGCGTTTGATAAGTTCAGCAGTTTGTAGGCGATTGATCCGACCATCTTCTGTCAAACATCCAAAGACTGCTCCGTCTGCATTCAAGTCGCTGATTTCTTTCAGATCTCTTTTCATTATGTCAAATTCTTCTGCCGTATAGACAAAATCTCCTCCGCGAGGTCGCACCATTACCATCACAGGGACATGATATTTAGCAGCTACTGCCAAAGTATATTGTATTACACCAACTGATGGCGTTGTGCCTCCGACTGCCAAATTATCACATAATTCAATTCTTCGCGCACCATGTTTAATGGCTTCTTCTATTTCGGTAAAATTCTCTGCACAAAATTCTTTTATCATTATGATCACCGCTTTCGTTATTATTTTACATAATTTTTCATACCTGAACAATTGACAAAAAACAATTCTTTGCATAAAGTTAAGAAAAAGGGAGGAGAGAATATATGGCTTTTTACGTTGTGCTACGTGGAAATGTTCCAGGCATCTATATGGATGCCACTGAAGCTTTAAAAGCACTTGATGGCTTTGAAAATAGCTACATGAAAACTTTCAAATTGCAAAAAGATGCTGAAAATTTTTGGCATAGCGATAAGCAAGCTACCGTATCTTGCCACTCACAACCTACCTGCAACAATATGATAGAAGCTTATGTTGATGGTTCATATGACCGTCACTCACAAAAATATAGCTATGGCATTGTACTCCTTAATGAAAAAAAAGAGGTTGTCCATACAATGCAAAGAGTTGGTGCGAACAAAAAATACATTGACAGTCACCAAATTGCTGGCGAAGTCTTCGGCGCTTTAGCTGCTATCCAATGGGCCATTCAGCAACATGCTCAAAAAATAAATATTCACTATGACTACATGGGCATTGAGATGTGGGCCACCAAACGCTGGCAAGCCAAAAAAGCCGTCTCAAAAGATTATGTAACTTACTTTGATAAATTAGCGCAACAAATTGAAGTGACATTCACCAAAGTAAAGGCACATAGTGGGGATGAATATAATGAACTTGCCGATCAACTAGCCAAAGAGGCTCTTGCTGACAATGGCAAAGAATAAATAAAACACGCTGCATCAAATCTGGTGCAACGTGTTTATTTTTAAAGTAAGATAGCCGTTAAGATAACTGTCATCACTTGACAGGTAATGTGTCCGACGATGGCTGCTTCTAAATGATGCTTCCAATATAAAATTCCAAATGCAATGCCACCAATAGACTGTATAGCAAGGCGTGCCCCAAGCAGCGGCGTCAGTGAACTCGTCATGACTGAAAATGAACGATAACGTGTCAATAAATATAAAATCGTTGCAAAAATTATACCTGCAATAAATACCCAGTCTTGCTGATTCTCACCTTGACTGCTAAAAATATAAATTGAAATCGTCATCAAGCCCCAACGCAATAAAATTTCTTCAGTAATTCCTTGATAGATGACCATTGATAAAATATTTTCTGGCGTCAGCGTATTGGATGCTTTTTGTAAAATTTCTGGCAGCTGACTTTGGAAAATGGCATCGAATCCCACTGTAACAACTGCTACAACAATACCTGCTGTAATCGCCTGCATTAAGATTGTTTTTTGTAATGCAAGCCATGCTGGTTTTTGTTCTTTTGTCAGCGGTTTTAGTTTCACATCATACAAAATAGATTTTAAATTGAGTCGATGTGCTAAAATATGACCAGCTACCAGTGCCCCTACTCCTAGCAAGAAAGGTTGAATCATGCTAGAAATAGAAAAAGAGAGCGGACTTCCCGAATATAATTCTGGTGCCATCTTTAAAATAGTTTTAGATTGGATATAAAGCGTTGGAAAGACAGCTAGTGTCGCAACTGCCAAAATCCCAACCCACATAAAAAGTGGCTTGCGGCGTGCATAGCGCACTTTGGGATCTCCTTGCGTAAGTTTTGATTTCATAACAATCTCCTTTATGTATTAATTCAGTACTTCTTAGAAGATTATAACATGCATCTATTAAATTCAAGTGTTTTTCGTTAAAATTATCGAAAGGAGACGATACTGATGGAACTAGAACAGAAATGGATAACTCTTGCCAAAGCATATGCGGAAGAAAAATGTCAACATGATACAAGCGGACATGATATTTCGCACAGTTTGCGCGTCTATCGCAATGCCCAAATGATTATGCGCCAAGAAGCGGTTAATGTAGATGAACTGGCTGTCGCCCTAGCTAGCTTGCTGCACGATACGGTAGATGCCAAGTTATTTGACGAAAAATATGCCCTACATCAGCTTCAGACATTTTTAAAAGATTGCCAGATTCCAGCCGCTACATGTGACAGAGTGCTTGAAATTGTACAGACAATTTCTTTCCACAAGCATATTGATCCATCAGCACTCTCTATTGAGTCACAGATTGTTCAAGATGCAGACCGGCTGGATGCTATCGGTGCCATCGGAATTGCACGAGCTTTTGCATATGGGGCAACAGTTGGCCATCCGATGTATGATAAGAATTCTTTTTCAGCTAGCGTCAGCACTGCCACACATATTTCTAATCATACAACCATTCAGCATTTTTATGACAAGTTGTTGCAACTCAAAGATAAAATGAATACTTCCACCGCTCGGCAGATGGCACTTCAACGGCATGAATTGCTACTTATCTTTCTCAAACAATTTCAAATTGAAATATAAAAAGCGAACACCATTGTTCGCTTTTTGTTTATATATTAAAAAATGAATTATGCGGTTCATTCGCTTCATGTATGACTAAAAAGATACTTTCTTTTGTAATCACATAATTTGGATCAACCGAAATAGAAAATTTATCATGTGCCGTCGGTTTAATTCCGATAATATTAAAGCCATAATCGCTACGGAAAGGAATTTCATTAATTGATTTTCCGACCCACTCATCTTCCATCAAGACTTCGCTAATTCGATATTGTTCATCAAATTGATATGAGGATAATATTTTGTCATGATGAATAATCTCATAAGCTAAGTGGCGTCCCATTTCAATCTCTGGCAAAATCACACGCGTAGCGCCCACACGCAAAAGCACTTCTTTATAATCTTCGGTCGCAGTCTTGACAATAATCTCATTGATGCCTAAACGTTCCAAGTTCATAATGCCTAAGATGGTCGACTCCAATCGTTCACCAGAGGCAATTACACCAATATCAGCTTCTTTAACACCTGCATCAATCAGTTGATCGATTTTTGTAAAGTCGGCTTGAACGGCTACAGTAACTACATCGCTTACTTCTTCAACATGTTCAATATTTTTATCAACACCAATAACTTCAATTCCCGTCTCGGCTAATGCACGAGCCATTGAGCTTCCCAGAAGACCCAATCCTAGGACTGCTATTTTTTTGCTCATTTAATTATCTCCTTCTATCCAATCATTACACTGCCTTCAGGGTAGTGAATTTTGCTTTCACGCTCTTCACGTTTTAATGACCAAATGACGGTAAGTGCCCCAACCCGTCCCATAAACATTAATACCATGAGAATAAATTTCCCAAATGAATTGAAATATGGTGTTAGCCCCATACTCAATCCAACAGTACCAAAACAACTGAACACTTCCATTAGCACTGCCTCCAGACCATAACCTGGTGGAAAAAAATCTTGTGTTAATAACAATAAAAATATGGCCGATACGATCAGCATCAATGCTGTAGTAAATAGGAAAATTGCCTTACGTACTCTAAAAGGGTTAATACTGCGATTAAAAATTTGTGGCTCTCTTCCAGTTATCATGCTCTTATAAAACAAAATAACCACAAGAAGTGTCGTCACTTTGAATCCACCAGCGGTCGAGCCACTTGCGCCACCAATAAACATTAAAATATTAGTCAAAAACAAACCTGCTGTAGACATTTCATTATAATCAATATTGGAAAAGCCAGCAGTTCGCGGTGTAACCGTTAAAAAGAATGTGTTAGCTATCTTTTCGCCAAAATTCAAGTGAGTGAACGTCCCATGCATTGATTCAGAAATAAAAAATAAAATAAAACTGATGCCTAAGATGGCACCTGTCATAAATAATACTATTTTTGAATGGAAAAGCAATTTTTTGTTTTTATAAAAAGTAAATAAATCACGCCAAACAATAAAGCCTAAACCGCCGAATGCAATTAAAAGACCGATGACAACTAATACATAAGGACTTTTTTGAAATGAAATCAAGCTATTGCCAAATAAGTCAAATCCTGCATTACAAAAAGCGGAAATACTATGAAAAATGGAATAAATTAAACCTTTTCCCCAGCCAAAACGCGGAACAAAGTCAAATGCTAAAAACAAAATGCCCAGTGCTTGAACAGCAAGCGAAAATTTTACGACATATTTAATAATTGAACGTGTCTCATTCAAATCATTTAAATTCAATGATTCTTGGACAATTCGTTGCTGATGTAAATTTAACTGTTTGCCAAGGGCAAAAAAGAATAGAGAAAGCACACCCATAATACCGAGTCCGCCAATTTCAATTAAGGTCAAAATCGTCGCTTTCCCAAATGGACTCCAGTGAGTGGCAGTATTAAGTGTGGTTTGTCCCGTCACGCAAAGTGCACTTGTTGCAGTAAATAGACCATCTAAAAAGTTAGTCGCTTGCCCCGTTCGACTTGAAATTGGCAAGCTTAGAACGGTTCCACCGATTATTACTAAAAGGAAAAAACTAAATGAAATAGTTTGCGCAATCGTCAAACGCTCAAATAAATTTTTCTTCATTCAATGTTCCGCTCCTCATCTACTATCATTCTTTAATGCAATGCACGTATAATATCACTTTCAAAATTATGAAAGCAACCCCTAAGCATAAAATTAATCATTTTTGGAGAAATTTTACATCATGTTGTGCATTAATGGTTCAATCTTTTGGAAAGTGCATTAAAAATAATTGTCACCAAGACCATAGCGGCAATACTTTCAGGAATTCCATTTAAGATACCAATTGATAAAATAACTTGACGTGCCACTGTAGGATCTTGCCCTAATTGTTCGACAAAACGTTCAGCATAAAGGAGCGATACCATTCCTAATACGCCAACCGTATTCAAAAGTGAGCCGAGCACGCTTGCCAACATCACTTCAAATGGGAACGCTGCGAATTTTTTGAACATTAAATAGCCTAACCCCGCCAACGCCAAAAGAAGCAGCACATTCATAACAAGCGGGAAATAAGCAGTCACTTGAGCATTCTGATATATGCCATTTGCTAAATAGACAACGGCGCCAACTCCAATCACCGCCGAAATGCCTCGCGTGAGAGTGTTCCCCATGCACTTAGCGCCTTGAAAAATATAATAAGTCAAAATACCTACTAAGATACGTGGCATAATAGATACTAGTGGACTCAAAAATACAAAACTAACAGGAGTAGGATTTAAAATATTTTGAAAGAGACTGAACAACCCAAAGATCAAACCGATAGTACCTCCAACCACTGGCCCATAAAAAATCGACCCAATGATTACAGGAATGTGCATAATCGTAGCACGTGTCGGCCCAATAGGAATAAATCCAAGAGGAGTCATACCCAAAAAGATGGTAATAGCTCCTAAAAGTCCAGTAGCTGCTAACTGTTTCGTTGAAATTTTCTTCATTATATTTCCTCTTCCCTTTCAACTGCTTATAAGTTACAAGGTTCATTATAGCACATCTGTAGTGTAAGGAACTTAAAACAAACGCAATATTTGAGTTGAAAGATGTAAACAACGTATAATGAAATTAATAGATCAAAGGAGATGAGCAAATGGGATTATTAGTAAATGGAAAGTGGCAAGATAAGTGGTATGATACCCAATCAAGTGGCGGACGCTTTGTGCGGGGGACCTCATCATTTAGAAATTGGATTACAAAAGATGGCTCTGCTGGCCCAACAGGGAAAAGTGGTTTCAAGGCCGAAAAAGGGCGCTACCATCTTTATGTTTCACTCGCTTGTCCTTGGGCGCATCGCACGCTCTTAATTCGCGCATTAAAAGGACTTGAAGCATTCATTAGTATCTCAGTCGTTCATCCACATATGGGAGAACAAGGATGGAGTTTTGAGCCAGGAGATGGTGTCATTGCCGATCCAGTATTGCATGCGGATTATTTACATCAAATTTATACACATGTCGATCCCCAATTTACAGGACGTGTAACAGTCCCTGTCCTTTATGACTTAAAACAAGATACAATTGTCAATAATGAGTCATCAGAAATTATTCGCATGCTCAACACCGCATTTGACGATCTCGGAGCTGTGCAAGTTGATTTTTATCCTGATAACTTACAAGAAGAAATTGATGCACTTAATGCAACTGTCTATGAACATGTTAACAATGGTGTCTATAAAGCAGGGTTTGCAACAGAGCAGCATGTCTATGAAGAAGAAGTTTACCACCTCTTTAAGACACTTGACACATTAGAAGAGCGTTTAAATGGGCAAGATTATTTATTTGGAAATATATTGACTGAAGCAGATATTCGTCTATGGACAACACTTCTTCGCTTTGATCCAGTCTATTTTGGTCACTTCAAATGCAATATTCGTGAACTCAAAGAATATCCTAATCTATGGCACTTCACACGTCTAATCTATAATATGCCTGGCGTAAAAGAAACAGTCAATATGGAGCATATTCAAAGACATTACTACACCAGCCACGACTCGATTAATCCTAATCGCATTATTCCTGTCGGCCCAGTGCTTGATTATAGCCTATAACAAAAAGGTCTGCCAAAATTTGGCAGACCTTTTTATTATTAAATTTATTAAGCAATTTCGTGAACCCATTTTCTTGTTCTGATGCGGCGGAAAGAAAAAATCAATTTGACTAACTCTTCTGCCGAAACCAAACCTACTAGCCAATAAATAGGCAAGTGAAGGAAGATCGCTCCAATAAAAGCAAGCGGTACTCCAACAAGCCAGACACATCCCATCTCAAGTATCATAGAGTAGCGTGTATCGCCCCCACCGCGCAATATTCCGACAATTAAGATCGAGTTCATGGCCCGCATAATAAAGGCAGCCCCCATAACACGCAACAAATTCACTGATAGCTGATGGACACTCTCACTCAATGTTCCAAAGAGTTTCAACGAAATTTCTGGTGTAACCCCCATCGTTACCCCAATAACTAGTCCCGTAATAAGTGAGATCTTAATAAAACGATGAGCATAATCATAAACTTGTTCAATATCACCGCGTCCAATGCTATTGCCAATCATAATGGTACAACTAGATCCTAATCCACGAACCACAACGAATGCAATATTTTGAATAGCGACAGTTACTTGTACTGCTGCTGTTGCTTCACGACCGACAATTGCATAGGCGACACTATATAATACTTGACCAAGTGCCCAAAATGTTTCATTAAAAATAACAGGCCAGACGATCGTTTTGAAACGAACAAGAAATGCTTTATCGAAATCCAAACTTTCTTTAATAGATGCATTTAATGGACCATCATATGTTTTAATAACATAGATAATAACTAAAAATTCTGCCGTACGTGCAATCAATGTTCCAACGGCTGCCCCTACAACGCCAAGTCGTGGAAAACCTAATGCTCCAAAAATAAAGACATAATTAAAGAAAGCATTCAATACAAAGCCTACAATCGAAGCAAATAGTGGCGTACGCGGATCCCCCGTACTACGCAACGAATTCCCCAACGAAAAAGTTAATCCTCCTAGAATATAGGTCAGTGCAATCACTTTTAAATAACGAGCACCTTCTGCAACTACTCCCGCATCACTTGTCATCAGTTGTAAGATCTGTTCTGGAAAAAGAATGGCTGCTAACGTAAAAATAAGTCCTAAAACAAAAGAAATCAGCGTTGCCAATCCATTTACTCTGCGAGCATTTCGCGCATCGCGTCGTCCCCAATATTGAGAAATCATCACAGAAGACCCTGTCGAGATACCAAAACATACCATAATAAAGAAGAAAAATACCTGGTTAGCCAAGCCCACACCGGCAATCGTTGCATCACCAAGAGATGAAATCATCATAGTATCTAATGTGTTCAGCGCAGAGGTTACCAGACTTTGCAATGAAACTGGAATCGCGATTTGAAGCATCACTTTATAAAAATCATTTTTTGTATGTTCCAAAACAAAACCTTCTCTCTAAATCTAAAATAAATCATTATTCATAATACATGAAACGCAAAAACTTACAACATGAAATGTTTGCTTTTTTCTTTTATAACGTACAATACCCTCAGAAAAATAGTCATCTATGCCCAATGTTGCTCTATTTTAGGAAAATCATTTTTATTAATCTACAACTACCTTCTTCATAAAAAAACGATAAGGCGCAAGTGCATCTTCTTCTGCATAATCAATGCCAATACGGACAGTTGTTCCAACCTCAAATTCACTGAAGCCATCATCGATTAAATAAATGGTGTCCCCTAATAAATCTTCGCCATCTTGTGCTAAAGAAATTTGGAGGGCTTGGGCTAATTTTGCTGGGCCATTCAATAAATTCTTATGTTGATATGACGATAAATCGCATGGCGCTTTCCCAAAACGATTCGAAGCAAAAAATATTTCATCCCTTGCACTGACTGCTTCAACGGCACGCAACATCACGCCGCCTCCTAATTCATCTGGTCCACAGACAATATTGGCAATACAATGCATACCATATACAAAATAAACATAAAGATGACCTGCACGCTTGTACAATGTTCGCGTTCTTTTTGTATGACGTCCACCATATGTATGACTCGCTTTGTCGACAATGCCAGGATAGGCTTCACAATCGGTAATGCGTGCATAATATGTCTGCCCATTAACCTCATGTGCAATTATTTTCCCAATCAATGCATGCGCCACTGTCAAAGTATCCTGTTCATAAAAAGCTAATGGAATTTTATGCATTGTAATCTCCTATCTGCAAAAGAATGCATACAACATTCTTCCAATTGCTAAAATATAAAGAATTAAAAAGTTCGTTCCTCTATAAAAGAAACGAACTTTTTATCATTTGCAACATTATCACTTATTCTTCATCTGTTTCAATCAAACCATAATCGCCATCGTCACGTTTATAGACGATATTTTTACTATCTGTTTCAGCATCACGGAAAATGAAGAAATTATGTCCTAACATTTCCATCTGTAAAACAGCTTCTTCTGGTGACATTGGTTTCAAATTAAAGCGTTTTGTTTTTACAATTTTGCTGCTGTGCTCTTCGTGTTCTTCTTCGCCGCCCCATAGATCAGGATCGATTGGTTGTAATTCATCAACATGTTGGCGACGGAATTTGCGATTTACTTTTGTTTTATATTTTCTAATCTGGCGTTCTAATTTGTCCGCTACTAAGTCAATACTTCCATAAAGGTCTTCCGTTGTTTCCTCTGCGCGAAGAACGACATGTGGAAGTGGCACTGTAACCTCAACTTTTGCGGTGTGATCTGAATATGTTTTTAAATTAACGTGGGCGCTAGCATTCGGCTCATCTTCAAAATATTTTTCGATTTTGCCGATTTTATTTTCCGTATAGTTGCGGATTGCTGGTGTCACCTCAATGTTCTCGCCACGAATATTATAATTTAACATATAACTCACCCTTCCCTCTTTTTTCAACGAGAATCTTCTCGATTCTCTTTAATTTATAACCATATTATAACGGAATACTCTTTTTTTAACAACTTAAAAATATAAGCGTTTTCTTTAGCGAAACAAACTGAAACTCTCGATACATTCAACATAAGGGGATAGTATTTCTTTCGCATAAAATAATGTACGCCCCGTTGTATAAACATCATCAAATAGTAGCACTTTACGTGGAACATCGATATTTTCAATTCGCCTAAAAGGTTGCGGTGTACTCAGCCTTTCTTTTCGAGTTTTTCCCGATTGGGCAGCCTCCCCTAAGTGAACCAATAACTTCACATAGGAAAGGCCACTTGTTTTTAATAAGCATTCTGTTGGCACAAAGCCTCTTTTTTTGAAATGAATCGCACTGGACGGAATTGGGACAATCGTCATATGTTCAGGATAAGTGTGAATCATCCGCTGAAGAAAAGGAACAAAGCCATGAGCTAATACATAGTCATTTTGAAATTTATATTGTTCCATCACACTTTTTGCAAAATCATTATAGGCGAAAAGTGCACGATGCTTGACTAAAATGTCTGGATATTTCTTTGCCCATTTTTGACAATCGGAACAATAAGTATCATTCATATGACCAGAACGCCCACAACCAGGACAAGCAGTCGCTTGATTAATCGGGGTCAATTTGGCGCAGCATCTTGAACAAAAAGAGCTTTTAGGGACTTCTTTTAAAGAAAAGAAAAATCTTAAAGAGATAAATGAGTGTAGCTGTTGCCCACAAATTAAGCATTTATTCATGCAGCAACCCCCTTTGTCGTGCAAGCTGATTAAGTTTTTTAATTTGTTTCTGGGCTGCATTCATACATCGTGTACGACCATTATGAAAGAAGATAACTTCTCCTTTTGGATAACGAAAATCACGTCCGGCCCGACCAGCAATTTGTATTAAAGCAGCTTCATCAAATAGACGATCTTCAGCACCAATTACAAGCACATCAATATTAGAAAAGGTAACCCCACGCTCTAAAATAGTCGTCGTCAACGAAAATTGATATCTTTCTTGACGCATCGCTAATACTTTTTCCTCCCTTAACTTATCTTCAGCTGAGACACTTGTAAAATCACAATGCGGAAATAACTGATGTAATTTCTTTTCATAAGCGACCATCCATTCAATTTCTGGGCAAAAAACCAAAAAGCGCCGCTTCTTTTTAATAAGTTCAGCAATTTTTACTGTTAAGGGATGTTTGTATGCTCTTTTTTGATGTAATATTTTTTTCCATGGCCCACACCATACAAGATGAGGTTCAGGAAGTGGATAACCATGGTAGCGTGCGGGTAATGTAATAATTTGTGACGCATCAAATTGGCACTTTAGTTGCAAACTTGGCGTTGCCGTTAAATAAATTAATGCATGTTCTTTTTTTACACACTTTTGAGCACCATATGCTAGCATCGGTTCATGATGATAAGGAAAAGCATCGACCTCATCAATAATAAGTACATCAAATGCTTCTTTAAAGCGTAATAATTGATGCGTTGTGGCAATTACAAGGGGCGTGTAGCGATAAGATTTCTTACTTTTTCCATGAAGAACTGCTAGTTCAGTTTTTTTAAAGGCATCTCGAAATCGTGGCGCTAATTCCAAGCAAACATCAACTCGCGGCGAAGCAATACACACCCTCAAATTAGCTTGCAGCGCCTGATAAATGCCATCAAATAGCATCTCCGTCTTACCCGCTCCTGCCACTGCATGAAGCAACACTTTACTTTTAGAATGTATTGCTTGACAAATAGATTTTGAAGCATGTTGCTGTTGCGTAGATAATGTTCCTTCCCAAGTCAAAGCATGCTGGCGTGCTTCTGGAAGGGGTTCATCACTTGTAGGAAGGGAATAAAGCATACTACACTTTTTTATACGTCCAAGCTGCATACAATTTCTACAATAACCACATGCTTTTTGACATATACAAAAACTCGGCTGCATAATATAAGTTGACGATCCGCAGCGGCGACAGTAATAAGTGTCTTTTATTTTTTCCCAGCCACTGCGCCTTATTAATGTATCTTTTGCGACACATTCAAAAAAATCATCTGGCAATTCGGTCTCTAATAATTCCCGGCCGATTAATAATTCTCTCATCTTGATAACTCCTTTATTTTCCCTACATTATTTATATTATCTTTGGCACTTTATTTTATTTTTTTAGTTGAACGTTGCATTTATCTAAGAATTCAAGCACACTTAATGGGAATAGTTATAGAGGAGATTATAAAATGGATAATTATCGTACAATTAAAAAAGAAGGCATCCATGAAATCGAAATCAAAAAGTCAAAATTTATTACACATCTCAAACGTGTGCAGTCAAAAGAAGAAGCTCTCACTTTTATCGATAGTGTAAAAAAAGAACATTGGAAAGCGACACATAATTGCTCCGCTTTTACCATTGGAATGAATGATGAATTGCAACGTGCAGATGATGATGGTGAGCCTAGCGGAACTGCAGGAGTCCCGATGTTAGAAATATTAAAGAAAAAAGAAGTCAAAAATGTGGCCGCAGTTGTTACGCGTTATTTTGGCGGTATTAAGTTAGGAGCGGGAGGATTGATCCGCGCATATAGCGGAAGCGTCAATGATGCATTGGCTGCCATTGGAATTGTCGAACGAAAACGCCAGCTCTTTATCCATATTACCGTCAGCTATCCTCAAAGCGGACGCATCGAAAATCTCTTACGCGATTCTACATATCTTTTGCATGATATAGAATATACTGATCAAGTGACATTTATTTGTGTTGTTCCCATTTCAGAAAAAGAAGTGTTCTTGCAACATGTGACTGAATGGACAAATAACCAATTCTCTTATGTCATCGGTCAATTCGGATGGATCGAAGTTGATGCACAATCATAACATTGTGCAGTTGCAAAAATCATCATTTCGTCCTAAAATAATGTTTTGAATACTCTCATAGAAAATTTATTAAATAAAGGACATGATTTTAATGAATGAAGACCGCCTCACGAAATATAAAAGAAAGCGTCGCCGTTTTATTTATAATATTTTATTAATGATTGGCACTATGTTTTCCCTAGGAGTCGGTATGGTCGCTGGCTATTATGGAAATATCTTTCGCAATTTTGTCGATGATGTTTCAGTATCAGACACCGTCGATGCAGACCAATTAAAAGACTTAGATGAACGCATTCGCAATGGTGAACCTTTTTCGGTGCTGCTCTTAGGAGTCGATGTTGAAGAAGAAAATATTTCCCGTTCAGATTCTATTATTGTGACCACGATCAACCCTAAAAAAGACTCCATTAAAATGGTCTCGATTCCTCGCGATACTATCGTATATTTACCCGATGGACACATGGAAAAGATCAACGCTGCTTATGCGATCGGTAAAATTGATCTCTCGCGCCAAATGGTTAGCGAATATCTAGATATTCCAATTGATTTTTATGGTGTGCTTGATTTTGAAGGCTTAATTAAATTTGTTGACGCAGTCGGTGGAGTAACAGTCAATTCTCCTTTTGATTTTGATGAATCGGATTATCGAAAAGGTGATGGAAGTCGCATTTATATCAAAAAAGGTAAACAACGTTTAAATGGTGATGAAGCATTAGCCTATTCACGTATGCGCTATCAAGATAACCAAGGAGATTTCGGGCGTCAAGATCGTCAAAAAGAAGTCGTCATTTCGCTGACGAAAGAGTTGGCATCTATTTCTAATTTAGCTAATATCCAAAAAGTGCTTGATTCGATACGTTCTTACTTAATTACGAACGTTTCCAGTTCTAACATTTTAGCGGTTGCTTCAAAATATGGTGCCGCTTCTAACAATATCAAAACACTTCACTTAAGAGGAGAAGATGGCACTCTTGTCTACTTCCCTATTTATGATCAAGAATTATGGGCATGGCAAGCATACGATGAATCGCGTTTGGATATTCAAAATGAATTGCGCCGTCACCTCTCATTGCCAGAAAAAGAGACACTCGATCAAGTTGGCGAATATCATTACTATACGCCAGAAGAATTTATCCACCCTTTCCAAGAAAATCAAGACTAAATCATACTTAATCCTCCAACTTGTTTTTTGTTGGAGGATTTTTTATATTAGAAGTAACTCATAGGAGGCGATTTTATGCAATTGATTGAATACCCAAAATGTTCAACATGCAAACGGGCAAAACAGTGGCTCGATGCTCATCACATTGACTATTCCACGCGACATATCGTTGAGGAGACTCCAACCGTCCATGAACTAAAAAATTGGTATGAGGCGCACAATATTCCCCTCAAAAAATTATTCAATACAAGCGGCCAAGTCTATCGAAAATTGCATTTAAAAGATAAACTTAAGGACCTCTCTGAACAAGAACAGCTGACGCTTCTTAGCTCTAATGGAATGCTGATCAAACGTCCATTGCTTATCGGTGATGATTTCTTGCTTATTGGATTTAAAGAGCAAGAATGGGCTGACACATTACTTCCATAATAAAAAAGGAGCATCCCTTTCATATACCAAATGCCTACACATTTAGCTTGAAAAGGGGCTCCTTTTTTTATTTTTTAATTATGTTGTTGCAAATTGTGCTTGATATAAGCTCGCATAAAAACCTTGCTGTGCCATGAGTTGTTCATGATTGCCTGTCTCCATTACATCGCCATTATTCATAACTACAATTAAGTCTGCATCACGAATGGTCGATAAACGGTGTGCCACAACAAAGCTCGTTCGGCCTTTCAAAACATTTTTCATTGCTTTTTGAATATGAACTTCAGTACGC
This sequence comes from Allofustis seminis DSM 15817, assembly GCF_000374325.1. Lineage (GTDB taxonomy): Bacteria > Bacillota > Bacilli > Lactobacillales > Carnobacteriaceae_A > Allofustis > Allofustis seminis. Next base: position 15,482 of record NZ_KB894088.1, on the reverse strand, counting down.
GTATCAACTGAACTCGTTGCTTCATCCAAAATTAATATTTCAGGATTGGCAATAAAAGCACGTGCAATAGTAATTAATTGCTTTTGCCCTTGCGAAATATTAGTCCCTTCTTCATTTAAAATAGTGCGATAGCCTTCTGGTAGTCGACAAACGAAATCATGAACATAAGCCGCTTTTGATGCTCTTAAAACCTCTTCTTCCGTTGCTTGTTCATTTCCATATGCTATATTATCCCAGATGGTACCATTAAAAAGCCATGTATCTTGTAAGACCATCGAAAATTTTTCGCGTAACTGCTCACGTGGAATGCTGCGAATATCTTCTCCTTTATAGAAAATCGCTCCACCTTTTACATCATAAAAACGCTCAAGCAAGTTAATGAGTGTCGATTTTCCTGCACCTGTTGGGCCTACTATGGCCACCATTTGACCAGGATACACTTTGAGATTGAAATGGGTCATTAAAAGCTCAGCATCGGGGTTGTCATCATAACCGAATTGTACATTATCAAATTCAATAATGGACGATGCATCAGGACGTGATGGTTCCGCTTTGAGTGTAACTTCCATTTCCGGTTCATCTAAAATCTCAAATACACGCTCACAAGCTGCAACAGTTACTTGAATATTATTTGCCAATTGTGCCACTTGACGAACGGGTTGTGAAAATTGGTTCACATATTGCATGAAAGCTTGCACAACGCCTAAAGGGATCGTTCCCTGAATGACGCCAAATCCTCCATAAAGCGCAATACCAAAATAACCTAAATCTCGCGAAAAATTCACCAATGGCATCATAATACCAGATAAAAATTGCGCCTTCCATGAGGCATTATATAATGTATGATTTTTCTTAATAAATTTCTCAAACTCTTCTTTTTCACGATTATTCGTCCGAACGACAGTATGACCAGAAAATATTTCTTCTACTGAGTCATTAATGCTGCCAATTTCTCTTTGTTGTGCAATAAATTGGCGCTGCGAGCGACTTGCCGCATTCATTATTAAGAACAAACTAAATAAGACACTTGCAATCACAATTAATGACATACGCCAATCGACCCACAACATAATCGCCAGCACCGATATAAACATAACAATCGCAATAATAAATTGCGCCAACGACTGCTGTAATGTACTCGCAATTTGATCCATATCATTAACAGCACGAGACATGATATCCCCTGTCGAATGTGTATCAAAATATTCTACAGGCAAACGTGCCATCTTCTCCTTGAGGTCCTTGCGCAAATCATAAACCGTTCGCTGAGCAACAATCCCCGTAATATAGCCTTGCAAATAACGTAAAATGGACCGAATGATAAACATCCAAAAAAGTATCCAGCCAATGTGTTTAATCGCTTCAAAATCAATAGGATATCGTTCAATAACTTGTCCTGCAGCCTTCATGGCTTGTCCTTCTTTTAGTCCTTCATAAATAACGGTCGTTGCTTTTCCTACAATATGCGGAGAAAGCGCATTTAAAACAGCAGCGCTACTAGCAAAGATAAATGTCGCTAAAAGGGCCCAAAATCGTGTCGACATATAGCGAACAAGCCGTCTGATAGTTCCCCAAAAATCATTAGCTTTTTGTGCACGCAAATAAGCGACATTATTTGACTTAGACATTAAATATCGTCTCCCTTCATTTGTGAGTCGATAATTTCTTGATAGACTTTGTTCGCTGCTTTTAGCTCTTGGTGCGTGCCAAGTCCTACTTGTTGACCATAATCCAATACAAGAATCTGATCAGCATCTGTAACTGAACTGATGCGCTGAGCAATGACAATTACTGCTTGTGCTTGAGTAAATGGCTTGAGCGCGCGGCGCAAATGTGCATCTGTTTTAAAATCAAGTGCCGAAAATGAATCATCAAAAACAAGCACTGGTGCTTTTGAAGCAAGTGTGCGTGCAATACTTAGACGTTGACGCTGTCCACCAGAAAAGTTGCTACCACCTTGCTCTACGCGTGCTTCAAGTTTCTGTTTTAATTCGGATACGAAATCTGCCCCTTGAGCTACTTCAAGTGCTCGCCACAAGTCTTCATCTGTAGCGTCAGGATTGGCGTAGCGTAAGTTTTGACGAATATCTCCCGAAAATAATACTGCTTTCTGTGTAGCATAATTTACCCATTCTCTTAGATTATGTTGCGACATCTCACGAATATCGACACCATTGATCAAGATACGTCCTTCATTAACATCATAAAGGCGTAGCAATAAGTTTGCGAGAGTAGATTTTCCAGAACCCGTTCCGCCAATAATCGCCAAACGTTCCCCCGCACTTACCTTAAATGAAATATTTTCTAGAGCATATTTTTCAGCTCCTGGATAGGAAAAGGAAACATTCTGGAATTCAACCGTAACATTTCCTAACTCTGGCACCATATCTTTTGGATGCTCAACTTCTTCGATTGACAAATCCGTATGCAGCACTTCCAAGATACGCTCTGCTGCAACACTTGCTCTAGGGAATTGCATTAAGACCATGGAAAACATCATGATTCCCATTAAAATATTCATTGCATAACTATTAAGTGCTACCAAGTTTCCTACTTGTACCAGATCCATACTAATAAATTGTGCACCAAACCAGACAATTAAAATTTGCGTAACATTTACCGCAAAAATCATCAAAGGATTCAAAAATGCCATGACAGTATGGGCACGAATTGCCGTTTCGGCATATTCTTCATTCACTTCATCAAAGCGTTTTTCTTCAAATTCATCTTTGTTAAAAGCTCGAATGACACGAATACCAGTTAATCCCTCACGAAACACTTGATTTAAGCGGTCCGTTAACCATTGTAGCATTCTAAATTTGGGTGAAACAGTTCGAATCACAATATAGACAAGCCCTGCTAGCGTCGGACCCATTATAAAAAAGATAAAAGACATTTTAGGTTCACGCAAAAATGCTAAAATAAATGCAACAATAACGCGAATCGGGTCCATCATTAAAAAGCGAAGCAAAAACATCATAACAATTTGATATTGGGTAACATCATTGGTTGTACGCGTTACTAACGTCGATACGCCAAAATGATCAAGCTCTTCATTTGAGAAGCTCATGATTTTTTCGAATAATTGATTGCGTATCGTCTCACCTAGATGCTGTGATTCTTGCGCTGAAAAATAAACATTTAAAAGCGCTGCTACTAAAGTAAGTGCTGCTACTACAATCATCACGACACCTGTTTTAATGATATATTGAATATTGCCGGTCGCTACGCCATTGTTAATAATATCTGCAGTCAAAGTCGGCGTATACATTAGACCTACCACTTGTATCACAATGAAAATAAAAGCCAATGTGACGCGACGTGGGTCCATCTTCTTGGCTAACTCAAACAAAAAACCACCTTCTCCTCATTTATAAACATAAAGTATTATTCATTATAGTGAACATATACTCATGAATTCAATCATATTGCTTATGCTTGTCCCAATTAAAAAAGACCGCGCCCTCTTTTATCGCATACTTCGCTTGTTGATAAAGAGTTTGCTGTCTTTTTTATTATTCATGATAAAGTTCGGTATTTTCTTTCAAATAATCAAAAACCATCGTCACTAAAATTTTTAAAATGGCGTAACCAGGAACTGCTAATAGCACGCCCATCACACCAAAAATACCTCCTGAAATTAAAAGGATAAATAAAATAACAAGCGGATGAATTTCAAGCGAATTCCCTAAAACTAATGGAGAGATAACACGACCTTCAAGCGTTTGTTCAATGACTAGCACTAATGCTACTTGTAATGCCTTTACGGGTGAAACAAAAAAACCAATAATAAGTGCTGGAACTGCTGACAATATTGAACCAAGATAGGGCACCATATTTAAAATTCCCGCATTAATCGATAGCAACAAGGCATATTCCAATCCAATAATAGAATAGCCAATATAAAACATAATGGCGACACAAATTGCCACAATCAACTGTCCACGAATGTAACTACCCACTTGTTTATGCGATTCAATTAAAAAGCGATCGACATAAGGGCGTGCTTTCGTTGGAAAAGCGCGAACTAAAAAATCTTTGAAATTGCCACCATCAACCAACATATAATACAAAACAAATGGTGCCGTCAGCAATGTAATAGATAGCGTCGTCATTGCACCAATCACACTGCCAATACTGCCAAGAGTCGCATTGAATAGATTCTGACCATGTTCTGTTATCTGATTCATCACATCCATACTCTGCAACTGCTTAACAGTCTGACTAAAGGCATCCATCGCGATCACGCTATCCAGTGCAGCCAATGTTTTGTCAATATAAATAGGGACATTATGGGCCAGCGTGTCAAATTGTGCACGAACAATTGGAACGAGAAAATGAATGAAACCAGCCATCACTGCCACAATTCCCACGAAAACAATAATAATTGCCATATTACGCGACAAATTATAGCGCGTTAGACGCTTAATTAATGGATTTAGCAAATAAAAGAATAATGTTGCAACTAAAAATGGTGGCGCAATAATGCTTAAAGCAATCTCAATAGGTACAAAAATCTCTTTCATTTGCATAATTAAATATAAGCTTAAGATTAACAAAAAAATAATCAGCAATGTTGTCGTGAGTCGATTATTTAAGATGTCATGATAAAACCAGCTGCGTGAATTTTTATGATTAGGATGGTCATCGTGCATCGGCTTCTCCTCCTTTAAGATTCCTTATTAAGCATTCTACCACAAATAAAGCCTGCACCTAGGCAATAACTTCTTTTCTTTTGAATAAAATATGCATTTGTTATAATAAAATTAATGATAAATTAAAGGGTGATATTTAATGGAGGAATTTGCACTCATTGGCACTTATACACGCAATACGAGTGAAGGACTTTATCAAGTCATGCTAGATACAACAACAGGTCTGCTCAGTGACCGTTATTTGGTAGCGGAAATCGGTAGTCCGACATATTTAACAAAAGATGATATACATCAGATTATTTATGCTATTGTCAATGAAAATAATCATGGTGGCATTGTAGCACTCGCTGAAAATAAAGGGCATTGGGAACGTGTCAGTGAAAGTGTTACACCAGGTGCTTCCCCTTGCTATGTCGCTTTTGATAAAGAGCGCATGCTTGTATATACTGCAAATTATCACAAGGGAACGGTAGATGTCTATCGAACAAATATAAAAGGACAGCTTACTCATCTGCAAACTATTCAGCATAAAGGTTCTTCTATTCATACCAATCAGCAAGCACCACATGCTCACTATGTTGATCTCTCCATTGACCGTCAATATGTGCTAGCATGTGATCTAGGCACTGACGAAATCTATACATATCAGATCAATGATACGGACCAGCCCCTTGAAGTACTCCATGTCTTCAAAACGCCCGCTGGTTTTGGACCACGACATCTCCTTTTCCATCCCAATGGCCATGTTGCTTATGTATTTGGCGAACTTTCAAGTGAGATTATGGTCTTAACCTATCAAGCAGAGTCTGGCACATTTAAAGCAGTGCAAACCATTTCGACATTGCCAGCAGGAGTGGAACATACTGAAGGGGGCGCCGCTTTACGGATTACACATGATGGAAGATTTCTCTATGCATCAAATCGCGCTGATCATACACTTGCGATATTTAGCGTTGAAGATGATGGTAGATTAACGCTATCCCAACATATAAAAAGCGGCGGTCAAACGCCTCGCGACTTTAATCTTGATCCTTCACAGCAATGGCTCATTGTTGCACATCAAGATAGTGGACATCTCACTGTTTTTGAACGTGATGATAAAACGGGACACTTACGTCAAGTACCTCAATCATTTTTCGTACCAGAAGGCGTCTGTGTCTGCTTCTAAGATTTCTATAAAAATAAAAGTCTACTGAGAAGTTAGCACTAGCACACCATTGCAGTGGCTGATACTTTCAGTAGACTTTTTATAATTGTAATAATTTTTAGTTTTTAATTTGCAAGTGACCCCATCGGATCCCATGCAGGAAGTTCTTCAGGAGCTTTTTCCCACATAGCCAATTGATCTGCGCTAAGATATTTTTTGTTGACAACGACTTGATAGGTATATTCGTCCATCCATTCATCAGTCATGGCATAATATCCTTTGTCGCCCGTTTTTTCACCCCAGCTATTCATCACTTTCCATTTAATAATTTTGTCATCTTTGATTTCCACACCAGAAATGGCCATCGCATGGGTTAGCAAACTCTCACCAAATTCCAGACGATCTTGTTTACTTGAACGGAAATCTACACCAAATAGATCATTCATAGCATAATTATCTAGGCTCATCAAGCCCGTTTCGCGGTCCAATTCTTGTCCGACATCGCAACCATACCAAGCAATTTCATTATCTTTTAATTGTTTGATCGTCAGCTCTTTTAATTCTTTCGTCGGCAAGTTCAAATATTTTACAGGACGTGCCTCAATAACATTCCCTAAATGTGCAACAGTATATGTTTTATAATAATCTTTATTGTCAGAAGGTGCATTGATAATGGATACATAATCTGACAGATCCATTTTTACATGGTCATGATAGAATTCAAGCGGTGTCACATTTTCGATCAGATGATATTGTCCTTCTTTATCTTTATAAGAAAAATCAAAAGATTCAGGAGGCGTTCCTAAACTTTCTTCTAAGATATGATAAATTTGCCCCAGCATTTCAGCACGTACAGCAGCGATTTCCTCTGAAGTTTTGCCTTCATGAATGAGGCGACGCAACACTTTGGCATCAATTCGTAATTTTTTATTCAGATAAACATTCAATGCGCTGGAATTTTTACTATTGGCTGTATCAGGCATAACGCTTTGAGGTACAAGTCCATATTTTTCAACAATTGCGACAGCCATGTCCCATTGTCCACCATCTTCTTGAGGATTCTCCAATAAGAAAGAAACTAAACGATCATCAAGTGGTTTATCTGCTGTTTCAATCATTTTTTGGTAAAAATAATTACTTTTTTCCAATTTGTCATAAAAATAAACAAACGTTTGGGACAATTCAAAGCCTTCATCTTTTAAATTGAAATTTTTGCGAATATCTTCTCTTAAGACATTCATCATCGCAAATAGCCAGCAACGGCCAGATTGTCGTTGATTAGGCACTTTTCCTGAATCGACCTCAATGGAATAAAGGTGATCATTCACCACTTCAGCTTGAATATTTTTAGTCGCTTTATATAAGCCATTATTTGTAACTGCTGCTTGAGAAGCTACATTTTTAGGAGTCAAGCGCCACTGTTTTAATAAATCATTTGTAATATGTGACATCTTATCACTCTTTCTAAATAAAAATTTATTCTTAATACTAAGACGAACACATAATAATTTAGACAACTCTAAAAGTCAAGTGTTACGCACTATTTCATTGCATTTTTTCGCTTTTATACTTATTTTTTATCATGATATTCTAATCTTTGTTCGGTGTCAATCCGTCATTTTTCTTACACAAAGATCACTACATCCCCATAGCCTTACCATATTTCCACTGGACAAATGCAACACATAAAGTTAGAACAATGACTATGCCGAGTAAAATATAAATGGTCTTATTTTTAAAATGCCACTGCTTAAGTTCTTGCTCCGTCAACTGCGCTTCATCCAACACTCGCGGGAATTCATTCCACGCTAGCACTACAAGTAGGATTTCAAAAAGATTGTTTGCTAGTAGCTGTTGGGCCATAATCATTTTCATAAAATGATCCCCCGCTTTATTTTTCGCCTTAGCTTTTGGATCAATAACACGCACGATTCCAGCAATCCCTAGCAGAAGCAGTTGTTTCATCAAATTAAATGTTTCTGAAGGAGCAATCATCGGTCCACTGGCAGTAAAAGTTACTGTACTGGGCATAAGAAAAAGTAGATAAATCATCGGGATGACGACTGCATAATATTTGAAGATCGTCCAAAATACTTTGTTTTGTGATTGTTTTGCTAATTGTTTTTGTTCAAATGCCATGTCTTTCCTCCTAAATTTCATATCTTAAGAGTACCACAAAGTAGACATAAACGTGCAGTTTTTCTCACTAATTCTTGGCATTAACGAAACTTTTACATAGAGATAATGACCGCTTCATGGCATTTTGACACAAATTACTTTATAATGATAGAAACTTATAAGTAAGAAGGAGATTTTTGTGAACTTTTTAGTAGAAATTATTAAAGCTATTATATTAGGAATTGTTCAAGGAATTACCGAATGGCTGCCCATTAGTAGTACGGGACACATGCTTTTAGTTGATGAATTCTTAGTGCTAGATGCTTCGCCACAATTTAAAGAAATGTTTTTCGTAGTCATTCAACTCGCCTCTGTTTTAGCGGTGATTTTACTTTATTTTCAAAAGTTAAATCCATTTACCCAACCGACAACTAAAGAGCGCAAAGAAGTTTTTTCAATTTGGGCAAAAGTTCTCGTTGGTGTTATTCCTGCGGGCGTTGTTGGTGTCTTATTCGAAGACATCATCCAAGAGCGCTTTTTCAATTGGCAGACCGTTGCCATTGCGCTTATTGTCTATGGTGTCTTATTCATTTTGATTGAATATCGAAACAAAAATAAAAAGCAAAATGCCCTCAATTGGCACGATGTTAGTTATCCACGTGCCTTTATGATCGGACTTTTTCAAGTGCTTGCCCTAATTCCAGGCACTAGTCGTAGCGGCTCTACCATCATCGGCGCCATCTCCATTGGTACCGCTCGTCCACTTGCGGCAGAATTTTCCTTTTTTATGTCCATTCCAGTCATGTTAGGGGCTAGCCTTTTAAAACTTATTGGCTTTGGACTCGCATTTACAACATCTGAATTGATTATTTTGCTGGTCGGATGTGTCGTAAGTTTCCTAGTTTCTATTTGGGCGATTAAGTTCTTAATGCACTATATTAAACAAAATGATTTCAGTGCTTTTGGGTGGTATCGCATTGTCGTCGGTCTTTTAGTTATTTTATACTTTGGCTTCATTGCTGCTTAAATTACTTGATGCCTAGCAGCTATATGAGGTCTTTAAAGGAGGAGTGGTGATGGAATTTATTTTGTTGGCGCTGAGTTTAATTTTTATTCTCGTAGGAGTCTTCACCTCCTTTTCAAAAACTGGTATAGGATTAGCCATTAGTGCACTGGTCGGTTATTTCTATCTTTCACCTAATGGAATCGCATGGCCAGCTGTAGTTGGCGTTACCATTGGCTTAATCTTATTATTGCTCGAAATTTTTATACCAAGTTTTGGCTTGATCGGTATCTTAGGGGGTGCATCCTTATATTGGGGATTAATCCAAACAACTGGCGATGCTGTACAAGCAGCAATTGATTTAATTTTAGCGTTAATTATGAGTGCTATCTTCTTTCTCGCATTGTTCAAAAGTGGCTATATCTCTAAAAATGCAAATAAAATCATTTTAAAATCAACAAGCTTTACGCCCAAAGAAGAGATGCCACATGATGCAAAAGTCAAACCTACTCCACATATTGGGATGACGGGTATTACAACGACACCACTTCGCCCTGCTGGAAAAGTGCGACTATCATCGCAAACTGTGATTGATGTAATAACGGCAGGAGAGCATTTAAATCAAGGGGTTCGCGTTGAAATCCAGCAAATTATCGGTTCAAAAATTGTTGTTCGAAAAATCTCTTAAGAAAAGAAATAAAAAGAAAGGAAGATAATATTTATGTTTGATCTTTTACTAAATGCTGAACTATCTGGCTTCATTATTATAGTTGTTCTCATTGTTGCAGGATTATCTATTTTCTTCCGATTTATCCCGGTAGGATTATGGATTACTGCTTATTTTTCGGGTGTTAAAATCGGATTGTTTACATTGGTGGGAATGCGTTTACGCCGCGTTAATCCAAATTCAATTATCCGCCCACTCATCAAAGCAACGAAAGCTGGTCTGGATATTGATGTTAATAGTCTAGAAGCACACCACTTAGCAGGTGGAAATATTAATGACGTGGTCGATGCATTGATCGCCAGCGAACGTGCTAATATTTTACTAACTTTTGAACAGGCATGTGCCATCGACTTAGCAGGACGTAATGTTTTTGAAGCAGTCCAAGTATCCGTTAACCCTAAAGTAATCGAAACGCCGAATATTTCAGCTGTTTCAAATGATGGGATTGAAATTATCGCACGCGCTAAAGTAACAGTACGCGCTAATATCGAACGTCTTGTTGGTGGAGCGGGAGAAGATACGATTATTGCACGTGTTGGTGAAGGCATTGTAACCACCGTTGGCTCCTCAAAAAGACATACTGAAGTGCTCGAAAATCCGGACCTTATCTCTCAAACAGTTTTAAATAAAGGGCTGGATTCTGGAACTGCCTTTGAAATTCTTTCGATTGATATTGCCGATGTAGATGTCGGTCGCAACATTGGCGCAAAATTACAAACTGAACAATCTGAAGCAGACAAAAAAATCGCCCAAGCTAAAGCGGAAGAACGTCGATCTATGGCGATTGCAAAAGAACAAGAGATGATTGCCTCCGTTCAAGAACAGCGAGCAAAAGTTATTGAAGCAGAAGCACAAATCCCGCTAGCAATGGCCGAAGCACTTCGCAGTGGTAATCTGGGCGTCATGGATTATTATCAATTAAAAAATGTACAAGCAGATACTGTCATGCGTGAAGCTGTGTCGCGCGAAATAAAAGACGAATCCTCTGCAACTGAAACGGATCATCAATAATGATACTGCCATCGTTCATGCTTGGCTTGCTCGGGATATTCATTGTATTTATTGCACCGCTTATTATCTTGATATTCTTAATCAAAAAAGTACGCGATGCTATCTACAGAACACAGCGCAAAGCAGCAAAAAAACGACCATCGAAAAAAGCATATCCCGATGCTCTCGTCCATTCTAGTGAATCTACTGCCGCAACCCATTTAAAAAATAAAGAACAACAAGTCACTCATCAAGCACGCAAACGAAGACAAAAAAAGAAAAGAAATAAAAAACGACATCCTGCACCAACAGTAAGTGCTGCATATGATGAAAAAATGCAACAAATAGACAATAAAAAAGTTGCCACACCCATTAAGCGGACACCTGCAATGAAGAATTGTCAGCATGCTTCATCAAATAAGAAGCGATCAGCACTGATTAAATCGTTAGGAAAAGCAGAGTCTGTTGCGCACATGGTTGTTTTGAAAGAGTTGCTTGATAAACCAATATCGCTTCGAAAATAAAAAGCCTTCGCAAGAAATTCTTGCGAAAGCTTTTTTATTATGCTTTTAAAGCATTCCTGATTTAAATATCGACCACAATAACCACAACCCCATAAATCCAGCTCCAATAAATAAGAACATACTAATTGTTGACCAATTAGTCCCAGAAGTAAAAACAACGATCACTGCTGAAGCTAGAATAAGCGATGCAATAATAATCGCAAAAACTATACGATTGACCATTTGGTTGACGGCACGTTCTTTCTTTTCATAATCAGAAAATTCAAAATGGAGTTTAAAACGCCCCTCCGTAACGGTCTGCAATGCTTTTGATAATTGATGGGGTAACTCAAAAGCATGCTGCGCTATCTGAGCTGTCTTCAATGTGAGTTGGTCCAGAGAAGAAGATACTGCCAACATTTCTTTCCAATTCAACTGATTTTTTACAATCATGCGAGCAATTTCCATAACAGAAATTTCGCCATTTAAATTCGTAACGACCCCTTCAATGACCGTTAGCGATTTCGCAAGAAGTACAAAATCATTTGGCATACCCAAACCATGTTTGCGCGAAATGTTGAGCACTTCCGAAAATAACTCCGAAATTTCTATCTTATCGAGATTCATATTGGCATACATATAGAAAAAGTTCTGAATATCTTCATACAATTGAAGCCGATCCACTTTTTTTCGGATGATTGCCATTTGTAAAATTTTTGTCATCATCTGATCGACATCTTCTAATACGACTGCCCGCAAAATATCAAATAAATCTTGGCGATTTTGCGTTGAAATCTCTCCATAGATGCCAAAATCAATAAAATAAATCTTACCCTCACGAATAATTAAATTTCCTGGATGTGGATCTGCATGAAAAAGTCCATCCTCAAATACATTCAATAAATAAACATAGGTCAACTTGCGGCTGATATCTTCTAAATCATAGCCTTTTTCTTTCAGCTGGCGGACATCCATATTATGAATTCCTTCGATATATTCCTCCACTAAAATGCGTGCAGAAGTGTATTCTGGATAGGTCTTAGGAGCATCGACTACTGCTCGATATTTATTATTTTCGCGAAATTTTTCAATCGCTGCTGCTTCCAAGCGAAAATCAAGTTCACGACGGGTTGTTGCCTCAATTTCCAAAATAGCAGTTCGAGCATCAATTACAACGTCTTGAATTAATCCTGGAACCATCTCCAGCACCTCTGCAAAAAGCTGAATATCGCGTAATAAATACTCGCCCATATCGGGACGTTGCACCTTAAGAATCACTTTATCGCCATTTTTCAATGTTGCACGGTGAACTTGTGCAATTGATGCACTTGCTAGTGGCTCTTCTTCCACCCATTCAAACACTTCGTCCAGCGAAATTTGAAAATCTTCATTAAAGATACGCACGGCCTCCGCAAATGGGAATTGTGGCACGCGATCGCGCAACTTACTCAATTCATCAATGTATTGTTTTGGCAACAGATCATGACGGGTTGACAGAATTTGGCCGAATTTAATAAACGTAGGGCCTAGCTCTTCAAAAGCTAGGCGCAAACGTTTCGCATCTTTTGCTTCATCTTTATTTAATAGACGGGTTCGGTAAAGATGCCCAAAACCATAAGAGCCGAGCACTTTTACAATTTCTGCAAAGCGGTCCCGTTTTCGATCCGGCGCTCCCACTGGACTGTCACCTCATCACTTTTTCAGGCTATGATTATTCTTCCGTTTGTTTTTCAGTATTTTCTACATTCATATTCAAATGTGCTTCAAGTGCTTCTACGCGTGAAACTAATTGTTTAAGATCTTCGGCACGTGCCAGCCCAAGATTTTCTATTAATTTTTTCACTTTTTCGCTACCTTCTTTTTCAGCATCTGCTTTACTTTCACGAATCAATTCTTCTGTTAATTCTTTACCTTCTTGAACGGTTAACTTGCCTTGATTGACTAATTCCTCAATTTTTTCTGTTAATTTATCTGCAATCAAAAAAGTTCCGCCCAAGCCGATTAAGCCTAATTGTTTTAAATCTTCTAACATTTTCATCCCTACTTTCTATTTTATTCATGTTCATTATAGCGCATCTACTCATTTCTATAAAGAATTATCGGCTACTGGATTGTGCATGCTTGTCATTTATGATACGGTTAGCAAAAAGGAAGAAGGGATATTATGCTAAAATTGGCCACCATTGGTACCAGTTGGATTACTGAACAATTTATCGAAGCTGCCCTTGCATCAAAACAATATACTTGTGAAGCCATTTATTCGCAAAATCTAAAAACGGCAACGCAATGGGCCGAAAAATGGCACGCAAATAATGCTTATAATCGCCTCGCCGACCTTTTACAAAATCCTGAAATTGATGCCGTCTATATTGCAAGCCCCAATAGTCTCCACTATGAACAAGCACTCCAAGCTATCATACATCAAAAACATGTGATTATCGAAAAGCCGATGGTTACCTCGCTCAAACAGTGGGATGCCTTGATAGAAGCTTCTAGAAAAAATAATGTCTATCTATTTGAGGCAGCACGTCATATTCATAGCGCTGACTTTAAATATTTGCAGAACTTATTTTGGGAGTTGAAGGAGAAAAATGACAAACCTTTTTTAGGTGGGAATTTTACAATGGGGCAATATTCTTCTCGTTATGATCAATATCTAAAAAGCCTTGAGCAGCATAAGCCTGTTCCAAATGTATTCTCACCTGAATTTAGCGGTGGCACATTGATGGACTTGTCCATTTATCCTCTTTATTTAGCGTTGGCGCTTCTAGGACAGCCTCGTGCAGCAAAAATGTTTACAGTTAATGGCCCGAATCAAATCGACTTAGTGAATCAAATCATTTTAACTTATGATGACGGTGCTCTTTTGACTATTTATGTTTCGAAATGTTGCCATTCCATGCATAAACAAGAAATATATCTTGGTGCCCAGACGCTTGTTTTCGATAGCGTTTCGGAAATTGGTACCATCGAACTTTATAACTTAAACAATGAAAAAATATCATCCAAAACATTCCCGTCGCAAAATCCTTTATTTGCCGAAGCCACTGCATTTGCGCATGTCATGCAAGAAAATGCCCAACAAAATCTCTCACGTGATTATCAAAAATGGCTAACCTTAAGTCGAAATGTGCATCAGCTTATACAAAAATTAAATGATAACCCGAACAAAAATGTTGTTTTTATGTAAATATTCGGACATTTTTATTACAAATGCTTTTTTTCTCATGAATTTTTAATTTTAAGGGTTGAAAGATTTTTCTATTCTGCTATAATTGTGTTATATAACAAGTTTGTTATTTTTTAGACGATGGCAAGCTTTAAAAAGAGGTAGGAAGAATATGATTAAACTTTTTGTGTCCCCAAGTTGTACATCTTGTAGAAAAGCAAGAGCCTGGTTAGAGGACCATGGTTTAGATTTTATCGAAAAAAATATTTACCATGAACCCCTCACCCGAGAAGAAATAAAAGAAATTCTCATGCTGACCGATGATGGAACGGAAGAGATTATTTCGTATCGTTCACAAGCCTACCGGGACCTCAAGGTAGACTTGGAGGAGCTTTCAATGAATGGGTTACTCGACTTATTCGTTAAAGAACCTAGCCTTATTCGTCGCCCGATTATCATGGACGAGCGTCGCTTGCAAATCGGCTATAATGAAGAAGAAATTCGAATGTTTCTACCGCGAAAAGTGCGTGCATTAGAACTGAAAGAAATTCAACAACGTCTTGCACTTGTCGATCAAGAGACTGCATAATACGATGATTAAAAGTACATCTTATACTGAAGTAGCGTATGTTTTTTCGCATACTGATAGTAAGATGTGCTTTTTTATTTAGTCTAAGAAAATTTCAAGTAATAAATGAAGATATATTATCTATACAGTCAAGCAAAACAAAACTGCTTAGCACAAGTGCTAAGCAGTTTTGTTGAATATGATTAACGCGCCATAGAGGATTCGAACCCCTAACCCTCTGATCCGAAGTCAGATGCTCTATCCAGTTGAGCCAATGGCGCATTATTTTCTCAATTATTATATCTTATAAAAAAATCAAAGCGTGGCAGCGTCCGGCTTTCACAAGGGGAAACCCCTCACTATCCTCGGCGCTCAGAAGCTTAACGGCTGTGTTCGGGATGGATACAGGTGGTGCCTTCTGGCCATCACCACCACACTTTTCTTTAAAAAGAACGTTGTTCTTTCAAAACTAGAGCGTTGCTTCAACACGACTTCGTCAACACCGCGCTTTCCCTTACGCGTAGTGGTTAAGTCCTCGACCGATTAGTATGGGTCCGCTCCACACCTTACGATGCTTCCACTTCCCACCTATCTACCTGATC
>NZ_KB894087.1 GCF_000374325.1 Allofustis seminis DSM 15817 | reverse complement strand
GTCGGTAACCGTCAACCGTTGCTTTTCTGCGGTTCTTTTTTTCCCATTTACGGCTAGCTCTCAATTGTGCTTCACTCGTTTTATTTGTCATGACGATCACCCTTCTGTTTCACTTGTAGGTATAATAGATACAATAAAATAAGTGTAATGATTTGTGCCATTTGCATTTTCCCCTTTCTTTATTTATAATAAGGGTGTAGGGAGAGCTCTATCTCTCCCATACCCTTTAGACGATTAATTTCCTAGCTGGTGATTATCGTCTTTTTTGTTGCCTTTTTCTAACTCTTTATAAGTTAGATATGCGATATACGCAGTAATTAGATTTGGCAACGATTCAATGAACGCCGTGACAAGTTTTGTTATGTTGTCTTCATTCATTTTCCTCACCTCCTTACAACATTATTATATAACGTTGGCGGTATCTTGTCAAACCTTTTCCTAAACTTTTTTTTAATTATTTGCATAAAAAAAGAGCCCATTTATAATCACTAAATGGGCTCTTTAAGATTGCGGAAACCTTGTATAAAACTCATTAGAAATCAAACAAAAAAAGCGTACCCCTATGAAGAAGTACGCTATTTGAACTATTGGGAATTTCCCAATAGTTTGTTTATTTAATTGTTGCACCAGTATCTTTTCCAGCGTAGATTGCCGCTTTCCCAAAATCTCTTGTTTGAATGAAATAGACATCAGTTAAGGGACTGCCTAAAATATCATAGGTTAGTCCACCAAACTTCGCTGGATTCAAGTATCCAACTTCATTTCCGATGGTATAAGGACCATCTACTTTATAAATGCGCCAACTAGAAGCCGTTTTAGGCAACACCAACTGCTTTGTATTTTTACTAGCTACAGGCTGATTACTTCCTTTTGTAACTTTAGCCCCTGTTTCAGCTCCCGCATAAATCGCCACACGGCCAAAATCTTGCGTGTCAATAAGATAGACGTTAGCAACGGGCGTTCCCTTAATTTCATAAGTCAGTCCGCCAAATTTTGCAGGTCTTAAAAAGCCAACTTCGTTTCCAACAGTGTAAGGACCATTTGTTCTATAAATCCGCCATGTGTCTGCATTGGCGGGTAAATGTAAAGTTTTTCCAGCACTTTTTGAACTTGACGGCCGAGAAGGTGTTACAGTAACTGTTCCTTTCCCGCCCAAGCGTGTTCTCCATGCGTTCATTTGTTCTTTAGTGAATCCATTGCAGCGAGAGTTGTTATTCACTTCCCAATGTGCTTTAACTGCACTTGCTGGCAGATTTAGTTTTTTCATCAGGTAGCGATTAATCCACTCTAACGTATCCAATTGTTCTGAAGTATAATCGTCATAGCTTCCTGCTTCCACACAAATGTGGACACAGTAGTGATTGCAGTTTGCAACTCCCCAAGTCATTTGATCTAGATCGTAATTTTGATAAATTTTTGCATCTTTATCAATGTAAAAATGATAGCCCCCACGATCCCACCCGTGGTGAGACTCCCAATATTTTTCATGGTTTTCAATGCTTGCTCCCGATTTTCGATAAACCGCACTGTAATGGTTGACAATTGTGGTGATGCCACTTAGTGGGCGATTATGTGGTGGGTTTCCAAGCGATGCGTTACGTCTGTCGATGATATTCATCAGCACTCACTCCTCTTTTTTTAGTTGTTTATACATCTGATTTCCAAAAGTAGGCACACCTGCCACTAAAATTGCTTGAACAATAGTATTTGCGTGGTATCCGCCAAGTGCTAGAGGCGTTAATCCCAAGCTAATTACAAGTAAAGTTAGTGGTATCCATCGATTATCTAAAACATTCGTATGCTTAATAATTTCGCCTAAAATAAAAAGAACTGGAATCATCACCAGTCCTTCTTCAACAATGTAACTCATAATATCCATTTTATGCATTCCCTCTCTTTTCTAAAAAGTTAATTTTTTCTTCATGCCGCGCCGCTTTTTCTTCCAATCCATAAATTTTTTTTTGATGTTCGCCAATTTGTATCCACAGTTTTTTTCGATCAGCAGCAGAAGTTTCTAGTCGGTTATTCGACAGTTCAAGTTCATGTTTGATACTTACCAGTGTATCATTTAATGTTTTAATTCCCCGATAACCGCCATAAAAAATACTCATCAAAAAACTGATGAGCGGCATCCATTCTTTCACAAAATACGCAAATTCCACAATGACATCACACTCCTAACCTTGCATTTTAAGCGCTACAAACTTTGTTATTTCGTCTTTTTGTAAAACTTTCATCTCACAGTCGATCCCCGTGAATTTCATAAACATTTCTTGCATTTTAGCTGCTTCTTCTGCACGGTTTTGTTCTTCAAACTCGGTTGCGTTGTTATATTCAGTTGTCCAATAAACCGACCCGTCCCAACGGCTCACTTGTAAAAGTTGTTCCAATTGCTCTTTTTCTTCACCCTTGCGCAGTCGAACGACATAGTACGTAGTTTTTTCTCCAACAAATTTACTCATGGCTATACCTCCTCTTGAATTAATTTTTCAAATGCGAACAGGTCGCTAATTGACAGTTCTACATCTTCTAGTTCCTTTTGCGTAAAAGTAGGAAGTGATACGTCTTGCTCTTCCTTCATAATTTCTTCAATCATTTTTTTATCTTTTTCATCTTCTAATACTTCTTGCAGCGGCTCCAGTAGAAGCGGCAATTCTTTTGCAAGCTTGAACACTTTAAATTTTAGCGCTCCTTTGATAGGTTTTTCTTTCATGTCAAAAACTGTCATGTTTAAGGCTAGCAGCTCTTCATTTTTTAGTTTCATAAATTAAGTTTCCTTTCTAATCTTTCAATACGTTTTTGTTGCTCTTTTACAATCGGAATTAAGTGCACCCACAGTCTGTCATATTCAATCCCCTCAACTTCGCCATCCGCACCGTATGTGACATGCTCATTCAGTCCAATATCACGAACATGTTCCGCAATCAGACCCACATGGCGCTTCATAATCCCCCGATCTGCAAATTCCGCATTCGGATTACTCATTTCTTCTGCGCGTTCTTCAGCTTCTGTCTTGTCAAACCACGATGATACGTTTAACTTCAAAAGATTCATTGAATGCTTGAGTTGTTCTTCATAAGTTTTAAACTGATCTTCAATAAGCAGTTTATATTTTGAAGCAGAGGTTGAACGACCGAGAACACCCGATGAAGTAACGTACATATTTGATGAGTAGGAGTAGGTGCGGTTATAAATCGTTTTTGACTGGATATAAAACCCAGAGGAGTCTAAAGCGGAAGTTATATAGCCAACATTTCCGCTTTTATTAACGGTCACGAGAGAAATTTGTTCGTTTGCGATATGAATTTTTGCACCCAAATCTTTACTTTTATGTTCAATCCATAGCCCATAATAACTACCAAAATTTCCGCCATAAAGGTGTAGTAGTGGCCCGTCATTTGCTTTGATGTAATTCGTATGGAGCACCGATTTGTTTCGAAGTACGAGATCTTCATAAAAATTAATCTCTCGCATAAAATAGTTAATTCGCATAATATCCGTGTAAGCTTTAGAATTTTCGGCTGTTTTTTTAGATATTGCGAAACCCTTTCCATACTCCAATCCTATCGAAACGAAGTGTTCCCACTTATCTCGAATATCGCTTTGAATCCCCATCATTCCCAAATGTTCATTCCCTTGGTTGTAAAACTCAAATCGCCCGCCAGATAATGAAGCACTATATCCAAATGGAGATTTTGTTTTTAAAGCATTTCCTGTAATTTCGATGTCTCCGCCAGAGATGGCATTCCATCGCGTACGTAAAAATTCACTGGTCAAACCCACAATTTTATTAGCGTTTAAGTTAATAATATTGACACGCGCCGCATTTAGCGTTCCAGTGTTGATTTTATCAGCAGTAAGCGATTGAATATGCGATGATTTAATCACCGCATTGTCAATAAGTGAACGCCCGCTTAGATGAATTAAATCGCCTTTAATTCGCACTGAGCCATTATATTGGTTAATTTCAGATAGCACTTTCCCGCTTTTATCAGTTACCGCAT
The DNA here is from genome assembly GCF_000374325.1 of Allofustis seminis DSM 15817. Lineage (GTDB taxonomy): Bacteria > Bacillota > Bacilli > Lactobacillales > Carnobacteriaceae_A > Allofustis > Allofustis seminis. The sequence goes on along the minus strand of NZ_KB894087.1, from coordinate 40,915 downwards.
TCCAAATGTTGTTCGCATCTTGGCGAACAATAGACATCACATCCGCTTGTGATACCTTTTGCTCGATCAAGTTGGAAAGTTGCGTAATCTTGCTATTTCCTAAACCGTCAAAAACTTCCGATCGAATTCCGTTAAGTGATTGGGTGATCTTGCTAAAGGATTTTTCATTATCCAGTATGTGGCTTTGAATGAGGGAATCACTTCCAGCTAAAGAGCGCTCGAAATCGCTTAAGCGCTTATTTTGTTCAGTGCGAAGTTGCTCAATAGAAGAATTGTTTGTACTAATTTCTTTTTGTAATTCTTTAAGCAATCGCTCGACATCGTCTCTTACTGCAGTTTTTAGAACTTCTTTCCAAATTTCACCATTCCAGATATAAAGAATCGTTTCTTTTTCATTATCTGGGTCAGGTTTGAACCATAAATCGTTGACACGCGGTTTAACATTTAATTGACGCGGATCAACTTCTCCTTGAAAAATTCGATTCAATCCATCCGCCGTTGTCATTGCATCCACTATTTTTTCAACCGTTCCTGGGATCGAATCATTTATTTTAGACGTTGTATCACTTAGAATGCGACGTGCTCTTTTGCCTTGAGATTCGAACAATCGATCTCCCAACTTAATTTCTGTTATTTTATTCGTCAGCACATCGTAAGTTACTTCAAAAACTCTTGTATAATAGTCAAATCCTAGGTCAGGGCGCACCACGCGTACTTTGTCGCCAATTTCCGCATTCAAGTATGCTGTGGTTGTTTTCATCATCACTTGTGGATGGCTCGTTTGTTCTAACGCTAAATAGGTTTGTCTTAGTAAATTTTCTTTGTCCTCTTCTTCGCTAAACTCAATAAACCCAATCTTCGGCTCCAACTTTTTATTTCTGCGGATACCATAACGCTTCGTCAAACTAGGAATTTCAACATATTTTTGACCCAACGGTTTATCGACAGGATCTCCTTTAGATTTTTTCCATTCAACATCTGCAAAGTTTATTTTTCTACCGTAAGTAATGCCCCCATTAGAGGTCTCGCCAACCTCTTCACCTTTCCCACGTCCGATAAGTGCCGTATATACTTCAGATCGGTCAACTTCTTTTAAAATTTCAAGAGCGTTGTGCCCATAGACCACTCGTGCGCCAGAGTTTTTCCCTAACGCTTTTTTAAATTCGATATATCGATTACCAATTCCTTGATTTGTGATTTCAACAATCAATTGAAATTCCACATTCCAAACGCTCGCATATTTTTTTAAAGCAGTAAAGACATCGGTATAGTAGGCGTTTGTACTTCTTTTACCAACCTCAGGAACATAGCCGATGGTCCAATTTGTCCCTTGGACGAGTTGTCTAGCAGCAGTTCTTAAATCTGAATTCCATGGCCTTACATCATAAACAGGTGTTTTTCTTAACTCTTCAATTCCACTATCTACACCTTGTAAAATCGTAATATTTTTTTCTGTTGTATAATCTTTCAACCAGAAGAAGAAATATTTGTAGGCGGCATTTTTTACTGGAATAGCCAAATACTCTACTTCTTTTAATACATCATCTTCTATATTTAAAATTTCAACATATAATTGGTTGGACAAGTAGCCTTCATCTGTTATCGTTTGTTTGTGATCTGCTTTTCGAACCGCCTTTTGAGAGACTCTACGCATTAATTTTTCATGCTTATCAAATAGTAAAATCATAGTTTCTCATCTCTCCAAACTACCAACACCAACGTTCCATTTTTTACCGTGATAAGATCTCCATCACGCAAATAAAATGTTTCAGGATAACTTTGTAACTCCAAATCGCTGGCGATGTTTTTTCTGTTCTTTTGTATGATCACTTGTTGCTCCTCATAAATGATTTCTACTAAGTCACCACTAGAATAACTCCCACGAAGTTTTAACGTTTCTCGACCGTTTGAAACTTCAATCGTTTCTGTTGTATTGGCATGTAAAGTGATTTTTTGTGGAAGTACTCTATCGGCATATTCCAATGAAATGTTTCCCTTGCTCTGTTGTTCTTTTTTAAAAGCAAATGGCTGAAAGCATGTGATCACAAATGAGCCTACCGCAACTAAACCGTTTATTTTCGGAGTACTTGCATCTGTTAGCATGCCGTAGTAATGCCAATCAGGCTCATCATCAAATGTCAAATCTAACTCAGGTTTGAGTGCTTGATTGAGTTGTGCAAACTTCTCTCGAACTTCTAAAGGACTGTTTGATTTCAGTTCATAAGTAACCTCTAATTCCCGAACGGGTAGTTGACGATAATTAAAAAATGCCCCGTTCCTCAAAGGAATTTCGGTGGCATTTACGTTATATCCAATTAATTCTCTACCCATTACAGAAAGTTGCTGATAACCTTCTATATACTGATTTAGCCCTACTCCATTAATATTCATGTTATCAGAGGGAGCTAATATTCCGTTCTTTTCTTCATTCGTGTCTACAAATTGATACATTTTCTCCCTCCTTAATAACTTTCTAGCGATAACTGAATATTTTGTTGAGCAGTTATATCTTCGACGAATGCTTTAAATTCTGCACGTCCCATATTCATGCTAATAACGACGGGCTGTTTTGGTAAACTTCCAATCTCATGAGATATAGCGGATTGAATTTGTCCGCTTGTATGAGCTAACCTACCATTAATATCAATGGTTTGCGATTGATTAAATCCATTATTAATAGATGCAGCCATTCCACGAACCGTTTGCTGGACATTCTTAAAGTTTTCACTCAGTCCTTGATCTAAACCATCCATAATAGCTTTACCTGCAGGAATTAACAGTCGCTTATCATAGCTAATAGGTCCTTTGTTATCTTTAATCCAAGTTCCAATTCCACCAACGAATTTTTTGACGGAACCCCACATAGACCTTAATCCATCTAAGAATCCACCCATTATTGCACTACCTGCACTAAATAGATTGATATCTTTTAGTCCGCTAAATAATCGTTTGATTTTATTAATGATCCCTTCTACTCGGGTTTTTGCACTAGATACGGCATTAGCAAAAGAACTCCAAGCGCCTCTTAAAGTAGCACTCATTCCTTGTCCACTTGACCCTAATGAACCAAAAAAGCTTTTAATCTTTCCGATTACTGTTGAAATTGTTTCTTTAACAGTGGAGATTTTAGTTGAAATAAAGTCCCACGCTGCAGATAATCCAGCTTTTAATACGTTCCCAGATTCTTTTAATGAAGCAAAATTTGTTTTAACCGTTTCTATTGCCCCCATAATGAAGTCTTTTGAGCTTTGAATAATATTTGTAATGTTTTCCCAGGCAGATTTCATTAGCTCTTTTAGACTTGTTCCAGCTTTCCCAAAATTACCGAAAAATCCGATAGCAATTCCTATCCACTCCGCAATTTTAGAAAGTGCTGGCGAAATATAATTAAATACATCTACCAGAAACTGAATAACGGGGGTTAAATACTCAATGATAATTCCCATTAATTCAAATGATCCAACAATTCTTAAGACTATTCCATGGATGATTCCCCCTAATAAGGAACCTAGTATTTCGAACGCCGGAGTCAAAAAATCTGCAATAGCTGAAATTAAAGGTTGAGATTTTTCCCATAATTTAGCAAAAGCTTCTACTAGCATTTCAATAGATGGTCCTACTATTCCTGAAAACTTTTCGAATCCTGCAGAAAGAGCCGGCATAATCGTCTGACCTAATTTCTCTATACCGCTAGTATCTATTCCAGAGAATACCTCACCCACATAGCGACCAAAGTCTGCAATTAAATCAATAATATTCTCTACAGGAGTTGCTAGTGAACTTAAGCTATTTCGAACTCCACTACTAAATGAGTTAATCATTTCTCCCATAGTCTTTAGACCGTTTGACTTCAGAGATTCGTCAATAGGAATTAAAAAGCCGACTCTTATTCCTTCTTCGATTCGCCCTTTCATATTGACTAAGGCTGTACCGATTCCGTCTGTCATATCTCGTGCTTGTTGTTCTAGATTTGCAAAATCTCCGTTCCCATTAACTGAAAGTTCATGTAAAGCATCTCCGAACTCTTCAAAAGAAATCGTGCCATCAGAAAGTCCCTGTTTTAATTCTTCCGTAGACATGTTCATCATTTTAGCCATTTCATTCATTGTAGGCCCCATATTTTGCATCAAGTTTTCCCACTCATGACCATTCATGGTGCCTCGTTGTAATGAACGGCTAAACATCTCTACTGTACTATTGACTTCTTCTTGGCCCTTGCCCGTGGCCAGAATTGCATAGTTCAAGTCTTCAAATAATTTCCCAGCAGATTCAATATCTTGATTAGCCATCGAAATTCGCTGGATATTTTGGATCGCGTCATCCGCTGATGTAGGCAACCCGTCTAACGATTTTTTCATACTTTCGATTGTACGTTCTGTTTCTTTAATCCCAAATCCCATATTTTCAAACACTTTATTTGCGTTATTTAGCGTATCAAATCGAGAAACTGCCCCGCCAATCGAATCTTTAATCATCCCAAAACCTACAGAAACCGCTTTAGTAATTCCAATAGCTCCCGCAATCTGACCGATACCAGACATGAAGCTCTTTAAACCACCAGAAAAACTTTTTTGAGCACTGTCTCCTATGTTTTTTAATCCAAGCTCTGCTTTTCTTGCTTCAGTCATGAATCGACCGTTAGCCTCTCTTAATCTACCTTGTGAATCATAAAATGCACCAACATCTTTTTCAGCTTTTTTAAAACTCTTAGAAAATTGATCCGCACCTGAAGCTTTAAAAATTGCTTCTACTGTAAATGATTGCCCTGCCATCTTATCCTCCTTTCTCGTTCGCTATTCTCAACATTTTCATCAATTTCTTATCTTGTTTCTTAGTAATTTCTAACAATTCTTTCTCATGCTTTTCATAGTTAAAGAAATCTTCAAATTTTTGATATCTAGGAACTTGTTTATTCCCACGGTTTCGTGTGTCAGTCACTGCATGATTCAAGAAAGCTTGTAAATGGATATCATGCATTTCGTCTAATCTCTGTAACTGCTTTGACTTCATTCGAATTTCGTATTCTTCAAACGTCATGTCATCTAATTCTTTTAAAGATTTAACACCCAAATGACGAAAAGCATTGATCGCAATATCTTCATAGGTAATCTTCTTTTTTAGTTCATGTTTCGAAAGGCTTCGAGTGTTCCTTTTACTATAGAAGACTTTCCCATGGCCTCATTAACTTCATTGAATAGTTCATTAATTTCACCGTGTTTCTCTGCATACTTTTCGATAGCATCATCCACTTGTTTTTGTGACGGATTTCCTTGAGCTGAACAACGAATAACATCGGAGAGTGTTGCTGGATTATACTGAGAAAGACCAATTGCTGCCATACCAATTCCGAAATCTACTGCTACTCCGTCTCTTTCAACAGAATAAATTTCATTCAACTTGCGAACAAAACCAATGCCAAACTTTAGCTCTCTTAACTTTCCATTAATTTCAAATTCCATAAAATACCTCCTTATAAAAAAAGGGAAGGGTTACCCCTTCCTTATTCTTGTTTTGCGGTTGTGTCTTCAAATACGTACTGCACCACTTTTGCTTGTTCTTCTGAGAGTGTAGCTTCTCCTCGTGCTCCAGTTCCGTTAATCACAAATTCTAATGAAAGTTCAATATCATCTTCTGCATTAGGATTTTGACTGTAGTCTGTAATGTATCCTTGATAATAGGTTGCCTTAAACTTACCACTTGTCGCTTCTGCGGAGCGATCAATATCCCAAATTTCCACAATCTCGTTTTTTAAGTGAGCGTCCCATAAGTCATCGACTAACTTATCATTTTTAGCTAAGACACTTGTGGCACTAATTGTGATTTCTGCTTGCCCTGCCGACTGAACACGCCCGTCTTTTGTTGCATATGAATCCACATCTACTGAACTAGATATCTCGTGTTCTGTTTGATATGCTAATTTGCTTGCGTCTTTTTCTCCATTTTGAGAAAGAAGACGAAAGAGTAAGATGCGGTCAATCCCTTTTACTGTTTCCATATATTTTTCACTCCTAATATTTAATATTAAAATCGATAATCCCATGTAATAAATCGCTGCCTGTGGAACTATCCACAATAATCCGTGTGTCAGATTGCAAAAGTCGCATTCCAAATTTGTTTCGTACGGCATGCTCTAACTCCGTCATCATATTTGATAAATACCCACGTTTTTTATAGTCGTTATGCCAAACATGAACGGTAATCTGCGTACGACCATTTAGCGAGTCTTTATGAATGCGTTCGTCTTGCTTAAATTGTTCTCCGATAAAAACAAAAGGATAGTCCACTCGTTCATCAGGTAAATAATCATACGTGTCGTATCCCAATTCAACTGATGCCATACGAATGGCTATCCATATTTTTTGCTGTGGTGAAATTGAAATCACCTCTATTTCATCAATCTTTTCATATCTTTTTCTAACTGAATAATTTGTGAATTAAAAGAAGGTCGCATAAAAGGTTGAGCGGTCATAAATCGAGTACCCCATTCAACGTATCCGGAGTATCCTGCCGACGCTTTTACAATTCCAGTAAATCCATTGTCACGAATATCCATTTCAATCATACGTCTCATGTTCCCCGTATCGACTGCTGCCTTTCTTTGCGCTTTGTTTTGCATCTCGCTCGTGTTTTGTAAAATGACTCGTTTTATATCACTATCAGTCGCTTGTTCCTTTAAATATCTACTAATTACGTCCAATCCCGTTATCTTTACACTCATTGTTTCTCACTCACATAAAATGTTGTAAAACGTCGCAATTCACGTTTATTGTCTACTTGATACTTTCTATCATTCATACGAATAAAATCGAATTCATACCCGATTCTATCGTGTACTCGAATGATATAAGAACCACGCTTCAAATTACCGTATAAAAATTGCATTTGCTCTTCACTCGTATCACTAACGCTCGCCCAAACCTCGAAAACTGTCTCTGAAGACTCATCATAATTACCAGTATTCGGATTAAATTGCGGCTTCGATTCTTTAACCATTTCTATCTTCTGATCTGCTCTCATAAGAATCTCACCACCCCAGTTTTAGGTTCACGATATTTATTTAGATAAGCAGTAATCACGCTTTCATACGGTGCGAAGTCGTTAGCTAAATACTGCGCTGAATATCCTTCTACGCTTTGCGAAGAAATGCCTTCTGCTCCGATTCGGTTATAACGCATCACTACTAGCTCTAAAACGATGTAAGAAAGGCTTTTTGGTACTTCCGTTGGTGGTTCTTTTAATTCTTCTAATCTTCCCAAGATTTGTGTTTTTGCGTTCTTAATTAATAGATTCAATAATTCATCTCGTGTGTCATCTTTAATTTCCAAAAGTAATTTGACTTCTTCTAACACTCAATCACCTACTTATCTAGTGATTTTTGTTTTTTCTGAGCCTCTCCCTTTCCCTGAACACGTTCTCCGTTTGATAACTCATACCAACCGCCGCCCGTATGTTTTGGAAAAATTTCTTTTTCTTCGGTTGAAGCTTCTTGAATGAATCCTGATTTTACTAGTTCATCTAATCGCTTTTGTTCGACTTTTAAGTTAAAGCGTGGGTACCAGTCATTGAACTGATACTCACGCTCTTCATCTTTCATATCTTTGAAAGGCTTTAGCACTCTATAAAGCATTTAGACCACTCCTTAAACTCCAGGAGTCGCTTCGATTTTACCAACCACTACTCCGTCAATCACTTCTGCGAACAATACTAAGCCATAAGCAGTGACTGTTTCTGCTTGTAGACGTTGTTTGTTGATGTCATGAGTGACCCCAATAATTCCAGTATCATCTGTGGTGAAATCAAACGCTTTGTCAATTTCTCCACCGTTCATCACTGCAAAAGCAGCTACTAAGTTTTGGTCTGCTGTTGAGTAAATCGTTCCTTGTGGAATATCACCATGCATGAAAACTACACGGTTGTTTAAAAAATCTTGTACATACGTCATTCCGAATGTATTTTGAGTGGTAATTTGTGCATTTCCTAAATATTCTGCCGCATCAAATGGGTTCATAAATGAAATAACTTGCACTTCATCTTCATCAAAGGTTGCATTCACAGTTGCCCAGTTCTGAGCCATGACTTGTTGTAAGTTTTCACCTTTAGCTTCACCTTTACCTGTTGCCAACTGTTGTAATAGCTTGGTTCGAACAGCTTTTTGAATTTCACGGATAAAAGCATTGTCTGAACGAACAATCGCATTTTCAAATCCAAACTTCTGAATATCTTCCATGGTGACTGCCTTACGACGTTTATCCCATGTCAATTCGTGTGAATCTGCTTCTACTAATGAAACTTTAGAAAGTGGAATCACTGCACCTGGCTCCACAGTTCCATCAGCAAGCTCAACGTCTGCTTTCGTGTAAGTTTTTAACAATGTTCCTGCGTGCATTGGCTGTAAACGTTCAATTCCTAATAAATCTTTTAAAGATTTAAATTGCTGATTAAAACGACCTACAAAATCAATAGATAGTGCAGTTCCTAAATTAGTTGATAAGTTTTGTTCTGGCATAATTAAATTCTCCTTTTATTTAAATAAATGTGCGTTCTCCTGAATTGCTTTCAGTCGTTCGCTTGTGTCCTGAATCTCCATAATCTTTTCTTTTGTAATAGGTGGATTGCCAGAGTAGACTTTCGGAGTCTTTCCACTGAGCGCTTCCTTTACTCCTTCTTCTACTTTAGCGTTCACCAACTTTACAAACTCGTTGACTGCGTCTTGTGTCTCTTCTGCAGTGTCTTTTACCACAAATCGAAGAATACCATCCGTGGATTGAATAGAATGTTCAGAAAGCATTTTTGAAGCTTCTCGAGCTAGACCATTGTATGCGTCTTTACGTTTTAATTCTTCTAGTTCTTGTTGTAGCTTCTTGAATTCCTCTTCACGTCGCTCATCGTCGTTTAATTTGGCTAAACGTTTAGCTTCTTCTACTTCAGCTTCTAGTTGCTCTCGCATTTCTTTTTCAAGTTCTTTACGAGCTTCTTCTTTCGCTTTCGACTTATTTTGTGCAATCAATCGATTAACTTCGTCCTGTGTTAATAATTTTTCTTCTGTTTCTCGAGTAGATTCTTGAGTGTCGACTGTCTCAGTTTCTACTTCCTGAACAGTTTTTGTTTCTTCTGCCATATCGTTACCTCCGTTTTGAGACCGTATGTCTATGCCATTTAACGACCGTATGTCGAGAAGTTTTTCGTCATTTCGGACAATAAAAATAGCCACTACTCGTGGAGTAGTAGCTTATGTTTTTTCTGTAAATTTCCCGCACTTCTTACAAGTTGCAAATGACCTGCACTCAATCCCGTATTCTCGCCACTTCCATTCATGGACACATAAAAATTTCTGAATGAACCAGCACTTCAACTTCCATAATTGATACATTATTTTCCCTCCTTACAGATAAGCCGCTTTTCTTCCGAACACGGCGATCACCTCTTTCTATGCTTCGGTATACGTTTTCCACATAGAGCTACAGGCTCACTCCTTTCTGTACATAAAACTAGCACCTAACTTTATAGTTAAGTGCTAGTTATTTATTCCAAGTTTTTTAAGTGCTTCTTCTTCTGAAATTTCTATGTAATCATTTGGACTTTTCGGACTTTCGTCATAAATATCTGCCATAAGGTAATCTGTTAGTATTCCTGTTCGCACCCATTCTCCATCTATCAACATATATTTTTTTTGGCCATATGATTTAACAATTGTTCCTTTATTCTCGTTATCTAACAACTCAAAATATTGAACCATCATTCCACACTCCTAATGTTATTGGGTACTAATAACCTTTTAGACAATTTAAACATTTGATCATCAATTTCTAAATATTTTGGTGAGTTTTTATCTTTAATTTTTCTCTGCTTCTCATACAACTCATGCAACTCACCATTTTTTAAATCAAAGCTTTCTTTCGTGTGATATTGAATCTCAAACTCATAGCCTTCTGGTGAGTATACATTTGTGTTAATACCTTTATACGGGCTCTTAGGATCAATCCACGTGTTCTTTACTTTACTTATAGTATACCCTTTATTCTCAAGCTTATCAATTGCTTTAAAGTATTCAGTCACTAAATTATCTGGTGTCCCAACAAAAGTATAACGTACCACATCTCGCATTTTATCATAAGGGCGGTCATTAACTTTTCTTTTCAGAGAACCAACACTTTTCAATCGATATTCAAGCCCACCTAAATAAGCATCTAATGTTTTTTCAATTGACAACATATCAGTAGTTATTCCTGGTTCCATATCCATCGCTTCTGCTCGATCATTTAATTCTTTTCGACTCGATTTCGCTGCCACCGAACACCGACAATTGGGATGCATAGGTGCTGCATTTTCACCGGGTGCCATGTCTTTCACTTCAAACGTTTTCCCGTCGAGTCCTCCACAGATGGAACAGGTTTTACTATCTGTTTCAGCAATAAATTCATACTTCTGTACTCCAAACTCTTCAAACGCTAGTTTTTGTGAACTGCTCTGTACTCTGGCAGATTCGGTGATAGATATTCGCTCTGAAGCATACCGTTTATTCTCAAAAGCTTCCCGCACGTGTTTTTTAAGGATACGTGACGCTTCATTCGGATGTCGTCCTTGAATTAAAACTTGCTCAATCACCTTTTCTAAATCTCGTTGCATATCAAACATGCTTTTCCATACTCGGTCAGAGTAGTGAGCCCCTTTAAAATCCGCCTGAGCAATTGCTTTTGTTTTACGTATTAAGAGGTTTAAATCGGGAATACTTTGTCCTAATATCCCTGCCTGACGTATAATTTCTTCGTACGCTTCTTGATCCAGTCTTTCTTTTAATTTTCTCTCTTCTTCATCCGCTAAAGCAATCAGTTCTAACCGTATATTTTCATAAAGAAGTCGCAATCGATTCATTCGCATTTTTACGTTGTAGGCTCGTAATTCGTCGTTTGCCCGTGGAGAAAAGTCCTTCTCTTTTACATATTTTTTTGCTTTTGTTTGAAACGCTTCCACGTCCATTTTAGAAATCTTTTCTCGTGCATCCACAATAGACAATTGTTCTCTTCCAGCATATCGTGCAAGCTCCGCTTGAATTTCTTTTTCAATCTCAGATTGCGCTCGTAGATAGATTTCTTGGAGAGTACGGTTATATTCTGCGTCTCTTTTAAACAACGATTCCATATACTGTTTTTCTTTATTCCGTTGTTCCCAATAACCAGTCATGATTACTCACTCTTTTCAAAGTCGTATAAAGCAGGTCCCACATCTTCTGTTTCCATTCGTCCCATTTCATCTTTCGCATTGTCCACAATGGATAATGCTTGTAGTTGCGTTTCTTTAGAAACCACACCGTCAAGACCTCGTGCAATTTCTACTTCCTCACGAATGTTTCGAGGTAAATTTCTAGTAAATGTATATTGAATATCCAGCCATTCGTTGCGGTCAACAGGTGGAACATTTGTTGGCAGCGCAAAAAACATCTTAAAAATTCGATTGAGAGCCTTAATAAACTTACGCTCTTTAACTGCAGCTAGATTACGCATAGGTTGCAATTTAAATTCAAGAGCAACTCCACTCATATTTGTTCCACCAAAGTTAATATCCGAAATATTAGCAATCATACTTGTTTCATAAATCAGACGTTCCAATCGGTCGAGTAGATTTTCTTGTGTCTGATCTCCGTCTGGCTTATCTAAAAATTCTACTACGATGTCTTTTGCTCCAGTAACTCCACCTTGATTAAACATATTAATAATACGATTGTCTCTAATTTTATGGGTTCCTTCTTCATCTAACTCCACGCCTAAAACAGAGAGATAGGCATCTGCAAAATAATCCACATCGTTTGCTTTTTCAGAAATCGCTTTGTTGTAAGCATTTGTTAAAGACTCCGTCACGCCCACTAAACTTAATCGCTCGTCATTCTCCACGAATTCTACAATCGGCACATCTTCATAAAAATGAGGACGTTCATCTGTTAGAACAATTCCGTCTTCCCCGTTTCTGATTTCATAAGAATGCGTCGTTGTATGTAATTGTCCTTCAATTTCGTTATCTTCGTTCTTTATGTAATACACTGCAAAAAGAGGCTCTTGCGCAACTGTTTGCTCATAGACTACAAAGGCATTTTGTGGACGGATTCGTACCGCTCGAGACTGCGCATCTTCATCTTGATACAAATAAGCAAAAGCGTGCCCGTAGATAGAAGACTGCTTACTCATTTCTGAAATTAAATCAGGCATCTCACTACGTCGTTCAAAATCGTTAATAATGTCATCAATCGTTTTATTTTGATCATCCGATTTATCCGGATTATTATAACTAATTTTAGGGGGCACTCCTACAAAGAAACCATTGAAGTTATCCACTTGGTATCTTGGAAAGTTAACAATCAATCGGTTATCTGGCTTATAGTTTTCTTTTTCTTCTTGATTTAATATCGGAGCATTTCCGACATACAAATTATAAAGTTCATCGTATCGCTTAATTTTCTCTTCGTGCTGTTTGATAAAATCTTCTACTACTGACGCAGTAATCTCTGTGTCTTTTGGATAGGTAAAATACAACTATATCCCTCCTTTAAAGAATTTAACTTGAGTTTTGTTTTGAATCATTTCGTTTTCAAGTGCGTACCTTAGCGCATCTAATAAGTGGTTGTTTGCATCTACTGGCTTAGGTATTGCGTTCCCGTCTTTATCTTCTCTCCAGCTGTAGCTGGTCAATTCCTTAATTGTATTGATGCAATGCTCGTCCACGACAAGCTGATAACCTTGAATCCATTTGATACCATGCTCAATACTTCCTGGTCCTTTTTTTGCCGCCAGTGCCCGTATGCCATGCCTTTTTAAATCTGCAATGCTTCGAGGTTCTGAGCTGTCGCACGTGATCATTTCATTGTTAATTTTCATTGCTAGCTTGCGTGCCAGTGCATCGATGTGTTCTTGCACAAGATACATTTCATCAACAATATAAATTCGTTTATGTTTATTGTCTAAATGAACTCTAATAAAAGCTGTCGGATCTTCTGCAAATCCAAAATCCAGTCCATTGAAATGGTTGTCGAATGTGTTTTTAATATCTGATAGATCTTCTTTCTTCCAATTTGTATAAACTAAATTACCCACACTACCCCATTCACCCAAGGCGTATATTTTAAAATACTGCGGATCTGTCGTTTTCATTGTCTGCAACGTTTGAATATATTTATCATCTAAAAACGGATTATCTTTATATGTCGTCTTTAAGACAAACGCTTGCTTATCCCCAATATCAAAAAAACGCTTTTTTAACCAGTGAAGCTCACTAATTGGATTAAACGTGAGGGTCATTTGATAACCCAGTGCGCTTGTTCCTCGCATACGTAAATCTAACTGACTGAAATCGGACTCCGTTATTTCCGACGCTTCTTCTACCCAAATGCGATTAATATTTGCAACAGACTTTAACTTTTCCACATCGTCTAAGCCGCTAGTGATTAAAGATGAACCATTTACACAAGTCATACTCATCTCCGTACGGTTAATTCTAAATAAATGAGTCAAATTGTACTCTGCTATCATTTCCACTAATAATCTAAAAACAGATATTCGAATACTTTTTCCCGTCTTACGAACGACTAAGTATGAATATCTGTTATCTTGCAGCATATTAATTAATGTTTCTTGTGCCAAGAAGTGAGACTTCCCTGAACCAGCACCTCCATAAATAATCCGATATCTCTGCTTTGTTTTTAGTGCAGATTTATAAGAAGGAGCCAACCGAATTTTAGTCATTGTCTGCCCACTCAATTCGAATATCAACGTCACCTGTTTGTTCCACTTGGTCCAGAAATGCCCCATAAGTTTTCGCAATAAGTTCAGACGCTTTAATTCTTTCGTTTAACGTGTTTTCATCATCTCTGACTACATTTGTCCAGAACTCTTTCACTTCTTGCATATCGGCTATCTTTTCAGCGTCTAGCAGCTTGTTGCGCTCTTCAATATAGTCTTGCATCCCAACAATTCCCAACAATCGGTATCCTTGCCGGTCTGCATATTTTTTACTGTATCCAGCGTTAATCGCCGCCTGAGTAATATTTCCCGTGATGATATACTCATCAGCGAATCTTTTTTGTCTTGCGGTTAATTTACTCATATATCATCATCTCATTTTTAATTTATATTTTTTTTAAAAAAGGCTTGCGTCAAACTTTGATACGTGTTATAATACGTATAGAAAGAAAGGAGTTAAGCAATGAAATCTAGAGATTTAATAAAGCTAATTCAAAAAGACGGCTGGTACAAAAAGAATACAAAAGGAAGTCACCACCACTTTATTCACCCCACAAAGAAAGGAAAAGTGACTATCCCACATCCGCGGAAAGATATTCCAATGAAAACAGTAAACAGTATCTTGGAGCAAGCGGGTTTGAAAAAATAACCCGCAAGCTTTTGCTTAACTTCTTTTAAATAAAAATTAGGAGGAATACACATGTCACTTTACTATGCAATTTTTAATTTTGATGTTGATGGTATCAATGTTTCTTTTCCCGATATTGACGGAGCGTTTACCTGTGGTGAAGATATGCACGAAGCCTTATATATGGCAAAAGACTTACTAGAAGGCTTACTTGTTGATATGGAGGACGAAGGAGAATCGTTTCCTGTCGCTTCCACTCCTCAAGATATTGATGTCCCACAAGGAGACCTATTAATTCCCATCGAAGCAAACGTTCAGTTAGCTAGAGAAAGATTTAATAATACGTTAATTAAAAAAACATTGTCTATTCCCAACTATTTAAATATTTGGGCAGAAAAAGAAAATATAAATTTCTCCGCCACTCTTACAGAAGCACTAAAAAACAAACTAGGAGTCTGAGTTTTCAGGCTTCTTTTTTATTCCACAATAAAACCCACCCAGCAATTGACTGGATGGGTAAACAAAGAAAGGAGATGAGGCTATAACTAATAACACTCGTTTGGCCTTGCACATCATAAAGGCCAAGCTCTCGTCCAGGAGTTGCACCTAGAGAACAAATGGCCACAATTTATTCAATCTCATCGAGAGTCTACACGTACGCTTTGAACACAACATATAGCAATTAATAACGACTGCATACGTGAGAATTGCAAGCAGAACGTTCACGGTTCATCTATTAGTTCGGTCTGTCCAGTCAGTCTGCAAGTTTTGTTTTTTAAAATAACTTTTATCTAAATTCCCACACTACCAATTTACCACACAAAAAGTAGCTAAAAGTGCAAAGAAAGTGCAATCATTAATATAGTCCCAACTTTTCTGCAATTTCTTTTAGTACTTTGTCTCTTACATAAAAACAATTTCTACGTGAATAATTTGTAGCCATTGATATTTTCTCCCATGAGTCACCAAACTTTTTAAAATATCTCGCTTCAATCACTTGATATTCAACAGCAGATAATTTAGACAAAACGTTTTCTATAATCTTCCGCTGTCTTTCTAAAGCGTTCAGTCGCATATCTTGGTCTAGCGTTAATACAATTTTTTCAATCGGATTGTTCGGTAAATTGCTTCTCCCGCCTCCAATATTTTCGTCTTCTTTTTTTGTGGGATAGAGGAGTTCCGCTCTTCGCTTTTTAATCTCAGTATCCAGCAAAGGATAATCTTTCAGTAATTGCTCGATAAATCGCTTTGTTGCTTCTTTCACGTGACTCCTCCTAAAATTAATTACTCGTCTACAGGCACTGCGAATGCCCAAAATCTTTCATCAATGTTTTTTGTTTTCTTGTCTAGCACCTCTTCAACCTCTTTTAACATGGGTACACTCCTTATTTTTAATACGGTTTAAAGTCACGTGCGTAATAACATTTTTCACATACTCCGTATCCAAACCCTTGTTCGGTATGGATACGACGACTAGTATACGTATCACCAAACTTCAATTTCTTCCCACACCATGCACAGGAACAAACTTTGTCCATGTCTCTAGAATAAAAGGCCGCTCCGTCTGGCAGTTCGTAACGCTCATATTTTTTAGTTGTGGGCATATACACTTGTGCAAGCTCCATTTTATTCATCTCCTGTTCTTTCTGTTTTCGTTCGATGTTTTGTTCACTCATATAAATTTCTATTCGTGGATTTTTCTTGTCCACATCAAACTTATGAGAGATATTTCCAACCTGTTCCCACCCGTCATTTTCTAGTAACCCCGCTTTAACTAATCCATCAAAGATGAATTTAACGGCACTCGAAATGTTGTCTTTGTCCTTGCGACGATTTTTGACGTACCAAATAAATGTGAAATTGACAGGCAGCTTATCTAAAACAATTCCCTCTCTCATCGCTTTTAATGCATACATTTTTACATGATGATCTGTTTTTTGTTTTAAATGATTTGCTGCATATCGATTCGTTCGATTTGCATGAATAATTTGATTCATTCCAGGAAATTCTCCAGGAATGATAATTTTTTTGATTTTATGCATAAAACTATTAATCTCCCAAAATTAGAATTCGCTTAAGTTCTGACTCGCTCCAGTCTTTTCAATACCTCTTCATTCGGTATTGGTTGTTCTATGTTTTTATACTCACTTTTGTTCTGCTTTTCATTTTTCATCCAGTCTGGTATAGACTCCACTCGTCTACCGTGCATTGTTTTTTTCTTGAAAGCTAAAGATTCTGCTTTCGCTTGTTCTAGCGTTTGAATGTTTTTGTCTATCCAATTTTTCATGATAGCTTTTGCATAAGAATAACTTGCACCTTTTTTGATGGTCAGTTGAAGAGCATACACTACCACTTCCGTATTGAGGTCAATAACCCACTGTTGCAAATCTTGAGCAATTAGTGGAGTAAGGACACCAATATTTTCTTGGTAAATTCTTGAAATCTTTTGAAAACCATTCTCATTTTGGGCACACTTTTCCCTAGGTCGCTGATCATTTTTGACATCCGCATGGTCTTTGTTGTCTTTTATTTTATTTTTATTTATTTTATTTTCTTTTATTTTCTTTTTATTGCCATTTTTTGCCATTGCGATAGTAGTAGCTTTGCTATCATCTTTTGTAGCATTTGCCATAGCTTTGCTATCTTTTGTTATCTTTTTGCCATCTTTATCCTTTTTGTTCCAGCGCTTTTGTGCACCTTTTTTCCCAGCGGCCGCACGCTTAGAACTGATATCCTCCATCATACTCATTCTTCGGTTTAAACTTTCGGAGTAGAAACACTCACCTTTTTCATTTTCGGTGAAGGCAAATAACCCAAAATCTTCAACGACCGATTTTACAACTCCTGCATCTGCACGAAGGTCAAAGGCTAACGCATTGTAATCTTTGACACTCGTATAATCTTCTTGGTCGCGGAGTCTTTCTATAAGCATCCAGTAAATACCATAGCCAGCAGCGCCGTGTTTCATTCTTAGATTCAAGCATTTTTCATCATTTCGCGCATTACTATCATGACTAAAATATTCCGACATAATTCTCCTCCTCTCTAAATGTTTTTTACATTTTTAAAAAGGAAGTTCATCATCTACAATAACTTGTTCATTTTGTTGTTTAAATGAATTATTTGAAAATTTATTAACTTGTTCTTGCGTATTATTCAACGTGGCTTGTTGATTGTTAGCTGGATCTAAAAAATCAATCCAATTTGCAACAACTTCTGTTCGAGCCACTTCATTTCCATTTTTGTCTGTGTAATTATTATTTGTTAATTTTCCACTAACCCCAACTTTGCTACCTTTTTTACAATATTGAGTAGTATTTTCTGCCACTGTGTTCCAAGCGGTTACTCGAATCCAAGTAGTTGGTTCGTTCGAGTTTTCGCTAATGGCCAAATTAAAATTTAGTACATTTTTTCCATTTTGTGTCTGTCTTAGCTCTAAATCGTGACCAATTCTGCCAATTATATGTACACTATTCATTTCTCACTCTCCTATTCAATCAATGCTGATGATTCTATAAAATCTGTGATCGTTTTATGCCCTCTACAGTACTCACATTTTCCGCATTTTTTAGGTTTTTTTTGACCCATTTTTACTTTATCAATGTGATCAATTCTTTCTTCTAACATACTTAATTCAAAGTCCTTTTTATGTTCATCAACATAAATTGCCTCTACGTTACTAGGCGTTTCCTTGCTAACCGCAAAGATAAATCCTTCAAACGGTTTTCCGTAGCGTTTTTCTAGCAGCTTTTCATACACTGCCAGCTGCAACACATAACCAAATGATTCAACAAAACTCACATATCTACCATAATCTTTTGACCAATACCTTTTATCAAATTTAGCATTTGTTTTTAGATCAATGAAATATCCATCTTTTATATTGAGTAAGTCAATTTTACCTTTCCAATCAATTCCAAATAATTTTCCAGTGACGGGTACTTCCCTCTCACCTTTCCATAGATGATGGAAAAGAGGCTCATCTTCCACCCGATTGATCATTTGTTCAGCGATTGAAAAATCGCGATAAATTTTTCCGTGTAAGAAGGGTTTGTCGCCCTCTATAGACTCATAAATATCAACTAATTCTTCTTTCTTTGCAGTCTTTTTATAATCCAGTCCTAAACTATCTAATGCTTTTTTATATTGTGCTACAGTAGCATCTGCATAAATCAACGATCTGTTTTTTTCTTTAAATCGTTCATGGACTTCTGGACTTTCAAAATAGCTATGCACATAATTTCCGACTAATAATGCGATAGGATCACTTTCAGGTTTCCACTCTTCTTTCAACTCTGCTAACGCCGCCGCTTCACATTCTACAAATTTTTTATATTGGCTAACTGACATATACTGCCAGTTAGCTTCTGCACTGTAATAATCGTTATCATTATTTAAGTTCAGCGGGAATGATTGACTCGTCTTCGCCTTCAAACAAGTTTGCATTTTCCATCACCTCGCTTGCTTCTTCAATCTCATCTTCTTTTTCTGTTTCTTCATCATCAGGCGACTTAAACCCTTGAAGTAACTTTTTAGCTTTCGAACCCGTTGCTTGAACCTTTTCTCTTTCTTGCGATTCGTCATAGCGTGGCTCATCTTCTGTATATAACGTCCCGAGCTCTTCTGGGAACGCTTCACGTAGTGCATTGACCAACGCAACTTTTCGAATCATGTTCGCGGGCATATCTTTCCATGTCGCTTGTCCTTTGGAATACTCTGTCAAGCTCGTTTCAACAAAAATAGGATAGTCAATATCTTTTCTATAAACTGCCGCCCAACCCGCCAACAACTTTTCATTTGGATAAACCGCTTGTCCTTCTTTTTTCACAACATCTCCTTGCGAATTCAGCACAGTAATTCCGGCTTTGTATCCGTTGAATTGCGACTGTCGATTTGCTCTTTTCATAAATGCCTCTTTCCCAACAATCATTTGCGCGGGTTTATCGCCGAATTTCACAATATATGCTTCATTTAAAAATGGATTCAACTGTGAATATCGGCACAAATTCATAAAGTTGAACGCTTCATTCATAGTAACTTTTCCATTTCCTTTAGTGATAAATTGGTCGACAATTGTTGGCGAAAGTTTCACCTCGTGTCCATTTGCTTCATATGTTACAATTTGAGATTTTGCTTGATTTGTCATGTTAATTTCCCCCTATTTTTGTTATACTTAGTTTGAATGTTTTTTTATGCGCTCTTGTGTCCAGCAAGAGCCTTTTTATTTTCTTTCATTTCAGCAATAATTCGCTTAGCAGTTTCTAAATACTCGGTTCTTTTATAACGAATGTACATATCTATATTTGCATTCACTTCTTGAATGTAATCTTTTTTCATTTCTTTACTCCTTTCAGTAGCCATATCTTTTTTTGTAGTTGTAAATTTGGTCTTCTAACTCTCTGCTTCGCTCTTTTTCAATTTCTAAGTCGTAATAAATGCGTTCACAGTAATCGAACGCCATAAGTACCATGTCCACTTCTTCTTTATGTTGCGGGGTCAATTCATCATTTTCTAACAGCCGTTCGTATTTATCGATCATCTTTTCAAATTTCGGATCCTTTGTGATATTAATAACCGTTGGATACTCCATACCAGCCATGTAAAAACTCTCTTCCATGAACTTGCTCTCCTTTCTTTAATGCATGGATATGCATTAGAATTTTTGATTAAGCATTCTACCGTTTGTTTTTTCACTTAATCCTCCCCTTTAATTTTTCTTCTAGCCATAAATTCATCCAAGTCTTTTTTATCAAAAAGGTTACTTCCCGTCACATTAATCATTGGCAACGATTCCGTATTCACCCATGCACGCAACGTTCCACGACTTACGCCAAGATATTCTGCAGCGTCTTTTGAATTGAAATATCGGCGATTTTTGTCTGCAGAACGCTTTGTCAACTCATCAAGATATTCTTTCATGCCGTCAACCAATTGGTTGCATAGTGATGTTTCAAATTCTTTGCTAAACATTTTATCCACCCCCTGTTCACTTAAAGCCACCATCCAAGTGGCACGTTAAACGCAAGTAACACTCCAAAAATTCCAAAAAATAACGAAAATAACATCAGTTCTTTAGTTTGTTCGATCGTAAGATCCGCTTCAAAGAAGTGATTCAATTTTGCGTTTACCATTCTCCACATTTTTATCCACCTTTCTAAAAACGATTTCATACCCCAGCGCTTTTAGTAACATTTCAGCGGTTGCCAACTCAATATTTTTTTGTTTTCCATGTACGATTCTGCTTAGTGTAGATTGTGGAATGTTCGTTTCTTTTGATATTTGATATCTTGTTTTTTTAGAGTTATTAATTAATCGTATAATTTGTTTCAATTGAATACCCCCTATATGTTGTTGACAAAGTTATCCATAATACCATAAATGGTTGTGTATAACTAAGTAGTGTGTTATACTATGCTTGCATATCGACCAACTACCAACTGAGCGATATGCCTTTAATTAAAAAGCGAGGTGAAAATATGGCGAAACAACTATTTAAACCCGGCGAAGACAACAAGCCTAAAGGTAAATACAAGGAAGTTGGTCCTCAAGGAGGTAAAGTTTACAAGCCACGGATAGTTACCATTGATCCAGGCGACCGCTTGCCTCCTACTCAAAAGCCAGGGAATAAATGGAAAAAACTCTAAATGTAAAGATATTTTTTAGAGATACAATAACTCTTTCCCAAAAGATCTATTTGTATCCATGATTCAACGATACGTTCATCATTTTCTGTATATTTAGTTTGATAATGATGAACGGATTTGCTCACTCGTCCTACCGCTACCCCAATAGCGACTAGGGCGAGTGTTTTCATTATGTTTTTCATTCTTTCCGTCCTTTCTCTGATATACTCTCCATAAAGGAGGTGAAACGATGAATACTTTCGATACTTTAAAATACGACGCTCAAGGCGCTGCAATTCAATCCAAAGAAGAACGCTTTGACGCGTCAAACAATAAAGTTGTTCGTGTAACTCTAGATAATGGCGTTATTTTCGTATACACAGAAACAAATAAAGGGTTTGAAAACATAGATACTAACTATGCTCTAGAAAAGCAAGCAAACGGTTACTATGTTTCTCTACTCGATGAAACTAAAAAAGATTTTAATGACTATTTTTAATTAAGATTTTTTATCAAAATCTTTTTAGCCGAAAGAGTACCTTTATCAATTTTTTTATTACTCACTCGTTTTACATAATCTAGCCATCTTTTTGCCACTAGAAGTAAAGCGAGTGTTTTTATTAACTTTTTCATTCTCTCCGTCCTTTCTATTCGTTTTTCCCATGCGACTTATTCCACTCATCGACTAATCGTTTACACGCTTCAATAACAACTCTATTTTTACTTAATTGTTTCTCTTCCGATATCTGTTCTATTTTTTTATTCAACTCATTAGAAATTCTTAGAGTAAATCTAATCTGTCTAGACACCACTTATGCACCACCTTTCTAACTCATTATAATGTGGTGTATTTGTGGTGTCAAGTTTCTTTTTAAAATATTCGGTGTTATAATGGTGTCACTAGGAGGTGCCCAATGACAACAGAAATTAAACGCTTTACTTTTAGATTGCCGGTTGACGTTTATGAACAAATTGAAAAAATCGCTAAAGAAAATTATCGTTCTGTAACTGCGGAAATAATTGTAGCTATCCAAGAATACGTTAAAGAACATTCAGACGTTTCAGAACCGCCAAAATCATAAGAGAATTGATTGTTAAACCCGTGCAATCACCAATATCTTTTAACGCTTCGTGTAACTCACTAGGTATGCGAAGTGTTATTTTTTCCCATTCTCGCTTTCCTCTTTCTTCCATCCTCCCCACCCTTTCTATATGCCGGCTCGCTCCTTGGATAATTCAATTCCATGAATAACCCAACTCACTTTTTCTAAGTCTTTTTCTCCTAATTTTTCCAATTGTTCCGCTAACTCTTTTGCTTGTTTTTCTTCTTTTTTGGTGTATTGTTCTTTCATAGCAATTCCTCCTTTTGTTCTTTTAATTTTTGAATGTCTTTAGACAACTTCAAGTCATAAATGAAAAGAATTAAAATGGCTAATGCCATTATGAATAAAATGTATTTCATTCTTTTTTAAAACATGTTAGAATATATCCACCAAAGAGAGATTTACTCTCTCTTTAGTGCTTTAATTTCTAGCTTTAGCTTTTCGATTTCTAACTTTTTAATTCTGATTTGGTAGTACAGATGAACAATTGTTGAAATTGAAATCGCTAAAGCTATTATTTTTTCTAGCATGTTTGTCCTCCTTTCTTGTAATTTCTATTTACATTATATTAAACACAAATTACTATGTCAAGTTTTTTGTAATTTTAATTTACTTTTTGTTGATTGTTCTCCTCTTTTTTCTTATAATGAGTTTAAAAGGAGGTAACATCATGAATGAAAGAGTAAAATTACTACGTGAAACATTAGGATTGTCTGGCGAAAAATTTGGCGAATCTTTAGGAGTTGGCAGAATGGCTATCTCTCAAATTGAAACAGGTAAAAACAACCTAACCGACCAAATGCTAAAACTCATTTGCTATACTTACAACGTCAACGAAGACTGGCTACGCACTGGACAAGGCGAGATGTTTAATCAGACTAAAGATGAATTTTTAGCCGATATTCAAAAACAATACAGCCTTTCAGATTTTTCCATTTCTTTGATTAAGCGATACATGGAGCTTCCAGCAGAAAATCGTTCAACGATTGATGAATTCATAACCTCGATTAGCCAGCAACCCAATAATGATGAAATATAAACGCTTCATATCCTCTGGTGTCAGTAATTCAAACATTTCTATAACATCTTCATAATCAGGCTCTCGTTTAAACTTGAGAGCTTTTTCTTTTATATTTTTTCTCTCTTCCATCTCCCCACCCTTTCTAAAATAATCGTGAGTAATCGTGTGAAAATTTTATTTCAAACATCACTATGAAATCAGCTATTTTTCAGTTGTTTTTGTAGCTTGTCTTAGCTTTTCCAATATCAACGCGTTTTTACTAATCGCTTTATATGCGCTTTCTTTTTTTAGTTTATCGTCTAACCATTTTGGTAATCTTAAAGTAGTTGTAACTAACTTTTTCATTGACTTCCTCCTTAATACTGTTTTAGTGTCACTATAATACTACTATATTGATACTAAGTCAATACTATTTTAAATCTATTTTTAATGATTTTAAAATGATATTATATTCATATCAAAGGAGATGATTATAGTGTCAGCTAAAAAAGTAGCTTTACAACTTAGGCTAGATGAAGAAGTACACGCTAAACTAAAAGAAATATCAGAACAAGAATTACGTTCACTAAATGCCCAAATTGAATATTTTATTTTGATGGGCATTTCCAAATATGAAAAAGAACATCCTCAAGGTTCAATTCATAAAATTTAATTCCTAAATCAATCAACACATTAATTAAAGCGTTTTGAGAAATACCTATCTCATTCGCTTTTTCTTTTATGTAATTATTTCGTTCTTCCGTTAATCTTAAAGATGTGTTTATTATATTTTTTCTCTCTTCCATCTCCCCACCCTTTCTTAAAAAATCTACTATATTAGACAAGATATTAAAAAAATAAATCTTTTACATTCACATCTAGAGCTCGAGCTAGTTTCACTAATGTTGATGTGTTCGAAACTTTTGTATCATTGTTCTCTAGTGAACTAATTGTTGCCCTGCTAACGCCGGATTTATCAGATAACTCATCTTGTGTCATTTTTTTGTTTTCTCTTAACTCTTTAATTTTAAATTTTGTCATAAAAATCACCTCTTTTAAATTCTAACATATTAGACAGATTGCTATATATAAAAGCTATCCTTTCAGATAGCATTTATATCTTTTAAAACATCTTAGAAATTAAGTAGATGACGATTCCAATAAGCAATGCGCTAGGAATAATTCCTGCTTCAAATTCAGCCTCTACATTACGTTTGCCATTTTTTTCGGTGTCTTTCATCCACCAGGTACCCAACCATTTTTCTTTATCCATTATTTTCATCCTTTCTTACGCATTGTAACATACGTCCTTGAAAGGAGTACTCTGAAATGCTAAACTCTTATTAGAGAGTAACCTCCCTTCCAAAGGGGCTTTCGCCCCTTTTAGGGTCTATAGTTACTATCTACTGATTTTTATTTCAAATTCTATCGCTAGCGTTAGTAGCTTGAATTTGATTTTCAAGGAGAAGTCTTTTATAGGCTTCTTCTTTTTTTGTTTAGCCATTTCATTTCCTCCCTTCCTTAACTTCATACATAGTCTAACATACTAGACAAAAGCTGTCAACTATATTAGACAAAAAAGTTGCATTTGCTTATTTTATTTTCTATACTTACATTAGATGTATAATGTGTTAGACAAAGGAAGTGATTTTATGCACCTAGGTGAAATAATTAAGCAATATAGAACAAAACATAATATTAATATGAGAGATTTTGCAGAATTGAGCGACTTAAGTCGTGCTTATATTTCAGTTCTAGAAAGAAATAAAAACCCTAATTCTGGCGACCCAGTTATTCCTTCAATTACGACTATTCATAAATTGGCAAATGCAATGAATATGGATTTTGATGATTTGATAATATCCCTTGATGGTGACCAATTAGTATCACTGGATAATTCTGAAAGTAAAAATAATTCTAAGTCTTCCACTCTTCAAAAAATCAACGATGTCTCAGAACTACTCTCTGAATATCGTCAAGAAAAAGTTTACCACTTCGCAGAACATCAATTGGAGCAGCAGCGACTGGAAGAACATTATGCGGACTACGTGGTGGGGCAGACGGCTGCAGGCGAACCCCTTGTCGGACAACAACCCGTTCCTTTTGTCGGCTTAGAAACCATCCGCCTCATGGTCAACGGCGACTCCATGGAACCCGATTTTTTTGATGGCGATATTATCGAATACAAACCCCAGCCCGTGCTTGAAAATGGCGAATTGGGCGTTTTTGCAGTGAACGGTGGGATTACAATGAAGAGATTCAAAACAAATGGTGAAGTTCGTTTACAGTCGCTGAATGAGAAATATGAAGATCTGGTCATTCAAGAGAAAGACGACTTTAAGATTTTAGGGAAAGTAATTATTTAATTTTTGAAAGGAGCATAACTATGCAAAAATACGTCGTATTACAAGTTGTTTTAAAAGAGAAATTTTTTGGTGTGAATTCAAAAAACTTAACAGAGCTTGAAGATGTTATTAATCAGCAAGCTGAAAAAGGATATCGACTACACACTATTTCTACTACCAATGGAGGTTCAAAAGGTTTCGGCGGTGGAGACAGAATTCAAGCCACTATGGTATTTGAACGAATTGATTAGTTTATGATTTTATAAAAGTTAAATTCATAATATAGAAGGTGAAAAAATTGAAGTCCTTAGCAATAAATGATCAACAAGCTGAAGAACTTATAAAGTTAGTAAAAAGTCTCGAGAAAAAAATCGATAAAACTTTTACATCTCATAAGGAAACTGGAGAAATTAAAATACTGGGCAATAATGGCTATCCTTTTATTTTGAATTACTTTTTCTCAGATTACAGAAAAACAATTAATTTCAGGGAAGCTAAAAATAATATCAATTTAATTAGAGTTAATATCGACAACAACTTCCATAAAAATTCTAACCAAGAAAAGGTTGCAGGCCTACGTATAAACATCTTTTCTGAAGAAGAGTATTTTAACAAAGCTGATGGAGCAACCTATATGAAAGCTCATTCTTTGCCATACGCAAATATTTATAGTATTAATAACTTTATTTTATTATTAAAAGAAGTACTTAAGTTTTTAAACACTGAATACAATGGCTTGTTAAATATTAACATCCAAACAGATTTGTTGGTCTAAATTAAATCATAAAACTATTTTATTTAATGTATACTATAAATATGAAGGGGGTGTTATTCATGGATGCATTAGCGATTAAGGAAAGTTATATGAAATTTATTGAAAAAAACACACAAATTCCTAAAACAAAAGGGCAAAAAACTGAGGTGGTGACCCCTTTTATAAATTCTACAGGAGAAAGCATTTCCTTTGAAGTTAGAGCAGACGGGAAAAAATATATTATTACAGATAATGGATACACATATTGGGACATGAATCTTCAAGATATTAATTTAAATAAAAAAAATAAAAGACGGGAATTGCTTGATTCAAAAATAAATTACTATGGCTTTAGTATTAATAAAGAGAATGAGATTTACAAGATAACGATCACCAATGAATTAGGACAAGCTATTCATGACATGACACAACTTTTACTTTCAATTTATGATTTAACTTATTTATCCCAAAAGAATGTTTATCAACAATTTTTTGACGACGTTAAAGATTACTTTAATACTAACAACCAAAAATATATTTTTTTACCAGAGTTTAATTTAGCCGGTAAATCACATTTAAATCACAAGTTTAATTATGCGTTCCACTCAAATGGTAAAACAAAATTAGTGAAAGTTTTTAGAACTATTAATAAATCTCAAGTTGAAAGCATACTAGCAAGCTGGCTGGATACAGTTGAAGTAAGAAAATCTAATTATAATGACAATGAGGAGTTAAGAATTATTATAAGCGAAGATGGCTTTAATAATCTTTCAGACGATTATAAATTAGCTTTAGAAAATTATAATATTAAAGTAGTGAACTTCAATGATAAGAAAACAATTGAAAATGAATTTGCGGCCTAAATCAAAAACTATTAGTAGCTATTCAGAAAATGTTTTCTCTTCACCGTTGTAATCTCTAAATGTGTTGACTACCTTATTAAAATGTAGTATATTTTTTTATGAGGAAACAAGGTTCGCCCTTGGCTCGTGTAACCCACGGGTTGTGCCGACACATGTTAGGTGTCGGCTTTTTTTATTACAAATTATCCAATAAATTATCATAGTGAAGTCGAAAACGGTTTCACTTCACTATATGAAACAATAGTGAAGTATTCTGGCTTTTACTTCACTATGAAATGGCGAAGTGAAACATTTGCCGTTTCACTTCACTATAAAAAAACAAAAACACACGCCCTGCTCCCCAGCAAATCGCGTGTGTTTATACCAAAATCACCCTTTTAAAAGGGCTCTTTATAATATTCATTATATCATAGAAAGGAGTTTATTTCATGGCACAACCCGAAAAATATCAACTGAAAAGCGGCGAAACTCGGTGGAAAGTTCAAGGGGTATATCTTGGGGTGGATCCAAAGACTGGAAAACAAAAGCGGACCAATCGATCGGGATTTAAAACCAAACGTGAAGCAACGTTGTGGCTGAAAAACACCGAAGCAAAAGTTGTGGCGGGTAAATATTTTGATAGTACACAGGATACTGACAACTACACTTTTGAAGAAGTATATCACTTGTGGAATGACGAGTATAAAAATACGGTTGCGGCCTCGACTTATCTTTCTACGACAAAAATGTTTGAAAATCGTATTTTGCCAGCGCTCGGTCATTTTAAAATACGAAAAATAACCGCTACAGATCTTCAAAAAATTATTAATCAATGGAAAAACTTTCAAAAATGCAGACGATGGGCCTCTGCCATCAAAAGAATTTTTAGATATGCACTCAAGCATTCAATCGTTCACAATAACCCCTCTGAATTAATCACCATCCCCAAACCGCCTATCAAAGAAAGTAAAAAACTTTTCTATGAAAAAGAAGAATTGCGCAAGTTTTTAGAAGTATTAGAAAATAAAAGCCTTCAGCAGCAAGCTTTTTTTAGACTTTTAATTTTCGGAGGATTACGCAAAGGAGAAGCCATCGCGTTAACGTGGAAAAATGTAAATTTTGAAACATGCAAAGTGTCAATTAGCCAAGGCATTTCAAGAAAAATGGGCAAAAACGGTATTTCAGAAGTTTATATCAAAGAACCTAAAAATCTCTCTAGCTTTCGAACAGTTTCTTTAGACCATAAAACGATTCAAATACTTGAACAATTAAAAAAATATCAATTAAACGATTATGTGTTCACTTGCTCTGATGAAAAATTACTTTCTGATAGCATGCCCAGAAAATGGTTGCTACAGATTGCAGCACAAGCACACATTCCACCTATAAAAATTCATGGCTTGCGCCACACACACGCAAGCATCGCGTTTGAAGCAGGAGCTACCATCAAAAACGTGCAGCAACGCTTGGGGCATTCTAACGCCACGACCACGATGAACATTTATACTCATGTTACAAAAGCCAGTGCAGAAAACTTCGGAAAAAGTTTTGCGGAATATGTGGAACGTAACAAATAACGTAACAAATTTATAGAAAAATCTATAAAAACGTTGATATAACAACATTTATAAAAAGTTTTATAGAGCCCGATTATCTCCATAATAAAACACAAAAAGCCGCTATTTAAGCGGCTTTTTATTATGCAATTTTTTAATTAACCATTGAATAAAAAATTATTTACTCTTCAAATGCTATATTTCAAAAATAATTTTTTGTGTTTTTCCTAAATTCCTGGCAGATCCCATAAATTGTAAAAAGGAAAGTTATCTTTCAAATATTCTAATGCATTCGGATGATTCGCAATTTTGGAAAATAAATGACAGAGATAAAATAAATCTTCATCACCATCTTTTTTAGTTTTAATTAAAAAGAGTACACTAATCATTGTTCTATCCCATAGTATAGGTTTTTTTAATTTTACAATTAAGCACAAATTCTTTTTAATATATTTCTTCAAATCTTGAATATGTACCAATCCATTTCCTATTTCACTATAAACAAAATTATTTTTTGCATGATCTTTTAAGTAGTCATTTTCATATAAGTATGAATAAATTTGTTCCTGAGTTTCTACTTTTTTTGAGCTTGAAAGTTCTAAAAATGAATGTGCCGTAATATATTTATTCAATTTTTGGATCTTTGACTTATCTCGCAAATGCTGTAACGCTAGGTTAAATTCATTATAATTATTAAAATCATCAAATTTTAAAAGATATTTTGTTTTTACATTTGAAAGAATCACATTTTTTGTATAAATCAAAATATCTTCTTCTGAACATGCATCAAGATCTTCTAATCGTTTAATAAATTTTAAATTGAAATTATGCTTATTCAACAATTCTTGTTTAATAAACCCTTCCTGTATCATATCATTGCCCGTATATAAAATAATATCTTCTTCTGCCTGAGAAATCATATTCAACCCTGTTTGAAATAGTGGAATAAAATATTCAAAAGCTTCTTCACTAATTTTCATTCCTGTCACATTATAAATTTGATTAAGGGCAGTAATTGTAATTTTTGAGGCGAATATATATCTTCTAAAATAATCATGAATAAGTGATTTTGACTGAAAAATATCAAACTTAGTCATTTTTAAACTAAATTCAATTAGTTTACAGAGCGATTCTATAATATAACGATTGTCTTCAAAACTGATTTTAAAATTTTGTTGTATTTCATCTAGTACTTCATGTGTAAGTTTAAGTATTTCTACATTGATAGTTGAAATCTCTTCCAAACCTTCTAGGTAACACATTAAATATTGAATTGTCAAAGCATCTATGGGATGATGCTCATTTAAAAGCTTTTGAGTGAAAGCTACCATATCTCGAACTTCTGATTCATAATTCTGCGGTTTATTTTGACAAATATATTGCTTTAATTTATTTGCATGCTCATTTCTTTTGATAGCTAAAATAAGATAATAAGTAAATCGCTTTATGCTTTTATCTGTAAGTAAAATGTTATGTTGTGAGAGATATTTCTTGACCAATAAGCTAATTTGTCCTACTTCATTCCCCCAATAGTTTATATGTTGCTCTTCATGCGATAAATTTTTCCAATAACTTTCTTGCGAAAAATAAATAATTGCTTTTCGCCGTTGAAATTCCGGTCCTTTAAGTTTTAAGCCATGATGAGACAATTCTTCTAATGTTAATTCAAAGTCAGACAGAAGCTCCCTAACAGTTTTTATTGCTTTATTCAATGTCGATTTACTAATGTAAAGTTCATCACAAAGAGAATCAATAGTAGCAAAACCATCCATAAATATAAATTTATGGATGATATATGCTACTCTATCATAATTGTTCAAAATAAGATCTTTATTTTTGATCATTTGATTTTTATCAATATTTATATTTAAGAGCTTTTTTAGTATGTACCCCATTCCTTGTTTTGCAATAATATCATTTCCCATTTTTCTAAGGAAAATTTTTAATTTTGAGATGTCATTTACAATTGTTCGCTCAGTCACACTTAAATTCGCACTGAGTTTATTAGAAGTTATAAAATTATCAGGATTCAAATAACATAAAATCAATGTTTCTCTGTTAGAAAGGCCATACATAAAATCTCCCCTTAAATTTTATAAAATACCTAAATAAGCACCTGCTATACCAAAAACAATTGTCACTAATAAAAGAAATGTAGAGTTTCGTTTTCTACGTGCCAACAGCCAATACATAAATAAAGTATAAAGGAGAGGTAATAAATTTGGCATAATTTGGTTAATAAAATCTTGAATCAAATAAGGCGTTTCGCCTAGCGTGAATTGTGTCGTGATTTCCATATTAACCATGCTTGCTGACATTGCCCCTATAACCATTAACCCTACAATCGTTGCTGCTTTTGACACTTTATTCATGAGTGAGGAGCCTGTTGCTTTATCTAATACAGATGTTCCAAGGGTATATCCCCAAACTCCACCATAATATCTTACTAAAAGATGAGGAATATTGAAGGCTAGCAAGAATAAGAGAGGTCCTAATATACTGCCTTGTTCACATAAAGGAATGGCAATTGCCGTTGCAATTATTCGAAGTGTTCCCCAAAAGAATGAGTCGCCTATCCCAGCCAGTGGCCCCATTAATGATACTTTTACACTATTAATAGAACTCAAATCAAAATCAGGACTGGTTGCAGCTTCTTTTTCCATTGCTGATGCGACTCCAGTAATTAATGTTACAACATGTGGTGTAGTGTTAAAAATCTGCATATGTCTGATAAGAGCTTTCCCTTGCTCTTCTTTATTTTTATAAAATCTCTTTATTGCAGGCCACATTCCAATGGCAAAACCTAAAGCCTGTTGTCTTTCATAATTATAGGAGTTCTCAAGTAAAAATGATGACCAAAATATTTCTCTAAAAAGCTTTTTTTCTTCTTTTGTATACATTGATTTCTCAGTCATTGAAAAGCGCCTCCAATTCATCTTCATTTTCTCCATTATTGTCATGTTGGTTAGAAGCTTTTTCTCCTTCAAAAACAATGACAAATGCTAGCACAATTCCGAAAATAGTAATTGCCATAATTGGTAACTCTAAATAAGAAAGCATTACAAATCCTAGGATGAAATATAAAAAATTATGCTTGTTCATCATCGGTTGCAATATGAGCGCAAACCCAACAGCTGGTAATAATTTACCAGCCACTTCTAATCCATGCATTAACGTTTCTGGAATATTTTCAACAAATGATTGAACAACGGGTGCTCCAAAATATAAAGCTAAAAAGACAACAATAAAATACATTGAACATTGGAGAAGAAGTCCCCCCATATTTAGCCAGAACATTCCTCGAATATTCGCTTTTTTAGCAAGTGAAACTGCATAATCCATAAACCAGCTTCTAATAATAAATACTAAAACCTTCAACGACTGAGCTAAAATCGCAATAGGCAATCCTAACGTTAATGCAATTTCTGCTCCTTGACCACTCGTAATTGCAAAAGCGGTTCCTAATGCTGTCCCAACAAGCAATTCAGGAGGCACTGCCGCACCTACTTGAATAGCACCCATAAAAACAAGTTCTAAGCTGGCACCAATAATAATGCCTTGATGAAGATCTCCAAGTGCCAGTCCTGCTAGACTTGAAATAACAATGGGTCTATTGACCATTGATGTTCCTAACATTTTTTCAACGAACCATATGAATGCAACAGCAAGTCCTACTAATAATCCCTCTTTCATAAAAAAAACCTCCTTACTTCACATCCGAATATTTTATTTTCTGATCAGTAGGTACTAATCGAAACTCAATTTCATAACCTTCATCATCTAATTGATCTAATAATGCTTTATCATTTTCATCAATATAAGCAAAGGAAACAATCGGCTTTTTATTTTCATCTTTTTGAATTCCACCAATATTTAACACTACCGAATCCTCAATATTTCTAATCACTTTAGAAGCCGCTTTAATGGTATCTGTAATAACAAATACTTTTTTGCTTTTCAATAGCGGATTATTTAAAAGCTCAATCGCCTCCTCAGTATTTTTTATTGCCATTAAAATACCATCGGGTTTTGCTAATTTCAAAGCAGCTTTTCTAAGTGGATCATTAGATGCCACCTCACTGACTAAGACAATAGCATCGAAATGTAAACTTCCACGCCAACTTGAAACAATTTGCCCATGTAATAATCGGTCATCAACTCTTATATATTGAATCATATTGCGCCTCCTTCTTATTCTATAAATCCAAACTCGTCTTCTTCTATCGTCGATTCCAACAGACTATTAACATAAACGATCTGTTCCCGCGACTCACTTATTATTTTTTTAATGACATTTAGATCTGTAGCATTGGTTCCAATCAGCTCAAGTAGCATGGGAAGATTCATTCCTGAAATAATATAATTGTTGTCCACACCAAAATGTGAGACGACTTTCTGATTGACACTTCCACCATAAACATCAGTAATCACAATCAATTCTTCTTGTAAGCCTACCGTTTTCATTGCTTCATTTAATTTTTCTTCAAATGTTTTGCCATCTACATACATGTCTATGGCAATGATCTTTTCATTTTTTCCTAAGATTACTTCTAAAGCCGATTTCATTCCGCTTGCAAGATGACCATGACTAATTAATAAATATTTCATAATTTTTCTCCCTAAACTTGTTTTTTAAAATAATAATCAATAGAACTATTTAATCTTTCATTCAAATCACGATTGTTTAATATCGCTAATTGATAACTTAATACTTGTAAGAAAGTAACTATCACTAATTCTTTAAAGTATTTCGATGTATGTTTTATATAGTGAAGATTTTCTGCTTCTTCTGATTGTTCAATAGTTGTTAATATAAATGATGTGGTTTGAATTTCATATCTTAAAAATCTGTCCAAGGCGATGGCTTTTTTTAAGTTGTCTTTTTCCATGATTAATGAAATAAAGGACATGCTTGGATTAAATGCATTTTGAGGGCCATGAAATAACTCCTCAAATTCATAGCTTACTGCCATAAGGGGAACCATTTCCATAAATTTTAAACTTGCTTCTTGTGCAACAGGCCATAAATGTTTGTCTGCATAAAATATAATTTTATCCTTTTTCAACTCAACTTGATGATTTTTGCACCAAATCAATGCATCATCAATGGCATGCTTAATATCGCATGACACATGCTTTAAATCATCGATATATTCAAATAATTCTTGCTTTTCTCCAATAAGTGAAACAAAAAAGAGCATCAATGTTATAACAGTCATGGTATATCCAGATGTTCTAAATTTAAAGGGTTCATGAATGGAACCTATCTCTAAATTATAATCACTCGCTTGTGCAATAGGAGAAGTTGCTTCTTCTGTCAAAGACATCGTTTTCGCTCCAATATTTTTAATGCGCTGTATACAATCTAATACTGTCTTTGTCGTGCCTCCTTGAGAGATAAATAGGTACAATATTTCTTTATCAATAAAATCCTCATTAATTTCACTTATAAAATAGTTAGGATAAAAAATGTCAATATTCAATTCTTTATTTTTTAATAACTTACTTTTAACAAAACTAGCAGCATTCCATGAGGTTCCAGATGCTATAATCACTATTTTTTTATATTTCAAATTAAAATATTTTTCAAATGCTTTATGATCCAATTGATCAATTAGTGATGGAATAGATCGAATCGTATCTAATAGTGTTACTTTACTCAAATTACACCAACTCCTTTTCTTAATTTTAGCAAATGCAGTAAGCGTTTCCATACGCTTTTTTTCATTAATGATGATGAAAAAAATACATCCTTACACCACTAACTTGTGAATGATTATCTCCATAACAAAACACAAAAAGCCGCTTAGATAGCGGCTTTTTGTGTTCTTTCTTCTATTTATTATACTAATTTTTTTCAATCATTTTCTCTTTTAAAAATTATTGATAGCATATTTTTTATAATATATAACATTTTGAAATATTTAATTCTAATTTGTAAGTTCAACTTTGTGAACGAGTGTATTATAAATTCCCACCAAAATGACTGCCCCAAATGCATAGAAAAGTTCTTTATAATCCAATATAAATTCAATTAAAGTTGCAACATATGTTGGAGTTTGATAATGAGCAGCAAATAAAGCAGCGGCAACTCCCGAAATCATTGGCGCTACAAGAAAACCAACTAGGATGACAACAGCAGCTTTCCAACCAAAGCGATAATATAAATAGCTAGAAATTGCGTAGCACATTCCTATCATAAATGTCAATAGCAAACTATTTATAGTCAGATTTGATAATGCTTCATTAAAATATTGACCATATGTGCCAGATAATAAGACGGTCTCAAATGAATCGAAAAATTTATAAACAATTGTCAAGAAGGCAAAAATGATTAAATTCAATTTAACATAACTATTTCTTGAAATACCAAAGCGCAAACTTGAATCAAAGTTTAATAATCCATCTGATGCTGTAACAAATATAAAAAGCACTTTCGATATCAATGCCAAAACACTGAATACTTTTGGTAATAATGCTGGACGTAGCATTACACTATCTACATTTATATTTGAATATCGACTTCCTAAAATCGCAAAAATCATAACCATAAAAATCACTAAACTGATAAGCAAAGAACATTTCAAGGCATATGCCATTTGTTTCTTTCTTAATGCCAAAATACGTGTCATCTTTATCCCTCCATCAAGTCATTAAATAATGTCTGTAAATCTAAATGTTCAATTGTACCACCGGCTTTATTGATTGTTTGGCGCTCATCATCCGATAATTCATCATAAATATCATATATGTTATAATTTCCAAGGCTTTCTTGGTGAATGATATTTTTATTTTCTGGATAGTAATTATTAATGCGATACGCTTTTTCCTGAATGACTTCAATCATTTCGTCAAGTAAAACAGTACTATCTTTCAGCATGATGACATCTGTTAGATAATTTTCCACTTCTTGAATCAGATGTGTTGACAGCACTATCATGCGCGGATATTTTTCATAATCAGCCATCATAAAATCAAAAAATTTCTTACGATTAACAGAATCTAATCCGTTCGTTGGTTCATCAAATATACTAATGGACGCACGTGTCGCAAGTCCCATTACATTTTGAACGAGTGTTTTATTTCCAGTTGACAATTTTTTGAATGCTTCATTTTCATTAATCTTATAATCATTTAACATTTTGCGTGCAAATGTTGCATCAAAAGTTGGATACATCAATTGATAATATTGAATCAATTTATTGATTTTTCCTTGGAAAATAAAATTCATTGAATTAATTTCTCCACCGACGTAGACCATTTGCGCAAGTGCTTCATCATTATTTTTTACATTTTGACCATTTAATTCGATAATTCCTTCATAATCAGTGATCATATTAAAGATCATAGTCATCATGGTCGTCTTGCCAACTCCGTTACGTCCAAGTAAACCATAAATTCCATAAGGATTTGAAAATTCTAAGTTGACTCGATCTAACACTACTTTTTTTCCATATTTTTTTGTAACATCTTTTAATTTAATCATGAAATTCACCTCTTATAAGTTCAATTAATTCTTCTTTGCTTAATTTCAACAACGCAGCATCCCGTATTAAAGCGGGTAGCGTATATTTTTTGAATGTGCGTCGTCGCTGTTCAATAATAATCGATTCAGCTTCTTCAGTTACAAACATTCCTAATCCTCTTTTCTTATACAAAATACCACTATCTACCAATTCATTTAACCCTTTACCCGCAGTTGCTGGATTGATTTTCATTATTTTAGAGAATTCATTGGTGGAAGGGACTTTGTCATGCGCTTGAAGCTGATGATTCAAAATCTCATCCTCTATATACTGCGAAATTTGCAAATAGATGGGTAATGATTGATTCATTTTAAGCCTCCTCTTCAATAACCTTATTGGTTCATTAGTTGAGTAACTAACTAACTATCTTTATTATAATCATCTAAAAATAAAATGCAAGCTTTTTTTAAAAATATAATAATAAATATTTTTAAAATAAACAAAGTATAAATTTCTAATTATCTTTTTATATTTTCTTAAATGCTCGTAAAGCCTTATTCTATGTGCTTTCGAGTATTTTTACTGTAGGAAGATACTTCACGTTTCTTTGCATATTTCCTCATGTCTTAGCTGTCAGAAGTGGTAAATAAGTAGTAAATTCATTTGTACTACTAAGCAACAAGACGCTCCTGTTGCTTCTCTTTATTCAAGCGTTTCATTTCTGCCATTGCAGAATCGAATGTTGCATGTGCGTAATAGTTCAGCGTCATGGCTATATTAGCATGTCCCATAATGTACTGTAATGCCTTTGGATTCATTCCTGCATTTGCATAGTTGGTACAGAATGTATGTCGCAAACTATGTGGAGTGATGTGTGGCAATTTATCCTCGTTATACTTATTGTATTTCTTAACAAGACCTTTCATCATGCCGTTGTAATCACTTGCCACTTTTGGATAGTTCTTTCTATTAAGAAAGAGGAAATCACTATATCCATCAATCTCAACACGCTTATCATTCTTTCGATTCGCTAACACTCGCTTAAATGCTTGATAGGCTTCTTCAACCATAGGAACTTGACGTTCGCCACTTTTGGTCTTTGGTGTTTCAATGTAGTACCCAATTTCAGTATCTCTCAATAGCTGATGGTCTATATTGACAAGACGATTCTCAAAATCTAAATCTGGAAGTGTCAAACCACCAAACTCTGAAATACGAAGACCTGTTTTTAAGAGTATCAGAATTTCATCATAATTTTTGCTGTAGGTTTTATCAGCTTTTGCAAAGGCTAACAGTTTTTCTTCCTGTTCTTCTGTTAGTACGGTCTTAGGGACAGTATCATCATCAAGAACTGCTTTCAGTTGAAAGTCAAATGGATTCTTCCGAACACAATCATCTTGTATAGCAATATAGAATGAAGCCTTTAAAGAACGTTTGTAGTTATTGATGGTTTGATAAGCATAACCATTTTCACTCATTCTAATAGCCCATTCTTTAGCGTCTGATGGCTTAATACTGTCAATACTTCTTACACCTAACTTGTCTTTCTTCAAAATATCCATAAGATATTTGCGTCCAGTTTCAGTGTTTTTTCTAACCTTTGGTCTTTGAGCGTTCTGTTTTGCGTAAAGCTGGCAGAGTGTCATTTTCTTTCCTACAACATCAATACCATCATGAATGTCTTTCTGTAACTCTGCGATTTTCTCTCTAAGTGAGATACAATCACGCTTTCCTGCTGGTACTCGGTCTGTAGCCACAAGTTTCCACGAGTAAACAAATTGCGGTTCTCCAAATGAATCTATATATTTGTATAAGTATCTTCCGTCTTTTCGTTGGCTCTCTCCAGTCTTTAAGATTCGACCTTTATTGTCACGTCTTTTTTCTGACATGGCATTTGCTCCTTTCCTTTATGGAAAGAGCCTTGATACGACTTAATACTATTTTATCATATACAAGACCCTTTGGCGACGCTAGATTGCGTCCAATGTATCTATAATTTTTTCAAATTGTTTTCGTTTAATCTGAATACGATTGCCATTCATAATCAGCCAATTTGCATTTTTATTTTCCTCTGCCAAGCGTCGTAGCTTGTTTTCGCCAATACGAAAATATTTTGACGCTTCTTCAATGGTTAGGGTATAACGTTCCCAAATAGGAATGTCAGTCTGCTTCATAAAATCCTCCTTTCCAAATCACTTATTTGGATTTCATAAAAGTTGTTTTACCAGCAATCGAACAGCTTTAGCAAAGCTCACGGGAGTTCCACCCCTGCATGGTTCTCATGTAGCCATACTCATTGCCTGCGACGGTTTTATCACGCTCGGACTATTGACTGTATGGGAGTATCATTATCACGATAAGAATGTCGTTGCAGGCAATCCTGCTAAAGATTGCTTCTCGGATCACTAACATGAATCGCTCGCTATCTTTATAAGATAGGTCATGGCGGTTAGTTCCGTTGGCTCTTTTCTTATCGAAACGTATTCGATTACTTTTATTCAGTTTTCAAAGAACAATGGCTCGTTAGCCTATCAAAACACATTGAAAGCTCAATATGCTTTGGTGGAATAACAAACCTCCCTGTTCGGGAAGCGTGGAATGGTTTAGCACGCTTCCACGAAAGGAGAGAGGATATTACTTAATTTCAAATGACAAAATCTTTGTAATCAGTCTGGTTTCCATTCTTCCACGTAAGACTTCATCAACGACCATACTTTGATTGCCATATTCATCTTTCATAAGTCGTAGGGAACGCTTCGTTATGTACCCTCTGTAATGATGTAGAATCTGGTTAATCGCTTCGGTATCGCCATCTGTTGCCTTTACAATGAGAGGAAAGGGAATCATAGGATATTGTGTTTTCATTCTTCAAATTCCTCCATAAACTTTTTAATTAAGGCTAGTCCACTGGTTCTATGCCGATAGACAGTAGAACGGTTCAATTTCAACAGGTCTGCAATTTCTGAATCGCTCATGTCCATAAAGTAAAACAGCAGTAGAATTTCACGTTTCTTGTCTGGCAACTCACGTAATGCTTCACTCAACAAATCATTTTCAACGCCTACTGATAACCCATTGAGTGTAAAAATCTGAAAGTCAGTTGAATAGTTATCTGTTGTCGCAAACTGGCTAACAAGATAATCGCCAACATCCGAAAAGGACACCTCACGCTTTGCAATCCTTGAAAGATAAAGCATATAATTCTTTCGCTCGTCTTCCATAGCACGTTTACAGATATAGTCAAACTGATTTTCTATTGTGGTCTGAAAAGAAGATGGTTTCATGTTTCTCACCCCCTTTCTGTCTAGGAAAGGAAGTGAGCCTTGCTCGTTTATCTCCTTTCACTCTTAGTCCCAATGTGAAAGGGGGATTTGTTGCATTACTGATAAATAAACTTTGTAAAAAAGTTCTGAATAGCCAAAAAAGCATATAAACAGATTTATTTCTCTGTTTACATGCTTCTGTTATTCTATCTATATGATTTATAAAACCACATTGGTGGACGTACTTATCTATTGCAGATAGACGACTTTTTTTGACAAGAACCCAATGTAAGGAAATTTATTGTATATGATGTACTTCATGGCGACGTTGACCTCCAACAAACCGCCATTTGGAAGTAATATACAATATTTTAACAGCGTAAATAGCACTACCATATAACGGTTTTTTTTATTGGCGTTTAGTAGTGCTTTTTATTAAATATAAACCTATAAACCATATAACACGTTTTTCTATACCTGTTTTTAATTCAGTAGGAACAATAAAATGTATAGAGGTGGTCTACTATGCGTAAAAAAGAAGATAAATATGATTTTAGAGCCTTTGGTTTAGCCATTAAAGAAGCTCGATTGAAACGAGGTTTAACTCGTGAACAAGTGGGAGCATTGATTGAAATTGACCCACGGTACTTAACTAATATTGAAAATAAAGGGCAACACCCCAGCATACAAGTTCTTTATGACCTTGTATCGTTACTTCATGTTTCCATTGATGAATTTTTCTTACCTGCTAATAACTTGGTAAAAAGCACCCGACGATTACAGATAGAGAAATACATGGATAGCTTTACAGACAAAGAACTATCCTTAATGGAATCTTTAGCCAGCGGTATCAACGAAGCAAGAAACATCGAAGACTAATTAAAAGAATCCATACATAACGGAAAGAGCCGATAAAATGAGATTGTATTAATCTCATTTTATCGGCTCTGCGTCTTTGCGTCTGGCTCTGTAATCACAGTTACTTTGAACTGCTTTATTTCAATTAAATTTTCTTGTCTGCATTTCGGACAATAG
Source organism: Allofustis seminis DSM 15817 (assembly GCF_000374325.1). Classification (GTDB taxonomy): domain Bacteria; phylum Bacillota; class Bacilli; order Lactobacillales; family Carnobacteriaceae_A; genus Allofustis; species Allofustis seminis. The sequence continues at coordinate 573 of NZ_KB894087.1, read as the reverse complement.
AGGGGGAATTTTTTTAATTCAGTATCTTCCCTTATCTTTAATCGTGTTTTATTTCCACATACAGGACACAATATCCACTTGTAGTTTATAATAACTATCTCCTCCTTTACACTTTAATTCAAATCTTTATTAAAAAATATTTCATCTTATTTAACAAGAAACCATATTTATATAACAACATAAAATACACTAAGTTATTTTATTGAACATATATCGTACTTTATCTATCCGACTATTTGGACGACGGGGCTGGCAAACAGGTTCACCGGTAGTAACATGGTACCCTTTTAACTCTGTTAAACAAACACTACGTCCATTTGTAAAGAAAGTTAAATCACTACGATATTCTTGAATACACCGAGCAGGGATTTCTCCACTAAGAATGACCTCATTATTTTTCAATTGAGTGTCTACGATGTTCGCACAATATTTAGGAGCATCGTTGTATGCTCGTGAAAGATATTCCTGTGGCGCATAAATTTTAAAACTAAGATATGGCTCTAACAATTCTGTTCCAGCTTTTTTTAAGACTTGTTCCAATACAATAGGAGCAAGCATCCGAAAATCTGCTGG
>NZ_KB894086.1 GCF_000374325.1 Allofustis seminis DSM 15817 | reverse complement strand
GCTGCAACCGTATCTTCTTTAGTCTCCACAGTTTCTACTTATACAACTTCAGTTCCTTCTGTCGTACCTTCTTCTACTTCTTCTGCGAAGGCTACGTTCGATGCAACGGGTACCATCAACGCCAAAGCTAGCGATGCCGTTGTAAAGGTCGTTGCCATTTCTTTTAATTTCATATATATACCTCCTCATTTTAATCATAGTACCCCCCCGAAAAAATCAAGCTTATTACCATAAATCCTTTATTTTATATAATTTAAAAGGAAGTGACTGCTCACTCCTTTTTTAAGTTATTATTTAAATTTAATGTTATATTAAAACAACTATATATTTATTCATATAAAAAGTACTATGATTTAATCATTTTGCAGTTTCTTCCATTTTCGAATCTTCGTTCGAAATGTTCCAAATGGTGCCACTGTATTGACATGAATAAATTTATACACTTCCCAAGTTGCTGTTTTTGTAGCTTCATCTGCCCACTTTCTCATATGTGGTTGAAATAATTCTTCTTCTGTAAATGCATCAATCATTACATAAATTGCTTCAATATTATTTATGAGTTGTTTTTTTAATTCTTTTAAGGATCTATGAGCATATGTTTCTGTAAACCATTGATATAATTCGCCAAGTTGATTCCATTTGAATTTATCTGATGGCGTTTTTACTTCTAGTCCATTTTTTTCATCTTCTTCCCATTTTAAAAGAAGATTCGTCCATCCTACTTGATAGGCTAGATTTTCAGCAGGGGTTCTATCAACTTCAGCTACTCTTTTATCTTTTAATTCTTCTGGAATATTATCAAATTCTGTAATATATTTTTCAAATGATTTTTTTATTTCATTTTTTAATTCCACTTTATTTTCATAGCTTCTCATACATACCTCCACTAGATTATGCAATTAAATTTTTATTTTCTTAATTCTCTTGCTGCTTCAAGTGCCGCAGATGTTACTTCTTCCCCTGAGAGCATGCGTGCAATTTCTTGAATGCGTTCTTCTTCAGATAGCTCTTTTACATCCGTAATAGTGCGTGCCTGATCTTCTACATATGTTTTGTGTACATAAAGATGATGTTCACTCACTGCAGCTACTTGAGGCAAATGGCTCACTGCCAGCACTTGTGTGTCAAGTGAAATATGGTGCATTTTATTTGCGATGGCTTGCGCAACGCGACCGCTGACCCCTGTATCTATTTCGTCAAAGATAATACTTGAAACACCCTGAGCATTTGAGAAAATCGATTTGACAGCAAGCATCAATCGTGAAAGTTCTCCGCCTGAAGCTATCTTTGCTAAAGGTTTTAGCGGTTCTCCTAGGTTAGTCGCAACATAAAATTCTACAACATCCAGCCCCGAGTAAGTTGCATCACTGATTGTAGTGTCATTGACATCTTTTTCAAAGAGAACTGCAAATTGAGCATGTTCCATATAAAGGTCTTGCAGTTGCTGCTTAACTTCTTTTTCAAGCATCTGACCAATTTTTCGCCGCAATTTCGATAATGTCCGTCCACTATCTAAAACTTGTTTTTCTAACCTTTTCATTTCTTCTTGCAAATCACGCTGTTTTGTATCTCTTGTTTTATATCTATGATGTTTTTGGGAAATTTCTTCATAATAATTCAATATTTCGGGAATAGAATTTCCATATTTTCTTTTTAATTGCTGAATAAGCTCTAGCCGTTCCATTACTATTTGCAAGCGTTCTTCATCATATTCCAAATCATCTTTTAAAGAGAGGATTTCGCTTGCAATATCTTGCGCAGAATAAAAAAGATCTGTCAGCTGTTGGCTAATTGCACCATATTGTGGATCATATGCTTCAATAGATTCCATTGCCTCCATCGCAACACCTAAATAATCTAGGCCGCTTGATGTGTCATTTTGAAGAGCAAAATAACTTTGAGCAAGTGCCGTTTTTATTGCTTGAAAATTAGCCAATTTCTGCTGTTCTTCTAGCAACGTCTCCTCTTCATCTATTTGCAACTGAGCATTTTGAATTTCAGTCATTTGGTAATCATACATATCCAATTGTTGCATGACTTCTTTTTCATTTTGCGTCCACTGTTGCAAAGTTGTTTTGATTTTTTTGTATCGTTTATAACTATCATTGTACTCTTGAGCAATATTTATTAGCTGTTCATCTCCAAAAGAATCGAGAAGCTGGAGATGTTTTTGCATATTCATTAATTCTTGATGTTCATTTTGGCCATGAATATCAATTAAAAAATTCCCAATTTCTTTTAACTTTCCAATTGTAATCATTGACCCATTCACGCGACAGACACTTCTCCCATTGTCATAAATTTCACGTTGAATATCTAAAATGTTAGCATCAGTTTCTATTGCTTCTTCTTCTAAAATTTTTAGAAGTTGTGTATTGGATGGAAGCGAAAAATTCCCTTCCAAGACACATTTTTTTGTTCCATGACGAACAAATTCGCTAGAACCGCGTCCACCAGCAAGTAACCCCACTGCATCAATAATGATCGATTTTCCCGCACCAGTTTCACCTGTTAATGTCGTCATTCCAGAATTAAAAGAAAGCGAAACTTCTTCAATAATCGCAAAATTTTTAATCTTTAAATGTTTTAACATTCGATTCCCTCTCTTTCAATTCACATAAGACACGTGCTATTTCATCATGAACATATTTATCACATTGCTCTGGATCTATCTTTTCTCGTCTAAAATAACTTAAGAATTCAACGTTGCCTTTGCTGCCTTTTATGGGAGACAATGTCAGTCCTAAAAGATTTAGCTCGGCAGCTTTGGCGGCTTGAAGACAATTTTTTAATACATATTCATACACACTACTACGGCGTACAATGCCACCTGCCTCAATATCTTCTTTTCTCGCTTCAAATTGTGGTTTAATTAGTGCTACTAATTCACCACCAATGGGCAATATAGTAGTAAGTGGCGGGAAAATATAAGCAAGCGAAATAAAAGAGACATCAGTACAAGCAAAATGTGGGCGACCATATTTAAAATCAGCCAGAGTTGCATAGCGAAAATTAGTTTGTTCCATTGATATGACACGCGGATCGGTTCGTAGCTTCCAGTGCAATTGATTCGTTCCGACATCAAGTGCATATACTAATTTTGCGCCCGCTTGCAAACAGACATCCGTAAAGCCGCCTGTTGATGAACCAATATCTAAAACAGTTGCATTGGACAATGATATGTCAAAGTGATTAATTGCATGGGCCAACTTGTTTCCTCCCCGGCTCACATACTCTTTCATATCGCCTTTTATACGGAAGATCTCACTTGGACTATACATCTCTCCTGCCGTATAAACTTTTTCATTTTTGGAAGTTAAAACATTGCCCGTCATAATCAAACGTCTCGCCTGATCAACATTTTCTATTAAGTTTTGTTGTACAAGTAATTCATCCACGCGCTTTTTATTTGTCATTTTTTATATATTCCAATTCTAATTTTTTAACAAAGTCCATTAGTAAACGCTTGTTAAAGTTAGGGTTGAGCATCTCTAATTCATTTAAGGCATTGATAGCTTCTTGCAAATGATGGTTCAGATAGAAATATGTTTTGTCTATTCCAAGAAGAGCTGGATAAGTACTCTTGTGGTGATATTCATCTGCGCCAATATTTTTCCCAAGTATTTCAGGATCACCAATAATATCCAATAGGTCATCTCGAATCTGGAAAGCAAGTCCTAAACTTTTCGCATATTGACGTAGCCATTTCACTTCTAGTGTTGTAGCCGTTGCTATAATTCCTGCGGCAACGGTACAATATTCAAATAATTTTCCTGTTTTCAACTGATGAATTTGAACAAGTGCTTCAAGTGTTATCTTTTGATTTTCTACTAGAATATCATATTGTTGCCCAGCACACATACCTAATGCTCCAGAACAATCCGCAAGCAGTTGCACCAAGCGTATTTTTATAGAAGGGGCAAGTGTGCCTTTTGTAAGTTCAAAAAAAGCCTGCGTTAGCAATGCATCGCCTGCTAAGATTGCTGTCGCTTCTCCATATTTCATATGGTTTGTAGGCATACCCCGTCTTAGAGAATCATCGTCCATTGCAGGCAAATCATCATGAATAAGTGAATAAGTATGAACCATTTCTACTGCGGTTGCAGCATTTAAACCTTCTTCGGGACGAATATCATAACTTTCCAAAGTCATTAGAAGTAGTAATGGACGTAATCTTTTGCCTTTTGCATAAAGGGAGTAGCTCATGGATTCAGTCAGCTTAGTATCTTCTCCAAAATCTAGTGTGGTCATATGATTTTCGAACATTGTTTTTAATTGGTCATATTTTTTTTGAAATGTCGCGGATTCCATAGCCACTCCTTATTCTTTATCCAATGATTCATGTGATTGTTCAAAATCAGTTTCATTTCCATTTTCATCTACAATTTTAATCAATCTTTTTTCTGCAGTTTCAAGTTGAGTTTTTAGGTCTTTGCTTATTGCCATGCCTTCCTCAAATAAATTCAACGCCTCAGCCAAGGGAACTTCCCCTTTTTCAAGTTGTTGAACGATCATTTCCAAATCTTTTAATTTTTCTTCAAACATTTTCTCAGCCATTTACTCACCTTCATTTTTATTATCTTTTATTTGTTTTGCCCAGATTGCATCTTCCATGCTAAATTTCACAACAAAAGGTTGTTCAATTTCTAAGTCGCTGCTCATCTGAATGGAACGTTGATTTTGTTCCACGATCGCATAGCCTCTCTCCAAGACATGGTAGGGCGACAGCATTATGAGTGAATCTTGTAATCTACGTAATTTTTCATTTTGAATCTGTCGATATTGTCTGCTTAATTGTCTTAAATTCTCTTCTAAGTTTATTACATTTTGGTAAATGAACTGAATCGGAAGCATATCACCTGCACGTGTCAGTCGATTATTTAAATAATCATAGAATGCCATATTTTCTTTTAATATATAGTTCAATTGATGCTGTAATTGTCCAGTAATCAGATCTACTCGCTGAATATAGGTATCATAAAGTCTTTGTGGATTTTTGAAAATATAAGACATACTCAATTTTTCTAGAGTATTATAATATCCATCTAATAGATACCGGATATTTTTTTCTAATTGTAATTCATGGCGATTCAATGTTTCTTGTATATCAAGCAAGCGCGGTGTTGCTAATTCTGCTGCTGCCGTTGGAGTTGGTGCTCTTAAATCAGCAGCCAACTCTGAAAGCGAAAGGTCCGTTTCATGGCCAATGGCAGAAATAATTGGACGCTTTGTTTCAAAAATAGCACGTACTACTTTTTCCTCACTGAAAGGATATAAGTCTTCAAAACTTCCTCCGCCACGGGCAATAATTAGCAAGTCAAGATCAGGATATGCTGCAGCACGCTTAATATTTTTTTCGAGATCTTCTGCCGCTTTTTTCCCTTGGACAAGTGTTGGAAATAGATAAATTTGAGCAATAGGATAGCGGCGTGCAATAGTGGTTTGAATATCTTTTATAACGGCACCACTTGCACTTGTAATCACTCCTATTTTTTTAGGGAAAATGGGCAACGTTTTTTTATATTTTGGATCAAATAAGCCCTCTGCCGCTAATTTCTTTTTCGTTTGTTCATATGCTAAAAATAAATTCCCAATTCCTTCGGGCTGAATCTCTTCAACATAAATCTGATATGTTCCATAAGGTTCATATACATCCACACGCCCGCGAACTAATACGCTCATACCTTCTTCCAACTCAAATTGAAGATGTTTGCTTATATTTTGAAACATAATCGCTTGAATTACAGCATGCTCATCTTTTAATTTAAAATATTGATTTTGATAATTTCGTCTAGAATTATAATTAGAAATTTCCCCACGCAAGTATACCACTTGTAAATAGGGATCATGTGTAAATTTCCTATGAATATATTGCGTTAATTGCGTAACACTTAAATATCGATCGCCCATTTCGTCCCTCCTTCCCTGATGATGAAAAAAGAAGCCGGGTTAGGCTTCTTTTTTTGAATTCTGAATACCTTGCAGTACCCCATTTATAAATTTTCTTGATTTTTCATCACTAAATTCTTTCGATAATTCGATCGCTTCATTCATTACAATGCGCGGGTCCGTCTCCGGCATAAAAAGCAATTCATAAGCAGCAATTCTTAAAATTGTTAAATGTGTCAAATGAATTCTTTCAACATTCCATGCCGACATATTTTCATCAATCACTTGATCTATTTGTGCTTGGTGATCGCGTATCCCCTCTAATAATTCACTTAAAAAAATTGCACTATCATGAATGATATCTTCGTTGCGATATTTTTGGGGTAGTCCTGTCTGAATCATTTCCTCAATCGTTAGATCTTTATTTTGAGTGGCTTCATCTTTCAATAATGCAAATTGGATTGCATCATTTTGTTCTATTGTTTCATTGGAATTGAGTTGAAATAATGTTTGAAAAGCAACCTGACGTATAAAATGTCTGACTCCAGTTATTTCTTTTGTCATTATTTCATATCTCCATCTTTTTCAAGAATATCGGCTAACTCTGTTTTAACCGATACGATGCCAACGATATGTACATTAATTTCATTAATATGAATATTCGTCATGAAATAGATTTGGTCACGAACATTTTTTTGAATCGCTAGTGCAACTTCACTCACTTTTACGCCATAATCTAAATTCACATAAATATCTAAAACTAACTCTCCTGTTTCAGACTTTGTAAGTTGAACGCCTCGACGAAATTCCTTGTTATTAAAATAATTCAGTACTTCATTGGAAAAAGATTTCTGAGTTCCATAAACACCCGCGACATCGTGCGTGGCTTTGCCTGCAATAACTTCTAAAACTTCTTGAGAAATTTCGATGTTACCATAAACTGCTTTTGAATGATCGTATGTTTTTACCAATGCTAGCCCTCCTTTTCGTTAGTGCCTCAATTATTGCACACGTGAGTCATAGCTTCCATCTTCCGTATTAACAATTAATACGTCATCCACATTAACAAATAGTGGAACAGTGATGACAGCACCTGTTTCAAGTTTTGCGGTTTTTGAACCTCCGCTTTGTGTATCTCCGCGAATTCCAGGTTCTGTTTCAATTACACGTAATTGTACTTTGACAGGAAGTGATGCACCGATAACTTCTCCCTCATATGTTACAATATCAACATTTTCATTCTCTTTTAAGAACTTCAACTCATCTTCAATCTTTTCTTCAGGAATGCCAATTTGTTCATATGTTTCCAAGTCCATGAAAATATGTTGTCCTGCATTTTCATATAAATATTGCATGGTTTTCGTTTCGATATGAGCGGTTTCCAATTTTTCCCCAGCGCGGAAAGTAAGGTCTTTAATATTTCCTTGACGTAAATTTCTCAATTTCGCGCGAACAATTGCTTGACCACGTCCATGTTTTACATGTTGGAAGTCCAAAACTTTCCAAATACTTCCCTCATATTGAATTGTGAGTCCTTTTTTTAAATCATTTGATGTAATCATACTGTTCCTCCTAGGGATATTTTTATTCTTTAATAAGAAAATCTTTCTCAAGCACCATTAAATTCTCATGCCCATCTTCCGTCACTAAAATATCATCTTCCAAACGAACGCCACCCAAACCTGAAATATAAATTCCTGGTTCAACGGTAATCACATTACCTGGCACTAATGGTTTATTATTCGTTGCATTAACGGTCGGTCCTTCATGAATTTCAAGTCCGATACCATGACCAGTACCATGACCGAAATATTCACCATAACCATGATCTTTAATATAATCTCGTGCAATGGCATCGATTTCTGCGCCAGTCATACCTGGTTTAACTGCAAGTGCCGCTTTACGGTGGGCATCATGCACAATTTGATAAATTTCTTTCAACTCTTCTCCAGGATCACCAAGCGCAAACGTTCTTGTCATATCTGAAACATATCCTTTATAGTAGCAACCAAAGTCAATAGTGATCATGTCGCCCATTTCAATTTCTTTTTCACTGGCTACGCCATGAGGCATCGCACTGCGTTTACCACTGGCAACAATCGTATCAAAACTCACGCTGGATGCTCCTTGTTCTTTCATAAAACGTTCCAATTCATTGGCTACTTGAATTTCGGTCATACCGGGTTGAATATAATCTAAAATATGACGATAAGCAATTTCAGTGATACGAATCGCTTGACGAATGGTTTCAACTTCTGTCGGATCTTTTACCAGACGTAATTCTTCAACAAATCCGGTCACTCCAACAAGTTCTGCATCAAATAATTCTTTCATGGTCAAGAATTCATTATAGATGACATGATCGGCTTCAAACCCAATTTTTTTAATGTTTTCTTGCGCAATAAGCTTTTTGACCTCATCTAAGATTGGGCCGAAATTTTGAACGATTTCAAACCCCTTTGCCTGATGGGCTGCTTGTTCCATGTAACGAAAATCTGTAACAAAAAAAGCTTTTTCTTGTGTGATCACACTGAGGCCTGTCGTGCCTGTGAAATTTGAAACATAACGTAAATTATAAGGACTTGTAATAAGTATCGCATCAAGGCCTTCTTGGACTAGTTTTTTCTGTACATTTTGTACTCTCATTATATATCCTTCTTTCTAATCTCATCATCCATTTTTCATTATAACAAAAATACCGTAAGAAATGCACTGACAATTACTAAAACTATCCAGCCACTAAAAAATCGAGTATGTAATAAAACATACTCGATAATATCATTTCAATGAAAAATATCTTTTAAATGGTTTGAGTCTTTTGTTATGATCTTTGATTTTTTGTTTTTTTATTGATTATTTTTCATTGATTTAAATCATTTTGCTTTAGGATCGCCTCCTTTGTATATCATAATTTGATCATTTTATAACTTTTTTTGCTCATAAAGTGCATGTTCATCTTCGAATTCTTTTACTTCTGGAATCTTTACTTTGTCCATATTCTTTTCCAGTTGCATTTTTGCTTGTTCATAGTAGCTGTCCATCAACATATGCTGTAAATGATACTGCCGCGATAAAGATTGCGTGAGTGTAACATAAAGTAGACTGGATAGCATTAAAAAACATATCACTGTAACTAAAACAAATCCATTTTCATTGCTTTTCATCTGAAAAGTCTTCCCACGATTCGACATATATCTTACCTACCCTTGTTTTTCCATTAATAAAAGAAACAGTAATTTCGATTTGGCCCTGAACACGTGCAAATTCTACATATGCCACATTTAAAAGAAGGGGTTGATAGCCGCCTCCATAATTTTTTGTGCGAACAAATGCTTGCCCGCTTTTTTTATAAGTAAATGTTTCAGATTTTTTCTTATTTTTGGCTTTTTCTTTAGTTGTTAGTTGGCGACGTGTTAACTTCTCGAACTCAGCATCATTTAAATAGGCTTCCCACTGATTTAAAAAAAGGTGCCATTCAATTTGTTCTTGATCTTCAGCAAGTGGCTGTGCTAATTTTCCTTGAAAAATACCACTGGCCATTAAAAGAAAAATAGTACTTGTAATCAATAAGGCAACTAGAGCCTCTAGCAAGGTAAATCCACTTTGTTGATTGATAATATTACAGTCATTCCTAGAGTGCCAAATCAACTTGAACACCGTCCTCATTCACCACAGTCAGACCATTGCTAAAATAGGTAACGCGATAATTCTGCTCATTAAATTGCCACATGATGTACTTCTCCTGGCCATTCCACGTCCTGCTCGCTTCATAAAGTACACGATATAAATCAGACTGACTTTCTAATTCTTTTTTTCTTGACACATTAGCATATAATTGTGGCAAAATAATAACTAAAATCGTACACAATATGAACAATCCTATCATCGCTTCAATGAGAAGCGAGCCTTTAGTAGATTTAATCAATTTTCTCGACATCAAATCGCCCACTTCCCAATTGGAATTTTATTATATATTGCCCATCATTTGTGCGAAATCGCATCCTATTAAAATTCCCCAAATTACCTGTTCCAGCTTCAAAATTATAGATTTTTGCACCCTCTCCCATAAATTCTACTGAACGTGGAAATTTTATAAAATAATTTTCCTCAGAAGTAGTGCATTTAATGGTACGAAATTCTGGAAATATAGAAAATCTTGTTCGCTTATCTTTAATAATGCTATAGCTTTGCAAGAAATGTAATTCAGTTTGAACATGATGAATGAAATTTCTCGATTCTATCGTAGCCATTGTCTTGTTGAAATTTATCAGTGGTAAGAATACAAGTGAACAGACAACAAAAATAGTCAGAAGCATTTCAATCAGTGTGAAACCTTTATTTGATTTTAAGCATTTCATTTTAATTATTAGTGATGAACGCGGTTATAGACTTCAAGTTGCTTCTCATCAATGTAGCCTTCATCTTTTAATTGTTCAGCAGTAACAGAAGAAGCTCCAGTGTCCAACATATATGCTTCCATCTGCATTTCTACAACTTTTACGACAGCTTCTTCAGATTTTGATATGGCTTTTTCACGTGTATTTGCAATATTAGGAATAAATATCAACAGTAGCGCGGCAATGATCAATACAACTAGAACCATTTCAATTAATGTAAATCCTCTTTCATCTTTTATCATTCTCTTCATTATAATACCTCCATCATTTTAAATGTCGGCAGCATCAATGCTGCATAAATTCCAACAATTAAGACTGCAATCACCACAAATACAATAGGCTGAATATTTTCCAACATTCGTTCAAAGCGCTGCTCAAATTCATCTGCACATTTCAAATGATAAATATACATCTCTGTTGCTAAATTTCCAGTCTCTTCCCCATGTCTAACAACTGAGCGTGCTTCTTTGGACAAAAAAGGTAATGCGGCTAGTGATTGACTAAATGAATGGCCTTGTCGCATATTTTTTTCTAAAATTGTACCAATCTCTTTTAACATGGCGGTCGAATCTTTTGATTGTGCAATCTGAATCATCTCGTACAAACTGCAGCCACTTTTTAGCATTTCTGACCACTGCATAAAATAAAAATCTGTCCAATATAATCTTAAATACTTATTTAAAATAGGAACTTTTAATAAAAAGGTTAATCGTGCTAGCACCGCTTTCTTTTTAAAATTCACTTCAAAAAGATAACAAGCCAACAAAGCACCAAACACTGCTGTACTCATCCAATAAGGGCTCAATCGAATCAATGACAATAATATTCTAGTGGTCATGTCAAGCTCATCCATTTGATTTTTTATTAGCATTTCAATTTGAGGAAGTAAGATAAAGCGCATAAGCAAAATCATGCCACCCATAAATGCTACTAATATCGCTGGATAGTGAATCACTTTTTTAAACTTTTTATGCCGCTCATGCTTTTTAAGCAACCATTCACCACAATGAATAATTTTTTGCTCGAAATTTCCATAAAGACTTCCTAGATAAATTTGCGTGCAAATTAGTGGAGAAAAATGACATTGTTCAAGTATCTGATGTAATGAATGTCCTTCTTTCATTTGCTTTTCAATCATGTCAGCCCACTGATAAGCTGCTCCTTGTTCTATATATAATAAAAATGAACATGCCTCATTTAATGAGTAGCCTTCTTTTAATAATAAACCCAACCTTTTTAAAAAAGCGCCCTGCATTACTGTGGGGCTATGGGATGTAATATTGTTCATAAACGTCTTGACTAATAAAGCCATAGCTATACACCTTTTTCAACAAATGATTGAATGATCGATTAATGGAACTCTTTTGCTTTAGCGGATGATAAAATTCATTTATCTTAACTCGATCCCACACTTCACACAGTGCCGCACGTTTTGACCGATTATAATAATGATCACATAAAATATGACAATTCGATTGGCAAAGTGGACAATAGATGGGAAGTAATTTTTGAAAAATGATCCCAATAATGGTCTGCTGCAAGAGTTCAGATGATATGCCCAATTCTTCTAAACGTGTCAGCACCCCCGCGGCGTCTTTTGCGTGAACGGTCGCTAATATGAGATGACCCGTTAATGCACCACGAATGACCATTTTAGCAGTTTCTTCGTCACGAATTTCACCGACCAGAATAATATCTGGGTGATGCCTTAAAGAGGCTTTTAAGAGTTGTTCATAAGTTACGCCCGATTTCTCATTGACTTGCACTTGCAAAAAGCTCTTTTCTTTAATTTCGACGGGATCCTCAATAGAAATCACTTGTTGCTGTTGGCTTTCTAAACGATTTTTGACTAAATGATACATCGCGGTGGTTTTTCCTGAATCAACAGGCCCGGAAAATAAAATCAAACCACTTTTATAGCGAATAAGACGTTTTATTTGGTTCCATTCATGTTCAAAAAATACTTGAACTTGACTTTTTTCCATATAATCTTCTGCCAAAAGACGGATGACTAATGATTCTTGCCCCAAATAATTGGCAATCGTTGACAATCTTAAATCGATCGCCGTCTCTGCCAACGGAAATAATAAGGCACCACTTTGCGGCCTTCTTTTTTCTCCAACATCCATATTTGCTAGGAATTTGAAATATGTGATAAAGCGAACGCCATCTTCTGGGGATAGATCATATTTTTTTATTAATTGGCCGCTCAGTCGATAATAGATCCCGTATCCTTGATCATTTGGCAGTACATGTAAATCACTCGTATTTAACTGATGTGCATTATTCACTGACTCATGGGCAAATAATTCGATATTCATAACTCCTCCTTTCTGTCCGCTACTTCTTATATTCCCATTCGGAATGAAATTCATCGAAAGTTTTTATTTTTTTAAATTATTATTTGAAATTTGAAGTCAATGGGAGTAAATTAAAAAGGAAAGGTGATGATATCAATGGAAGCTCTATTTATCGTGATTAATCATGAGGAACATTTCCAAGAATTGTTGACAGAATTTGCTAAAGAAGGAATCCGCGGAGGAACTATTTTTGAAACGGAAGGTTTGGCAGCAACACAAGCAGCCTCGCATTCTACCAGCGGCTTGGATATGGAATATTTTCGACTATTTTTAAATGAGGGGCGTCCATATAACAAAACCATTTTACTTTTATTAAAAGAAGAACAAGTACAAGTAGCTAAGCAGTGCGTTCATCGCATTGTAGGTAGTCTTGACCGCGAGAATGTTGGAATTATGTTCAGTTTCAATGTTACCGGTTTTGAAGGCTTAACGAAGTAGGTGGCAATGATATGGAAACTCTTTTTTATTTAGCGATATTACTATTATCTGGTTATTTTTTTGCTCGCATATTGGGCTTATTGAAATTTCCTGATGTTACAGGTTATCTAATTGCTGGCATTATTGTTGGGCCATCCGTTTTCCATCTCATTTCGGATGAAGGCGTCTCTTCTTTGGGAATCTTAAGTACTATTGCATTAAGTTTTATTGCCTTTTCTGTCGGAAGTGAAATGAACTTAAAAAAAATCAAACAAATGGGGTCTAAAATATTTATTGTAACTTTTTCGGAAGCATTAGGTGCAGTACTTATCGTTACGCTCACTATGCTTTTTGTTTTTCATCTTAATTTGCCATCTGCTATTATCTTGGGAAGCATTGCATCTGCAACGGCACCCGCTGCAACATTGATGGTAATTAAACAATATCAAGCAAAAGGCGATTTAGTTGACGTTTTAATTCCTGTTGTGGCTTTGGATGATGCTGTATGTATTATGGCATTTGGAATCGCTTCTTCAATAGGTTCAGCAATGATCTCAGGTGCTGACCTCAGTATTAATACTATGCTCTTTCAGCCACTATTAGAAATTGTTCTTGCGATTGTCGTTGGCGCAGTGGGCGGGGTTTTATATATCGTCTTATCGCGCACATTTCGCAATGATGGCGAGAATTTATCTTTTACTTTGGCAACGATCTTCGTCATTACAGCCATTGCACTTAAATTCAACCTATCAAGTCTACTAACTCTTATGATGACCGGTCTGGTTATTTCTAACTTTGGTCCGAAAAATCGCCGTTATCTCTCATTAATCAATACATTAACGCCACCGCTATTTATTATTTTCTTTGTTTTAAGTGGTGCCGATTTAAAATTATCAGACTTATCAGCGGTAGGAATCATCGGCATAGGCTATGTTGTTGCACGTGTTATCGGAAAATTCGGTGGGGCCTTTATTTCAACAAAAGCAGTCGGTTTCCCTCAATCTGTTCAAAATAATTTAGGACTAACGCTAGTGCCACAAGCGGGTGTTGCGATTGGATTAAGTCTAATCGCTTCTCAAATTGTTCCAGATCCATTCGGTTCGCAAATTCGCACAATCGTTTTAGGGGCTACCATTATTTATGAATTAATTGGCCCACTACTTGCAAAATTTGCTTTAACAAAAGCAGGCTGTATTAATAAAAATTAATAAAAATAAAAAAGGACAGTTCAATGAACTGCCCTTTTTATATATTATTCATTTTCAAAATAGAGAACTTTAATTTCTTTAGGATGAATTGCCACATGAATAGGGTAATGCGGCCCAACATCGCCATCAATGGTTACTGCATGCTCATGTGTACCTTCTACTTCAATGGTTGCTTCTTCAAAAGAGGCTGAGACGATATGTTCTGATTCCATTGTATCATTCATCAATAAATTAGGAACTAGGCTTATTTTTTCTAGTGATGTTGTTTCCTTCAATCCCATAAAATGTAACTTTCCATCATCAATTCGTGCTTCTGGAAAGAAGTTAGGAATTCCAAAAATCATATTGCTATTTCCTACAACGAACATTCCAAGCTCTACACGCTCATCTTGACCATCCATATTCAAATAAAACTTTTGAACTTTTTCATCACTTAAAGCGCGCATTCCTTCAATAAGATATGCTAGAGGACCGAGCGTTGATTTGAGATCTTCATCTGCATTTTGTACGCTTTCAGGAACTGTTCCACCAGACAAAGTACTTACAAAATATTTATCATTCACTGATGCAACATCCATTTCAATAGGTTTGGATTGATCAAAATTTTCGATCAGCGTCTTAATATTAAGGGGATAATTCAGCATACGTGCCAAATTATTCGTTGTCCCTAAAGGAATTATTCCTAAAATGGGACGTTGGCTTTTTTCAATGGCTAATAAACCTTGAATCCCTTCATTAATCGTTCCATCGCCGCCCATAATGAAAAGATACTCTGCACCTGCTTGTGCCGCCTGCTTTGCGAACTCAGTTGCATCAAATGCTTGGCGCGTTTGCAAGATCGTAACTTTAGGTGCATCTTTTAAATATGAATTAAAAAGAAGTCCTACATATTCTGTTGCTTTATCTGCACCAGAAGAAGGATTAACAATTACCCATACTTCTTTCATAACAATCGCTTCCTTAGTAATTATTCATCTTCTTCGTCAAGAATTGCATTGTGATAGACTTCTGTTACATCATCATCATCTTCAAGAGCATCAAACATATTTAGAAGTTTTTCTTTTGTACTTTCTTCAACTTGCACTTTTGTTTTCGGTATCATCACTAAATCTGCTTCTTCAAGTTTGTATTCTTGGTCAAGAGCATCACGAACTGCAGCAAAATCACTCGTTTCCGTATAAATTTCAAATGCTTCTTCACTGGTGTGCAAATCTTCACCACCTGCATCTAAAACGCTCATAAGCATCGTATCTTCATCAACATCTAAGCCATCTCGCAAAATTGCAATATACCCTTTGCGATCAAACATATATGCAACGGAGCCTTTTTCTCCTAAGCTACCGCCATTTTTATGAATTGCAGTTCTCACATTAGTTGCTGTTCGGTTCACATTATCCGTCAAAGCTTCCACGTAAATCGCTACGCCGTCTGGTCCATAACCTTCATAAATTACTTCATGGAAGTTCGCACTTTCGGCCGGATCCGTCGCACGTTTAATTGCACGCTCAATATTGTCATTTGGCATATTTTCTCCACGTGCTTTTTCTATTGCTAAACGAAGTGGCGGGTTCATATCCGGGTCAGGGCCACCAGCTTTTGCAGCTTTATAAATTGCGTGTACCAATTTTTGGAAAATTTTTCCACGTTTTTTGTCCTGTGCGCCTTTTCGAACTCTAATGTTCGCCCATTTAGAATGTCCTGCCATTTCTTCACGTCCATTTCTATATAATAATACAATTATTATAGCATATTTTTCTAAAAAAATAAATGTGTCAAAATACACTCTACCGCTCAACATTAAAAATAATTCTAACCATTATACTAGGTGAATACTATTAAAGTACGCAAGATAAGAAGATATCTTTCATTATAAAAATATTGCCCATCATTATCCTTCTGCAAAATTAAAAAGATGGTCATTCACTCAATAACTAGACACTTTTTTATTGCAAAAGCAAATAAAGCTTGAATAATTTCAAATGAAATTTATGAACAATTCATGTACACTAAACTCATCTATTAGAAAGAAGTGATAAGATGACGATGCAAGAAACATGGGATATGGAGCGCATTTTTGCGGGTGGAAGCGACTCCCCTGCTTTAAATCAACTCATCCAGACAGAAGAGAAAAATATTACCACCTTAGCAAGTGCTTTAGATGACTGGGATGGCAAAAATGCTGAAGCATTGATCGATATAATTAAACAAATTGAAGCTATCACACAAGCCATTTCAGAAGCTAACACATTCTTAGGTGGCTTATATTCAGCAGATACGAGCGACCAAACTGCTGCCATGAAATTAAACACAATGACCATTTTAGCGACACGACTTGAACATCTTTCAACACGCCTCCAAAAAAGTCTTGGACAGATGAGTTCAATCGATTTTGATGCCTTATTTGACCATATGGCACTGAAAAAACGTCAATTTCCACTTACCGAAATGCGGCAAGAAGCGCAAAAGCTTCTGTCAACAGATGAAGAACAACTCATAAGTGAACTTGCGGTTGACGGTTTTCAAGGTTGGGGAGAAATGTATGACGACTTAGTCAGTACCTTGAAATTTCCATTCCAAGTCGCAAATGACACTAAAATCCTCTCTGCAGGACAAGCAGAAAATAATATGCATGCAGCGCCGACCGTAAAAGAAAGAGCGGAAAAATTGGCGATTTGGGAAAATACATGGCATGATCATGCCTCATTATTCTCACGCATCTTCAACCATTTAACTGGCTTTAGACTAACAGATTATAAGCTTCATCACTATACAGATTACATGGAAAAACCGCTTACTTATAATCGGATGAAACAAGAAACACTGGATACAATGTGGGAGACTATTGCCAAAAATAAACAACCTTTAGTAGATTTTTTAAATCGCAAAGCACAACTGCTACAAGTGGACCAATTAGGATGGTTAGATGTTGATGCCGCTGTAACATTAGGTGATTTTGAAGAGAAGAAATATTCTTATGAAGAAGCTGCTCAATTTATCGTTAAACATTTTACGTCATTTAGTCCTAAAATGGCACAAATGGCACAAAAAGCGTTCGATAATCATTGGATAGAAGCTGAAGATCGTCCTAGTAAACGCCCAGGTGGCTACTGCGCTGATCTTCCTTTAACTGGTGAATCACGTATTTTTATGACATTTTCTGGCTCTGCTGACAATGTTTCCACACTTGCACATGAACTAGGTCATGCATTTCATTCACATGTCATGCGTGATCTTCCCGCTATGAACCAAAATTATGCGATGAATGTGGCGGAAACAGCATCGACATTCGCAGAACAGATTGTCAATGATGCAACTATTGCAGAAAGCACAAATGAACTTGAAAAAATTAATTTATTAAATACAAAAATCTGTCTTGCCATTTCAATGATGATGAATATTCATGCTCGTTATATCTTTGAAAGAAGCTATCATGATGAACGTCAAAAAGGATTCGTCAGTCCACAGCGTTTAAGTGAATTAATGCTTGCTGCTCAAAAAGAAGCTTATGAAAACTCTCTAAGCACTTATCATCCGATGTTCTGGGCAGCGAAGTTACATTTTTATATTACAGATGTACCTTTTTATAATTTCCCTTATGCCTTTGGTTATTTCTTTAGTCAAGGAATCTATGCGGAAGCACTAAAAAGCGAAAGCGGCTTTGAAAAAGAATATATTGCACTGCTCAGAGATACTGCAAGTATGACGACTGAAGAATTAGCACAAAAACATTTAGGGGTCGATCTAACAAAAGAAGACTTCTGGCAAAGTGCCATTCAACTTGTCCACCGTGACATTGAAGAATTTATGACATTAACTGAAAAATATATTTAATTGCAAAATAAAAAAAGCCACAAGCTCTTTTGGAGCTTGTGGCTTTTTTATTTATTTTGTAGTTCTTCGTTCATCAATCACATATGGTAGCTCGAATTGGCGCATTAAGGTATCTTCATCCATTTCTCCCGCCATTAATTTTGTGAGCATACGCATCGCAACGGCTCCAATATCATAAAGCGGTTGCTTGATAGTTGTTAATTGTGGGCGAACTGCTTCTGTAAGCATCGAGTTATCACTCGTAATCACTTCAAAATCTTCAGGAATTTTTTCATTGTGGTCTAATGCAGCACCTACAATTGATACTGCCAACAAATCATTAGAAACAACGGCCGCCGTTACACCCATTTCTTTCAGCCGTTTGTATACCACTTCACCTTGCTCATATGAATAAAGTGTTCGAATAATATAATCTTCATTCACTTCAATTCCAGCTTCTTGCAATCCTTTAAGGTAGCCATTCATACGTAAAGTTTCGTCAATTGGATATTTTTTGTCTGCAATAATTAATGCAATTTTTTCATTATGTGTTTCAACTAATTTTCTAACAGCATCTCGTGTTGCATCTTCATAATTAATATGAACCGCAGGAAATTCTGATTTGGAATCTACTGTCCCCGCCAAGACAATTGGAACACGTGATAAGCGTATTTCTTTGCGTAAATAATCGCCAATCGTATTTCCCATATAAATAACGCCATCGACTTGTTGGGCTAATAGCGTTTGTAACACACGTATTTCTTTTTTCTCTTCTCCATCAGAGTTTGCCATAAAAATATTATATTTATACATTGAGGCCACATCATCGACACCGCGGGCAATTGAACTGAAGTATAGGTTGGTCACATCTGGAATAATAACGCCGATTGTCGTTGTTTTTCGACTTGCGAGTCCTCTTGCGACAGCATTTGGACGGTAGTTAAGGCGTTGAATGACTTCTTCCACTTTTTTTCGTGTAGATTCTTTGACATTTTGATTTCCATTGACGACACGAGAAACAGTTGCCATTGATACACCTGCTTCTCTTGCCACGTCATAAATTGTGACGGTTTCTTTTTCCATATTATTTCCCCCATTTCTTCTTTACCCCGATGCTGATACACCGTTAGCGTTTTCATTCGAATTTACTTTAGCAAATAGTTAGACATATTGCAACTAACATAGTTGTTTTTCAGAAAAGGTTTTCATGTTATAGCACAATATTATAAAGTGCTCTGTTAAAAAAGTAAACTAAAAAGGCATCGCGCAATGCGATGCCTTTTTTTATTCATTTTTAAATGGTTAATACTCTTTTCTACCTACTTCTCCTAACATGTCCTACCCTATATCATAACTCATTT
This sequence comes from Allofustis seminis DSM 15817, assembly GCF_000374325.1. GTDB lineage: Bacteria > Bacillota > Bacilli > Lactobacillales > Carnobacteriaceae_A > Allofustis > Allofustis seminis. The sequence continues at coordinate 37,022 of NZ_KB894086.1, read as the reverse complement.
AATGAGAGATATTCATTCTTCACCAAAAGAGTCGCTAGAGTTATCCTGAACATAATCTACAATTTCATCTGCAATTTGTCGCCCACGCTTTGCTGCTTTTTCTAGGAAATAAGTAGCATGGATTTGCATCATTTGTGTTTTTTGCGAGAAGTTTTTTCGAATTTTTTTGCCCTTTTCACTCGATAAAAGCAAGGAAAGACTGACTCCTACAATTGCACCTACTGTAGAGCCTGCAAGTGTTAATGTCCCTTTTTGCGACTTTCCTTTGTAATTTTCATTTTATTCACCTTATAATTTATCCACAGTGTCATGTGCAACATCTTTTAAATCTGTTTGATCTGCTTTTTTATTTTTGCCTGTTGCTTTTAAAGTTAAATTACGTGTTGCTTCATTTAAGTCGGAAACACTAACTCCCAAATCACCAATAGCTTGGAATAAAGGATCTGTTAATAATAACTTTCCATTCATATCATCCAATGTCGTATTGGATTTATTTAAGATGCCTTCGACTTCAATCAATAAATGTTCAGCATTTTTTGTTACAACATTCAATGTTTGGTTGGCTTCTTTGACGGTTGTGTTGAGTTCTTCAACAACCTTAGCGACTTTTAAAACAACAAAAGCCAATGCTAACATTAATGCAGAAAAACCAACTGCAGCAATGATTAATGCAAGTTCTCCTCCGGTCATACCTATCACTCTTTCATAGTTGTTTGTCCTTATTTAGAATAACATGAGCCATAATCACATTCAAACAATTTGGCTAAGATTTCACTTAGTGAACGGATATGATAAACTAGATCTAAAGAAAAAGAAAGTTGTGATTATTTGAACATTATTTTACACTCTGTGGCTCAAAATATCTTCTTTTCACACATCATGGCGCTAAATGTCATCCGAAACTGGTGGCTATCAGTAGATTGGCAAGCCATGGGAGAATATATTATAGCCACTTTCATTAAAATATTACTTGCCACTATTATTTTTATTATTTTGCATCGCGTTGGCCGACATTTTATTCAATTTATTTTCAAGACGGGAATGCATAATCTCCCAGAAAAAAATGGACGTGTCAGCACCGTCCGTAATTTAACCTTAAATACATATCGTGGTTTTTTAATTTTTGCTTATATATACACTATCTTAACACTTTTTTCCATTCCAGTAGGTTCTCTTTTAGCGGGAGCTGGAATCGTTGGATTGGCAATATCATTTGGCGCTCAGGGATTGGTCGCAGATATCGCAAATGGCATTGCTATTCTTTTAGAAAATCAATTGGACATCGGGGACCATATTCTTGTTGCAGGTATTGAGGGACATGTGGTCGATATTAACTTAAAAACCACTAAGATAAAAGACTTCGATGGTACCATTCATTATGTACCCAACCGCGAAATCTTAACTTTGAGTAATAAATCTCAAGGTATAATGCGTGCCCGCATAAGTCTCAGACTATTTCCAAGTACCAATCTAGACCACGTGAAGAAAATCATACAACATGTCAATGATGAATTAGTTGGACAATATGATGAAATAGTCACCCCACCGAAACGCATTCTTTTCAGCATCAACCTAAAAGACCAATTAGTTGTCATTGTCGATATGTTTACAACCCCGGGCAACCAGATCCGCATTGCATCTATTTTTATTGAAGCATATATTGAAGCATTAACTGCTGCAAATATCGCACTTCCTACAGAAGGGCTACAAAAACCCCTCTCATAAAAAAATAAAGACTAGTCCACTATTTCATGATATAACTTTTATTATCATGACTTTAGTGACTAGTCTTTTTTTATTCATCTTCTTCTAAAATTTCTAAAATAGGCTCAATATATTTTGGCTCATAGTTGTGCACAATGTGGTTAGTTCCCTTTAAAATCTCACTGCGCGTAATAATCCCTTGAAATATTCCATCATCATTAACAACTGGAATAAATGCGTGATGCACTAACTTTTGCAAAACATCTTCCAATTCATAATTCTCATGAACAAGCGGAAAATCTTTATTCATCACTTCTTTAACATAATAATCTCCCAACTGCTCAAAGTGAATATCTGTCATTCCCATAATCGCCTGAATAATAATGGGTAGAGAAATCAATCCCTTAATATGAGAATCACGATCCAAAACAGGAACGACTGAATAACGATTATTGGTCATTAAAAGTAGTGCATGATCCAACTTGTTATTCTCTTCAATAACCGCAATCTCTGATGCGGGACGAATTAGTTGCTTCCCATCTCCAATCAGCATTGTTCTCATTCGTTGACTAATCATAATATATTGATACCCTCCTACTTAATCAAAGATTAATTCTTGTCGCCATTCTTTTATGAGTTGATGATCTTGTGTATAAAATGTAATAAAATACTTTCCATCCATTTCTTCTAAGATGGCATATGTTCCTTGAGAGAAAGTCCCACGAGGAAAATGTAAACTCCCAGGATTAATAAAGTAAATCGAATCTTTTTTATCCACTTTTGCAATATGTGTATGCCCATAAAATACAATATTTGCCTTTCTTTTTAAGGCTTCTTTATACAATTCTTCTATGCCAAATCTCACATTAAAACGGTCGCCATGTGTGACCATTATATTTAATTGATGCCATGTAATATCTTCAATAAGTTGAAAATTTCCTGGACAGTCCGTATTCCCAGAAACAACATGGAAATTCTTCAATGCAGGATCAGTCGGCTCAAGCTCAGAATCGCCACAATGAATCCACAAGTCAATTGTTTCTCGATATTTTTCCGCTAATTCATATAGCCCAGCATCACGCGTATGGGTGTCACTAGTAATTAATGCACGCATAACAATCTCCTTATCTTATTCTTCTTTTAGCCAATTCGGCAGTTGTTGACGAAGTTTTTTTATAGCGTTAGCACGATGGCTTAGTTTATTCTTTTCTTCTATTGAAATTTCTGCAAATGATTTTCCAAGTGCTGGAATATAAAAGAGTGGATCATATCCAAAACCATTTTCTCCTTGCGGCTCCGTTAAAATAACACCCTCAACTTCACCAGTCACAATAATGGGTGCTTCATTTTGTTTGACGAGGGCGAGCGTACATAAAAATTTTGCTCCTCTTTCTTCTGATGGAACACCTTTTAACGCTTCCAACAATTTTTGATTGTTCTTTCGGTCATTGCCATCTATTCCCGCATATCGTGCTGAATATACACCAGGAGCACCATTCAAATATTCAACGGCTAGCCCCGAATCATCTGCTAGTACTGGAATATTCAATGCATGAGCAACCGTCTGAGCTTTAAGCAATGCATTCTCTTCAAATGTTGTTCCTGTTTCTTCTATTGCTGGTAGCATTGGAAAATCTTTTAATGTTTTTATTTTATAGCCTAATGCTTTAAATAAATCATGGAACTCTCTGGCCTTACCTTTATTATGTGTTGCAATAACTATTTCTTTTTCCATACAAAACCCTCCAGTTGTCCTGGTTCGATTTGTTCTACTTGCATTTGTTTGCGATTTAGCCACCGTTTGCCAATTGCTTCAAATCCATGTTTTTCGCCAGTAGTAAAGAATTTAACTTCTGGATGGGTGCTAGTTATATCACGAGATATTTTATTATGTAATAGCGTTTGGATAATTATTTCAACAGATTCCACACCCGCATCAACAATCTGCACATCTTTTGCAATACTTTGTTCAATTTGAGGACGTAAAAGAGGATAATGGGTACATCCTAAAACTAAAGTATCCATTTCAAAATCTTTCAATGGGGATAATACTTCATCAACTTCTGCTTGTGCAGAAGGCAGTAGATATCTTTCGGACTCTACTAATTGGACAAATGTTGGACATGAAAGTCCCTTAAATTGAATATCCGCATTGAGTTGTTTAATTGAACGCTCATATTCACCATTTTGAATCGTTGCCTCTGTTGCGATAACTGCAATACGTTCATTTTGTGTTACTGTCACTGCTTTTTGACTTCCAGGCTGAATTACTCCAATCACTGGGATGGACAATTCTTTTTCAAGATCCTTCAAAAAAATAGCAGAAGCCGTATTACATGCAAGAACAAGCAATTTAATTTTTTTATTTAATAAAAATTGAATCATCTGCCAAACATATTGTTTAATATCGTGCGTTGACTTTGAACCATATGGGCAGTGTGCCGTATCTGCGACATAATAAAATGACTCATTTGGTAAATGGTGCATCGCTTCTTTTAAGACAGTTAAGCCACCTACCCCTGAATCAATCATGCCGATCGGTAGATTTTTCATAGTCATTCTTCCTTTTTTCATATTCGTTCATTATTTTACCACATCTTATATTTTTTTACAGAATCCACTTCAGCACAAAAAAATTCGCACCTTTTAAAAGGTGCGAATAAAAATTTATCTTATAAATGTTTTGCTAGAGCCTCTTCAATCATTTCTTTTGAATGAAATCCAATTAAAGTATCGACTGTTTCGCCATCTTTTTGAATAAGAAGCGTTGGAATGCCCATAATGCCATATTGTCTTGCCGTTTCTGGATTGTCATCGACATTCATTTTAAAATAGTTCACCGAACCGTCAGAATTCTCCGCTAAATCTTCAATGACAGGTGTCTGCATACGGCAAGGACCACACCAAGGTGCCCAAAAATCAGTGAGGGATAGGCCTGTTTTGGTTTCTTCAACAAAAGTTGCATCAGTTATTTCTTTTAACATTTTTTCTCCTCTTTTCTAACTTTTGTACCACTACTCTAGCATATGAGTTATTATTTTCCTAACAATTCGTTTCACTCCATTAGTTATTTCAATTTCGCAATAGTAGCACCGCTACCCCCTTGATTTGCAGGAGCATATTCAAAGCTTTCAATGCGGGCATGTTGACTAAGAAGATTTCTAACGGCTGTACGTACAGCCCCCGTTCCTACACCATGAATAATCGTAATAATGGATAAATTAGCTAACAAGGCTTGATCGATATATTGATCTAATTGATATAATGCATCTTCTACGCGTTCGCCTCGAATATCAAGCTCACTTTTCGTCCGCATCGTTTGTGCTTTAACAATTGTTTTTGTTGTTTCTTCTGATGAGCTGGTCGCGCTTCCTAAGGACTCTAGATCACTTTCTGGACGTTTTAATTTCATGGCACCCATTTGCACCATCCAATTTTTCCCGTCCAACTTCTCAACAACTACTCCTTGCTGATTTAAGCTTAACACATTAACAGTTTGTCCTTCTTTTAGTTCTTTTGCCTGTTTTGCTTTTTTTAGAACTTTATTTTTAGAAAGAAGATGTTGGAAATGTTTCAAAGTGTCGAATTTACTTCTAGCATCAATTAGTTCATGTTCTTTGATTGTATTATTTTCTGATTGTAATTGCATTTGTCGAATTTTTTCGAGCATGCGCTCGGCTTTTTGTTCAGCGACTTCAACAATTTTATTTGCTTTTTCTTTTGCTTGCTTTTGGCGTGCCGCTTCTGTTTTAAGATAGTCCGCATGAACTTTTTTCAATTCACGATGTAACCCTTCCGCTTCTAATAAATAGCGATGAGTAACTTCTTGCGACTGTATCAATTCTTTTTGCCTTTTATTTAGATCGACAATCATCTCATCAATTCCTTGAGATTCATGGCTAATTCCTTTTTTAGCCATTTCGATGACCGACCTTTCAAGACCGAGCCGTTTCGCAATCTCAAGCGCATTGCTTTTACCAGGTATCCCCATTATAAAGCGATAGGTGGGCATTAATGACTCGACATCAAATTCCATACTAGCATTCATTGTATCGGGGCGGTTATATCCATAAGCTTTTAATTCCGAATAGTGAGAAGTGGTTACGACATGCGTACCACGACTCATCAGCGTATCTAAAATTGCCATCGCGAGCGGTGCTCCTTCTTGGGGATCTGTCCCTACACCTAATTCATCAAATAAAACCAAGCTTTGATGATCTGCAATTTTCATAATATTTATAATAGCGGTCATATGGCTTGAAAATGTTGAAAGATTTTGTTCAATGGATTGTTCATCGCCAATATCCGCCAAAATATGTTCATAAACTTGAATGGCACTTCCTTCAGCAGCTGGAATATGAAGCCCAGTCTGCGCCATCAATTGGAGCAAACCAATTGTTTTCAAGACGACTGTTTTCCCACCGGTATTAGGTCCTGTTACAATAATTTGATTAAAATTTTTCCCTAAAAAGATATCATTTGCAACAACTTCGGCTTGCGATATTAAGGGATGTCTTGCTTCATAAAGTGCCATTTTATTTTCGGTATTAATTTGCGGTTTTATCGCTTTTAAATCTCTAGCGTAAGCTGCTTTCGCTTGATAAATATCGAGCATTTCCAAAATTTCGTAATTGTTTTTTACTTCAGCAAGATGCGGTAATAAATCGGCTGTTAATTCTTTGAAAATACGTGCAATTTCATGTCTTTCTTTACTTTGTAATTCTTCTAGTCGATTATTCAATTCAACAACATGCTGAGGTTCAATAAATAATGTCTGTCCGGAAGCACTTTGATCGTGAACGACACCACCAAATTTTGTACAATAGCTTGCTTGAACTGGAATAACATAACGATCATTTCTCATTGTAATTAAAGTGTCCGACAAATATTTTGCATTTTTGCCTTGCGTAATTTTTTCTAGATAATTGCGAATGGTCGTCTCAGTTTGTATGATATTTTTGCGAATAGTTGCCAATTGTCCGCTTGCATGATCATAAACTTCTCCACTGTCGCTGACAGAGTTCATGATTTTATTCTCGATCATCTTCAAAATGGTTAATTCATCAGCTAATGGCTTAATCGCTGAAACATCTATCTCTTTCCCTGACAACATCTCAAAAAAAGCAACAACTTCCCGACTTACGGACAGAAGTTTACCAATTGTTGCCAATTCTTTGCCACTTAAAGTCGCTTGAATGCTTATTCTTTTAAAAATAGAGTCTAGCATGGGGAAGCGAACAAGGGGGATGCCCCCCTCGCTTTTCAAAATTTTTAATGCATCGGCAGTGGCTTGCTGCTGATAGATAATGTCATCAGCATGAATAAGGGGCATTAAATTTAATATTTTATTTTGAGCTGCATCGGACAAAGCATATTCGCTTAATTTTTTTAAAACTTTAGGAAATTCTAATATTCGCAGCGTTTTTTCTTCAATTTTTTCCATAGAATTAATCCTCCAACATAAAGGAGAGCTAAAAACTCATTTTTATACTTTTAACAAAATTCTGCCATTCACTCTCTATTTCTATCATCTTTCGGTGCTATTATTTTATATAATGAACCTATTATTATACTGCCTATTTATTGCAATATTATCCATGAAATTGATGCTGCAACTTATTACGGCTTGAGCTTTTTGTAAAGGATCTAATCATATGCTCTGAAAGATGAATGATGGATATTATTTTTCAATGCATGATCAATCTCTTAAAATTTCCATGCTCACCTTGACTAAAGCGGCATCTGAATTGAATGGTGCAAGCAAGCTCAATCCAAATGGCACATCATCCAATTGACTTAATGGCAGCGTTATTTGCGGGATGCCCGTTAATGGTGACACACATAGAAGCTGCGAGGATAATTGACGCACCTTATTAATACGCTCCTCAGAATCCGTACGCATTGGGGCAACAGTTGGCGCTGTAGGCATCAGAACGACAACGTCCCGCCCTAAATATTTATTAATATATTGTGTAAATTTGTCTTTCATGCGACAAGCTTTTTCATATTGATTTATTGTAATAGTAGATGCAAATTCCAATCGAATCGCTGGACCTTCAGAAACTGTTGGCTTATTCTTTCTGAACCAGCCACCATAACTTTCCCAAACTTCATAACCTTGAACGTAGCGGAAGTTATCTGCCCACGTCTCAAATGATTGCCCCTCCGTCATAAGTGGTTGATAAATTACTTCATCAAAATGTTTTGAAATAGTTTTTATTGCTGGCTTTACCGCTTCTTTTTCTTCTGCACCTAACATATCAAAAGCATCTGTCGCGACAACTAATGTTTTGAGTGTGAAATCTTCGCTATCTTTTCCAAGCAAGAGAGCTGAAACTTTTTCAAATACATCAGGCTCACTAGCAACATAGCCTAATACGTCCATACTTTCACAATAAGAAGCTTCACCATCATTTGCAATACGTGCAAGACTTGGACGAATGCCGATAACACCATTATAACTGGCAGGAACTCGCACAGAGCCTAGGCAATCCGAACCTAATGCAAAATCAACGAGACCACCCGCTGTTGCAGCTGCAGAGCCACTTGATGAACCGCCAGTAAATCTTCGAGTATCATGCGGATTAAGCGGTGAACCGTAATGCCAGTTCTCTCCACTAATGCTGTAGCATAATTCATCGCACACTGTTTTTCCGACAAGATCGGCACCATTTTCAAGCAATTTTACTATTGCGCTTGATGTGAAATCATCGGGAGTATTAGTTTCCAAATATTTTGGATGGCCATTTCCAAATGTACTTCCTAATATTTTAAAAACATCTTTTGCTGCAAAAACCAATCCTGATAAAGGACCTTCTGCTCTTCCTTCAAGTGCAATATGATTCTCACGAACAAAGGCTTGCAGCGGATCATAAGGTGGGTTTTGAGCAACCTTTAATTTCTTCAAATGCAGTAACTTCTTTGTCATCATTATCATCCTATTCTTTTAATTATTATAACCCTTTAAAATATTAGCTAGTGATGATGTGAAGTCATCACCTTTATTATGAGAAAAAGTTGAAAAGATTACTTTTCAACTTTTGAATGTGGTACTTTATTTTTGTTCGCGACTCTTTTTCAATTGAGCTTCAGATTCTACCCGAGCACTTATTGCATTAAGCGCTAATAAAATGGCTCGATCTGTTTCAGATAAATGAGGAGCTAATACTTTTAGCTTTTCCAACTGTTCATTTGCTAGATGAGAAACAGTTCGTAAATGTTCTTCTGAATAAGCCCCTATCATTGTATATTCTTTATGATTAATCGTTGCTTTCCAACGTCTTTTATCTTCGCTCATAGCTTTTCCTTTCTTCAGTGCACTCTTTTATATCTTATCATAAAGTTGCACTAAAGTAGAGATTTTTCCACTTTAATCGCTTGATACACGCCTTTTACATGCTTCTTTTTATAATTTATTGTCCAAGTGATCAGATAATGCTTCCATAAATTTCAAGAATGCTTGTTGACCCTTATTGTCTAATTTAAAGACACCTGCATTCTTTAAGATCTCAATAAAGACATTCCCTACTTCTTGCTGAATGATTGTCGTACAATTTTCTTCTGTTAAGACTGAATATTTTTTTAAGAGATCTTCTGCCCACGGACGGTGAATTTCGGGAACTTCCGTTGTATTTTTCAGCAGAAATTCTTTTACCTCGTTGAGCTCTTTTTGAAGACGTGGTGGTAAAATGGCCAGCCCCATGACTTCGATTAAACCAATATTTTCTTTTTTAATATGTTGAAAGGCTGGATGCGCATGAAATATACCATCTGGAAATTCAGAATTTGTACGATTGTTGCGCAATATTAAATCCAACTGATAGTTGTTATCTTTTTTTCGTGCGATCGAAGTAATTGCATTATGCAATTGCGCATCAGTATGAGAGTAGATATTTACACTAGGATCTGAATAAGCTTCCCAAACGTCAAATACAGCCGTAGCAAAGCGTTCAATCTCCAGTGTATCTGCAGATTCAATACGCAGTACAGACATCGGCCAATCTAATAGACTTACTTTTGCATGAGGAAGTGATTCAAAGCTAAAAATAAAGCGATCTTTTGCACGTTCAATTGGAAATGTATATCGCCCACCTTGATAATGGTCATGCGCCAATATTGAGCCACCTACAATTGGTAACCCTGCATTTGATCCTACAAAATAATGAGGAAATTGATCAATAATTTCAAGTAAATTAACAATAGTATTGGGGCTTACTTTCATAGGATGTTCATCGATGGAAAAAAAGATACAATGCTCAGAATAATAAACATATGGAGAAAATTGCAGTCCCCATTCTTCTTGCTGAATTTCTAAGCGAATAAAACGATGATTGCTTCTAGCTGCTTTAATAGCACTCCCTGGATATCCTTCATTTTCAGGACTGAGCGCGCTATGTGGATAAGATTTGTCTGTCATTTGTGCTGAACGCTTTATCATATGCGGATCTTTTTCAGGTTTGGATAAGTTGATCGTCAATTCAATCGGACCAAATTCACTATCTGCTTGCCACTTCATATTTTTCGCTACTTCACGAGTTTTGATATAATTCGTATCTTTTCCTAATTGGTAGAAATAATCTGTTGCTTCTTTTGGGCAATTTTGATATCTTTTCCAGAACTCTTGATTAACTTCTGAGGGCAGAGGCGTCAACAGATCCATGATTTTTGTACTTAAAATTTCTCTTTCGTAGCGAATATCTTGAATAATGCCCTCTTTAACTGCTTCATTGACTAATTGATCCAATACATCTAATAATTGCATCTTATGTTTTGTAACTGTTGGTGGCATTATATCTAATTCTTCTTTTCCAAGTAAGGCCAACAAGCGATTTCTAAAGTAGATTCTATCCATTGCATCAATTAAGTGATGTTCGATTGCAAGTTCAACAAAATTAATAATCCATTGATCCATGAACATCCTCCTTCATTTGATCTTTCACTCTAACTAGTGTACCTATTTTTTAAAATGGGTGCAATGATTTAAATATTTTCCAACTATTTATTGCAGATGACTGACTCTTTTGAGTCCGTTGCATTTTTTATTTTAAAAAGTCTCTATTGCCATTTAGAGTCTTAGTACCTTTGCTTTAAAAATAAAATGCTTAAAATGCTATAAAAAATTTATAAATAAGAATTTTTCATTTTGCTTTTTTTGATTATAATCCTATTTCATAGTATTATTATGATTGACATAATAATCGCTTACAATCAATAAGTAAAGGAGGAGAAGGGATACAAATGGAGCTAACATTAGAAAAAACACTCCAGCTAGAAAGCATGAAAGATGCTAAGTTAATTGTTGGAGAAAATAAATTGCACCAAGTTATTAGTGATATTATGGTTATGGAACAACCTGACGTTGAACATTGGCTGACTAAAAACCAGTTAATTCTTACAAGTCTATATGACTATAAAGATGCTACTAAAGAAGAATTCGAACATTTTGTCAAAAAAATAAAGCGCTACCATGGTGCAGGCATCATTGTGAAAGTCGGACGCGGAGTATCAACCATCCCACCCGACTTAATTACAGCTTGCCAAAAGTCAGATATTCCTTTAATCAAAATTCCTGTGACAACACAATATCGCAATGTCATCTCTGAAATTATGCAATTTTTACTTTATGCTAAGCGCAATGAAATGGATTATTACTATCAATTTCACCATGAATTTTTGAATTTAATGCACTCCTCACAAGTTCAATTAAATGACATCGTAAAATTATTAAGTAAATTATTAAATTTACCTGTAATGTTGTTGGATCGTCAAAATGTTATCTATGCTACTAATCCCTACTATCGCGATTTTGAAGTCCTAGATGAGGAAGATTTTGCTTTTAATAAATATTTTGATTTCAAAGAAAAAACTTATTATTTCCCTTCTATAAATAAAAAATATAAAGCAGTCACCAATATTGCATATACGGATTCTAAACATGCTTATGAATTGGTGGTCATTCAAACGGATGCTACAATTGATTTACGTGAAATTATCGTTATTGAAAATGCTTGTCACCAATTACAAATTCAAGCTGTCAATAATCGAAATATCGAAACCATTAAGCACTCTATGAAATTAGATTTATTGGATATTGTGCTCTTTCATACAACAAGCAACAAATTCGAAATTGATGAAGCCGTCAATCAACTGCATCTACGTAAAAATGTGAAATATCGTCTGCTTATTATGGCACATAACCTTAAACAAAATGAAGAAAAAATCGAGAAGTCATTTGAGAATCTAATGCAACCTGAGTTTCCGCAATATATGTCCAAAATCACTTCCACAATGATCGTCATCATCTTCCCAATTTTAAAAGAAGAAGACATGGATAGTAAATGCATTAAACAAAAACTTACTCAGAAATTGCAACATCTTAACTATGACTGGATTCAACAAGTATTTATTACAGAACCGACAGATGTCATGCTACTGCCGGATGAAATTCAAAAAGTACGCAAATTTAGAGCAATGCTTGAACATTCCACCCCTAATGGTCCTTTTATTATTGAAGAGGATATGTTTATTTATAAATTAATTCAACAATTCGGCAACTCTTATCAATTATTACAAATTATTCCCAATGGTCTACTTGAACTTCATGATGAGCAGCCTGATTTATATATTACCTTACGTGCTTATTTAGAAAATAGTTTGAACAAGAAAAAGACAGCCCAAAAATTATATGTGCATCCTAAAACGATCACTTATCGTCTGAATCGTATTACTGAACTCACTGGGATTGACTTTGAAAATGGTGAGTCACTTCTTACATATAACATGGCCATTAAAGTGATTGACTATACTCTGCCAGATGCTAGCGACTCATTTTAATATAATTTAAAAAAAGCTCTCCATTTAAAAATGAAGAGCTTTTTTTGATAAAATATTATATCTTTAGCTAATTAATGATATTTTTCAAAGTTTTATCACATAAATACTGCACTGCCATTACTCAATTTCTTATAATCCAAAACACCTATAATAATTTCAATCTCTAAATATGATATAATTGGCAAATGAAGGAGTGATTGATATGTTACCTTTTAACTTTTTTTATGATCCTACTTATAGTTTAGTCATCATTGGTATGCTTATCTCAGCAGCCGCCTCTTCTTATGTGCAATCCACATTTAAAAAATATTCGAACTTTAAAAATCAGTTAGGCTATAATGGTTCGCAAATTGCGCGAATTATTCTTGATCAATCGGGACTTCAAGATGTAAGAATTGAACGTGTCCCTGGCCATTTAACCGATCATTATGATCCACGTGGGAAAGTTCTGCGCCTATCCGATGCGACCGCACAATCAACATCCGTTTCATCAATTGGCGTTGCAGCCCATGAAGCAGGCCACGCCATGCAAGACCGCGATGGCTATGTTCTAATGAAATTTCGTACAACGCTTGTTCCTCTTACAAATTTCGGACAAACGTTTGCATTTCCAATTATTTTATTCGGTCTTTTTTTCGGACCTAACCAAACGATGCTGAATATTGGGTTAATTTTATTTTCGTTGACCTTTTTATTTCAAATGGTAACCCTTCCTGTTGAATTTGATGCATCCAAACGCGCCATGCAAACACTAAAAAACCATCGACTGCTCAGCCCTACAGAACTTCCCATGGCCGCCAATGTACTGCGGGCTGCTGCTTTAACTTATATTGCAGCTGCCATTGCAAGCTTTTTAAGTTTGTTACGCTTATTTTTGCTATTTGGCAATCGCGGAAATCGCCGCAACTAATCACAAAATAAACCCACACGTTAAAAATTAACGTGTGGGTTTTTAATTAAAAATCAGAAAAATCGTCTGGATCTTCTCCTATAATGTCTTCAGTGGCCGCCTGCTCTTTTTGATACATTTCATGAAGCATACGATTTGAGAGATGACCTGACTGCAGTCGCAAGTTCTCATAAAAAATTGTATCCGTCATCAATAGATATGGCTTAAGGAAAATCATACCAAGTCCCAATGTCAAATTAGCCAAAATCTGCCAACCAATGAAGCTCAAGTCAAGCATAAATTTGCGTCCCTTATGCCCGCGCATCATATCCCGACTTGCCGTAATACATTCCATAATGGATAAATTAGAAAATCCATTCTCTAGATAATCATCATACATAATGAAACTTGCTTGCGAATAACTATAAGATTTAATAATTCCTGGAATGATAAATAGTACTGTCCATAAAGAAACTAAAATAATTTTAACAACTTCCAGTCCAACTAACTTCCAAAAAATCGGCAGTCTAACAATTAAAATTAAATCAGTCGTCCAATCAAAATGTGTTTTTATTTTTCGAACAAATTGTAACATTGCAAAGGTTATACTTGTACTAATTAGCGCAAATAGAATCGATGTCCCCCGAGCCACAATGGTCTCTGTCCACGATGTATCCCATGAATCAACCATCATATTATAGTCTAGTCCCCCTAATTGATACATCTTATAAGTCGTATGCACAAAGCCAACATTTGAAAAAATAACAAACAATGCTAGAACAATGCTGAGCATTGCCACTTCTTTCCAATGCCCTTCCAGTTGTGCACGTGCTTCTTGGCGATAACTACTTGCTGAATAAAAATCTCCTGCACGCCGCGTCTTAAAGTGCATTATACTCCTCCTTTTATTCTTCTTTTCCGAATTTTTCACGAATAAGTTCAACAATTGGATGGCAATATTCATCCACTAATTCATCCGTTGGAGCTTCGACCATGACACGTAAGAGTGGTTCGGTTCCACTAGGTCTTACAAGTACACGACCATTGCCATTCATTTTATTTTCAACTTCAGCAATTGCAGCTTGAACGTCTTCATCTTCCATAATTTGGTCTTTGTCATGAACGATAATATTGACTAACTTTTGTGGATAGACATGTACTTCTTCAGCCAATTCTCCTAAAGTTTTTCCAGTATCTTTTATAATATATAGCAATTGAATAGCTGTTAAAAGACCGTCGCCTGTCGTGTGATGATCTAAGAAGATAATATGTCCCGACTGCTCGCCCCCTAGGCTATGTCCACCTTCACGCATTGCTTCAACCACATAGCGGTCACCAACTGTGGTAACGACTGATGCAATTTTTTCGCTATCCAGCGCTTTATAAAAGCCTAAGTTACTCATAACAGTAGACACTATTGTATTGTTTTTTAGACGGCCTTTTTCATTTAAATATTTTCCACAAATAAACATAATTTTGTCGCCATCAATAATATTTCCCTTCTCATCAACAGCGATCAGACGGTCCCCATCACCATCGAATGCGAGTCCTGCATCGGCTCCTTCTTCTACGACTTTTTTAGCTAAAGCTTCTGGATGAGTACTTCCTACTCCGTCATTAATATTTAAGCCATTAGGTTGATTGCCAATTACTGTAAAATCTGTTTCCAAATCTGCAAATAAGCGGTTCAACATAGGCCCAGTTGCACCATTGGCTCCATCTAAGACAATATGCAATCCGGACAAATCTCCAGGAATAGTCTGCATCAAAAATTGATTATATTTTAAGACACTTTCTAAATATTGTTCTACATTTCCTAATCCTTCAGCACTAGGTCTTGGTAGAGAGTCGACATCTTCATTTTCATAAATTAAAGCTTCAATTTCTCTTTCTTGTTCATCTGAAAGCTTGAAGCCGTCCGCTCCAAAGAATTTAATGCCATTATCTTGTGCAGGATTATGAGAAGCACTGATCATAATGCCCGCCGTCGCATTTTGCTGACGTGTAAGATAAGAAACACCGGGTGTCGATATAACGCCTAACCTCAAAACTTCTGCACCAACTGATAAAAGACCTGCAATTAAAGCAAACTCTAGCATTGTACCGCTTGCTCTTGTGTCTTTTCCTACAAGCACTTTCGCATGATCTTCTTCAATATGCTGTGCCAGAACGTAACCACCAAAACGACCTAATTTAAATGCGATCTCTGGGGTAAGCTCCTGATTGGCCACACCGCGAACGCCATCTGTACCAAATTTAATCTGCATTGATTTCTCCTTATCTTTTATTCATTTTCATTTCGTCGTGATTGCGATGAGCTACTCGTTTCACTGGTTGATTCGCCAGATGAATTTGTTACGGTAACGAGTACTTTCACAACATCACGATTGACTTCTTTAATTCCTTCAGGTAACTGATCCAAACTCACATCGATCACTTGGGTTTCTGTTATCCCTTCGACATTGACATTTATCGGATAATTAGCAATTTCTTTAATGGCATCCGTATCGCCAATGACTGTGATATTTTTGGATTCATTCTCACTCAGTGCCAATTTATATTTATAGCCTGCTTGTTGACCATGCATTCGCAATACAATCGGCACTGTTTTTTTTGTTTCAGATACTGGAATTCGAACATTAACTTGAGGAACACTCACATTGACATTCAGCGGATTTCCTTGAGCATCTAAAACAACTAAATTCGCCAGCACTGTAATATCTTGCGTAATGGCTTTGATGTCACTTTCAACAATGGCTTTAACTTTATCAATTTTATTTAATGTGGAAGGTGCCCCAGTAATAACAACCGTTTTTTCTTGGATCTCAGGCTCGCCCATGCTATAGCCTTCTGCCAAGTCTAACTTAGAACTGACTTCGACTTCAACCGAAAATTCACGTTGTTCTTTTTCTTCGACTGTAACAGTAATCTCGGCAGGGCTAATACTATAATGAATTTCATTTGACAAGCCACTCGCTTCCAATGTTATTTGATGTGTCCCCACACCTAATTCATTCAAGTTAGGGGTCGTAATTTTGAAATTTTGTGTAACTGTTGTCTGAAACAAAATCGCTTGCGGCCCTTCAAGTCGTATTGTCGCGCCGTCAGGAATACCTGAGACAAAATATTTATCAGTATTCACATTCACCTCAATCGGAATATCCGTTAGAACTTCCGAGCTGACAACACTTGCTACACTGCTTTGATTATTCGATTGAAATTTAGAACCATTTTCATAAGATACATAGAAAAATAATAAAATAGCCATTAACAAGCTCAATAATTTCGTTTTCCATGGACTTTCCATATCAAATTTCATCAGTTATTCACAACCTTTCCAATCAGTTGTTGCAATCTGTGGATCCAGCTGTTTTTATTGTCATCTTCAACAAGATAATATTCATTTAAATAATCAATGAGTTGTTGTTTTGAGATATCATTCGTTAATGTGCTACGATGTGCGATACTAATTTCACCTGTTTCTTCTGAAACGACTACCGTAATAGCATCCGTCTCTTCCGATAAGCCAATCGCTGCACGATGTCGTGTTCCAAATTTTTTAGGAACATTAGGGCTTTCCGATAATGGCAAATAGCTCGCAGCACTTGCAATTTGATATTCCCGAATAATCACTGCACCGTCATGTAAAGGCGTGTTCGGAATAAAAATATTAATTAATAATTCGGAAGAAATATCTGCATGAACCGGAATTCCTGTTTTAATAAATTCAGTTAAAGGTGACTTCATCTCTAGCGAAATTAATGCCCCAATATGACGCCGTCCCATATATTCGGCAGCATCTGCAATACTTTCTATCATTTTCTGCGTAGGATTTGCCTTTTTCTGGGACGTAAATAAAGTGCCACGTCCCAAATGTTCAAGCGCTCGCCGCAATTCAGGTTGAAAAATCACAATGAGTGCTAAAGCAGACCATTGAATAACGAAATCTATAATATATTCTGTTGTATATAATTGGAATAAAGAGCTGAATACTTTGATCACCATGATCACCAGTATTCCTTTCAACAACTCGGTCGCTCTCGTTCCTTTTAAAATTTTTATAATTTGATAAATAAAGAAACTCACAATTAAAATATCGATCATTGAAATAAAGGTCTTAATTGACCAGAAGTTCTGTACACTGAAGCTTTTGATCCATTCAACTATATCAGGCAAACTCGGCACACTCCTTTTTCAATAAGTTGTTAATATTATACCACTTGCGACATAAGATTTCATGTATTCACCAAAGAATTGACAACAAAAAAAGACAGCAAACAATGTTTGCTGTCTTATACTGGGCTACTAGGATTCGAACCTAGGAATGACGGGACCAAAACCCGTTGCCTTACCGCTTGGCTATAGCCCAATCAAATATAAATGGTGGGAGAAGGATTTGAACCTTCGAACTCGATGAGGGCGGATTTACAGTCCGCTGCGTTTGGCCACTTCGCTATCCCACCGTTTTATCATGACCCCTACGGGATTCGAACCCGTGATACCGCCGTGAAAGGGCGATGTCTTAACCGCTTGACCAAGGGGCCAGAATTAGCCACGTCTATTATTCTATGAAAATAATAATCACTTGTCAAGACTTTTTTAAAAAATGAAAAACTCTTTCAAAAAGCCACACAATGCAATTTCAAATCGCATCATGACATGCTCATCTTTGAAGAGTTTTTCTTGCCACTTTATAATGCAATATCTTGATAGTCATCCACTGTATCGAAAAGATGCACAACATAGCTACATATTGGTTTGATTTTCAATGAATGTTCTCTAGCATATGTTGCCAATGCATCTACCAATTGTCGTGCTACACCTTGACCTCTAAGGGATGGATCGACAAATGTAGCATCCGCATTTAATACTTTTCCATCATCGGAAATAGAATATTGCAAATAAGCTAATTCATTACCTTCATTGTTTTGATAGAATATTTTTTGATCTTTATGAATAAATTTCATGGAACTCCTCCTTTAAAATTAAGGGCTAACTTTTGAAATCATTACTTTATTTTTTAATATGTTCCTCATATGGTTCCACATGAACATGTGTGTGAGCAATTTGATGTTTTATAGCAAGAATTTCTTCTATCTCTTCTGTTAAATCATGGGCAAAAACAAGGGATAGCTGCGGGTCTACTTGAACTGTCACATCTAAATATTCATAACTCCCATACATTCTGCCGCGGATCGTCTTGACATGAATAACTTGAGGAATTCTTTCAAGCGTTCGCTTATATTCTTCCAATTTATCTTCATTAAATCCATCCGATAACTCAAACACATTTGAGCGAAAAATTTCTGTTGCCGTTTTTAAAATAATAAAAGCAACAACAATAGCCATCAATATATCTAACCAAATTGCACCAATAATTGATGCAAAGACAGCGCCTGCAGTCGCTAAACCAGTTAAGGCATCAGCCAAGTTATCTTTAGCTACCGCATAAATACCTTTGCTATTTGATTTTTTTGCAAGATTCTTATTATAAAGATGCACTCCATAAATAATGGCTGCACTCATTAATGCTACAAGCGCCGCATTAATATCGGGCTTATCTAGTGTCTGGGTTACGATTTTCTCAATGCTTTTGCGCAAGATTTCGATCCCCACAAAAAACATAATAAATGAAGTCATCAAGCTTGCGATCGTTTCTGCTCGCCAATGACCATAACGATGGTCATCATCTGCTGGTTTCTGTGCTGTTTTCAGTCCAACAAGCACTGCAACAGAAGAGATTACATCTGTTAAGTTGTTCAAACCATCTGCAACAAGAGAACTTGAATGATAGATAATCCCTGCCGATAGCTTCATTGTCGTTAACAACAAATAGGACGCGATGCTTATCATTGCGCCTTGTTCTGCTGCTTTCAAATCCGCTCTATTATTTGGAATTTTTATTTTCATTTCCAAAAAACTCCTTCTAATTTCGTACTTATACAATAGCACAAAAATGCTGCAAAACCTATTGATTATCTCATTTAGCGCGCCTAATAAATGATTTAAGTTTCCTAAATTTTGCGTTACTTTTATAACGAAAATGAATTGATTAACAAAATAGATGGCTCTCAATAACCTAAAAAATATGACCCCAATATATGCTTGTGCATTGTATAAATTAAGCTAGCACTTTAACTAAATTCCTAATAAAAAATAGAACCTCATGGCCCCTATAAAATAGGCAAGCACTCCTTTGAGGTTCTATTTCTTTTAATGGCGACAGATTGCTCGTTTTAACACTTCAAAAAAGCTAAGAGAATGTCGCATTCGATCCGTTTCAATATATTGGTTGATCGCTCGTAAGAGTTTCTTTGGTTTTTTTGCTGCAAATGTGAAAAAACCATTTTTCTTCGTTTGAATTCCAAAACGCGGAATCCAGCGACCACCAAAAAGAACAGAAGCTGTGATATAATCCACTTCTTCCCAAGGTATTTGGATATAGTTGCGTGGATCTGATTTATGGTAAAATTCAAATCCCTTATCGCCAACAATTAAGCGACCATAATCATTAAGGCCTAGATAGCTTGTCCCATCCATTATGAGATCAACTTTTGTATTTAAGGGCTTTACCATCACAGACTTCCTTTCCAAAATATCTAGAATATTCCTACAGCATGACCTGCAACACCTACAACAAATAAACCGATAATGATCACAATTGGTGAAACATCACGATCTAAAAGCCACATACATAAAAATGTAAGTAGCAAACCAGCAAGACCTGGAATAAGTGAGTCTAAGTTCTGTTGAAGTGTTGTCACATTGGTTGAGGTAAGCGACAGTCCCGCATCATATTGTAATAATGCTTCTTGAATTCCTTTAGCACCTTGCGCCAGCTTGTCCCATTCAATGAATGCACCGGGTTGCAGTTGAACTTCTGAAATAACTGGTGCAAAATTAATATTCACCCAGCGCTGTACTAATCCCGCCAACACGAACATTCCAAGAATTGATGCACCCTTTGTTATATCTTGCAATAATCCACCAGATAAGTCTTCTGTAATCTCGCCTCCCGCGCGGTAGCCTAATTCTTGAGTATACCATAAGAAAGCGATACGGATTGCATTCCACAAAACAAAGAACAAAATCGGTCCCACAATATTTCCGCTAAGTGCAAGCGATGCACCTAGGGCTCCTAACATTGGACGTAATGTAAACCAAAAGACGGGGTCTCCAACACCCGCAAGCGGTCCCATCATTCCCACTTTAACCCCTTGAATTGCTACATCATCTACTGGTGCACCATTTGCACGTTCTTCTTCAAGTGCCAATGTCACACCCACAATTGGTGCAGCAACATATGGATGTGTATTAAAGAATTCCAAGTGCCGCTTCAAAGCCAATTTACGGTCTTCCTCATCAGTGTACAATTTCTTCAGCGCTGGAATTAATGTATAAACCCAGCCACCATTTTGCATACGCTCATAGTTCCATGAACCTTGTAAGAAAGTCGAGCGCCACATGACATTTAATCGATCTTTTTTAGTTAATTCAATTTTTGGTGATTGTTCTGTCATTTTATTCACTCCGTTCTAATAGTCATTGAGAATATCATCGAGAGGATCACCGACTTGATTGCCACCATTTGAACCGCCCATTTTTGATAAATTCAAATAAATGACGGCTAGCGATACGCCGATCGCTCCAAGTCCCATCAAGGTCAAGTCACTAATTGCTGCCACTACAAATCCTAATGCAAAAAACGGCCAAACTTCACGACTAGCCATCATATTAATAACCATTGCATAACCAACAGCCACTACCATACCACCACCGATTGCCATACCATCAGCAACCCATTGTGGCATAGATTCTAAAAGTCCGCGCACAATCTCAGGTGAAATAAATAATAGCAAGAGTGCAGGAATCGCAATACGAAGTCCTTGCATAACGAGGGCCGCAATCTGTAATAATTCCACTTTTCTAAAATTGCCTTCATCGGCAGCCTTATCCATCATATGAATAACAGGAACAGCTAATGTACGAACGACCATCGTTAAAAATAATCCAGCTACAGCTAGCGGAACGGCAATTGCAATCGCGGTCGAAACACCTTCTTTGCCTTGACCGCCTAAAACTAAGATGATAGATGATGCAACACTTGCCAATGCCACATCTGGTGCAACTGCTGCACCAATATTAGCCCAGCCTAGGGCAATCATCTGTA
Organism: Allofustis seminis DSM 15817; assembly: GCF_000374325.1. GTDB lineage: Bacteria > Bacillota > Bacilli > Lactobacillales > Carnobacteriaceae_A > Allofustis > Allofustis seminis. Next base: position 15,426 of record NZ_KB894086.1, on the reverse strand, counting down.
AGGAACCGCCTAAAATAATACCCGCTTCTAAATTCCCCGTTACCAAACCAATAAGTGTACAAGCAACGAGCGGTTGATGAAATTGGAATTGGTCTAGAATTCCTTCCATACCAGCAAAGAATGCCACAATGACTACAAGTATTACTTGAATCATATTCATGTTATACCTCTCCTAACTATTTTGTTTTTCTAACAATTCGCGAGCGTGCTCTAGAATTTTGTCCATATCTAAACGAGAATCGCTCGGTACTTTGCGAACATTAAATGAAACACCTAGTTCTTCTAATTGTTCATAAGTTTTAACATCTTCTTCATCTAAGGATAAGAATTGGTTAACCGCTGCCTTACCAACAGAATGTGCCATCGAACCAACGTTAACTTCTTCAATTTTTCCACCCATTTGGATTAATTCCAATAAATCTTGAGGCGTTTCAAATAAAAGAAGTGCACGTGTTTTACCAAAGCGCGGATCATTGAATACTTCTGCCATTTTCCAAATTGGCACGACATTTGCTTTTACCCCTGGAGGTGCCGCTTGTTCAATTAATTTCTTACGCATATGATCTTTAGATACTGCATCTGAGACGACAATGATACGATTAGGCTTGGTTGCACGTGTCCAAGCTGTCGCAACTTGACCATGCAACAAGCGTGTATCAATGCGCGCTAACACAATATCTATTTTGCCATCGCCTACAACAGTTCCTTCCGGCATAGCCCCTTTTGTATGTCCATCTGTTTTTTGTGCAATTTTTGGCATTAAAGACTCTGGATATGTCTTAATACCATCTCGCCCAAGATCGACAAGGTGTGTTGCAATCTCGTGGGCTGTTTCCATCGAAAATCTTGCCGCATATGCTTCAATTAACATCGGCAAATTAAGCCCCGCAATTAAAGCACGTGTGTCCGATTTTTCCTCTACCAGTTGGCTAGCCTGATTAAATGGTGTACCACCCCAAAGATCGACCAGAAAGAGTACTTCATCCGTATCAAAAGTATCAATTGCATCTAACATCTTCTGACGGATATCTTCTGGACCTTCTTCAGGCATAATATTGGCGATGGCCACTTGTTCTTGGTCACCGAAAATCATGCCACCCGAATGTAAAATGCCTTCCGCAAATTTACCATGGGTTGCCAAGATGATTCCTACCATCTCTATACCTCCTAATAAATTTTAGTTCTACCTATTTGAGTGTAACATACCTCTAACTCTTTTTCATATAAATCCATCAAATATTACTATCCAATAAAAAGTCTGCTTTTTTCAAAAAATGTATAAGACTTGTAAAGTCTTAGGCAGTTACTTATACTAAGGAAAAAGAAAGGGGATTCATATGGGCCAATCGGACAGTCTTCACATCTATGACCAACTCAATCAATTAGGCATAAATTTCGAAGTTATTCAGCATCCTGCTGCTCATACGACTGAAATGGCTGACTCATTTATTGAGGGAATCGAAGGTGTACGTACAAAAACCTTACTGTTGACCAACCGTAAGAAGACGCAATATTATATGCTTATTATGGATGATCAGAAACGTTTGGACATGAAAAAATTTGCAGAAATTATTGGATCATCACGATTGCAATTTGCAAATGAAGAGAATATCCTAGAAAAAATCAATCAGACACCAGGAACCATTTCAATATTCGGATTAGAATATGAAAATGCAAAAGATATCAAAGTCTATTATGATTTAGATATTACCCATGAAGCACGCCAAAGTTTCCATCCAAATGACAATACGAAGACTATTTTTATTTCAACGCCCGACACTTTCAAATATATAGAGTCGGTCGGTTTTGAACTCGAAATTGTCGATTTATAAAGTCAAAATAAAAAAATGCACATCTGAAATTTCAGATGTGCATTTTTTATTATTCACTCGCAATACGATCGCTAAGATAACGCGACAAGAATTCTTTTAGACGTGGATTCTGTGGATTGTTGATGACCTCTTCTGGAACATCATCTACCACAATCACACCATGCTCCATAAAACAGACGCGTGTTGAAACATCGCGTGCAAAGTCCATCTCATGCGTTACAACAATCATCGTCAAGCCTTCACGTGCCAACTGTGTCATGGTCTCTAATACTTCGCCGACCATTTCTGGGTCAAGTGCACTAGTTGGTTCATCAAATAATAAAATCTCATTATCCATAGACAACGCTCTAGCAATTGCCACACGTTGCTGCTGACCACCGGAAAGTTGGTGCGGCTTCGCATGGATATATGGAGCCACGCCGACACGCTCTAAATTCGCTAATGCTATCTCTTCTGCTTCTTTTTTAGAACGTTTTAATATTTTTTCCTGACCGATCGTACAATTTCTCAAAACATTCATATTTTTAAATAAATTAAATTGTTGGAAAACCATCCCCACTTCCGCACGATAATGACTCACTTTGTAGTGGCGGTTCAAAATTGATTTTCCTTTGTAGATAATATCGCCACTTGTTGGCTCTTCCAACAAATTCAAGCATCTAAGCAGTGTTGATTTACCTGAGCCGGAACTGCCGATAATACTAATAACTTCCCCTTTTTTGACTGAGAAATTAATATCTTTCAGCACTTCATTATCGCCAAATTTCTTTGACAAATGGGACACTTGTAAAATTGTATCATTTACATTCTCACTCATTTTATGCTCCCTCCTGTTCTGACTCATAGACTTCATAACTATCAGATCCTGTCATTCGTTTTTCTAAGAAATTAAGCAAACGTGTGGTCACAAATGTCAGAACAAAGTAAATCACAGAGGTAATAAAGAATGCCTGGAATGTCATATAAGTCGAGCCTGCTGCAGAACGCGTTACAAAGAATAGTTCTGTTACGGCAATAACATTAAGTACCGATGTGTCTTTAATATTAATGACAAATTCATTCCCTAAAGTAGGCAAGATACTTATAATCGCTTGAGGCAGTACCACATAAATCATCGTCTGTGTATGCGTCATACCAATCGCTTTAGCACCTTCTGATTGGCCTTCATCTACACCTTGAATACCTCCTCGGAACACTTCTGCCAGATAAGCTCCTGTATTAATCGAAACAATTAAAAAGGCCGCCGTCATCGATGTCATATCAATATCAAAGAATAATTTCATTCCATAAAAGATTAACATCGCCTGAACCATCATTGGGGTACCGCGGAATATTTCAATATAGGCAACAAGTATAAAATCGACAACGCGGTGAAAGAATGAACCGAGCGGATGTTTTTTATTATTAATTTTTAAAGCACGCACGAGAGCAACTAATAAGCCAATTATCGCACCGACTGCGGTAGAGATGAGTGCGATTAACATTGTATTTTTAGCACCGCTTATGAATTGGTTTCCATAGATATCCCATAATCTTTTTACATCGGTCCAAAATGATGTTTCTTCCTGGCGTAAGTTTAAATCGACCATTTCTCTCATTAAGGCTTGACGCTGTTCTTCAGGAATTTGTTCCAACGCTTGATTGAAATATTCTGTAAGAACTGAATTTTTTCGAAGACCTACTGCAATTCCTGTATCAACATCTGTCAGATCAAAACCTTCCCCTTCATCAAAAAGAATATATTCTAATCGAGGATTTGCTGCAACGGCAGCCATCGCACCAGGTTCTTCTGATACATAGGCATCCACTTTATCAGCAAGTAGCGCCGAAATCATTGTTGGAAAACTATCCATCGGTGTTTGTTTTTTTACTTCAGGAATTTGGTCCACTAAATCCACATGAAAGGTATTGAGCTGAGCAGTAACGCGTGCATTTTTAAAATCTTTTAAGGAAGTAGCATGACCATATGGTCCTTCTTTATCTACAACCAAAACCATCTTACTGTCATAATAATTATTGGTAAAATCAATCTGCTCTTTTCGTTCAGGTGTCGCCGACATCCCTGCAATAATTGCATCAACCTTACCACTTGCTAAAGCAGGTGGCAGACCGTCCCATTCTAACTTCACAATTTCCAACTTGAGACCGAGCAACTCCGCAAGTTTCTTAGCCATTTGCACATCATAACCATTCGCATATTCGCCTTTTGAATTGCTAATAGGAACAGCCCCATTTTCATCATTAGGTTGCGACCAGTTAAAAGGTGCATAATTTGCTTCCATTCCAACGCGAAGAATGCCTGGCGTTTCCAGTCCTTCATTCAGCGCTTCCATTGAAATGCCAAGAGGCTCACTAACATCATCTGCTACAACATGTAGGGGTGACGGGGGAAGTGACGCGCACAAGGCTAACGCCATCAAAACACCCCACAACCAATTTTTTATTCGTCTCATTATTATCCACTACTTTCTAATCTTAATAATACTTTCCTTATATTTCCATTTTAGTCTTTTTATATACAAATATCAAAAATCTTCAAATAAAAAACAACTTTTCACTTTACAGCCACTCGAAAAAATACGCCATCGATTTTCAGCTGATGTTTTTAAAAGTGAAAAGTTGCTCATATAGAATAAATTATTCGCTAATTAAATTCTCTTCTATTAGTTGAATCATCTCTGCTTCATCTTTTGGAAATTGTTCAGCAAAAATAGGATCCATATGCATTAAAAAGTGCCAGTCGCTATCTCGTTTTTTCTGACGATAGACAATCGCCTCACCATCTTGCGATCCGCGAAATTCTCGCTTGACCTGATAATTCTTTGATTCTAAGTATTGTTTAACACGCAGATAGTTATCTTCACGTCCTTGAATATAATCTTTCATCTTATCATTTGGAATGCTATAAGCATCAACACGTGTCATACCATCTACCAAGCCACTCCCTGATCCATCAAATTGGGGCAATTCCAGCCATACAATATCAATCATTGGGCCTGGTTCTTCTTCAAACATCCATTTTGTCAATGGAATTCGCTGATTATTACAAGGGATTTCGATATAATCTGGTAATTTATCCTCAAAAATCATCTCTTCGACTTGCGGCTCGCCATCATAGGTAAAGTCATTCCTTTCATAACCAGGAATTTTCGCGACCCATTCACGTCCCATCTCAAGCGATTCAAAGATTCCCACCATATGCTGCACATTTCCCTGTCTAAAACATAAGATATACATGCCTAACCCTTTCTAATATTAAAATTGTTCAAAATATTCAAATAAAAATTCTAAATCATCCACTTCAATTTGTAATTGTTCACCTATCGTTGTATCTTTAACGCGAAGTCTTTCATCTACACTTTCAACTAAGCGTTTGGTTGATAAAATATCCGTCTTATTCATCACCGCATTCTCAATCGACTCAAATGGCTGATGCGCTACTAGTTGCAGACCATAACTATTAAATAGCAACGTATATCCCGCAATTCCTGTAGTAGCTTGGTAAGCTTTAGAATATCCGCCATCAATGACAATCAGTCGTCTATTCGCTTTGACGGGATTCTCGCCATCTTTTTCCTTTACTGGAATATGGCCACTGATAATATGACTATTATCGCTATAGATTCCCATCTCATGAAGAACTTTCAAACATATCTCTTCTTGATCGCGCATGAGATAATAAGGATCTTTTACTTCGACATGTGTACGCTTGTCTTCAAGATAGTAACGTTCAAATGTTTTCATTGCATTTTTACCAAAAAGCGGCGATTTTGGCCCGCACCACAAATACCAAAGAAAATCTGTCGCAAAATCATCCGTATCTTTTCGCTTGAAGCTCTTATAAACTTGTTGTTCACAAAAATCTAAAAATTGTCGTCCCTGATATGTACGCCCTCCTGTATGAAATGTACTAAATGTTCCATCTTCATTCATTGAGATGCCACCATGCAAAAGTAAATTATTATTATAAATCAAATAAAGAGAACCTTTATTTAGCAAAAAATGAATATGTCGTTTGAATTTCTCATTCGTTTGAAAAGACTGTCTTAATTGATTGAGTAGCTGGTGTTCCTCTTGCGTTAAGCATAAAGGAGCCGAAAAATCAATAGTTGGTGCATGAAAGTTTTTAAGCGAATAGCTTTCGCCATTAAGTTGCACTGACCAATTATCAGGGTCGATGTGCTTCAAAAGTATGCGGTCATCCATTTCAAACTCTGGGCGACGTTCATATAGCTGTCCTTCTAATTTAGACTGTAAAATCATTGCTGCTTGTTGCACAACATTCATGCGATCTTTTTCTTTTTCTGAAATTTCTAAATGATTTTCTTTCAACTTTGGAGCAAAAGCTGCAATAGGAGTGTAATAATGTTCTGCATATTCTACAAAAGGGCGTAAATTAATTCCATAATGATCTTCCAAAATTGAAAGATAGCCATAACGTGCGCTAATACGAATTAGGCCCGCAATACTTACTTTTGAACCTGCTAAGGCTGCCATCCATAAGATATCATGGTTGCCCCATTGAATATCTACTGACGGCGCCCACATTAGGCGTTCGATAATTTTATCTGGCTCAGGACCACGATCATAAATATCGCCCACAATATGCAAATGATCAACCACCAAGTTTTGAATGGTAATTGCAAGTTCACGCAGCAGTGACGACATCTGATTAAGCATCAATAAATTATCTAAAATGGACTGATAATATTCATTTTTGTCAAAATCTTGATTTCCATCATATAGAAGTTCTTCCAGAATATATTGATATTGTGGTGGCAATGCTCGGCGAACTTTCGAACGAGAATATTTCTTGCTCGAAAAACGTGTCATTGTTAACATATCTTCTAATTGCTGAACATACCATTTTTCCAGCGACTCTTTATCGCGACGACGTTTCTCAAGATTGAGCTTATCTGTCGGATAATAGATCAACACTGCTAATTCATCAAGATCCTTATCTGGGGCGTCGGCAAAACATTCTTGCAATTTCGCCTTGATACTTCCCGAACCATTGCGCATCACATGGTTGAATGTTGTAAATTCTCCATGCAGATCACTCATAAAATGTTCTGTTCCTTTAGGAAGCTCCAATATCGCCTTTAAATTAATAATTTCAGTTAAGACGCTCTCTTTTGTTGGAAATTTTTCTTTTAAGAGCTGGTAATACTTCGTCTGCATACGTTCCTCCGTCTAATCCTAAGAATTTATTATATCGCCTTATTAGAACGACTCGCCTAAACGGTGTCTTTATAATTGTTTGTTTTATAACTTTTATTGGTTAATGCCATGCTTGAACACAGAATATTTATCAAATTGACCATAATTTTCGATACGTTCCATCATTTTCAAAACTTCCAAATCTTCTGCAGAAATTTCAAAATTGACATCGCCATTGCTTTTAATATGTGCAGGATTTTCAGATTTTGGCAAGGTAACTAAGCCTAACTCAATGCCATAGCGAATGCATAATTGCGGAACAGATACATGATATTTGTCTGCCATCTTCACAATTTCTGGATGGTGTAAGATCTCTCCATGAGCAATCGGAGAATAAGCTTCTACAATCATTCCTTTTTCTTGACTATGTTTAATCACATCAAAGGGCGTATTGCTAATATGGGCAAGTATCTGATTGACCATTGGTTTAATCGTGGCGTGGTCAAACAAATAATCAATATCGATCACTTCAAAATTAGAAATGCCAATAGCACGTGTCTTTTTCTCTTTATATAATTTTTCCAGTGCCTGCCATACTTTTACATTTTCTTCAAAATAGTGACGATCCGAGCGAAAATCATCCCATGGTTGCGGACTATGAATCAATAATAGATCCACATAATCCAGTCCTAGACGTTCTAGAGAATCTTCCACCGATTGGAGTGCTTCATCATAATCTCTGATTTCTGCTTCAACTTTAGTAGTAACAAATAATTCTTTTCGATCCACACCACTCTTTGCAATCCCTTCGCCGACACCTCGTTCATTCTCATAAGCTTGTGCCGTATCAATATGGCGGTAACCCATTTGAATAGCTGCTTTCACAACATCTGCCACTTTATCATCAGCAATCTCCCATGTCCCCAGTCCTAATTGAGGAATGGTCACCCCATTATGCAAAGTCAATGATTCATTCCATATCATTTCATTTCCTCCTATTACATTTTAGAAAACATTTCACATCTCCACTATAACACCTTCAAACGATTTTAAAAAATAAAAAAAGCCTTTTCATTTTTGGCCAACCAAAAAATAATAGATCACATTAAAATTTATAAGCCTTGTCCTAATTCATTGACAGCCATGGCCTTTTCATTTCACAAAAAATAAGCGTATCTACTAAAAGATACGCTCATTCATTAATTTCTAGTCTTATTGTTCTTCTTTACGACGTGTAACACCATATAAACCAATTCCAGAAAATAGATAGGCAACAGCTGCACCTAGACCAACGGCTTCACCTGCTTTAGGCAATTTGTTTTTGTCTTCTTTTTCTTTGCCTTTTTTAGTGTCGCCCTCTTCGTTTTCCCCGTTGCTATTTTCTTCAACTTTGCCTTCATCTTTTTCGTTGCCTGTTTCGTTGTCTGTTTCATTGTCTGTTTCTTTTTCTTCTGCTGGCACAAGAGGTTTCATCGGCTCACTATGAAGTCGGAATGTAACACCAGAGATGTAGTTTTCAGTAATGGTTACTGTTTGTTCTTCTTTGACTCGACCGCCAAACATTAATTTAAAGGTATAATCTTTACCTGGGCGTAAGTCATGAACAAATCCGAGTCCACGTTCGTCCGTTGTAATCGTTCCAACATGAGCGCCATCGGCATCATAGACTTCCACAGTCTGACCTTTTAGTCCTGCACCGTCTTGGTCAATAACCGTTGCAGTGGCAGATCGTAATTTCATGAATTGTGCAACCAGTTGGGTATCTTTAATGATTTTTGTAGCGGCATCAAAAGGTGTTGTCGCTAAAATAGGCTGTCCTGCTTGATCGACACCTGTCTGTTCATACCATGCATCAAAAACATAGCCTGCAGGGGCTGTAGGGGCTTGAACAGTGCCAACAGTTTCTGCATATTGAACATCTTTAGGTGGTAATAATTCATGTCCTTCTTTATCCGTAAAGGTCACACGGTAGGCAGCTTTAGGTGCTAATGTTACCACCCAGCCATCCAAATCATTACCGTCCACTACGATCGTATAATATTTTTCAAGCTCTTGTTTATTTTCGCCCGTAAATTCAGCAATCACTTGATAGTCCTTATATTTTCCAGTATAAGCGCTAAATAAGTCTAATCGTCCAGATCTTAATGCGCGTGCAAAACCCGTCTCATAGTTATTGTTGTCAATGAGAGCAGTGTCTGCACCACTTTCAAAAGTTAGAACGTCTTCGATAACTTTACCATTTCCACCCTTGACAAGTTTATCTGTTTCTTTGTCTTTTACATTAAAGCGAATATTAATTTTGCCTTCATGTTCAGCAGGTACTTTCAGATCATTTGTTTGATTAAAGAGGACGCCGAGTTCCATCGCTTGACTAATAGGAATTCGGAAGTCATAAGGGTTAGGTCCACTTGGGCCACCGCCTTTTGATGCATAATAACGTGTATTTCGATTAAAAACTTCTCCTTGTTCATCTTTAAAAATACCAGTACCAAGGGTGACGCTTGCTGCATGTGCATCAATATCTTTATATTGATTACCTAAGTGATCGCGATCTAATCGGAGCGGAATAATTTCATCGGTCCCAATAGTAAAAGTACGTTTTATCCAGCCCGTCATATAATCAACTTTTTTACCTGTCTTAACGTCCGTTCCTGTAATGCCACTTACATAGAAATAGAAATCAACTTTTTTACCTGTATCTGCTGGATTGTAAAAAGGTTTCTCAGAATCATCAGTATAGCGCCATGCGAATTTCACATTAAATGTTGTTTTTTGCGCTTCCGCTGGTGCTGGATCACCTAATTTTGTAGGAATATTTTCCTCAGCCATTTCTAATACAGCCGATTCTTTTTTATCTTCTTTTTCGGTTGCTTGTTCTTCTGCTTTTTCTTCAGTCGCTTCATTTTCAGCAACTTCTGCTGCAACCGTATCTTCTTTAGTCTCCACAGTTTCTACTTATACAACTTCAGTTCCTTCTGTCGTACCTTCTTCTACTTCTTCTGCGAAGGCTACATTTGATACAACAGGTACCATCAACGCCAAAGCTAGCGATGCCGTTGTAAAGGTCGTTGCCATTTCTTTTAATTTCATATGTATCCCCCCTTCTATCAACTATACCGTTTTGCTCTGTGAAAAACAACCCGAATTATTGCTTTTTTCAACATTGTCTTTTTAAATTTTATAGTACCAATAGCAGCATCCTATACCCTTGATAAAAATCGTATCCACCCACAAAAAAAGCACGCTCATAATGAGCAATGCCTTTGAATATTTGTAGATTGAAAGCGATAAAGAATAAAATGGCTTAGATACTAATATTAATTAGCCATTATCCCACCGCAAAACAAAAAGAGTGCATTCGCAAAAAATGTCCCACGAGACCAAAAGAGACAGATATAAGGCCTCTGCATAGACAACGTGATGCACTCCTTTTTCGTCGTTCAGGTGCGACCTGAACTTTCCATATATGGGCAAAGAACGGATACACTTTGCCCATTCATCATAGTATATTTTCTAATATGATGCAAATTTTTATAGCATTTAATATATCATCTGCCCAAAAAGCCATTATAATGCCGCCTTTTATGCTACTCCTTGAACGTTTTTGTTTTCTTCTGTCATATTACTTCCCTCCGTTTAAAGACCGTACGTCTATGCCAGTTAACGACCGTATGTCGAGTAGTTTACCGTCATTTCGGACAATAAAAGAGCCACCACTCCATAGGAGTGCTGACTTGATTTTGGGTATAAAAATAGCACCTAACCTTTACAGTTAAGTGCTAATCAACCTTCTTTTAATTTCTGCAATAATTCAACCGCTAACTCTTTTACGTTGTGCCCGTTAACTTTAATTTTATCTGTTAAAGGGGAATCAATAAACCCCTGTGGATTTACTAGTTCCAATCCTCCGATCTTTTTACCATTTTGTCTGGTAAATAAGATTGCATCAACATTACTATCAAGTTCAATTTCACCAGTATCCATTCTATCCATTCTTTCAAACTGAATATGTAAACTAGGTATATTGGGATCTAATCCATAGTCCCCCCGCCAAAACTCAATCTTCTTGGTCATATATTTTCTCCCCTTTCTTAAATATGTTGTTTCTTAAATAGTTTTCATCAGGAACGTATGCAGTAACAACAGATTTTCGAACTACAACTAATAATGGCCTTTCTGATTTGTTTTCAATGTAAGAATTCGCCTGTATTCCAAATCTATCTTGTGTTTTTAACACCACTTTAGGCTCCTTCAAAGTGTTGATAATTCTTTTCACACCGTTTTTATGAAATATATCTCTTTCATGCCCGTTAATTATGTGGTAATAGCTATCATTGCTATTATACACTGTTTCTATTGGAGTTACTATGCCTCTTTCGAAAACTTTATCAAATTCTTCTTTTCTTTTATAAAATAATTCTGCGTCAATTTTATTCTCGGCTATCTTTTTAAGTATTTCACGTTCATCATTAATTGAAAAGAACTGCAAATTCATCCTTAAGCCACCACGCGAAGGTTCTCCATTTGTTTTTTTAAACTGCTCATCTAACCCTTCACGATCCGCATACGCTGCTACTGAACACCGACAATTCGGGTGCATCGGCGCCGCGTTTTCACCAGGTACCATATCTTTGACATTAAATGTCTTGCCATCTAGTTCCCCGCAAATTGAACACGTCTTGCGATCAGCTTCCGCAATGAATTCATACTGTTCAATTCCAAATGCTTCAAACGCTAATTTTTGCGAACCGCTTTGAACACGTGCTGACTCTGTTTTGGGTATAAAAATAGCGCCTAACCTTTACAGTTAAGTGCTTAATTTAATCCAAGTTTTTTAAGTGCTTCTTCCGTTGTAAACATGTGCATCTATCCTTTCTTTCATTTCCGTTGTTTTCCGTGGTCACGTTCCACGACAATGTCTTTGTAGTTACCGCCCAAAATACCAAAATGGCGAGGTTTTATTGCATGAAAAAAACCAGCATACGCTGGCTGATGATTGCTTTATTTTTATCTTTCTAATTGTTCCCACACTTGAGCAATTTTAGGCAACTGCAAAGCGATCCAATCAACGATTTCTTCGTTTCGTCCCCATTCCGAACTGATATCTAGTCCTGACTCAAACAGAAAAGCATGGACCACTTCATGGCGCACGACCTTTTGCTTGTAGGCTTCTAAATCGGTAAAATCATACCCGCTCTCATCTATTCTAGCAATGCCTATTCGCTTACCGTAAAAGTCGCAATAGCCATCCATTTCTTCGTTGTTCTCTAATTTAGGATCATTATACACAATAGTGTAACGTGCCCCTAAAACATTCACTGTGTCACTTTCGCCCATCCATTCCGCCTCCTTTAATTTTACGCATGAAAAAACACCCGCAAGTTTCCTTGGAGGTGCAATTTTATAGATTTAATCTAAGACTTCAATATTTTTTACTTCTGATTCATTAAAAACAACGTGTCTCCCTTTGAGTTTTCCTGATTCGGGAACAAATATTAATTCATCTAGGCCAGTGTCTGTGTTATCAGATGATTCAAATGTGAAAACTTCTCCTATCATTACTTGTCCATCTATAAATTCAACTTTTAATTGGGTACCCGGATAATATTCAACATTCATAAATAACACTTCTTAACTTTGGGGAAATACAGGACTTATGTGCGTTCGTTTTGCAGAATAATGGATTCGAATTACACTAGTCTCCACTACTCTATTTTTGGATACCGCAACGCCAATCACTCTATCTAAAATAACTGTTTCCGTATTATTTCGTCGACCATCATAGTTTCTGCCTACAATACCCGTTCCGGCATATCTATCAAATATATCTTGAACATTAACCTCATCGTAAAAGTAACTTCTGTCAGGGGTTACAGTAGATTCCATATGTGGTGCTTGTTTTTCTGGGTTTATGATAGAAGTCCATCTTCCGTCTTCTAACCTACTTTTTACATAATAGCGGTCTTGTAACTGTATCCATTGTTCAAGCTTATTATACTTCAATTCTTGGAACTTTGAAAGACTTCTAGGCACTTCTTTGCCAAGGATTTTACGGTAATTCTTAAGTAACCTTTTATCTACAGTTTCATTTTTTACCATTTTCTCTTGAATGTCCCACCAACGTTGTCCGTATTTATCAACATAGGAACGCTTCCAGTCTCCATATTTTATATCACCATCAATTATTTCCCCCTTGCCCGTTTCGGGATCTCTTGCCCATCTTCTTCGAGGCATTAACCCATCATCAAAATACGGAGCGGTGGCACTTCGACAGTAGTTATGAAACGGTGGAGCCGTTGTTCCAGGTTCATATTCACTTAGCTTGAATACTTTCCCGTCCATATCTTGACAAATAGCGCTTGTGCGGACATCTAAAGTAGCCACAATATGGTAACAATCGATTTCTAGTTCTTCGTAGGCTTGTTGCTCTTTCGATATTTGTTCTACTTTTTTGTTCAAATCGCCAGAAATTCTTAGTATAAATCTTATTTTCTTAGACACCATTTATACACCGATTTTTTCAGACAACTCTTCTTGTGTCATTTTTTATCTTCTCTAATTTTTTTAATTCTATATAATATACATATCTCCAAATTTTTCACCTCGTTTACTACATTAAACTCACTGCCGAAATATAAAAGCTATCTTTTGGGATAGCAATTATATTTACTAATTGAACATCTGAATTAAATCAATAACAATTTTAACTAAATTTAAAACAATCAACATATATAACAAAATTTCTAGCTTTTTCTCTTTTTTCATGATATCTTATGAGTAAGAAAAATAAACGGGCTAGGCTAAAGCCCCAGCCCGTAAACTTTTATTTTTAAGAGTTTTGAGATAACTTCGATTATATTTGCTATGATTTCAACAATTAATACAATAATTGTTAACTTGTATAATCGGTTTTCTCTTAACTCTTTTTCTTTTCTCCTTTCTTCATTTTTTCTTTTTTTATCTTTCTTACTCATTTTATTTCCTCCTTTCCTTAACTTCTAAATATAGGGATAAGGAGGTATTCACATTGAAAATTGGCGAAAGAATTAGTCAATTAAGAAAAAATCATGGATATGCAATGCAAACATTAGCCGACAAATCCAATTTGACTAAAGGCTACATTTCCATGCTTGAAAAAGGAATTAATCCAGGAACCGGAAAGGAAATTATTCCTTCTTTGGAAACGGTTCAAAACATCTCCAACGCTTTCAACATGAGTCTAGACATGTTTCTAGATGGAGTTCAGGACTCTGTGAAGTTGCCACAACTGAACAAAACCGAGCTACCATCTATACTTCAAAAAATAAACAAAGTTTCTGAAAACCTTTCTGAACCCCGCCAAGAAAAAGTCTACCACTTCGCCGAACACCAATTGGAGCAGCAACGACTGGAAGAACATTACGCAGACTACGTGGTGGGGCAGACGGCTGCAGGCGAACCCCTTGTCGGACAACAACCCGTTCCTTTTGTCGGCTTAGAAACCATCCGCCTCATGGTCAACGGCGACTCCATGGAACCTGAATTTTTTGATGGCGATATTATCGAATACAAACCCCAGTCCGTGCTTGAAAATGGCGAATTGGGCGTCTTTGCAGTAAATGGTGGCATTACCATGAAAAAATTTAAAACGAACGGAGACGTTCATTTGCAATCAGTCGAAAACAAAGGCGATAAATTTGAAGAATTGAAGCAATATAAAGAACTGCTTGATTTAGGAATAATAAGCAAGAAAGAATTCGAAGAAAAAAAGAAACAAGTTTTGAAATAAAACAAAAACACCACTTCCCCATCCGCCAAGATAGAAAGTGGTGTAAGAAAGAAAATCCCCTTCGTAAAGGGATTTTTGTATATACATTATACCTTAAATCTAGTCGCCAAACAAGAGAAAGGATAATGTAAAATGAAATACAATAAAAATAGCGCTCATCAGTTACATCACTGACAAACGCTATTATATCAAGGGTTTACACCATTTTTATGAGAGCCACTTGCCAGGATTGAACTGGCGACCTCATCCTTACCATGGATGCGCTCTACCTACTGAGCTAAAGTGGCAAAAAAAGTACTCCGCAAGCAGGACTCGAACCTGCGACAGCGTGATTAACAGTCACGTGCTCTACCGACTGAGCTATTGCGGAATCTTATAAAAAATCAAAGCGTGGCAGCGTCCGGCTTTCACAAGGGGAAACCCCTCACTATCCTCGGCGCTCAGAAGCTTAACGGCTGTGTTCGGGATGGATACAGGTGGTGCCTTCTGGCCATCACCACCACACTTTTCTTTAAAAAGAACGTTGTTCTTTCAAAACTAGAGCGTTGCTTCAACACGACTTCGTCAACACCGCGCTTTCCCTTACGCGTAGTGGTTAAGTCCTCGACCGATTAGTATGGGTCCGCTCCACACCTTACGATGCTTCCACTTCCCACCTATCTACCT
>NZ_KB894085.1 GCF_000374325.1 Allofustis seminis DSM 15817 | reverse complement strand
ACTCACCCGTCCGCCACTCATCCCTCTCTGCAAGCAGAGAGTTCATCGTTCGACTTGCATGTATTAGGCATGCCGCCAGCGTTCGTCCTGAGCCAGGATCAAACTCTCAATTTTTAATGAGGGGATGAACACTGTTCATCCCAAAGGTTTGATTGCTCAAAATTAATGTTTTGGTTTTGGTTGGTGTCTAATGAATGGAATATTCAAAAGACCCTTGCACAATTTGGTTGTATTACTTTGTTCAGTTTTCAAAGATCTATGCCTGCGTTAAACCATAAATATATCTCGCTAGGAAATATATTGTATCATGATTTAGAATCTTCGTCAATCACTTTTTAAATGTAGTAAATGACGACATCCACTATATTATCAGCGAAGTAGAAATCAGTCAAGCGATTTTTTATACTTTTTTATAAAATTATTTCATTTCTTTTGAAGGTTTATTATTTCAAGGTTTTGAGCGGTCAAATTTCTTTATCTTTTTGCTATTTTTCTTGAAGAGCTAAATATTTCATCGAAAGAATATCAACAATAATACTAAATAAAAAATGTGAAGAAATATCAATGTTATGATAGCGTGTATTGTCAATGTCTAGCACTATGGAATGATCAACCATTTTCTCCAAGCTACTACGTTTGGAGCCAATAAATGCTAATGTTGGAACCTCTGATTGTGAGAGAATTGAAGCACATTCTAAAATATGTAGTGTCTCACCGCTCATTGAAATTAAAATGGCTAAATCATTATGCATCATGTAACGTGCCACCGCACGCTGTTCATCCCAGTCGCTTCGTGCATATGAAAGGCAACCTGCAAATGTTAGCTTACGCGCACCTTCTTGACAAACTGAAAAGGAACGTCCAACGCCAAAAAATTCCACACGCTTACGATTAGAAAGCAATGTCAATAATTGTTCAAAATTTATGTGCAAAATATTTTTGACATTTTTTCCAAGTTCTGTATAAACTTGATCTAAGTATTCGACATGATTTTCTTTAGAATTGTAAGTTTCTTCTTTTTGTCTAAGGGAACGATTATTTTTAGCAAGTTCCAATTTAAATTCAATGAACCCGCTGTAACCTATTTTTTTGCACATACGACTAATTGTAGCAGTTGAGCAATATGTTCTTTGAGCGATTTCTTCTATGGAAAGGTTAAGGGCTTCTTCTGAATTATTCAAGATATAATCAAGCACCTTATTTTCCAAGTCGGTAAGGGCTTTACGCTTATTTGTTAGTTGCTTAATTAGCGCATTCATTGTGATTGCTCTCCTTTTTTATGATACTTCCTATTATACTCTAATTTGCAAACCCTTTCATTAATCTATAATAAAAAATCGCTGTGCCATAAGGAAGATTATATGCACAGCGTTTTCAATCACATTAATTATGTTGTGAGATTTTCTAATAGTTGAATATAAATGCACAAGCCATCCCTAAATGATTGACGCGTTATTCGTTCATCTTCTGCATGACCATAACTGCGTTCATTAGGAAAACCTGGTCCAAAGGTTATGCAATTTGGAAAATACTTTGCATAAGTTGTTCCCGCAATTCTTAGCGGAGAAGTAATGGCTTGATGAGGTCTTAAAATCTTTAGTGCTTGCGTATATGTTTGGGAAATCTTCTTAACCATTGGATGGCACTGATCATATTCATAGCCACTTGCAATATTTTTTCGCAATACTTGTGTATCTTGAATTTGAAACTGTTGACGCAAGAATTTCCAAACAGCATCGGCCTCAAGTATCGAAGGAATACGTGCATCTATCGAAATTTGAATATACTTGTCATCGCCAATGATCATTGTTGGCTTTATAATAATTGCCATTCCCATATATGTGTATGTTAATATATTACCCGATATATGTGCTTCAATATTTTTCAAAAATGAAGCGTGATCTGCTTGTTTTGCAAGTAATTTGAATATTTCAATTATTGCATTCGGATCTTTTACATCATTAGCAGCATGTCCTGCTACACCTTTCGTTGCAATAATAGCACCGTTTGTCATTAATGCATGTGCCATATCAGGCAAAATATTAGTCCCCGTCCCTCCATTTATTGTGACAACTGGGACACCAAATTGTTCAGCTGTCAGCTTAAATGTGACATTGATAATGCCTTTTTCACCAATAACAAAAGGGAATTTCGCGTCTGGGATATATCCATATTGCGGCATTTCTTCTTGGTTTTGGAGATATTTCTTTACACATAGAAAGTCGCTTTCTTCATTTCCACCGACAATCAGGCGTATGCGTAATGGTCGCTTTTTTTCTAAGACATATTTCATTGCATATAAACTCTGCACAATAGGCCCTTTATTATCAACAACACCTCGTCCGAAAAGTGTCTCTCCATCGACTTCTCCAAGTGGATCATGTTCCCAGTTATTTTCCTCATAATTGACAACATCTAGATGACCTACAATGCCAATAAGTGGCAAATTAGGATCACCAATCTCTACCCAGGCATAATAATCACCACAGCGATGCACAGTTGTACCTAATACATTTTCTGCTGCTTCAGAAAACACTTGAAACATTTGATGAATATCTTTACCAAATGGATAATCTGCCGTCGCAGGAATTTTTACACTTTTTTGTGCTAAGAAGTTGCGTAATGTTTTTAAGTAATCTTTTTCTTGCATCTTGGCATAGCGAATAATTTCTTTCATGGCCTTTCCTCACTAAAAAAGGCACAACTTTTCGTGTGCCTCTTATTTATTTTACATGTTCTACGGCATAGCGAATGCGTTCATAATTAATCGTAGTCGGCAATGTGCAATCTGCACCCAAAATAAATCGACTTAAATCGGATTGCTCTTTAAGTGCTGTTAGCGCTTCATCAATTTCATTTTTTGAACCGTCTACCAACACACCGCTGCGGTCATCCAAGCCCCCTAAAATAATCTTATCTTTAAAATAATCTGTACCTGCAGCCAAGTCATAATCTCCTTCATGGATGGCCCAATTGACGACATCGGCTGGATAATCTTTAAAGCGATCAAAATCGACATGTTCTTTACACATATGAAGAAATATTTTCTTGTCTTGGACTGCTTTGAGTATCATTAGATCATATGGCTTAATAAATTCCTCGAAAAACTCTCGGGGAAGACGGTCTTTTTCGGCGCCAAGTTGTGCATAATAGATACCATCTACTGCCGTTTGGTTCGTCATCTCTAACATATAAAGAACATTTTCAGTCGTTGCTTTAATGGCATCTAATACCGCAGTCTTATTTTCTAAAGCATGCTGAATTAACAATTGTGGCGAGTGGCTATAGCTATGACCAGAAGAATGCGACAACGATGCCATTACACCATGAATAGTCCCTAATGTATAAACTTGTTCATCCAAGGCTTCTAACGTTCTTTCAATAATCTCTTTTTGATTGCGAAATTTCTGATCATTCGTTGCTAATGGTTTAATATGTGCCCAATCAGATGCTCGCACAATTGGAGTAGAACGTCTAAATTCATTTTCATTCATAATTTTTAAGACATCTACTTGTGTTTGTTCTGCAAATTGTAAATGTGCTTGAACTTGAGCCTCAATGCCTGATTCAATAATTTCTTTAGGAAAATGAATCCAAAATCCAGCCGGTGTATAGTCAAACGTTTCTTTATTTAGCAATTTAATAACATTTTCTCTTTTTGACATATAACTCACTTTCTATTTGCATTAAAAGACTTTGAAGAATGATCCCACTAAAGCGATCACTGTCAATATGATCATCAATTTACTAAGGGATATTTTTTTATATTTCATTGCCCAATACACTGAAAGAACTGCACCGAGTGGCAACAGTCCAGGAACAATGGAGTCAAGCGTTGACTGTACATTAATCACCGATCCAGCAAAATCAAATTCCAATGGCGTTGATAGGCGCACCATATTAGCAGAAAGTGCTCCCATCATGAACATTCCTAACATACCTGCTGTTTGAATGATCGTATTAATGCGGCCACTTTCTAATACTTCTACAATTGATTTCTTCCCTTCACGATACCCTAAATGCATAAAGAAGTATCCCAACATAAAATGTAAAGCATTGAACAAAACAATTAAAGCGGCTCCTAAAAAATTGCCAGCAGTGGCAAAAGAGGCAGCAAGTGAATCAAAGATCGTCATTACTGTACCAAAATCAAGTGAATCACCCACACCTGCCAACGGACCCATTAATCCTGTTTTAATTGATGTAATCATTTCTTCAGGGATTTTTTCACCAGCTGCACGCTGTTCTTCCATCGCAACGGTCGTCCCCATTATGAGCGCACCCCAAATGGCTTGTGTATTAAAGAAAGCCAAATGGCGCTTCAACCCTTTAATTCTTTCATCTTCATTATCTTTGTACAATTTATCAATAATTGGTGCAATAGATGCTCCATAAGCTAATGCTTGCATTCTTTCAAAAGAGTTTGAAACTTCAGCAGTCCACCACCAACGAATATAAGTATTCGTTACGTCTTTTTTAGTTAAAAGTGTTTTTTTGTTATCTGGCATATGGATCTCCCTCCCTAATCTACTTCTCTCATCATTGCAGCGATTGCATCCTCATTAGATATCTTTTTCGATGATGCTTTTGCATCGCTTGTTTGCATATTGCCGGACTCTTTGTTCAATCTTGGAAATCCGCCCATATATGTAATGATGAGTGCAGCGGCAAGCCCAAAAATAGCAGCGCCCATTGTCGTAATCTCAAAATATTGAATAAGGAAAAAACCGACAAAAAATAATGGCATGAATTCTTTCTTACCAATCATAAAGATTGTCGTAGCAAATCCTAAAGCAGGAAGCAAGCCACCCATAACAGACATTCCATTCAAGAACCATTCTGGAATAATTTGCAATAATTTATTAATTAATTCTGCTCCATACAAGTTCGCAACAAAGACGATTGGAAAACGGATCACAAATCCTAGTGCGAGTGGATATAAAGTAGCATAGTGCCAAATTGCTTTTGAGTTACCTTTTGCTGCTTGTTCATCTGCCTTATGTACAAAAAAGGCATTCGTGTAACGACGAATATTATTGATAAAGACTCCTAAAATTCCTACAGGCACCGCAATGCTGATGGCTAAGTCAATAGTCATATCACTCATTAACACTAATGGAATAGCAACTAAGGCCGCGAGTGCTTTATCAGAAGGGATATTGCCTCCTGGGGCAACTAACCCTAAATAAATCACTTCAATACTTCCACCTGCAATAATTCCTGTCGTTGGATCGCCCCACAATAATCCTAAGCAAAAACCGATAAAAGTTGGGGATTTTAGTGCTCTAAATAATGTATAGCCTGCAAGTCCTGCAGAAAACCAGTACCAAAGTCCGGTGACAATGGCCATTACCATAACATTTTGCATAATATTACCTCCTAGTTCATTTTAAGTTTCGCGTCATCATATGTAAGGGCAGCTTCATCTGGCAGAATTTGGATATAAACTTTTGTACCAGCGGCTTCCACTTTATCAAGCACTTCTACATCTTGATTTGAAAGCGATACGGCTGTCAGTACCATTTTGTTAGTAGCTGTTTTAGGGATCCCACCTAATTGAATTTCATCTAAATGAAGTCCCATTTCAAGTGTGCGGTCAAGCTGTTCAATATTTCTAAAGAGTAGCATCACTTTCCCAGCTGGGAGTGTATGATGTTGGTAAGCATATGCTACGACCTGACTTGGCACGACAAATACTTGAATCCCATGCGGAGCAGCTGAACGGTAGACTTCGATCATCTCTTGATCTTCATATAATGCATCATCGACAATTAAGATTGTATCAGGGCGAATTTTTGGAACCCAACGAGTCGCCACTTGCCCATGTAACAATCTAAAGTCAACGCGCGCAAACACAATCTCACCACCCATTCCCAATGCTTGATCTGAATGGTGTGCTTCAGTAAAATCTTCTTCCAACAATTCTGCCGTATTACTTTCCAATGCCTCCTCATTTGAAATTAAGCCATCCTTATTAAAAAGCTGGACGGCTTCTTTTCCAGAGCAAATAGCAAGTCGAGCAAGCTCGGCAGCAGGTTGTTGCTCAAGTAGCATTGCAATTTCTAAAATCATTGGAACATTAAGACCTGAAATAAGATAATGACGCCCAAATTCATTTAAGGCTTTTTGGGCAATATTATAAGGTGAACCACCAATAATATCGACAAAAATAAGCAATTCTTCATCTACAGACTGAATATAGCTGAACACTTCATCTTCGAACACTTGAATATCACATGTTGGATGCAAACTAAATGTTTGAATCGCATCTTGCGGTCCAATAATCATCTCGACCGTATCTTGAACGCCACTTGCTAGATTACCATGCGTCAAAAACAACATTTTAGTCATTCATTTTCCCCCTCTTATTTATAGTTGACGAAGCGCCTGATCAAAATCTTGGAGCAAGTCTTCTGTATCTTCTATGCCACATGAAAGTCTCAATAAGTTGTCAGTTACCCCTTGTGAGAGTCGCTCCTCTGGTGAAAGACAAGCATGAGACATCGTACATGGATAGGAAACAATCGATTCTACACCGCCTAGGCTGACAGCAATAATTGGAATTTGTAAGGCTTTTGTGACTTTATCGACAGCTTTTTTACTTTTAAGTTCAAATGATAAAACGGCTCCGCCACTGCTTGCTTGTCCTTGATGAATTTCAAAATCTCGATGTGATACAAGTCCTGGATAATAAACTTTTTGAACATTTGGATGGCAATCGAGAAATTCAGCAATAGCTTGGGCATTTTTTACTGAGCGTTCCATACGAATTCCCATTGTCTTCATCCCGCGCAACACTAGCCACGCTTCTTCCACTCCTAATATGCCTCCGAAATTCTTCTGAAGTAAGCAAAGGCGATTATAAATATCTTCATTATTTGTCGCGATGAATCCCCCTGTCACATCACTATGACCATTAATAAATTTAGTAAGACTCTCTACTGATATGTCTACACCTAAATGCAGTGGATTTTGGTACAACGTTGTCATAAATGTATTATCAGCAATCGTCAAAATGTCGTGATGCTGGGCAATGTTTACTACACATTTGATATCGGTAATTTTTAGCAGTGGATTGGAGGGTGTCTCAATATAAATCATGCGTGTATTATCTTTTATCGCACGTTCGACATTTTGCAAGTCGGCCATATCAATGTAAGATACTTCTATGCCATAATGCGTCAATATTTGGCATGTGAATTGATAGGTTCCACCATAGACTTCAATTGGCAAAATAATGTGATCTCCTTTTTCAAGAAGCATCAAACTAGTAGAAATCGCCGCCATACCTGAAGCAAAACTTAACGCATATTTTGCATCAGCTAGCATTTTAAGGCCTTCATCAAGTGCATGAACAGTTGGGTTTTTAAAGCGTGTATAAGTGTATTCTTGACCATCAAATACACATTCTTGATTGAAAGTTGATGTTTGATATTTTGGAATGGATGCTGCGCCAGTATGCGGATCCACTACAGGATAGTCATGTAATAAGCGTGTATTGATATTCATTTTACTTCCCCTTCTTCAATACTTTTTTTATATTTTACTAAGTGTAATGATATTTTAGCAAATTATCCAACCTTATCCGCTTGCATTCTTCATTTTGTAAAGGCTTTCAAAAAATGTAAAAAGTTTCAAGCGCTAATTTTTTATAGCATTAAAGTTTAAGTTAGGCTAAAAATATATTATAATGACATCATATTAGAAAGAAGGAATAAAAATGGCATGTACTACTATACTCGTTGGGAAAAACGCTTCTTATGACGGCTCGACACTGGTCGCTCGAAATGAGGATACTCCAGCTGGCATCTATTGTCCGAAACGCTTTACTGTAATGAAAGCTGAAGATCAACCACGAATCTATCGCTCAGTCTTATCGAAAGTTGAGATTCCACTTCCTGATAATCCGCTGCAATATACATATACTCCAAATGCTCTGAATGATGAGGGAATATGGGGAGCTTTTGGTGTTAATGCACTAAATATTTCAATGACTGCAACGGAGACATTAACCGCCAATGAAAGATTACTTGCAGCAGACCCACTTGTCATCTATGAAAAAGCGCAAGGTGAGCTAGGAATGGATACTTATCGTCCTGAAAAAATCGGCGGAATTGGTGAAGAAGATATCGTCACATTAGTTCTACCTTATATTCGTTCCGCAAAAGAAGGTGCCCTTCGCCTCGGTGCATTACTAGAAAAATATGGAACTTATGAAATGAATGGCATCGCATTTCAAGATGTCAATGATATTTGGTGGCTAGAAACTATTGGCGGTCATCATTGGTATGCAAAACGTGTACCTGACGATCACTATGTGATTATGCCAAATCAATTAGGCGTTGATTATTTTGACTTTAATGACGCCTATGGCGAACAAAAAGAACATCTCTGTAGCGCCGATTTAAAAGATTTCATAGAAAATCATCATCTCAATACATCAATGACAACGGGAGACATCATTAATCCGCGGCTCATCTTCGGCACTGCAAGTGATGCAGACCATACGTACAATACACCGCGTGCATGGGTCATTCAACGCTATCTCAATCCACACGAGCATATTTGGGACGGCGAAAAAGCGACTTATCGCCCTTGGTCTGATGATATTCCTTGGTCAAAAAAACCTGAACGCAAAATCACCTCAGAAGATATCAAATATATCTTATCTAACCATTATCAAAATACCCCTTATGATCCTTATAGTCATTCAGCACCTGAACATCTTAAAGGCTCACTGCGAGCCATTGGAATTAATCGTACATCAGCAGTTGGACTTGTTCAGTTGCGTCCTTATTTGCCAGAAGAATGTATGGCACTGGAATGGGTTACTTACTCAAGCAATCCATTTAACACATTAGTCCCATTTTATGCAAATGTTGACCGCACACCAGAATATCTTGCAAATACAACAAGACGTGTAACAACCGAAAATTATTACTGGATCAATCGCATTATTTGCGCGCTTGCCGATCCTGTATACCATGAATGTTCTGCACATATCGAAAGATACCAAATCGAAACTGTCATTCAATCACGTCGCATTATTGAAGCATATGATGCAAAAATTCAAAAAAATCTGTCAAATGCAAAAGCTTTATGTGAAGAAGCCAACGAAAAAATTGCTCAAATGCTAAAAGAACAAACAGAAGACTTATTAGATAAAGTACTCATTGAGTCATCTAATGCAATGAAGAATGCTTTTTCAAGATCTGATGCATAAATTCTCCAACTAATATAAAAAGACTGAAAGCTACATAAATGTTGAAACTTTCAGTCTTTTTAATTAAATTCAAAATAGAAAAATAAAAGCTGAAGCAAAATTACTTCAGCTTTTATTTTATTTTTAATACATTTTGGCGCCAGCTGGGATTCTAGGACTTAACATAACAAGGTTTAATTTTTCTTCGCCTTCTTCTTCATGAATCGCAGAAATAATCATCCCTTCCGATTCGATCCCCATCATTTTTCGTGGCGGTAAATTTAAAATCGCTAATAATGTTTTTCCAACAAGTTCTTCTGCACTATAATAATCTTTTATACCACTGAGAATGATTCTTTCATTTTCAGAGCCGTCATCTAGTGTGAATTTTAATAGTTTGTTACTTTTTGGTACTTCTTCACAATTCACAACTTTTACTGCTCGAAAATCTGCTTTTGAGAATGTTTCAAAATCGATCATCTCTTCAAAAAGCGGTTCAACCTGTACTTTTGAAAAATCAATTGCTTCTACTGCATTCAATGCATCCTCAAATGCTTTTGCATCATCTGCTGCGCGGCGATTATTTGAGCTTGAACCATCAGAAGAGCGCATCGTTGGGAATAAGACCACATCGCGGATGCTTGGTGCATTCGTCAAGAGCATTACAAGACGGTCAATACCGATACCGAGCCCGCCCGTTGGTGGCATACCATATTCCAATGCCTCAACAAAGTCTTCATCAATTCCATGAGCTTCATCATTTCCAAGATCGCGTTCATCATCTTGCGCTTTAAAGCGAGCCAACTGATCAATTGGATCATTCAACTCTGTGTAGGCATTGCCATATTCTCGTCCTACCATGAAGACTTCGAAACGATCAGTAAAGCGCGGATCCTCATCATTTTTCTTAGCAAGTGGCGAAACAGCACTTGGATGACCATACACAAAAGTAGGCTGACGTAATTTATGTTCAACAAATTCTTCGAAGAATTCATTCACAACATGACCATAATCCGTATATTTTTCAACTTGTACATGATGTGCTTTCGCAATTTCGCGTGCTTCTTCGTCCGACATTTCTTTCCAGAAGTCAACACCTGTATGTTCTTTAATTAAATCAACCATATGACGGCGTGCCCAAGGTTTGTCTAAATCAACGACTTCATCACCATAAGGCGCAAGGCCTGTCCCATTAACTCGATTAGCCACCGTACGAATCAGATCTTCCGTCAAGTCCATCACATCATTATAATCAAAATAAGCCGTATATATTTCAACCATTGTAAATTCAGGGTTGTGGCGTGTACTAATTCCTTCATTGCGGAAAACACGTCCAAGTTCATAAACTCTTTCCATGCCACCTACAATCAAACGTTTTAAGTGTAGCTCTGGTGCAATGCGCAAAAAGAGCTCCATATCCAGCGCATTATGGTGTGTCTCAAAAGGACGTGCCGCTGCGCCACCCGCCATAGTCTGTAAGATCGGTGTTTCAACTTCAATATAACCATGATCATCTAAATAGCGACGAACTTCACTGACAATCTTACTTCGTTTTACAAAGCGGTCATAGCTTTCCTCATTAGAAATTAGATCGAGATAACGTTGACGATACACTTGTTCAACATTCGTTAGGCCATGATATTTATCAGGCAGTGGACGCAATGCTTTTGATAAGAAAGTAATTTTTTTCGCAGCTACCGTCAATTCACCCGTATTGGTTTTCATCATAATTCCTTCTACACCAATATGGTCCCCTAAATCAGATTTCGTATATAAATCATAAGCTTCTTCGCCAATCTCATCTTGGCGAACATAGAGTTGGATAGAGCCATGACTATCACGAATATTTGAGAATCCAGCTTTCCCACTTCCACGTTTGGCGATCAATCGTCCAGCTACAACAGTTGGAATTTGTTTTTCAGCCAACTCTTCTTTTGTGTAGTTGCCATATTCTCTTACTAATTCATCGGCATAATGTGTTCGCTCAAATCGTCCGCCAAATGGGTCAATCCCATGGTCGCGAAGATTTTGCATCTTTTCCAAGCGAACCTGCATCTGATCGTTCAATAATTCATTCGTCGTATTTTCTTTGGTCACTTTTCTATTGCTCCTTTACTTATTTTTATAATTATTCTTCATTTTTATGATTCAATTGATATTGTCGCAAATCAAGTCGTTCTTGGGCTTCACTACCGCATTGTTTTAATAATTGAATCATCGGGATCGCCTCTACTTGCGTATGCAGTGTCTCTTTATATTTTGCCGATCCTGGCAAGCCTTTCAAATAATAAGATGACAGCTTTCTAAATTCTTTCACTGCTACTTCCTCACCTTTTAATTGGATCAGTCGATTTAAATGATCAATGGCTTGCGAAATCTTTTCAGCGGGCGATGGATCCGCCAACATTTCACCTGTTTCTAAGTAGTGAACCATTTGATGAATCACCCATGGATTGCCAAGTGCTGCACGCCCAACCATTACGGCATCTGCACCTGTGATTTCTAAGGCATTTTTTGCATCGATAGGTGTACGAATATCACCATTGGCAACAAAAGGAATACTTAATGCTTCACGTACTTTCTTTAAGATATTCCAATCCGCTTGTCCCCGATACATTTGCTCGCGCGTTCGACCATGCATAGCAATCATTTTTGCTCCAGCTTTCTGTGCTGCAAGTGCTGTTTCAACGGGATAGTAATGTGCCTTATCCCAACCGCAGCGCATCTTAACAGTGACTGGCTTATCGACCGCATCAACGACTTGTGAAACCACTTCATAAATGTGATCGGGATTTTTTAAGAATTTTGAGCCGGATTCATTATTTGTTACTTTGGGTACTGGACAGCCCATATTAATATCAATGATAGCAGCATCCGTATTCTTGGCAATATATTTTGCCGCTTCTACCATTGTTTTAGTCTCTCCACCTAAAATTTGAATGCTGAGAGGATATTCTTCTGGCTCGATATGTAGCATTTTTAAAGTCTTGGGATTATGAAATAATAATGCTTTATCGCTAATCATCTCGCAAACGACAAGTCCTGCACCTTGTTCTTTTACAATTGTTCGAAAGGCCGCATTGCTAACGCCAGCCATCGGTGCAACTACGACGCGATTATCAATTTCAACATCGCCAATCTTCCACATACCGCCATCTCCTCATCAAAATACTTATCACATCATGATAAGCCAACTTATATGATAACATATTTAATCATTTTGAGGAAGCATTAGACTGCTACAGAACACTTTTCATTCCCCTTTCACTCACTCAAAATAAATAATATATTTTAGCTTTGACACATCAAAAAAGCTATAGTAAAATAATGTAGTTATTATAACTACATAAGGAGACTATAATGAACAATACAATCGAAAAAATTTATACCTTTAAATTACCGCGGTGGCAGCAACTACCAGAACAGCCGCTGCGTAGCTCTCAACTTGTTCAATATGTGACGGAACAGTTGCGTGCCATTTTTATTGATAAAGAAGAGATTATTACAACGACCATGATTCAAAATTATGTCAAATGGGGAATTATTCCGCGTCCTGATGGCAAAAAATATTGCAAGGAACATATCGCAAAATTAATTGTTGTCATCATTTTAAAAAAAGTACTTCACATTCGCTATATCAAAAAAGGAATGGAACTACAACTCAATATTATGGATATTGCAACGGGATATGACCGCTTTTGCGAATATTTGGAAGAAAAATTGCAATTAACATTTCGCTCCATCTATTTTAATAAGCCATATGAATTAGGCAAAATTTTCTCATCTGATGAAGAAGTTGGATTGAATGCTCTTGCCTATTCTTTTGCACTTAATTTATTAGCGAATATTATTATTAGCCAAAAAGGATTTAAAAATATTGGAGGTTCTCATGGATAAAAAAATAGCAATCGTTCTTGATTCCACAACATTAGAGTCTGACATTTTATTAAATCATCCAGATGTTTATTGGGTACCATTAAATGTCATTGTCGATGGTAAGACATATGAAGATAAGACAGAAATGAATGAAGCAGATTTATTAAAACTGTTGGATGAAGGGAAAAGCGCTAGTACATCACAGCCGTCCGTTCAAAAAGCAATCGAAATCTTTCGCGAAATAAAAGCTAAACATTATAATCATTTTTTTATCTTTTCAATAAGCAGTTATTTGTCAGGGACTTTGAATACTTTAGCGATCGGTTTAAAAGAAGCTGAGATTGAAAGTTATGACCTAATTGATACATACACAATCGCTGGGCCTGTCGCCTATATTGCAGAGAAAGTACTCGATGAGATTGCTGCAGGCACATCATGTTCTAAAATACGTCAACATGTACAAGATACAATTGATTCCACTAGCTCATATATTTTAGTAGAAAATTTAGAGCGACTAATTTTATCTGGTCGACTTAATAAAACGGTTGGGAATTTAGCCTCCGCATTTAAACTGAAAATATTGCTGACATTAAAAAATAAAGGAGAAAGCATTGACTTATTTTCCATTTTTCGCAACGACAAAAAATTACATCGCACCATTCTTGATATTTTAAAACAGGAAAAAGTAAATGATAAAGATTATTTAATCTATCTATTAGAAGTAGATGGACTAGATAAGCGCATGGAGCTCGAGTCCCTCATCAAACAAGCCTACCCAGAG
The DNA here is from genome assembly GCF_000374325.1 of Allofustis seminis DSM 15817. Classification (GTDB taxonomy): domain Bacteria; phylum Bacillota; class Bacilli; order Lactobacillales; family Carnobacteriaceae_A; genus Allofustis; species Allofustis seminis. The sequence goes on along the minus strand of NZ_KB894085.1, from coordinate 61,335 downwards.
CTTGAGATCCGATATGGTACTCTCCCCTCTGTTACCGTAACACATGTGGGACGTGGAATATGTGGACTGCAATTATTAAAAAATAACTTAAATCAAACAAAAAAGAGCACTAAATGAAGCACCCTTTTTAAAGGTTCGCCTAATATGTGCTCTTTTTATTTATTTATTGCGGATTTGCGTTAATAGCTCGGATAATTCTTCTTTTGAAAAATGATATGTTTTACCACAAAAATGGCAGACAGCTTCTGCTTGGCCATCTTCTTCAATCATTTCAACAATCTCTTCCGCAGGCAATGTCAATAATGCATTTGCGAAGCGTTCTTTTGAACAATCACAAAACCATCTCACAGGTATCTTTTCAATCACTTGGTAATCATTTCCTACTAATTTTTTAAGAATTTCTTCTGTAGATATTTCATCTTGGAACCATTGAGACAAATGAGTTACTTTGGTAAGGACATTCTCCAACTTTTGAATCGTTTCTTCAGATGCATGAGGAAGCACTTGTAATAAAAAGCCACCTGCCGATTGAACGGTTTCATCTGGATTCACTAAGACTGATAATCCGACGGCAGAAGGTGTCTGTTCTGATGCTGCAAGATAATAAGTGAAATCTTCTGCCAACTCACCACTAATAAGTTTCACTTGCCCACTGAAAGGAGATTTTAGTCCTAAATCTTTAACAACAGATAATGTGCCTTCTGTTCCGACAGCTTTTCTTACGTCTAATTTTCCTAAATCATTCAATTCAAGTGCCACATGAGGATTTTTTATATAGCCTTTTGTTTCACCTACTCGATTAGATGTCGCCAAAATATAACCAATTGGGCCATCCCCTGCAATACGTACACTTAATTGATCATTGTCATTTTTTAAGCCCGAGGTCGCCAAGAGTGTTGTACCAATGAGTGCACGCCCAAGTGCTGCAGTTGCTGTATGCCACGTGTCTTGCTTGAGGCGTGCTTCCTCTACCATATCAGTTGCACGTACAACATAGGCTCTCACTTCATCACCGAATGCCAATGCTTTTATTAATTGATCTGTCATTTTTTTACCTCCTCGATAAAAGAGTGGAAGAATTTAACCTTCCACTCTTTTTATTAATCTTTTATTTCTTCATCGATAGAATTTTTTGAATGTTCTTTTTCTAAATCATTTAATGCCTCTTCTTCTGGCATATTTCCTGCCTTTTTATCTGTTATATGATCTGCACGAGACGAATTATTGTGAGTATGTTGTTCACGTTTTTCAAGATTTTGTTCTCGTTCCTTTAAGGATTGATCTTGGGCATTTTTAATTGCTTCATAAGAAGTTCCTGCAGCATCTTTTTCATTAGCCGTTTCTTCACGTGGATATTCATCGCCACTTTCATCGCGTGATGGCATTTTGCCTGTTTCAAACAAGCTCTTAATTTCAATCTCATTTAATGTTTCATATTTTAAGAGATGTTGCGCAATTAGTTTCAATTGTTCTGCATGCTCTGTCACAATGCGTGTTGCTTCTTCCATTCCTTCATTTAAGAAACGTTTCACTTCTTGATCAATTTCATATGCGATACGATCGGAATAAACTTGATGTTGTGCATAGTCGCGACCTAAAAAGACTTGCCCGCCACCTTCATATTGTACGGGGCCTAATTTTTCACTCATGCCATATTCTGTTACCATCGCGCGAGCAATTTGTGTAGCTTGCTCAAAGTCATTGCTTGCGCCGCTGGATTGAGAATTAAAGAATACTTCTTCAGCGGCACGTCCACCAAGAAGGCCAGCAATTTGTTCTGTTAGATCTTTTTTCGTCATAAGGAAGCGATCTTCTCTTGGAAGCATAATTGCATAACCGCCCGCTCGTCCTCTAGGTACGATCGTAACTTTATGAACGACACGTGCATCACCTAGTACAAGACCAACGACTGTGTGCCCTGCCTCATGATGGGCTATCATTTCGCGTTCCGTCTCGCTAATGAAGCGATCTTTTTTGGCAGGACCCGCAATAACGCGGTCATGTGCCTCATCCAAGTCTACTTCTTCAATGCGCTGGCTATTTCTACGTGCAGCAACTAAAGCCGCTTCATTTAATAAGTTCTCAAGATCTGCACCAGAGAAACCAGGGGTCTGCTTCGCAATTAATTTAAGATTGATATCTTCAGCTAACGGTTTATTGCGTGCATGAACTTTTAAGATTGCTTCTCGACCTTTAATATCTGGCTTACCTACCAAAATTCGTCGGTCAAAACGACCTGGACGAAGCAACGCAGGATCTAATACATCGGAGCGGTTGGTTGCAGCAATGACGATTACTCCTTCATTTCCAGTGAAACCGTCCATTTCTACTAATAATTGGTTTAAGGTTTGTTCACGCTCATCATGACCGCCCCCCATACCAGCACCACGTTGACGTCCAACAGCATCAATCTCATCAATAAAGATAATTGATGGGGCTGCTTTTTTAGCATTTTCAAATAAATCGCGTACGCGACTTGCACCAACACCGACAAACATTTCCACAAACTCTGAACCTGAGATACTAAAGAATGGTACACCTGCTTCACCTGCTACCGCTTTTGCAAGTAATGTCTTCCCAGTTCCTGGAGGTCCCTCTAAAAGAACACCCGCTGGAATACGAGCACCCAATTTACTAAAGCGGCGGGGATCTTTTAAGAATTCAACGATTTCAACCAATTCTTGTTTTTCTTCATCAGCACCGGCAACATCTGAAAAACGAACCGTACTTTTTTTACTATCTGTTTCTTTCGCTCTTGAACGACCGAAATTCATTGCATTTCGACCACCTGCACCGCCTTGACCGCCTGGATTGGTCATATAGAAGAATAGCCCTCCAATCATCAGGACTGGCAAGAATGTGAGAATGAGCGATGGCCAAATACTTGGTGCCGGCTCTTCGATCGGTTTCATTTTTATATTATGTTCTTTTACTGCATTATAGACATCTGAGATAACGGCATCATTTTGTAAGATAACGGCCGTCACCTCATTTGTTTTTTTGTCACCTGAGCCAAAAGAAAAAAAGTCTTTGTTTTCAACTTTAACCTTTTGCCCTTTTTTCAATTTGCCTTTAACGTTGTATACGCCACCTTTAGGCTGAATACTGAACTCTGAAATTTTATCATCTTCTATATATTGTACAAACTCCGTTGCGCTTAACTCTTGCGATGTGGTGACCGTTCGATCACCAACAAGCCAAGAAGCAATCCCAATAATCCCAACAAATACAAGTACATAGAAGAGATTGTTCATTATAGTTTTTTTGTAATTCATATAATCTCCCTATCTTCGCTAATCTCTTTCAAAATAGTGTAGCATCCCTGTAAGTTGCACCAACTGTGCCACCTACCTTCAACAAAAATTATTGATAATATTTAGGATCTACAACACCCACAAATGGTAGATTGCGATAATTTTGTTTAAAATCTAAACCATATCCTACTAGAAATTCTCCAGGCACTTTGAAGCCATAATAATCCGGAGTAAAATCATTCTTGCGTCCACTCGGCTTATCTAGCAATGTAACAATTTTCACTGATGCCGCTTTACGATATTTGAATAAATCAACTAAATATTTCAGCGTAAGCCCAGTATCGACAATATCTTCAACAAAAATAATATGACGACCTTCAACATTTGTATCTAGGTCTTTTAAAATTTTCACTTCACCGCTTGAAGTAAAGCCACTTCCATAACTGGAAACATCCATTACATCATATTCAAGTATAATATCCATTGCCATCATTAGATCCGCCATGAAAGGAAGTGCTCCTTTTAAAACACCGACAAGCAGCGGATTTTTGTCACGATAATCTTCGGATAATACTCGACCCAGTTCATGTACTTTATTTTTAATTTCCTCTTCTGAAATTAATACGCGCTGAACGATTTCCTCCATTGCCATTCTCCTTTTACTTTTAGTCGTCTGCATTATTAATATAGACTAATTGCAGTTGTGCTCGGTCACAATTATTTTGTATCATGTTCAAGTCTGCTTTACGAATTCCTACTAACCATATAATTTTATCAGTTTGATCAGAAATTATCCATTTTTTATCACGCAAATGTTTTGGAACTTTATCATCAATCAATATTTTTTTTATTTTCTTCGTTCCTGCCATGCCCTTCACTTGCATCCGGTCGCCCGGTTTTCGATGGCGTGCAACAAGTGGAAAGTGAAGGCCATTTGGAATTGCTATAACTTTTGCTTCAGGTGGGATGACAAATGATCCTTCTTTAAATAGTCCTAATTTTTCATTTGGGCTTAATGTTATCCACTGTCCAATGTCCAGCGATTGTACTCGCGTATGCTGTTCAGAAAATTGCTCTAGAAAAGAAGCACCTTTACAAAAATATAAATCATTATATGTTTTATAAATATAAAGATCACGCGCTAAGTGCAATTCTGAATTGACAGATCCCTTATGAAAATGTTGCCATACCAACTGTGTATAATTATTTTTCAAATGACTAGGATCATTTTCATAACAGCTTTTGAGCACACTTTCAATAAATGTTTGCTGGATAGCTACGGGGTAGGTTTTTAATTTTTGACCCTTAATATGGATATATTCTTCTTTTTCTTCTTTCAATGTCGCCAACTGCGACAATTGGTAATCTCTCAGCGTCAGCAACTGGTGAAGTTCCTGCTTAAAGCGTTCAATATGTTCATTTAATTTTGGATTTTCATCTTTTAATGAGGGCATTACTTTTGTTCGTATCATATTTCGAAAATAAATAGGCTCAAAATTCGTTGCATCTTCAAAATATGTTAAACCATGTTGCGCAGCATAAGCGTAAATTTCTTCTTTTTTAAATGGTAAAAGTGGTCGAACAATCCGATATCCTTGGCGACTGCTCACTTCAGAAATTCCCGTCAACAACTCGATATTCTTTCCACTGAACAAACGCATTAAAATTGTTTCGACTTGATCATCTTGGTGATGTGCCGTCAGTAGTGTATCAAGGTGCTGTGTCATCATTATTTGATCAAAAAAATGATATCTCATCTCTCGTGCCGCATTTTCAATATTTGAATGCGGATGTTCTTCTTTATGCCACTCAAAAATAAATAGTGGCAATTCCAACGCCATAGCCCACTCTTTCACAAATCGCTGCTCCTCATCAGATTCTTGACGCAAATGATGATTAACATGCGCTAAATAAAGTTGTGGCCGATTTTCTAATGGAAGATGAACAAGCAAGTGAGTTAAGACAACAGAGTCTACACCCCCTGACAGTGCAACTAGGACATGTTGATCTTTTGAGAATAATTTTCGTTTCGCTATCCACTGATGAAATCTTTTTTCCATCTTCTTGCTCCTTTAAACAAAAAAGAGGCAAGAAACTCTTGCCTCTACTCATTCACTACATTTACCTTAGCCTCTACGGCCGCCTCTGCCGCCACGTTTGCCTTCGGTATTTCGGCGAAGCGAAATCAGACGATCTTCACTATCTTTCAAAAAGGAACTCATCAGTGCGTCAAAGTCTTTTGTCGCTTTCGGTTGTTCACGAGTAGGACGTGGTGATCTGACAGGTATTTCTTTTTTATATGTTTCTTTAGTATTTTTATGATTTTTAGGTTCATTACCCTCTGCTTTTTTTATTGATAGCGCTATTTTGCCATCTTCTGAGATAGATAATACTTTTACTGCTACTTTTTCGCCAACAGTCAATGCTTCATTTATATTTTCGATAAATTTATTCGAAACTTCACTTATATGGACAAGCCCTGTTTTATTATCTTCCAAATCAATAAAAGCGCCAAAATTTGCTAATCCTGAGATTGTACCTGTGACTGTTTTTCCGACTTCAATTGACATACTAAAAAAATCCCCCTAAAGTATTTGCTATATTATAGCACATACCGAGTAAAAAAGTATCTAGAACGCAAAAAATCTTGACCTTTGTCAAGATTTTTGAAAATGTTTTTTTAAATTATTCTTGTGTATCATCTGCTGCATCATCTTGTTTTTCTTCTTTATTCTGCTGCTCTACTTCAGATTCTTCTGATTTATTTGGCAATTTAAAGACCACTTCATTATCTTTAGTTAGATGATATTCACTGCGCGCCAATTTTGCTACATATTCATCATTTTCAAGGAGAGTAACTTGATATTCTAAATTATCTTTTTCTTCTTTTAATTGTGCAAGCTGCTCTTGGCTTTCTTTGTATTGTTGACGATATTCCACTGTTTTTTGATGATTTTTAACAAGTGGCCAACTCGTAAATAAAAGTGCCAAGCAACCTAAAACCATAATGGCGGTTTTTCTCATATGAATGAAACGAGCACGTTTTTGTTCGCGAATATTTGCCAATGTTTTTTCTTTAGTGTATTGTTCATGAAGTGTGGTAACTTTTGGTGTGTCTTTCATTCATTTTCCCTCCTTGATACACTTATATACTCATTATACCAAGGAATTTGGACGATGCAACCATTTTTTGTAATTAATTGTTTTCCACACTCTTTTCTGAAATGATCCGATAAAGTTCCGCAGCTTCCATTTTCTTTGTTGTCTGTCGTAAATCAGCCACCTGAACTGTCATAATTTTATTTCCAAAATAAATAGTTACATAATCGCCCACTTCAACTGGTGTACTAGCTTTTGCGATTTGATTGTTAATTTCAATGCGACCAGCATCTCCCATCGCTTTAGCGACAGGTCTTCTTTTAACAATTCTTGAAATTTTCAAAAACTTATCCACCCTCATCTTTTTCACCTTCTTATTTTTCTTGACGTTTTCGTTCCTGCCAAATGCGATCCACTTCTTCTGGTGTTCTTGCAACAAGTCCATCAAAAATATGCGGATGGCGGAAACGTACTTTTTGATTAATTTTTTCAAGGACATCTTGAATCGTATAATATTCTTCTTTTTTCAGTGCCATCATACAATGCAACAAAACCATTAAAATATCACCCAACTCTTCGACTTCATTTTCTGGATTATCATCTAAAAGCGCTTTTTCATATTCAGTCACTTCTTGCTTCAAATAACTTAGCAATTTTTTCTGTGATTGCGTCAAAATCCATGCATCCCCATGTTCTGGATGATGAATGTCTTCCATACATTCTAAAAGAGTGGTCATTTCGCGCATATTTTGATCACGTGTAAGGGGTGGCACATATAAGCTTCTTAAATTATTGACATCATCGAAATAATCTAACTCATAGAGTGCAATTTTTTCCACTTTTTCAAGCGAAGTCCCTGCATTATCAACAAAATAAACCATATGATCATCTGGATAGATTTCCATCAATTCCATTTTGACATGACTTGCGATAAAACTATGCGCCACTTGCATAATGACAACATGTTGGCGTGGCGTAATCTTACGATAATCCAATGTAAAAGCATCCACCAATTGAAAACCTTCAACTGAATCAATCTTGATCGCTTGAAATAAATCATCCAAAAAACTCTGTCCGCCGACAATATTCACCTGATTTGGAATCTTATGCAGCAGTATTGCAACCGTTCGTTCAGCTACACATGGATGACCAGGCACTGCATAATAAACATCGCCTTTTTTCAGTTGTTCAAGTAAATACTTGACAATTTTTTCATAGACTTTTTCAAAATCTTCATTCATTTCTTCATAAAAATCATCAAAGAAAGTCATGGGGATATCTTTTCCTTTTAATATTTGCACTGCTGGATGATCGGCAGTGCGCACATATACATGTGGTGCTTCTTTAATTTTTTTTAGTACCTTTAGGCTAAGTTGTGAATAATCTCCTGGACCTAGTCCCATAATATATAATGTATTCATCATGCTCTCCTAGCTTTATTTCCCATTTTTATTTTCATGGAATATTGCTATATTTTTTGTGAATTCTACTAAATATTCTAACCATGCACTGGCTGGCATATGCGATTCAATATGAAAGACTACCGTTAATTTCTCTTTCATGTCCATGGATGTCTTCAATGGAATATCTTTTAATGCTTTAAAAATCATCTCGATAGGTAAGTGTGCGCCCTCTTTTGTGAATTCAACACTTATTTGCTGATTTTTTTGGACGATGCGCTGAACAAGCGCCAATTCACCATAATTTTTTAGTAAACCTACTAAAAGCAATTGACCCACAACTTCAGGATAATCACCAAAACGATCAATCAGCTCATCTTGTAAATCAAAATATTCCTCATCATCGCGAATTGAGCGAATCCTTTGATAAATTTCGATTTTTTGACGGCTATCGCTTATATAATCTTCAGGAAGATAAGCTTCAACTTCTAAGTCAATTTCTAATTCGGAGCGTTTTTCTTTTGGTTTCCCTTGTTTTTTAGCAACTGCTTCCGCAAGCATTTGCGAATATAAATCAAAACCTACTGAATCAATGAAGCCATGTTGCTGCTTGCCTAATAAGTTCCCAGCACCGCGAATGGATAAATCACGCATCGCAATCTTAAAACCACTTCCCAATTCGGTGAAATCTTGGATGGCTTTAAGGCGCTGTTCACTTTCTTCAGTTAATACTCGATCAGGACGATACATCAGATAGGCATAAGCAATACGTGAGTTTCTACCGACACGCCCTCGCAATTGATAAAGTTGTGAGAGTCCAAGACGATCAGCATCTTCAATTAGTAGCGTATTCACATTAGGAATATCAACTCCTGTTTCGATAATAGTCGTCGTTACTAATACGTCATACTCTCCATTAATAAAATCATAAAGAACTTTTTCCAATTGATGCTCTGCCATTTGGCCATGCGCATAAGCAATTCGCGCCTCAGGAATTAACTCCTCTAAAAAGGCGACCCGCGAAGGCATGCTTTGAACACGATTATGTAAATAAAAGACTTGCCCTCCACGCGACATTTCCTTTTGAATGGCATCGCGAATAATCATAGGATCTATCGCCGTAACATAGGTTTGAACGGGATAGCGATTAGCAGGTGGGGTTTCAATTATTGATAAATCGCGAGCTCCCACAATTGACATATGTAAAGTACGCGGAATAGGTGTTGCGGTCAATGTTAGGACATCGACTTGTGCTTTTAATGCTTTCAATTTTTCTTTGTGCTTCACACCAAATCGCTGCTCTTCATCGACAACAACTAAACCTAAATCATGAAATTGAACATCTGACGATAATAGCCGGTGCGTACCAATCACAATATCTATACGCCCTTTTTTTAGATCATGCAATGTTTGTTGAGTTTCTTTCGGCGTTAAAAAGCGACTCAATAGACCGATACGAACTGGAAAGTCAATAAAGCGTTCGACAAAGGAATTATAATGTTGCTGTGCAAGTACAGTTGTTGGCACTAAAAAGGCAACTTGTTTGCCTTCTTGAACCGTACGAAATGCAGCACGCACTGCAACTTCTGTCTTGCCATAGCCGACATCACCCACAAGTAGGCGGTCCATCGGTTGGATTTTTTCTAGATCTTTGTTGACTTCTTCAATTGAACGCAGTTGGTCAGGGGTCTCTACATAAGGAAATGCTTCTTCAAATTCATGATAATAGGCATCTGTCGGAGAAAAGGCATATCCTACTTTTGCTTGTCGCTCCGCATATAAATCAATCAACTCATCCGCAATATCTTCTACTTGTTTCGATACTGATGCTTTTGTCTTTGCCCAGCGCGTTCCCCCTAATTTATGAATCTTAGGTGAGGCACCTTCTGACGACACATATTTTTGGACAAGTTGTAGCTGTGAAACAGGCACATATAACTTATCATGATTCTGATATAAAATCGTAAGATAATCTTGTTTAATTCCGCGCACTTCCATCGTTTGAATTCCTAGATATTTTCCAATGCCATGATGAATATGTACCACATAATCACCTGGATTCAACTCATTATGCGCCTTAATACGTTCCGCATGGTCGATTTGCGGTGATCGCGGAATTTTTCTTTTCATCTGATTAAATAAATCTGCTTCCGTAAGGAGCGCAAACTTTTCATCTAGCCATTCATAACCACTTTGCAATGAAGCAACAACAATTTGAAGCATTTGTGGCACAATTTCTTTCTCTTGAATTGCTACTTGCATAAACCCAATACTCTTTAGCATCTCTTGCAACTCTTGGGCTCTTTGTTTTGAATTTGCAGCAATAATCGTTGTGAACTTCATTTTTTCGAAGTTTTGCAATTCTTCTTTAATCAAAGAGAGCTGACCAAAAAAGCGGTGCATCTGTCGATAATGATAATCATGAATCTGTGTGAACTTCAGTTGGGTTAAGCCCCGTTTCATTGAAGATAGCAACAGACGCGGCATAGCTTTTTGATATAACTTCTTAAAAGAATGTATCATGTGATGATCTATTAAAAATGGCAACTCTGCTTTTACATCATCTTGCCACTGCTTCACTTCTTCTTTTAGAGCATCAACTCTTGTCATCAAATGTGTATACTCATCAAAGATAATAGGTGTATGCATCGGCAGATAATCTAAGATGCTTTCAGATTGATCATAAAATAATTCTGGCAAAGCATACATCATTTTAGTTATAATGCCCGCTTCAATATGCTCCATGAGAGATGTGATTTCTTTTTTGGATTCAATGGTTTCTTTTTCTCGTATGGCATTTAACTGTTCCAATGCATGATGTTTGGCTTTTGGAGTAATAACAAAATCCGTAGCAGGCGACAATTCCATATAATCCACGTCACGAATTGACCGCTGCGTTTGAGGATCGAATTCACGCATCGAATCGATTTCATCTCCAAAAAGTTCAAGACGAATAGGCCATTCATTAATTACTGGATAAATGTCAATAATACCCCCGCGCACGCTGAATTCTCCTGGGCGAGCAACAATTTGTTCACACTGATATCCAATCGTGGTAAGAGTTTCGATAAGTGAAGCACTATCTACTTTATCTTCCAAAGTGATACATTGCCAGCTATTCTGCATAACTGTTGCGGGAATAAGCGGCTTTAAAAAACCCGCAACTGTCGTTACAATAATTCCTGGACGATCTTCTCGTATAAAATGCAAAGCTTCTAAACGTTCTTGCAGCATTTCCGAACTTGAAGTCGCCAGTTGCGTATGAAAAATATCTTCCACCGCATAAAGATAAACCATGTCTTCTGCTAAAATTTCTTGTAACTCATTTCGATAAGCTTGAGCAGTGGTCAAATCTGCAACGACCCACACCATTTTACCCTTTAATTCTTTTTGAATTCCAGCAAGCAAAAGAGACCGAGCAGTTCGTTCTAACCCTGTAATAAGTTGCGAACTTTCTAAATCGGTCTGAAGTGGTTTTAGAATATTCTTTGTGGCTAACAGCTGACCAAAATAATCAGCAAGCGGCATATTATTTTGCCTCCTTTAATTCATCCATTAATTATAACGTGTCATCACATCTTCAATCGTATCGCCTTCAATCCAATCTTGACAAGCCTGTGCCGCTTCTTTTATGGCATCTTCGATCAGTGGAAACTGCGCTTTGCCAAAAGGGCTCAAAACGTGTTGCGTAACAGATTGTGCTGGAAAAGGGCGCCCGATGCCCACTTTCAAACGAATAAAATGATTCGTTTTTAAGTGATCAATAATATTTCGTAACCCATTATGACCACCATGTCCACCTTGTTTGCGTATGCGAATTTTTCCAACAGGTAGGTCCATATCATCATGAATGACAAAGATATTTTCTGGATTTAATTTATAAAAGTTGCACCACTGCTTGACAGACTCCCCTGACAAATTCATAAATGTTGTCGGCTCAATAAAGAGAATTGTCTCATTTTGCCACTGCATCGTACCATACATGGAGTGAAATTTGGCTCCTTGAATTTTCGCTTCGGGGTAGCGACGTGTCAATTCGTCTATTACCATAAATCCAACATTATGTTTAGTTTTATCATATTTTCTGCCAGGATTTCCTAAACCGATGATTAATTTCATCTTAATCGACTCCTAATTATTGTTTCTACTTCATTAGTATAGCATAGAAAATATAGCATATATAAACACAAAAAAGCTTAGGCAAAATAGACCCCACTCATGGTTCCATTTTGCCTAAGCACTTTTATATATTATTCAGCTTCTGGTGCTTGCTCAACTTTCTCGGTGGTAACATGTTCATAACGTCCGAATTTTTCAACGTCATCGACTTTATCACCTTCAGCACCTAGATCATCTTTGCTTACACCCACAACATATTTGTTAGTTGCGCCATCAGATGGTGCATCAACTTCGAAAGCAAACTCAGGTTCTGCTACTTTTTGTAGGATCTTTCCTTCATCATCTAAAAGATAGACTGAAAATTCACCGTCTGAGAGAACTTGACCTGTAATTTTCACTTTTTCAGGTCCACCAAAAATATAACCATCTGGTGTCCATTTGCCTCCCACTAATGTAAGGCCAGTATCTGGCGTTACTTTTTCAGCATTTTCAGCTTGATCCATTAATTTGTCTGTTGCGTCATCTTTTTTGTCATTCTTTCCACAAGCGGATAATGCAAAGATTGATACTGCAGCCAATGTCATGATCTTTTTATAATTCATAATTCCCCTCCTCATGGCAATAATAAATTAAGTAAAACTTAATCTTCGTTTCCAATCATAGCACAGTTTTTTTGTTAAAACAATTCATATAATCGTTTGATAATATCCTATCTAGTAGGCAAATAAAAAGAAGGAGCAAATATGTCTTATCGATTATTTTCTAATGTTATCTATCGATTGAGACACTTAGCTCCTGCTTTTTCATGACTATTTTATTGGTGATCTTTGAACCACTGTACAATCGCTTGCAAGCGTTCTTGTCTTAGATTTGGAATACCTTCACGTGAAAGGCCATGACTTGAACTTGGGAAAGTCATCAATTTAGTTTTGACACCTTGTTTTAAAGCAGCACGATACATTTGCTCGCCTTGCTCTAATGGGCAGCGTAAATCATTTTGACTATGAATGACTAGAAGAGGCGTTGTCATATTTTCTTGATGGGCTAAAGGCGACATTGCCCATAGCTTATCAAGACCCGTCAGATCTTCAAGCAGCTGATGTTCCACAAAATGCGGACCAACATCACTTGTACCATAGAAACTAATCCAGTTACTAATACTGCGCTGTGTAACCGCTGCTTTAAAACGGTCTGTATGTGTTACAATCCAGTTGGTCATAAAGCCACCATAACTTCCACCTGTTACATAGACATGGTCGGTATCAATTTCAGGATGTGCCTCAAGTATGGCATCTACTCCTCGCATGAGATCTTGATAATCTTCATTGCCATAATCGCCCAAAATAGCTGAAACAAAAGACTGACCATAGCTACTTCCACCGCGCGGATTAATCATAATCACGCCATAGCCTTCACTTGCCAAGGCCTGCATTTCATGGAAGAAAGTTTCCCCATAACATACTTGTGGTCCTCCATGGATATATAAAATAGCGGGATGTTGACTTACTTTTTCTATCGGCGCAACATACCATCCTTGAATTTTCCATTGACGTGCTCCTTCAAATATAAAATCTTCTGGATCGCTCAATGGCATATTTTGAAGCACTTCTTCATTTGGATCATATAAATCTGACCATTCTTTTGTGGTTAAATCATAAAATGCTAAGCGACTTGGGATAATCGGTGTAGAGTAAGTGAGATAAATTTTATTTTCATCCGCAGCGACATTCCAATCCGTAATATGAAGTCCGCAGTCTAGTACTAATTCGATATTTCCTTCTAAATCTGCCATATAGATTTTGATTGTTCCTTGCTCTGTTGTCGAAAAGAAGAAATGTTCATCATCTTGCCACTGAATAATTGGCGAGGAAAGATTTTGTTGGAAATCTCCGACAATACTATCGCCTAAATCCGCATCCAATTCTGCAGTCAAAGGAATCAATGTTTTAGAATCGGTCAGAAGATAGACTTCATTTTGCGTTACAAAATGATAAGCAAAATCATTGCCAATGACTACTTGATATTTTTCATTTGGACTTTTTGACATATCAAAAAAGATACCTTCTGGTAAATCTTCAGTTAATGGTAGCATTCCATCACTACCCATTTTGAAAATATATAATCGTGTCCCATATTCCCATTCATCTTCTAAATTTTTAGGACCTGCTAAATATAAAATATCTCCCGCAGCGCTCATTTCAATGAATTGGTAATCTTCACTTGTTTCAAGTACTACTGCTGCTTCTTCACAAGGTGCTGACAGTTTCTTAATGGAGATTGTTTGTTTTTCTTTTAAGAATGTTCCACCATCAATTTTATGCACCATTTTCTCGTTGTGCGTAGCAGTTGGCCAGTCTTTTTCTGACTCATCTTTTTCTGGTTCAGGTACAGTTGTCTGGTAAATGAGTTCATTTTCTTTCGTCCAGAAATATTGTGTCACGCCACCTTTTTCATTTGTATAAGGTGCTGCACTTCCCCCACTTAATGGTTGGGTGAATACTTGCATTTTATTTGTTTCTTCATCAAGTGCTAAAAATGAGAGTTGTTTTTGATTGGGCATTACTTTTAATGCTGCATATTTTTTGCTATCTGTTCCAAATTTAACACGTTGTTGCGTTTTTTTATCGCTTCCCCATAATGTTGTTTCATATTCATTTTTATTTTTATTCATTTGCGTTTCTAAATAAAAAATAAAATTCCCTGCTGATAAAGGTTGCGAGACATTTTTTAAGTTGTAAAGTGTTTCATTCGTCATTTTCTCCATAGCATTTCCTCGTTTCACATTTAATTTTAATTTTTATGCATAACCTAATCATATGAAACATTCTCATAAAAGTAAATGGTTATAACTTCTAAAAAAACTCCCTACCATCACATGGTAAGGAGTTGCTTATATGTTAAATGATTAATCAAATGTATAATCTGATTTATTTTTGAATTTATTGAAAAATAATGGAGAAACTGATTCATCATTATGGACACGTGTAATAGCATCACCGATTAATTCACTGACACTAATAAGTTCAATCTTATCAATTCGTTTATGCTCTGGCAAATAAATAGAGTCTGTTACGAGCATCGCTTTAATTGACGATTTTTGAATACGCTCAACTGCTTTTCCTGAAAATACCGCATGTGTTCCTGAAGCATAGACTTCTTTTGCTCCATGTTCCATCAAGGCATCTGCAGCAATTGTAATCGTTCCTGCCGTATCGATCATGTCATCAATTAGCACACAGGTTTTCCCTTTGACGCGACCGATAATATTCATGACTTCTGCTACATTAGGTTCTGGGCGTCTTTTGTCAATTATTGCAATTGACGCACCTAAGAATTCAGCTAAACGGCGAGCACGAGTTACACCACCATGATCTGGTGAGACAACGACCACTTTGTCTCCTTGAAGACCGCGATCCAAAAACCAACTCGCAAGTAGCGGCGCACCTAGCAAGTGATCGACTGGAATATCGAAAAATCCCTGAATTTGTGCAGCATGCAAGTCTAAGGCAATAATACGGTCAGCCCCAGCGACTGTTAACATATTGGCCACAAGTTTTGCCGTAATAGGTTCACGTGATTGTGCTTTGCGATCTTGGCGTGCATATCCATAATATGGCATTACAACATTAATGGATCCTGCACTTGCACGATTCAATGCATCAATCATTATGAGCAATTCCATTAAACGTTCATTCGTTGGATAGGATGTTGATTGGATGATATAGACATCATCTCCACGCACACTATCTTCAATGTTAATCGAAATCTCCCCATCTGCAAATCGTTTCACTTTTACTTTACCCAGCTCAATTCCCATCGATGCTGCAATTCGACGTGCTAATGGCAAGTTGGAGCTTAACGCCATTAATTTTAATTTCCGACATTTTGTCGATTCTGACATTTGTACGCCCTCCATTTATTTAATTGTATTCTTTCTTTATTTTATGAAAAATTTTATACTTTCTCAAGTTAATCCCATTTATTTCGCACAAAAAAATGAATGAAAATAAAAACTTTCGGATTTTAAAGCATATGAAAAAAGCTTATCGTTAACGATAAGCTTTTAAAATTAATCATGATTTAAATTCGGCAATTTAGTAGCATAACCTTCTTTATTCACTTGACGGGCACGAGCAATTGCTAATGCTTTTGAAGGGACATCTTGATAAATCGTAGAACCAGCCGCAATATAAGCTTCTGCTTCAACATTAACAGGTGCTACAATATTGGAGTTACTTCCAATAAATGTATAATCACCAATATGACTACGATGTTTATTTACTCCATCATAATTGCAGAAGATTACACCACTACCAATATTGACATGCTCGCCAACTTCAGCATCACCCACATAGGAATGGTGACCTGCTTTTGAAAATTTGCCTAATGTTGCATTTTTAATTTCTACAAAGTTGCCAACATGTGCTCCTTCCAGTAAATGGCTTTGTGGACGCAAATGAGCAAATGGACCTACCGTAACTTTCGGACCAACTGTACTTTTTTCAATGACAGACTGTTTAATTTCAGCATCATCTTCAATCTGACTGTCAATAATCTCAGTGCCTGCTCCAATGAAAACATTAGCGCCAATTTTAGTATCTCCTTTTAAAGAAACTCCTGGTTCAATTGTTGTATCTGGACCAATTTCAACAGTTGCTTCAACATAAGCATTCGCTGGATCGACAAAACTTACACCATTTTCCATATGTGCTTTATTAATCCGATCACGCATTAACTGGTTCGCTTGAGAGAGTGCTACGCGATTATTCACGCCTAGCGCTTCATCGAAATCTTTTAATGTATAAGCGGCAATTAATTCATCTTCAGATTGTAGAATTTCAATGACGTCAGGCAAATAATATTCTCCCTGAGCATTGTCATTACCTACTTGTTGCAACTTTTCAAATAACAATCGATTATCAAAGCAATATGTTCCAGTATTAATTTCTTTAATTTGCTTTTCTGCACTTGATGCATCTTTTTCTTCGACAATTTTTAGGACAGAATTATCTGCAGCACGAACAATTCGACCATAATTAGTAGGATCTGGTGCAATTGCTGTAAGAATGGTCGCTTTTGCTTGATTATTTTCATGATATTGAATTAATTTTTTTAAGGTATCCGCTTGAATCAGCGGTGTGTCGCCTGCAAGTACAACCGTTGTCCCTTCTAAGTCTCCTATAATGGATTCTGCCTGTTGCGTTGCATGTGCTGTTCCTAGTTGCTCACGTTGAAAAACAAATTGGCACTTCGCACCTAAATGTTCTTCTACAAGTTCTGCCCCCATTCCTGTAACAGTAATGACTTCATCCATCCCTGCATCTCTGGCAGCATCAACGACATAATCGACCATTGGTTTTCCTAGAACGGGATGCATTACTTTATATAATTTTGATTTCATACGTGTGCCTTGACCAGCTGCTAATACTATTGCAAATCTCTTCATCTCTTGTCTCCTTCATCTATTGATGTCTACTTTTAAAATGATAAATCCTCAGCAAAAAAATTGCCACTTTTCACTTGGATTTTTTTCGTTTCACTATTGACAGATTCTATTCTGAATAACGAATGGTAAAGAACTTTGATCGGTTCATCCAGCCGCATATTCTCAATGAATACTACAGTGTCTACAACATGACATTGAAATTCATTGGCGACCATTGTAAGCCCATTAACAGTTCCACCACCACGTAAAAAGTCATCAATAATTAATACGCTTGTTTGAGGGTGCAAGCTGCGCGTTGACAATTCCATTCGTTCCATAACGTCTGCAGAAGAATATGGCACATAATTAATGCCCACTGTCGACCCTTCCGTAACTTTTGAAGCTTTTCGAACAATTACAAATGGCACACCCAATTCTTCTGCTACACTTTGAGCAATTGGAATTCCTTTTGTTGCAATAGTCAATATTGCATCAATATCATTTCGCGAATATCGCGAAGCAATTAACTTACCAATTTTTTTCAACCACTCTGGTTGACTCAAAATATCCGAAGTATAAATATAACCGCCAGGTAATAGCCGTTCTGATTGATGCAACGCATCTTGTAACTGTCTTACATAATCTGCTACTTGACTTTTAGAAATGACCGGAATAAATTGAACGCCCCCACGTGCACCAGAATAGGTAATAATCTCTCCGAGATGTCTTCGGGCAAAGGTACCTTTTACAATATTCAAATCTTCGCTGATGCTCGATTTTGCTGCATTGAATCGATCTGTAAAATAATCTAATGGAAAAATTTTATGAGGATGTTGAATAAATTCAATGGTCATCTCCACAAGCCTTTCGCTTCTTTTCACTTTCATACTATCACTTTTTCTATTGAAATCTATTTGTCTTGTTACCATCATACCGAATTTTTCAGCATTTGTCATTTCCAGATAAAAAAATAAAAGCACCCCTAAAAAAAGAGGCACTTTTAGCTTAATCATTAGCGCGATTATGTTCAATTAGAAATTGATTTATTTTTTCACCAATCAAAACAATGGCAAACACACTAAGTAACAACAATACAATCGTTGCACCACTTGGTGTTCCAAGATCATAAGAAATATAAAGACCGCCTAGCATCCCAATAAGGGCTATTCCCATCGCAAAAAGAATAACGCCATTAAAACTTTTGGACAGTCGCATAGCAATGGCTGCTGGCAATATTAAGATAGCACTCACTAATAATGACCCTACAATGGGCATAATGATAGCTATCGTAATTCCCGTAATAATATTGAACAATATGGACATCAGACGAACAGGCAAGCCTGTTGTATGAGCAGTCTCTTCATCGAATGTCAACACATACATCGGACGCTTAAATATAATATAGCAGAGCACGATTCCAATCGTCAGCACATATAAAAATTTCACTTGTAGCGGACTAATTGTAACAATTGATCCAAAAAGAAATGTATTCAAATCAGCCGTCATGGAATCATTCATTCCCATGATAAATAGGGCAAACGCCATCCCTCCTGACATTAAGACCGCAATCGAAATTTCTGAATAAGAATGGTAAACATTTCGAATCCACTCCAATAAGAGAGAAATTAATATCACAACGAGCAAATTCGTCCATGTCGGATTCACATTCAGCATCATGCCAAGCGCCACACCCGTTAATGAAACATGAGAGAGTGTATCCGCTAGCAATGACTGACGGCGAAGGATGAGAAAAAGACCTAAAATAGGTGCCACTAGAGAAATTAAGACTGACGCTTGGATGGCGCGTTGCATAAATCCATAGAAAAACATCTCCATGGCGAGTCCTCCTTCCGTACCAGGTGAATATGTTTGTCCGCATAAGGTCTCAATTCATATGATTCATGAGTGACCATAAGTACCGCCTTATGATGGACTTCAGTGTTATGCTTGAGCAATGTATAAAATTTTTGACGACTTTCTTCATCCATTCCAGTTGTTGGTTCATCTAAAATAAATAAATCTGGATCAGTCGCAAAGACACGCGCTAATGAGATGCGTTGTTTTTGACCGCCTGAAAGTTCGCCGATTTTTTTATGACGACTTTCCCACATGCCTACTGATTTTAAGGCACGTTGGACATGTTCGTGATCTCGCTCATCAAGACGTTTGAACCAACGCCCTTTAGGATAACGTCCACTTTGAACAAGTTCTAATACTGTTGTTGGAAATCCTGCATTAAAAGCTGCAACTTGTTGTGGCACATAACCAATAGAGATTTTTTTACCTTTATAATTTTTATCAGAAATTGTTACATGACCTGTTGTCGGCGTCAAAAGTCCTAAAACATTGCGTAAAAGTGTTGTTTTGGCGGCGCCATTTTCACCTGTAAGCATTACAAACTCTCCAGGATCTATGCAAAATGAAATATCATCTAAAACGGCTTCTTCACCGTAGTGAAAGCTCAGATCATTTACTTGAATGTAATGCATGGCTAATCTCCTTTGATTGATACAATTTATTTAATACTTTTTTTGAGTTGTTCAAGATTAAAGCGCATGGCTTCTACATAACTCATATCATCTTTAGCCCCTTCAACATCTTTAGGTGCTCGCTCTAAGTCATATAAGACAGCAATTTTCGTTCCTGTCTCTGCAGAAATTGTTTCTGCAATTTTTGAATTAGCACCACTTTGATAATAAATAACTGGGACTTGCGTTTCTTTGACCACTTCATTTAATTCAGCAAGCGCTTGAGGAGTTGGTTCTGCTTCAGTGTTAACGCCACTAGCAGCAACTTGTTCCAAATGATAACGATGTGCTAAATATCCAAATGCTTTATGTTGAACAACAAATACACGTGCTTTTGCTTCATGAAATGCTTCTTCATATTCATGGTCCAATGCTTCAAGCTCTTTTTTAAAGGCCTCTGCATTTTTTTCATACACTTCTTTTCCTTCAGGATCGGCTTCAATTAATGCTTCTTTAATCACATCAACTTGACGTATAACTTCTTGAGGATCGAGCCAGTTGTGTGGATCCACTCCGCCATGGTCATGATGATGGTCATGTTCTCCATGATCATGATCATCGTGGTCATGATCTTCATCTTCATGGTCATGATGGTGTTCTTCATGGTCATCATGATCATGATCTTCATCTTCATCTTCATGGTCATGGTGATGTTCTTCATGGTCATCATGATCATGACCTTCATCTTCATGGTCATGTGTAGCTTCTGCTAACATATCTTCTTTGTCAGAAGTTTTCACAACGACTAGATGGTCATTCTCAACGGTTTCTAACATACTTCCAGCCCAGAATTCCATCTGGTCACTACTATAAATAAATATGTCCGCTTCACTTAATTGAGCAATATCTTTTGCGCTAGGCTCATAACCATGAGCTCCAGCACCTCCTGAAACGAGTACAGAGACATCGGCACGATCTCCCGCAACTTTTTGAGTAAATTCATACATTGGATAAAATGAAGTAGTGATGTGTAATTTATCACCAGATTTACTTGTAGTTCCCTTTCCACATGCGACTAAAACAATCGCAGCAAATGCTAAAAATAAATGTGTTAATCTTTTCTTCATATCGACTCTTCTTTCTATAATTTTCTTAAATCGTAACGATTACGATTTAAATCGTATCACTCACATTTTTTTTAGTCAAGCATTTTTTACATATTAATTAACTGTTGAAAGAAGATTGCTTAATTGTACGAATTCATCAATTGTTAAAGTTTCAGGTCGGCGCTTAGGATCGATAGAAGCTTGCGCTAAGGCATACGCGACTTGTTCCATTGACTTGATATCATTTTGATAAAAAGATTTTAAATTATTCCACAATGTCTTTCTTCGATGCACAAAACAGGCTCGAACCAATCGACTAAAAAAGGCTTCATCTGAGACTTCAGGATATACTTCTTTTCGCTTGAAGCCGATAACTGCGGAATATACATTAGGTTGCGGAATAAAAACAGTCGGCGGAACTTCAAACAATATATCAACCGACATCTTTCTTTGAACAGCAATCGTTAATGAACCATATTCTTTTGTATGCGGTTTTGCTTGTAAGCGTGCAGCCACTTCTTTTTGCATCATGACGACAATTTCAGAAAAAGGTAATGAACTTTTAAATAAATTCATCAAAATAGGGGTCGTAATATAATAAGGGAGATTCGCCATTACGACAACTTTTTCATTTGCTATTAAATATTTTTCTTGAAATGCTTCCCAATCCACTTGCAAAATATCTTGATGAAAAACTTGTACATTATCAAATGATTTCAATGTTGTATCTAAAACATCTAGCATGCGCTGATCAATTTCAAAAGCAAAGACACGTTTTGCAACTTTTGCAAGCTGTTCCGTCAATGTACCAATCCCTGGCCCCACTTCAATAACTGTCGTCTGACGATCAATTGCTGCAGAGTGGACCATTTGCAACAAGATATTGCGATCAATAATAAAATTCTGTCCAAGACTTTTTTTAGCCGTCAAATTAAATTGTTTTAAAATTTCTTTAGTGCGAGCAGGTGTTACAATATCATTCATCTTTTTCCCCTTGCTTTATTTGCGTCATAATTTCTTCTACTTGTTCTTCACTAATATCAAACATTTCCAATCTTTTTTTTAGTTGCTTGGCATTCACATGACCAATATGCAGGCTTTCAGATAGTCGGTCGCGATTTTTTTGGGCATGTGGATGATCCATTAAGTGCATCTTTCTTAAAAATGACAGACTAATCTTATTATCTTTGACCCATTCTGGCTGATACTTATGATGTAAAGCATGCATAATGGCATCTTCTCCAGCATGTTCTACTCCAACGCTTCCTTTATTCTGAGGAAGTGCATCACTTTGTGGAATAAAAGCATGCATCGCGTCAGGAACATGATGCATGATAATTTTTCTAATGCTTTCACCAGGAAAATCTGGGTCAGTTAGTACAATTACTCCACGATATTGTTGTGCCTTTTTAATTAATGCAATTGTTTCTTTACTGATAGCTGAACCATTTGTTTCGATCGTATCTACATCTAAAAAGTGTTTTAGATTTTTGGTATCATTGACACCTTCTACAACGATAATTTCTTTTATTCTTCTTTTTTTCACTATTTTCTTCCTATTTTCATAATTTTTTTAGCCGTTTGCGTTGTTGCTTGGGCAAACTCTTCCAACGACATACCTTTTAACTTGGCAATCTCTTCCGCCACATAATATGTATAAGAAGGTTCATTTCGTCGCCCACGATATGGTTCTGGACTAAGGTAAGGTGCATCTGTTTCTACTAATAATCGTTCAAGCGGCGTTGCTTTGGCAGAAGCTTTGACTTCAGGTGCATTTTTAAAAGTAACGACACCACTATAAGAAATATGCATCCCCAGCTCCAAAAATTTCTCCAACCATTCACGATCTAAGTTGAACGAATGCATAATACCTCCTGCCGCTCCGACCCCTTCGGATTGAATAATACGATACACATCTTCTGTACTCTCGCGATTATGCACTGTAAAAGGCAAATTCAATTGTTTTGCTATTTGAATATGACGACGAAAAACTTCCTCTTGTCTTTCTTTTGTTTCGGGCGTCCAATGGTAATCCAACCCCGTCTCACCGACTGCTACCACTTTTTCATGCTGTAACCATTTTAGTAATTTCTCTTCAATTGCCGCATTATAATCATGTGCTTCTGTTGGATGCCAACCTAGTGCCAAATAGATATTATCAAAGCGGTTAGCAAGTTCGATAGCTTTTTCGATTGTCGGTTCATCAAAGCCTACGACAACCAATTCTTTTACACCCAATTGATAGGCTCTGTCAACCATCTCTTCTTCTTTTCCAAAAAATTCTTCCACATTCAAATGCGTATGTGTATCAATAAGATGCATAGCGCCCCTCCTCTAAAAATAATCACAAGAAAAGGGCAAGGTGTCTTGCCCTTTTCACATTTATGAAATCAATGCGCCATTTGGCATATCTTTCGGTGCTTTAATAACTTTTAAGCACCCTTTATCATCTTCTGCCGATAAAATCATCCCTTGGCTAATTTCGCCACGCATTTTCATCGATTTTAAATTCGACACGATGACGACTTTTTCACCCACTAGTGTTTCAGGATCTGGATAAAATTCCGCAATCCCTGAAACAATTTGACGGTGTCCGCCTTCATCTCCTGCATCTACGCGGAATTTCAATAGACGATCGGCTTTTTTTAATTTTTCGCATGTGATAATTTCTGCCACTTTAAGTTCTAATTGATCAAATACTTCATAAGAGATCTCAGGTTTTTCAAGTAAGAGTTTAACCTTTTCTGGATTCCATTCTTGCTCTTCTTCAGGTCCTTGATTCATGCTATGATTCATCATTTCTTTAATGCGAGCAATCTCTACTGCAGCATCCAATCGTGGGAAAATAGGTTCACCCCTTGCCACAACATGTTGTCCAGAAATAAATTGACCAAAATGGCGGCCTTCCCACGCGAGCGCTTGCTGATCAAGTCCTAATTGCTGAATTATTTCAAATGGTGCATGCAATAAAATAGGTTGAATCAGCACCGCCACGACACGCAAGCTTTCGACTAAATACGCCATCACATCGCCTAATTCTTCGCGCTTACTTGCATCTTTTGCTAAGGTCCATGGTGTCGTCTCATCAATAAATTTATTCGTCAGTCCTACAAAATGCCAAATCGCCTGCAAAGCTTTACTGAAATTCATTCGATTCATTTCTTTTTCATAAGTTGCAATTGCTTCTGTTGCCGCTTTTTGATGTGCTATTTCGATTGGACGATCGGCTTTTGAATAGGCTGGCACCTCACCATCAAAATATTTATTAATCATTGCAACTGTACGATTTAGCAAGTTCCCTAAATCATTAGCTAGGTCTGAATTCATGCGACCCACATAATCTTCTGGCGTAAAGACACCATCATTTCCAAAATTTATTTCACGTAAAAAGTAATAGCGATAAGCATCAATGCCATAAGCATCAATTAGATCTGTTGGATAGACTACGTTGCCTTTTGATTTGGACATTTTGCCATCTTTCATTACTAACCATCCATGCCCGAATACCGTCTTTGGCAAAGGCAAATCAAGTGCCATCAATAAGATTGGCCAATAAATAGAATGGAAACGCACGATTTCTTTTGCCAACATATGAACATTTGCTGGCCAAAATTTTTGGAATAGTTCAGGCTGATGCTCAAAATCGCCCAGATCTGGATCATAACCTAAAGCTGTAATATAGTTTGTTAGTGCATCAATCCACACATAAATAACATGCTTCGGATCATTTGGCACTTTAACGCCCCAATCAAAAGTCGTGCGTGTTACTGCTAAATCTTCCAGTCCTGGTTTGATAAAGTTATTGATCATTTCAGTTTTGCGATGTTCTGGTAGCAAAAAGTCCGGATGCGTTTCATAATATTCAACGAGACGATCCGCATACTTACTCATTTTAAAAAAGTATGACTCTTCTTTAACCCATTCCACATGATGACCACTTGGAGCAATTCCGCCTATAACTTTTCCTTGTGCATCGCGGAACACTTCCGTCAATTGCGATTCAGTAAAAAATTCTTCATCTGAAATGGAATACCATCCCGCATATTCGCCAAGGTAGATATCTCCTTGATCGAGCAACTTTTGAAAAATTTTGGCAACCATTTTTTCATGCTGCTGATCAGTTGTTCGAATAAAATAATCATAAGAAATATCTAGAACGTCCCACAGCGCTTTAATTTCTTTTGCCATATGGTCGACATATTCTTGTGGCTCAAGACCTAATTCTTGTGCTTTGTCTTGAATTTTCTGACCATGCTCATCTGTACCTGTTAAATAAAATACATCTTCACCTAACAAGCGATGATAGCGTGCCAACACATCACACACAACGGTTGTATATGCATTCCCAATATGTAATTTTCCACTTGGATAATAAATGGGGGTCGTAATATAAAATGTCTTTTTATTTGTCATTGATCTCTTCCTTATTCTCTTCATATATACTTTTATAGTATAGCATAATTTTAGTTGTCTGTATGATTCCGCAGATTTTTCATTATATTTTTTATAAAACCCTCTAAAAACTTCCACCATCTGCACGCTACATTTGCATTGACACAACCACATGAATAGTTTACACTGAAAACAACAATTTAGTGTAATAATAAATATTTAACAATTTCATATCTTTCGCAAGAAAGCACAGTAGAAGGTAACCCGCTATTTTAGAGAGCTGACGGGCGGTGCAAGTCAGTATAAGGTTACCGTTGAATTACACTTTCTAACAGATGCGAACGTTACTCACGTTACGAGTACAGAGTGCAGCGGTCAATGATCGTCTGAATCTGGGTGGTACCACGATATGATCGTCCCGGCAGAAATTTTTCTGGCGGTTTTTTTATTGATATTTTTTATTCAAATGGAGGGAATATAATGGGAATTATTGAAGAATTGAAATGGCGCGGCGCTATTAATCAACAGACAGATGAAGAAGGATTACGCCAATTACTAGAAGAAAAAAGCGTTGGACTTTATTGCGGCATTGACCCTACAGGCGACAGTATGCACATTGGACACTTGATTCCTTTCATTATCTTAAAAAGATTCCAAATGGCAGGACATCGCCCATATGTCGTAATCGGCGGAGGAACGGGTTCAATCGGCGACCCGAGCGGACGAAATAGCGAACGTGAATTACAAACAATGGAAAAAGTAGATGCTAATGCTGAAAAATTAAGCTTGCAAATGAAAAAACTATTTAAAGCAGGACAAGCACAAAGTGGCATTCATCTCGCCAACAATAAAGACTGGCTAATGCCAATGACACTGCTTGAATTCTTACGTGATTTTGGAAAAGAATTCAGCGTAAATGTTATGCTCTCTAAAGATGTCGTAGCTAGCCGATTAGATACCGGCATTTCTTTTACAGAATTCAGCTATCAGATCATTCAATCCATTGATTTCTTACATTTGTTCAAACATGAAGATGTTCAGCTACAAATTGGTGGAGCCGATCAATGGGGAAATATCACAGCCGGCCTTGATCTCATCCGCCGTAAAGAAGGCGTTGAAGCAGAAGCTTATGGCCTAACCATTCCCCTTCTTTTAAAAGCGGACGGTACAAAATTCGGTAAAACAGCAGGCGGTGCAGTCTGGTTAGATCCCCAAAAAACAACCCCTTATGAATTCTATCAATTCTGGTTCAACCAAGATGACCGCGATGTAGTAAAATATTTAAAATATTTCACTTTCTTAACGGAAGAAGAAATTGACCGTTTAGCAGAAGTAGTCCAGAATGAACCTCATAAACGTCTTGCACAAAAGGTCCTTGCTGAAGAAATGACACGCTTCGTACATGGCCAAGAAGCACTAGATGAGGCCATTACTATTAGTGAAGCACTCTTTTCAGGCAATGTCCAACAATTAAAAGCAGATCAAATTGAAGCAAGCTTCAAAGATGTTCCAAACACGAATGTGAAAAAAGGCAGTTATCCTATCATTGACTTCCTAGTCGATGAAGCAAAAGTCGTTCCGTCCCGTCGTCAGGCACGCGAAGATATCCAAAATGGTGCCATTTATATCAAGGGCGAACGTATTACAGACCTTGATTATGAAGTAAATGATAAGGACAGCTATGATCAGCGTTTTGTGCTCATTCGCCGCGGCAAACGCCGTTACTTCCTTGTTCATCTTGTATAATCACTCCAATATGAATGAAGCGATGTTGCATCACTTACCAATCATTGCAAGCGCAAGCTTGTATTAAAAAGTATGCGACAACATTTATTAACAAATGACATATATGAAAACAAGGTTTCTTTAAAGGAGCCTTGTTTTTTGATGAATAATGATATTTTTTCTCTTTTTCTCACTACAGCAAGCATAGGTAACTGCAGAGCCAGTCCGTTTATAATTTCTTATTTGTGAAAGTATATTATATGGCCTTTCTTTATTTTGTATATTAAAAAAACACCTACAAGTTTCCTTGAAGGTGTCATCTTTTTTAATTAATCTAAGACTTCAATACTTTTTACTTCTGATTCATTAAAATAGACATTTCTTCCTCTTAATTTCCCAGAGTCGGGGGTTAACGTTAATTCATCGAGCCCACTTTCAGTATTCGCTGAATACTCAAATGTAAAAACTTCTCCTTGAAGGATTATTCCATCTATAAATTCAACTTTCAAATAAGTTCCTAGATAATATTCAATATTCATAGATAGCACTCCTTTAATATTTAGGAAAGGTTGGAGTTATATGCATTCTTTTCCTAAAATAGTGTGAAAGTCAAGCATTAAAAAAAGCGTGTCAAAGAGCAACTGTATCTCTAATTCCACTCATGCTCTCCAACACACTTACGCTAATATTTTATTGTCTAAAGTGTTATTCTTGCTTATATTTCAAAATGGCTGGGTCATAAATATATTTCAATGACTTCAGATATTTATGCTCATATACCATATAAAAAATGCCCACAAAAAGATTTGAACTTTCACGAGGATTCCCCTCACTACCCCCTCAAGGTAGCGCGTCTACCGATTCCGCCATGTGGGCTTAATATCACAACAGATATCATAGCAAGATTATCGATATCTGTCAAATGATTTTTTGAAAAAAGCGGCAACCTAAATGGCTGTCGCTTTTATTTTTATGATTTCTTTTTGCTGATAAATGAATAGGTCAATCCTACTGTTAAACCAATGACTGCTGGTAAAATCCAACTCAATCCTAATTTCATTAATGGTAAGTTGTCAGCGGACCATTCCAAAACTTTTGAAACGCTGGCATGTGATTTGATAATGGTCGGCATCGCTGCAAGGGCATCAATGAGGGCGACAAGCATGGTAAAACTTAATGTTACTTTATAAACTGTCTGATCTAAAGGATAGATCGCATTCAAATAACTTAGCAAAATTAACACAATGGCTAAAGGATAGATAAACATCAAAACTGGTGTGGTCGCTTCCAATACAAATGACAAGCCCGCCATTGAAATGATAGCTGAAACTGTAACAGATCCCACTGCATATTGTGCATATGAGAACTTCGGAAACATCGTCGCAAATGTTTCAGAAAATGCCGTAATCAAACCAACAGCTGTCGTCATACATGCACTCGTAACGATAATGGACAATAAGATACTTCCATATGTTCCCAGATAGTGACTAGACACTTGTGCCAACAATTCACCACCATTTTTGCTGCGTGGAATGACATGGACACTTGTTGCACCAAGCCAAGATAATAAAGTATAAATAAATGCCATAAAAACTAATGTCAATATTCCCGATTTAATGGTGGATGTCGCAACCCCTTTTGGATCTGTGACACCTAATTTACGTATGCTGGACGTTACAATAATTCCAAATGCAAGTCCTGCAAGAGCATCCAGTGTATTATAACCGCCTAAAAAACCTGTTACAAATGGCTTAGTTTGATAGACACCTTGTGCTGGTAGATCTTGGACACTTCCCATCGGATGAACAATGGATAATGTCAGTAAGATACCGAGTGCAACTAAACAGAGCGGATTGAGAAATTTTGCAACATAATGGAGTGCCGATGAGCTCGTTCGCGAGAAAAACCAAGCAATAACAAAAAATGCAATACAAAAACTTGCCAAGACGATTTCTTGATTTGCATCACTAATATAAGGGGCCAATGCGACCTCATAAGATGTCGTAGCTAGGCGTGGAATGGCAAAAAGTGGTCCAATAACCAAATAAAGTGCAATAGTAAAGGCATACCCAAATGTATCACCTGATTTACGTGCCAAATCTAAGACGCTATCACTACTTGAAATGCCCATCGCCGCCACTGCAAGTAGTGGCAACCCAATGGCTGTCACCAAAAAGCCTAAATTCGCAATAAATACCATATTCCCCGCTTCTTGCCCCAAAAATACCGGGAAAATTAAGTTGCCCGCCCCAAAAAACATTCCAAATAATAGCGAGGCAATAAAAAGATAATCTTTTAATTTTAGTTTTGCCATCATATGTTCCACCACCTTCTATAATAAAAATTAGTATACTACATATTTTATAAAAAATGTAGACATATTCTCATCATTTTCTAATTTTCTTGTGAGCGATATCTCTAGGCAACGACTATCACTCATTGCCCATACTCACCAAAGAAAAAGCGAGAGGCCATTTTCGCATCTCGCTTCATCTTATATTTTTATTTTTTTAACATAGATAAGCCAATACGCTGACGCGTTAAGTCCACATCTTCTACCCAGACTTTAACAATGTCGCCAACTGAAACAACATCACGCGGATGACTAACATAATGATCGGTCATCTTCGAAATGTGAACAAGACCATCTTGTCCCACACCAATATCGACAAATGCGCCAAAGTCTACCACATTGCGAACTGTTCCTTCCATGGCCATGCCAGGTTTTAGATCTGCAAGGGTTACAATGTCTTCTCTTAATAAAGGAGCGGGCATATCATCACGAATATCGCGGTCCGGTGCCATAAGTGCTTTCATTGTATCTTCATATGTTTCTTTTCCAAGTCCAGTCAGCTCCCGAAGCTGTGCATGGTTAGCACTTCTTACTTTTTCATATAATTGCTCCGTTCCTAGATCTTTTTTGGTTAATGCTAATGCATGCAAGATTTTTTCAGCAGCTTGATAACTTTCAGGGTGAATGGCGGTCGCATCAAGAGGTTCTCCGCCTCCCAGAATACGCAAAAAACCAGCAGCTTGTTCAAACGCTTTGGGTCCCAGTCTTTTTACTTCTTTTAATTGATTCCGATTAGTAAAAGTACCGACTGCTTCACGGTAGTCAATCACATTTTGGGCGGTGGCGGTCGTCAATCCCGAAATATGCATAAGAAGCGATGGACTTGCAGTATTTAGATCAACACCTACTTGGTTCACTGCTGTTTCGACAACGAAGTCCAGCTGATCGGTCAAGCGTTTTTGTGAGACATCATGTTGATATTGCCCAACACCAATAGATTTCGGATCGATCTTCACAAGTTCTGCTAATGGGTCTTGCAAGCGGCGTGCAATGCTAACGGCACTCCGCTCTTCCACTTGTAAATCAGGAAATTCTCGGCGTGCTTCTTTGCTCGCAGAATAGACACTTGCGCCCGATTCATTCACAATCACAAAAGCCACATGATGCTCTAATTTCTTCAAAGCGGACGCCACAAATTGCTCTGATTCACGACTCGCCGTTCCATTTCCAATCGCCACCGTATCAATATGATAGTCCTTTACAATCTTCAAAAACTCCGCTTCAGCTTGTGCTCTTTTCTCTTTTCCAGCAGGTGGATGAGGGAAGATGACGGCAATGCCTAGCACTTTTCCAGTAGGGTCGACAGCTGCCAATTTGCAACCTGTACGATATGCTGGATCAAATCCTAAAACATATTGCCCTTTAATCGGGGCTTGAAGAAGTAAGTGCCGTAAATTATCACCAAATACTTCAATCGCTTGTTCTTCCGCTTTTTCGGTCAATGTATTTCGAATTTCTCTTTCGATTGCTGGCCCAATGAAGCGCTTATAGGCATCTTCTGCTGCCACCTCTACCAATTCTACAGCGGGAGAGTTAACGGCTTGAGGAATTAATTTATTTTTTAAATATTGCAAAATCTGCTGTTCCACTACGTCAATCGTTACTTTCAAGACTTCTTCTTTTTCGCCGCGATTTATTGCGAGAATGCGGTGAGAAACAATCGTACGTAGTGGCTCTTCATAATCATAATACATTTCATACACTTGTTGATCGTCTGCTGCACTTGCTTTCTTGTGCGTTATAATTTTTCCAGCAAACCATGTATTTTTACGAATCCATCGTCGAAACTCTGCATCATCGCCTATTCTTTCAGCTAAAATCTCATGAACGCCTTGATAAACTGCTTCAAGCGTTGGTAAGTCTCGGCCCTCACTTATATATTTTTCGGCTTCCACATCTAGATGAGTCGCTGGATAAGTGAGTATCCATTCCGCTAGTGGCTCGAGCCCCCGCTCTTTTGCAATGCTAGCAAGCGTTTTGCGTTTTTGTTTGTATGGGCGATATAAATCTTCCACACGTTGCAATTGATCAGCTGCCAAAATCGCTGCTTCAAGTTCAGGTGTTAACTTATCCTGCTCTTTGATTAAATTAAGAATTTCGTTCTTTCTCTTTTCTAGATGCGTGATATATTGACGGCGTTCCATAATTTCTTGGATTTGCACTTCATTCAGTGAACCTGTCTGTTCTTTGCGATAGCGTGCAATAAATGGAACAGTATTCCCCTCATCTAATAAGGCAAGCACGCCCTGAATTTGTTTTGCAGAATAGTTTGGAAATTCATTTCCCAAAAAATCAAGTATCTGTCGTGTTTCTTTTATTTTCAATTGATTCACACCTCTATTGCTTTATCTTTCGCATACTCTTTTATCGTACCATTTTTTTAGCCCTTTAGTAAATAATACTTATTGCTTTCTATCTTCCCCTATAGAAAAACAGTGACGGAATTACTCCGCCACTGTTAGAAGGTAGGTATTTATTTTGTTAACTTTCTTTTTTCTTCGAGAAGATGAGATGTCCCAGACCTGTTAAGGCAATACCTATCATCGCAAACAATCCATTCGGTTGGAGTGTTGCGCCTGTTTTTGGCAATTTGTCTTTCATCACTTTGCCCGTTGTCATATCATCTTTTGATGTATCGTCAACTTTTTTACCTTTATCTTTATCTGTTACTGCGCCGATACTATTGATTTTTGTGATGGCATCCCCTTTGGCATCGTCCACTGCTGGTATATCGGTCGCATCATCCACTGCTTTTTTGCCTTTGTCTGCGGCATCATCAATGGCTTGTTCTTTTTCAGCTTTGTTTGGATCACTTGAGTCAAGCGCATTTTTC
Organism: Allofustis seminis DSM 15817; assembly: GCF_000374325.1. GTDB lineage: Bacteria > Bacillota > Bacilli > Lactobacillales > Carnobacteriaceae_A > Allofustis > Allofustis seminis. The sequence goes on along the minus strand of NZ_KB894085.1, from coordinate 29,161 downwards.
GCGTCTGTTGCGGCATTATCGATGGCTTTTTTCGCGTCATCTTTGGCGGCATCCAGATATTTTTTATCGACTGCGGCACCGACCCCATTAATTTTCGCAATGGCGTCATCTTTCGCGTCATTGACAGCTGGAATGCTTGTCGCGTCTTCCACTGCTTGTTTGCCTTCTTGAACAATCTTGTCAATGGCTTGTTCTTTTTCACCTTTAAATGGGTCGCTTGGATCAATGGCGGCTTTCGCATTGGTTGCGGCGTCATCAATCGCTTGTTTAGCGGCATCTTTCGCTTGTTTTAATTGTTCCGCTTGATCATGTGCGTCTTGTACTTTATCAGCTGCTTCACCAATTTCTGTGATGGCTTTATTTTTTGCGTCGGCGACATCTGGTTCTGTCGTGGCATCGTCCACGGCTTTTTTACCGTCTTGAACAATTTTGTCAATCGCTTGTTCTTTTTCACCTTTGAATGGGTCGCTTGGATCAATGGCAGCTTTCGCATTGGTTGCCGCATCATCAATCGCAGCTTTTGCATCATCTTTGGCGGCATCCAGATGTTTTTGGTCGACGGCATCGGCAGCACCATTGATTTTCGCAATCGCATCATTTTTTGCATCCGTCACTTTAGGTTCTGTTGGTGCATCTTCGACCGCTTGTTTGCCTTCTTGGGCTATCTTGTCAATCGCATGTTCTTTTTCGACTTTATATTTGTCATTGCCTTTAATGGCAGCTTTCGCATCTTTTACGGCATCATCAATCGCTTTTTTGGCAGCGTCTTTGGCCGCATCGAGATGTTTTTTGTCAACAGCAGCTGACGCGCCATTGATTTTTGTGATGGCGTCATCTTTAGCGGTATTAACGGCTGGGATGCTGGTCGCATCATCGACAGCTTTCTTACCTTCTTGAACAATTTTATCAATCGCTTGTTCTTTTTCGGCTTTATACGGATCCGCTGGATCAATCGCAGCTTTTGCATCTTTGGCTGCTTGATCAATGGCTTGGATCGCCGCATCTTTGGCGGCACTGACCCATTTCGCATAAAGTGTAAGATCGCCCGTTACCGCTTGGTCAAAGTCATAAGGGATGGTACATTCACGTTCTTGATACCATCCCGCAAGTCTCCAACTTGTTACATTCTGAGCGCCCGGCGCTGAGGCCTTCATATTCTCTTCTACTCTCTGTGCTTGTGGAGCAGTCCCATGCCCATTCGCATCAAAAGTTACCGTATAATATTTAACGCGAGTATAATTGATATCATAATTATTTAGTAGCGAGTCATTTTTCAAGAGCGGTTGTGTCGGATGTTCTGGATCCATGACTCCTGTTAAAGAAGTCGATTCAAACTGCAGGTCTGTAAATTCTGCAAAGTTACTTGGTGATTGGGAAAGATATTTTGCCCGGTTATTTCTAAATACCATTCCACTCTCAATTGTTAAATTATCGTATTTTCCTGCTGCTACGTCTACTGGATCTAAATATTCATAGTCTTATGTATAAATTGCACCGCCTTGTGAGCTTGCCACATTACCTATAAGTTTACTGTTACTAAGTCCAAAAAATATTTTTTCTTCTACATAAACGGCACCACCGCAATTGGCTTTATTTCCCAAAAAAGAACTGTTTCCACTTACACTTAAAAGATTCCCGCCACGTGGGAGTCCAACATATAATGCGCCACCATTACGACTACTGTGATTATTGATAAATTCAGTCGCTTGAAAGCCTCCTGATGCCCTACTATAAACAGCACCGCCACACCCATCTTCTTCTGATTGTGGTGTGCCTGTAATCAAAGCAGTATTACCATTAAATTGTATGTTCTTAAGATATAAGGTACTTCCATCATTAGGCTTAGCAATGAAAATTGCGCCTCCAGCGCGTGCGTGATTACTAATGAATTTTGTTAGCTGAGGATTCGAGAGATTGTCAATATTTCCTTCAATGTAAAAAGCACCACCATAGCCAGAGCCTTCTGTTTCACGACCACTATTATCGGCGACACAATTTTCAAAGTGACAACCACTCATCTTAGTAACAGTAGCATTGCATAGATAAAAAGCACCACCATCCACACCTTTACAATTTTTAGCGGTTACATTTTGTAGATCTAAAATTAATTTGCCCAATTTACCCAAATATGCCATGCCTTGGAAGTGTAGGGTCTCTCCTGTGCCATTTAAGCTACCATCAATTGTTAGATTTTTCAAAGTGACATACACTTGCATATTTGAATCATACTGAGGGTTGCTGTATACAAATATTGGACGTTAACCGCCTTTTTTATAGATGCGATGATTTTGACCATCTAATTTCCAATTATGCCATAGCGCGTCAATACTCTCATCCTCTTCAAGAACCCAATCTTTATGAAGTGTCATGATAATTGAGTCCCTGCTCGAATGTAATTTGTCATTTAATTTAGTAAAACCTACTGTATCTTTTACATAAAGTACAGTAAAATTCATATCATTATAACGAGAATCCAATGCTCCAGTCGTCAGTGACCCACTTTCTGATTCAATCGTCATCAATGAATCTTGGGCCACTTGGTTATACTCTTCTTCTATGATCTCCATCAGAGTAAGCTGAGGATCATTTTTTATGATTTTATAATATTTGCCATCTCTTGCTTTTGCCACACCATAGGTAACTTCTGCTGGAATCGTGGCTTCTGTGCTTTCTGCTTCATGTAAAGTGGTCGGCAGAACTGCTTCGACTTCTTCAACTGCTTCACTATGGTCCGTTGAAGGGGTCTCTTCGCTTGCTTCAGCAGGTGATGCAACATCTTCTTCGCTATGACCTAATGTACTCTCTTGATTTACTTCGCCTTGTAAGGCAGCATCTTCATCGTCAGACTGCGTTTCTTCTGTTGCCAATGCATTGACTGGCAGAATAGATAGGCACATCACAAGTGCTGACAGTCCAGAGAACCAACGCTCTCTTGTCTTTTTCTTCATAATAAAAAACCTCCCTTTAATGATGGTCTCTCTAAAGGGAAGTTTTATTTTGGTCGTATTATTTTCCCTCTGAGAGCATAGTTTCCCTCAGAGGTGGTGGCCTCAGAGGTGGTGGCCTCAGAGGTGGTGGCCTCAGAGGTGGTGGCCTCAGAGGTGGTGGCCTCAGAGGTGGTGGCCTCAGAGTGCCATTTATATATTGTTAATAATAAATCGCTTCCAAATTATTTTCAAGCACTTTTTAACTTTTTTATTCACTTTTTATAAAAATATTTTTCTTCCTTATCTTTTTTATCATCATTCTAAATTATTGTTCTTTTTTAGCTTATCTTTTTCTTAGAATTTGCCAAAATAAAAAAGCTGAGAATGTCTCAGCTTTTTGGCGCTATATTCAATTAGCGCATCGTAACAAATTCTTCAGCAACGGTCGGGTGGATGGCAATCGTTCGATCGAAATCATCTTTTGTTGCGCCCATTGTGATAGCGACTGTGAATCCTTCGAGCAATTCATCCATCCCTTGACCGATGCCATGAAGGCCGATAATTTTTTCAAAGGGGCCTTGTGTTATTAATTTTAGGTAGGCTTTTTGACGATTTTCGGTAATGGCGCTATGCATTGCAGTGAAGGTGCTGGTGTAGACTTTTATTGTGTCGCCATATATTTCACGTGCTTGCTTTTCGGTCAGACCGATTGTGCCAATTGGCGGTTCGGCAAATATGACCGTTGGCACGAGTCGTTCATCTAGATACCAATCGACTTTATGATTGAAGAGTCGCTCAGATAAGTAACGTCCTGCTTTAATTGCAACAGGGGTCAGTGCAGCTGCACCAGTAACATCGCCTACTGCATAGATGCCTTTTGTACTTGTTTGTTGCCATTTATCTACTATTATAAAGCCGTGTTCATCGACTTGTACGCCAGCAGACTCTAAATTCAAGGAATGCGTATTCGGTTTGCGGCCTGCTGCCCATAATACCATGTCAGTCTCTAATATGGCGCCACTACTTAAATGAACGCGGTAGCCTGATGCGACTTTTTCAATTGCGGTAGCATGGACTCCTGTATGAATGCTACCCTCAAATCCTTCACGTTGTGCAATATCCATGTAGCTATCAATGATAAATTCTTCAAAACCTTTTAAAAGTGTCTCATTATATTCTACGACTTCGACTTCGACCCCTAGATTGCGGAAGGCACCACTCATTTCAACACCGATATAGCCCCCTCCGAGAATGACCATTTTCTGTGGCAATTCTTTTATCGAAAAGATATCGTCCGATGTCAGACCATATGCAGCACCAGGAATATGTGGTCGCGCGGGACGGCCTCCTGTCGCAATTAAGATATGCTTAGCTTGGAGCATTCTTCCATTGACTTCTACTGTGTGAGCATCGATAAATTTTGCAGTGCCATTGATTAAAGTTACTTGGTTATTTTTTAGATTATTTCGGTAGATACCATTCAAGCGTTCAATATATTGGGCACGCCGGGCGACAAAGGACTCATAATCTAATGCAATCTGATCGAGATTACGCAGGCCATAATCTGGGCCATATGCTTTTAATTCATGCATAAGTTTTGCAAGATACCACATGACTTTTTTAGGGACACAGCCGACATTAACACATGTGCCACCTAATTTTCCCGTTTCTATAAGTGCAACTTTTGCTCCTCGTTCAGCTGCGCGGTTGGCACTGGCAATCCCTCCGCTGCCGCCACCGATAACGAGATAATCCCATGACTTTTCGCTCATCTTAACGCCTCCTTAAAATTTCAATCTATTCTTATTATACTTGTTATTTGATGAATGACTATTTTTCTGATTGAAGGGAGTAAACGTTATTTTTGCTAGAGGTACTATAGATGTGTCAATCATTCTTACATTGTCAATTCATTCCTTTATTCAAAATAAAAGGAGGCGCTTCGCCTCCTTTTTTATTATTTCATTTCATTTGTAAGTGCAATGATGCGGTCCACTGAGCGGTCAAGATAAGCAATCGTCTGCTTCAATGCTTCATCTGTTGCAATATCTACGCCAGCAACTTTAGCGGCTGCAATCGGTTCTTTTGTTCCACCAAGTTTCAAGAAGTTCAGCCACTGCTCTGCATCCATTTCGCCTGATTTCAGCTTGAGGTAGGCTTGGGTGGCAATTGTCAGACCAGCAGAATAAGTATAAGGGTATAGTCCCATATAGTAGTGCGGCTGACGCATCCAAGTGAGTTCACTTCCTGGTTCTAATTCTACTGCATCTCCCCAGAAGTCGCTTAGTACTTGATGTTTGATTTCATTTAATTTATTTGCGCCGAAACTATCTCCTTTATCAATCAGGCGATAGACTTCACGTTGATATGCCGCTTCCAATAAATGGGTAACAAAGTTGTGAAAATATGTTTTTGAAATCATCTTACTTATGACAGAGCGTTCAGCACGTGGGCTATCCGCAACTGTACGCAAATGGTCGCTTAGCAATAATTCGTGGAAAGTAGAAGGGGCTTCAATCAAATAAAGCGACGGTCTTGAACTAAGTAGCGTTTGATTTTCGGCGGATAAGATGCCTTGACCTGCATGTCCTAGCTCATGAATAAGCGTATATGCATCGCTTTGTAGTCCAGACCAGCTCATCATAATATAAGGATGCACATCATAAGCACCCGAGCAAAAAGCACCCGAACGTTTGCCAATATTTCGTGCAAAGTCAACCCAGCGCTCTTCAAATGCCGGCATGATTTTTTGGACATAATCTGTACCAAGTGTGGCAACTGATGCTTCTACCATGTTGGCAGCTTCTTCAATTGTAATGGACGGTGTATATTCAGGGTCCAAGTCGATTTTCAAGTCGGCATAATGCATTGCATCGAGTCCGCGTTCTTCTTTAATATGCGTAATATATTTACGCATAACAGGCGCAAAATCTTTCATTAATCTATCAATTTGGCGATGATAAAGTTCTTGATCTACTTCTTGGCCTTGCAATAAGAAATCAAAAACAGAATCAAAGCCGCGCATGGTAGCTTCTGCTTTTTCTTTTAGCACATGATGATAATATGCTGATGCTAGCGTATTTTGATATTGTGCAAGTACTTCATTGAATTTCTTATAAGCGGCTCGGCGAACAGCGGTGTCTTCATGATACATATAATATTCTTCATAAAGCACGAAACTTAATGGATACTCTTTGCCATTTGCTTCAAATGTACCAAAATCAGCATCGGCACTTGTAATCTGTTCATACATATCATAATAGCCATCAAAGACTGGATTCATTTTTTTGAGTGCTTCTTCTAGTTGAGGTGAAAGTGCTGAAGCTTTTTCTTTTTTCATCATTCGGATAAGTGCAATATGTTCTGGATATTTGGCAAGTACTTCATCCAAGATATCAGTTGACAACTGCTGGACTTGCGATGGGAAAAAGCTTAAAGTCGCCGCTTGCTGTGCATTAAATGCCGTCATTTGGCGCATGAATTTCACGATTTCTGTATCTGTGATATCGACACTTACAGGCAAGAATGAATATTGGTCCATTCTTGTCATAATCGTTAAAATCTCTTCATAGTCAGCAATTGCAGCTACAATATCTTCTGCATCTGTTAAATGGTCTTTATAGTGCATTACAAATTGTTGAATTAATGTTTCAACTTTTTGTTTGTCTGCATCGAAATCTTCCATACTTTGATATAAATCTGCTAAGTTCCATGTAAGCTCTACAGGAACATCTGATCGTTTCGGTAATTGTTCAGACATGATATCATCCTTCCCATTGATATAACATGAATTTTAACACACACTTGAAAAATGTGAAAGACATTAGAATTTAAAAATGCCCCAGCAGTTGTAACTGCTGGGGCATTTTCATTTTATTCTACGACATCATATGTGTCATTGGTTGAGTTATACACTTCTAGACGATCTTCATCGGCAAAGTAGCGATACATTCCCAATAAGTTTGTTACACTTGGGTCATCAGCATTTTGCATACGCACTTCATAAATTTTATAATTTTCTTGCTCACTAAGCAAAATAGTCATATGATCTTGATCCACTGCTTGTGCTTGTTGAATGTGCTTGACAATGCGATCGATAACTTTGGCATCTGCATCTTCTTCTTTTTCTGTTGGAGTCGATTCTTCTTTGTCTTTTTCTTCTTGTGTGTCTTGTTCGGTTGTCGACTGTTGCTCTGTTGGTTGTTCTTCCTGTTTTTGAGTGGTTGAATTATTGTCATGACTACATGCCATCATTAAAATAGCACAGAAGGCTACCCATACATGTATCCATTTTTTCATCATTATAATCTCCTCAGCCTAAGATAGTCCATGATAAATGGCATAGACTTCATTAGTTTTTATATTCCGCAACTTTGCGACTTGTTTGATTGCTTCTTTGCTGCGAATATTTTGTTCTTTCATAATATACTGGATATGTTCCTTAATTGTCCAATATTTCCATTCCTCATCCGCTACTATGGGCATCTCATTCCCTGCAATAATAATAACAAATTCTCCTCTTATGTCCGTCATCTCTGCCCAAGAGACTATCTCTTGGAAGCTTCCCCGAATAAATTCTTCATAGCGCTTGGTTACTTCACGTGCTAGAACAATCTGCCGATTTGGTGTAAAGTAATGCATCGCTTCTTTCAAAAAATTTTTGAGGGCATGAGGAGATTCATATAAAATGATCGTTTCTTCTTTATTGGCCAATGCTTTTAATGTTTCTTTTCGGTCTTTATTTTTACTAGGCAAAAATCCATAAAATATAAAAGGCTGTGGTGCAATCCCTGAAGCAATAAGTGCAGTGAGTGCTGCATTTGCTCCTGGCAGTGGTATCACTTGAATATGATGCTCAATCGCCAATTGTACAAGCACGACCCCTGGATCACTGATTGAAGGCATTCCAGCATCACTTACTTGAGCAATGGTCATCCCATTCAGCAACTTTTGGATAATTTCTTCGCTACGCATTTTTTCATTGTGTTGATGGTAGCTGATTTGAGGGGTTTTTATCTCGAAATGATTCAATAATTTTTGCGTATTTCGCGTGTCTTCTGACGCAATAAGGTCGACCTCTTTCAAGATACGCAGCGCGCGAAGTGTGATATCTTCAAGATTTCCAATCGGTGTCGGCACGAGATATAAGATGCCTTTTTTCTGATATTCGCTCATTATGTCCCTCTTTTCTTTCGCCAATGCAGTGTTCCTTCTGGTGAGTGTATGCCATATGCCTTTAAATATTTTATCTTCTGCGCACGCGTCAGTTTTTTAAAGGCGGCTTCTGCTCGCATCGCGGCACTGCGGGTGTTGAAGCGTTCATGGTGGACCATTTGCACTGGACGTTTGGCATGTGGTTTTGTGTATTTTGCACCTTGACCACTATTATGTTCTGCCAGTCTACGCATCAAGTTAGTTGTATAGCCTGCATAAAAGGTATTATCTTTGCACCATAATACATAAAAATAATGGGCATTATTTTCTTTTTCCATGGACAATTGCTTTCACATCCGGTAAATAATTTCCTTCATCATCATAAACAAAAAGTGGGGGCAACCATTTCAAGCCAATCTCTGAACCATTCTTAATAGCTTCAATTAGGACAACATTTGCAGGTTTATTCATTTTAGGGTGCACAAATTGAACTCGTTTTGGCACAAGATGATAGCGTCTTAATTCATCAATAATTTCTAGTAGGCGGTCGGGACGATGCACTAGATAGAATTTCCCTTTCATTTTCAAAAAGCGACTCGCTTGTTGAACTAAATGCGTAAGAGGCAGATGAATTTCGTGTCGGGCAATCGCTAAATATTCATTGTCATTCACTTTACCCGTTGCATCTCCCAAAAAATAAGGCGGATTGCACGTGAGATAATCAACTGAATCATAAGGAATCTCTTGTGAAAGTTGTGTAATATCAGCTTCGATAAATCGCACACGGTCTTGCATATGATTCAATTGCACACTTCTGCGTGCCATATCGACAAGACGTGGCTGAATTTCAACGCCAATAACTGGACTTGCCGTTTGGCGAGCTAATAACATCGTTACAGCGCCATTTCCTGCACAGAAATCGACAATGACTTTATCATCGCGTCTGGATACATTAGCAAAATGCGCTAAGAGCAGTGCATCCAATGAATAGCAAAAAGCTGTCGGACTTTGAATAATCGCCAAGCCAGCAGATACAAGCTGGTCGATTCGTTCATCATCATTTAACTTCATATTCAAATCCTCGCTAATTTCTCTGGCCATAAATAACTTCTAGACAAAAAGCACAGGGTTCATCTTCTTCACGACGTTTGCCAAACATCACATTGCAAACATGAAAGCCATCTTCATAGATATTTTCCAAATTAAGGCGTGATTGTGTTAGACCACTCTCTTTTTTGACAGGACTTCCCGCAACTTCTAGACGATCTCTTAGATGCTTATTCTCAAATTGTAACGCTTGATTTTCCTCAATCAAAGCAGCAATCTGTTGACGCATGCCTTTAATCGTTTCCAATGTCTTTTCCGATTGCATTTCTAAGTCTGAAAAAAGGTCATATATTTCTTTCTTTTTCAATTGAGTCACCCTTTCTCGAGCTCCTCTCATTTTAACATGTTTTGATATTTTTTATAGCAATTTTTTCGAGTGTGCTTTGAATTGCAACATTTGCTTGGAGCATTTTTTCAGCTTCAAAAATAGAAGCAATATGCTGGGATATTTCTAAAGCAGTCAAATGCTTGGCGTAATGCTTTAATTGTTGCTCATATGGTATAAAGGCAATCATTTTTTGTTGATGATATTTAATAGTTAAAAGATCTTCATAAATGATTAAAAGCATTCGTAAAAATAGCTGGGCATGACTGCGATCGGTGAATATATTCTTTAGATCGGTTTGAATATATAAAAGGGCATGGCTATTCTTATCTAGCATTAATGTTATAAAACGCCAGGCACATGCTACCCACTGTTGCCATTCATCTGATGCTGCATACTGTTTGGCTGCCGCAGTATCTTGTGTTAATTTTGCGATAATATGTGCTTTTTCAGATGCAATTCCTTGTTGAATATAGTGCTGAACTAATGCATCATCAGGCTGCTTTTGAAAATGAATGGTCTGTACTCGGGATACAATCGTTGGTAGCAATTGTTTTTCATTTTCTGTCAGCAAGATAATCGTAACGCCAGGAACAGGTTCTTCTAAGAATTTTAACAAGCTATTTGCGCCACTTATCGTCATCGCTTCGATGGGATCAATGATAAGTAATTTTTCTGATGTCTCCATACCTGTACGGGCAAATTCTTGACGAATTGTTCGTACTTGTTCGACTTTTATCGATAGACCGTCTGGCTTTAGATGCCACACATCGGGATGCATTTCTGCTTCAACGCGTTTACAAATCGAACATTGCTCACAAGGTAGTGCATTCTCATCTTTGTTGGGACATAGCTTAGCTTGTGCTAACCACTTCGCGACTTCTAATCGGCCCGAACCTGGTGCACCTTCAAAAAGATAAGCATGTTGTAATCGTTTATTTTTTATTAATGTAGAAAACAGCCGAAAAATATTCGGCTGTTTTGATTGAATGTTCACAGAATGTCCACCCAAACTTTCTAAAATTTCTTAAAGGCATCCACTGGAAGAATAAAGACGGTCGCCCCACCTACTTCAACGTCAATTGGATAATCGAAGCCCGCATCCAAGTTGAAATCATAAGTTGGAGAGCTGATCATCGTCTGCGTACGGGTCTTACAATATTTTGCAATTAAATTTAAAACATCTTCGACTTTATCATCATCAATCCCGATCATAAAGGTCGTATTGCCTGAACGTAAGAAACCGCCAGTCGTTGCAAGTTTTGTTGCACGAATACCTTCTTTGTTAAAAACTTCTTGTAATTTCTTACTATCTTCATTTTGAATGACTGCAATTAATAATTTCATTTTATTCCCTCTTTTCTACTGCATATAGTGGCGCGCAGTTAATTCATGTGTTAATTTATTCCAGCTCTCTTCTAATACTTTTTCAATTGACTGATTAGCATCAATCATAATAAAACGTTTAGGATCTTTCTTTATTAAAGTAAAATAACCTTCACGAACGCGGCGATGAAAATCAATCGTCTCCAATTCCAAACGGTCAAGAGAACGCTTCGAGTCAACATGTGCGATACGGCGCAATCCCCTTTCTACATCGACATCTAGAAAAAGAGTGATGTCTGGCAACAATCCTTCCGTTGCAAATAAATTAATTGCACGCACTTCATCCATCCCAATTTTGCGACCTGCTCCTTGATAAGCAATGGAACTGTCAACAAAGCGATCGCATAAGATAATAGCATCGCGTGCTAATGCAGGGCGGATCAATTCCATAACATGTTGGCGCCGACCTGCCGCAAATAGTAGCGCTTCTGTCCGATCGTCCATAGAATGATTTTCAGTTGTCAAAAGAGTGTGTCTAATTTTTTCGGCAAGTGGACTACCCCCAGGTTCACGTGTCACAATAATTTCGCGGCTATCATTGAATGCTTGCGAAAGTTTTTCACGAAGCGACTTAATCACTGTCGACTTCCCTGAACCATCTGGGCCTTCCACACTGATGAATAAACCTTTCAAAATATCCCTCTTTTACTCCAATATACTTTCTTACTTAGTATACTAAAAATGATAGCAAAACTCATTAAAAAAACGCTAAAGTTGCTTTTAATATTGCAACTTTAGCGTTTTTTTATGCATGGCAAATCATTTTAGATTTCAGTACGCCCTTCAATGGCTTTCATCAAAGTCACTTCATTAGCATATTCAATATCGCTTCCAACTGAAAGGCCATGTGCTAGACGTGTTACTTTAATTCCGGCAGGTTTAATGAGCCGCGAAAGATAAGTCGCCGTTGCCTCACCTTCCACATTGGCATTCATTGCTAAAATAACTTCCGTGACTTCTTCATTTTGCAGTCGTTTTAAAAGGGACGGCACATTAATATCTTCAGGGCCTGTGCCTTCAACGGGCGATAATACACCGCCTAAAACGTGGTAAAACCCATGGTACTCTTGGATTTTTTCCATGGCAATCACATCTTTTGGATGTTCGACCACCAAAATAAGCGAACGATCGCGCGAAGTGTCTGAACATACTGAGCAAATTTCTTGTGCGGTTAAATTTCCGCAAATTTTACAATAATTCAGATCACGCTTTGCACTTATTAAATGGCGCGCAAAATGTGTAACATCTTCTTCACGCATAGACACTACATAAAATGCTAAACGTGCTGCCGTTTTTTCGCCAATGCCTGGCAATTTCATAAAGCTGTCCATCAATTTCGATAGCGGTTCCGGATAATACATGTCGCATCTGTCCTTTTATTAAAATCCTGGAATATTAAATCCTTGTGTATATTTGCCCATGGTCTGTTCAGTGGCTTCATCTACTTTAGCGAGTGCTTCATTCGTTGCAATCATTATCAAATCACCAATCATTTCAGCATCTTCAGGATCTAAAATGTCTGGGTCAACTTTTACTTGCAAGACTTCTTTTTCACCTGAAATTTTGACTGTCACTAGATCGTTGCTTGCACTTCCTTCAAATGTCATTTCTTGTAATTGTGCCTGAGCTGCTTGCATTTCTTTTTGCATTTTTTTCATTTTGTTCATCATGCCTTGCATATTATTCATTCCACCGCGCATCATTTGTTATCATCCTCCATTATTTTTACGGTATCTTCGCCAAAAAAGGCGACTGCCTGATTAATGATTTCTTTTGTTTTTTCTTCTTCTTGAATTCGTTGTTCATATTCTTTCTTTTCTTCTTCTGAGAAGTCCACAGGAATGCCTTGTTTTAATTTTTTTCGCTCTAAGATATAATTTTCTCGAACATTTTTCCACTGTTCATTTGTCAAAGCAATAATTTTAATTTGGGATTGGTGAATCGTTTCTAAAAATTGTTGCAAGCTCTTGCTAATTAATTCATCTGTTTCAAAACGTTCTACCAAAATCTTATATTCAAATGTAATGACCCAAGTATTCGGGCTAGCAGCAACAGGTGTGCCATTATTCATAATGGCGCTTTGCCCCACTTCTAATTGACTAATAAAATCTGGCCATAAATCAAATAAAAAAGCACGATCTTGGTGTGTCGCTTCATCTAGCACCGCAAAAACTTCCGACTGATTTGGGACAACACTTGCATCTTCTTGATTATTTTTGCTTATTAAAGTCTGTTTTGGTTCGACAATTTTTGGTTCAGATGCCACTTTATCTATTGCTTGTAATTGTTCTAATTGTTTTTGCATATCTTGCAATTGGTGGACAATCTCTTCATAAGCAGCAGTGTCAACGACTTCATAATCTCCCGCTGGTGTAGCAGTTGCACTATTTTTATCCGAAATTTCACATAATTGAATAGTGGCTACTTCCAAGTAAATTTCCTTATGTGTCGTTTGTTTTAGATTTTTTTGAGTCTGGCTTAGCACACCTACCGCCTGATAAAGGAAATTCGTCGGCAATTGCTGGACGATTGCATCAAATGCTGGGGTATGGTGTGCATATTTGAATGTGACCGCCACATCTGACTTGACCGCCTTAGCAAGAAGAATATCACGGCACAACATCAAGGCATCTTCAATAAAGCGATAAGCTTCTTTTCCTTCAGCTAATAATTGGTTCAATGCTTGTAACGCTTCAGATGTGTCATGATGATAAAGTAGTTGCAAATATTCGATTAATAGCTCTTGCGTAATACTACCCGTAATATCGCGCACTGCAACTTGTGTGACAGAGCCATTAGCATAAGAGATAACTTGATCCAAGATGCTCAAAGCATCGCGCAGTCCTCCCTCCGCCGTTTGTGCAATAAGTTGCAATGCTTCTTTTTCAAATGTAATATTTTCTTCATTTAAGATAAGCACCATGCGCTGAATAATCGTCTCTTGCGAAATTCTTCGAAAATCAAAACGCTGCGTTCGAGAAATAATGGTGGCAGGAATCTTGTGCGGATCAGTTGTCGCCAAGATAAAAATCACTTTTTCAGGTGGTTCTTCTAATGTTTTAAGTAATGCATTAAATGCTCCCATCGAAAGCATATGCACTTCGTCAATAATATATACTTTATATTCAGCACGTGTTGGGGCATAATTCGCTTTTTCCCGAATTTCCCGAATTTCCTCCACGCCATTATTACTTGCTGCATCAATTTCTATCACATCACCTAGACTGCCAGACGTGATTTCTTGACAAATCTCGCATTCATTACATGGTTCTCCGTCCACACTATGCGGACAGTTAATCGCTTTAGCAAAAATTTTTGCAACAGAGGTCTTTCCCGTTCCACGCGGTCCTGTTAATAAGTAAGCGTGCGCTGGGTTATGGTTGGCAATTGCATTTTTTAGGGTTTGGGTAATCATCTGCTGTCCTGCAACATCATCGAATCTTTGCGGACGCCACACACGATATAATGCCTGGTAGCTACTCATCATTGATCGCTTCCTTTTTTTTAGTCATCTTTCATTATAATGAAAATAAACACGAATTCCTATTATAAAAGAAAATGTACATAAAAAAACACACCACACATGATGAACAATACTTAGTGCTGCTTCCTTCCAGACCTGACACGGTTCATACGTTCATCATTGTGATGTGCCTATTTAGTATAGCATATCTCATTTGTATTTCAACTAATATTTTTATTTTTATATTCATCAGACAACAGACTATACACATCCATATCATAAAAGTAGTTACCTTTTTTGAGTTGTCCGCGCAGTGTGCCTTCTTGTGTCATGCCAATTTTTTTCATGACACCGCTTGATGCAATATTGCTAGTAAGGCATGTCGCAAAAACGCGTTTCATCTTCAACTTCTCAAATGACAGCTGCACGATTTTCCCAGCTGCTTCAGTCATAATCCCTTGACGATGAAATTTCTCATTTAATTGATAACCAATTTCGGCAACATTCTGCGATTTAATCATTAAATCAATGGTCCCCACGAGTCGCTGATTTTTCTTTAAAATGATGCCATACTTTCCTAAAGGATGACGCATAAAATGATTCGCAATACTGCGTCGCGTATCTTCCAAATCTTGGTGTATAGCGTAGCTAACATATTTGATAATGTTAGGGTTGCTGCCAATCTCATATATGTCGGGTGCATCTGCTAAAGTGACTGGGCGCAAAATTAAATGTTCCGTCTCCAATCTGTTATTTTCTGCAAGTAATAGATAAATGTCTTGCATCTTGTCCCCTCCTCAATCACCATTAATCTTTGAAATTGAAATTATTTTAGCATGAATTCATATTTTCTAACAAGAAACATCCCTTCAAAATAAGGGATAATGGTTGCTAAGTTTTCTTATTCAGTGCATATTGAAAGTGATGGGGCTTCTGTTGGACTCTCATTCATTTTTTTCAAAAAAAGATGACATTCGCTTGTACATTTTTTCGATTTTAGTATAATTTAACAGTAATAAAATTTAATTAAATAAAGGATGTGGCACTTATGGCAAGAGCTGTAGGTACTGTAGTTCGTGGTTTGCGAGCTCCAATTATCAAAAAAGGTGACGATATTGTTGAAATTGTAACAAAAACACTAATTGATGCTGCACAAAGTGAGCAGTATCCGATCAAAGATCGCGACATTATCGCACTTACAGAGTCTATTGTAGCGCGAGCTGCTGGTTCATATGTTGCAATTGATGATATCGCAATGGACGCTCACAACAAATTCGATCAAGAAAAACCTTTAGGTATTTTATTCCCTATTTTCAGCCGCAACCGTTTTATGAACCTACTCAAAGGTTTCGCTCGCGGTTCAAAAAAAATTGTTCTTCAATTGAGTTATCCTACTGATGAAGTAGGGAATGCACTCGTTACAGAACAAGAATTATTAACAAGCGGCGTTAACCCATGGTCTGATGTTCTAACCGAAAGTGATTTTTATAAAATATTTGGAAGCACATCACACCGCTTTACTGGAGTCGATTATATTGCACTTTATCGCAAGATTGTAACTGAACAAGATTGCGAGTGCGAGATTATTTTCTCAAACAATCCAACCTCTATTCTAGAATATACAGACCAAGTACTCACATGTGATATTCATAGTCGCGAACATACAAAAGCTACCTTAAAAGAAGCTGGAGCCAAAACAGTTCTAGACTTAAGTGATATGATGAATCAACCAGTCAACGGAAGTGCTTATAATGAGGAATTTGGACTCTTAGGTGCAAATAATGCATCAACTGAAAGCATTAAACTATTCCCTTCTAACTCACAAGAAGTTGTCGAGGCCATCCAAAAACGTGTCTTTGAATTAACAGGCAAGAAAATTGAAGCAATGGTCTATGGGGATGGTGCTTTCAAAGATCCTGTAGGTGAGATCTGGGAACTCGCCGATCCAATCGTCTCTCCGGGCTATACAGACGGTCTTAAAGGAACACCAAATGAAGTAAAACTAAAATATTTAGCAGATAATGAATTTTCAAATCTGAGCGGTGATGCACTAAAAGAAGCAATTGCAGACAAAATTCACGGTAAAGAAAATCAAGAAGCAGATGCAGAAGCTGCCTTAGGTACAACACCGCGACAATTAACCGACTTACTCGGCTCTCTTGCAGATCTGACAAGCGGTAGTGGCGATAAAGGAACACCATTTGTTTATATTCAAGGCTATTTTGACGATTATACATCAGAATAATAAAAAAGAGAGTGAAGCATTTTGCTTCACTCTCTTTTTTAATCATGTTCATCTTCTAAATCATTCATTGAATAGAAGGACTCATCATGTAAGTCATCATTAGCAGGGCAATGCATCAATGTAGCATAACATTTCAATAAATATCGCAGCATCAATAAGCTATTGATCGCCAAAACAACTGCACTTCCTTCTATTTTGACTGCTCCACCTGTCAACCAGTCAGGACCAGGTAGGAGCACATCATAAATATGCGGATAATCTTCCGCTAAATTTACAACACCTAAAATGATACCACCCACTGCATTCCAAGCAAAATGCAACATTACTGGAAATAACCATGAATGAGTGGCTTCATAAGCAAATGACATAAAAAGACTCATTGTTATAACATTCAATATTGGCAGTATCCCTGCTTCAACTGCTCCTCCATGGAGTAAAACAAATAAAAGCGTGGTCATAATAATCGCAACAATTGGCGAATAATGATAACGAATTAATTGATACATATAACCACGAGTAAGTAATTCTTGCATACATACATTGAGAAAGCATGCCAGCAGCCAGTGGCCGATATTAAAAATTATGTTGCTACCCAAAAATTCTACATAACCGCTCCACCATAAACCTACAATTGGCACGCCTATCCACATAACACCTTTGAAGAGTCCTTTAATACTATTTTGAATTGGCGATTTGAAAAATAATAATGAAAAACGGTGCCTTTCGGGCAACCAGAAGACAATCGACATAATAAAAATAGTAGCAAATGGAACCGCTTCTGCATATAATCGCCACAATATTGGATCATGCACTTGATCATTAGCAAATAACACTGACACAAGCCCTATAAAAATCGTGAAAAACACGAGACATTTCAAGGCTATTTTTAAGAATTTATTCATGATATTCTCCATATTATGTATAATCTCTTTTTTCTTGTTTGCGTTTTTCTCGCAGGCACTTAAAAAAGTGTGTCAACAACGCTGCACATTCTTCTTCTAAAATGCCACTTTCTACAAAAGACTGATGATTAAATCGCTCTTCTTGCAATAAATTCATTAATGTCCCAGCCGTGCCTCCTTTAGGATCACTAGCACCAAAATATACTTCAGGAATTCTACTCATAATAATGGCACCAGAACACATTGGGCATGGCTCCAATGTAACATATAGTTGGCAATTTTCAAGACGCCAATTGCCCAAATGGCGATTAGCTTCTTGAATCGCTTGTATCTCAGCATGGCTCGTCGCTTGATGCTGCGTTTCTCGTTGATTGAAGCCGCGTCCGATAATGGTGCCATCTTTGACGATGACGGCACCAATCGGAACTTCACCAATATCTCTTGCTTTTTTTGCTTCTTTAATGGCTTCTCTCATGAAGATTTCTTTTGTTTCTTGATTGATCATATGCGCTCCTTTTGAGCATCGAAAACATTTTATCTAACGTCTCAGCACTTAACTTTTCGACGCTTTTTGACTCATACGGTGGCGAAGAATAATTTTGCCACCTGTCGCTCCAATTGTAATAGCATCTCCTGGAATAATTGTTCCTGACAATATCGCTTCACTCAGCAAATCTTCAAATTCTTGTTGAATTGTACGTTGCAGTGGGCGTGCACCATATTCTGGTTGGTAGCCTTTTGTTGCGATAACATCCATGGCGGCATTTGTAATTCTTAAGTCGATTCCTAACTCTTCCGCACGCTTGATGACGTCTGCACTTAACAATTTTACGATTTCACGTAAGTTTTCTTTATTTAATGAATGGAATACGACTGTTTCATCAATACGATTCAAAAATTCAGGACGGAAATATTGTTTTAATTCTTCGCGTATTCTTTTTTCCATCGCGTCATGATCTTGATGAACATCCCTAGCTTGGAAGCCCACTGATTTCTCATCGCATAAAGCCGTTGCGCCTAAGTTCGAGCTCATTATAATAATTGTATTCTTAAAATCAACGCGGCGTCCTTTACCATCTGTTAATTGACCATCATCCAGTACTTGCAGCAACATATTAAAGACATCAGGATGTGCTTTTTCAACTTCATCTAGCAAAATAACAGAATAAGGTTTTTGACGAATTTGTTCCGTCAACTGACCACCCTCATCATAACCAACATATCCTGGAGGACTGCCTACAAGACGGCTAGTTGTGAACTTGTCCATATATTCCGACATATCGATGCGAACCAATGCATCTTCAGAACGGAAAAGCACTTCGGCAATTGTCTTAGCAAGTTCTGTTTTCCCTACCCCAGTAGGCCCTAGGAATAGGAATGAGCCGATTGGTTTTTTTGGATCTTTCAGGCCACTTCTTGCTCTACGAATGGCGCGTGACACAACTTGCACTGCTTCATCCTGTCCAATGACACGCTCATGTAAAATAGACTCCAAGCGCATTAAGCGTTCGCTCTCTTCTTCTTTTAATTGCTGCGTAGGAATTCCCGTCAATTGACCGACAACTTCCGCCACATCGCGGTCGGTAACTTTTGGTCGAGCTTTTGCTTCGCGTTTTTCTTCTAAGGCTTGGATATCTGCTTTTGTTTCAATTTCTAAATGGCGCAATTGGCTCGCTTTTTCAAAATTCTGACTGCGAATGGCTTTTTCTTTATCCATTTCGATTGTTGCTAATTTTTGTTTCAAGCCAACAAGTGGATGATGACGTTGAAGTGAGTCAATCGCTACTTTTGCTGCAGACTCATCCATTAAGTCGATCGCTTTATCAGGTTGCATACGGTCCGACATATAACGTGTCGATAGTTTGACAGCAGTGGAGAGTGCCTCATCCGTTAAAGTAACTTGATGGTGCTGTTCATATTTTTCGCGCAATCCTTTTAAAATCGCAAGTGTTTCTTCTTCAGTTGGTGGATCGACAATCACCGCTCCAAATCGACGTTCTAAAGCTGCATCTTTTTCGATATATTTTTGGTATTCATCGAAAGTCGTTGCCCCAATAGTCTGCAATTCGCCACGTGCCAGTGCTGGTTTCAAAATATTTGAAGCATCAATAGCCCCTTCTGCTCCTCCCGCACCGATAAGTGTATGTAATTCATCAATGAATAAAATGACTTCACCATCTTCATAAATTTCGTCAATGATGTCTTTCATCCGCTGCTCAAATTCGCCGCGATATTTCGTACCTGCTACTAAAGTTGCCATGTCCAGTGCCATTAAACGCTTTCCGACAATCGTCTCTGGAACACCGCCACTTACAATTAATTGGGCAAGTCCTTCAGCAATTGCTGTCTTTCCTACTCCAGGTTCACCGACAAGGACGGGGTTATTTTTAGTACGGCGGCTTAAAATTTGAATGATTCTGCGCGTTTCTTTTTCACGCCCAATAATCGGATCCAGCTTACCTTCACGTGCAAGCTCCGTTAGATCGCGTCCCATTTGGTCGAGTGTCGGCGTTGCACTTTCAGAGGACTGCTGAGCTGTCGGTCGCGATGCAGTAGCTCGAGCATTTTTTTTGCGCACTTTTCTCTCTGATTTTTGTAAATCCATTCCTAATTTCTCTGCAATCAACTGACGCACGCGCGAGATGGCAACACCTAAATTTCGTAAAATTCTCGAAGAAATAATTAAATCGTCCCGCAAAAGACCGAGGAGTAAATGTTCCGTCCCAATCTCATCAACATTCATTCGCTTCGCTTCATCTGCCGCAAAAACCAATACTTGGCGCGCACGTGGTGTATAAGGCAGATCATTTACGACATACTCGCTATTTGGTCGTATACCAGTCATCATCACTTCAATTTCTTCGCGAACTTGATAAATATTAATTCCAAGTTGTGTAAGCACTTGATGTGCAATACCTTCTGGCTCATTCAAAAGTCCGAGCAAAATATGTTCAGTACCCACTGCTCGCACACCAAAACGCTTCGTTTCTTCTTGGGCAAATCGTAAGGCGCTTTGAGCGCGCGGTGTAAATGAAAATGGCATAGTTGCCCTCCTTTATTGATTCTCTTCTTTAATTAATAGTTGAGAAAGCATTGAACGTAAAATGTTGGCGCGAATCTGATTATTCACACTTTCTCTAGTCGTTAAATGGTGATCATCCATTGCCGAAAGCATTAACTTCCCTTCAAGGAAAGTAATAATTTCATTTTGGTATAATGTTTCGATCATCGACTCGGCTGCTGCTTGCGAAAGCGGATGATGCGTAAGTTCTAAGAATTTTTCGATTTGATCAATTTCATCGCGCACTTGAATTTCATAGATGCGAATATACCCTCCGCCCCCACGCTTGCTTTCGACTTGGTAACCATGATGAATCGTAAATCGTGTATTAATGACATAGTTAATTTGTGATGGTACGCAATCAAAAAGACTTGCGATTTCACTTCTTTGAATTTCGACATTTCCCTGTGCTTCAAGTAAATCTTTTAGATATTCTTCAATTGAATCAGACATATTTTTATGTTTCATATGCGGTCTCCTCCTAGGGAAACTTCCACCTCCTGTTTTTGACCTTGTTTGACTATGTCTAGTATACCAAATATCTTAACAAATTAAAATAACGTATCACCTCTTTAAAGCTAAAAATCATCAACTAAAAATGGTCGCTAATGCTATTTCTTTAAAAAGTCGATACGTTTTTTTATTATTCAACTGTTACGGTTGCTTGGTCATCATGGAGAACTTTTTCATCCAAAAAGCCTAGACGTTTTGATGTTACAAGTCCTGCAATCATACTATCACTAACATTAAGTGCAGTCCGTCCCATGTCAATAATTGGTTCAACGGATACAAGAAGACCTATCATCTCTACTGGAAGCCCTAATGTTCCAAAGGCAATCAAAGCCGCAAAGGTAGCCCCTCCACCTACGCCAGCAACACCAAATGATGAAATCGCAATAGTACCTATAACGGTTAATCCATATATTGGGTTAGTAATATCGATGCCAGCAGTTGGTGTCACCATTGCAATAAGCATCGCTGGATAAATTCCGGCACAGCCATTTTGACCAATCGAAAGTCCAAATGTTGCCGAAAAGTTCGCAGTCGGTGCATCTACTCCTAATACATCCACTTGTGTTCTAATATTAAAAGGCAAGGCACCTGCACTAGAACGAGATGTAAAGGCAAAACTTAAAATGGGAGCAGCTTTTTTAATATATTGAATAGGAGAGATACCAAATAATAATAGCACTAGCAAATGAATACCGAACATCACTGCCAGTGCAACATAAAGAGCCACTACAAATGTTCCCAAATTGATCATTGCTGATCCGCTGGAAGTCGCCATCATCTTGGTCATCAACGCAAAAATGCCATAAGGAGCCAAGCGCAAAACAAGTGTTACAATGCGCATGACAATTGCATGAAAGCTATCAATCATTTTCTCAAAAATCAACGCATGTTCTGGTTGTTTTCGCCGAACGCCTCGATAGGCTGTTCCAACAAAAATCGAAAAAATTACGACAGAAATAGTACTCGTTGGCCGCAAGCCCGCAAAATCTTCAAAGACATTTTTAGGAATAAATTGAAGAATTTGTTGTGGCAAAGTCAAATTGACCACTTGCGCTTGTTGATCATATAATCCCTCAATACGCGCAGACTCTGCCACGCCTTGAGTGAATGTTGCACCATCTAAATGAAATAAAAGCACACTTGCCATTCCAACAATTGCTGCAATCATGACGGTTCCAACTAAAAGTGCCAGAACATGTGCGCCAATCTTGCCAATAGCACTATCTTCTTCCATTGTAGTAAAAGCACGCACCATAGAAATAAAAACAAGTGGGATAACTAACATCTGTAAAAATAAGACATAGCCTTCTCCCACAAGATTAGTCCAAGCGATAATTTTCGAAATTGTTTCAGATGTTGCACCGAAAAACCATTGAAGGGCTAGTCCAAAAATGACCCCTAACCCTAATCCCGTAAATACACGGGTCGCATAAGGGATATGTCGGCGTGCCATAACATTCAAAACAATTAAAATCACACCGAAAATAAGCAGCGATAAAATTATATTCATCTGCATTTCTCCTTTTTTATGAGATTACTACTGTAAATATAATTTTTTTGTGCCACCATTTCCAATGGTTTGATTAAGAGAATGATTTATTTTTCGCTGGATCGTCCTAAATAGTAAGTCATATACCCTAATGCCCCAGCAATCACTAATCCAATAAGTAAAGGAATACTGTCTGTTGATCCATTAAAATTAGCAAGCGCTTGAGTATTTTTAAGTACTGCAATCGGAGAAGCAGCAACCAGTCCCAGAATGCCACTATATGTAAAAGATGGATAATATTCAAAAAGATATTCCATTAATTTGCTCATAAGAAATATCCCAAGCAAAACCCCTACCCCAAATGAAAAGAGAAATTTTGCCGAGTGAATGAGTACATTAATATCCAATGACTTAAGACCAGAAAAGAAACGGTTCAACGTTTGAATAATGACATAATAATAACCAAAAATCATAAAAACTAAAGAACCACTCACTCCTGGAATAACCATTGCAGCAGCACCTGTCATTCCAACTAAAATCAAACTGATGATTTCTTGGGAATTGAATACTAAGTGATGACTGTCCAAGTCGCTACTATTCACATAACTCATCCAAACAATGACCCCAAAAAACAATGCAAAAATAAGCAGATGCCCAATATTAAGTGTTCTTTTTTTATTTTGAAGGCTTTTTTGGAAAGATTGAATCAGCAGTGGCAATCCACCAAAAATCAATCCAATAAAGGCTAATGCTGTTGGAAGCGGAAAATTTTTCAACAAAAATTCTACTGAATAAGAGAAGAAAATCAACCCTAACACCGCCCCTAAAAATAAAGGAGCTAAAAAGCGCAAGCTTTTTTCCCAATCTCTCTTCAGATTCGAAATACTGCGAATTAACTCATCATAAAATCCTAAAGAGGCAGCCATCGTTCCGCCGCTGACCCCCGGAATAATATTTGCAATTCCAAAAAGCATGCCATAAATTACTAATCGTAAACTATTCATCATATACTCTCCATTTTATCTTTTCTTTTTTTCAAAAAAATAGGCGCCAATCGATCAATTGACCATGCTCCAAGCGGCGCTGTCAACAAAATTCCCCATATTGAAGTCGTGAGTATCATTTGCCCACTCAAGAGTCCTTCTGCTAAAGGGATTCCGCCAATTGCTGCTTGAACTGTAGCTTTCGGTAAATATGCAATACAAACAAAAAAGCGCTCTTTAAATGTAAGCGGAGTGCCCATAAGGGATAATATTACAGCACCTACACGAAAGATTAATGTCAATCCAATCAGAAGTAAAACTTGTGGACCAGCAATCATCGCATAAGGAATATTAACCAAAGCACCCACTAATCCGAACAAAACCATCTCACCTAAGCCCCACATTTTCTGATAATGCTGCGATAATTTTTCTACGGTTTGAGAGGTTAATCTTCGATTCATGATAATAAATAAGGTCATAACAGCCAATAGTCCTGAATAAGGAAGCCAGTGTGAAAGATATGTTTCTCCTTGATAAACAATAAAAGCCACACCAAAAGTTCCAACCGTTAAAACCACTTGCGGCCAACTAAAATGCGCTACAATCTTATGGTAGATGATGCTAACAATCCAACCAACACATACACCAACGGCAATACCGAGTACAATATTCAGTGGAATCTTCAAAAGATCCCAACCATTAAATTGCCCCGCTTTAACAAAACGTAGAGCAGAACTAAAGACAACTAATACGGCAATATCATCAAGGGAAGCACCTGCCAAGACAAGAGATGGAATTCCCTTATCAACGCCTAATCCTTTTTGCTCTAAGTCAATCATGCGTGGCACGATAACGGCAGGAGATACAGCGGCTAGTACTGTTCCCATAAGTAGTGCCTCCGCATAATTAATTCCGAGAATAAAGGGTGCAAGCATAACATAACCGATCATCTCAAACAACGCTGGCACAAATGACAGCAAAATCATAGGACGCTTTAAAGTATTCAATTGTGATAAATCTAGCGACAACCCTGCACGCACTAAAATAATAATTAAAGCAATCGTCCGTAATAATGCAGATGACTCCTGCAAGCTGACACTTATAATATTCAAACCATATGGTCCAATGAGCATACCTACTAATAGATAACTAATAAGCCGCGGCAAATGTAAAAAACGGAGCAAGCGTTCCATCCCCATACAAAGACCACATAATATAACTAATGATACTAACACCTTAACACTTCCCTACTTCAACTCAATACGTGCTATCATACAATAGATGACACCAAACTTCAAAATTTTAGAAAAGATCTTAATCAATCTCCTGCCGCTAAAATCAACCAGCGAAAAATCGCTTGTCCATGATGGCACGTTTTGAATAATAATTCAGGATGCCACTGCACTGCTAAAATATGATGTCCTTCTTTAGATTCAATCGCTTCGATAATATGATCGCGACTTCTGCTTGTAACTTTGAACTTCGAACTCAATGATTTAATGGCTTGATGATGCACAGAATTCACCCAAATTTCATCTGTGCCTACAGCCGCATAGAGCATACTATCCTTGCTGACATTCACTGCATGAATTGGTTCCGATACGGGCGTTTTTTGATCGTGCTGGATTTCCCAGCTACCACATTGTGCCAAATCTTGATATAACGTTCCTCCGAAGGCTACATTCAGTAGCTGCAATCCTCGACAAATTCCAAGTATCGGTAATTTTAATTCGTCCGCCACTTGAATATATGCCAAGTCGCTCTTGTCACGTTTGTAATCGATATGACCTATTTCTTTGTGAGCATCTTCATGATATAGCCCGGGATCCACATCTGGACCACCAATAATGATAAGGCCGTCAATTTTAGTGCAAAGCATTTTTGCTTGATCAACATGCTCTACCTCAGGTAAAAATATAGGAATGCCTCCTACTTGCCAGACGGCTTCTTCAAAAGCTTTCTCCGCTGATACTCTTGGCAACGTATCATAACTTCGCCCATCGCCATCAATTTTTTGGTAAGTTGTAATCCCGATAAAAGGTGCCATGCTGTCGCCTCCTATTTGTTTCATTTAATATACTTAAAATAATGGCATGAATCAACGAAACAGCTATTGATTTTATTTCTAATTTTATGCGACTAATGATATGATAATTTCGATTAGAAATGGAGGAATATTATGAATAAGAAAATGATTTATTTTGGCGGTCCACTTTTTTCTGAGAGTGAATTACGCTATAACGCCTATTTAGTAGACCAAATCCGCTCACGCTTTGGTGAATATGTTGATGTCTATCTTCCACAAGAAAATGATGCAATTAATGATAAAAGCCAATATGCGAACTCCATTGACATTTTTGACGGGGACAATGAATATTTAAAGCGTGCCGACTTACTCGTTGCCATCATGGACGGAGCCATTGTTGACCCTGGATTGGCAGCAGAAATTGGATATTATTATCACTTAAACCGCCCAATGATCGGCTTATATAGTGATATACGACAAGGTCATTTTAATAATCAACAAAAAATTGATGCCTTACAAGAAGTGGCTGAATCGCAATTCAGCTATATTAATCTATATGTCGTAGGCGCCGTTAAAAAACGCGGTACTATCGTTGCACAATCTGAACAATTATTGAATGAAATTGAAAAGTGGCTGGAAAAATAATTACATCCATCACTCCCTATCCCACTGCCCTTAACAAAAAATGAACTTGTGGCAGTTGGAATATTTTGAATTGAGCAAAAAAAGTGCTACACTACATTAGAATGGTTCTATATTAAAGCATGTCTAAAAATATAGCACCAAATAAAATAGGAGGTTGTAAAAATGTCACTTATTGGAAAAGAAATTATAGAATTTAAAGCAGATGCCTATTGCGGAGGATGCAATGAGTTCGTAGAACTCACTCATGAAGATTTCAAAGGACACTGGAGCGTACTCTTATTCTATCCTGCTGATTTTTCATTTGTCTGCCCGACAGAATTAGAGGACTTACAAGAACAAGTAGAAGCACTTGAAGCACTTGATTGTCGCGCCTACTCTTGCTCAACAGATACGCATTTCGTCCATAAAGCATGGCATGACCATTCCGATGCTATCGGAAAAATCACATTCGAAATGATTGCCGACCCTAGTGGACATCTTGCACGCTTCTTTGAAGTCTATGATGAACAATCCGGCCTTGCACAACGTGGAACCTTTATCATTGATCCTGATGGTATCGTTCAAGCCGTAGAGATCAATGCTGACGGAATCGGCCGCGATGCTTCTGTTCTGATCGACAAAATCAAAGCCGCACGCTACGTTCGTACGCATCCTGGAGAAGTCTGCCCCGCTAAATGGAAAGAAAATGGCGAAACATTGACCCCCGGACTAGATCTTGTAGGAAAAATCTAATGATGATTCTATCTCAGTCATTAAAAGAGCAGCTAAAAGAATATTTAAAATTACTGAAATATCCCGTCATTCTCAGATTATCCAGCGATGAGTCGGAATCATCACAAAAAGTGACGGCGCTCGTTAACGAAATCGCTACTCTCTCCGACAAAATATCAGTCGTTTCAGCAGATTTGGCACTCACACCTTCTTTTGCCATTGATCGGCAAGACTACGAAACAGGGATTGTCTTTGCAGGGTTGCCATTAGGCCATGAATTTGAATCATTAGTATTGGCACTTTTACAAGTAGGTGGACATGCACCAAAAATTACCGACCAGCAGCGAGAGCGTATTGCAGCCATTCACACAAAACAAGCATTTACTACTTTTGTATCATTGAGCTGTCACAATTGCCCTGATGTTGTCCAAGCATTCAACATTATAAGCCTTTTAAATGATAATGTATCTCATACAATGGTTGAAGGGAGCATGTTCCAAGATTTAACGGACAAATTGGGCATTATGGCGGTCCCAACGGTGATGAAAGATGGCAAAGAATTTATATCTGGTCGGCAGACATTAGATAATATCTTGGATCTTATCTTAGGACAGTCTGAGCTTGCACGTTATAATGAACTTGATGTCTTTGATCAATTCATTATTGGCGGCGGACCAGCTGGTATTACTGCAGCAATCTATTCTGCTCGCAAAGGATTAAAGACAGGCATTATCGCAAAAGATTTCGGCGGTCAAGTGATGGAAACAAGTGAAATTGCCAACATTACAGGTACACCATTAACGACTGGCGAAACTTATATGGCTAACTGTCGCAACCATATGATGGACTATGATGTCACACTTTTGGAAAATGTAGCCGCTACTCATGTAGAAAGTGCACAATCTGTCTTCCAAATCACCCTCAGCGACCATTCCATTATTGAAAGCAAAACGCTGATCGTTGCAACGGGGGCACGCTGGAAATCCATTCACGTCCCTGGTGAACAGGAATTCAAAAATAAAGGAATTGCCTATTGCGTTCACTGTGATGGTCCACTATTCAAAGACAAATCCGTTGCCATTATCGGAGGTGGAAACTCTGGTATCGAAGCCGCCATTGATTTATCCCACATTGTACAAGAAGTTACCATTCTGGAATTTGGAGATCATTTGAACGCTGACCGAATACTTCAAGATAAATTAGCTACACTGGATAATGTCAATGTTATTTTGAATGCGAACACAAAAGAAATTTTGGGAGATCAAAAAGTCAATGGACTAACCTATGAAGATCGTCAAACTGGAAAATGCCACCACTTATCGGTTGAAGGGGTCTTTATACTAGTTGGGCTTGATCCTAATACTGAATTCTTAAATGATACACTACAATTAAATGATTATGGCGAGATTGTCATTGATGCCCAAGGCAGAACTAGTGTCGACGGAATCTTTGCAGCAGGTGACTGTACTGATGTGCCTTTTAAACAAATTATTATTGCTGAAGGGGCTGGTGCTACTGCTTCACTCTCTGCATTCGATTATCTTATTCGTCATTAATTCAAGCCAAATAAAAAGGACGCTTTTAAAAGCGTCCTTTTTTTAGATTGTCTTAAGCTTTAATCTTATTGTTCTTCTTTACGATGTGCTACACCATATAAACCGATTCCAGAAAATAGATAGGCAACAGCTGCACCTAGACCAACGGCTGCACCTGCTTTAGGCAATTTGTTTTTGTTATCTTTTTCTTTGCCTTCTTTAGTGTCGCCCTTTTCGTTTTCTTTATTTTTATTTCCTTTACCTTCATCTTTTTTGTTGTCTTTTTCATTGTCTGTTTCTTTTTCTTCTGCTGGCACAAGAGGTGTCATCGGTTCACTATGAAGTCGGAATGTAACACTTGAGATATAGTTTTCATTAATAGTTACTGTTTTTTCTTCTTTGACTTGACCGCCAAGCATTAATTTAAAGGTATAATCTTTGCCAACAAGTAGATTGTGAACATATCCTAGTCCACGTTCATCTGTTGTAATCGTTCCAACATGAGTGCCGTCGGCATCATAAACTTCTACAGTCTGACCTTTTAGTCCGGTACCATCTTGGTCAATAACTGTTGCAGTGGCAGATTGTAGTTTAACAATTGGTGCCATTGGATCACTATGAAGTCGGAATGTAACACCAGAGATGTAGTTTTCATTAATGGTTACTGTTTGTTCTTCTTTGACTCGACC
>NZ_KB894084.1 GCF_000374325.1 Allofustis seminis DSM 15817 | reverse complement strand
TTTCCCACGTGTTACTCACCCGTCCGCCACTCATCCCTCTCTGCAAGCAGAGAGTTCATCGTTCGACTTGCATGTATTAGGCATGCCGCCAGCGTTCGTCCTGAGCCAGGATCAAACTCTCAATTTTTAATGAGGGGATGAACACTGTTCATCCCAAAGGTTTGATTGCTCAAAATTAATGTTTTGGTTTTGGTTGGTGTCTAATGAATGGAATATTCAAAAGACCCTTGCACAATTTGGTTGTATTACTTTGTTCAGTTTTCAAAGATCTATGCCTGCGTTGCTTTATCGAACGCGACTTAAATATCATAGCATGTAAAAAAATAGGTGTCAACGATTTTTTGAATTTTTTTGGACAATTTAGTGTTTAGTACTTTATGATCGCTATTATTTCCCTCTCAGCAGTCACTCACTAAATTATTTTACACGAACATTTAATGAATCCAGTCAAAAATAAAGAGAGCTGATCGCGATCAACTCTCTTTACATTTACAACATTTTAAAAAGAAATAGGGGATCTCTTATAAAATGTAAATTAAAATCTTAAGCTGTAAATCGTTTGTATTTTAGCCACCGTTTTGCAACAAAGCATAGACCGAAAGTAAAGAATGCAACAGTTGCACACATTCCTGCCATAGAAACATTAAGTGCTGTCGCTACAAAAAAGCCAATAGTACAATTCAGTGTAGCAATCGCTAATGTCCATAGATACATGGATTTAATTGTTTTCGTAAAGAGCTGCGCCGTCATAGCAGGTGCTACAAAAAATGAGATGACTAAAATAGATCCTACGATTGTAAAATTAATCACTGTAGTTAATGAGACAAGAAACATAAATGCAAAGTTTAATAAACCATATTTAATTCCCGCCGTTTTTGCAAATCCTGGGTCAAAAATCGAAATTTTTAATTCTTTCCAAAATAATGCGATAAAAATAATATCAACAATGAACAATGTTCCAGTGGAAACAATGCTCTTAGGCACAACCATGCCCAAGAATTCTTGAGTATTCAGCGGCGCAAAAATAATATCGCCCATCAGTACACAATCAACATCCAAGTGAACATTTCGCATATATTTCGATAAAATAATTACTGCAACGGAAAATAAAAAGGTGAAAACAAGCCCCGTTGCTGCATCATTTTGAACGGTCGTTTTTTGAATAATCCATTCAATTAAATATACTGTTAATACTCCTACAAGTGCAGCGCCTACTTGAAGTAGCGGGGAGTCCATGTTCGGTACGATTAAAAAGGCAATCACAATACCTAAAAGTACCGTATGGCTCAATGCATCCGTAATCATCGACTGATTACGTAATACAACAAATGTTCCAATATTGGCACATGTTAAGCCTGCCAAAACCAAAATTATTAAAGTGCTCATCATTAATGCATTCATCTTATTCCCCACCTCTTTGCTTGATTTTGTTTGACACTAATCCTTTAGGACCAAAGAGAATGGACAAGAAACACATACTACACATCACAACGGTAATGGCCGGCCCAGTTGGCATATTATGAATAGTAGACGAGAGATAGGTGCCGAAAAAGGCAGAAAAACCACCCACAAAAGCAGCAATACCTAAAACATGTCCAAAATCATCCGTCCACTGGAGCGCGGCGATGGTTGGAACAATAAGCATTGATGAAATTAAAATCGCACCTACTGCTTTCAAACCTACAGAAATCAGCAACATACACATTATAAGTGTTATCCAGCGTAAATATTTAGCACTGATTCCTACCGTCTTCGCATAGACTTCATCAAATATATAAATTTTGAATTCTTTGAAAAAAACAATAAGCATCATTAGCGCCAAGGCTGCAACAATCATAATAAGCAGCGTATCATCTTTCATAATATACGAAGCTTGTCCAAAGATATAATTTTGCAACCCAGCCTGTGATACTTCCTGATATGACGGATGCCCTTGAATGTAAGATTTAAGCACCATCCCCATCCCGAAAAATGAAGATAGGACAAAGGCTAGCGCATTATTCATTTCAATTTTTTTGTGCTGACCAATGGTTTGAATACAGAAAAAGGCAAGTGATCCCGAAATAAAGGAACCAAGTGCTAAGATCGCGGGATTACGCGTTTGAATAATCATAAAAATTCCCACAATTCCTAAATAAGAAGAGTGACCAATTGCATCACCAATCAAACTTTGCCCTTTCAACACAGGAATAGCACCAACTGCCCCAGCTGCAAGACCAAGAAAGATGGTCCCTACCGCCACAACTTGAAAAGTATATTGAGATAAAATGCTAATATCCATAAATATCGCCCACCTTACTCTGATAGACCGCATTAATTGCTTCTTTTGTGAAAGCTTTTTCTGTCGGTCCGTAATGGCGCAAGGTTTTGTTCATAATCGCTACATAATCAAAATTATCTCGAACAGTAGACAAATCGTGATGCACCGCAACGATGGTTCGTCCTTTTGATTGAAAATCATTTAAGATATCCATAATGAGGTGCTCTGTATTAATATCTACCCCTTTGAGTGGCTCATCCAAGAAATATAAATCAGCATCTTGGGCAATGGCTCTGGCAAGAAAGACGCGCTGTCGTTGGCCGCCAGAAAGTTCGGAAATTTGTCGATTGCGAAACTCCAACATCTTTACTTTTTCAAGTGCATCTTTTGCAGCTTTTTTATCTTCTTTTGAATAGCGTGATAAAAAGCCAGAATACACATAACGACCCATTAAGACGACATCTTCCACTGTCGTTGGGAAATTCCATTGCACTTCACCCTCTTGGGGCACATAGGCAATCCGTTTATACACTTCTTGATAAGGTTTATCGAAAAAACTCACTTCGCCAGTGATCGTTGGATAAAGCTCTAAAATGCCTTTTAATAATGTAGACTTTCCTGCACCGTTTGGTCCAATAATTGCCATTTTACAATTGTTCGGGATTGTCATATTGATGTCTTCAAGAACATTTTCTTTTTGATAAGCCATCGTTAAATTGCTGATGGTTACAGTGTCTTTTCCCATATGCTTCACTACCTTGACTTTCTATTATTTTAAGTATTTTACCATTAAATCAACGTTGTGTTTATACATATCAATATAATTATCGCCATCTTTTCCTTCTTGTGCAAGTGAATCAGAGAATAATTCTTCACCTTCACCTTGTACAACTGTTACATCAAACCCTTGTTTTTTGCATGCTTCTTGAATTTTTTCCATACGTGCAGGGTCTGTCGTTGATTCCGCAAAAATTGCTTTGACTTTATGTTCAATAATAAAATCAACGGTTTCTTGAATGTTAGTGTTTGAAACTTCTGAGTCTGTTGACACTCCTTGAGGGGCAACAACTTCCATACCATAATGACGTGAGAAGTAGTTAAAGGCATCATGTGGTGTAATAAGATAACGTGATTCTGCAGAAATTTTATCTAATTCTGTGCGATTATATTCATCTAATTTGTCTAATTCACCTTTATACTCTTCTGCTTTTTCGCGGATAGAATCATCTTTAGTAAGTTTTGCTAATTCATCTGCTGCGACATCCACTGCTTTTTTGTATAAATCAATATCAAACCAAAAGTGTGGGTCAACAACCATCTGGCCGCCTTCATCCATTTCACCAATTTCTTCTTTTGTGAAATTCTTCGCTACGGCGACACCCGTTGCTTCTAAAGCATCAACCATTTTACCTTCAAAATGAAGTCCATGATAAAGCACTAAATCTGCGCTACTTAATTTTTCCAAATCTTCTGGTTTGGCTTCATAAAGGTGTGGATCTTCCCCAGCTGGAATGATAAGTTCTACTGTCACTTTATCTCCTGCTAGCTGTTTTGTCATATCATAAAGGAATGAAGTTGTCGTTGTTACCGTTGGCTTGTCGCCTGATGCTCCTTTATCCTCTACTTTTTTATCGGACTTGCCATTGCCGCAAGCCATTAACATAAATACAAAGAACGCTGAAAAAAGCGTTTTAATAAATTTCTTCATCAGAAATTTCCTCCTTTTTTATTTTTAGTTACTTATAACATTATATTTAGGTATAACTAAAATATCAAGTGTTTTGTTTTTTTATTCTACACCATCTAACGTAATGCATATAGCAAAAGAAGCTGTTCCTATCAAAGTATCATATTTTTGTTTACCATTATTAAAAATGTGTTAAAATGATTAGTATAGAATAATGGAGGGGGATCTATATGATTAAACAACTTGCTGTGCCAAAATCTAAAGTACGTACGGTACCTGAAACCATCACACTGCAAGAAGCAATCGATTTACTTGAAGAATTCGGTTATCGTTGCGTGCCAGTTTTAGACGAAAGCGGCAAAATTTACCGCGGAAACATTTATAAAATGCACATTTATCGTCATAAAGCAAATGGTGGCGATATGAGCTTGCCTGTTACACATTTGCTGAAAAATGCCACAAAATTTATCCATACAAATTCATCTTTTTTTGAAATATTTTTTATGATTAAAGATTTACCTTATATTTCAGTTTTGGATGAAGAAGGACATTTTTATGGCATCTTGACTCATGGAGCTTTGATTAATTTATTGGAACAATCATGGAAAATTAATCGTGGCAGCTACGTTTTAACCATTGCAGCGCCTGGTGAACGTGGCGATTTGACAGAAATCTCACGTACGGTCAATCGCTATAGCAATATTATGAGCTGTATCACATTAGATTTAGATGCTGAAATTTCGATCAAGCGTATGATTATCACACTTGAGCCAGGAATTACTGAAGCAACCGTCACACAATTAAAACAAGACCTCGATAAAAAAGGATATGGCATTTTATCTGCCGAAAAAATTTCCGAAAATTAAAAAAAGACTCTCAGCAAATTGCTGAGAGCCTTTTTTATTTCATCATTAATTGTCTAAAATGAATATGCTTGTCAAGTGCCAAGATAATAGGCGCTGTTGCAAGCATCACAATTGCGATACTTGCTGCAATACTTGCATATATTACCCAAAAAGCAACCCAATCTTGCGTAAGATAAGCAATCATACCTGCCACAATAAAACTCATCGCTGCAAAAATCATACTGTTGAGCACCAATTTCTTGGACATGGACTTTATTTTTTTCGTCAACAAAAAGACAATCAGTAGCGAAATGGCGCTATGTAATGTCCCAAATATCACATCATATACCCCAAACCCTGATTGAAAATTAGCAATGGCCACCCCCAAAAGCAAACCATATGCATATTTCTTATTGAAAAGTGGCAAATGGGCAAACATCTCAGAAAGTCGCAGTTGCAAACTTCCATAAGATGGCAGAAAAATTGTAATAACAATATAAACTGCTGCAAAAAGGGCATTGATGACAAGTTGACGTGTGGACAATTTCATAAAAATTCCTCCTAGAATAGTATAGTTTACGTGGGTAATATCTTCCGAACCACGGTTGCTAACTTGCAACAATTACTACTGTATCACGTTTTAATTGCTTTGCCAATGCATGCAAAAAAGTCGCCCATAAATGGGCGACTTTATCTTTTTCTATTCATTTAATCCCAAGCTTAAGAGTAGGGCACGATCAATCTGTGTCATTTGATGTGCATCTAAAATCGTCAACCGATCTGTTAGACGCGATTTATCAATGGTACGAATTTGCTCCAATAACACGAGTGAGTGCTTTTCAAGATGTGGTGTATCTTCAATTTCGATATGAACTGGTAGCAACTCTTCCTCTGTCTTAGTCGTAATTGGTGCAATAATGACTGTTGGACTGAACTTGTTGCCAGTATCATTTTGAATAATTAATACTGGACGCATTCCACCTTGCTCTGACCCTACGACAGGTGATAAATTAGCATAATAAATCTCACCACGTCTAATCATCGCTAACGTTCTCTCCTTATTCTCAATGTTCCAAAATGACGATAGCCGTTGCTGCAAGTCGTGTATGCGTGATGGATACATGACAAGCTCCACCATGCGGGCTCTCGCTCACAAAGGGTGCACCACTTGCTGTATCATTCAAAATCTCAATCTCTTGAAATGATACCCCGCCGATGCCCGTCCCCCATGCCTTGCTAAATGCTTCTTTTGCAGCGAAGCGCCCTGCCAAGAATTCCAGTTGTCTTTTGTCCGTCATGCGTTCAAAGACATAGTACTCTTTTGGCGTTAGAATTCGTTTAGCAAATGACATTTTATTCAGAAGCGATTCAATCCTTGAAAGTTCCACTTGATCAATACCAATACCTCTAATCATGAGAAGATCCTTGACCAATTCTCAAATCATCGACAATACTTAAAAGTCCTGTTCCGAAACTTGATTTTATAAGCACTTGATCCTTTTCAGTCAGTTGCGCTTTAAGAGCCGAGACCAATGCCATTTTATCTTTTGCAAAATATTTGACACGTTGCGGAGGAAGTTGTGTACTTAGCACTTCATAAAGAGATGCCATTTCTGTGCCATATAAATAAACAATATCAAAAGTTGCAAAGTCTACACTATCTGCCAATGCAGCATGAAGTGCAGCGGAATTCTCACCTAATTCACGCATATCACCAATGACTGCTATCTTACGACCATCACCTTTTAAATGTGCAAAATATTGTAATGCCGCTTTCATTGATGTTGGGCTTGCATTATAAGCATCATTTAAAATATTTACCCCATTGATTCCTTCCAACCATTCAAGACGATTTTTAGTCAAATCTACTTGTGCTAATCCTTTTTTTATTTCGGACCAATCAAGTCCGAAACTTCTCCCGATGCCAATCGCTGCTAAAGCGTTGCTCACATTATGACGTCCAGGAATTGGAATCTCCCATTCGTCCTCTTCAGCATGCCCTTTTAAATGGAAAGTTGTTTTGTGCATGAATTCTTCTACTTGATCCGCTGAAAAGGTTGCATTCGGCGAAAAACCGAATGTGCGCTGTGTAATGGTGTTAGCAACTTGTGAAGAAAGCGCCTTAAGGAGTGGCTCATCTTCTAAATATAATAAGATGCCATATGGGCGCAAGCCTTTAGCAATCGCCATTTTATTTTTGGCAATATTCTCTCGCGTTTTGAAAAATTCAATATGCGACTCACCAATCATGGTCACGACCGCCACATCTGGATGAAACAAACTTGCTAAGCTTTCCACTTCTCCTGGACGATCCATTCCCATTTCCAAGACCACAATTTCTGTATAAATAGGCATGTCTAAAATTGTCTTTGGAACACCAATTTGATTGTTATAATTCTCTTGTGTTTTATATACATCAAAGCGCTGACTTAGCACACTAGCTGCTAAATCTTTTGTCGTTGTCTTGCCATTAGAACCAGTAATTGCAACGACTTTTGCCTGTGTTTTTTTAAGATAATGCTGGGCTAAATGATTCATTGCGCTATGAGCATCTGCCACAAAAATAACTGGAAAATCTGTCGGTGCCCCAGCAACGTGGCCTTCCCACAAAGTAGCTGCTGCACCTTTTTCGATAGCTTGCGCAACAAAATCATGACCATCGCGTTTGTCCTTTAATGGAATGAATAATGCGCCTGCTTCTAACTGACGCGTATCAAAATGAGCGGATGAGATCTCAATAGCACCAAATTTTTCCACATCATTAAGTGTCCCATGAACTGCATCAGCAATTTCTTTGACCGTCCATTTGATTGTTTTTTTCATTTAATTTCTAGCCTTTCCATAGCGTGCTTGACGCATTTTAAATCGTTTGAGTGCCAGTTGAATCAACTCTTCAATCAGATCGCCATAAGCCAAGCCCGTTGCTTCCCATAATTTTGGATACATACTAATTGGTGTAAAACCTGGGAATGTGTTCAATTCATTGATGAAGATTTCTTCTTCATTTGTCACAAAAAAGTCAGCGCGCGATAACCCATTACCATCAATCGCCATAAATGCTTTTGCTGCATATTCGCGAATTTTCGTTGAAGCTTGGGCGGATAAGTCAGCTGGAATCTGTAAAGTTACTTCATTATTGACATATTTAGACTCATAATCATAAAATTGTGTTTCTTTTACTAGTTCTCCAACAACTGATGTATTCACATCTTCATTGCCTAAGACCGCCACCTCAACTTCACGAGCGTAGATCCCTTGTTCAACTAGTACGCGATGATCATATTCGAAAGCTAATTCGATCGCTTCTTCTAATTCTTCACGAGAGTGGACTTCTGAAATACCAACACTGGAACCTAGGTTCGCTGGTTTCACATAATAAGGATAGGCCAATTCTTTTTCAACTTTGTCCATAACATCTTGGGGACTTGTTTCCCAATAGGCCGGATGAATAGCAACAAATGGCAAGATTGGAATACCCGCTTCTTTGAATAAAATCTTACTCATAATTTTATCCATTCCAGCAGCACTTGGTAATACCCCAGCACCAACATAAGGAACGGCAAGCATTTCTAAAAGACCTTGGATCGTACCATCTTCACCATTCGGACCATGAAGGACTGGAAAGACGACACATTCTTCTTCATGCAGTGAATTTAGATCAAAAGGTGTCCCTGTTTCAGCAACTTTCCGCAATTCACCAATAGATGGTACCTGTTCTTTTTCATGAATAGCAGAACCTTGGAACCATTGGCCAGCCATTGTAATATAAACAGGTGTTACTTCATAATAGTTATAATAAATTTCTTGTAAAATATGGTAGGCCGAAATAATGGATACATCATGTTCCGCACTCTTGCCACCATAAAGTAAATAAATATGCATAAAAATCGTTCCTTTCATTTTGGAATACCTTATATATTTTATCATATTATGCTCTATAATTTAATGAAAAATATGCCCCGAAATCTACGGACGATTTCTTTTATTTTGGTGCATAATTTCCATTTTATTGTATCATGTAGGACGCGCTGGAGAAAGCGGTTACAACTAGATAGCCATTTTTTTGAAAAATTATAGCGATTTCTATCTTTTTTATGATACAGTAAAACACATAGGAGGAAAAAAATATGGTATATATTGCATTAATCATTGGGAAACTTATCGCTTTTGTTGGACAACTTTTAGGGCGTGGCTCTAGCTTGCCGGGGAAAGTTGCGCTCACAATAGCGCCACAACTGCTCAAAAAATTTAAACAACCTGATACCGTCATTTTTATAACAGGGACAAATGGTAAAACAACCGTTACACATTATATTGCTGAAATTTTCGCAGCAGATCATCAACGTGTTATAACAAATGCTGAGGGTGCCAATATGATGCAAGGCATTGCAACGCAAATGATTAAATATTCACCGCTCAATCTTGATCTATCCGCATTTGCCATTATCTTAGAAGTAGATGAAGGAACGCTTCCGCCACTTATGGCACAGATGACCCCGACATTACTTGTCATGAATAATCTATTTGCTGATCAACAAGACCGTTTCGGAAGTGCCGATGATCTGATGATTTATTTGAATCAGATGATTCCTCACCTCAAAAAACCACGTCTATTGCTGAATGCTAACGATCCACGCCTAGTGAAAATCGGCAATGATCATGAAAATAATGCACCACTTTACTACGGAATTGAAGCAGATGATTTTGGACAACCCGCACATGCAGCAAATTGTCCAATCTGCCAAAAACAACTTACCTATTCTGCACATTATTATGAGCATATTGGGATATTCCATTGTCAAAATGACCATTTCCATACCCCAACTGCACATTATTTGGCTACTGCTGTCAATTTAACAACGCGCGCATTTGCAATGGATGGCATAACTTATCCAATTCCACAAGACAATATCTATACCGCATACAATGCTCTAGCAGCTGCAAGTGCTGCACGCTTTTTCAATATTGAACCGCATATCATTCAAAGCGGATTAAAAAAAGACTTCGCTATAAAAGGGCGAATGGACCGTATTATTGTTAATGAACATGAAATTTTTGCAAACCTTGCAAAGAATCCAGCTGGATTCAACCAATCTATCATGGCAATCAAAAAACAAATAAATGAGCCCTTCAATCTACTGCTTGCCATCAATACTCGCCCCGCAGATGGCACAAGTGCTAAGTGGCTGAATGATTGTGAACTTCATTTGCTCAATATAAACTCACTTCAACACGTCTATATCACAGGGGAAGCTCATGAAGAGCTAAAAGCATCACTACTAGCACAAGGTTTTAAGCACCAAAAAATAACAACATTAAGTGCTGATGCTGCACTGGAGGCTCTTACACATGCAGATGAGGCTGCTTATCTTATCGCAAATTATACTGCGCTTTACGAACTTTATGCATTATTAGAAAAATAATAATACCCGGCCCAAAAGAATGTTGCACCATTCTTCTCGGTCGGGTATTTTTTAATATGCGAGGGGACCGCAATAAGCTAGCATGCCCCCTTCAACATTCACTGCCATATATCCTTCTTTTTTTAGTTGCGCCACCGCTAATTTTGAGCGCCCACCTGAACGACATACGACATAATATGTTTCTAATTTGTTATTAGGAAATTTTCCTACATTCATTGCAGTAAGCGGCCAATGAATGGCCCCAGGAATATGACCTGCTGCGAATTCTTCTTGCGAACACACATCTAAAATGTTCAAATTAGGGTGATTGCCACTTGCCAGATACTTCGTCAACTCTCTCATATGCACAGGCATTCCTCCAACTCTTTCTTATAACAAAAAGACTTACTGTCATGGCACATCCCCTCATGGGCTGCAATGCTGACCAGTAAGTCCTTTGCTTTTTATTCTTCTTCGGATAAACCATATTTTTTGTTGAAACGGTCGATACGCCCATCGGCTTGTGCAAATTTTTGTTTGCCAGTATAGAATGGGTGTGAATCGGAAGAAATTTCTACACGAATAAGTGGATAGGTATTTCCATCGCTCCATTCTACCGTTTCATTACTAGTTTTGGTAGATCCTGATAAAAATTCATAACCGGTTGAAGTATCACGAAAAACAACTTTGTGATATTCTGGATGAATTCCTTGTTTCATTTATCTTCACTCCTTGCGCCATGAAGTATCATTCTTCATAGTTTTTGTTTCAACATGACCTAAAATTTATCGGAAGATTCCGACGTACTTTATCTTATCACGGGTGAGGTCATATTGCAACGACTTTTTATAGGGGAATTGAGCGAATTAAAGTCGATGCATGATCCTTTACACAGGGGTTAAGTTGCTCTTCACACTTTATCAATATTTAATCGCATACTTTTTGTACTTCTTTATATAGATGCAAATCATTTACTATATTTCTTTTTAATGAAAGCAAATCGATGCATTCTATAGCATCCCCATGTAGTGCTTCTACGGTATTATTCCAACTTATTCTATCTTGTCCTAATCCATGTAATTAAAAGCATTCACATGATATTCTTACACTTCTGCCTCCAATATGCACTTGCCAAGAGGATGTAGGACTCTGTCTTTTAAGGTTCTGCCTCTCCAAAAGATAAATGTTTTTTAAGCGATAAATCTACAATCCTCAGCACATGTTATAAAAATATTAGTATAACATATTTAAAAGTCTACTTTTTATTTATTATCACCTTTTTGGCACACAAAAAAGCCACACCTTTTAAAAGGTGTGGCTCAAATAATTTAAATGAAATCTCTCATTTATTTCTTTGATTTATTTTTTAGCAGCTTTTCGTTTTTTGTTATCTACTGCTGCAAAGAGTCCAAGTCCACCTAATAAGCTCATCACGCCTGCAAGGAGTGATGGACTATCTTCACCTGATTTAGGAAGTAAGGAAGCTTCTGTAACTTTAAGTTTTTTGTTTTCTTCTTTGCCTTCTTTATTAGTTTCTTCTTTAGGTGTTGTTGGTTTTGGTTCTTCTGGTTTAACTGGTGTAATTGTTGCTTCTTCTACACCTTGCAATGCGATCGCATTGTTCAACCAGCGATAGAACGATTGGGTATGGAATTTGTTAACTGGTGTACCTGCATAGATAAAGAGTGGTACATCGTTATAAGTTCCAACGATACCCATTGCTTTGCCACGTGCTGCATCATGTCCTGGCCACCAACCCGAAACATAGAAATCATCCGAATCTTTGACTCTGATGAGCACTTTGAAGCCTTCTGGTACATCATCAATCCAAGTTGCTTCATTTGTGTAGATATAATCATCTGTTAGATAACCACTTGAAAGTAGACTCTCTTTATCAACATCGACACGTAGCAATCCTTCATGTGAGAAGTAACGGTCAGTAGTGCTTGCTTTTAGACCGTCAATAATTTGTGACAATTCAACGGCAGCACTTCCGCCAAGAACGATTGTTGGTTTAACTCCAAGATATTTTTTATCGAAATTCGAGCTATCCATAACAACAACATCGGCTTGTTCAATATCTTTAACTACTTGATAGCCGAGTTCTTTTAGCACTGTTTCGGATTGTGATGGATAGACAATACGTGCATAGTTCGGTGCTGAATCTGGTGCAAACACTTTTAATGGACGTAAGGTCTGACCGTCAACGTTACCATCAACAGATGATGCGGCAATTGAATATTTATTTTTTAATGTTTGATAGGTGTCATTGTCAATATAGAAACCATCTTTGCCTGCATAAACTTTTTTACCAGCGTTAATTGCTTCATTGATTGCAAGAATCGTATCTTTTGAGTTGTTTTTGATGAAGTAGAAGTTTGTTTCTTTTTCTGGTGCATGAACAGGTGCACTTGTATGGGTCACTTCACCTAAAAGTCCTGCAAATGGATCAGCTTTTCCTGCTTCAATTAAAACACGATAGGAGTCAAAGCCACGCATAATTGGGAAGTTCGTTACTAATTCAGCATACATACCGCCATAGACAGATTCATCAAATCCCATCGATAATACATGGTTAGCAAATCCGCGTTTGGCTTGTGCCATATTGATAACGAGATCGCCTTTTTTGTATCCGCCAACATCTTCTTTTAGTTCACTAACTTTTACACCGTTGCGACGGAAATATTCGATCATGTCATATGCGCCTTTGATATTGCGTTGATCTTGTGATAATGGAATGACATAGTAGTCAGGGAAGAAGTTCTCTGGGCGAGCGCCATTTCCATCATTATCGACTAACCATTCATTGACCGTTGGTGCATCAATTTTATTGACACCGCGGCTGAAGATGGTAAGTTTTGCTTTTAAGAGCGCATCCAGATTGAGATAAACATGGCTCAATCCAGCAGTAATTCCTGTCATGCCTGCTCTATAGGTACGTTCATTCATTTCGTTAATTTCAACAGTATGACCGAAGATTCCTTGATAGACAGCATAGACACCTGTATATCCTGAGAATGCATCGTCCCAACCATCTTGACGGTCAAGTAGAGGAATAATATATTGATAGCCGCCATTATGAAGTTGTGCACGACCAATTGCATGAGCTTGTTCAATCGCAAATGGATAGATCAAGTCCGCTTCAAAGT
Source organism: Allofustis seminis DSM 15817 (assembly GCF_000374325.1). GTDB lineage: Bacteria > Bacillota > Bacilli > Lactobacillales > Carnobacteriaceae_A > Allofustis > Allofustis seminis. The sequence continues at coordinate 78,833 of NZ_KB894084.1, read as the reverse complement.
TACGGTCATGAGGTTTCGTACATGGTTCAATAAGCATTGGGTCGCTTCCCATATTTCCATGAATGTCAAAGAAAGATACAGGATCCCATTTGTTGATTAAAGCTACCATATTTTTCGTTTCAGGTAATACTTGATAACCGTGGTCGCGGTTTAAGTCAAGTCCTGTTGACGGATGTTCGCGTTTCATATCGCGATGTCCATCTGGGTTTTCTAAGAAACTAAAGAGTAAAATCAAACGATCAAGTAAATCAGAAACGTTATAGGTCACTTCTACTTCGTGTCCCTCAGCATCAGTGGTTGTGTAACGAATGACGTCAGATTTCGCAAATTTTTCAAATAAGCCGACGATAATTTCTGGTGCTGGTTTTTCATCCGCATGTGTGTTGTGAACCATCACAGCGATTGGCTCATTAAACTGACCTTTTTTAAGGAGTTCGAGCAATTCATCTGGATTTTGGAGCATTTTCGGATGAGTTACGTTGAGATAATGATCAATAACTGCTTCATTTTTCGCGATGATTCCCACGAGCTGATCTTGGCCTTCGACCGTTTTACCGTAAGATTCAACTTTTACGATACGATCAGTTTTTTGTTTTGCATCTTCTGCCACTTGATTGATTTTTTTGTAGAGATCATCGTGGCTGAGATAATGTTCAAATGGGAACATATGAATCGTTTTGCTGATGACTTGGCCATTTTTAGTGTTTTTGATTTCTAATGGATACTCGCCGATGTATTCTCTAAATGTACGACGTAAGTTGCCCCCAGCTGCATAACGGTCTTCCAAATCTTGTGTCCCAAATAACCAACCAAAGTCAAGTTTTGCACGTAGCACACCATTTTGAATGGTTGGAGCTTGAGCAAAGTTAATGAGTCTGCCAGCATCGAATTTGCCTGTATCTTTGTTCCAGATTTGAGCTTCTTCGAGCGGTTTGCCTTGATACATCCAAGCAAAATCGTCAACTTGTGCATCATCACCAACATAGGCCTCAATAACGACACGGCCACCTTCTGTCATATAGATGGTTTGTTTCGAAAGAGAGACATTGTCAGGAACATGAGCTGGCAGTTGTGCAGCGGGTTGTGCTGCTTCGGTAGTTTCTGCTGCTGGTTGGACGGTTTCAGTCTGTGCTTCTGCTTGTGGTGTTTCTTCGGCAGGTGCTTCAGTTGGTGTCTGTGCTGCTTCGTGAGCTGGTTCGACTTGAGCCGTTTCATCAACGACAGGTGTAGTGACTTCTTCTTGAGCCGATACGGCATCTGCATTCGTCATAATTAACAATGCCGCCATCGCTAAAGATAAGCTATAATTTTTGTTGTAGCGAACAGTTTTCTTTTGCATTATATTCCTCCTTAATTATTGAAAACTACAACTTCCTACATGAACACCTTTTCTCTTCGTTTCTTCTGGAAAACCCCCTCCTTTATTGAAACATTTAAACGCTTTCATTTTTTGGCAAAAAAAGAAACGCGCTTGCTTTACAAAAGTACTATACGCTAAATTTGTTCTATTTTCAATGATTTATATATTTTTTTACATGACCTTTGCAAATGAAAATCACCGCTTAACTTCGGAACTAATGCCTAAGTTAAGCGGTGAATATTGCTTTAATTTTTGATTTGATTGATGAATTCTTGATTATCTTTTGTTTGGCGTAAACTGCGAACGAAATTCTCTGTAAATTCAAGTGCATCTTGGGGCATCGCGCGCCGAATTTTAAAGATGGCATCGCGTTCTTGCTCAGAAAGTAACAATTCATCTTTACGCGTTCCCGATTTCAAAATATCAATTGCTGGGAATATACGGCGTTCCGCCAACTGACGCGAGAGATGCAACTCCATATTTCCTGTCCCTTTAAATTCTTCATAGATAACATCATCCATACGACTGCCCGTATCAACAAGTGCAGTGGATATAATAGTCAAGCTACCGCCTTCTTCTACATTTCGTGCTGAACCAAAAAAGCGCTTCGGTCCATATAGCGCCGATGGGTCAAGCCCGCCTGACAATGTGCGTCCACTTGGCTGTTCAACCAAGTTATAGGCTCTTGCCAGCCGCGTAATAGAGTCCATCAAAATGACAACATCCCGCCGATCTTCCACGAGACGGCGTGCACGTTCCAAGACCAATTCCGCAATGCGAATATGATTTTGTGGTTGCTGATCAAATGTCGAGTGAACGACTTCTGCCTGAGTGCTTCGTTCAATATCTGTCACTTCTTCTGGACGTTCATCAATAAGTAACATGATAAGTTCAGCATCTGGATAACTTTGAGAGATACCATTAGCAATTTCTTTTAAGATCGTTGTCTTCCCTGCTTTTGGAGGGGCAACAATTAGACCACGCTGTCCGAAGCCAATCGGCGCCATTAAATCGATGATACGTGGTGCAATTCGTGTACGCGATGTTTCTAATTTAATTTTTTGGTTAGGATATAGTGCAGTTAGCGCTGGAAAATGTACGCGGTTACGCGCTTCTTCCGGATTCTTATCGTTGACACGCTTCACATTCAAGAGACCATAGAAACGCTCCCCTTCACGTGCAGGTCGTGCCGTTCCTGCCACTTCATCCCCTTCACGCAAACCAAAACGCGTCATTTGTGAAGCGGAAATATAAACGTCTTCATTACTATGTGAATAATTGATCGGACGCAAAAAACCAAAATCTTGATTGGGCAATTTGTCCAAGATTCCACTCACTTGAAAATAGCCTTGTTTTTCTTCTTGTGCCCGAATAACGGCAAAAGAAAGTTCTTTTTTATTCATCTGGCTATAGTATGGAATTTTTAGCGCTTTCGCCATTTCATAGATTTCTTTTAATGTTTTTTCTTGTAATTTATCATATGTTAAAAATTTGTCTTTTTTCACTGACTATTCCTCATCTTCTTCGAGGTAGACCATTTCAATGTCTGCACCAAGCGCGGTTAATTTTTCGACAATATGCGAGTAACCTCGCAAAATATTTTCTACACCATAAATTTCAGTTGTTCCTTCTGCCATAAGTGCCGCATTGACTAGGCAAGCACCCGCACGTAGGTCAGTTGCTCTTACTTGGGCCCCTTGCAACTGGCGACCCCCATTAATCAAGATGAGGTCCCCTTCCACTCGAATATCGGCATTCATACGCTGCAATTCTGGAATATGATTGATGCGTTTAGGATAGATCGTATCATTAATGGTGGACTGTGATTGTGCTGTCAACAGAAGTGGTGTTATAGGTTGCTGTAAGTCGGTCGAAAATCCAGGATAAGGGACTGCTTTAATTGTTACTCCTTTGAGTGGCGCAGTCGGCTGGAAAATGCGAATGCTGTCTTCACCGATTTCCATTGGGATTCCCATTTCCTTAAATTTAGCAATCAAGCTTTCGATATGCTCGACAATAACATTTTTTACAAGGATATCTTTGCCATTTGCAGCAGCAATAGAAAGATAGGTGCCCGCTTCAATACGATCGGGAATAACGGTATGATTCGTGCCATGTAATGTATCTACACCATCAATGCGAATAGTATTGGTTCCTGCACCACGAATTTTTGCTCCCATATTATTCAATAAGGTCGCAACGTCAATGATTTCTGGCTCACGTGCAACGTTTTCAAGTATCGTGCGGCCTTTTGCTTTAACTGCACCAAGCATGACATTAATCGTTGCACCGACTGACACTACATCAAAATAGACAGTCGTGCCCACAAGGCCCTCTTGTGGGGTCTTAATATGCATTGCTCCTTGCACATTAGCAATCTCAGCACCTAATGCCTCGAATCCTTTAATATGTTGTTCAATTGGGCGCGGTCCTAGGTCACAACCCCCCGGAAGCCCAACGACACCTTCGCCAAATTTAGACAACAATGCCCCCATAAAATAATAGCTTGCACGCAAACTATTGATTTTTCCATGGGGCATCGGAACAGACTCCATTTCTGTCGGATCAATGATCAGTCGACTATTTTCAAAATATGTTTTAACATTCATTTCATTTAAAATTTCAATTAAGCTATCGACATCGCGAATTGCAGGGACACCGTCTAGCACAACAGGCTCTGATGCTAAAATTGCTGCCGGAATTAAGGCAACGGTACTATTCTTGGCACCTTCAACAGTGACTTCTCCTGATAATTTATGATTCCCGCGAATCACTAATTTTTTGGTCATGTTTATTCCTCACTTTATTTTAGAATCGAATGTCTCCATTCAAACCCTTTAAAATTAAGGATCATTCCTATTATAGCAGAATATTACACCAAAATGAAAAATATCGACTAAATAAAAAAACACAGCCCGCAGACTGTGTCTTACTATTTTAATTAAACCAAATGCCAATCTCGCGTTCAGCAGACTCTAAAGAGTCAGAGGCATGAACCGTATTCTCAGAAAGGCTCACAGCATATAGTGCACGAATAGTGTTAACACCAGCCTCTTCAGGATTGGTAGCACCATTTAAAGCGCGAACACGTGCCACGGCATCTTCGCCTTGAAGGACCAAGATAACAATTGGACCGCTTGTTAAATAATCGACCAATTCTTGGAAGAATGGTTTTTCAACATGTTCAGCATAGTGTGCTTTAACTGTATCAACATCCGCATGAATCATTTTCATGTCGGCAATTTCCAAGCCATTACGTTCATATTCATGCAAGATTTGACCGATTAGATGGCGCTTTACACCATCTGGTTTGATAATAACAAAAGTTTTTTCCATTGATAGTCTCCTTTATTTTGATAAATCGTGCGTCTTTAATTTATCAAGCTTTACTTATTTTTGCAACTTTTTCATCGGGCGTGGGATTAAAACGAACCCGATCGAACGCTTACCAGTATAATTGGCTACCGCCGATCCTAGCACGCCAATTTCATATTCATTTTTATAATCAATATTATCATTTAAATATTCAATGATTGCGTTAACTTCTCTCAATGCATCAGCATGAGCGATACAAATCTGAAGCTGGTCGCCATATTTTTTGACTGCTTTATTTGCAAGTTTCGTCCACCGTTTTGTGACAATTTTATCGGAACGTGCTTTTTCATAAAGCACAATTTCGCCAGTCTCGTCAAAACGAAGCACTGGGCGAACTTTAAGCACTCCTGCAATTTTTTCAAGCGTTGGACTAATGCGCCCACCTTTGACCAAATTTGTTAAATTTTCGACTTTTAAATAAGTTTGTGCTTCTTCCACCATCCATTGAATATTTTCATAAATTTCTTCACCGCTATAGCCTTCTTCTACTTCCAGAAGAATTTCTTTTACCAATTCTACAATGACGACAGATGCTGATTTCGAATCAATGCAATAACCTGCAATACGATCTTTTACAGATTCTAAAATAACACAAGCTGTCGCATATGTACCACTAATGCCACTAGAAAGATGGACACAAAAAATCTGTTCATATCCTTTTTCAATAATGGCATCCACCAACTCAATATATTCGCCTAATATCGGTTGTGAGGTGGTCGGCAATTGTGCTGACGTTTCCAACTTATCAAAAAAAGCACGTAACATTTGAATATCGGCGGTATCAGGATACATGGTGCCATCCGCAAAAGTTAATGTAATATCGAGAGTGTAGACGTCAGGGTGATTTTTTAATTTTTCGGGTAAATAGGATGCCGTATCTACAACAATTGCAGTTTTCATAGCATCTCTCCTTTATTTTTATTTTCTTCATTCAATATGAATCTTTCGACTAATTTGAAATCTCCAGGATAATCAACGTGAGCTTTGCCAATAATCTGGCTCTGATCAATTCCTTTGCCTGCAAGAATAATCACATCCGAAGGCGCTGCCTCCTCCAGTAATGTCTGAACAGCTTGTGCGCGATCTTCAATAAAATCATAATCGCTCAGAGGCGTTCCTAACATTTCTAAGTGGGCCAGAATTTCATTTGCAATAGCACGGGGAGATTCTGTTCCAGGATCATCTGCCGTGAAACATACTGAAATATCGCGCCCGCTTAATGCTTCTGCAAAGCCGATACGGCGAGACTTGCCTTTATCCCCCGTTGCCCCCAGTAGCAAATGCACTTGGCGATCTTGATGTTGTTCACTAACATAATCAAGCAAGCGGCGCAAACTATCATAATTGTGCGCATAATCAATATAGACAGGTACGCCATTTGGAAGATGATATTCCATCATGCGTCCAGGTACAACAACATCTACCAATGCCTCTTTAATTAATGCATCATCAATATGTAATTGCTGTGCAACAATAATCGCCGCTGCTGCATTTTCCATATTGAAATCTCCAGGCAATGGGCAATGAAATGTTTGGTGCATATGTGTAGATTTATTATAAAGTGTAAAAGTATCTTTTTTATTAGCAAGTAGCTCAACTACATAATCACTTGTTGAAAGTGTACCATAAATTGACACATCCGCTCCAAAAGCGTGCGCTTCTTCGATCAATAGCTGCTGATGTGGCAAATCATCATGGAGCAATATGTGGCGTGCATGATGGAGGAGTTGACGTTTGCAATAAAAATAGTCTTCCATCGAAGGATGTTCAAGCGGTCCAATATGGTCAGGTGTAAAATTCAAAAATAATCCACGATCAAAAAAAAGTCCATACACTCGATCTAATTTATATGCTTGTGAACTCACTTCCATCACCATATATTTTATGCCATTGGCGACTGCTTGTGCCAACATACGATACAAATCCACTGATTCTGGAGTTGTTAGCTGCGATGCGTTACGTGTCTTACCATCTAGAGTATAATCAATCGTTGACAAATAACCAACCTCTTGAGGAAAAGCCGCTTGCAAGATATGATGAAGAAAATAATTCACTGTCGTCTTACCTTTTGTTCCCGTAATACCGATCATATATAATTTCTCATCGGGGCAATTATAAAACTTACGAGCAACCGATGCCATGGCGCGACGTTCATCCGACACAATAAAGCCTACCGCTTGTGCCGCTGGATAGTCGACTTCCGAAATATAATATTGTGCACCATTTTCAATCGCCTGATGGAGATACTCTTCTTTAAAAGCTGCACCCTTACAAATAAAAATAGATGGTCCATCCAAACGTCCTGAATGATAATCCAACTGATCAAATGTTTGTGCAAGTATCGCTTGATCTGTTAAGGAAAATGTCCATCCAGCTGGGGAAACCACTTCACGCAATAAATTCTCTTCTTGTAAGATATGCTGAATTTCTGCAACGGTTATGCCACCCATAGGTTCTATTCCTCCTTATACTATTTTCGCTATTATATCATGAATATATATCATCATTGAAATTTATCTTTAGACATTTAGTTTCATTGCACTCAAAATAAGTCGCTTTCCTGCTTTGAAATAAAAAAACCACTTTTTGCATGGCAAAGAGTGGTTTTGATAGTTGTCTTTAACGTTTTGAGAATTGTGGGCGTTTACGCGCTTTTTTAAGACCTGGTTTCATACGTTCTTTCATACGTTGATCACGTGTGAGTAAACCAGCAGCTTTAAGAGGTGCTCTAAAATCAGGTTCTACTTGCAAGAGTGCGCGAGCAATTCCATGTCGAGCAGCTCCAGCTTGTCCTGTAAAGCCTCCACCTTGCACTTTAACACGAATATCATAAGCGCCTTCTGTATCTGTTACAACAAGCGGTTCTTTAACGATTGTTTGTAAGTAATCATAAGTTAAATAATCAGCGATATCTTTTCCGTTAATCGTAATTTTCCCATTGCCCGGTGTTAAAATAACACGTGCAGAAGAGGATTTACGACGACCGGTTCCAAAATATTGTACTTGTGCCATCCTGTGGATTCCCTCCTTAAATTAAAGTATTAATATCAAGCACTTCTGGCTGTTGTGCAGCATGTTTATGTTCAGGACCAGCATAGACAAAGAGTTTTTTGCCCATTTGACGTCCTAGTGTGTTTTTAGGAAGCATTCCTTTTACTGCGAATTGAATTAATCGCTCAGGATGTCTTTCACGCAATTCTGCTGCACTCCAACTTCTCAATCCACCTGGGTGGTCTGAGTGGTGATGATACATTTTATCTGTTTCTTTATTTCCTGTTAAGATTGCTTTTTCAGCATTCACAACAATCACATAATCTCCTGTGTCAACATGAGGAGTGAATGTTGGTTTATGTTTTCCACGTAAAATTGCGGCAACAACTGCACAAAGACGTCCAACTGGAACATCAGCTGCATCTACAACATACCATTTACGTTCGATATTACTTTCATTTGCCATAAAAGTACGCATTCGATTTACCTCCATAAATTCTAGATTCATTTTTTAAAATTCAATTTGTTATGATGCCATCTCACCCATTGATGGGGCTTATTCACAATAAGTTTCCGGGGCTTATCGTGTGGCATAAAGCCAACAATAATGATACCGCACTTCCAGTAGCATTGTCAATCATTTTTATGATATTTATTGCGCTATTGCTTTTTAGCATGACCTATTATGAAGGGGACATCTTTTGTTAGATGATGTATTATTTATTCAATCTCACACGAATTGATGCAAATTATTTCACTTCAATTAGCACAACAAAAAACGCTTAGCAATGCTAAGCGTTTTAATGATTGTCTTTTATTAATCTTTTTTACCAATAAGTGCTGCATAAAGCAGTAACAAAATGATTGCACCTAAAATAGATGGTACAATCGCAAAACCAGCTACAACAGGTCCGAACGAACCGAAGAGATAGTTTCCAATGGATGAGCCAACAAATCCTGCAATCACATTCCCAATTGTTCCACCTGGGACATTGCGATGGGATAATTTCCCTGCGACAGCACCAATAATGCCACCAACAATAAGGCTCCAAACAAATCCTATCATGATATCATCTCCTTTACTTATTCATTATAGCATATTTCAATGTGCTGCTCTAATAGTTTCTCCCGCTCTAAAATATCTTTCGTCATAATAAACTTCTTCTAAATATAAGCCACGTGCTGGAGCAGTGGGCGCTTTTTTACCTGTATATTTTGTAGAAAAAATCTCATCAATCCATGCCACATCTTCTCGCCCATCGCCGATCCGTATTAAGACACCCATCATCATTCGCACCATATGATATAAAAATCCATCCCCAACAAAGATAAATGTATAATGATACATTTTTTCGTCATAATCTACGGTGGCATGATAAATGGTGCGCACTTTATTTTCTTTTGGTGATTTTGCAGATGAGAAGCCAGTAAAATCATGTGTGCCTTCTAACTTCTGCATCGCTTTTTTTAAGTGATCAATATCAAGAGGATAAGGATGATGATACATATAATCACGTGTAAAAGGGTCATTAAAGCTAGGCGACTTCACACGATATATATATTTCTTCGCTTTAGCATCATAACGCGCATGGAATGACTCTTCTACTTGTTGAACATAACAGATTTGTATATCAGCAGGTAGCACGACATTTAACGCTTTTTTTATTGTGGCAGCTGGCAGTGCACGTTCAAGTGGCCATGTAAAATGAAAGACCTGACCATGAGCATGGACACCTGCATCCGTTCGCCCGCTTGGATGAATACGAATAAATTGACCACGAGCAATTTGCTGCAAACTTTTTTCAATTTCTTCTTGGACGGTGCGCCCTTTCGGTTGAACTTGGAAACCTTGAAAAGCTGTTCCATCATAAGCGACCGTTACTTTATATTTTTGCATAATCTCTCATCCTTTTAAGATAACCACAAAACTGCCCCCGTCAAACCAATAAAGGCTAGCAATACATATAAATCATTGCGCCCATATGAAATTTCACGATATTTCGTCCGTCCCTGACCATCCTTATATCCACGTGCCGTCATCGCAGTGGCCAATTCCTCTGCTCGATCAATCGCATTAATGAAAAGAGGAATTAAAAGTGGTACGATTGCTTTCATTTGGTCTTTTAATTTTCCTTCGCCAAAAGTTGCACCGCGCGCCATCTGAGCATCCTTAATTTTATCCGCTTCCTCCATTAATGTCGGAACAAAACGCAAAGCAATGGACAAAATCAGCGCAATCTCATGAACAGGCACTTTAATTTTGGCAAGAGGGCGCATCAGCGATTCTAATCCATCAGCAATCGCAAGAGGCATCGTTGTAAGTGTCAATAATGTCGACATAAAAATAATAAGCAAAAAGCGAATAAAAATAAATGCTGCTTGAATAAGACCTTCCTCTGTTACTTTAATAAAACCGATCTTAAAAAGAATAGTCTGACCTGGTGCAAATAATAACTGTAAACAGGTAGTAAATAAAATAAGAAAAAGCAGCGGCCGAATACCACGCAAAAAATAACGTATTGGTACTGATGAAATCATCATGCCTAATAGAACAAATAAGCTTAATAAAGCATAACTTTGCCAGCTATCCGCAAAGAAAATAATACCGACAAAAGCAAAAGCCCCCAAAAGCTTCGTGCGCGGATCCAAACGGTGAATAAAGGAATCAAGCGGTAAATATTGACCAATGACCAATTTATTATTCATCGGCATCACCTACTTTTTTTCGCTCATAACCCGCAGCAATTTCATCAGCTAATGCTTCCAATGTCAATGGCAATAAAGAAAAGTTCTCTTCAGGAAATCCTTTTTTTATTAATGTTGTCGCAAAATGCGTTGCAGTGGGCAGACCAAGCTGAATCTTTTCTAGCCAATCAACATTCTTAAAAACTTCTTGAGGAGTTCCTGCAAAAGCAATTTGCCCTTTTTCAATTACAATCACATGATTTGCATAATGTGCGACATCATCCATTTGATGAGTTACAAGCACAATCGTTAGATGCTTCTGCTGATAGAGATGATAAAACATTTCCATCATTTCACGGCGCCCTTGTGGATCTAACCCCGCAGTTGGCTCATCCAATACTAGAATTTCTGGCTCCATTGCTAGTACGCCTGCAATCGCTACGCGTCGCATCTGCCCACCCGATAGATCAAAAGGCGAACGCTTCAAAAGCGGAGGCTCTAGTCCGACAAGCGGAAGAATTTCTGCTGCTTTTTTTAAGGCTTCTTCCTCTGAGGCACCAAAATTCTTAGGTCCAAATGCAATATCTTTTTCGACCGTTTCTTCAAACAATTGCGACTCAGGAAATTGAAAAACGATGCCAACTTTTTTACGCAGTGCCTTGCCTATTTTCCCAATTCCTTCCGCAGTGACTGGGAAATCATCAATCCAAACTGTCCCATGTGTCGGTATTTTCAGCCCATTTAAATGCTGAATGAGTGTCGACTTTCCACTGCCTGTATGCCCGACAATGGCTGTGTAACTTTTTGAAGGAATGGTCACATTAATATCTTTCAATACATGATGCTCAAATGGCGAATGTGGCTGATAAATATAATCTACTTTTTCAAAACGTATTCCCATAACCATTCCGCCATCCTTTCTTCATTTTTATAACTTTCAGGTATTGGAACATGACGTGCCTTCAATTCGCGCTTCAATTGCTCCACAAAAGGTAAACTTAACTCATGTCGAAGCAGCGTATCCTCACCTAACGTATAAATCTCTTCCGGTGTCCCAACATGTTGCACTTGTCCAGCATCCATGACAATAATACGATCAGAAAATAGCGTTTCTTCAATATCATGTGTAATCGAGATTACTGTTAAATTCTGTTCTTTTTTAATATGATGCACAATCTCTAATATTTCCTTGCGTCCTCTAGGATCCAGCATACTTGTCGCTTCATCCAAGATGATAATTTGAGGAGCAACTGCAATGATGCCTGCAATAGCGACTCGTTGTTTTTGACCCCCAGAAAGGCGCGCTGGCTCACGGTCTTTGAATTCCCACATTCCAACACGCAAGAGCGCTTTGTGCACACGGCCTTTCATTTCATCTCTTGGAACACCACGATTTTCAAGTCCGAAAGCGACATCATCTTCCACAGTTGCCCCAACAAATTGATTGTCTGGATTTTGAAAGACCATGCCAATTCGATCGCGAATGGCCCAAACATTTTCTTCATTTAATGTCGTACCAGCAACCTGTATGGTGCCTTCATCCGCTTCCAATAACCCGTTAATCAAACGTGCAAGTGTCGACTTACCACTTCCATTTGGCCCAACAATTGAAACCCACTCACCTGAATGAATTTGCAGCTGGATGTTATTTAAGGCGCGCTGTTTTGAACCGCTATAGGAAAAACTAACATCTTGGAGCGTTATCATCTGATTCCTCCTTGTCTGATTGGTATCTTATTTATTCTACCGAATCTAGCGTGGAGTTCAAGAAGTTTCACCATTTTTGCATAAAAAAAACACTCTTCAGACATATAGGCCTCTCTCGGAATAATTCCGAGAGAGACTAGAGCTAGACACTTGATCGGTTCATTGCAGCGATCATCATCTCATAACGCTCTTTTATATATCGAATAGTGATTCTTTTTTACTGTTTTTTTTAATTATGCTTCAGGTGTTTCTTCTTTAACTTCAGCATCTTCATTAGCATCTGTTTCTTCTGTTTGATTTTCTTTAACAAATTCAAGCACTGCCATTGGTGCACCGTCTCCGCGACGTGGTTCCATATTAAGAACGCGAGTGTATCCACCGTTACGGTTTGCATAGCGAGGGCCTAATTCGTTAAATAATTTTTGTAAAATATATTCTACAACGATTTCATCTTCAGTTTCAGAAACTGTTGCCAATTCATTGCGAACAACTTTAGCAGCTTGACGACGTGCATGTAGATCGCCACGTTTTCCTAATGTTATTAATTTATCAGCGAGTCGCGCAGCTTCTTTTGCACGTGTTTTCGTTGTAACGATACGTTCGTTGATAATTAAGTCTGATGCTAAGTCGCGAAGTAATGCTTTACGTTGTGAACTTGTACGGCCTAATTTTCGTTGTGCCATGAGTGTGCCTCCTCCTTTTTAAACTTTAAATGATTATAATTCATCATTCAAACTCAAATTTAATTCACTGAGTTTGCCTTTAATTTCAGCTAATGATTTTTTCCCTAAGTTACGGACTTTCATCATTTCTGATTCAGATTTATTTGTTAATTCTTCAACAGTATTGATTCCCGCACGTTTTAAACAGTTGTAAGAACGCACTGAAAGGTCTAATTCTTCAATGGTCATTTCCAACATTTTTTCTTTTTGGGTTTCTTCTTTTTCGATCATAATCTCTGCTTCGCGCGCTTCATCTGTCAGATTAACAAAAATGTTTAAATACTCTGTTAGAATTTTAGCTGCAAGACTGACACTATCTTCAGGTGATATAGAACCATCTGTCCATACATCTAAAGTCAATTTGTCATACTGACCAAAATCACCGACACGGGTATCTTCTACTAAATAGTTGACTCGCGTAATTGGGGTATAAATAGAATCCATTGGAATTACACCAATTGGCATGTCATCATGCTTATTATCTTCAGCATTGACGTATCCACGTCCTCGGCAAGCTTCCATACGTGCATGGAAATGTCCGCCTTCAGCAACTGTGGCAATATATAAATCTGGATTCATAATTTCAACATCGCCATCAACTAGAATATCTCCTGCTGTTACAATGGCAGGGCCTTTAATATCAATTTCTAACGTTTTTGATTCTTCGGAGTGGATCTTCATTGCAATCTTTTTAAGATTTAAAATGATTGCTGTCACATCTTCAACGACGCCTTTTACTGTAGAAAATTCATGTAATACACCGTCAATTTGAATATTAGCAATCGCAGCACCTGGCAACGATGATAACAAAATACGACGCAATGAGTTACCAAGTGTCGTACCGTAGCCTCGTTCCAGCGGTTCAATGACAAATTTTCCAAAGGTTCCATCGTCACTAATCTCGACAACGTCAATGACTGGTTTTTCTATTTCGATCATTATCCGTTTACCCCTTTCAAACGTTTTTTCGTCTTAATGTTCAAAACAATTCCATCGCATAAATTCACAGATATGTTCAAGATACTGATTAAACACGACGACGTTTTGGAGGACGGCCACCATTGTGTGGAATTGGTGTCACATCACGAATTGCGGTTACATCGAGTCCAGTAGCTTGTAGCGAACGAATAGCTGCTTCACGACCAGAACCAGGTCCTTTTACGTAAACTTCAACAGTTTTCATACCATTTTCCATTCCGCCTTTAGCTGCAGCTTCTGCGGCCATCTGTGCAGCAAATGGAGTTGATTTACGTGAACCTTTGAATCCTAATGATCCTGCACTTGACCATGAAATAGCATTTCCGTCAACATCTGTAATCATTACAATTGTATTATTAAAGGTTGAACGAATATGGGCGATTCCATGTTCAATGTTTTTTCTTACGCGTCTTCTACGACGTGTTCCTTTTTTAACTTTCGCCATGAATAGTTTCCTCCTAACTAATTAGAGTCTTTATTTTTTCTTACCAGCAATCGAAACAGCTGGTCCTTTACGAGTGCGTGCGTTATTTTTCGTGTTTTGTCCACGAACTGGTAGTCCACGACGATGGCGCATGCCGCGATATGAACCGATATCCATTAATCGTTTAATGTTTTGGTTAACTTCTCGGCGCAAATCGCCTTCAATTTTAAGTTCATTCACTTGTGCACGAATAGCATCAAGCTCTTCATTTGTTAAATCTGCTACGCGTGTTTCAGGATCAACTTTAGCTGCTTCAAGAACTTTCAATGCTGTCGGACGTCCAATTCCATAAATATAAGTTAGTGATATACCGATGTGTTTGTCACGTGGAATATCAACACCTGCAATACGTGCCATGTATAGCACCTCCTTCACTCATTATTAACCTTGACGTTGTTTATGTTTTGGGTTTTCGCAAATGACCATTACTCGTCCTTTGCGGCGAATAATTTTACATTTACTACACATTTTTTTTACTGATGGTCTGACTTTCATGTCATTATACCTCCTCGAAACTTGGCTTTTTTCATTCTTTTCACTTTTATTTAAATCGATACGTAATGCGTCCACGCGTTAAATCATAAGGTGACATTTCAACAGTTACTTTATCACCTGGTAGGATACGAATATAATTCATACGCATTTTCCCGGAAATGTGCGCGAGAATTTCATGCCCATTTTCAAGTTCTACATTAAACATAGCATTTGGTAATGTTTCAACCACAACACCTTCAATTTCAATTACATCTTCTTTGGCCATTTGGTTTCCTCCTTTTTGTGATATTTGACTGCTGTACTTATTAATAAGCTACCAATAATCATATCATAAAATCGCTATTATAAGCAATAACCATCTCTACTGCTTGCTTTTAGAGTGCGTTTTTGATATCTGTAAAGACAGCTTCTGGACTTTGATCACCATTGACCGCGATAAGGACACCTTCATCTTTATAGAAGTTCACCAATTGGTCCGTTGTTTCTTTGTTCACTCGAATACGATTTTTAACAGTTTCTGGCTTATCATCTTCACGTTGGTAAAATTGTGTGCTACCACAACGATCACATACGCCTTCTTCTTTCGTTGGATTAAAAATCTTATGATAAGTTTCTCCACAATTTGCACAAATGTAGCGTCCGGACAAACGTTGGAGCAGAACTTCTGAGGCCACTTCAATATATATCACTTTATCAATCGCTTTACCAAGTGATTTTAAATTCTCTTTTAAGGCTTCTGCTTGATTGATCGTTCTTGGATAGCCATCCAATAGGAATCCTTGGGCGGTATCCGCTTCTTGGAGTCTTTCTTTTACGATACCGTTTGTAACTTCATCCGGCACTAATTCTCCTGCATCCATATATGATTTTGCTTTTTTACCGAGCTCGGTTCCTGCAGCAATTGCTGCACGAAACATATCCCCTGTTGAAATATGTGGGATTTGATATTGCTCAATAATTCGACTAGCTTGTGTCCCTTTCCCTGCTCCCGGTAACCCGAGTAAAATAACGTTCATTTGTATCCTCCTTATGGAAGTTAATTTATTATGATGATGTGAAAAAGAATGAATAGTACACTCATCTATGACTTATTCATAAATGAAGCCTTGATAGCTATGTTTGCTTAAGAGTCCTTCTAATTGCGCAGTTACATCCAATCCAACACCTACAACAATAAGTAAGCTTGTTCCCCCTAATGTTAATCCTGGGATATTCCAAAAGGCACTCGCAGCAATCGGCAAAATCGCAATCAGCGCTAAATATAATGAACCCACTGTACTTAGGCGTTTGATCATATAACTAATATAATCAATCGTCTCTTGACCAGGGCGTATGCTTGGAATATAACCATTTTGTTTTTGTAAGTTTTCTGCTGCTTTTTCAGGATTTAACTGAATAAATGCATAGAAGAACGTAAACAAAATAATTAATACGACATAGATGCTGGCACCAATCGGTTCTTGAATGTTAAAGATTGTATTAATGGTCTTGTACCATGCTGTATCTGCTGAATTTGCAGCAAATAATCCTAAGAAAATTTGAGGCAACGTCATAAAACTGCTAGCAAAAATAACTGGAACCACACCCGCTGAGTTTAACTTAAGGGGTAACGTTGCAGATTCTTTGCTGACAGCACGTTTTGAATAGCGTACTGGAATGTTCCGACGTGCATTCTCCATATAAATGACAAAAAGTACAAGTAGCACAATGGCAATAACCAACCCGAGTGCAAATAACCACGCTTTAATTTTTTCATCGCCGGCATTCACAATTTGTGTCTGGTAAAAGCGGTGAATATCGTCAGGAATTCGTGAAACGATCCCACTGAAGATCACCAAACTGGTTCCATTGCCCAGTCCATGAACCGAAATCATCTCGCCTAACCATACAACAAACATTGATCCAGCTGTAATAATAATCGCAATCTTAATATAAGTCGCCATGCCCGGATTATGTACAAGTCCGAGACCTGTCAACGTGTTAAATCCGATCGAAATTCCTAATGCTTGTAAGAATGCGACAGCAATCGTTAAGTAACGCGTTGCTTGATTTAACTTTCTTCGTCCAACTTCTCCTTGCTCTGACCACTCTTTAAACGCTGGAATAATATCCATTTGCATCAACTCGATAATAATGGAGCTGGTAATATAAGGGGAAACCCCTAATGCAAAAACAGAATAATTAGACAGCGCTCCACCACCAAAAGTGTTTAACAAGCCAAAAAGACCTGTGTCAGCAAGGTCTCTTAATGCTTTAGCATTTACTCCGGGAACGGTAAGATGTGTTCCAAAACGAAACACCAGTAAAATGCCTAATGTAAACAAAATGCGTTTCAGCACATCTTTTTCTGTGAACGCACCTTTTAATAGTTTGATCATTTAGATCACCTCAGCAGTTCCACCAGCTGATTCGATTGCTTCTTTTGCAGCAGCGGAAAATTTGTGAGCTTTGACTGTTAATTTGTGATCAAGTTCACCTTTAGCGAGCACTTTAACTTCTTTTTTGTTGTTTTTCAAAATTCCTGCTTCAACTAATGTTTCCGGTGTTACGACTGTATCGGCTTCGAATGAATTTAAGGTATCCAAATTCACGATTGCATATTCTTTACGGGTAAAGTTAGTAAATCCGCGTTTTGGTAAGGTTTGGAATAATGGTGTTTGCCCACCTTCAAAAGTAATACGTGGTCCTTTACCGCGAGCGTGTTGTCCTTTTTGTCCGCGTCCACTTGTTTTACCCCAACCGCTCGATGATCCGCGACCGATGCGTTTTCTTGCTTTTCGAGCGCCTTCATTCGGTTTTAGTTCATGAAGTTTCATAACACTGGCACCTCCTTTGATTGAGATTATTCGCTAACTTCTTCTACTTCTACTAAGTGTTTGACTACTTCGATAGTTTTACGGCTTAATTCGTTGTCTTTAACAACATTATGAGAGCCGATTTTTTTTGTGAGTCCTAATGATTGAATCGCATTGTGTTGTTTTTGCGGACGACCAATCAAACTTCTTTTTAGAGTAACTTTTAAGTTTGCCATTGTGTCATCCTCCTTAATCTAATAATTCTTCTACAGATTTCCCGCGAAGTTTTGCAACTTCTTCAGCACGTTTCAATTGTTTGATACCATCAATTGTCGCACGTACCATGTTCACTGCAGTACTTGAACCAAGTGATTTTGAAGAAATATCTTCAACACCTGCTAATTCAAGAACGGCACGCACAGGTCCACCAGCGGAAACTCCAGAACCAGCAACTGCAGGACGTAGCATAACGCGTCCGCCACTATGTACTCCTAAAACTTCATGTGGAATACTTGTTCCAACGATTGGCACTTCAATCAAGTTATTTTTAGCATCTTCAATTGCTTTACGAATTGCTTCTGGTACTTCAAGCGCTTTTCCTGTACCAATTCCTACGTGTCCATTGCGGTCACCGACGACAACTAAAGCGGCAAAGCGAAGATTTCGTCCACCTTTAACAACTTTAGTAACGCGGTTGATTTCAACAACACGATCTTCTAAGTCTAATGTTTTAGCATCGATATGTGATACCATCTAAAATCTCCTCCTCGCTTTAAAAGTCTAGTCCATTTTCACGTGCGCCATCTGCTAATGCTTGAACGCGTCCATGATATTTGTAACCGCTACGGTCAAATACGACTTCTTTAATGTTTTTATCGACTGCACGTTTTGCGATAAGTTCGCCTACTTTTGCAGCTTGTTCAACTTTTGTAAGTTCATCGCTTACGTCACTATCTAAGGTAGATGCACTTGCGAGCGTTACACCCTCTACGTCATCAATTAATTGAGCATAGATGTTTTTGTTTGAGCGGAAGACGCTTAAACGTGGGCACTCAGCAGTACCAGAAAGTCTACGACGAATACGTTTATGTCTATTTAGACGTGTTTTGTTTTTATCTGGTTTTATAATCACAATTGTCACCTCGTATTTTTAATTTATAATCAATCATTTGATTGCATATTATATTTAATTCTTGAATCCATCGTTTCAAATGTAGCAAAAACATTTGGTACGGATTATTTACCGGTTTTACCTTCTTTACGACGCACTTGTTCGCCTTGGTAACGAATTCCTTTTCCTTTGTAAGGTTCTGGAATACGCACGGCACGAATGTTTGCTGCGAGTTCTCCGACTGCTTCTTTGCTAATTCCTTTAACGATAATTTGGTTTTGGTTTGGCGTTTCGATCGTTGTAAGTTCATCGCCTTCAAACTCAACAGGGTGAGAAAGTCCTACGTTCAAGACTAATTTGTTACCTTGCATTTGGGCACGATAACCAACCCCAACCAATTCCAATGTTTTTGAAAATCCTTCAGTAACGCCATCAATCATATTTTGAACGAGTGAACGAGTGGTTCCATGTAATGAACGTACTTCTTTTTGTTCACTGTCACGCGTAAATTCGATGGTGTTGCCTTCGTGATGAATATTGATTTCAGGTCTTAATTGACGTGTAAGTTCACCTTTTTTACCTTTAACGGTGACTACATGATCCTCTGTGAAAGTTACTTCTACACCTTCAGGGATCTCGATAATTTGTTTACCGATACGGCTCATCGGATTACACCTCCTTGTAATAATTTACGATTACCAAACGTATGCTAACACTTCTCCACCGATATTGCGGTTACGAGCGGTTTTGTCTGTGACGACGCCTTCAGATGTGGAAACTAATGCAATTCCTAATCCGTTAAGTACACGTGGTACTTCTGTTGCGCCAGCATAAATGCGTAGACCTGGTTTGGAAATACGTTTAAGTCCTGTAATAACTTGTTCATTATTCGGACCATATTTCAATGTAATAGTAATTACACCTTGGTGTCCATCTTCTTCGAACTTCCAGTCGCGAATAAATCCTTCTTCTTTTAAAATCTCTGCCATCTCACGTTTGATGTTTGATGCAGGGATTGAAACTTGTTTATGTTTTGCAGCGTTCGCATTACGAATGCGAGTTAAAAAGTCTGCAATTGGATCTGTCATTCCCATCTCGATGCCTCCTTTTCCTAACTAGTGAACACTTTTCTTACCAGCTTGCTTTTTTAAGTCCAGGAATTTGTCCTTTATATGCTAATTCGCGTAAGCAAATACGGCATAATTTAAACTTACGATAGACAGAGTGTGGTCGTCCACATCTTTGACAACGTGTGTATTCTTGAGTGGAAAATTTGGCTGGTTTGTTATTTTTATTAATTAATGCTTTTCTAGCCATGTTTTAGTTTCCTCCTATCTTATCGTTGAAATGGCATGCCCAGTTGTGAAAGTAACTCTCTAGCTTCTTCATCAGTTTCTGCCGTTGTGACGATAACGATATCTAACCCACGTACTTTATCTACATCATCGTAACTAATTTCTGGGAAAATTAATTGTTCGCGCACCCCTAATGTGTAGTTGCCGCGTCCGTCAAATGAATTTTTGCTTACACCGCGGAAGTCACGTACACGAGGAAGTGAAACGGACACTAATTTATCTAAGAAATCATACATGCGTTCACCGCGCAAAGTAACTTTTGCTCCGATAGGCATTCCTTCACGTAAGCGGAAGCCCGCAATGGATTTTCTTGCGCGAGTTACGACAGGTTTTTGTCCTGAAATTAAGGTTAATTCGTTAACTGCATTGTCTAAATTTTTTGAGTTATTCACTGCATCGCCAACACCCATGTTCAACACAATTTTTTCAACTTTTGGTGCTTGCATAATAGATGAATATTCAAATTTATCTACTAGACTCGGGCGGATTTCGTTTTCATATCTTTCTTTAAGACGATTCATGCTCTATAGTCCTCCTTCCGACAATTCTTATAATGGGTTATTTGTTTTTTTGGAATAGCGAACTTTTTTACCGTCCTCTACTCTGAAACCAACGCGCGTTGTTTCGCCTGTTTCCGGATCAATTAATTGAACGTTTGATGCGTCAATTGGTGCTTCTTTTTCTACAATGCCACCTTCTTGACCCATACCCATTGGACGTTGGTGTTTTTTCACGATGTTGATATTTTCAACAACTACTTTATTTTGACTAGGAATCGTGTGGATTACTTTTCCTTCTTCACCGCGATGTTTTCCTGCGATGATTCTCACTTGATCTCCTGTTTTAACAAACATACTGCGCACCTCCTTGATACTTTACTTATAGTACTTCTGGCGCAAGTGATACGATGCGCATGAAGTTATTTTCACGTAATTCACGAGCGACTGGTCCAAAAATACGTGTTCCGCGTGGGGATTTGTCTTCTCTAATAATCACACAAGCATTTTCATCAAACTTGATATATGAACCATCTAAGCGACGAGCGCCGGATTTTGTGCGGACAATAACCGCGCGTACCACTTCACCTTTTTTGACAACGCCGCCTGGTGTAGCTTGTCTAACAGAAACAATAACTTCATCACCAATGTTTCCATATTTTACATCACTACCTCCGAGTACGCGGATGACTTTTACAAGACGAGCGCCGGAGTTATCTGCCACTTTCATAATACTTTCTTCTTGAAGCATGTTCGTATCCTCCTTTCAAGCTGTTCCGTCTGAGATTATAAAACGATTGCTTCCTCTACAATCTCTACTAAGCGGAAACGTTTATCTTTTGATAGGGGACGAGTTTCCATAATACGAACTAAGTCGCCCTCTTTTGCTTGATTATTTTCATCATGAGCTTTTAGTCTAGTTGAAAATTTGATTCTTTTACGATATTTAGGGTGTGGTTTACGTGTTGAAATTTCAACAACGATGGTTTTTTCCATTTTATCGGATACCACACGTCCAACATATTCCTTACGATTGTTACGTTCGGCCATTTTCTGCCTCCTTCTTCTCTCGATTCATTCGATCAAACCGACAGACTGTCTACCTAAGCAAGTTCTGCAGCGCGTAAGACGGTTTTTACACGTGCGATATTTTTGCGAACTTGTTTAATGCGTGCAGTGTTCTCTAGCTGCCCAGTTGCTAACTGAAAACGCAAGTTGAACAATTCATCACGGTAGTCAGCTTCTAATTTCACTAATTCTTCAGTGGATAATTCTTTTAATTCTTTAGCTTTCATCCGAGTCACCACTTTCTTCACGAGCAACAAATCTCGTTCTAACTGGTAATTTGTGTGATGCTAAGCGTAAAGCTTCGCGAGCTACTTCTTCTGGAACTCCGGCAACTTCAAACATGATTTTTCCACGTTTTACTGGTGCGACCCATCCTTCTGGTGCACCTTTACCAGACCCCATACGTACCCCAATCGCTTTAGCAGTCACTGGTTTGTGTGGGAAAATTTTAATCCATACTTTCCCGCCACGTTTCATATAACGAGTCATTGCGACACGCGCAGCTTCAATTTGACGACTCGTAATCCATTTGGAATCGACAGCTTGTAGACCATATTGGCCATATGCAATTTCTTTACCGCCTTTAGCTTCCCCGCGCATGCGACCGCGGAATTCGCGACGGTATTTAACACGTTTAGGTACTAACATCGATTATTTTCCTCCTTCCGAATCATCTGCGACTTCTGGAAGAACTTCTCCTTTTGAAATCCATACTTTTACGCCGAGTTTACCATAAGTAGTATCGGCTTCAACGTGTGCATAGTCAATATCCGCACGAATGGTATGTAGTGGAACTGTTCCTTCAGCAAATCCTTCTGTACGCGCCATATCCGCGCCATTCAAACGTCCAGAAACTTGGGTGCGAATACCTTCAGCTCCTGCACGCATGGTGCGTTGGATCGCTTGTTTTTGTGCGCGACGGAATGCGATACGATTTTCTAATTGTTCTGCAATGTTTTCTGCAACAAGTTGTGCGTCAAGTTCAGGTTTTTTGATTTCAATAACATTCACATGAACGCGTTTACCTGTTAAATGATTGAGTTCATTTCTCAATGCGTCTACTTCTGATCCGCCTTTTCCAATAACCATTCCTGGTTTAGCGGTATGAATTGATACGTTGACACGGTTAGCGGCACGTTCAATTTCTACACGTGATACAGAAGCATCGCTCAGTTTTTCATCAATAAGGTTACGGATGGCTAAGTCTTCGTGCAAGATGTCGCCAAAATCTTTGTCATTTGCGAACCATTTTGCATCCCAATCTTGGATAACGCCTACTCGTAAACCATGTGGATTAACTTTTTGACCCATTGTATCTTACCCCTCCTCGTGTTCAGATACCACAATTGTAATGTGGCTTGTGCGTTTGTTGATGCGTGATGCTGCGCCTTGAGCGCGAGGGCGGAACCGTTTTAATGTTGGTCCTTCATCAACGTACGCTTCTTTTACATATAAATCTTCTGCATATAAATCAAAGTTGTGTTCAGCATTTGCGATCGCTGACATCAATACTTTTTCTACGGCTTCAGCTGCACCTCTATTTGCGAAATGAAGGGTAGAAATAGCATCTGCTACATTTTTACCTCGAATAGCATCAACAACTAAACGAACTTTGCGTGGTGCAATGCGTACCGTTTTAGCAACAGCTCTTGCTTCTGTAATGGTTTCTGCCATTATTGTTTCCTCCTTTCGCAATTAAAAGACTTTAGTCGTGCGATCACTTTTTGAGTGTCCGCGGAATGTTCTTGTTGGTGCGAATTCACCGAGTTTATGTCCAACCATATCTTCTTGGATATAGACTGGAACGTGTTTTCTTCCATCATAAACTGCAATCGTATGACCCACAAAGTTAGGGAAAATAGTTGAACGACGTGACCATGTACGGATTACGCGTTTGTTATTTTCGTCCATTTCTTTTACTTTTTTCATTAAATGGTCATCCACGAAAGGTCCTTTTTTCAAACTACGAGCCATCTAGTGCCCTCCTTTACTGGAATGAGTTCTTGATATAGGTGAGGTTGACGCTCACAATGAGCATCAAACCACCTTTTAAATTCACTGTTAATTATTTGTTGCGTTTTTTAGCACGACGACGGCGTACGATTAACGCATCTGATTGTTTTTGACGACGTGTTTTCTTACCAAGTGTTGGTTTACCCCATGGAGTCATTGGGCTAGGCATACCGATACCGGTTTTTCCTTCCCCACCACCATGTGGGTGATCGTTAGGGTTCATAGCAGATCCGCGAACAGCTGGACGTTTGCCTAACCAGCGATTGCGCCCTGCTTTACCAATGCGAACAAGTTCATGTTGTTCATTTCCAACAACACCGATAGTTGCACGGCATTCTGCTAAGATAAGACGGTTTTCGGTTGAGCTTAGACGTACAAGGACATATTTGCCTTCTTTACCTAAAACTTGAGCGCCTGTACCTGCAGAACGAACTAATTGTCCGCCGCGTCCTGGTTTTAATTCGATGTTATGAACCAGTGTACCTACCGGAATGTTTTTAAGAGGTAATGCATTACCTACTTTAATATCTACGCTTTCTCCTGACATTACTTCATCGCCAACTTTAATTCCTTTTGGTGCGATGATGTAAGTTTTTACACCATTTTCGTATTGGATTAAACAAATATTAGCGGAGCGGTTTGGATCGTATTCAATCGTTTTAACAATTCCGCGAATGTCGTCTTGACGACGTTTGAAATCAATAATACGATATTGGTGTTTGTGGCCTCCGCCATGATGACGGGTTGTGATGCGACCTTGATGGTTACGTCCTGCACGTTTTGGATTTGGTACAAGCAATGTTTTTTCAGGTTTTTTTGTCGTAATTTCGCTATTTGTTAATGCGCTCATATTACGACGACCATTTGAAGTCGGTTTATAATGCTTAATTGCCACGTTCTTTCCCTCCTATCGATTTCTTGTAAGTATTTCTTTTATTCTTCGTCGAGTTCTTTACCAAAAATTTCAATATCTTTCGATGCATTAGTTAGAGTTACGATAGCTTTTTTACGGCCTGCGGTAAACCCTTCATAACGACCGAAACGTTTTGCTTTTGGTTTGATGTTCATAATGTTTACTTTTTCAACTTCTACATCAAAGATTTCTTCTATTGCGTGACGAACTTGTACTTTGTTCGCTTTTGGGTGAACGAGGAATGTATATTTCTTGTCATCCATAGCATGTACAGAAGATTCTGTAATGACTGGGCGCAAAATTACGTTACGTGCATCCATTATTGAAGAGCCTCCTCTACTTCATTTAATGCTGCTTTTGTGAAGACGACTTGGTCTGCTGAGATAATGTCCAATACTGAGATGCGACCTGCAAGACTTACTTTAACATTTTGTAAATTATTGGATGCGCGGACAATATTTTCAGTTAACTCATCGACTACAACAAGCACTTTACCAGTAACTTGTAATTGGTCTAAAACAGCTTTAAATTGTTTTGTTTTTGGTTGTTCTAATTGAATTGAATCAACAACGATTAGCTCATTGTCTAATACTTTCTGAGAAAGAATAGATTTGAGTGCTAAACGACGTGATTTTTTAGGTAGACGACTACCATATGAACGTGGGGTCGGTCCGAATACTACTCCACCGCCAACCCAAATAGGTGAGCGCATTGAGCCATGTCGTGCACGACCGGTTCCTTTTTGACGCCATGGTTTTTTACCTCCGCCACGTACTTCACCACGCGTTTTAGTTGCGTGAGTTCCTTGACGTAGACGTGCGCGTTGGCTAACAACTGCGTCATAAATTAATTGATTATTTGGTTCCACACCGAAGACTGCTTCATTTAGTTTTACTTCGCCTTGGTTGGTTCCGTCTTGTGCAAATAATTTAACTGTCGGCATAATTCAAATCCTCCCTTCCTAGTCTAATTGTGTATCGCCGATTTTTACGGCAGATTTAATTTCAACGTAAGATTTTTTAGATCCTGGAACGTTCCCTCTGATGAGTAGTACGTTTCGTTCAGCATCTACGCGAACAATTTCAAGATTTTGAATCGTTACTGTTTTGCCGCCCATGCGTCCTGGCAATTTTTTGCCTTTACGAACGCGAGCTGGTGCTGTTGCAGCTTCCATAGCCCCCGGACGACGGTGGAATCGAGAACCATGA
Source organism: Allofustis seminis DSM 15817 (assembly GCF_000374325.1). Taxonomy (GTDB): domain Bacteria; phylum Bacillota; class Bacilli; order Lactobacillales; family Carnobacteriaceae_A; genus Allofustis; species Allofustis seminis. Next base: position 53,076 of record NZ_KB894084.1, on the reverse strand, counting down.
GCCATTGGTCCAGTACTTTGACCATGACGTTTGATGACTCCTTGGAAACCTTTCCCTTTGGTTGTACCCGTAACGTCTACTAATTCGCCTTCTTCAAATAATTCTACGCCTACTGTATCGCCAACGGATACCTCTCCAAGCTCTGCGTTGCGAATTTCTCTAACGAAGCGCTTAGGAGCAGTATCTGTTTTTTTTGCATGACCTTGTTCAGCTTGTGTTGCAAGCACTTCACGTTTATCGAAAGCGCCGAGCTGAACGGATTCATAGCCGTCTGTTTCATTGGTTTTCACTTGTAAAACAACGTTTGGTTGAACTTCGATCACTGTTACAGGAACGAGTTCACCATTATCTGTGAAAACTTGAGTCATTCCGACTTTTTTCCCTAAGATTCCTTTGGTCATGAGTACACCTCCATTTATTCTTTATTTTTATAGCTTGATTTCAATATCTACACCGCTTGGCAAGTCTAATTTAGTTAGAGCATCAACCGTTTTAGGTGTAGGATTGATGATGTCGATCAAACGTTTATGAGTTCTCATTTCAAACTGTTCACGTGAGTCTTTATAGACGTGTGGTGAACGAATGATTGTGAACAATTGACGTTCTGTTGGTAGTGGAACAGGTCCTGCTACTTCTGCGCCTGTACGTGTTGCAGTTTGAACGATTTTCTCTGCTGATTGATCAAGTACACCGTGTTCGTAAGCTTTCAAACGAATACGAATTTTTTGTTTTGCCATGATAACCCTCCTCGCTTATTTAAATAATAAACTAGCTCCGCGAAAATTTCCGGCACACTCTCATGGCTAGCCGGTGCCAACGCACCCTAGTGTGTCGCAACCTCTCACTTCATCGCTGTTTTACCTTAAAAAAGGGCGCACTAATCCCTATCCCTTTCTCAAGGCACATCAAATAGTATACTATGAATGGCTATGGAGTGCAAGGCTTCTTTTATATTTTTCGCTATCTTTTAAAAAGATGGCATCTTTTGCTCAATAAAAAAAGAAAATACCCTTGAAGGGCATTTCCAATTTTTTTTAATACTTAACTTTTACAATAAAATCTGCACCAAAATATGAAAATGATATGCATCTAGTGGCATGAAATAATCAGCACCACTTCATTATTTCATAAAAGCGATGCATTGATAATTATCCACTGGCATAAGAGCATTTTTCTTATAAAATCTTTTTGTTTTTTCACTATTTTCAGTTAATAAAACAATTTGTCGCACATATTGATACTCTTCAAGGATTATTTTTAAAAGTTGACTCCCTAATCCTCTACCTTGATAAGCTTGTAAGATTAAAATATCTTGAATATAAATAATGGTATAACCATCGCCTACAACTCTGGCTAAGCCAATTAATTGCTCATCGTCCCATACAGTCCAAACTTTTAAAGAATTCTTCAAGGCCTTTTCCAGTTGCTCTGGATTAGATGTATAAGCACTCCAAGAGACATCGTCATATAGTCTAAGCACACTATCTAAAACTGGCAATATATCTTCCTTAATTATAATTTTTCCCATTTTATTTCTCCTCAAGCACACTTTATATTCTTCAAAAAATCATCAATTGCCACACATCATTAGAAGCGGCTTTCTTTTTGGCTGCTTTCTTATTTTACAATCCTAATATTTATTAAAATTATCCTATCATATCATCTATTATTTATATACAATTTTCCAACTTCCCTATTTGGTTATCCTATTTTCAATAATTTGACGCTCATCTTTTTGTAGAGAGTTATTATTATTTTGGAAAATAAAAAAGCTGACGCTTAGGCGTCAGCTTTTTTTAATGAATTATTTATCAATTTTTGTTACAACACCAGCACCAACTGTACGGCCACCTTCACGAATTGTGAAACGTGTTCCTTCTTCAACAGCGATTGGTGCAATCAATTCTACATGCATGTTTGTGTTGTCACCAGGCATAACCATTTCGGTTCCTTCTGGTAATGTGATAACACCTGTAACGTCCGTTGTACGGAAGTAGAATTGTGGGCGATAATTTGAGAAGAATGGGGTATGACGTCCGCCTTCTTCTTTTGATAAGACATATACTTCACCTTCAAAGGTTGTATGAGGTGTGATAGAACCTGGTGTTGCTAAAACTTGTCCACGTTCTACTTCATCACGACCTACACCACGTAGAAGTGCTCCAATGTTATCTCCAGCTTCTGCGTAGTCAAGAAGTTTACGGAACATTTCGATTCCGGTAACAGTTGTTTTAGCGGTATCGCGTAAACCAACGATTTCTACTTCATTACCTACTTCAACACGACCTTGTTCTACACGACCGGTTGCTACAGTACCACGTCCAGAAATTGAGAACACGTCTTCAACAGGCATTAAGAATGGTTTGTTAGCGTCACGTTCTGGTTCTGGGATATATTCATCAACAGCATCCATAAGTTCCATCACTTTGTCGCCCCATTTACTATGAGGATCTTCGATAGCTTTCAATGCGGAACCTGCGATAACTGGTGTGTCATCTCCAGGGAAGTCATATTCATTTAGAAGATCACGAACTTCCATTTCAACTAATTCTACAAGCTCTTCATCATCTACCATATCAAGTTTGTTCAAGAATACTACGATGTATGGAACACCAACTTGACGAGATAGTAGGATATGTTCACGAGTTTGTGGCATAGGACCATCAGCTGCAGAAACAACAAGGATTGCACCGTCCATTTGTGCTGCACCCGTAATCATGTTTTTAACGTAGTCAGCGTGTCCAGGTGCATCAATGTGTGCATAGTGACGTTTTTCTGTTTCATATTCTACGTGAGAAGTGTTAATAGTAATTCCACGTTCTTTTTCTTCTGGTGCACCATCAATAGATGCATAGTCTTTTTTCTCTGAAAGACCTTTTTCTGCTAACACTGTTGTAATAGCTGCAGTTAAAGTGGTTTTACCGTGGTCAACGTGACCAATGGTACCAATGTTCATATGTGGTTTTGTACGATCAAATTTTTCTTTACCCATTTTAAATAGTTCCTCCTTAGGATTTTAGATTATTTGGTTTAAAGGGGCATCCCCTTATCTTCAATCATTATACTGATTGAAGGGAGTAAAAGCAACGGATAACGCCTTTTACTCAACTTCAATCAGAATGCTGCATTATTGTTGTCTACCATGACTTTCAATAATTTCATCTGCAATAGATTGTGGAACTTGTGCATAATGTGAGAATTGCATTACGAATGTTCCACGACCTTGTGTAGCTGAACGTAATGTTGTCGCATAGCCGAACATTTCAGATAGTGGCACTTGTCCACGAACGACTGTAACATTTTTACGTTGTTCGCTACCTTCGATGCTTCCGCGACGTGCTGAGATATGACCCATCAAATCGCCAAGATATTCTTCAGGCGCTGTAATCTCTACTTCCATGATTGGTTCAAGAATAACGGCACCTGCACGTTTAGCTGCCTCACGAAGCGCAAGACTTGCTGCCACTTTAAAGGCTGTCTCACTCGAGTCAACATCGTGGTAACTACCATCATAAAGTTTGGCTTTAACGTCAACAAGTGGAAAACCAGCTAAGACACCATTTTCCATTGCTGCTTTAAGTCCATCTTCAACTGATGGAATGTATTCACGTGGTACGACCCCACCGACGATTGCATCTTCAAATTCAAATCCTGCGCCTTCTTCGTTCGGTGAGAATTCGATCCATACATGTCCATATTGACCTTTACCACCAGACTGACGAACGAATTTACCTTCAGCTTCAACTGTTTTCGTAAATGTTTCACGATAAGAAACTTGAGGAGCTCCAACGTTCGCTTCCACTTTGAATTCGCGGCGTAAACGCTCAACGATAACGTCTAAGTGAAGCTCACCCATTCCAGAGATTAATGTTTCGCCAGTTTCTTGGTCTGTTTCAGCACGGAAAGTTGGATCTTCTTCTGCCAATTTTTGAAGGGCAAGACCCATTTTATCTTGGTCCGCTTTCGTTTTAGGTTCGATCGCAACTTGAATTACCGGCTCAGGGAATTCCATTGATTCGAGAATAATTGGTGCATCTTCTGCACATAGTGTATCCCCTGTCGATGTATTCTTAAGTCCAACAGCAGCAGCGATATCACCAGAGAATACTTCTTCAATTTCGCTACGGTTGTTAGCATGCATTTGCAAGATACGTCCAACACGTTCGCGAGTGTCTGATGAGGCATTCAATACATAACTTCCTGCTTCCAATGTTCCAGAATAGACGCGGAAGAATGTTAGACGACCAACGAACGGATCTGTCATCACTTTAAAGGCTAATGCTGCAAATGGTTCATCATCTGATGATGGGCGTGTTTCGATTTTGTCTTCTTCTCCTGGAATATGTCCTTCAATTGCAGGAACATCCAGTGGAGATGGAAGATAATCAATAACAGCATCTAGTACTGGTTGGACTCCGCGGTTTTTGAAGGCGGATCCGCAAAGTACTGGGAAGAATTCAACCGTTAATGTTGCTTTACGGATAGCGGCTTTAATTTCATCGGTTGTAATTTCTTCTCCTTCAAGATATTTCATCATGAAGTCTTCATCATATTCTGAAAGTTTTTCAAGAAGGTTTTCACGCCATTCTTCAGCCAATGCACGATATTCTTCTGGAATTTCGATATGAGAGATATCTTTTCCGAGATCATCGTTATAGATCACAGCATCCATATCTACTAAGTCAATAATTCCTTCAAAATCATTTTCTGCACCAATTGGTAATTGAATTGGGCATGCATCTGCTTGTAAACGATCGGTAATTGTTTTTGTAGCATTTAAGAAGTCCGCTCCGATTTTGTCCATTTTGTTAACGAACACAATACGTGGGACATTATAAGTGGTCGCTTGGCGCCACACAGTTTCAGTTTGTGGTTCTACCCCAGACTGTGCATCCAATACGGTAACAGCTCCGTCAAGAACGCGAAGTGAACGTTCAACCTCTACGGTAAAGTCCACGTGTCCAGGTGTATCAATAATGTTTACTCGATGTTCTCTCCACTGAGCAGTAGTCGCTGCAGAGGTAATCGTAATACCACGTTCTTTTTCTTCTTCCATCCAGTCCATTACGGCTGCACCGTCATGAGTTTCCCCAATTTTGTGCGTACGACCTGCATAGAAAAGAATACGTTCAGTGGTGGTAGTTTTTCCGGCATCAATGTGCGCCATAATACCAATATTACGTGTTTTTTCAAGAGTAAATTGTCTTTTTGCCACTTTTTCGTTACACCTCTTTTTCTTTATTTTTATTTCTGTAAGAAATTATCAATTATGATAAGTTTCTTTAATGTTAAGCGTGGATGATGCTTACCAGCGATAATGTGCGAAAGCTTTGTTTGCTTCTGCCATCTTATGAACATCTTCACGTTTGCGAACAGCTGCGCCTGTGTTATTAGCAGCGTCCATGATTTCGTAAGCAAGACGTTCTTGCATGGTTCTTTCTCCACGAAGGCGTGCATAGTTCACTAACCAGCGCAATGCTAAAGTTGTACGACGTTCCGGACGAACTTCCATTGGCACTTGATAGTTAGAACCTCCTACACGACGAGATTTCGTTTCTAAAACAGGCATGATGTTTTGCATTGCTGCCTCAAAAACTTCTAAAGGATCATTTCCTGTTTTATCTTTAATAATGTCAAATGCTTCATATAAGATAGTAATTGATTTTCCGCGTTTTCCGTCAACCATGACTTGATTAATCAAACGAGTTACAAGTTTTGATTGATAAATCGGATCTGGCGCAACATCTCTTTTTGGTGCTGGACCTTTACGAGACATAGCCCCTCCCCCTTTCTTAAAATCTATTCCAAATGGTTAATCTTTTTTATTCTTTAGGTTTTTTTGTTCCATATTTAGAACGGCCTTGTTTACGATCCGTTACGCCTGCAGTGTCAAGTGCACCACGAACGATATGGTAACGTACCCCTGGTAAGTCTTTTACACGACCACCGCGAATAAGGACCACGCTGTGTTCTTGTAAGTTGTGACCTTCACCCGGGATATATGCAGTAACTTCTACTTGGTTCGATAAACGAACACGCGCATATTTACGCAATGCAGAGTTCGGTTTTTTAGGGGTCATGGTTCCGACACGCGTACATACTCCACGTTTTTGTGGGGAAAGGACACGCGTTGGACGACGTTTTAATGTGTTAAATCCTCTATTCAAAGCAGGTGATTCAGATTTTTCTACTTTGCTTTTTCTAGGACTGCGAACTAACTGGTTAATTGTTGGCATATTTATCCTCCTTCCAACAGTGTTTCACTTAAAATTTTTAGACCACACATCCAGGCGTTTGCAACTCATCAAAATTATAAATCGCCTTATAATATAAAGCGATTGGATGAATGTATCGTCTGTACTCAATGGGATCCTTGCCATTAAGGCATAAGGGTCCCGCTTTAAGCACCTTCATTAGAATAACATGCCCCTTTTAACGTGTCAACTAAAAAAATAAAAAAATCATCTACTTTTTTCGGCAATTTATACTCTACCTCTTATGAAAACAAAAACTACCATTATATATTATTTCTATCGCCAAAAATGTCCCTCTTTTTTTCGCCTTCATTTTTAAAAAATGAAGGCTTCTGCCTTTCATAAATTTCTCGTTGCATATCATAGATAAATGTCGGGTAATATAAAAAAGCTAACCCTTTAAAGAGTTAGCTTTTTTCTTTTTATTCTACTTCTTCAATAACATCTTCGCCATCTTCTTGTGGGATAACATTCGGGCCAGTGTAATAAGGCTCAATTGCGTTATAAATTTTCATTCCCGTTCCAGCTGGAATAGATTTTCCAATGATGACATTTTCTTTCAGTCCAATAAGTTCATCTTCTTTTCCACGAATGGCAGCATCTGTTAAAACGCGTGTCGTTTCTTGGAATGAAGCAGCCGATAAGAAACTATTAGTTTCCAAGGCAGCTTTGGTAATTCCTAAAAGGACTGGACGTGCAGTCGCTGGTTGTCCACCAGATTTCAATGTTTGTGTAATTTGATTTTTAAAGTCATGGATGTCCATTAAAGCTCCTGGCAACAGATCTGTATCGCCTGGATCAAGGACGCGCACTTTTCTAAGCATCTGACGCACGATAACTTCAACGTGTTTATCGCCAATTTCAACCCCTTGGCTACGATATGCATATTGAACTTCTTTGAGCATATAGCTTTGAAGTGTCATAATATCGCTTACTGCAAGCAGTTCTTTTGGATCGATTGACCCTTCATTTATTGGTGCTCCACGTTCAATCACATTACCAATTTCAACTTTCATACGCGCATTGATTGGTAAAGTATAAGCACGTGTATCGGTAGCGCCTTTAATCGTAACTTCTTTCAGACGTTCCGCAACATTCTCTTCAATCGAGATAACTTCACCTTCGACTTCACTAATTGTTGCTTGTCCTTTTGGATGACGTGCTTCAAATATTTCTTGAACACGTGGAAGCCCTTGCGTAATATCATCGCCCGCAACACCACCTGTGTGGAATGTACGCATTGTTAGCTGTGTTCCTGGTTCACCGATAGATTGTGCCGCAATTGTTCCAACTGCTTCGCCGACTTCTACTTCATGTCCTGTCGCTAAGTTGCGGCCATAACATTTACGGCAGACGCCATGGCGTGTGTTACAGTTGAATACTGAACGAATTGGCACTTCTTCATAACCCGCTTTAATAATTTTGCGAGCAATATCTTCTGTAATCATTTCATTTGCCTTCACAAGTATTTCGCTTGTTTCAGGATGAAGCAGCGTGCGCAAACTATAACGACCCGTAATACGTTCTTCAAGCGACTCGATCTCTTCTTTGCCATTTTTAAGTGCTCTAGCTACAAGTCCACGTGATGTGCCACAATCTTCTTCGCGAATAATCACATCTTGCGCCACATCGACCAAGCGGCGGGTTAAGTAACCAGAGTCTGCTGTCTTGAGCGCTGTATCGGTCATTCCTTTACGTGCACCGTGCGTTGAAATGAACATTTCCAAAACGCTTAAACCTTCGCGGAAGTTTGAAGTGATTGGCAATTCCATAATTTGTCCATTAGGGCCAGCAATCAATCCGCGCATTCCCGCAAGCTGTGTCAAGTTCGAAACGTTACCACGTGCACCCGAATCACTCATCATAAAGATATTATTATTTTGTTCCAATGAATGTACAAGATGATCTTCAATAGTATCACGTGCTTGTGTCCAAACATCGATAATATTTTGGTAGCGTTCTTCTTCTGTAATCAAACCGCGACGATAAGTAGCATTGATACGTTCGACTTTTTCTGTCGATTGTGCTAAAATTTCAGGTTTTTCTTCTAATGTAATAACATCAGCAACACTGACAGTAATACCTGATTTCGTTGCATAAGAATAACCAAGGTCTTTCATCTCATCAAGCATGCGACTTGTTTCCGTCACTTTGAAACGCTTGAATACTTCGGCGATAACATTTCCCAAATCTTTTTTCTTAAATGGTGAAACAATCGGCATTTCTCGAATGGCTGCTTTGATATCTACGCCATAAGGGACGAAATATTTATCAGGTGTCTGTTCTTCCAAATTATAAATGGATGGTTCATTTAAATATGGGAACTCTTTCGGCATAATACCATTAAAGATAATTTTTCCGACCGTTGTGATCATATATTGATCACGTTGAGCTTTTGAGAATGTTTTCTCTGGAAGGTCCGTTGGGCGAATTGCAACACGTGAGTGCAGATGAACATAGCCTGTCTTATATGCTTGGTAAGCTTCATTACTGCTTGAAAAGACCATTCCTTCACCTTTAGCTCCTGGTTGTTCAATTGTTAAATAATAATTTCCTAAGACCATGTCCTGTGAAGGTGTTACAACTGGGCGACCATCTTTCGGGTTCAAAATATTTTGAGCACCGAGCATTAAGATGCGCGCTTCAGCTTTAGCTTCTTCGCTCAGTGGAACGTGAACTGCCATCTGGTCCCCATCAAAGTCCGCATTATATGCCTCACATGCTAATGGGTGCAAGCGAATAGCGCGGCCATCCACGAGCACTGGCTGAAATGCTTGGATTCCTAATCGGTGTAGGGTTGGGGCGCGGTTTAAAAGGACAGGATGTTCACGAATTACATCTTCAAGCACTTCCCAAATATCATTGTCCAAGCGTTCAATTTTGCGTTTGGCATTTTTGACGTTAGTCGCTAGATTGCGTGCTACTAATTCTTTCATAACAAATGGTTTGAAAAGCTCGATCGCCATCTCTTTTGGCAGACCGCATTCATACATTTTTAAGTTCGGACCGACAACGATAACAGATCGTCCCGAATAATCTACACGTTTTCCTAGCAAATTCTGACGGAAGCGTCCTTGTTTTCCTTTCAGCATATGAGAAAGTGATTTCAACGGACGATTTCCTGGTCCTGTTACTGGACGGCCACGGCGCCCATTATCAATTAGAGCATCGACTGCTTCTTGTAACATACGTTTTTCATTTTGAACGATAATATGCGGTGCATTCAAATCAATCAATCGTTTTAGACGATTGTTGCGGTTAATTACACGACGATATAAATCATTCAAATCGCTCGTTGCAAAACGACCACCGTCCAGTTGAACCATTGGACGTAGATCTGGTGGGATGACTGGGATAACATCCATGACCATCCAGTCAAGCTCATTACCACTCGCAATAAATGCATCTAAAATATCAAGGCGGCGAATCGCGCGTGTACGGCGTTGACCCGTTGCAGTTTGTAAGAATTCTTTTAATTCTTCAACTTCTTTTTCTAAATCGACTTCTTTTAAGAGAAGGCGAATTGCTTCGGCACCGATTTCAGCATAGAATGCATTGCCATATTGCATGCGATAGTCATGATATTCGAACTCATTTAATAATTGTTTTTTCTCTAGGTCAGTGTCGCCTGGATCAATCACAACATAGGAAGCATAGTAGATAATTTCTTCTAGACTTCGTGGTGACATATCTAAAATCAACCCTAAGCGACTTGGAATCCCTTTAAAGTACCAAATGTGGGTAACAGGCGTAGCTAGCTCCAAATGTCCCATACGTTCGCGGCGTACTTTAGAGCTTGTGACTTCTACACCACAACGATCACAAACGACACCCTTGTAGTGAATACGGCGATATTTTCCGCAGGCACATTCATAATCTTTTGTTGGCCCAAAAATGCGTTCATCAAAAAGTCCGTCTTTTTCTGGTTTCAATGTGCGATAATTAATCGTTTCCGGCTTGGTTACTTCTCCATAAGACCAGCTGCGAATTTTTTCAGGTGAAGCAAGTCCAATACGGATACTTTCAAATTTATTTACATCAGCCAAGGGGGCAAACCTCCCTTTATATATTTTTGAGCTGCCCTAGCTCTTTTTTAACGTTGTTTAATGATTGAATTAGTTGTTGATTTCATCTTCTTGCTGCGCACGCAGTCTTTCTTGTTCTTTTTTCATTTGTTCAAGTGAATCAACATTAATAATGTCGTCAAGTTCATCTTCAAGTTTCAATTCGATCTCGTCGCCTGCTTCATTCAAGACTTTCAAATCTAAACCTAATGATTGAAGTTCTTTTACAAGCACGCGGAAGGATTCAGGAACTCCTGGTTTTGGAATTGGATCGCCTTTTACGATTGCTTCATATGCACGAACACGACCTTGAACGTCATCCGATTTATATGTCAAGATTTCTTGAAGTGTATAAGCAGCACCATAAGCTTCAAGCGCCCACACTTCCATCTCGCCAAATCGTTGCCCTCCAAATTGTGCTTTTCCTCCAAGCGGCTGTTGCGTTACTAATGAATATGGACCTGTCGAACGTGCATGCATCTTATCATCGACCATGTGGGAGAGTTTCAAGAAATACATAACGCCGACTGCAACTTTTTTGTCAAAAGGTTCTCCTGTTCGTCCATCAAATAATGTAACTTTTCCATCATTATCCACCAAATCGACTTTTGCAATCTCATCCCATACATCTTGTTCAGTTGCTCCATCAAATACTGGTGTTGCATAACGAACGCCTAATTCACGTGCGGCCATTCCTAAGTGAAGTTCGAACACTTGACCAATGTTCATACGTGAAGGAACTCCCAGTGGGTTCAGCATAATATCGACAGGTGTTCCATCTGGCATAAATGGCATATCTTCTTCTGGAAGAATAAGGGAAATAACCCCTTTATTTCCATGGCGACCTGCCATTTTATCGCCGACTCTAATTTTACGTTTTTGTGCAATATAGACGCGAACCAAATCATTGACACCAGCAGAAAGCTCATCACCTTTTTCGCGTGTAAATATTTTTACATCGCTAACAATTCCGCCACCGCCATGTGGCACACGTAAGGAAGTATCGCGAACTTCGCGCGCTTTTTCACCGAAGATTGCATGAAGTAATTTTTCTTCAGCTGACAATTCGGAAATTCCTTTTGGTGTTACTTTTCCTACGAGAATATCGCCATCGCGAACTTCTGCGCCGATTCGAATGATTCCATCTTCATCAAGGTTACGTAATGCCGATTCCCCAACGTTTGGAATTTCACGTGTGATTTCTTCCGGTCCTAATTTTGTATCGCGTGCTTCTGCTTCATATTCTTCGATATGAATCGAAGTATAAACATCATCTTTTACAAGACGTTCACTCATAATGACCGCATCCTCAAAGTTATAACCGTCAAAAGTTGTGAAAGCGATGAGCGGGTTTTTACCTAAGGCAATTTCACCATTATCCATGGATGGGCCGTCAGCAATTAATTCACCTTTGTCGATAGAGTCACCAACTTTTACAATTGGACGTTGGTTATAGCTTGTACCTGAGTTTGAACGTTGGAATTTTGCTAAGTGATAAGTACGTGTGCTACCATCAATTTCAGTCACTTTAATCGTATCGCCGTCAACATATTCAACGACCCCTGATTCTTTGGCAATAATCGCCGAGCCGGAGTCTAATGCTGCATGATACTCAATTCCCGTTCCAACAAGTGGTGCTTCAGGTTGCATAAGTGGCACTGCTTGGCGCTGCATATTTGCTCCCATTAAGGCGCGGTTAGAGTCATCATTTTCCAAAAATGGAATACTTGCTGTCGCCACTGAGACAACTTGTTTCGGTGAAACATCCATGTAGTCCACATCTTCAATGGCTACTTCTTCATTATCTGCTCGCTCACGTGCTAGAACGCGATCTTCAACGAAGTTATCATTTTCATCAAGTAATGCATTTGCCTGAGCAATTACATATTGATCTTCTTCATCAGCTGTTAAATAGTGAATCTCTTGTGTTACGTGACCATTTTTACGGTCTACTTTTCGATAAGGAGTCTCAATAAATCCAAATTCATTAACACGAGCAAAGGTTGCCAAAGAGTTAATTAGACCAATGTTCGGTCCTTCAGGCGTTTCAATTGGGCACATTCTACCGTAGTGGGAGTAGTGAACGTCTCGGACTTCATAGCCTGCGCGCTCACGTGTCAATCCGCCAGGCCCTAGTGCTGAGAGACGACGTTTATGTGTCAATTCTCCTAAAGGGTTCACCTGATCCATAAATTGCGACAACTGGCTTGAGCCGAAGAATTCTTTTACGCTCGCGACAACTGGACGAATATTGACTAATTGTTGCGGAGTGGTTGTGTCCGCATCTTGAATCGACATCCGCTCACGTACCACACGTTCCATACGGCTAACACCGATGCGATATTGATTTTGGAGTAGTTCCCCAACACTGCGGATGCGACGGTTGCCTAAGTGGTCAATATCATCCACTTCACCAAACCCTTCCATCAATCCGAAGAAATAAGACATGGCTGCAATCATATCTGCAGGCAAAATATATTTCACATCGAGGTCTGGTTGACCATTGCCAATCATGTGGACAACTCGGTCAGGATCCATTTCTGAATAGACTTTGATCATTTGTACATCAATCGGCTCTGCTACGACAGCTTCTGGAGATGGATGCAATGTGACCATGCCAAGATTATTATCAAGTGCAGGGGCTAAGCGGTCCATTACTTCACGATTGACTTTCGTTCCTTTTTCAACGATAACCTCTCCCGTTTCTGGGTCAGCTAACGTCTCCGCTAGCGTCAATCCGAGCAAGCGGGTTTTTAAGTCTAATTTTTTGTTCAATTTATAACGACCAACGCGTGCCAAATCGTAGCGGCGCGGATCAAAAAAGCGCGTCATTAATAGGTTACGAGAGGATTCTGCAGTTTTTGGTTCTCCTGGTCGTAGGCGGTCATAGATATCTTTGAGCGCTTCTTCAACACGTGAATCATCAAGATTTTTATGGATATCTTTTTCAAGCGTTTCAAGTAGCGATTCACTGCGGCCAAAGATTTCTTCAATTTCGTCATCTGAACCGAAGCCCAGTGCGCGAACTAATGTAGACAGTGGTAACTTGCGCGTACGGTCAATGCGCACATTCGCCAAACCGCGCGTATCAGTTTCATATTCAAGCCACGCGCCACGGTTAGGAATGACTACTGCGCCAAACCCTTCACGCCCATTTTTTTCTGGTTTCGGACTAAAATATACACCTGGTGAACGAACAAGCTGCGAAACAACGACACGTTCAGCACCATTAATGATAAATGTTCCCTGATCTGTCATCAAAGGCAAGTCTCCAAAAAAGACGGATTGTTCTTTCACTTCCCCTGATTCTTTATTGACTAGGCGCAACTTAACATATACAGGTGTTGAATAATTAGCATCATGCTCACGCGCTTCATCGACTGTATATTTAGGATCTTCAAATTCATATCCTAAGAATTCTAACGATAAATTACCTGAAAAATCATCAATTGGCGAAATATCATCTAATAACTCTTGTAGACCTTCATCTAAGAACCACTGATAAGAATCTAGTTGAATTTCTACCAAGTTCGGCAATTCCAAGACTTCATTAATTCTTGAAAAACTGCGGCGCACTCGATGTTTTCCATAGTTTACTTCTTTCGTTGGCAATCTATTCACCTCTCGTTGAAATTTAGCTACAAAATTGGCAGTATCATAAGAAAAATTAACGGTCTCTCTTTGTTACAAATTTATTACCATCATTACAAATTTCTAACAAAGAACATTTTCGCCCTATTTTAAGCAAAAAAAATACAAAAGACGTGTGATTCATGTTCACATTTCTTTTGTTTCTCTACGAGCCTTGTTGGATAATAGTGCAACAATAGCCTTTGCGTCAATCCTTACCTACGTACTTTCATAGCGTCTATTAATTATAGTGAATTCTATATGCACTGTCAAGACCTAAGCACCGATTCAAATGTTATTTTTTAGGCAAATGCTTTTTTATAGATTAACACTTCTCAAACTTATGAGAAGATATAAGTCTCTCATCATCCAAAAATAAAAAAGAGCTGTTTATTCAACAGCTCTTTTTAAATTATTCTACAATAAGTGTCTCTTCTTTTTTAAATGCTGAAGCAACTAATCCTACACCTATTCCAACTGCTAAGATCGCCATTAAGAGATGTGATCTTATTGCACCTGTTTTTGGTAAGTGACCTTTAGGTTCTTTTGGTGGCTTACCTGTTGTAGGTGGTGTATGCGGTTTGTGGTGGTTTGTAATAACAAATCCTTCGGTCATATTTCCATGAACAGTTGTCGTATAACCAGCGACAGCTTCTTCTTGAATTGTATATTCAATCCGTTTACCATTATTGAATTTTGGTAAGTGATCGAATGTAAATTCCCATTTCATTTCAGCTGTTACTTTCTGTTCTTTGACAACTTTTCCATCTGCAAGCAATTTGACCATAATCTCTTGTGGACGGATACCGTCTTGGTTGTCGGCATCGTTCCATGTCTTAGTTCCAGTAACTTTCGTTGTTTCTGGAAGATGCGTATTCGTAATGTTAAATCCATCAACTTCCGCTTTATAACCTTTAACATCGACTTCTTCGATCGAATAGGTAATCACTTTGCCATCTTTGAATTTTGGTAAATTATCAAATTGATAGGCCCAATGATCAGCTGCCGTTACTTTCTGCTCTTTAACAACTTTTCCATCCGCAAGTAGCTTGACCCTAATCTCTTGTGGACGGATACCGTCTTGGTTGTCGGCATCGTTCCACGTCTTAGTTCCATTAATGGCTACTTTTTCAGTGCTATAATTTCGTACAATAAAGCCTGTATCAGCATCTCCAGACACTTGTGCTTGGAAGCCTGCAATTGGTAGCTCTTCCAGAGTATAGACAATTTCTTCTCCACTGTCATTTACTTTCGGCAAGTTATCAATTGTTGCTTTCCAACGATTGGCTGCCGTTATAGTAATGGTACCTACTTCTTTTCCATCAGCATCTATTGCTGGTCGTCCATCAGCTAGTAATTTAAAGCTTGCTGATTGTCCTGTTTTTCCAATCCATTCTTTTTGAATTGTTATTTTGCGTAAGTGTGGATTATTGACAATAAAGGTATGACTTGCTTTATTTTCATTCAGTACAACACTGAAATGATTGGTTAAGCAGTTGATATCCTTTAGGTGACTGGATTTCTTTGACAACATATTCACCAGAATAATTATCGGATTTCAATTTCAAATCTTTGAATTCAATATAACCCGATTGATTCGTAGTCGCAACTTGAAGCGGACGCTCTAAGTTGCCTTTTTCATAAAGACCAAATTTGGCACCTGATAAGATCTGACGATTGTCTTGATCATATTTAGAAATAATAATACGTCCACGTTCAGGTGTATTCTCTTTATAGCGATAAATTGTTCCATCAAAAGTTTCTAACTTAGAGAGATTTCTTAAATTCAACTCAATTGGTGTCTTATCTAATTTATAACCTGATTTAGCTTTAGTTTCGATAAGAATATAATTAGTGTTCTGATTCCACTCAACATCAGCTACAGGAAGATGTCCTTCTGCATCGGTCGTCAATGTTTGTACGAATTGTAGCGTTTGATTTCCTGCATCTTGATAAAGTTCAAATTCAACACCTTCAAGTGGAAGATAAATATCGACAAATTCATTACCTTTGCGGCGATAACGATATTCTGGATTTTCTTTAATAAAATCTTCTGCATAACTTATCGTAACATTTTCTTTGAATGTATCGCCTTTTACGATCTCTAGTTCAAATGGTTGGTTATGATAGGTGAATCCCACCGTTTTGATAAATGTATCTCCCGAAGTATCTACCGTTGGATCATACATCATCTCATCATAAATTGATTTTGGAATAACAACGGTTTGAACGGTCTCTGATTTGACATATCCTTTCGGAGCACGTATTTCTTTCACTTTATAGGTACCCGCTGTCAATTCATCAAAGATGACTTGTGCTTTTCCATCAGCATTCAATGTTGTCGTTGCCTCACGAAGAAGTTCATCATTCATATCGTAGAGTCCAAAGACGGCACCTTCAAGTGGACGATCCGCGTTATCTACTTTTATGACTTGAATACGACCTTTCAACTCTTTCTTCGCATTCGGGAAATTGACAATGTTTTGTCTAAACTCGCTACCATCCTCAGCTAAGAGCACACCACGATCATTAATCATAAAGCGATATTTATTTGGGTTATGTGCATGCATTGGATCGGCGGTTTGTTTTTGTTCTTCAATCTCATATAAGGTATTAACTTTCAAGCCTTCAACTTTTATGACCCCTTTTACAGTCGGTCCAGTTGTGATCTGACGGGTCGGATTTGCGACTTCAGTAATCACGAAGCGATAGCCATCCAATTTCTTCAATCCAAAATTCGTAAAATCTTTTAATGAAGTTGTCAGATCGAAATCAGCTGCCACTTCCACTTTGTTGATGATCAATTGAACATTGCGGTTGACAATCGCTTGATCACCAAGATATTCAATAGCACGATGCGTCTTATCAATAACGAATTCTCTCGGCTCAGCTGGTACATATCCCGTTCGATTCTCATCTTTTACTTCTGTCAGGGTATATTTTCCTTCTGGTAACTGATTAACGCTAACTTGACCTTTGCGATCTGTAAAATGCTCTTTATCATAAATTACACGATCCGCATCATCACGACCCACAAGATGGAAGCGAACATTTTCTAGCGGTTTATTTTCCCCATTTACTTTTTCAAGTTTTAAGGTGCCATAAATTGGCTTGATGTTCACCACATCTTGTTCTTGTGCATCCGTTAAGTGATAATCGAAGGTTTGCGTTTGCTTAAAGGTTTTCTTGAAATCTTCATAAGTAATTTCAAATGTTTTTTTAGAAAGTTGATACCCTTCAGGTGCTTTTGCTTCTTTCAAGGTATAAGTTTTTTTGATATCTAAATCGTCAAAACGTACATGTCC
The DNA here is from genome assembly GCF_000374325.1 of Allofustis seminis DSM 15817. Taxonomy (GTDB): domain Bacteria; phylum Bacillota; class Bacilli; order Lactobacillales; family Carnobacteriaceae_A; genus Allofustis; species Allofustis seminis. Next base: position 35,823 of record NZ_KB894084.1, on the reverse strand, counting down.
CTTAGCATCTGATGTAGCGCTACCCACAAGCTCGCCATCTTCCGTATATAGTTCAAATATTGCACCCTCAAGTTTTTCTAAGTCTTGTGTAGCAATATGTTTGCCTTCATGTCCATATTTATTGAAGCTGATGCTGCCTCGTGGATAGCCCAATTCATTGTAAACACGGTTTGGTTCAACAAAGCGCACCGTGTGGGCATCCTTGCGAACAAAGGTGTTATAAGCACGCTGTCCTGAGCGATCAAAATCATTAGCCACCGTATTTTTTGGTGCTTTCATCGGAATAATCACGTGTAAGGAGCTATTTGGTGCAAGTTCGATATTTTCTTTTGCACGAATGCGGATAGCACGCGTATTCTTCGCTGGTGTTGTTGGCCAATTTAAATTAGCAAATGTTTCATCAGCTGCTTTTCCTTGATAATTCATTGGCGTATCACTATTCCAATAAAGCACTTCATAACCATCAGGGACTTCTATTGTACGGTCTAAATCCAAGCTATTTTCAAATTCGCTTTCACGTGGTGCGCGTTTACCAGTGCCAATATTAAGCTCTTGGATACTTTGATCTCCTACATAAGGCAATACGTCAACGACATCAATCTCTTTTCTAGGCGTATTGCGATTGTTATAAAGTGATAAGCGATAATCAAATGCCTCTTCGGACTGCGTTTGGATGCCCGTTGACATCCACATTAACTCGCCAGCTTTACGAATTGATTTTCTTGCAGACATTTCACTCGCTTTTTGAACGCGAATTGTTGCATCATCATAGAGCCATTCGTTGTCAGTTCCTGGCAACGCTTTTTTATAGCCAACTTTTTCAATGGCATCATTCGTGTAATTCCAATAGACTTCATTTTTAATGTAGCCTTCTTCAACATCATAATCAATTTCTGTATCAATAGTGGCGATACTGCGAATGTTTCCTGGAATTTCTGCTCCTTTAAAGACGAGAGCCTCACGTCCTGTTCCATTATAATTAGCTTCTAAGGTCCAACTTCCGCCAGCACGTATAAAGTCATTATTTAAAGTGACTTTGGTTGGTATGATACCTTTTGGCAATAAATCGACCATTTCAAAATCATGATAATTTTCGCCTGATTGGTCAATAACTTCACCATGACCATTCACACTTTTTGCATGAGGAACGACCGATAAATTGTAGCTGCCTTTATCTCCAGGGAATAACATTTTCGAGCTAGAGTAAGTTTGTGTTTTGCGAACACTTGCTTGCTGCTGATATTCACGAATGCTAACCTGATCGCGAACACCCCATATAAGGTTACCTGCCAGATTATCCCATGCTTCATCATATTTACTAATCAATACGCCTGATTGCTCTTCAACCACGTCCCCACGTTTAGAGATTGCGGTGTCCGTTCCACCTTCATAGAGATTTCCTGACATTACCGCATGGTTTTTGAAGACATTATCGCTTTTTAATCCACCTGGAATATAATGTTTTTTATTTGGATCTTTTAATTTTGTATTGACCAAGAATTCAAGTGCCGAAAAAACTTTGTGTTTTTCAGGGAGAATAATTTGGACATAATCAATCTCTTTTGCATAGCTCTCATCAAATACCACTTCATTCTTTTCGGACATTTCAACAGAGGTCTCATGTAAGATCTTATCATTTGCTGGATTCATTTTATCGCCCAACTGTTGATAAGCGACAATTGACACAGGAATATTATTTGCCGTATGCGAATCTCTTGGGAAGGATACACCACTATAATAAAGTCGATCATCTAACTTATAGTCCGTTAATGTCACTTCTTTTAAGTCAGAGCGTGAACTAGATGATGTTATTCTCAATAAAAATGGTATCGTTTTTTCACGATCTGATTGAACATCATAGAAATAACTATCAAATGGTGTGCCATGTGGACGACCATAAGCATTCTTTTCAAATTTCAATCTGCCTGCATCCACCACATCTGTATAAAATGCTGTATAAATAGATAGGCTATCAGAAACTGTAAAATCTTTTTCAGCAGCTCCTTTATCATTAACTCTTAAATCAATTTGAGCGTGGTTTTCAACGTTGTAACCTGCTTTTAGATCAGGATATGATAAATAAAGCGGCGCAAAATATCGGTTAGGATAGACAGTTGCTGGGAAATCTACCGTCTGCGATACTGTTTTTCCGTCGTTTGACAATGCCCATGCTGGGTTCAATTTTAGATCAAATGTAGCAACTCTTTCTTCCAAAGCGCCAGATTTATTTACAGCAATATAAGTAGGTAATGTATCTGTAATGATCGCACGATCGACATTACGTTCTAAGCCATTGATAGTGAAATCATAACGGACTGGTTTTGGCGTTCCCACTTTGTATTCATAAGTATTCTCATCGGTTACAAATTGTTCAATCGTACCCATTATACGTGGTCCATTATCTGTTGGACGGCGTGTTGTTTTTTCTGTACTTGGGGTATTGATTGGACTGCCTTTTTCCATCCGGGGCAGATCATAATAACCAGAAAGCGTGAGCAGTTTTGAAACAGATAAGACTTCACCATCATTTTCAAATAATGAATTCACTTTAAATGGATAATTCATTGGTGTTACATATTTTCTAAAGCGCCAGTTAATTGGTAGCTCCAATTGGAAACCGCCACTGATTGATTTCAATGAAATCTCAACGATTCCAGTGTTTTTCACGTCATAGCGTTCCACACTTAAAGAAGATGGCATACTAATACTTTCAGGATCGATATATTTCGGATCAAAATAGACTTTGAGTTTCCCTTTGTTCATTTGTGAATCGAAACCAGTCAAATCCATATATAGTCGAATCGTCATCAATTCTCCAATTTTGTAGTGTGTTTTTTTGTTACCACTATCTAAATCAGTTTCGTAATCTTGCCAGATCTCAATGCCTTGTGTCTGTTTCTCATCTAAATCTAACTTCGTATACACAAATTTAACGACATTTTCTTGACGATTATCTGGAGCAACTTTTGACTCTTTATCTGCTGCATAATTAAAAATCTGATAAGCAGAATATGTTTTTTCGCTCAAGATATATTCTGTAACACTTTCCGCCAACTCATTTTCTTCTGTGTCCACATGTTTGACCGTCACTTGGGTCGGATTAATAATATGTTGACGAACATTTTGCGTGTAGCCATCTTCTAAATGATGGGGATTTTCACGTCCTTCGATAAAGACAAATACTGGACGGCGATCTTTGTTATTACTTACATTTTTATCAAATGCTGTTGCATCTAACGTTGCAAGCGTATCTTTTACATGGACATTATCTAATGCATTGCGTGCAAAAGCGCTCGGACCAATCATTTGAACATCTGGAAGTACAAGATCACCACTAATTTTATTCTCATGAAACGCTTTGCGGCGAATGGTTTGAACATGCGTAATATTAATTTCTGCAATTTTGTTTCCTGCAAATGCAAGATCTCCAATTTCTTTTACATTTGGTAAGTCAACTTTTTCCAACGTACTTGCCCCATATCCCGAAACGACTCGGTCTGGATAAGGAGGATCCATACGATTAGCTCCAGCCGTGCGGGAGTTAACTTTAGAGAATGCTGCGACACCAATTCTTTCAACAGAAGGTAAAGAAAGTTCTTTTAATTGGTGAGAGGTGAATGCATCTTGTTCAATCACTTTTACTTTTGGCAAATATAACTCTTTTATCGGGTTACGCTCAAAAGCTTCTTCACCAATAGATAAAGCATTTGGCAAGTTTAATTTTGTTAATTTGTTACCAAAAAAAGTACGATAACTTGTCGTTTCAAGCGCTGGCAACGACAGCTCGGTCAAGCCATTTACCGCAAAGGATAAGTCTCCAGCAACTTTCAAAGATGAAAAGGCATCATCAATATTCGTTAAGTTATTCCCGAAAAATGCACCTTCTTCTACTTCTTCGACATGAGGTGCTATCACAGAGACTAAGCCGAGGTTATTAAAGGCTAGTTTGCCAACAATACGTGCACGTGCAGGCAAAGTCAGCTTGCGTTCCATTTCAGGGAATTTTCGTTTCCCAACGGAGGAAAACCCAAGCACGCGATTGCGATTATTGCTATCCCAAACGAAGTCGGACTCTTTCCATACTAATTCTTCATCGCGTTCAGTTGGATTAATCAGATAATTCTCTTTACTCGTCAAATTCGTATTGTCTGTCCAGACTGCAACATCTCCTGCATAAGATGTACTTCCTGGATTATTATAAAATGCATTGCTTTCGATTTTCTCTAGGACGGGAGCAGTAATTTCTGAGATATTTTTGTTTGCAAGCGCACTTGAACGAATAACTTTCAACTTCGGAAAATTCGGCACAACTTCTGTAATAGGGTTATTTCGAAAACCATCGCCTAAATCTTCCACCAGCGGCAATTCCAATTTCGTGATAGCCCCATTGCGAAAAGCACCTTCATCAATTACTTTTAAGGACGGAAAATTATTAGGTGTCACTTCCGTCAACTTGTTCCCAGCAAAGGTATTAGGTCCTACCATTTCAAGCTTAGGCATATAGGCATCGGCAATTGGGTTGTCGATAAAGCCTGTCGATTCAATGGATACCAAGCGTGGCATATGTACTTTTGTCAACTTGTTGCCGCTACCGAAGTTCCAAATTTCGATGAGTTTTTCGACATTTGGTAAGTCATTTTCTTCAATAGTTTTCAAATTGTTCCCCGCAAAGGCACTTGCACCAATTACTTTCAAGCTTGGAAAAGTAATTTTTTCCAGTTGGTTATTTTGGAATGCACTTTTACCGACATATTCCAAACCTTTTAAGTCTATGGACGTTAATTTATTATTTGAAAATTCGCCCCGACTCGTTCCTCTGCCAGTTTCAGCATTGTAGGACCCGCTATAACGATCATATTTCCCTTCAATGGTTGTAATATTGCCCGCAAAATCGGCTACGCTTGTTAGTCCTTTCTTACGGAAAGAAGTTGCATCATCCATGTTAATAGCTACAGTATGAATAGTAGTTGAACCATCATGCGGATTCAAATGTGGTAAAATTAATTCTTTTTGGGTCTTAATCTTTTCTTGACCACTCGCTGAAAGTCCTGTTACTTTATCGCCATCATAAGTAAAATCACCCAGAACCCAGCCCTTACCAAGCTCAAAGTCAAACCAATTCGTTCCAACCATCACTTTTAGTTCAAAAGTCGCTGTATTTCCATTTGCATCTGTTACTTGATAAGTAACCTCGACTGGACCTCGAACAGAACTGTCAACAGTCGTCGGGTTGACTTTTATTTGAGCAGAAAGATCATTACCATCCAAGTCTGTCGCCGTTACAAAAGATTTCAAGACATCTTCTGAACCGTCACCGTCCGCTTCAATGAATGGTGATTTGACCACTTTAAATTTAGGTTTAATGCTACGATTTTCATATTTTATAGTTAATTTATAATCTGTTGTATCAGGGGTAAATTCAACCGTCTCTTGTATCGGACGATATCCTGTAATTTTGTCTGGCGTGTAGGCGTTTTTTTGATTCAAAAAGATTAAACCATCAATTTTTTGGAAATCATTTCCAATTATCTGATCGTCTAAAATCTTTTCGCCAGTCGCTTGATCTACAAATTCAACCGTTACAGTCACAGGATTGACAACTTGTCCAAAAGCATCTTTAACAACTTCTGTTTGAATATGTGGATTGCTAGTTTTGATTAAAACATAACGTTCATTTTTAGAAAAAACACCAGAACCGTAGCTTTCAATCGTTGAAGGGGCTGTCACTTCATAGAAAATATTGTTAATAAAAGCACGATCGCCCACTTTTTGAACATTTGGCCAGGCGATGGAGTCCAAGTTATTATTTGCAAATGCTTCAGTCCCAATAGTTGTCACATTTTTTAAGTCCAACTGGTTCAATGCATTGTCGCGAAAAGCATAATCGCCAATTTCTTTCAATTCTTGATTAATCTCCACATGCTCGATCTTATTGGCGGCAAATGCATAATTCCCGATACGTTTGACATGGCTACCTAAGATAAGTGTTTCAATATTTTTCTGGCTAAATGCCTGATCCGCAATCTCGGTTACGGGGACACCCTCAATGTCATCAGGAATTTCTAATTTAGAAATCGTTTGATCCTTGGAAAACCTGTCACACGCACACCGTCACCATTCAATTGATATTGAAATGTGCCATTGTCTTGTGTCAAGGTCTCGCCAAGTGCATGAATTGGTGCAACATGCACGAGGAAAAGTACCCCTAAGAGTAAATGTATCAATATATTTTGTATCTTCTTATTCACACTGCCACCCTTTTCTTTTTTTCTTACATCGCATACTAAAAATGGGCATTTTTAATAAATTTACACTCTTTATTCAAGAAAGTCAAGATATGCGCTAGATTATGCGGACACATTCATTAATAATCAATAGCACCATTAAAATTAATATGATGAATTATTTTAATCTATACAAATTACTTTTTTAATCGCAAAATCTATAGTCACTATATATAGGAAGTTTTATCTTTTTAGAGCGATAAAAAAGACCCTGATAATAACAATACAGGATCTTTTAAATGATTTATACCATGTAAGAAATGTATTTATTGTATCATTTTCTTAAAATTTATCGCGCCAATTACTTAAAAATGGTGTCGCTAGCATTTGTGTAATAGCAGCCGCATTTGGGGCAAGACATGTCCAATGTCCCATTTTACGTCCAGTGCGACTCTCTCCTTTTCGATAAAAATGAACATGTGCCGCTTTAAAATGTTCTCTTACTGTCTCGATATCGATAACATGTTGCCCGAGAATGTTCACCATCAATGCATCAGAGTGCAATATGATAGGAGCGAGTGCTTGACCGCAAATGGCATCAATATGCTGATCAAATTGCGACACAGAGCATGCTTCAATGGTATAATGCCCACTATTGTGTGGACGCGGAGCAAGTTCATTGACATAGATCTCGCCTTGCTCTGTCACAAAGAATTCCACACCGCACACCCCAACAAGCTCACTCTTTTGAGCAATCTTAAAGGCGATAGCATGCATTTTTTGAATGACTTTTTCATTTGCAAGTGGAACAATGGATGCAAATAATATACCTGAACGATGCTCATTGCGTGCCGCTGGGAAACACTCAATATTTCCATAGAGATCACGGGCCACGATTATCGATGCTTCATATTGGAATGGGCAAAAGGCTTCTGCTACCGCTCCTTGAGCGACAATAGCATGCACTTCTGGCTTATCTAGATCTTGTGGTGTCTTCAGCACTTCTTGTCCTTTACCATCATAACCAAAACGCGTTGTCTTAAGTACAAAAGGATATTGCAAGGCACATGCTGCTTGTTGTAAATCTTGAAGAGTCCGTACTGCATGATGGGCAACCACTGGAATATCTAAGGATGCCAGCCATGATTTTTCCATCAGACGGTCTTGTGTCGTTTGTAAGAAAGTTGCCCCTTGTGGTAAATAACTTTTTTCAGCAATTTCTTCCAGAAGTGGTCCATCAATATTCTCAAATTCATAAGTTACGACATCTGTTTGCTGAATGAATTGTAACAATTTCGTACGGTCGTCAAAGGATCCCACCTGATAAGTATCTGCAACACTGAAACCACATGCTTGTGGATTGGGATCATACATCGCGATACGATAACCTTTTGCTTGAGCAGAGAGTGCTAGCATTTTGCCTAGTTGTCCTGCACCAATGATTCCAATGGTCTGACCACGTTTAATTTTCTTCATGGTGCAACGCCTCCGTCATCGAAATGGCTGCCTCATATTGATCTTTTACAAATTGTTCATAATGGGCTGCGACTTTTTCATCATACAGCGCAAGAACACGAGCTGCATAAAGGCCAGCATTTTGAGCACCACTTGCACCAATAGCCATGGTAGCAACAGGCACTCCTTTAGGCATCTGAACAATCGACAGAAATGAGTCATAACCAGAAAGTGCACTTGATTTCATTGGAACCCCAATGACAGGAAGTGATGTTGCTGCGGCAACCATCCCCGGCAAATGTGCTGCACCACCTGCCCCCGCAATAATAACTTGCAAATGACGTGAAGCAGCTTTTTTGGCATAGTCTAACATGTCAAAAGGCATGCGGTGCGCAGAAACAACTTTTTTCTCATATTTAATCCCAAAGCGGTCTAAAATTAGGCACGCCTCTTTCATTTGTTCCCAGTCTGAACTGCTTCCCATGATGACACCTACTTTTGCTTCACTCATATGTCAGTCTCCTTTGCGAATTTCTCGCCAATATCTTTGCGATAAAATGTATAAGGCAGATTTTGTGCACTCAATTGTTCATATACATATCGGCGGCATTCCGCTAATGTAGGCGCTTGATGTAAGACCATAAATAAGCGGCCTCCATTAGCAATCAATTGCCCTTGTTCATCGCGCGCAACTCCCGCAAAGTCGGCAGAATTAAAGGCAAAATCTTCAGTAAATAGGAGCGGCTGACCTACTACTGCTTTTTGCGGATATCCTTCTGCTGCCACCACAACGCCTAAGCAGTAATTATCATTCATTTCTGCTATGGCCTTTTGTCCATGAACACTTGCTGCAAATAATTCATACAAATCATTTTTAATTCGTTGCAGCATGATTTGCGTTTCAGGGTCGCCAAAACGCGCATTAAATTCAATGACATAAATGCCTTTATCATTAAGCATCGCACCCGTATATAATACGCCAGTGTAAGGATTGCCAATCGCAACCAAATGATCCATCAATGGCTGGACGATCTCGTCTTGTACACGCTGAGCTAATAATTCATCGACAAAAGGAACAGGTGAGAATGCTCCCATACCGCCTGTGTTCTTGCCTTGATCTTGATCAAATGCACGCTTATAATCGCGAGCTGCCATTAGTGGAATACATTGACTACCATTGACTAAAGTAAAGAAAGAAAATTCTTCACCTGTTAAGAATTCCTCAATAATAAAAGGTTCTCCATGATCGACAAAATCTTCAATGGTCTGTGCAGCTTCTTCATAACTTTGGGCAATAATTACACCTTTTCCTGCTGCTAGACCATCTTGCTTGATTACAATAGGTAGCGACTGTTTTCTCATATAGTCAAGCGCTTGTTCCATATCCTCTGCTCTACCAGAGAAAGACTGATAGTCCGCACAACGTACGCCTGCTTGTTTCATTTGTTCTTTTGCATATTTTTTTGATGATTCGATTTGCGCTGCTTTTTTTGTAGGGCCTAAGATTGGCAAATCATTTTCCAAAAAAGCATCAACAACACCTGCACAAATAGATTGCTCAGGACCTACAACCGTCAAATCAATTGCCATAGATTGAGCAAAGGACACAAGTGAGGGAATATCGGTGCCAGAAATCGGCACACATTCAATAGGCGCATCTTGCTCATCTTGTCCTAAGCACATCCCTGGATTGCCTGGGCAGACGAATACTTTTTCAACGTGTTGGCTTTTGCTCAGTCCGCGGGCAAGAGCATGTTCGCGACCGCCGCCCCCGATAACAAGTACTTTTTTCATACAAATCTCCCTTCTTTAATGGCGGAAATGACGAATATTCGTCTTGACCATAGTCATCTGATGTGCATTACAAAAGTCTGTCGAATCTTGATCACGAATCGAACCACCTGGCTGAATAATAGCGGGCACCTCATATGTATGTGCAAGCGCTACTGTATCAGGCATCGGGAAGAAAGCATCGCTTGCCATCACGGCTTCATGCGGTTTGAAATCATCGCGTGCTGCAGCTTGTTTAAGTGCAATCTCGGCAGCACCGACACGATTCATCTGACCAGCGCCAATCCCTAATGTCATATAGGCATTATTGATTACGATGGCGTTACTTTTTACATGTTTGCATACTTTCATGCCGAATTGAAATGCTTTTAATTGTTCAGGTGTTGGTGCACAATCAGTCATCAATTCCCATTCTTTTGGCAATGCTACTGCTTCTCCAAGACTGTTCAATTCTGTCGAATTATCAGGTGTCTGTTCCAAGAGTCCGCCGATAATGCTGCGATATTCTTTTTGGTCAATTGCTGCTTGATCGGAGAAATCCATTTGCAATAAGCGAATATTTTTCTTGCGTGCCAAAAGTTGAAATGCTTCAACATCATAAGCAGGAGCAATAATAATTTCTAAGAAGATTTTATGTAATTTCTCGGCAAGGGCAAGTGATACTGGACGATTAACAACGACAATCCCGCCAAAAATCGAAATTGAATCCGCACTATAACAGCGATCAAATGCTTGTTCAATCGTTTCGCCAATGGCAACGCCACAAGGATTGGTATGTTTCGTAGCAACGGCGACAGGCTCTTCAAATTCGCACGCTATTTTGATGGCAGCATCCGCATCATTATAATTGTTGTAGCTCATTGCTTTGCCATGAAGTTGTTGTGCAGCAAGTAATGAATACTTCGATGGTCTGGATTGGCGATATACTTTCGCTTGTTGATGACTATTTTCACCGTAACGCAACACTTCCATTCCTGTATAGCCAAGCGTTAAAAATGGCCAGTCATACATTTTGAAATCTTCTGCTTGAACCGTAAGATAGTCTGCAATCAAGCTATCATAGTATGCCGTCTGCGCGAATACTTTTTGTGCAAGATAAGCACGAAATGCAGTGGATGTTTCTCCTTTTTCTTGTAACTGTTCCACCAATGTGCCATAATCACGTGGATCTGTTACAACAGTGATATGTTCGTAGTTTTTAGCTGCACTACGCAACATTGTTGGGCCTCCGATATCAATCTGCTCAATCGCTTCTGCGCGTGTTGTTTCTTTATTTTGAATGGTTTGCTCAAAAGGATACAAATTAACAACCACAAATTCAATCGAAGGAATCTTATGGTCTGCCATAGCTTGAAGATGTTGCTCAATATTTCGATTAGCTAATAGTCCGCCATGAATCAGCGGATGTAACGTTTTGACACGACCGTCCATCATTTCAGGAAAGTGCGTGACCGATTCTACAGTCTCAACGGGAATATGTGCTTCTTTGAGTGCTTGATAAGTGCCACCTGTCGATAATAAATAAATGCCGGCTTCATGAAGGGCCTGTGCTACTTCGACAATTCCTTTTTTATCCGACACGCTTAAAAGTGCATAACGTTTTTTCATGAAAAATGCTCCTCTTCCTTTCCTAATCGTTGTAACGTTTTGGGATAGAGTTGATGTTCAATATGATGAATCTTCTCTTCTAATTCTTCTCTCGTCCAAGTAGGATCCACCGTTAACTTCTCTTGAGCAATAATCGGTCCACTATCAATACCTTCATCCACCCAATGGACTGTTACACCTGTCTCAGTAACTCCTGCTGCATAAGCATCTCCAATACCATCTCGGCCAGGAAAGTTAGGCAAAAGTGCAGGATGAATATTAACAATTCTGTGGGGAAAAGCCTCCAATAAAGGTGCACCGACAATCCGCATAAAGCCTGCTAGCACGACCCACTCTGCCCCTTTTTCTTTTAAGTAGTCCGCAATGGCAGACTCCCATGCTTTACGGGTCTTATATGCTTTTAATGGCGCAACAAAAATAGGTAACTGCGCTAATTTTGCACGCGTAATCACATAAGCATCTGGCTGATCACACACGATGGCCACAATTTCTGCTTCTAATGTACCATCATTAATCGCTTGCATAATTGCTGCAACATTTGAACCATTTCCAGAAGCTAATAAAGCTAATTTCATATGGATTCCCCTTTATTAAGTAATTGTACGTGTTCATCTGATGCTTTAATAACTTGTCCGATGCGTGTTGCTGCAGGAAGTTCTTCAAGGACTTTCGCTTCATCTTCTGGACGGATGGCAAATATAAGTCCCATTCCCATATTGAATATATGAAACATTTCACGTGTTGAAATTGCCCCTAACGATTGCATGATGCGGAAAATTTCAGGAATCTCCCACGATGAAAGCTCTACTTGTGCACATAATCCTGCCGGTAGCATCCGCGGTAAATTCTCATAAAAACCGCCTCCTGTAATATGGGCAACACTTTGAACAAGCTGCTTAGATAGCAGTGGCATCATATCTTCAACATAAATTTTGGTAGGTGCCAGTAGCTCATCAATTAGCAACTTTCCGCTTGGGAGCTGATCTTGCAATGTCCATTGATGATCTTTGAAAAATAGTTTGCGCACCAATGAAAAACCATTGGAATGAATGCCTGAACTTTTAAGACCCATTAGGACATCGCCTTCTTGTACATTGTCTGGCAAAAGCATCTGCTGGCGATCAACTGCCCCAACTGTAAAGCCTGCAATATCAAATTCTTCAGCATGATATAAATCAGGCATCTCAGCCGTCTCTCCGCCAATCAGTGCACAATGCGCTTGAACACAACCTTCTGCAACACCAGCAACAATTTCCTCAATCATTTGCGGTGAATTTTTCCCGACAGCAAGATAATCTAAGAAGAATAGAGGAAATGCTCCTTGTGCTAATACATCATTCACACACATCGCAACACAATCAATGCCGATCGTGTGATATCTTTTAGATTGTTGGGCAAGCAGAATTTTCGTTCCAACGCCGTCAGTTCCCGACACGAGAATGGGATCGTCCATCTGCAAATTCGCCAACGAGAATAATCCGCCAAAGCCACCTAATTCGGATAGTACTTCTGGGCGATGCGTACGTGCAATATGTTTTTTCATTCGTGAAACAGCTTCATATCCACTCACTAAATCGACACCAGCTTTTTGATAGGCACTACTTCCTTGTTCATTTTTAGGCGCATTGCTTTTATTTGCCATCGACATCCTCCCCTTTTAAGACTCTTTTTTGTAATGGGCTCAATTCTTTTTTTAATGTTGCCTCATAATCGACAATAGGTGCTGGATATTCCCCTGTAAAGACATCTAAACAAAGGCCACGATTTGGTGCATCAAAATGAGTACCAATCGCATCTAATAAGCCTTCAACACTCATAAATTCCAATGAATCAGCACCAATTTCTGAACACATCTCTGAAACTGTATGGGTCGCCGCTAACAATTCGCCACTCGTAGATACATCAATCCCATAAAAATTAGGAAAACGTAATGGTGGGCTTGCAATACGCAAATGGACTTCTGCTGCACCAGCATTTTTTAACATTTCCACAATATGGCGAGCTGTTGTTCCACGTACAATTGAATCATCTACCAGCACGACAGAGCGCCCTTGAACGACACCCACGACTGGAGATAATTTCTTGCGTACGCCTTGCTCGCGTAATTCTTGTGTAGGTTCAATAAATGTTCGCGCCGTATATTGGTTGCGTATTAATCCCATTTCATAAGGTAGGCCGCTCGCTTCCGCATAACCTGTCGCTGCCGAAAGTGAAGAATTTGGGACACCAATGACCATGTCAGCATGAGGTGCTGGTGCTTCTTTTGCAAGAATTTCACCCATTTTCTTACGCGCAGAGTGCACATTAATTCCGGCAATCTCACTATCAGGACGCGAAAAGTAAATATATTCCATCGCGTCAAGTGCTATTTGTGTTTTTGTTGTATATTCAAAGATCTCTAGTCCTTTATCGGTAATACTTGCAAAGTTGCCTGCATGAATATTGCGCACAAATTTCGCACCGATTGAATGAAGCGCACATGTTTCACTAGCTAGCACATAAGCACCACTTGGCATCTGACCGATCGCAAGCGGTCTAAAGCTATTCGCATCCACAATTCCAATCAATTCATCATTGGTCATCACAATAAAAGTAAAGCCACCTTGGAGTTTGCATAGCGATTCTTTTAAGCGCTCATGAAAGGTACTTTTTTTACTGTGGCGAATTAAATGGACGAGAATTTCTGCATCTGTGCCAGACTGAAAGACAGCACCTTCTGCTTCAAGCTCTCGTCTTAAGACTTTAGCATTTGTTAGGTTGCCATTATGCGCAATCGCAATGGTCTGATCGTAAAAATGGAAAACGAGTGGCTGCACATCGGCAAACCCGCTCGCTTGTTTATTCAATGTATAACTCACGTGGCCGATTGCACAGTCACCCGTTAAATTTTGTAAACGTTGTGGTTCATGAAATACTTCACTCAAAAGACCGTAGCCGCGAAATTGTTTAACTTCTTGCATCTTTGAATCTAATGTTACAATGCCTGCCCCTTCTTGGCCGCGATGTTGCAGCGCATGAAGTGCAAAATAAGCCACGTGAGCAGCTTCTTTGCCACCTTTCCATAGGCCAAAAAGCCCGCATGCTTCATGCAACTCTTTTTCTGTGGTGACATTTTCTAACATGAAAGTCCATCCTTCCATATCGCTTCTAATTCTTCTTTTGGACAATGCAATTGATCATTATTGCACTGGACTGCAATCATCTCTTCTTCTGTTACAACACCTAGATATTCACAATTTATGCCCATTTCCTTAGCATATGCTTCAAAGTCAGTGCGATGATCTGCGGCGATAGATATGACAAATCGCGATGCACTTTCGCTAAATAGCTCGGCTTTTGACTTGTTAATCGTAACTTGTAAACCATATGGTGTTTGGAAAACTTTTTGTAAAAGACCCATAAGCAGACCCCCCTCGGACAGGTCATGAGCCGATTGAAGCAATTGTTTTTCATTCATTTGTTGAATGAGTTGTTGTTGGCGAACTTCTTCATCTAAGTCAAAATGAAGAGGCCCTGAAATTTTTCCTGTTTGATATTTTTGCAACACACTTCCAGAATAGTCTGCTCCCGTCTTACCTACAACATAAAGAGCATCTCCTGCTTGTTGAACATGCATTGGCGTCACTTGGTGGATATTAGGAATAAGGCCCACCATACCAACCATTGGTGTTGGATAAATGCTACCCGCTTCATTTTCATTATTTAAAGAGACATTTCCAGAAATAACAGGTGTTTGTAAACGCTCAGCTGCCGTTGAAATTCCTTGTGCTGCAAATTTCAATTCATAAAATACTTCCAAATCTTTAATATTACCAAAGTTAAGTCCGTCCGTTATCGCTAGTGGCTGACCACCAGAAGCAACGATATTACGTGCAGCTTCTGCAACAGTCATCTGACCGCCAATCTCTGGATCTAGATAAACATAACGTCCATTGCAGTCCACTGTAATGGCGATGCCTTTGTCACTATTTGGAATATGCACAATGCCCGCATCACTTCCTGGGCGAACAACGGTTTGTCCTAAGCTGGTCGTATCGAATTGTTCAATGACTGGCTGACGACTTGCTAAATCGGCAGTATTTAAAAGTGCTTTTGTCATCTCGGTCAAATCGAAATCTTCTGGTACATAGGCGACTGCATGTTTCATACGTTCTGGCTCTGCCCATGGTTTCTCATAGACAGGTGCATCATCTGCTAGCGTTCTGACGGGAACATCAACGACAAGTTCTCCTTCATGATAGACTTGATATAAATTGCCAGATGTTACTTCACCAATCACAGCAACAGGAAGTTGATATTTTTCAGCAATTTGAGCGACCACTTCCTCGCCACCTGCTTTGACACATAAAAGCATACGTTCTTGTGATTCAGAGAGTAAGATTTCATAAGGTGTCATTTCTTCTTCACGTTGTGGTACGCGATCTGTATATAGCACAACCCCTGCATCTGCACTGGACGCCATCTCAGAACTTGAAGAAACAAGTCCCGCTGCCCCCATATCTTGAACTCCAATAATGATATCGGAATGTTCATGAATTAATTCTAAGCATGCATCCATCACTCTTTTTTCAAGATAAGGATTCCCTGCTTGTACGGCAGAACCTTGATCGGAGTTATCGCCGAGTACTGCATCACTGGAAAAAGTTGCACCATTAATTCCATCGCGACCCGTTTTTGCTCCAAGATAAATAATTTTATTGCCAATACCTGAAGCAACGCCTTTTTTTATGTCCTCATGATTCAATAAACCTACGACCATCGCGTTCACTAGTGGCGAACCATGATATGCTTCATCAAATTTCACTTCGCCAGCAATCGTTGGAACACCCATCTTGCTACCATAATCACTAATGCCACGAACTGCTTCTTTAAAGAGATAGCGCGTACGATCATCTGTAAGTTCGCCAAAGCGAAGAGAATTCACGCCAGCAATTGGCGTCGCTCCCATACTGAATACATCGCGCAAGATACCCCCTAGCCCTGTAGCTGCCCCTTCATAAGGTTCGACAGCACTTGGTGAGTTATGACTTTCGATTTTAAAAACAACTGCTTGTCCATCGCCAATGTCGACAATTCCAGCCCCTTCTCCTGGTCCTTGCAAAACTTGCGGTCCTTCAGTATAAAATTTTCTTAAGATTGGTTTGGAGTTCTTGTAGGAGCAATGTTCACTCCACATTGCTGAATAAATCCCTATTTCCGTATAACCTGGTTTGCGCGATAATAAGGCGACCACTTTCTCATATTCTTCGTCGGTCATTCCCCATTCACGATAGACTTTTGTCTGTGCAACTTCTTCCGCATTCATTAATTCCCACTTCATTTTCTTCCCTCATTTCTAGACGCTACTTCTTCGATCCATTCGAAAACTTCTTTTCCATCTGTAGCTGCTTGCCAGCTTTGGCATACGCGTTCCGGATGAGGGAAAACTCCCATCACATGGCCAGTATCATCGCAAAGGGCAGCGATATTTTTGGCGCGAGAACCAAATGGCGACCCTTTTTCATATGTCATGAGAACTTGGTCATCTTTTATAGAATCGTTCAGAACATATTGGCCGAATTTCGCACTGGCGAGTAATTGAAGTTTCAAGTCATTGAAATGAATGGTTACTAATTCTTCATGAAAATTAAGGGATTCATTTTGGACGAATCCGCCTGGCAGTAGGCCTGCTTCACATAGAATTTGAAAACCGTTACCAATACCGATAATCGTTGCATATTGGCGTACTTGCTTTAAGGCACTCATCACTGGCGTGGTCGCTGCCACTGCACCAGGACGTAGATAATCACCATAAGAAGCTCCACCTGGTAAAAAAATGACACCATAATCACTTAAGTCTATTGTCTGATCGGAAAGATGTTCAACAGTGAAATCCGTATGTGTGTTGAGCGCTTCTGCTAGCTCAAGCGCACCGTTTGCGCCAGAAAAATTAATAATGGCTGCTTTCATAGAATTTAAGCCTCCTTCACAGTAAGCTGATAGTCTTCCATCGCGCTATTGACGAGTAACTTTTGCGCCACTGTATGAGCAAGAGATTCCGCTTCCGCACGACTTGGTGCAGCGACTTCAAACACAATCAATTTTTTTGTTTGAAAATTAGAATATGTTGCCGGTTGCAATTTATCTGCCGTTTCTTGAATGACTTGCGCTACTGGATCGATGACGGACTCTTTTTTTGAAATGAAAACTTCCACTTTATACATTTGGACACTCCCTTTTATTTTTAAAAAACCGAACGTTTTATGATTTGTTTTGAATATTATACGGATATTCTACTTAAATATATCATTTTATTCGTTTTTTTCAACTATTTTATTTATTTTTTGTATTTTTCGTTCGTTTTTATTTCGCTTTTACGGTAAAATAAATGTATTAAAAAGAAAGAAGGGGCAGTATGAAGAAAATTTATACAGGTAAAACAAAAGATGTGTATGAATTATCATCAGGAAATATCCAACTCGTATTCAAAGATGATATGACAGGAAAAGCAGGAGTCTTTGATCCCGGAAGCAATGAAGTCGGTTTAACTGTACCAGGATCAGGGCGTGCAGGTTTGATGCTTTCACAATATTTCTTTACTGCAATTGAAGCGGCAGGAATTGCAACTCACTTTGTTAATGCAGATCTTGACAAACAGACCATGGAAGTGCTGCCCATCGAACCTTTTGGAAAAGGGTTGGAAGTCATTTGCCGTTTTGAAGCGGCAGGAAGCTTCGTTCGACGCTACGGCAATTATGTAAAAGAAGGCGATCCATTACCACAATTGATTGAAATCTCATTAAAAGACGATCAACGTGGCGATCCTTTCATTGAAAAGGAAACACTTGTTGCACTCCGTCTACTGACTGCTCAAGAGCATGATACACTCATTGAAAAAACAAGAAACATCAGCCATATCATTCAGCAATTGCTTGCGGATCATCAGCTGCACCTCATTGATATTAAATTAGAGTTCGGCCGCAGCAAAAAAACAGGTGATATCCTACTCATTGATGAGATCTCAGGCGGAAATATGCGCGTAACGCACCGCGGTGAGCCCGTTCATCCACTTGATATTCATCGCTATTTAGCATAATAAAATAAAAAAGCTGTCACTTCTTTTGATATGCCTTTATGCATATTAGGAAGTGACAGTTTTTTTAATCAATCATCAGCCAAGTGAATAGTTTGGTGCTTCTTTTGTAATTTGAACGTCATGCGGATGCGATTCAATCAGTCCAGCACTTGTAATTCGAACAAATTGTGCTTCTTCCCGAAGAGTCTGCAAGTTTGGTGCACCGCAGTACCCCATACCTGCACGAATTCCGCCAACCATTTGAAAGACGATATCAGCAACGCTACCCTTGTAGGCAACGCGTCCTTCAATTCCTTCAGGGACTAATTTTTTCGCTTCATTTTCGCCTTGGAAATAACGATCACTTGAGCCTCGTTCCATTGCTGCAAGGCTGCCCATACCGCGATATGTTTTATAACGGCGTCCTTGGAAAATTTCAAATTCTCCTGGCGACTCATCCGTTCCAGCTAGCATACTTCCGAGCATTACCGCATTTCCACCAGCAGCAAGAGCTTTGACTATATCACCTGACAATTTAATTCCACCATCAGCAATGATCGCTTTGCCATACTCACGTGCGGCATCGGCACACTCATAAATAGCTGAAAGTTGTGGGACACCCACCCCCGCAACAACACGTGTTGTACAGATGGATCCTGGTCCTATACCCACTTTAACAATGTCAACGCCGACATCAAATAATGCACGCGTAGCATCAGCTGTAGCGACATTTCCAGCAATGATGGTTACCTCTGGAAAAGCTTCACGAATTTCTTTTATTTTGCGAATAACACCTGCGCTATGGCCATGTGCTGTATCAATCACTAAAGCATCCAAAGCTTCAGCAATCAAAGCACGTGCACGCTCAAATGTATCGGACGTAATGCCCACTGCAGCCGCCACGAGCAGTCGTCCATCTTTGTCTTTAGCAGCATGAGGAAATTGAACAACTTTTTCGATATCTTTGCTTGTGATAAGACCAGATAGACGAAATTCATCATCAACAATCGGTAATTTTTCTAAACGATGTTCATGTAAGATGCGTTCGGCTTCTTTCAAAGAAGTACCAATAGGTGCCGTTACTAAATGCTCACTCGTCATATAAGATTCAATTGGGCTGTCCCAATCCTGAATAAAACGCATATCACGATTGGTAATAATTCCAACAAGCTTGCGATTATCACGCGTTTCTACAATGGGAACACCGCTGATATGATAGCGATTCATCAAAGCTTCTACTTCGCGCACTGGGCGATCTTTCGTTAAGAAAAATGGATCATGAATCACGCCATTTTCACTGCGTTTTACTTTTTTTACTTCTTGAGCTTGAGCCTGAATCGTCATATTCTTATGGATGACACCCAACCCGCCTTGGCGTGCCATCGCAATTGCCATCTCCGCCTCTGTTACCGTATCCATGCTGGCACTCATAAGCGGTAAATTCAATTTAATATTCGGGGCAAGCTGCGTGGACAAGTCCACCTCATTGGGCAATACATGACTTTCTGCTGGAATAAGTAACACATCATCAAAAGTAAAGCCTTCTTTTTCAAATTTCGTCTTCCATCCTGACACTTTTATTTCCTCCTTATTTTAAATTGTTTGTAGACTATCATAAACCCGTATATTTTTCAAATAAAACATAAAAAGTTCGTGTTTTATTTTGAATTACGAAATTTTTCCTTCAATTGTTTGTAAATCAGGCCGTCCATCAAATGTAACAATCGCTTCAAGTGCAATACATAGTCCTTTGACTAATGTCGCAAGTGGTAGCGATGGTTTTTGTTGTTGATGTGTGCCAAGTTGTTCATCCATATAAGGAATATGAATGAATCCTGCCTTCATCTGAGGATACTCATGTTGTGCTAAGTATAAATTTTGATACATCAGATGATTGCAGACAAATGTTCCAGCCGTATTAGAAACTGTTGCAGGAATATCCGCCGCTTTCAGTGCAGCAACAATTGCTTTGATAGGCAATGTACTAAAATAGGCGGCAGCACCATCAGGTTGAATAATTTGATCAATGGGTTGTTGTCCTGCATTATCACAGATAGCAGCATCATCTATATTAATGGCGACTCTTTCTGGTGTAATACCTGCTCGACCACCCGCCTGACCAATATTCACTAAGACATCGGGGCGATAATTGTCCACTGCTTCCTTGACGACCGCTGCTGATGTATTGAAAATCGTTGGCACTTCAAGCGTAATAATTTGTGCACCAGCAATTTCTTGCGGCAACTGCTTCACCGCCTCCAGCGCTGGATTAACTTGATCATTTCCAAAAGGGTCAAAGGCTGTTACTAATATTTTCATCAATTTCATTCCTTTCAATTCATCTGCAATACCATCTTTGCACGTACGGGATCATCTGTAATAATCCCATCCACTCCCAAAGCGGCCATGCGTAAGATATTTTTCGGTTTGTTGACGGTCCATGCATTCACTTTGAGCAAATGATGATGTGCAAAGGCAACCAACTCTTTTGTCAATTTTCGATGTGATGGATGATAGAAATCAAGGGCCAAATCTGCTGCCTTTAAAATCGTTGTTTCACTGGCTGATTTTACAAGTAGACCCGCTGCAATTTCTGGTGCAAGTTGTTTTGCACGTTTAAGCGCTTTTTCGTCGAAGCTGGAGAAAAAGACGCGGTCACATACATCATAATCTTTCAAAAGTTGAATCGTTTTGGCTTCAAGTCCATTGTCCTTTGCGGAATCGGCTTTAAATTCAATATTCACCATTAAATTCGTCTGTGCAAACCAATATAAAAAATCATCTAATGTCGGGATATGATATGTGCGCCCATTTTTACGTGTATAAATCTGTTGTAAGATATGTGCCGGCTTTTTGCTGATAAAGCCACGCCACTGGAACGTTCGCGATAAGGTAGCATCGTGAAAAACTATGACTTCACCATCAAGCGACAATCTCACATCTAATTCGATACCGTCCGCTTGCATCAAATCTGCCGCAATAAAAGCTTCCATCGTATTTTCTAGATAGCGTCCGGAATATCCGCGATGTGCATAAATATTCATAGTATTCATCCCTTTCTACTTTTCTATTATACACAAGACGGCACACAACTTATCTGGATAATGATTATTTTTCAGCATGGGATCTTATGCATGTGAATATCTCGTGAAAAAATAAATATTTTTTGTGACAGACAACTTCCAAAAACACTATATCTTGTGGTAGTATAAAGTCATAAAATATTTTTCAAAGGAGACTCTATGGCAGTGATAGTATTAGCAGGAATGATTGGTGCAGGAAAAACAACATATACAACCATGCTGGCAGATGCATTAGGAACGACACCTTTTTATGAATCAGTTGACAATAACCCCATCTTGGAGAAATATTATGAAGATCCAAAACGTTATGCCTTTGCCTTGCAAATTTTCTTTTTGAATAAACGATTTAAAAGTATTAAAGAAGCACTCTACCACAAAAATAATGTGCTAGATCGCAGCATTTATGAAGATGCATTATTTACGCGCATTAATTATGAAGAAGGTAACCTTTCCAGTGAAGAGCTCGATTTATACTTAGAGCTTTTGGATAATATGATGGAAGAGTTGGACGGATTGCCAAAAAAAGGACCCGATTTATTAATTTATTTGCGTGGCTCATTGCAAACACATCTGGACCGCATTACTCGCCGTGGACGCGCCTTTGAACAAATTGACCAAAATGAAGGATTGCTTGCTTATTATACAAAACTGCACAGTCGTTATGATGATTGGTTCAAATCTTATGACAAAAGCGAAACACTCATCATTAATATTGATGAAATTAACTTAGATCATGAAGAAGATCGTCAATTCGTGATTGAACAAGTCGGTGCTAAACTGCATCACATTGATAATTTGCCTTTTAAATAGCTAAAAAAGTCTGACCGATACGACCCTCCCTCCAGCAGCTAAGTCTACTGGATAGCGTAACGGCTCAGACTTTTAATTTAGTGGGAAGTCCCTATATTATACTGCTCCTTGGCTAACACTAATCCACCATATAGCCCCGCTTCATCCCCCAATGCAGGTTCAACAATATAATCATCAAGGTTATCGACAGGCATATAATGATTATTCAACTTCTGATACCACGCTTTTATTCGCGGCAACAAATGTTTCTGGTGCATAACGCCGCCACCTAAAATAATACAATCTGGCGATAGTGTATAAGTATAATCAACTAAGGCTTGCGCAATATAATAACTGACCAATCCCCAAATTTCATCATCTTCCGCAAGGTATATTCCTTTTTTGCCACTTCTTTTTTCAATGGCCGGACCAGAAACCAAGCCTTCTAGACAGTCCTCATGGTAAGGACAGACTCCACAGAATTGATCTCCTGGTAATTTTTTCATTCGAATATGTCCAAGCTCTCCATGTCTTTTTTTATTAAAAATTTTGTGATCAACAACGATACCGCCACCTACACCCGTCCCAACTGTAAGATAAAGGCATGACTGATATTGCTTAGCTACCCCTAGCGTTGCTTCTGCCAGTGCTGCAATATTGACATCTGTATTCCAACCAATGGGAATATTGTATCGATTGACAAAAGCTCCTAACATATCAAAGTTTTTCCACTCTAATTTTGGCGTTTCCATTATATAACCATATGTTTTTGATGTTTGATCCAGATCAATTGGTCCAAATGATCCAATGCCCATCGCTTTCAGTGGATAACGGTCAAAAAAGTCAAACACCGCCTGCAATGTTTGCTGTGGCTGCCCTGTATCAATTACCACTTTTTCGATTGAGCTGAAATCCTCCGCCGATACTGCGCATACAAACTTAGTACCTCCCGCTTCAATAGCTCCATACATTATAATCAAACCCCTTCACAAAAATATTTCTCACCTTTAGTTTACATCATACCAAAAATCATTCCCTACGTCAGACGCTTTCCCTATATAAAATAAAAACCATGCATCATATATGATGCATGGTCTCATCAATAGGATAAGCCACTAAATGCAATAAGTGGCATGATGTCCTTCATTTATTCTTTTATAGATTGAAGCACCCAATAACCTTTTGAAAGGGCGATCCGTTGAACATTCCCAAACACTTCTAACATTTTAGCTTTTGCACTGGGTGCCCCTTGTTTTTTTTTGGATGACAATTTGTAATTGTCCCCCTGGCACTAGATAGTCTTTACTTTTTTCAAGAATTTCGTGGACGACTTTCTTTCCTGCACGAATCGGCGGATTGCTGACAATTAAAGCAAAAGATTGGTCAGAAATCGCTTCATATAAATAAGAAGAGTAGATGGATACTTGAGAGGCAACATGATTTGCTTCAGCATTTATGCGTGCTAATTCTACTGCACGCTCATTAATATCAACCAAATGCACGTCACGCATAGGCATCTTCTTCGCCAAATAGATGCCAATAGGTCCATAACCACATCCTACATCCAACACATTACCATGTGGCAAGTCTGCACAAGTTGCAGCAGCAGTTTCTGCTAAGAGTGCTGATCCATAGTCGATTTGCATTTTGGAAAAAACGCCCGCATCTGTCGTAAAAGTCAATTTTTCAGTGCCAATACGTGCTTGCCATGTATGGCGATCAGACACCGTTGTAGGTATTTTAGTGTAATAATGATCCGTCATTACTTGCTCCTTTTTTATTATTTTTTCGCATCTGACGATCTTTGGCAAGATTGGCACTCGCATTGGCCGCTAGTCCCGTCGCAAGTGAGACCACAATCAGACTTGATCCACCATAACTTAAAAATGGAAATGTAATACCTGTAATTGGCAAAAAGCCTGTTACTCCAAAGGCATTAACCATTATCTGAACCATTAACATAGAGCCAATTCCGATACAGAGCAGGCTATCAAAATTGCGTCCCGTTCGTGCTGCAATTAAAAATATCCGGCTTACAAGACTAAATATGATGCCTAGCACAAGACTCAAACCGATAAAGCCAATCTCTTCTCCAATAATAGGCAATATAAAATCCGTATAAGGAAAAGGTAAATACCCTGTTTTTTGAACGCTCTTGCCAATACCTACCCCAAACAGTCCACCGCGGCGCAACGCATAGTAAGAGTTGACCAACTGATGCCCCGCATCATCTGCATATTTAAAGGGATTAAAGAAACCAACAAAACGCTCATAACGATATCCTAACAGTGGGGAAAGTTTATCCCCGAAGAGGCTTACAATCAAGAAAATTGAAAGAAAGCTAATAACACCCACTGCAACAATGCGGATAGCATATTTCAATGAAGCACCACTCGCAGCAGCCATAAAGACTGCTGTCACACCAATCACGAATACTGTCCCAGTATCTGGTTCAAATAACATTAAAAGAGCAATAAGTGCCACCAAAATACCTGGCTGTAAAATAGCTTGAATAAAATCTTTTTGTAAACGAACTTGTCGTAATGAAAAACTATATGCTAAATACCACACAACAAAAAGCTTAGCAAATTCAGCGGGCTGAATTGTAATAATCTTTAAATTAAACCAGCGACGTGCCCCTAAAACAGGTGGAGTAAAATAAACTGCCACAAGCAAGAAAATCGTAATCCCTGCACCCCACATAATCCATCTAGGATATTGCAATTTCTTCAGTGGAAAAATAAAAGCAAATAAAAAGGCAACTGCCCCAATCAGCACAAAAACGCTTTGACGCAACAAAAAATAACCAGGATTACCATAATCATTTAATGCTACATAACTACTTGCACTATAAACGGCTAGCACACTAAAAATTAATAAAAAAACATAAGAAAAAAGTATGCCTCTATCCATCCATTTAAAGCGTTCGATTATCAGATCACGCACTTTATTTCCTCCTTTTTTACGCCATTGACAGCTGGATTATTAGTGGAATTTGTCCCCATCACCTGAGAACATATAGGAACGATAATGGAAGCGCATGGACATAATCAACCCTATTCCCATCATATTTCCTAAAAGAGCAGAACCTCCTTGAGAGATAAAAGGCAGCGGAATTCCTGTAACTGGCAGCAAGCCAATATTCATTCCGATATTTTCGACCACGTGAAAGACAATCATCATAATCACACCGACCGCAATATAAGCATAGAATTCATTCTTCGTGTCATAGACGACTTTGATCATGTTATAAATCAAAACAAAATAAACAAAGATTAAAAAAGAACCGCCTGCAAAGCCGAAATTCTCGCCAATAGTCGCAAAAATCATATCCGATTCACGCACTGGGACAAAAACTTCTGAAATCGCAAACCCCTTACCAAAGACGCCACCACTTCCAATCGCTTTCAGTGACTGAATCAACTGATAACTTGCAGCACTTGCATCATGGTATGGGTCAAGCCACGTATCAATGCGCGAAAATTGATAATCTTTCATGCCAAAATAAACTTTTAAAATATCGCGATTATAAACAACTAAAACAACGGCTAATGCCGCCAACCCAAATACTAGCAAAATAATTGGCAACAAAATCTTCCATTGAATACCAGAGATTAAGATCACACCACCTAAAATGGCGAAATATACAAGTGTCGTCCCTAAATCACCTTGCAATAAGTTCAAGGCAACAATGGGCACTGCATAGCCAATCAACCGCAAGAGCAGACGCCAATCTGATTCTGTCGTACGATGTATGTAAGTACTATTATGTAATGTTGTAATCTTTGCTAGCATTAGGATATATGAAATTTTTACAAATTCTGAGGGTTGCAACGTAAAATTAATGAATGGAATACGCACCCAGCTGCGCCCCCCCCATTGTGCTTCCAATTGACGATCATATAAAAAGAGCGTCAAAAACATAATAACAATGCCTGCAATATATAAATATTCCGTAATTTTCCATAACTGTTCCGAGTCAAATAGCATAATAAGACTGGCCGCTGAAATTCCTAACACATACCAGATGCCTTGCATAATGGTCATGCGAAAAGGTAAGTCTTGCATCACGACCGTTGAGTGCAACGAGCCGAGTCCGATAATTGCCAGTAACATGACTGAAAGAACGATACCATAATCAATTCGAGAAGCTTGTTCTTCATTCATTTTTATATACTCCTATCTTAAAATCATTGTAGTTATAGTTTACCTTAATTTTGGGCTAGGTTAAAGTTCAAATCCTTAAGATTTAGCGTGGCAAATAAAAAAGAGATCGCTTTCGATTTATTTTCGAAAGCGACCCCCTTTTATTCTTCATAATTGGATAAAATCTACAGGACTGTCAATTATTATACTACTTTTCCTATATATCAATTGATTTAAAAATATGCTTCATCTGCTATAAAAGCACATGACTCTTTAGCCGACAATACGAACGCGAACCGAACGGCGTCCCCATGCCAGTGCATCGCCAACACTTGCAAAGTGAATATCGATAATATTGCCATGAATGGCTCCACCTGTATCACCTGCAATATAAGTTCCCATTCCTTCAACTTCCACTACTGAACCTAGAGGAATCACACTCGGATCAACTGCAATAACACGTGGATTGCTGCGCAAATTAATACCTGTTGCAGTATATGTTCCCATACCTGCTTCTTGCGTAGAATACCCTGTCGCTTGAACACCAAACCAGTCCCCAGATGCAGAAGCTGCTGATGTTGCTGAACTAGCTGTTGTAACAGATGTGGCAGACATTTCTGCTGCTTCTTTTTCATGTATAGTGGCAAGCAATGCTTTATTTTCAGCTAAATTTTCTTTTAAGGTCGCCACTTTTTCGATACGTTCTGCTTCTTTTTCTTTTTCTTCTTCTTTTTGGCTCGCAAGCTCTTTTGCTGTTTGGTCTAAATGTTCTTGCAACTGTTCTAATTTCTCATGATCTTCTTTTGCACGTCTTAAATGATCCTGACTTGCATCCGTGAGAAGTGTTACAGCATATATCCGTTGGAAAAATTCCGACAAGCTTTTGGCTTGGAATAAGCTCACAATAATATTGTAATTCACTTCACTCGTTTGCAACGCTTTTAACTGCGTACGTGCTTGATCGAGTCTTTTTTCAACAACCTCTTCCTGCGCTGTAATTTGTTTTTTAGTTTTTTCGATATCTTTAGTATTTTGTTCGATTTTTTCTTCTAATGCGCTAACTTCTGCGTTGGCAGTATCAATTTCATCTAGCAATTCGTTCATATCACTTTCAAGTGAACGAATGCGGGCAGCGACTTCTTCTTTATTATTTTGGATACTATCTAATGAATCCGCAGAAACTGTCTGAGTGAAAGCAATGGAAAAAAGTGCCACTGCGAAAATCACGAGTCGTTTCATTGACTGTTTCATTATATAACCTCACTTTTTATTATTACTCAATATTTGTCGTGTTGTATTCGACTTTTATAATCTTATAGACTTTCAGTGAAGAATAAAACCTTTTATATATCATAAGCGTTACTTTTAATTACAATTTCACTGTTAGTCGTAATATTTATGTATTATTTTATTGATATTTGAGTATTTTTCTCTGAATAAATGTGTGCCATTAATGGCACTCCTAAAAAAAGTCCTTGACCATCATGTCAAGGACTTTTATATTTATTTTTTGTTGTTTTTTCTTTTTAAGTGAGGGGATGACGTGTACGAAAGACTTCATAAATAAGCAAACTGGCAGCAACGCTTGCATTTAAACTTTCAGTGCCGCCAATCATCGGCAAACATACTTTTTCATCCACATGTTCACTAACACGTTTGGACAACCCTTTACCTTCATTGCCAATAACGACGCCAATTGGTCCTGTTGCTTGCCACTGGCGATAATCGACCCCGTCCATATCGGAGCCAAAAATCCAAAGCCCACGCTGCTTGAGTTCTTCAATTGTATCTACCATATTCGTCACGCGCGCAACTTTCACACGCTCCAATGAGCCAGCAGCCGTCTTCGCCACCGTTGCTGTCAATCCTACGGCACGATGCTTCAGAATAATTACGCCATGTGCACCCGCTGCATCTGCTGTCCGCAAAATACTGCCTAAATTATGCGGATCTTCTATGCCATCAAGCAAGATAAAGAAAGGATCTTCTTGACGACTTTGTGCCACTTGAAATAAATCATTGAGCGATGCATATTTAACGGCACTTGACATCAGAAGAACTCCTTGATGATTTTGTCCCGCTGCCATTTGATCTAATTTCATTTTAGGAACAAATGTATAAGGAACATTTGCTTCTTTTGCATAAGCTATAATGCGTTCAATCACTGCACCACGGCTATCTTCTTGAATAAATAATTTATTCGCATCGCGATGCATTTCAAGCGCCGATTCAACGGGATGGCGTCCGATGACAAACCTTTCATGTAGTGCATCATTTGTCATCTTGGGCATCTGCTTCGGAGCATTTGTGGTTTTTTTAGGATGTGTTATTTTTTTTCGTGACATGATTTTTCTCCTTGTAAGCCAGAAGGATCCATTAGTTTTTGGTCCACTTTTGTTAGACACCACGCTAGCACTTCTGTTAAGCGTTCCTGTTGACCTGTCAATTCCAAATAACCAATCACCGCTTCAAAACCTGTCGACTGACTATAAGTAGCATAGTCAGCATTTTTAGCTTTGGAATATGTATGGCTATTGCGTCCCCTTTTGAAATAAGTCATCTCTTCTTCTGTCAAAAAATGTTCTGCTTGCATCTGTTGACATAGCGCTGCTTGTGCAAAAGCACTAACATAATGTGTCGCCAATTGGTGCAATTTATTTGGAATCGTCTGTCCCTGCTCTAGTAAATGACGGCGCACAGCCACCTCATATATAGCATCACCCATATACGCCAGTGCTGCACCATTTAATAATTTCCCATCAAATTCATTCATTATTTACGCCGCCTTCTCGATGATAGCGAACACCATTAGCTGTATCTTCCAAACGAATCCCTTCTGCTGCAAGTTGATTGCGGATTTCATCTGCACGCGCAAAATCTTTGGCATCGCGTGCTGCCTGACGTTCGGCAATTAGTTGCTCAATCTCTTCATCTAGCAACTCTGGTGCTTCATACAGGTCTGTCAGCCCTAAAATGCCTACTAATGTTTGTATTTGGCTGATCATCATTTCAATTGTTTCTTTTGTTGGGCGAGGTTGTTCAAGATAGCGATTCAGTGCATTAATCATTTCATAAATAATGGCCACTGCATTTTGAACTTGAAAATCATCATCCATCGCATCAATAAAGCGTGTACGATATATTTCCCACTCTTGCACTTTCGCTTCATCAATGCCTTCTTGCAAAGTAGCTGACTGATCTAATAAATGATGCGCATTGCGCAGTGCTGTCTTAATGCGGTCCAGCTGTACTTTTGCCTCATGAATCGCTGACGCTGAAAATGAAAGCGGATGACGATAATGTGCTGACGCTAAAAAGAGGCGAATTGCCTGAGGATCCATTGTTTGACGTAAATCGCGCATCAATTTAAAGTTACCCAATGACTTACTCATCTTCTCATTATCCATCGTCACAAAGCCATTATGTAACCAATAATTCGCAAAAGTGTGACCTGTTTTTGCTTCGGACTGGGCAATTTCATTTTCATGATGGGGGAATGTCAAATCTTGCCCTCCTGCATGAATATCAATGGTATCTCCTAGATATAAGTTCGCCATAACCGAACATTCAATATGCCACCCCGGGCGTCCCTTACCCCAAGGTGACTCCCAATAAATTTCATTTGGTTTTGCTTTTTTCCAGAGTGCAAAATCAACCGGTGATTCTTTCTTCTCCCATTCCTCTTCATCCACACGCTGACTAGCACCTTGACGTAATTGATCAAGATCTAAGTGGCTCAATTTCCCATAGTCCTTAAATGAATCAGTGCGAAAATAGACATCACCAAAAGATTCATAAGCATGCCCTTTTTCAATTAATTCCTGAATAAATGCAATGATCTCATCAATCGTATCCATCACACGCGGATAAGCGGTTGAACGTTTGACACCTAGTGCATCGACATCTTCAAAAAAAGCCGCAATATAAAAATCAGCCACCTCTTTCGGCGTTTTATTTTGTTCATGTGCAGCTTTGATAATCTTATCGTCAACATCTGTGAAATTCGTAATATAGCGCACTTCATAACCTCGAAACTCTAAATAGCGGCGAATTGTATCAAAAGCGACCACACTGCGCGCATTCCCAATATGAATATAATTATAAACCGTCGGACCGCAAACATACATGGACACTTTGTTTTCTTGAAGTGGCACGAACGGTTCTTTTTTTCGAGTCAAAGTATTATATAATTGAATCAATTTTGTCACTCCCTTTGCATACATATGCATATTATACCTGATTTTAACCCCTACTAACAGTCGAAGCATTTTATCATTTTGTAACATTTTGATCATCTCATTTAATATTGTGATTTTTTCATTTTCTTCCAGTCAGCACGTCACTTCGCACGATTATATTTTTTCACATTGGCACAAAGCCAATAAAAAAACCATTTGAAGAATGTACCGCTCTTTCTTATTTTGGCAGTTCATTTTCAAATGGTTTTCATTAATGATATTTAAATATTAAGCATGTGCTATCTCCATCGCCTCATCTAAATGGGCTAGCACTTTTTCTTTTCCTAAAAGTTCAATCGCTAGTGGTAATTCTGGGCCATGCTGCTGCCCTGTTGTAGCCACTCGAATTGGCATATATAAATTACGCCCTTTCACGCCTGTTTCTTTTTGAACAGTTTTGATTGCTTTTTGAACAGCCTCTGCTGTCAGTTCATCCATTGCCTCTAGTTGGGCCTTGAAGTTCTCCAAGACTTGTAGAACTGTCTCGCCCGCTAACACTTCGCGGCTAGCATCTGTCCACTGAATTTTTGCATCAAAAAATAGCTCTGCCAATGTTTTGAATTCTTTAACATAGCTCATTTGTTCCTGATAGAGTGCAACCAATTTGTTTATTTTTTCTTTTTGATCATCTTCTAATACATTAGGAAGTAACTTAGACGCTTGCAAATCAGCAATTACTTTCTCAGTTAGCTCATGTTGATCGGCATGTTGCATATATTGGTTGGCAATCCAATTCAATTTCTTATTATCAAAAGCAGCAGGACTCGTGCTTAAACGATGATAGTCAAATATCTCAATAAATTCTGCTGGAGTGAAGAGTTCTTCTTCACCTTTTGGCGACCAACCAAGCAATGCAATAAAGTTAAATAATGCTTCAGGCATATACCCCATATCACGATAATCTTCGATAAATTGCAAAATAGTAACATCACGTTTTGAAAGTTTTTTACCTGTTTCAGGGTTCGTAATCAATGTCATATGACCAAATCGCGGATATTCCCAACCAAATGAATCATATACAAGCATCTGTTTTGGCGTATTAGAAATATGGTCATCCCCACGCAACACATGTGTTACTTCCATATAGTGATCATCCACTGCAACCGCAAAGTTATAAGTTGGTGTACCATCACGTTTTACAATGACCCAATCCCCTCCGACAGATTCACTTTCAAATGAAATCTCACCTTTTACCATATCATTAAAGCAATATGTATGGTGTTTTGGCGTGCGGATGCGGACAGTTGGCTGACGCCCTTCTGCTTCAAAAGCCTGGCGTTGTTCATCAGTCAAATGTGCACAACGTCCCCCATAATGAGGCATTTCGCCGCGGGACAGTTGCGCTTCACGCTCAGCTTCCAATTCTTCAGGTGTGCAGTAGCAATAATATGCTTTGTCTTCATCGAGAAGTTTTTGAATTAAAGGTTCATAAATTTCTTGGCGTTCGCTTTGACGATAAGGGCCAAATTCCCCACCAACATCTGGTCCTTCATCCCAGCTTAGTCCTAGCCATTTTAAGTTTTCAAGCTGGCTCTCTTCACCTGTTTCAACGTGGCGAGCTTTATCCGTATCTTCAATTCGGATAATAAAATCTCCGCCATAATGACGAGCAAATAAATAGTTGAATAGTGCTGTTCTTGCATTCCCTATATGTAAAAAACCTGTTGGACTTGGGGCATAACGTACGCGAATTCTATCTGACATTTCGCATTTCTCCTTTATTTTTATTGTGGTAATGCGGGCTGTTCTTCGCTTAATTTTGCGAATATCATACGCCCAGCATTTGTTTGCAGTGCACTTGTGACGATGACATCGACAACTTCATTAATTAGGTCTTTTCCGTCTTCAACAACGACCATTGTACCATCATCCAAGTAGGCCACACCTTGTGCACGTTCTGTTCCTTTTTTCACAATTAATACGCGCATCGTTTCACCTGGGATAACGATTGGCTTGACTGAATTGGCTAATTCATTAATGTTAAGAACAGGAACATGTTGGAACTCGGCCACTTTGTTCAAATTGAAATCATTTGTAACAACGACACCATCTAATTTCTTCGCAAGATAGACAAGCTTCATATCCACTTCTTCCGCTTCTGGAATCTCTTCTTCATTCATTTGCAAATCAACACCATGCATTTTTTGAAGTGCATTTAAAATATCCAACCCGCGGCGGCCGCGTACACGTTTTAAGCTGTCCGAACTATCTGCAATATGTTGCAACTCTTGTAATACATAAGTGCTCACAACGAGTGTCCCTTCCAAGAAGCCTGTCTGAATAATATCCAAAATGCGACCATCAATAATCACACTCGTGTCTAACACTTTATATTTACGAAAATTCTCGCCAATCTTGCGTTCAAGTACACCATCTTCGTGCGATTCATTGCGCTGCAAAAATAGACGGCGAACTTCCTCGCGCCTTGACGAACCTAACTCAAAACCGATATATGCAAGAATGATAGTCAAGATAATCGGCAAAATATCACTAATAAAAGGCAACTTAAAAGCAATTAATGAAAAATTAATTAGCAATGCGAGGACAAGTCCAGCAATGGCGCCAGCTGTACCAAAAAGCAAATATGATGCATTAATCTCACTTAACATTTGCTTCATTTTTTCCATATTTTTCTTGATGATAGGAGCTGTCAGCATTCCTAGGAGTAACCCGAGGACTCCTCCCAGAATCATGCTCGTAATTGGGGAATGTAACAACGTCCAAGACGGGAATGATTGCTTAAACATCTCGGGGAAATATGAATGTCCCAGACTCCCACCAATCAGCATCCACACTAAAAGAATGACTTTTTCCATAATCTCACCTCTTTCTACTATTATAAATATTAGTTATTAATATATGTTAAACATTGAACGTTCGATCCAAAACTTGTGACAATGTGACGCATGGAATAATCTCGACATCTTGCGGATGCGTCCATCCTGGATAATTATTTTTTGGAATAAAAATACGTGTAAAGCCCAATTTTGCAGCTTCTTTTACACGTTGTTCAATACGGGACACGCGACGAATTTCGCCTGTTAGTCCAATCTCTCCAATGAAACAATCTGTAGCATGTGTTGGTCGATCAGAATAGCTTGAAGCAAGAGCAACAGCAATCGCTAAATCAATCGCTGGCTCATCTAATTTCACACCACCTGCCGCTTTTAAATAGGCATCATAATTTTGCAATAAAAGTCCTGCCCGTTTTTCAAGGACGGCAACAATTAAAGTTAGCCGATTATAATCCATTCCACTCGCTGTGCGACGTGCATTGCCAAAAGCAGTGGGGGAAACGAGTGCTTGAATTTCCGCAAGAATCGGACGTGTACCTTCAATGGAAGCCACCACAGCACTACCACTTGCGCCTGCTAAGCGTTCTTCTAAAAACAGCTGCGATGGATTCAACACTTCAGCCAAACCATCTTCTCGCATCTCAAAAACACCAATCTCATTAGTTGAACCATAACGATTTTTCACCGCACGCAAAATTCTAAATGACTGATGCCGTTCGCCTTCAAAATAAAGTACTGTATCGACCATATGCTCCAACATACGCGGTCCTGCAATATTTCCTTCTTTAGTCACGTGCCCGACAATAAATATCGTAATCTTCAGGGTCTTAGCTAATTGCATCAACAGACTGGTTGACTCACGCACTTGGCTGATGCTCCCTGCAGCACTATCTACTTCTGGGCGATACATTGTCTGAATTGAATCGATAATGACATAATCAGGTTGCAACTTTTGAATTGTTGTTTCAACATTTCCTAGATCAGTTTCTGCATATAAGTAGAAATCAGTATCTGATATGTCTAAACGCTCAGCTCGCATTTTAATTTGTTGTGGACTTTCTTCACCTGTCACATATAAAACAACGCCACCCGTCTTATTCAACTCTGCTGACACTTGCAAAAGAAGTGTTGATTTTCCAATTCCTGGATCGCCCCCAATTAAAACAAGGGAACCTGGCACAACGCCCCCTCCAAGCACTCGATTAAATTCATCCATCTGTGTCTTAATGCGTTGACTCGTTTTTGAAGAGACATCTTTCAAAGGCAATGCTTCTGCTTGCTGGCGATCTATTAAGCGATTTCGATTGCGAAGATCCTCATGGACTGCATCTTGCACCTCATCAAAACTTGCCCATGAATGGCAATTGGGGCATTTGCCTAAATATTTAGGCGACTCATAGCCGCATTCTTTACAAACAAAAATCGTCTTCCCTTTTTTAGCCATTTTCTGTATGCTCCTTTCGCCACGTACCTTGATTATATCATATCTTTACCGCATTCGGTGCAGGGCCTTAGCATACATTATATTACCCATTTTACTAACAAATTATAGCAACTCATCTTCTATCTCATGCACTATATAAGAGTTTTGCTGCTTCTTCATTAAATGCCAGATGAACCAAAACCACCCGTTCGTTTTTCAAGTGGCGCCTCTTCGGCTTCCGATGTATAATAAGGTACAAAAATTCCCTGAGCGATGCGATCGCCTTTTTGAATCGTATAATCAGAAAATCCATAATTAATGAGCTGTACAAAAATCTCGCCTTCATTTTTCGGATTATTATAATAATCCGCATCAATCACACCTATCCCATTTGGTAAAGCTAGTTGATTTTTCATTGCATTGCTTGAACGATTCACTAAAAGCAGTACTTCATCCTCTGGCATATATGCTTTCACACCTGTTGGTACAAGTGTCGATGCAGCAGGAGAATTATCGCTACCAGCAGCCTTTGAATCTGACATTTCTGTCAAATAACCAGATTGTAACACTTGGTGCCAAATAGATGGCACCGTTACTGTTTTTGCAGCAGCCAAATCATAACCTGCCGAAGCATGTGTTGCACGTTTGGGAATTGCCACTTCTTGTCCATAGCGACTGACACGTTCAAATCCACGTAGTTTTTTCGACATATTAACCCTCTATCTTTTTATTATATTATACCCCTTAGTTTACCAAACTTTTCCATTATTAACTATTTTAAATATTCTCAATGCTTTAAATAAAAAATAAACGTTAACTAAAAAGTTAACGTCTACTAAATCCTAATACTCCGCAAGCAGGACTCGAACCTGCGACAGCGTGATTAACAGTCACGTGCTCTACCGACTGAGCTATTGCGGAATCTTATAAAAAATCAAAGCGTGGCAGCGTCCGGCTTTCACAAGGGGAAACCCCTCACTATCCTCGGCGCTCAGAAGCTTAACGGCTGTGTTCGGGATGGATACAGGTGGTGCCTTCTGGCCATCACCACCACACTTTTCTTTAAAAAGAACGTTGTTCTTTCAAAACTAGAGCGTTGCTTCAACACGACTTCGTCAACACCGCGCTTTCCCTTACGCGTAGTGGTTAAGTCCTCGACCGATTAGTATGGGTCCGCTCCACACCTTACGATGCTTCCACTTCCCACCTATCTACCT
>NZ_KB894083.1 GCF_000374325.1 Allofustis seminis DSM 15817 | reverse complement strand
CGTTGAGTAATGCCATTTGTGCTAATTTTTCTTTTTCGGCTTGTTCCATTGCATGATGAGCTTCTGAACGTGCCACTAATGTTTTTAAATCGACACTTGCGGCATTAGAACGTCCACAGCCCACAAGAAAAAGGGCAACCAATGCGATTGCACTAAAACACCATGCTTTTACATTCATCTTTTGCATTTTAATTCCTCACTTTCATATCTCTCCATAAATCTTGTGATAAAAATAACAGACTGCCCTATTTACTTCATTTTAACCACCCCTTTCATAAATTGCAAGGCTTAAATAAAAATATACTCACTTCTGTTCTTTTTCAGCGATCTTTTATTCCAACAAAATATCGGGATTATGGATAAGCTCCACCAGATCTGCCGACAGTTCCGACTGCCCCATCGACTGCTGGGAACGTCCATAGTCTAAAAATAAACGCTTGAATGCCATAAAGAGATAGTCGTTCGGACGCTGCACCTGCCCTTGACGAATCTGATACATGCATGATTTAAACGTTTTCGCCAGCATTTGGTGTAAGTATGACCCGCTAGGATCAATCTCAAAGCCCACACCCAAACTATAGCCCAAGTCTTTCTCCGCCGACTGCTGTGCAAACATCACCTTATCCGCATAAAGCTTCAACGCTTCCGCATTGCCGTAGGCAAAATTCTCAAGAAGTTTTAAAAGCGTTTCGCCATAAAAATGTTTAAAACTCATATTGTCTAAATACTGGTGCACTAACTCTAAATTAAGCGTTTCTGAATTTTGACTCTCGGACACATTTTTCCAGAGGATGGAATTTTCATCGCTTGGGCGATCTTTAATCTCTTTAAGATCTTTATAGTTATCTTTATATATATAGGGCGCAAATTTTGCTAGTCCGCTTGTATCAAGGGTTTCCACGTTTTTTATTTTGCCTTTTATCGCAAGCAATGAGAGCCTGTGGATTACTCAAAAGATATCCTATTATAGGAAGGGAAAGATTAAGAGGATGAATAATGATTATTAGGTGCAGGCGTGAGAGTATGCTACTATAAAAAAGAGTAATTAATATAAAGGAGTTCTTTATGTATCGAACATATTTATCTAAGAAAAATCATAGTGCCCATTATTTTTATGGTGCAGCAGTCATTGTTTGTCTGCCTTTTTTATTGTTATTGTGGGGGACTGTCTGTCATCAAGCAGCATTAACAGCCATGGACTATCAGTGGGGGCATTATATCTATCAATTACGCTCGCCACAGTGGACACCTTTTGTGATTGGTGTGACAACAATTGGGAATGTGTGGCCACAAACTATACTGACTGCTATCTTTGCGGTAGGTTTGTGGTGGATGAATGAGCGATACTATGCGCAGTACCTTGCATGGGCCATGTTCTTGGGAGCACTTTTATTGAATGGTGGCATAAAGCAACTTGTAGCTAGAATTCGCCCAACGGAAGTTACCCATTTAATTGACCAAGGTGGATACTCATTCCCCAGTGGACATGCGATGGGAATGACAATTTTATGTAGCATGCTTTTATTTATTATTTTCCAAAAGGTACAGACTATCACTGCCAAAATGATATGGACTGTCATATTAGTCGGACTTACTTTAGCCATTGCATGTAGTCGTATCTATTTGGGAGTACATTTTGTGTCAGATGTGATTGCAGGGATATCTTTGGGCTTGAGTTTCAGTTTGTTATTTATGGGAAGTAGCAAAAAAAGACACAAATATCGAATAAATAGCCCATACTAAATTGAGGAGGGACAAGATGAAGATTGCAATTGTAGGAATGGGAGTAGCTGGTGGAAATACACTGCGTTCCCTTTATGAGAAGAATGCTGTCCGCCCTAGTGATGAGATTCATGTATATGAAGATCGCTTGACACCAGGTGTTGGATTACCTTATCAGCCAGATGATGACCGCCTTATTTTAAATTCTTTTTCAATGGATGTCAGCTTGAATCCGGATGATCCAGATGAATATGTAAAATTTCTGGAAGAACATTATCCTGGACGCTTTGGTCGTTATGAATTTACTCCGCGTATGATTTTTGGTGAATATGCAACGCAACGCTTTGCCCCTTATTTAGAAAAAGAAGAAGTACAATGGATAAAAAAACGTGTAACACGTCTAACGCCAATACTATCCGATCATCATCCTGACAAATTGCGATTTTGCGTGCAAGTAGACCAGAACCGTCCTGGAGAAATATATGATGCGGTCTTCTTGGCAGTGGGACACCCTCCTTATGCGGATTATTATGGCTTGAAAGGACAGCCGGGATATATTCATGAACCTTTTCCAGTGTCGCATCTACTGGAGCAGATTGATCCATCAAAAGATCGTGTGGGCATTGTTGGCAGCAGTCTGACTGCTCTTGATGTGATGGAATATTTGCAGGAGTCTGCATCATTTGCATATCCGCTTACTTTTTATACATTGCATGAACCATTTGCGACAGTTAAAGATACATTATATGAAGGGGATGAAGTATTTTGCACATTTGATGATGCTTGGATTGAAGCGCACCGATTGCCATCAGGAAAGATAGCACTCGATGATGTACTTGCACAATTTAAAAAAGATTTGTCCGACAGTCAGATTCACTTAGACTATATTATGGAGCATTTTGGCACAGGTTCTTTATATGAGGTGCATCAACAATTACAACAAGCAGACGAGCAATTATTGAAATTTCAATATTATATTGCATTACTTTCTCCGCATATGACGGCAATTGTGAATGCATTAGATGATAGAGGACGCCGCCACTTTTTTGAAACTTATCGTCCATGGTATGAATATTTTCATGTTCAACTGTCCAAAGTAAAAATGGAAAAAATATGGAAGGGTTACCTCAATGGCACTATCCGCTTTGTACGTGAAATTGTTGTAATTGAACCAGCAAAAGATAAAGGTGTTGTGATTAAGACGGCACACCATCGCACATATCATGCCGATGTTCTAATTAATGCAACAGGGTTTGAGACACGCTTGTCATATGCAGCGGCAGAGGATCCACTCATCCATTCGCTACTTGAAGCGGATCTTATGATGCCCTCTCCTCAGCAAGATGTTGCGATTACGTGGCCAGGATCACAGCCATTAAGTCGCACTTATGGTGTGGTTGATAATTTATATTTATCTGGATTTTGGATTGGGACGACCCAGTATCCGAATAATAATGTTCAACGTGCTGCACAACAAGGTGCACGTATGGTGGACAGTTTCAAAAAGAATAATCATCGTTAAGATCAAAAAAGACTTGTGCATGCACAAGTCTTTTTTATTCAACAACGGTCAGATCAGCCACTGTAATAGGTAGGATTGCTTGTAAATGTTCAAGTGAAAGCTCGACAGAGTAATTGACTTTTCCTGCACTAAATAAAAAAGTTGAAAATAATTGTGCCGATTCATCAATATATGTTGGTAAGTCGACTTTCATGCCAATAGGGGAGCATCCTCCATGAACATAACCCGTTAATGGCAATAAGTCGCGCTCTTTTATCATATGAATATTTTTTTCGCCGCAAGCTGCTGCCGCTTTTTTTAAGTCTAATTCTTCTGTCGTTGGAATCATAAAAACATAGTGCGCATTTGATTTACCAACAGTGACTAACGTTTTAAAAATTTGCGACTGCGAAAGGATACCTTGTGCCGCCATATTTTCTAGTGGTTTATAATGTGGCTTGTAAGGGAGGCGGTGCTGTTCAATCAGTCGCATCACATTTGTTTTTTCATTTTTTGACATGTTGTTCGTCCTTTCCACTGCTAGTATAGCAAAGTCAGCGAAAATAAAAAAGAACACTCACATGCCAATATATCTAAAATGCGACTAAAAATTAAAATCATCTCATGCTTTAGGCTGAAATTAAAAGAGAATAGGTGGAAATTGTCATTTATTTGTTATAATAGAAAGTGAAAAAAGTAAGTCATTCATTTTTTAAGTGAATAATAGCAAAGGAGCTTTTGACATGAAACAATTTCTAAAAAAAATAATTATTGCTGCAGCTAGTGTCGGGATGTTGGCAAATGCTGGTCTTGTGGCACATGCTGTCGATACGCAATGGGATAAACCAACTGTCATCTATGGTGCAGGTCTTTCCGAGGCCGAGAAGAAAGAAACAGCGGTCCAATTAGGGATGGATAAACAAGAAGTGTTAGAATCCGTAGTCACTGGAAAAGATTTAGAGAAATATTTGGGTTATGCTACAGCAGATGCCAATATGATTTCGAGTGTTGCAGTGAAACGTACAGGCAAAGGTGGGGGCGTAACAGTCAATATTGCTACACCTAAAAATATCACGCTCATTACAAAAGAACAATATATGAATGCAGCATTCACCGCTGGTATCGAAAATGCAGACATTCAAGTTGCTGCAATTCGTCCTGTTACAGGAGAAAGTGCTCTAACAGGTGTATATAAAGCATTCGAAGAAAATGGCGAACATTTAGAGAGTAACCGTATGGCGGTAGCACAAGAAGAGCTAGAAACGACAAGTGACATCGCCCAAACATTAGACAAAGACCAAGCCAAACGTCTGGATGCTGCTATCGTTGAAATCAAACAACAACTTGCAGATTTGAAAAAAAGAACTGATGAATTAGCAACACGTGAAGATATCGAAAAAATTATTAATGATGCACTTGATGAATATGATCTTTCAAGTATTTTGACAGAAGAGCAGATGAATCGTTTAATTGCACTTTTTGAGAAATATCAACAAACAAGTGCCATTGACTCCGACAAAATCAAAGAACAATTAGGAAATTTAAAAGATAAACTTGGAAAAGTATGGAAAGAAGCAGAAGAAAGTGGCGTCATTGACCGTATTGTTCAATTTTTGCGCGATATATGGAATGCGATAATGGATGCCTTTCATAATTGATAGAAAATCTAAAGCATAAAAATAAATGAATGTCCCTTAAAAGAAATCTCCCACATCAATTGGTGGGAGATTTTTTAGGATATTTTTTGAAGAATTCTTTTTAAAATTATGATAGACTAGACATGTGAAAGCGAGGTGATGATGATGAGAGAAGAATTATTAAAAGGCCAGCTAGTGGAAGTTCAATTGGAAACTTTCATTAACCAAAATGGGGAAGTCCATCATCATATATTTGACGAGATGGGGCGTATTGTGAAGCTGAATGAGCATTATTATATAAGATTCGAAGAAACGAATCAAAACCAGCAGTTGCCTAAAGCGTCCATAACAATAAAAATACATCCTCAAGGGCGCGTAACCGTTATTCGAAATGGTGAGCAGACTACGCGTTTAGTGTTTGACAAAAAACAAAAGACCATTTCTCGCTATGCTACGCCGGCAGGTCTTTTAGAGCTTGATGTATCAACGACTCGCTTACAATTCGTAACAAGTGACCAGCCTTTTTCGGGTGCATTGGATGTCGATTATCATATGGTAAGTGGGGACGACATCTTCGGTCGTTATCAAATGCATTTGCGTTTTACGACATAATCAAGTAGTCTATAGAAATAAAAAAGATAATAAAGGAAGTGTCAACGTGGATTTATTCAATCAAATTTATGACAAAAGAGAACTCTCCATGCTAGATGTCGCCAAAATGATCTTAGTGCGTCATGGCGATATTATGGACTTTAATGATTTACTTGCCGAAATCGCCGAATTTCTAGAGCTTGATGACGATCAACTTGAAAGCGAGATGGCACAATTTTATACGGACTTAAATACGGACGGCCAATTTATCTCTTTAGGGGATAATCTGTGGGGCTTGCGTAATTGGTATCCTTTCGAATCTATTAATGAAGTCCTAACACAAGAAAATACGGAAGAAGATATTACACCACGTCGCAGTTCTGATGGCTTTGACGATTATGACAGCCTCTTCGAACAAGAAGAAAAAGAAGCATTAGATGAAGAAGATAGCGATGAATTGGATGAGGAAACAGAAAAAGATGAAGATCTAGATGCTTATCGTGACGATCTCGATGATCTGGAAGAAGACTCTGACGAGCTTGAAGATCTAGAGATTGAAGATGATGAAGATGTCCTTGCAGATGATGAAGATGACGACGATTTAATTTAGGCGACATTTTACTTGACGAAGGGTCTAAAAGTACGTATCATATTATTTGGGCACTAGAATTATTCTAGTCAGAACACCATAGAGAATAAGGCTCCCTACTTGTATCGAGTAGGGAGTTTTCTTTATTTAGATTAAAATAGGAGGAATTATTTATGACAAAGTATATCTTTTTTACTGGCGGTGTCGTATCGTCCATTGGTAAAGGAATTTCTGCAGCTTCTCTTGGCCGATTGCTCAAAAATCGAGGCTTAAAAGTTACGACTCAAAAATTTGACCCCTATATTAACGTTGACCCAGGCACGATGAGTCCGCTTCAACATGGTGAAGTCTTCGTAACGGAAGATGGGGCAGAAGCTGATTTGGACCTTGGGCATTATGAACGCTTTATTGATAATACCTTAAATAAATATTCTAGCGTAACGGCTGGGAAAATTTATTCCGAAGTCCTAGAAAAAGAACGTCGCGGCGAACTTAATGGCGCTACCGTTCAAGTAATTCCTCATATTACAAACCAAATCAAAGAAAAATTAATGCGCGCTGCTGAAACGACTGACTCCGAAATCATCATTACAGAAATCGGTGGCACTGTCGGCGATATTGAATCGCTACCACACTTGGAAGCACTGCGCCAAATGCGTACAGATGTAGGGGCAGAGAATGTACTTTATATTCATACAACGCTCGTTCCTTATCTGAAAGCATCTGAAGAAATGAAAACAAAACCGACCCAACATTCTGTTAAAGAATTACGTGGTCTTGGAATTCAGCCGAATATCTTGATTTTGCGTAGTGAACACAAATTAGATCAAGCAATCAAAGATAAAATTGCGCTATTTACCGATGTTGAGCCACGTGCTGTCATTGAATCATTAGATGTCGAAACCCTTTACTCTATTCCACTAAGACTTCAAGAACAGCATTTGGATGATTTAGTGCTTGAACATTTTGGCATTGAAGCACCACAAGCAGATATGACGGAGTGGCGTGCACTTGAACAACGCGTCCTTCATCTAGAAAAATCAGTTAAAATAGCTGTCGTTGGTAAATATGTCAGTCTACCCGATGCATATCTTTCTAGTAATGAGGCACTCAAACATGCAGGCTATGCATTCAATAGCAAGATTGATATAAAATGGATTGACTCTGAAAAATTGACAGCTGCTAATGTGGCAGAGCAACTGAGTGATGTTCAAGGCGTCTTGGTTCCTGGAGGCTTTGGCAAACGTGGTATTGATGGCAAGCTTGAAGCTATCCGCTATGCACGTGAGCAGGGCGTGCCATTTTTAGGGATTGGATTAGGAATGCAGCTGGTGGTCGTAGAATATGCTCGCCATGTGATGGGACTTGCTGATGCTCACTCAACAGAAATGAATCCCGATACGTTACATCCAGTTGTTAATTT
Source organism: Allofustis seminis DSM 15817 (assembly GCF_000374325.1). Classification (GTDB taxonomy): domain Bacteria; phylum Bacillota; class Bacilli; order Lactobacillales; family Carnobacteriaceae_A; genus Allofustis; species Allofustis seminis. The sequence goes on along the minus strand of NZ_KB894083.1, from coordinate 98,180 downwards.
ACAAGATGATCAGCATGATGTGACCGTTATGGGTGGAACATTGCGCCTAGGCAGTTATAATGCAAAATTAAAAGAAGGTTCCTATACACGTGCTATTTATGGTGGACAAGAAATCGTAAGTGAACGCCACCGTAACCGTTATGAAGTGAATCAAGAGTATTTCGAAGCACTAGAAAAAGCAGGATTTTGCTTGTCTGGAATCAATACAGAAGAAAATTGTGTGGACTTTGTCGAAATCAAAGACCATCCATTCTTCGTTGCAACGCAAGCGCATCCTGAGTTCAAATCACGTCCGAATCGTCCGCATCCGCTTTATCGTGAATTCATCAAAAAAAGTTTAGAAATGGAATAAGACGCTTAACCGGCAGTGGCCACTGGATTTCACTGCCGGTTTTAATTATACTTAAAGTGTGGAAATGAAAAATAGGAGGAAAAAATATGAGTCGTTTAGTAAATATGACGGATATGCTAAATAAAGCATTAGATGAAGGATATGCAGTTGGCCAATTCAATATCAACAACCTTGAATGGACGCAAGCAATCTTAGAAGCGACGAAACGAGAAAATTCACCAGTTATTTTAGGTGTATCAGAAGGTGCTGCAAAATATATGGGCGGTTTTAAAGTAGCTGCAGCAATGGTAGAAGCCTTGCTCGAAACAATGGCGGTTGAACAGCCAGTAGCACTTCACTTAGACCATGGCTCAAGTGTCGCAGTAGCAAAAGAAGCGATTGAAGCAGGTTTTTCATCGGTGATGTTAGACTTATCCGCACGTCCTATTGATGAAAATATCGAACAGACAAAAGAACTTGTAGTCTTTGCACATGAACATGGTGCAAGTGTTGAAGCGGAAGTTGGGACAGTTGGCGGTCAAGAAGATGGCGTCATTGGTAATGTGATCTATGCAGATCCACAAGAGTGCAAACGCATGGTAGATGAAGCGGGCATTGATGCATTGGCTGCAGCGCTCGGTTCAGTTCATGGTCCATTGACAGGAGAACCAAAATTAGGATTTGCTGAAATGAAAGAAATCTCTGAATTGACGAAGACACCGCTTGTCCTACATGGGGGAACAGGCATTCCAGAACATCAAATTAAAAAAGCGATTGCTAATGGCCATGCTAAGATTAATGTGAACACAGAATTGCAACAAGTATGGGCAGCGAGAGTTCGTGAAGTGCTAGACAATGATGAAATGGTCTATGACCCACGTAAAATTATCGGTCCTGGAAAAGAGAATATTACAAATGCAACGATCGATAAAATGCGCATGTTTGGCTCTAGCCAAAAAGCATAATAATGATGAGCCGGTTTAACCGGCTTTTTTAATTAGAATGAGTCTAAAAACTTGAATGAATTCTGGAAAAAGACTATGATGAAAATGTAGAAAAGATGGTTCTACATTATAATGTAAGTATTTCATCATATTTTAAAAAGTAATAGAAAGAAGGAATGTGCAATGACTTTTGACTATTCAGATCGTGGCAAACAACCTGTTGTTGAAGATATCGAAGGCATGACACTTGATAATACGAATTTCCGCACAACAATATGGACGGGCGAACATTTACAAATGACTTTGATGGAAATTGCTCCAAATGATGATATTGGACTAGAAGTTCACCATGATATTGACCAATTTCTACGTGTTGAAGGCGGTGTAGGCCTTTGCAAAATGGGACCTACTGAAGACAATCTCACTTTTGAAAAAGAAGTAAGAGATGGCGATGGTATTTTCGTACCAGATGGCACTTGGCATAATGTGGAAAATATTGGCGATGAACCATTAAAAATTTATACCATTTATGCAAAACCAGACCATGTGCCAGGCACTATTCATGTAACTCATGAAGATGCAGAAAATGATCCCAATGAACATTAAGCAATAACCAATTATTATGCCATTTTATGGCAGACCCCACGAATTAGATATGGGGAAACAAATAATGCATGCACTATTCCAACCAAAAAAGACCTCCACGGATTAAGCGTGGGGGTCTTTTTTATTGGAAAAAAGTGGGCAGAGGAGTCATATGTATGGATGCTTTTGGAACTTATAGTGCAAGTTGGATGCGCCCACCCAGAGGGTGCATGAGTGCATCATTTTTTCTTGAAAAAAGACACCATTTCATTCATGATAACAAAAAGGAGGCGGGAGAATGTATCATATTAGAAAAGCAGTCGCTGCAGATCTGCCACGTGTGAAGCAATTAATTCAAAATGGCCGCAAACGGCAAATTGCATCAGGCAACATTCACCAGTGGCAGAGGGGCTATCCAAGTGATGAACTCTTACAGAATGATTTTGACAGGGGTACCATTTACTTATGCCTTGAATGTGCACAGATCGTTGGAACCTTTACATTATTCCAGATGCCAGACCCAACATATGCTACGATTTCTAATGGGAATTGGTTGAATGATGCGCCATATGTAACCATTCATCGTATTGCCACTGCTGAATCTGCACCGGGGGCAGGTCAATTTTGTCTATCTTTTGTGCAACGCCATTTCGATAATATTCGGATTGATACGCATGAAGACAATCATGTGATGCGCCATATTTTGGCTAAGTTGGGATTTCAAGAAGTGGGTATTATTCAACTGGCAGACGGAAGCGACCGTTTAGCCTTTCATTATGCAAAATAAAAAGCCTTTTGTCCTCTTTGACAAAAGGCTTTATTTTAGTCATTTAATAGTTCAATTGAGATTTCTTGTGCAGCTTTATGGCTGACAAGTATTTTGTCCCCTTTGCTATTTCTAAGGGTGAGCGGTCCTTCTAGGTCATCAATGGCCAGCAATTTGAATTTCTCACCAGGAACAAGCTCGCGTTCATAGGCATATTGTAAGATATCGGCATGATCGCTGACTTCACGAATGGCGAAGGTTTCGCCAATTTTAGCATCGGATAAGGCAATATAATAATAGACATCAATGGAACCATCTGCACGCGGGATAATGCCTCCATGTGGATCGCGCGTTGGATGATTCAATAATTCACTTAATTTATTAATGAGGCGGTCGCTGGATACATGTTCTAGGAGGTCTGCCTCTGGATGGACATCTTCCCAATTGTAGTCCAAGAATTCATATAAAAATGTCTCCCAGATGCGATGCTTTCTTATTAATTTACGTGCTGTAAGAATTCCTTTTTCTGTAAGTTTAACGCCTTGGTAAGGAATATATGTAATTAGGTCCTCTTCTAATAATCTTGAGTTCATGTCGGTGACTGAAGCTGCAGATACATTAAGTGCGTGTGAGAGCGCCTTGTTGCTGACAATTTCACGTGCACCATCTAAAGAGTGAATTGCTTTAATGTAATCTTCTTTACTTGGGGTCATAAATTCACGTCCTTCTAATACTACTTTCTTTCATTTTATAGGTATTGAAATATATTTACAAACAATAAGTATTTTACAACTCAAAAAAGATGATGCATTCAAAAAAACAATGGTTTGCTATAATAATTATCTTTTTTCGCTATAGCGTAAAAGTCTTAAACCATTCAAGATAACAAGCAATGTACTTCCTTCATGACCAACGACACCGATCGGTAAGTTAATGCTTTGAAAAAGATTGGCTACAATTAATAAAGCAATTACGCTCAGTGAGAAGATAATATTTTGTAGCACAATGCGGCGTGTTGCTCTTGATATACCAATTGAAAAAGGAATCAAATGTAGATCGTCTTGAATGAGCACAACGTCAGCTGTCTCCATAGCAACGTCCGTCCCAGTTCCTAGAGCAAAGCCAACATCGGCAATTGCTAGAGCAGGTGCATCATTAATACCATCGCCGACCATGGCGACTTCACCATATTTTTCTTGCAACTCATGAATGATCTCAGCTTTATCTTGTGGAAGAAGATTAGCACGAACTTTATCAATGTCCAATGATTTTGCGATAAATTGGGCATTACGCTCTTCATCGCCAGTTAGCATGATCGTTTTAATATTCATCTCATGCAGACGTGCAATCGTTGCCTTGCTTTCTGCTTTGACCTGATCGGCTAATGTATAAAAAGCAGCGAATTGTTTATTTTTGCTGACGTAGATAACGGTTTTTCCTTCAGATTCATATTGTAAAATCGTTTCATGTTCATCATGTTTAATGGTATCAAGATGGTGTTCAAGTGTGAATTTTTTGTTACCAATACGCCAAGTATCTTCACCATTGATGACTTCGAACCCTTTTCCTGTAATGTCTTTTACTTCATCGAGCGGTCTTAGCATGACATGTTCTTGCTCGAATTTTTCGATAAAGGCACGTGCGATTGGGTGAGTTGATGAAGATTCTGCAGCATAGACAATTTGGTCGATGAATTCTTTTTGTGCTGGATCATGGTAGAAAGCATCGACAATGGCAGGTTTTCCTTCGGTTAGAGTTCCCGTCTTATCAAAAATGACTGCTTTTAAATCGTTCGTTTTGTCTACAACGTCGCCCCCTTTAAAAAGGATGCCTTTTTTAGCGCTGCGACTAATAGCGGATAAGTTAGCAGGGGCAGAGCTTGCAACGAGAGCACAAGGAGATGCGACAGTCAGCAACACCATTCCGCGGTAGAAACTTTCAGCATAGTCCCACGTCTTAAAGAATAAAGGAGTTAAAAGAATAAATAAAGGAACAGCAACTAGTACTGCCTTAACATATATATTTTCGATGGCTTTGATTTTTGAACTCGTTTTGGACGGATTATTTTTCGCTTCTTCTACCATGCGAATAATTTTTGAAAATAAGGTATCTACATTTTCAACAGCAACTTCCATATCAAATGCTTCATCTTCATTGATCGTTCCGCCGATAACTTCTTCACCATAATGAAGTGTTACAGGTAGCGGCTCGCCAGTAATAGCAGCGGTATTAAGAATTGCCATCTCATCTAGCAATCGGCCGTCAATCGGTACCGCCTCACCTTTACGAACTTGAATGCGGTCGCCAATTTTCAGATCGGCTGTTGCCACTTCAATTAATTCACCTATTTCATTATAAAGTCGTGCAACATCAGGAGTAACTTGCATTAAGGAGGCAATGGAGTCTTGGGTCTTATTCATCGCCATCGTTTCTAATGATTCAGCAAGTGAGAAGATAAAGATTAAAAGCGCTCCTTCCATCCAGTAGCCGATAATAGAAGCACCTACTGCGGCTAGAATCATTAAGATATCGACATTTAATTTATGATATTTTGTTAAGTCTGTCCAAGCGTGTTTCATGGAGTGCCAACCGCCAATTAAAAAAGCAATGATATAAAGTGGCACTGCGACACTCATGTTGTCTGCATGGTCAAAATATAAACCGAAAAGAATTAAGATAGCACTTATAATGGTATTGACCATTTCTGGGTTATTTTCCACCCAGCTTTGCAGTTTTTTCATGTGAATCGATCCTTTCTATTTCTTATATATTTATTGTATAGAATTAAAGAATCAGATTCCACTATTTAGAATCATTCTAAATAGATAGTAATCATTACGATTTAGAATCATTCTAAATAAAAGTAATCATTACGATTTATAAGGTAGACCATTTCAAAAAAGCTGTGCATAAATTATGCACAGCTTTTTTATTTACCATAAATAAATTGGTTCATTTATATAGAGCAAGGAAATTATCTTCCGCGTAGTCGTGATCCGCCACGTGGTGTATAGCCATAATATTTTGTACACCATAATGCACTGATACCAACTAAAATATAAAAAATACGTGGTCCTTGAATATGCAGTGTCATTAATGTGTCGGTAATTGCATAAGAATTTACTGCGCCAATAAGCATCAAATGGATGCCGCCGATAATTAGAATTGTTAATGCTAAACGGTCTAAAAGTTTCATCATAAACCTCCTAACAAAATAAGATACCAAAATACTTGAAAGATATACCTTATTATAACGAACTTTGAATAAAAATCCAATGGGTTCAAATACGCGATGATAGGAATAATATGATATACTTACACCATTATAGGAGTAAAGGGGTTAATCAACGAATGGCAAAAAGTGATATTGAAATTGCACAAAGTGTTACAATGCAGCCGATTGATCGAATCGCTGAGAAATTAGCAATTCATCCCGAACAGTTGGAACATTATGGTCCATATAAGGCCAAAGTCCATGTGGATCCAGACGAGTTATCCAAGCGCAAACGGGGAAAATTAATCTTAGTGACAGCGATTAATCCGACTGCAGCAGGTGAAGGGAAGACAACAGTATCCATTGGGCTAGCAGATGGATTAAATTATATCGGGGAAAAAGTATGTCTAGCTTTACGCGAGCCGTCCTTAGGTCCTGTTTTTGGTATTAAAGGCGGTGCTGCTGGAGGTGGGCATTCACAATTAGTGCCAATGGAAGATTTGAACTTGCATTTCACTGGCGATATGCATGCCATTGGTGCAGCGAATAACTTAGCAGCTGCTATGATCGACAATCACATTCATCAAGGAAATGAACTGCAAATTGATCCGCGCCGTATTGTTTGGCGCCGTGCCGTTGATATGAATGATCGCCAATTGCGCCAGATTACGAGCGGGTTAGGTGGACCGCTGAATGGTATGCCAAGAGAAGATGGTTTTGATATTACGGTTGCCAGTGAAGTGATGGCGATTTTATGCTTGTCGACATCACTTTCAGATTTAAAACAGCGCCTTTCCAGAGCTGTTATCGGTTACACTTATGACCGCAACCCCGTAACGATTGGGGATCTAGGGGCAGAAGAAGCTATGACTATCTTATTAAAAGATGCCTTGAAACCGAATCTCGTTCAAACATTAGAAGGAACACCAGCATTTGTCCATGGAGGCCCTTTTGCTAATATTGCACATGGTTGCAATAGTGTTCTTGCTACACAGTCTGCTCTAGCATATGCAGACTATGCTGTAACTGAAGCGGGATTTGGAGCAGATTTAGGTGCCGAAAAATTCTTAGACATTAAATGTCGTATGACGGACCTAGCGCCTGATGCAGTGGTCGTAGTTGCAACGATTCGTGCATTGAAATTGCATGGTGGTGTGGCAAAAGATCAGCTACAAGAAGAGAATGTAAAAGCACTCCAAGACGGTTCTAGCAATTTATTGAAACATATTGAAAACTTGCAACATGTCTACAATCAAAATGTCGTTGTCGCTATCAACGCTTTTGTGAATGATACCGCCGCCGAAATCCAAGCGCTTCAAGAGATTTGCCAGCAAGCAGATGTTCCTTATGCTTTGTGCAAGTCGTGGGAGCAAGGTGGCTCAGGGGCTGAAGCATTAGCACATCTCGTTGTAGATGCATGTCATGTACCATCTACATTAACCTATCCTTATGCACTTGAAGACTCCCTTGAAGCCAAAATAGCCCACGTCATTCAAAAAGTGTATGGTGGAAAAGCTTCGCAGTGGTCCGTCAAAGCTAAACGCGTTGCACGCCAACTGAAGCGACAAGGGTATGGGCATCTGCCTATTTGTATGGCAAAGACACAATATTCATTATCGGACAATCCTCGATTGCTTGGACGTCCTAAAGATTTTGAAGTAGCGATTAAGGATTTAACTGTTTCTGCGGGGGCAGGCTTTATTGTTGTATTAACGGGAGATGTAATGAAGATGCCTGGCTTGCCAAAAGATCCTGCCGCGACACATATGACCATTGATGATTCTGGTAAGATTAATGGATTATTCTAGTGAGGGTATGCGATGAAGCAATTAACTATTGAACAGCTTTTACATGAACTGGGCTCAAAAAATGGAAAATATACTGGTGGAACAGGCATTGGCTTAGTGAGTGTATTAAGTGCAACATTGACACAATTTATTTTTGAGTTGCAGTTAGGCAAGAAAAAATATATAAAAGATCAGGCACAGTTAGAGCAAATTATTGAACATGCCAAACAATTGAGTGATGAATTCTTACGATTGACAGAAGAAGATTCTACAGTTTTTGAGCAAGTCTTAAGTGCTTATAAAATGCCTAAAATATCGACTGAAGAAAAAGAGTTACGCCAACAAGCCATTGATAATGGCTATGTGCAGTCCAGTTTACCATTACTCAATATTATGCGAAATTTAGTAGAGTTGTTGGATTTGTATGAACAATTGATTGATCTTCAAGTGAGTGGTCCGATTTTGAGTGATGCATTAATGAGTGTCCAATTTATTCAAGCAGCAGCCGTCAGTGCGGAGCGAATGATTGAAAATAATTTATATGAAGTGAAACAAAGTGAAAAAGCACTTCCTATTCAGGATGCACTCATTCAGACCAAGCAAAAATTAAATAAAAAAATAAAAAAAGTAACCGATGCAATTGAATCTTATCTAAAATATAATAAATGGTAAGGAGAATGGGGAATGAACCAGCCGAGACTACTTAAAGGGCGTCCAGTAGTTATCGAAAAAAGAGAAGAGATTAAAGCACAGATTGCTACCTTAAAACAAAAAGGTATAACACCACATTTAAAAATTTTTCGCATTGAAGGTCAAAAAGCATGTCAGTCATATAGTCGTGCCGCTCAAAAAGTTATGCAAGCTGTGGGAGGAATAGCATCTGAAGACTTATTCCCAGCTGATGTAACAGAAGCGGAATTCTTAAAAGCCGTAGCGCAACGTTGTGATGAAAAGGATATACATGGCATCATTATTATGCAGCCACTTCCACCTCATATTGATCGCCAAAAAGTGGCCGATTTACTTCCACCACTAAAAGATGTTGACGGGATGACGACGCTGAACTTAGGGCGTGTGACTGAAAATAATGATAAAGCAATGTTCCCAAGCACGGCCAGAGCGGTAATGGAAATTTTGGACCATTATGCAATTGATGTGCGAGGTCTTGATGTCTGTGTTATCGGCAAAAGTACTTCCGTTGGCAAGCCGTTAATATTATTATTGATGAACCGGGATGCAACCGTCATATCTTGTCATAAAGCAACGCGCCAGCTTAAAAAATATACTAAAACGGCCGATGTGATTATTTCTGCGACTGGTGTAGTGGATTTAATTACAAAAGATCACCTAAAACCTGGCGCAATTGTGATTGATGTTGGCTACAATATGAAAGATGACAAAATCGTGGGAGATGTATCATTTGATGAAGTGGCGACAGCAGCGAGTGTTATAACACCTGTGCCAGGAGGGGTCGGCAGCGTTACAACGACAGCTTTAGTGGAGCAAGTCGTTCGAGGATGCACGTTGCAAATGGAAGAATGCAAATGAGTTCTAAAAAAGAAATTCGGGAGCAATCGTTACATTTTTTGCAAAGCCTTTCCTCAAGTCAGCGCCATTTTATTACGCAATGCCTCCACAAAAAAATATTGAATGCTTCCGCTTGGCAAGATGCGCACACCATCGCTTTAACGCTATCTACCGCAATTGAGTGGGACACGCATATCTTAATTCAAAAAGCGTGGGAAGAAGAGCGTACAGTTGTAGTGCCACGTTGCCTTCCTCGTACACGTCAGCTGCAATTTTTTGCCATTGAATCGCTGCAACAGGTGTCACCTGGCTTTAAAGGGCTATTGGAGCCTTCACCAGAACTTACGCAAGAAGTGCCACTTGATGTAATTGATTTAATGATTGTGCCTGCACTTGTTTGTTCGAAAGAAGGCTTTCGGATCGGTTTTGGAGGCGGTTATTATGACCGCGTGTTGGCCACCTATCAAGGGCAAACACTTACCATGATGAGTTCATCTCAGTGGGCGGACAATTGGCATCCACAAGATTGGGATCGCCCTGTTGATTATGTTGTAACAGAAAAAGAATGGATAAATATTTAAAAAATAAAAAAGAGTAGGAAAATAGCGTTAAGGTCTGAGAGATGGGATGTTGCTTTCAGAAGAAAAAATATTGCGACTATTTTTCGCATCCGCTTATATATTAAGTGGATTCTTTGAATTAAAGGAGAATTCCAATGAATAAAAAAAATAAATTTAATTTTTCAGTTGAACAAATGACGATCGTAGCAGTTATGATTGCACTTCATTTAGTACTTTCGCGATTTTCAATTCCTCTAGGTAATGCTAACCGAATCAGCTTTAGTTTTATTATTACTGCACTGCTGGGTATTTTATATGGACCTATTATTGCTGGACTGGCCAATGTATCGAGTGATTTGCTAAAAAGCTTTCTTTTTGGTCCAGGAGGTCCCTTTTTCATCGGCTTTACGATTAGTGCTATGCTTGGCGGTATCATTTATGGCCTATTTTTGCATCGAAAAACGATTCGTTGGCCGCACGTTTTAGCAGCAACTGTTGTTAATACCCTCTTTGTGAATTTAGTATTGAATACTTACTGGGTCCATTTGCTTTTTGGGACACCTTTTCGTGAGTTATTAGTGACTAGAGTGCCACAAAATGCGATTATGTTACCTATACGTTTTGCATTTATTTTATTTATCACACAATTGCCACAGTTGAAACCTATTATTAAAAAATATCAAACAAAATAATAAAAAGCTTCGAAGCATTTTAGTTTTACGCTAATAAGGAAGTATTCACAATAACTTATCACTAACGCTGACAGACAGGTTTGCAAACAGAAACAGAGAGTTAGTCACTTTTAAAAGTGATTTCCTCTCTGTTTTTCTATCTATGCATTGTTATGCAGTAGAACCCCATTTTTGAGTGAAAAGGTAAAATCTCTTATCCTTGATGTTTTCGTGTCTGTAAGATGCTTAAACCCAAGCTGTGTTGCCCTCTATTGCGTAACATTACTATGACAATTCCTATAGCAGTTTACAAGGAACAAAGCCTTGTGTAGTTATGACTTCCAGCATTGGATTACTCGATATTGGATTTTCCATTCCTTTCTGTCCCCTCAATTCTTCCTCTGTCCATAAGTTGCTGGAACGAAAGCGAAATGAAGCGGGAATACAGAAATAATTATTCGTTTAGAAAATTCATAATTCATAGAGGGGCAAGCGGTCTATCCGCTTGCGCTCTTGATTATCCCATAGCAAAACCACATAGACATTTGGTAATATGAGTTATTCAAGCGTACATAGTGAAATGTGTGTTCATACTGGTAGCTGGAATATCCCGTTATATGGAATAGGCTTTTTTGATAATTGAAGAATGTCAATGGTACAGAAAAAAGGACATGGTGATACCGCCTTGCTTACAAGCATTTGATACCGCCATATCCTAAATGGGCGTTCCAACATATTGACTGTATGCAAAATACGGCAGTTTATTTACTACAGAACAGAAAAGAGCCGATAACCGCATTTTATATCTGCGTGTTATCGGCTCTGCGTCTGTGCGTCCGGCTCTTGGATAACGGATAGTTTCATTTGTTCTACACTAATTAGCATTTCTTGTCTGCACTTTGGACAAAACAGCGGGAAGTTTTTCAATTCGGTATCTTGCCGTATCTGTAGCCTTGTTTTATTACCGCAAACAGGACAAAGTATCCATTCTGTTGTAACCATTTCATTTACTCCTTAGAACAATAAATTTCAATAGCCTGCTTTACAAATTCAGCCGTGCCCGCGCCACCTACTTTATCAATATTGTGCTTAAATCGCTCATCATTGACATACATCTGCCCTAATCCACGAAAAATTTCAGTATTACAAGTGTAGTAATTACTTGTAATAAAGTTTTGTAAATCGTTAATTTTTTCCTGTACCGCTTTATCGGTAGGCGACAACTGCCCGAGTGCTCCGATTTCATTGAACAAATTCATCAGCTGCGATGTTGTTTCACTAAAATCATGTCCGCTCTTTTGCTTCTGCTCATATTCTTGATATTCTTTGATGTCACCCCATTTCGCTTTGGCTTCTACCTTGTACTGTTCAATCTCGCTTTTGTCGAAAATGCGAAAGTTCATTTCTCTCACTCCTTTTTTCTGGATTTCACGGGCGAAAGAAATCAGTTCCCCTATATGCTTATACTGCAATTCCAGTAATTCAATTTGTTGTGTTAATGCCTCTAACGGATCAAAGTTTGAACTGTCAAGAATTGCTTTGATTTCTTTTAGAGGAAATTGTAACTCACGAAACAGTAAAATATTTTGCAAACGGCTGAGTGCCGTATCGTCATACAACCGATAACCCGACTCGGTCACTTCTGTAGGTTTCAAAAGACCAATGGCATCATAATGATGCAGTGTGCGCACACTTACTCCTGTGAGTTTGCTAACTTCATTTACTGTTCGCATAATTATCCCTCCCGTGTAAAGATATTATAAACTATAACGTAACGTTAGAGTCAAGAGGTGTAAAAAGTTTTTCACAAAAATTTTCTCAAAACTTCGGCAAAATCGCAAAGGGCGGTGTTGTATATAGTTCGGGGCAAAGAGCAACAATAGTTTTATACCTTTCCAAAATCTGCTTAACGATTTTTACGCCAAAGATACCAGTAAAAAAACGGGCAATCAAGAAAGTGCAGGGCATGGCAGGGGAACATCTGACAACGCCACCTTACGGTTATAAGGTAGACCCCAATGACAGAAAAAATAGATTGTAGATGAAGAAGCCACCGCTGTGGTAAAGAAGATTTTTGATTTATGTGTTGTCAGAAACGGACCTATGCGGATAGCGAAAACTCTGAAAGCTGACAAAGTGCTAACAATACGCGCCCATTATGCAAAGCAGAAAAGGAAATGAAGCGCAAGTGGCGTAAAGTAGGGCAGGGGAAAAAACGGATTGCGGAACTCGACCAGATTTTCAAGTGGATTTATGAGAATGACATCAACGACACAATCAGCCTTGAACGATTTTTAAATCTGTCCGCAGAGTACGAAGCGGAACAGAAAGAACTGACATAAAAGGTAATATAGAACAACAGAAAGTCGATACCTACGAACAAAATAAAAGCGATTTTGACAGATTATCCGCCATTCTCTGCAAGTATGTGGGAATAACAGAATTAACACCCACTATCGTCAATGAGTTTGTGAAGAAAATCGTTGCCCATGCGCCTGAGAAGATAGGTGGCAAGCATTTTCAGAAAGTGAATATTATTTTTAACTTCGTGGGAGAAATCCATTTGCCGACTGACCCGCAAACGGAACAGAAAGAAACCAATAAACAGGAAAAGACGGCATAGCCCTTGAACGGGCTATACCGCCTAATTGAAAAATATACTTCCTTATAACCAAACCCTTCACTTCGAGGCTTTTTTAGATAATATGTCCATTGTGAATATGTTTTAGAAATTGTTGTCGCAATACTTGTACATCAAAAGGTATATCTGCTGAAGTCGATAAGAATTCTGCTGGGACATAAAGGCGCTGGTTACCATGAAGATGGTCGCTCAAGATTTTGACAATAGGGCTGGCAGTACTTAATTCAACCAAAGAATCATCTGGATTCATTAAGATAATAGGCGATTGTCCTTTCAATGAATAGTCATAAGATAGATCAGAGCTGCGATTGATTTGTGTGAAATATTGTAAAGGATAGCCTGCTTTTTCAACAAGATGGCGTAATTTCTCAACGATTTCTGTCTGATTTTTTCCATCAAATTCTACAGATTTTAGTGGTTTACGATTATAAAACATTTGCGCCAGCGTACTTAAAATAGTGTCTTTACTTTGGCAAAATAGGCCGATGGCTGTGATAAGTACAGCATCATCAAGGGCGAGATAGTCGTGCAATGTATAATGATTGTCAAAAAAAGGTTCAAGAAAAGGCGGCAATATATCTAATTGCCCTGCTAAATATAAATCTTTTGCACGTGTTAATAAACGGTCAAGCGTCACTTCCATGCCACGGGAAACGGGGTGGAAATAGACTTGCATATACATTTGATAGCGACTGACAACATAATCTTCTACGGCGTGCATTCCTGCATACGAAAAAGCGATACCTTGTGTATACGGACGTATCACACGCAAAATGCGACTCAAATCAAAATTACCATAACTAACGCCTGTAAAATAGGCATCGCGCAATAGATAATCCATGCGGTCCGCATCCATTTGGCTGGAGATAAGCTGAACGACCTGCGGGTTGGGATAAGTTTTTGCGATGACACTGGCGACTTGTGCCGGAAAATCTTCTCCAGCATGTTGTAAGATGTGGTGGACTTGTGTCGCAGGGTTTAGAATAATTTGTTGTGTAATTGCTTCATGATCTGTTTTGAAAATTTTTTCAAATGTATGTGAAAAAGGGCCATGACCAATATCGTGGAGTAAGGCAGCACAGAGCGCAACAAATTGCTCCTGACTATCCCATTGATGCGCATAGTAGCGCGCAAAGCGGTCAGTAATCAATCGTGTCAATTCATAGACACCTAGTGAATGAGAAAATCGCGAATGTTCAGCTCCATGAAAAGTGTATTGCGAAGTGCCTAGTTGTTTAATGCGGCGTAGACGTTGAAATTCTTTTGAGTCGATTAATTGTAAAATTAGACGGTCATCGACATGAATATAATCATGAACAGGATCTTTGAAAACGATCGGTTGTGTACGCGATGGTTTATTTGAAAGTTCTGACATCTTTTTCTCCTTTCTCATTGACTTCTTTCGCTCATTGTACCATATTGTAATAGAAGAAATGTAGTATTTGGAAAGTTGTTTTCAAACAGCGTTTCATCTAAAATGGAAACGATTTATAAGAGTAAAAAAGGAGGGGTGCTAAATGAAAAATAAAACGACATTATATCATATTACCATTACAGTAAGTTTGTTGTTGGCGGCGACCATTGCAAGTGGACTGTTGCATTATTATAATGTGCAAAGTGCAAATATTGTGATGTTTTATTTATTGGCGGTTATTCTGACGGCGCAATTTACGAATCAACGCAGTTATGGATTATTTCAATCATTTGCTTCGGCACTCCTAATTAATTGGCTATTTACAGAGCCTTATTTTACATTGCGAGTAACGCAATCGGACTGGATTATTACATTGATCTTTTTGGTCATTGTTTCGATTATTATGAATACATTAGTGATGCACTTGAAAGAGGCACATGACCATTCGCAGCAAGTCAGCCGAAAATTCAAGATTCTCTATCAATTGACAGACCGCTTGCTAGATGTCCATACGGAAGAAGAGACGCTAGAAGCAGGGACGCAAGCATTGAAACAAGCACTAACCATTGATGAAGTGGAGCTTGTGAAACAATTGCCGCAGCCTCTTCCAACCAATAAAATGCCACTATCTTTAAAAATAAAAAAACAAGTGCCCGTCTATGGAATCATTCCTGCAGAAAATAAAGAAAATATGAATGTGATGCAAGAAGATTTAGTTGAGTCAATCATTGAAAATATTGCCATTTCACTAGAGAGAATTGAACATTTACAGCAACGACAAGCCGCAGAAAGAAAAATCGAAAAAGAAAGACTGCGCTCGAATTTGTTACGAAGCATCTCTCATGATCTACGCACACCGCTAACATCAATTATGGGTAGTAGCGAATGGATTCAGCAAATGTCTGAAAAAGATGAAGTCAAAAAATTAGCGCACGATATTTATAAGGAAGCGACATGGCTCACTTCAATGGTAGAGAATATTTTGAGTCTAACACGTGTCCAAACAGGCGATCTGCAGTTGCACAAAACGATCGAGCCATTAGAAGAAGTGTTGGGGGTTGCCATTGAACGTGCAGAACGCATGAATGGTCATATTCAAATTGAAGTCGATGCCCCCAATGACTTGCTTTTAGTGCCAATGGATGCAAAATTAATGGCACAAGTCATCTTCAACTTGCTTGAGAATTCAATTCGTTCAGCAACGGCACAACCTAAAATTACCATTCAAGTGAAGAAAATGACCGACCATGTTGCAATTCATGTTCGAGATTTCGGACCAGGTATTGCTGAAAAAGATTTACCCCATGTATTTGAGATGTTTTACACGAATCGTGGAACAAATGATCGTGGACGAGGAACGGGATTAGGGCTAGCCATTGTCCAAGCCATTGTCCATGCTCACAATGGACATATTTCTGTCAGCAATATAAAGGAACATTCGGGGGCTGAATTTGTGATTACATTGCCACTGCAAAAGGAGGATGAGTCGCATGATACCCATTAATAATCGCTTATTAATTATTGAAGATGATCCTCAAATTCGTCACTTTATGGAATATTTCTTGACCGAAAAAGGCTTCCAATGTCAGGTGGCGGATACTGCTCAAGAAGGGCTATCAATTTTTGTAACGCAAGCGATTGATTTAATTATCTTAGATTTAGGATTGCCGGATTATGATGGTGCTGAAGTTATTCAAAAGGTGCGTGAATGGTCGCAAGCTCCGATTATTGTCGTGTCAGCACGTGACCAAGAATGCGAAAAAATAAAAGCATTGGATTTAGGAGCGGATGATTATTTAACGAAGCCTTTTTCATCATCAGAACTTTTAGCACGCATTAAGGTATCGCTGCGGCATTTAAGTCAAATGAATAATGAACGTGCCCCTATTTTTTCAGTGGGCGACCTTATTCTTGATATCGACCGCCGTCAAGCCCGTCTTGCCCAAGAAGATGTCCATTTGACACCTTTGGAATTTCAATTGTTAGCTTATTTATTCAAAAATCAAGGCAAAGTTGTAACACATCAGCAGCTGCTAAAAGAATTATATGGCTATGAATATGGAACAGATACCCAAGCTTTACGAGCGCTACTTGCTGGACTTCGAAGAAAGATTGAAGAAAATCCTGCAAAACCGCGCTACATTAAAACAGAAATAGGTGTCGGCTATCGTTTGACCGACCAATAATTAAGACCGAAAAACATTGAAATGAAATACAACCTACCAATGTATTGTGGGGTTGGTTTTATGCCAAACGTTTTTCGGTCTTTTTTTATTCTCACAGCATTCTCACACAAACACTTTTTTCCTCACACCACTTTCACATGATGCGGTGTAAGATAGGCGTAAGAAAGAGGAGGAAACGTCATGAAAAACACTGCCAATCCTAAAGAGCCAGTCACTTTACCACAAAAAATAAAAAGTGAATTGGCACTCTGTCATTATCATGAATGCGAAGAAATGATTATCCAAGCGATTTGTGAGAATCCACATGCTGCACTCCCTCATAATTTATATGGGATTTTGTTGGAAGTGACCGGAGATCATCCACTGGCCATGAAACATTTTCGCGCAGCATGGGATTTGGATCCTACTTTTTTACCTGCACGTTTGAACTTAATTCATATGGGAACATTTAAAACAGCAGATCAAAAAAAATTCATCTTTGACAGTGACGAATGTGAAACAGTTAATATATAAGAATTAGAAGGAAGAGGAAAAAATGGGAAAAGCAAACACATTAATTATCGGGTGTGGGCGTCTTGGTGCAAGTATCGCGCGTAACCTATCGGAAGATACACAAAATGTTGTCATCATTGATCGTTCAGAATTAGCATTCAAAAAATTGAATGCATCTTTCAGCGGTATTAGCGTTGTCGGTGATGCAACGCAAATTAGCGTGTTGGAAGAAGCAGAGATCAACGAAATGAAAACAGCCATCATCGTAACCGATGTGGACAATGTTAATATTTTGCTAGGTGAATTATTAATCCACCGCTATCATGTTGAAGATGTCGTCATTCGCTTGACCGATCCAGAATTAGTCTCCGCTTATCAAGAAAAAGGATTTAAGATCGTCTGTCCAACACTTCTATCTGTCAACAAAGTGTTAACAATGTGTTCAGGGGGTGAATTCATTGCGTAAAAATGTATTAATTATGGGCGGCTTTAAAAATACGAGCGAGCTCGTGCACTTACTGCTCGAAACAAACTATCAAGTGACAATTATCAACCATTCACGCGATGTATGTGCTCGATTAGCACTTATTGATGGGATTCGCGTGATTCAAGGCGATGGAACTCGTCCATATATTTTAGATGAGGCACTTGCAAGTGAAGCCGATATTGCAATCGCATTGACCAATAATGATGAAAATAATCTCGTCTTCTGTCAATTAGCTAAAGAAAAATTCGGCGTCAAACGAACGATCTGCTTGCTAGAAGATTCATTGAAAAAACAATTTTTCTATGATATGGGCATTGACGGCGTTGTGAGTGCGATGTCCATGCTCTCTGAAGTCATTAAACAAGAGGCGGTCTTAAGTGCCATGGCACATGTGATTCCTGTCGGCGAAGGACGTGTCCAAATTGCTGAAGTGCCAATTACGAGAGAGTCTCCAGTGATCGGTCAGTGCTTGATTGATATCAATCTTCCAAAAGATGTCATTATCGGAACAATCTTGCGTGAAGATTATACGATTATTCCAAGTGGTGAAACGACCATTCATCGCGGAGATGTCTTAGTACTGCTAGCTACACATCATCAAGAAGTCAAAGCGATCGAAGTCTTGACTGGGAAAGCGAGTGAAACCTTATGACGCTCAATCAACTTTGGAATGACGGTTCTGCATACGGTAAGCTTATGATTGTGATTGGCGTACTTGTCATGACACCGTTAGTTATTCTTCCTTTTTATCCGACAGATATGATGTATATTGCAGATTTTCTTATCCCAGGTGGAGTGTCTGTTTTATTAGGACTCATTATTTCTGCGCGCTTTCAAATGAAAGAATTAACGGCATGGAAAGAACAGTTGCGCTTTAATTCACAAGTTGTAACTTTTGCTTGGCTTTTTGGTATCTTAGTGGGAGCACTTCCTTTTGTGCTCGCGGGTCAGTTGCCATTTTTACGTGCAATTTTTGAAGCAACAAGCGGCTGGACAACGACGGGACTTTCAACAATGGATGTCACAAAAACACCGCAGATTTTTCTATTTCATCGAAGCTTTATGCAATATGCAGGAGGGCTAGGCTTCGTCATGATGGTGATTGTACTCTTGCGTGGCAAACATTCAATGTCTCTTTATGATGCAGAAGGGCATCCCGATCGTCTGCGCCCAAATATTAAATCAACCGTTCAAACAATTATCTTAATGTATAGCGTGCTTTTAATTGTGGGGACTGGATTATATATGATGGTTGGTATGCCATTATTTGACAGTCTTAATCATGCAATGTGTGCTTTGTCGACTGGGGGTTTTTCTACCAAGCTTTTAAGTATCGGTGAGTACAACAGTGTCAGCATTGAAATGGTTACTGCATTATTAATGTTGATTGGGACCACTAACTTTGGCGTGTTGCTCCTGATGGCACAAAGACAATGGAAGAGAGCATGGCGTGTCAGTGAGATGCGTTTCCTTGTAGTCCTTACGATTGTTTTAGTGGGCATTGCTGCTTTATCACTTGTTCAAGGTACTGATATGGGTATTGTTGAAAGCATTCGTCAAGCATTCTTTAATACAGTGTCTGCCTTTTCGACATCTGGATTTGCAACGGTGGATTATACGACTTGGCCATCTGTTACCTTTGCAGTCATCGTTATCGCGATGATTATCGGGGGTGGTATCGGTTCAACTGCTGGCGGATTGAAACTTACACGTGCTTATTTGATCATTCGTATTGCTTGGATGAATATCAAAAAACGCTTTTTGCCAAAAAACCAAGTCCAAGTAGAAACTTATTATAAAGTTCAAGGCAAACAAGTCATTGATGCAGATGTTGTTAGTGATACATTTGGCTATTTCGGTTTGTATTTGCTTGTTTATCTTGTAGGGTCGACCATTATTGCGCTAGATTCCAATGTCAATCTGAGCCATGCCTTTTTTGAATTTGCATCCTCATTGAGCACTGTTGGCTTATCGGCAGGTGTCACCAACCCTAATAGTCCAACCATTACCTTGATTGTTGAAATTGTGGGGATGATTTTAGGTCGCCTTGAAATTTATGTACTTTTGCTTGGCGTTCATCTCACTGTTCAGCAATTAAAACGAAAAATGTTTCGCCGCAATGATTCTTCTTTTGCCTCAATAAAAAATTAAGCTGTGGTAATGATATTTATATGCAATTTAAATTGTTCTTGACAACTTTAATAATTATTACCACAATGAGATGTAAACGGAACCACAACGGATAAAATATGGTGAAAAGGAGGGAGTCCATGCTTTCTGTCCAAGTAAAGGATATTGAAATGCTACTGTTAGAAAGTGATATTACATCATATAAAATTCACAAAGAGACAGGGATTCCTCATCAAACGATTGATAACTATCGGACAAATGGTTGTTTGATTGAAAATATGCGGCTACATATTGCATTAAGGCTGCAAGATTATATCAACAAAAATCGCCATAAAATTAAAGATATCTAACGGCGGATACATTCAATTAAATGCCTAGGAGGTCATATAATGACCTCTTTTTTTATATTTCAAGCGTGTTTTTCATAAAAGTGATATAATGGCTAGTAAAGATGAAGGGAGATACAACTCATGTATAAATATCCAGATGATAGTATTGCAGTGCATACCGATTTATATGAGATTAATATGGCATATACTTATTTTAAGGAAGGAATTGCGCAACGAAAAGCAGTCTTTGAAGTGTATTATCGCAATAATCCATTTGGCATGGGCTACACTCTTTTTGCTGGCTTGGAGCGAGTCATCCAATGCATCGAGAAATTTCGATTTACAGCAAGCGATATTGATTATTTGCGAAAAGAAGTTGGTTATCCAGAAGAATTTCTTGATTATTTGAAAAATTGGCGCTTTCGTGGAACGATTCGTTCATTTCGTGAAGGAGAAGTCGCCTTTGAACAAGAACCGCTCATGCAAGTGGAAGGACCCATCCTAGATTGCCAGCTATTAGAAACGATGCTACTAAATGTGGTGAATTTTCAGACACTAATTGCAACTAAAGCAAGCAAAATAAAAACAGCAGCTGGCTCAGATGTTGTGATGGAATTCGGTTCACGCCGTGCACAAGAATTAGATGCTGCACTTTGGGGAGCACGTGCGACATATATTGGCGGTGTAGAGTCCACAAGCAACGTGCGGGCGGCTAAACTTTTTGGGATTCCAGCAAGCGGTACACATGCTCACTCATTGGTGCAAGCCTACCGCGATGAGTATACAGCATTTCGCGCCTATGCTGAGACTCATAAGAATTGCATCTTTTTAGTCGATACTTATAATTCAATTGAATCAGGTGTCCCTAATGCGATTCGCGTGGCAGATGAATTAGGTGACAAGATCAACTTCTTAGGTGTACGTTTGGATTCGGGGGACCTTTCTTATCAATCAAAAAGAATTCGCGAATTATTAGATGCCGCTGGATATCCTGATGCAATTATTGTCGCTTCAAATAATTTAGATGCAGAAACTATTTTAAGTTTGAAAATGCAAGGTGCAAAAATTGATTCTTGGGGAATTGGAACAAAGATGATTACGGCATATGATCATCCAGCTTTAGGTGCCGTATATAAACTCGTCTCGGTCGAAGATGACCATGGTCAAATGCAACATACCCTCAAACTCACCTCAAACTTATCCAAAATTTCAACACCAGGCAAAAAACAAGTGTGGCGCATTCGCTCACATCACAATACGAAGCCTGAAGGAGATATTATCGCTTTAGCTCATGAACGTCCAGATTTAGAAAAAGAACTCTTTATGTTCCATCCGCAATATACATATATTAATAAATGGGTAAAAGACTTCACTGCACGTCCACTTTTGGAAGATATTTATGTGGATGGCGAGTTAGTATATCAAGTGCCAACCATTCAAGAAGTACGCGAATATGCAATGAAAAGTCTGGCAGAACAATGGGAAGAAACGAAACGACTCTTAAATCCAGAACAATACCCTGTTGATTTGTCAAAAGAATTATTTGATGTCAAGGCAGAAACGGTCCACCATTTTAGAAGTCTTTCGAGTGCAAAAAAAACATTTACTGAAATGGAGTAAGGAGCGTATAATGAATTTACAAAAACAAGTTATAAAAGAAATGAAAGTCAAGCCTTGTATTCATCCTGAAGAAGAGATTAATAAAAGCATTCAATTGATGAAGGATTATATGCAAGCATATCCTTTTTTAAAGACACTTGTTTTAGGAATTTCTGGCGGTCAAGATTCTACCCTTTTAGGAAAATTAGCCCAACAAGCTGTAGCACAATTGCGAAAAGAAACAGGTGATGACGCTTATAAATTTATTGCGGTACGGCTTCCTTATGGTGAACAGATTGATGAAGCTTTTGCTCAAGAAGTGATTCGGTGGATTGCACCAGATCGAGTGTGCACTGTCGATATTAAGCCAGCGGTCGATGCAACAGTTGATAGCTTGCAACGTGCAGGGGTTTCAATATCTGATTTCAATAAAGGAAATATCAAAGCCCGCCAACGTATGATCGTCCAATATGCGATTGCAACAGCTTGTGCAGGGGTCGTATTAGGAACGGATCATGCTGCTGAAAGTGTTGTCGGCTTTTATACGAAATTTGGTGATGGGGCGAGCGATTTAGTGCCACTCTACCGCCTTAATAAGCGCCAAGGTGCCGCGATGTTAAAAGCACTAGGTGCACCAGCAGCCTTTTATGAAAAAATTCCAACGGCTGATCTAGAAGAAAAAGTTCCCGCACAACCTGATGAAGTGGCATTAGGGGTAAGTTATAAGGCAATTGATGATTATTTGGAAGGACGCACCGTTGCTGAAGAAGATCGCAAATGTATTGAAAGATTATATTTAAATTCACAACATAAGCGGCACTTACCCATTACAATTTTTGATAATTTTTGGAAAAATAAAGATAAGGGATAGGAGGAACCCCTTGATGACAAAAAATAATATAAAAGTGATTGTTGTAAAAGATAAAGTTGAAGGTGGACAAAAAGCGTTTGAAATTGTGCAACAAGCCCTTGAAAATGGGATGAAAACATTGGGATTAGCAACAGGTAGCACTCCAGAAACGCTCTATGAGAATATGGTCGCTAGCGATCTAGATTTTAGCCAAGTTGTTGGCGTGAATTTGGATGAATATATCGGGCTGACAGCGGACCATCCGCAAAGTTATGCAACTTTCATGAAAGAACATTTATTCAATCAAAAACCATTTAAAGAAACTTATATTCCAAATGGCATGGCACCTTCTGATACGGAGCTTGAACGCTACGATGAAGTTCTTTCCACTCATCCTATCGACTTACAAATCTTAGGAATTGGTAACAATGCACATATCGGGTTCAATGAACCAGGATCAAGCTTTGAAGGGAAAACTAGCAAAGTTCATCTTACGCCTTCCACGATTGAAGCTAATAAACGTTTCTTTGATTCAGCAGATGAAGTGCCACGCTATGCATATTCTATGGGACTGGCATCCATTATGGCTGCAAAACAAATACTATTGATCGCTTATGGTGAAAATAAAGCCGAAGCGATTGCTCATACATTGGAAGGTCCAGTTACGGAGGCAGTTCCAGCAAGTATCTTGCAGCGTCATGACCATGCGATTTTCATTATTGATGAAGCCGCAGCAAGCCAATTGAAAAATTTATAAATTTCATATGAAATAAAAATGCCTGACCAACAGTGGTCAGGCATTTTTTATATTATTTAGCATGTGCTACAATAAGTTCCATTTCGCCATCTAATTCGAAACTTTCAACATCTTTTGGCAAGATGAAGAAGACCCCTTTTTCTAAAGGATATGTTTTGTCATCAATCTGCAAGGTGCCATGCCCTTTAATCACGCTGAGCAATGTATAATCTTCCACTTTATCCAGCGGCATTTGACCAGTCGTTTGCCAATGTTCGACCGCAAAATAATCATTAGCTAAAAGTAAAGTGATCCGACCATTTGTCGTTCCCATTCCAAAAGGTGGGCGTGTCTCGTCAACAGCAGGCACTAATGTAACATTCAATGCATCTTCTAAATGAAGCGGTCGCTTATTGCCATTTGCATCTGTTCGGTCATAATCATAAAAACGATATGTTGTATCACTGGATTGCTGGACTTCAAGCAATGTAACACCAGCACCAATTGCATGTAAAAGACCCGCTTGCACATAATAGAATTCTCCTGGTTTTACGTAGCGATAAGCAAGGAGCTCGTCCCATTTTCCTTCTGCAACTAATTGTTCTAATTCTTCTTTTGTCTGTGCCTTATGTCCGAACACAATGCGTGCATTGGGCTCAGCATCTAGAATATACCAGCACTCTGTTTTTCCAAGCTCGCCAGCGTGTTCTTTAGCATAATCATTATTGGGATGGACTTGTACTGAAAGATCTTCTTTGGCATCGATAATTTTTACAAGAAGTGGAAATTTTTCATCTTTTGGATGATTGAATAGTTCAGGATGTTGTGTCCATAGCTCTTTTAAAGACAATCCATCAAAAGGCCCACCTGTTACATAAGACATTCCATTTTCATGAGCGCTGATGGCCCAATATTCTCCCGTTGTATCAGTTGGAATATCATAACCGAACAATTCATGCAATTTGGTGCCGCCCCAAATTTTATCTTGCATGGCTCCTTTTAAAAAAATTGGTTCTTTCATTTTTGACTCCTATCTATTTTATAGTCATTACTTTCTCCCTAATACTAGCATAATCCACACCAAAAATCTTCAAAAGAGGCTGTTTAGCTTTTCTTGTTATTTTAAATGGAATTCGTTATAATTTTTAATGATGAAATAGAATGGAGCGGTACTGTGGCACAATTATATTTTCGTTATGGCGCAATGAATAGTGGTAAATCCATTGAAGTGATTAAAGTTGCCCATAATTATGAAGAACAGAACAAATCAGTGATGATTTTTACGAGCGGGGTCGATAATCGCGAAGGTGTCGGAAAAGTTGCGAGTCGTACAGGTATGATGAAGAAAGCGACACCGATTTTTGAAGCAACCGATATTTTTGAAATGGTGCAGCAACATCATCCAGAACCCTATTGTGTATTAGTGGATGAAGCACAATTTCTTTCGCGTGAACATGTACTACAACTTGCAAAGATCGTTGATGAATTAGATGTTCCCGTCATTGCCTTTGGATTGAAAAATGATTTTATGAACCATTTATTTGAAGGATCTGAGAATCTGCTCATCTATGCAGACAAAATTGAAGAAATAAAGACGATCTGTTGGTTCTGTGGCAAAAAAGCAACAATGAACTTGCGGATGAATGACGGCAAACCGGTCTATGAAGGTGAACAAATTCAAATTGGCGGTAATGAGTCTTATTACCCAGTATGTCGCAAGCATTATTTTCAGCCGCCGATTAATGACCAACAAAATGAAGGGGAATTGAATTGATAAATTTATATGAGCAACTTGAAGGTGTAGAAGACCATTATATTCAATTAACAAAACAATTAGCGGATCCTGAAGTGATTGCGGATACGAATCGTTTGCTTGCACTTTCAAAAGAAGAAGGCAATCTACGCGAAACCATTGACACTTACCGCAAATACAAAAAAGCAGTCGAAGAATATCAAGAAGTCGAAGAAATGCTTCAAGGTTCTCTTGAGCCAGATATGGAAGAACTTGCAAAAGAAGAACATGATACACTTATGCAAGAAAAAGAAGCATTAGAAGAACAATTGAAAATATTGCTACTCCCTAAAGATGAAAATGATGAAAAGAATATTATTATGGAAATTCGCGGGGCAGCAGGTGGTGATGAAGCACAGCTTTTTGCAGGGGATCTATTCCATATGTATCAAAAATATGCTGACAATCAAGGATGGAAAACTGAAATCATCGAAGCGAGCACAAGTGATGCAGGGGGCTATAAAGAGATTATCTTTGCAATTCAAGGAAATAATGTTTATTCCAAATTGAAATATGAAAGTGGTGCACACCGAGTGCAGCGTGTACCAGAAACAGAATCGCAAGGACGTATTCATACCTCAACGGCTACAGTTGTGGTAATGCCTGAAGCCGAAGACGTGGAAGTGAACTTAGATGCTAATGATATTCGTGTAGATATTTTCCGTGCAAGTGGTGCAGGCGGTCAGCACGTGAATATGACAGACTCTGCCGTTCGCTTGACGCACTTGCCAACAGGAATTGTTGTTTCAATGCAAGATGAACGAAGCCAGATAAAAAACCGCGAAAAAGCGATGAAGGTGTTGCTTGCACGAGTAAATGACTACTATATCCAACAAGCACAAGCTGAAGTAGACGCTGAGCGCAAATCTGCAGTTGGAACGGGCGACCGCTCGGAACGTATTCGAACTTATAATTTCCCGCAAGGACGTGTAACCGATCATCGTGTGCATCTGACCCTTCACAAGTTAGAACAAGTCTTAAATGGAGATTTGGACGAAATCATCGAAACATTGATTATCGAAGATCAGACGAAAAAATTGGAGAATATGTAATGAGAGGTCTGCATTTTTCAAATGAAATGACATATCAAGAAGCCGAACGTATGGCTTCTTCTTTTTTAGAAAAAATAAAAGAAAATCCACAAGAAGCACGTTGGCTCATCCTTGCAAGAAAGGCATGGACCTTAACGGATTGGATGACCCATCAAATGGAACAGATGCCCCAAAAAGAGCGGGCACAACTTGCTTCCGACTTGGCACGCAAAGCAAAAGGTGAACCGTTGCAATATATTCTAGGCGAAGCAGAATTTTTGAATCAGCATTATCTGGTAACCGCTCAGACATTAATTCCGCGTCCAGAAACAGAAGCGTGGGTAGGAGATACTTTAAAAATACTGTCTTCTATAACAAAATCACTTGATGTGTTAGATATTGGAACAGGTAGTGGTGTGATTGGCATCAGCCATAAGTTGGCACGGCCACAAGATACCGTTGTGGCGACAGATATTAGTCAGGAGGCACTCGCGATTGCCCAAAAAAATGCAAGATGCTTAAAGGCGGATGTAGAATTTTATTGTGGCGATCTTTTTGAACCTGTTGCTGGGCGGACATTTGATATAATTTATTCCAATCCGCCTTATATTGGAAAAGGAGAAATAACTGAGATGACAGCAAATGTCATTCAATTTGAACCGCATGAAGCACTCTTTGCTGCCGAGGAAGGTTATGCCATTTATCGTCAGATTGCTGAAAGATTTCTATATTATTTGAATCCAGGCGGTCAACTTTACTTAGAAATTGGCTATCAGCAGGCTGAAAGAGTTGCTCATTTTATAAAAAATCAAGGGGAAAATCTGGCGCTTAAAGTGTTAAAAGATTATGCTGGACATGACCGCGTGATTCATGTGCAAATGCTTTAAAGGAAGTGAATGTGATGCAGACGAAACGATATACTCAAAATGATTTAAAAGAAGCTGCACAACAGATTGAAGCAGGAGAATTAGTTGCCTTCCCAACGGAGACAGTATTTGGATTGGGGGCAGATGCAACAAATGACACTGCAGTAAAAAAAATCTATCAAGCGAAAGGGCGACCGAGCGATAATCCATTGATCGTTCATATTGCGACCATTTGCGATGCACAAAAATTTGTCAAATCTATTCCCCCTCAAGCCCGTCAGTTGATGGATGCTTTTTGGCCAGGACCACTGACATTAATTCTACAATCAAGTGGGATTGCAGCACCAACGGTAACGGCAGGACTTGACACGGTAGGTATTCGTATGCCAGCACATCCAGTGGCGCTTGCCTTTATACGTGCATGCCACGTGGGTTTAGCAGCACCGAGCGCTAATTTGTCGGGACGTCCTAGCCCAACAATGGCACAACATGTCTATGATGATTTGCAAGGAAAAATTGCTGGAATCATTGAAGCGGACGATTTAGAGGTTGGTGTTGAATCGACCGTTATTGATATAACAAGTGACCGCCCAACTATTTTACGCCCAGGAGGGATCACACAAGAAGCGATAGAAGCGGTAATTGGTCCAATTCGTGGCTTTGAAGAAAATCAGAATATGACAAAAGGGCCGAAAGCCCCAGGAATGAAATATCAACATTATGCTCCCAATGTACCAGTGTGGATGGTAGAAGATTTTGACCAGGCATTGCGTGAATTTTCGGATAAGAAGATCGGTCTTCTAGCAAAAGAAGAGATTATCAGCCGCTATCAAAATGAACCTACACTTATGGCAAGTGTATCATTAGGTAAAGCAGCTGATATTGAATCAGCAAATGCTACATTTTATAAAGGATTGCGGACACTTGAACAGGCAGCAGTTGATGTGATTTTGGCGCAAGTATTTCCTGCAAAAGGAGCTGGCGTTGCATATATGAACCGATTAAGTAAAGCTAGCGGTGGAAAAATAATAAAATAATAGCCTTTAGGGTAGAAAAGCAAGCAAAAATTCGGTATCATTAAAAAGATGAAAAGCAATAAAAAATAAAAAAGGGGCGCTATACTAATGAAGAATTTTCAAGTGATTGAACACCCACTCATCAAACACAAATTGACACTTTTACGCGATGAAAATACTGGAACAAAAGATTTCAGACAGTTGGTTAATGAACTTGCAAGACTTCTCGCCTATGAAGTTTCGCGCGATTTGCCACTTGAAGATGTCCAAGTGAAAACCCCATTGACAACGACCGTCCAAAAACAATTGTCAGGTAAAAAGGTTGTCATCGTCCCTATTTTAAGAGCGGGGTTAGGAATGGTTGATGGCATCTTAGACTTAATTCCAGCAGCACGTGTCGGTCATGTGGGAATGTACCGCGATGAGAAAACAATGCAACCTGTTGAATATTTCGTTAAAATGCCAAATAATTTAGAAGATCGCCACATTTATCTGGTGGATCCGATGCTTGCAACGGGCGGAAGTGCTATTGCAGCAGTAGATGCTTTGGTGAAACGTGGTGCTAAAAAAGAAAATATTAAATTTATTTGCCTTGTAAGTGCACCAGAAGGCGTTCGAGCATTTACTGAAGCACATCCAGATATTCAAGTATATACCGCAGCACTTGATGAGAAATTGAATGACAATGCGTATATCCTTCCAGGATTAGGCGATGCAGGCGACCGTTTATATGGTACGCTCTAAGAACAATTACATCATCCCAAAAAGAAAAGATGCACGAGTGCATCTTTTCTTTTTGAGTTGATATGACAATAAAAGATAGTTCTTGTAATTTATGAAGGCTTCTAGCTATACTTATAGTACTGACAAAAAAACAACTTAAAATTTTCTCAAGAAATAAAATGACCCGAAAACGGTTTGGAGGTAAAAATGGAGGAAATTATCGTAAGAGGCGGTCGAATGCTTCAAGGAACAGTCGAAGTAGAAGGCGCGAAAAACGCTGCACTACCGATATTGGCAGCCGCTATTCTAGGAGAATCAGAGATCACACATTTATATAATGTACCACAATTGTCTGATATTTATTTGATGGAAGAAGTCTTACGTTATTTAAATATTCATGTTGACTTTAATGAAGAAAAAAAGATGATGACTATTGATGCTACGCAACCTATCCAACATGAGACCCCTTTTGAATTTATGAGTAAGATGCGTGCTTCAGTTGTTGTCATGGGCCCGCTTCTGGCGCGTACTGGACGTGCAAAAGTGGCGATGCCTGGAGGATGTGCAATTGGCACACGTCCTATTGACTTGCACTTGAAAGGCTTTGAGGCAATGGGCGCGCAGATTATTCAAAAGAATGCTTATTTGGAAGCTATTGTACCTCATTTACATGGTGCGGAGATTTATTTGGATTTTCCAAGTGTTGGTGCAACGCAGAATCTTATGATGGCAGCCACGTTAGCTGATGGCAAGACAACAATTGTCAATGCAGCACAAGAGCCTGAGATTGTTGACTTGGCGAACTATTTGAACCGTATGGGTGCTAGAATAATCGGTGCGGGGACTGAAAAGATAAGAATTTATGGCGTAACCTCTCTTAAAGGCAGAACGCATAGTATTATCCCAGATCGCATTGAAGCAGGGACTTTTATGGTGGCAAGTGCACTTACTCAAGGCGATATCATCATAAGAAATGGTATCGTTGAACATAATGCACCTCTCATAGCAAAATTAAAAGAAATGGGGACACTATTTATTGAGTCGGAGGAAGGATTGCGTGTACTAGGACCAGAAAGATTACAACCGACTGATGTAAAGACGATGCCGCATCCTGGTTTTCCGACTGATTTACAAGCCTTGATGACAATTGCACAGTTGGCGGCAGATGGTCGCAGTGTGATGCAAGAAACAGTTTTTGAAAATCGCTTTATGCATTTGGAACAATTGCGCAAAATGAATGCGACCTTTACAATTGATGGCAATATAGCAGTAATTCATGGCGGAAATACTT
Organism: Allofustis seminis DSM 15817; assembly: GCF_000374325.1. GTDB lineage: Bacteria > Bacillota > Bacilli > Lactobacillales > Carnobacteriaceae_A > Allofustis > Allofustis seminis. The sequence goes on along the minus strand of NZ_KB894083.1, from coordinate 68,212 downwards.
TATTAGGTTCGCACGTTGCATCGACTGATTTGCGTGCCTCTGCGGCACTTATTCTAGCAGGATTAATTGCTAAAGGTTCCACCCACGTGACGAAACTTGAGCATCTGGACCGTGGTTATTTTGATTTTCATCATAAGCTAGAAGCATTAGGTGCTGATATTAAAAGAGTGTCCGACAATCAACAAAAAAATATTAAAGAATTAACGAAAGCTTAGTGCAATGCTTGTAATTTTGTGTCAAAGCATTTAGTATACTACTATTAAAAGATTGATTAAGACTGAATTTGAGGAGAAATAAAATGGCAAAAAATATTGGAATAGACTTAGGGACAGCTAATGTGCTCGTTCATGTAAAAGATAGTGGCATTGTCATTAATGAGCCTTCTGTTGTTGCGGTGAATACGCGAACGCATGAAGTACTTGCAGTGGGAGAAGATGCCTATAAAATGGTCGGACGTACTCCTGGCGATATTCAAGCCATCCGTCCACTAAAAGGTGGCGTAATTGCTGATTTTGATATTACAGAAGCGATGCTGACTTATTTTATTGACAAAGCAGAAGTTAAAGGTTTCTTATCCAAGCCGAATATTTTAATTTGCTGCCCGACAAATATTACGGCAATCGAACAAAAAGCAATTATTGAAGTTGCTGAAAAAGCTGGCGGGAAAAATGTATATCTAGAAGAAGAGCCTAAGGTTGCAGCAGTAGGTGCAGGAATGGATATTTTTCAACCGAGCGGTAGCATGGTGATTGATATTGGTGGTGGGACAACAGATGTTGCAGTATTATCAATGGGAAGTATCGTAACGAGTCAGTCTGTTAAAGTTGCGGGCGATACTTTTGATGCTGACATTAAATTATATGTCAAAGAAAAACACAACCTACTCATCGGCGACCGCACATCAGAAGAAGTCAAAAAACAAATTGGTGAAGTCTTTGATAAAACACGTGCCGATTCAATGGAAATCCGCGGACGTGATATGGTGAGTGGCTTGCCAAAAACAGTTTCGATCTCATCAAAAGAAGTGCTTGAAGCAACGCATGAATCTATTATTGAAATTGTAAAAATCGCTAAAAAAGTACTTGAAACAACACCGCCAGAACTTTCAGCAGATATTATCGATCGCGGAATTATTATCACAGGTGGTGGCGCGCTTATGCATGGCATTGATCAATTATTAGTTGAAGAATTAAAAGTGCCAGTATTCATTGCAGAACGCCCGCTAGATTCTGTCGCAATCGGTACAGGTATTTTGTTAGATAATTTAGAAAAAATAAAATAACTCGCTAAGAAAGAAGGGACCAAATGGACTGGGGAAGAGTATTTAAAAATATCGGTATTATTTTAGTCCGTACAATAGCAGTCATCTTCCTTTTTAGTGCCGCTTTATTGGTGGGCATTATGATAGGTTATACTTTTTTAGGTAAAGGATCGCCTAATCCACTGGACATTTTCGATGCACAAATGTGGCGAGAGTTAATTCATATTGCCTTACACTAAAAAATAATAAAAAAGCAGCACCTTATGAGGTGCTGCTTTTTTTATTTTGTAATTTTTGTAATAGATAATCAATATTGGGGGATACTCTTTTTAAAAGAGATGTTAAAGGATAGTTCAGACGTTCACTTTGGCGATAAATCTCTTGCATTGCCTCGAAATATTGCACATCCTCTGTTAAAAGATACAAAATCATCTGCCGTAAGAATTCATTAATATATTTGATAAAGAAATTATCTTGCGTGGTTTCGAATAAGGCAACATGTTCAACAATTTCTAGTGCCTCTTCATATTTTTCGCGAGCAATTTCTGTCACAAGGAAGTTCACACATATTGCAAGGACAATGAATTGCTCTTTTTTTGTAAAGTTGGCAAATGGTTTTTTGAGAATTTGCTTCAAAAACATTAAATTCGTTTGAACATCATAGATATCAATAAAGTTACCATAAATTGAGAGCTTTTTAGCGTCCCAATCAGGATAGGAGAATATTTTGTTCGAAATAAATTGACGGCTATCTTCTGAAAAGTGTTGGAGATCATGTGTAATCCAATATAAGTTCCTTTCACCAATTGCTTGTAACAATTGCTTAGCATCTAATGAAAGATTATCGGTCGCTTGAATATCTTTTAGCAGTTGATTTATTTCTTCTACTTTGGAATGGGTCAGTGCATTGGCTAAGGCATATTGAAAAGTTATAATAAGATTTTCCTGTTCATCCATTTGAACCAATGCAATGAAATCTTCAAGCGATAATTGGTGTGCTTTCAAAATATCGAAGAGATCATCTGCAGAAATATGATGATATCCTTTTTCAACTTTTGCATAAAAAGATGGTGAAATAATATTGGCAGCCATCTCTTTTTGCGTTAAATTTTCTCGTCGTCGTATTTCTTTCAATGCCTGACCGACATTCATCTGCAGCGCCTCCTTTTTATTAATAAAATGTCGTATACGCCATTTTTGATTGTCTCCATTTTATTTCATTTAAACTGAGAATACAAATAAAGGAGGTAACCAAATGAAAAATATTATAAAACAATTTTGGAAAGAACATATTGTCATTGTGGGCTTGATTGCCGGTGCAGTTGTTGCAAGTACAGCTACAGCATTTATCACTGGAGAAATTATGAATGCTATTATCCAAGCAGATGCTTCATTGATGATGCGCCAAATGGTCTTATTATTTGTATCTTTAATGCTTTATGTATTTTTTGTGATTGCTAAAGTGCGTTATGCTAATGGTGTACGTGAGAAAATGCTTTATACATTGCGTACTAATGTAGCACACGATATGACGCAGACGAGCTTTGAGACATTTCATCAAAAAGATGCGGGAGCTTATGCTTCATGGCTGAGCAATGATATGAATGAACTGGACACGCGAGGCTTTGAGAGTTTCTATCATTTAGCAGAGGGTTTGATAAGTGTTATTTTTTCAGCAATTTCTTTATTTTTCATGCACTGGTCACTTTTAGGGGTTTCGATTGTGGCATTAGGCGTCATGGTGCAGTTGCCAAAATTATTCAAGCGAACCATTCAAGATGCTACTGTTCATTTAACCCAAGAACAGGAACGCTTCATTAGTAAAGTGACGGATACACTGACTTTTTATAATACTTTTTTAACGTATCGAGCATTGAACTTTTTTGAACAAAAAATAGATCAATCGGCGAAAAATATAAAAGATGTCTCACTTCAATATCGCCAAACAATGAGTCTCGTAGCATTAGCTGGTGCAGTCGGGAATGTGGTATCGCAAATGGCTATTATTGTATTGGCGGGATATTTATCCAATCAGCACCTTATTTCTGCTGGTTTCTTATTGCCAGCGATTCAATTTTCAAGCAGTATATTTAATACAGTCGGTAATATGAGTCAGAATTTGGCGGCAATTCAAGGGGTGGAGCCTATCATCGAAAAAATCCATTCATTAACGCCTGCTTCAAAAAATAAAAGAAAAATTGAAGCCCTACAATCTGGCTATGATTTCGATCAGCTGGAGTTATCATATGGCGAGCAGACGATTTTGAAGAATTTTGCTGAGCAAATTAAGCTAGGCGAAAAAATTGCCTTAATGGGGCCGAGCGGATGCGGTAAATCCAGCCTATTAAAAGTCCTTGCAGGGCAACTAAAAGCAAGTGGTGGAAAAGCAAGATTGAATCAGCAAAATATTGATGAGATATCCCTCAACTCATTATATGATTATGTGACACTTGTTGAACAAACCCCAGCAATTATTGAAGGATCAATTCGTGAGAATTTAACGCTTGGGCAAGAAATTCCAGAAGAAAGATTATGGGATGCGCTGGCACAAGTTCAATTGAAAGATATTATTGAAGCATTACCTGCTCAACTTGATGAAACAGTTGGGGTACGTGGGGACAAATTCTCAGGAGGTCAATTGCAACGTTTGGCACTTGCACGCGGATTTTTGGCAGATTGCCCAATTTTGCTTCTTGATGAGAGTACCTCGAGTTTAGATGAGGCGACAGCTATAGCAATTGAGAAATATTTATTAATGCATCCAGATTGGACAGTTGTGATGGTAACCCATCATCTGCGCGACCAAGTGAAACCATATATTGACCGCATCATTCAATTATCTTAAAATCTAATATCTTAAGTTAAATGGCCTCATTTTAGGGAATATAGTACTTAGAATATTAAAGGAGGCACAATGAATGAATCGAACAAATGTAATCGGAAGAATTGTACGCGATATTGAATTGAAAGAAGTAGGGGAAGATAGAATTGTTGTCAATAATACAATTGCTGTCCCTAAAGTTTTGCGTTCAAAAAATGGACAAGAAGATGCGGACTTTATTCCTTTTGTGGCATGGGATGCTGCGGGTAAATTGTTGCATGAGCATTGCAAAAAAGGGGACTTGATTGGTTTGGACGGACGTATGACATCACGTACATATGTCGATAAGTCCGCCAAGACGCATTATGTTGTCGAGTTGACTGTAGAAAGAATGACATTTTTACCGAATATTCGCCAAGCGGATGAAACGAATGCATAGCCCTTTTTCTTGATAGCGTCTGCCCTATTCATTGGGGCAGACGTTTTTTGTGCCTTCTTTATGTGAGCAAATATGAAGAATTTTGATAATAGTGATATTTTCTGTTATCATACAAAGTTGAATGTATCTTTTTTTAATAGAACATCATAAGACATTAAATGATTCAAGATATAGCGACTTTGATTTGTACCAAGGAGGCATTAATTAACTATGAAGAAACTCAAAACTTTGCTTGAAGATCGTTTGGGATTCTTTGCCGTAGCCACTGTATTATTTTGGCTCAAGACATTATTGATTTATACATTGGAATTTAATTTAGGCGTTACTGGCATTATCCAGCATCTGATTCTATTGATTAATCCAGTGGCGATGACGGTATTGATTTTAGCGATTGGACTTTATTTTTCTGAAGGGAAAAGACCTTATCATGTACTTTTTGGTCTTTATTTCTTATTAAGTCTTTTAATTTATGCAAATGCTGTTTATTACCGCGAATTTTCTGATTTTTTAACGTTGCGAGTGATTACAGGAACGGTAAAAGCCGGAAATAATATTACAAGTGGATTAACCGATTCTTTCTTTGCATTACTCGATCCGATCGATATATTATTTTGGCTTGATTTTGTTGGATTAGGATTTTTACTTTATAGCAAGCATTCGCCGATTACATTGGATACGGCGCCACGCGGTAAGCGCTATGCGATTGCTATGAGTGCGTTGGGATTGGCTGTGTTTTTCGGGAACTTAGGGCTGGCGGAGTTGAATCGCCCACAGCTGCTTACTCGAACATTTGACCGCAACTATATCGTGAAATATCTTGGCATCAATTTCTACCAAGGCTATGATGCATTCCAGACAATTCAAAATAACCGCATTCGTGCAAGTGCTGATGAGAACGATCTGGATGAAATTTTTGAGTATGTAGCGACGCGCCAAGTGCCGATAAATGATGAATATTTTGGTATTGCAAAAGGGCGTAACGTCTTTACTATTGTGCTGGAAAGTGCGCAACAATTTGCGATGGATATGGCCATTGAAGATTCAGAGGGTAATGCACAAGAAGTAACACCATTTTTCAATTCACTTTACCATGATCCGCAGACGATTAGTTTTAGTAACTATTTCCACCAAACTAAGCAAGGCAAATCAAGTGATGCCGAGATTCTATCCGAAAATTCACTCTTTGGATTGCCAGAAGGTGCAGCCATGCAAATGTTTGGTTCAACAAATACTTTTCATGCAGCACCGAATTTATTAAAGACAGAAGCAGGCTATACAACGGCAGCTTTCCATGGAAATGTCGGTTCATTTTGGAATCGTACAGACACTTATCAACAATTTGGTTATGATTATTTCTTTGATGCTGAATTTTTTGACCTAGGTGAAGGGCGTACTGCAGAATATGGCTTAAAAGATAAGATCTTCTTCCATGATGCTGCACAATATATTGAACAGTTGCCGCAGCCTTTTTATACAAAATATTTAACGCTATCCAATCATTTCCCTTATCCTTTAGATGAGGCAAATATAAGCTTTGAAGCGCCTGATACGGAAGATGAGACAATTAATCGCTATTTCGTCACGATGCATTACATGGATCAAGCAGTTGAAGAATTTATCAACTGGACGAAAGCTGCGGGGTTATATGATCATTCGATTTTCATTATTTATGGTGATCATTATGGTATCTCTAATATGCGCAATCCAAAACTTGCAGATCTATTAGGGGTCGAGGAGTGGACAGACTATCATAATGTGCAAATGCAACGTGTCCCGATGATGTTCCATATTCCAGGTATAACAAATGGTGGGATTTTTGATACATTTGGAGGGCAATTAGATTATCTTCCAACCTTGATGCACTTGCTGGGCATTGAGACGGACTCTTATTTATTCTTAGGAGAAGACTTATTGAGTCCAGAGCACCAAAATTATACTGTATTTAGAAATGGCCATGTCGTTACGCCAGAGTATACGCTGATTGGTGAAGATATCTATGATACAGCAACTGGAACATGGCTCAATGATGAGCTTGCAGAGCAAACAGTAGAATCATTGAAAACATTCCATGAAGAAGCGCTCCATGTCTTGAATGTGTCAGATAATGTGATGACCAAAGACTTGCTACGCTTTTATACACCGCGTGCTCTTGGTAGTCTTGAAATGTTGCCATATTCATACATGAATCAATTACCATATTTACAAGAGCATCCGCATAAGGAAACGAGTCTGCGCGAACAGCGTAAAGCGATGGGACTCGAATCTGCTGCAACACTTTATGAAACTGATGCACCAGAATTAGCACAATAAAATAAGCGATGCTATACCGCCTGCTATATTGCAGGCGGTTTTTTATTGGAAGAATTGAATGTCAGGTGCGCTTTATCGTAGAGATGTATGTGTCTAGTGAATGTAGGTGCCTCTCAGTCGGACGACCGATTTTTAAAATGGGAATTGTTCGCAAAATTAAAGCGTGGTATCATGTAAAATGAATGACAAAAAAGAAAGCGGATGTTTTAAAATGAAAAAAAGTCTCATATTAATAAGCACAAGTCTAATCTTATTGTCAGGCTGTCACATGGCACAGGATCCATCGCAATCTGACGATTCGCCTCATGCTGAACAGACACTTCATGAACAACTTGCAGATTTACCAGATGCTAAAACGACTGATTGGGAATTGATTTTAATTAATCCGACTCACCCGCTTCCCAATGATTATGAAAAGAATACGCAATATCAAGAAGCGGACGGCGAACCGATGGATGCACGAATTGTTGATGCATATTTGGAGATGAAAGCGGCCGCACAAAAAGCGGGCTATACTTTACATTTGGGCTCAGCATATCGGTCGGTAGAACACCAGCAATTTAATTATGATTGGCATATGAATCATTATATGGAACAAGGCATGAGCGAAGCGGATGCTAAAAAAGAAACAGAAAAACAAATTGCTAAGCCAGGTTACAGTGAGCATCATTCTGGCTTGGCACTAGATATTGTTGATGAGGAATGGTTTAAATCGCATGACGATCCTTATATTCCAGAATATGATACGCAAGACTCACAACATTGGTTAGTTGAACATGCACCAGAATATGGTTTTATTTTGCGCTATTTAAAAGGAAAAGAAAATGAGACAGGAACAGGATATGAATCATGGCATTTCCGTTATGTAGGTGTTGAGAATGCTAAATATATCGCAGCTCATCAATTAACGCTTGAAAAATATTTAGAACTTCTGGCCGAAAAGGAATAACAGATGCTTAAAAAAGGAGGGACGTCTTGAAACGTAAAAAGCTACAATGGCAAAAAACAGTCCGACTAATGTTTGTGACAGTTTTAATATGGACTGTCGGACAATTGATACTTGCTAGACCATTTTTAGATTATGACGCCCCGACTTCAAAAGAAGATGAATTCATTTCAGAAATTGCACCATACGCCCAAAGATTGTCCGCCGAATATGGCGTATTGCCGAGTGTTGTTATGGCACAAGCTATTTTGGAATCGGATTGGGGTCAGAGTGCATTAGCTGTCCAAGACAAGAATTATTTTGGCGTAAAAGGGAGCGCTGAAGATCCAGTCTATCAGACTTCAGAATATGAAGAAGATTGGACCGAAAAGATGCAACATTTTCGTTCATATGAGAGTCTATATGATTCGATGCGCGATTATGCGCAACTTCTTCATGATGGTACCACTTGGAATCCACAACAATATCATGACGTTTTAGAAGCAGATAATTACAAAGATGCGGCGAATGCTATTGAAGCAGCAGGCTATGCTACAGATCCAGATTATAGTGAAAAATTAATCAATATTATTGAACTTTATGAATTAAATGCATATGATAATGACACAAATAACAGATAGGAAGTGAATGTAATGCACCAAGAGAAAACTCCAAGACTTAGAAAAAAAGTACCGCAAGTGATGACCAACTTGCGCCGAGATTCAATCCATCTTCCGCAGTCGATACGTAATGCGAGTGGTATTAATGTCAATGGAAAACGTATAAAATCGCTTATTTTTACAACAGATGTGGCGATCATTACGAATAATAATGCGGATGCAGTTTTGGCGGTGTATCCATTCACTCCGAGTCCAGCGGTTATTGAAGCATTGATGATGGCATCTTCTTTACCTATTATTTCAGGTGTTGGCGGTGGCACAACCCAAGGAGAGCGTTCTGCATATATGGCACTTATGGCAGAATCAGTTGGGAGCATGGCAGTGATTGTCAATGCGCCGACACCTATTGAAACGATCCGCCAAATTGAAGAAATTGTAGATATACCAATTATTATGACGGTTGTATCTAAATATACCGATATTGACCCACTGCTTGAAGCGGGTGTTGATATTGTCAATATCTCAGGGGGTAAAGATACAGCACTTATTGTGCGTCAATTGCGCGAAAAATATCCAGATCTACCAATTATTGCAACTGGCGGTGCCAGTGATGAAAGTATTAATGCAACGATTGAAGCAGGTGCTAATGCTATCACTTATACACCACCTACAACGAGTGAACTTTTCCATTCTCGTATGAAAGGGTATCGCGAAAAAGAAGCGCAAAAAGCTGCCGAAAATGAACAAGCATAATGGGATGGAATAGGAGAGATTTTATTGAATAATAAATTAAATCCAGGACAGACAGTCGGTTTAATTGGAGTAGATTTTTATACGGAAGAATTAAGTGGTGCCTTTAAAGCAGCAGGTTATCGTGTGAAGCAACTATCGCCAAAAGATACATCTTCGAAAAAACTCATTGATTTTGCCAAGCAAGTCGATCGTCTAATATGTGCCGACTTTCCAGAAGATCCAGAAGATTTAGATTGTGTAGCAGATCAATTAATTCAAGACACATTGCCATTTGTTATGGCGCAAGATCGCCTATTATTTAAGAATTTTCTCGATGAAGCAAATATTAATACACAGCCTTATGCAACGATTCTATCGGAAGAGGACGTCTATGAAAATGTGAAATCAATCGGATTTCCCTGTGCATTGAGATCAAATCAAGGATCTGATGATTTACATTTGATTTATGAGGCATCAGAAATTGCGGATGCTTTTGCACAATTGCCACCAGGGCCTGCAATTTTAGAGGCATGGATTCCGCTCGATACAGAGATTGCGCTCACTATTAGTCGTTCAATTTCGGGTCATCTCCATATTGTATCGCTATTTGAAGTGGTTCGCATTGATACTAAGGCGGCATTATATATTACAGTACCGCGAATTGAAGCAGAGTGGCTAGAAGCTTGTGAAGAAGTTGGCCGACAATTTGTAAATGAACTTCGCGGAGCGGGGTTATTTACTTTGCGTTTATTGATGACTTCAACGGGTGTCATTTATGTTCATCATGTGAAATGTCGTCCGGAGCTTAATCATTATCCTAAAAATATGTATGGACAGTCGCTCCCTCTTTTAGAACAAGTTAGCATCTTTACAGATAATCAGCGGCTGAGCGCTTCCGAAAGACAGCAACAAAGTGTCGTGATTTTACCTATTTACAAAAAACAAGTCGCGAAAGCGCTTGAACTTGTTTCAAATCATCCGCAGATGAATATACAATTTTATCATGATGACTGGCTACAAGCGGAAGCAGATGAGAAAGTAGCGGAAGTATCTGTCGTGACCGAACATATAACAGATATGCTCTCACAAATGAGCAGTACATTCTTTCATGAATCGCTATAATAAATTAACCTGATATGATATAAATCATATTAGGTTTTTTTGTGGGATTGTAGATGAGCGAAGGTAGAAAAAGTAACGATTTTTAGCTATAATTAATGGGTTATAGGAAAGGATTTGACGTTGTGAATGATCGCCGCAATATTTTAGCCCAATTGAATAAAGAACAAGTTGAAGCCGTTCAACATACAGAAGGACCACTGCTTATTATGGCAGGAGCAGGAAGTGGAAAAACGCGCGTGTTGACCCACCGCATTGCATACTTACTTCAAGAAAAAATGGTGAATCCTTGGAATATTCTTGCGATAACTTTTACGAATAAAGCAGCAAGTGAAATGAAAGAACGCGTGAATGCTTTAATTGGCAAAGGATATGATGAGGTACTTGTGTCTACTTTTCATGCATTATGTGTGCGCATTTTAAGACGTGATATTGAAGCAATCGGCTATCAGCGTAACTTTACGATTGCGGATACTTCCGTCCAAAAAACATTAATCAAACAAATATTAAAACGACTGAATTTATCAGAAAAAATGTATAATCCACATCTGATGCTCAGTCTGATTAGTCAGGCAAAAAATGAACTCATAAATGAACGCGACTATAAAGCTAAAGCCAAAACGGTCATTGAACAGCGGGTTGCGGAAGTGTATGAAGCCTATCAGAGAGAATTACGTTTGGCACAGTCTTTGGATTTTGATGATTTAATTATGCAGACCGTTCGTTTGTTTCGTCAGCATCCCGATACTCTAGCATATTATCAGCGCCGTTTTCAATATATTCATGTCGATGAATATCAAGATACAAATCATGCACAATATGAGCTTGTTCACTTATTGGCACAGCGTTTTCGCAATCTATGTGTCGTGGGAGATTCCGATCAAAGTATCTATGGTTGGCGTGGTGCGGACATTACGAATATATTAGAATTTGAAAAAGATTACCCTGATGCGAAAGTGATCTATTTAGAACAAAATTATCGCTCAACGCAAACGATTTTAGATGCTGCAAACTCAGTGATCCATCATAACCCGCAGCGACGATTCAAAAAATTATGGACAGAAAATGAGTCTGGCGACAAAATTAAATTATATGCTGCACAGGATGAACGTGAAGAAGCGCGATTTGTCGTAGAAAAAATCGAAGAAATACGTACCAAAGACTTATCCAAAACATATGGAGATTTTGCTATTTTATATCGTACAAATGCCATGTCACGTGTAATGGAAGAAGTACTCATGGCACATCAGATACCTTATCATATTGTGGGTGGGACTGGTTTTTATGAGCGAAAAGAGATACGTGACATTATGGCATACTTAACGCTCGTAGTGAATCCCACAGACAATTTAAGTTTTCAACGTGTAGTCAATGTTCCCAAAAGAGGAATTGGAGTGGCATCTGTTGAGAAATTGGCGCAAGCGGCTCAAGCACGTAATATTTCTTTATATGAAGTGGCATTGGATGCATCTGATATTGGATTGAGTGCTCGTGCTGCTAACAAGGTCATGGACTTTGCTAAGATGATTAGCGATTTTAAGAAAATGAGTGCCTATGTGTCTGTGACAGAATTGACTGAGACTATTTTAGATAAGACAGGTTACCTTGACGATTTAAAGGCGCAACAAACATTAGAAGCTGATGCACGCATTGAAAATATTGAAGAATTCTATTCTGCAACAAAAGCATTTGATGAACAGATTAAGGCTATTCCTGAAGCGGATGTCTTATTATCCTTTTTGACTGAATTGTCCCTTTTAGCACCTGCCGATCAAATCGAACCTAAAAAAGGCGAAGTGACACTGATGACTATTCATGCTGCTAAAGGTTTGGAGTTCCCTTATGTTTTTATTGTTGGAATGGAAGAAGGGATCTTCCCTAACCCTAGACGGGACGATACACCTGAAGAAATAGAAGAAGAGCGGCGACTCGCTTATGTTGGAATTACGCGTGCTGAGAAGCAGTTATTTTTAACGCATACAAATTATCGGACATTGTATGGCCGCCCTACATATCCTTCTGCTTCTCGTTTTATTGAAGAGATTGATCATCATCTTATAGAAGAAGTTGAAAACAATCGTAGTCCATATTCTTTACGAAGTGAGGGCCTCGATTTTGTTCCCCCTATTTCTGCGACCTCGCCTAAAAGAGGAGCTTCCCATATTGTACGGCCACAAGTTAAGACAGCCTCTGATATGGTATGGAATGCTGGTACAAAAGTACGCCATGCAAAATGGGGTGAAGGAACAATCGTTCAAATTAGTGGTGAGGGTGATGATATGCAGCTCGATATTGTTTTTGAAACGGTCGGCTTGAAGAAATTACTGGCATCATTTGCCCCAATTGAGAAAATGTAAAATGGAGAGGAATCTGGAATTGAAAGAAAAATATTCTAAACAACAGATGGACCAGCTAATTGCTGATTTAAATCGCTACAGCTATGAATATTATGTTCTTGATTCACCGACGGTTACCGATAGTGAATATGATCAACTTTATCGTTTGCTTCAAACAATTGAAAAAGAGCATCCGCAGTGGATACGTCCGGACTCCCCAACGCAACGTGTCGGTGATACGCTTTTGTCGGGGTTTGCTAAAGTCCAACATGAAAAACCGATGCTCAGCTTAGAGAATGCATTTAATGAAGAAGAATTAATGGAATTCGATCGGCGCATTCGAAGTTTGACATCACGACCGATTCAATATCATGTTGAACTGAAAATTGACGGATTAGCCGTCTCTCTCAAATATGAAGAGGGACAATTTGTTCAAGCTGCAACGCGTGGGGACGGAACAATTGGCGAAGATATTACCGCTAATGTGAAGACCATTCAAGCGATTCCGCTTCGTCTGCAGAAGCCGCAGTCCATTGAAGTGCGTGGCGAAATTTATATGCCAAAAGCCAGCTTTAAATTATTAAATGAAATGCAAGAAGAAAAAGGGCAAAACATTTTTGCCAATCCGCGAAATGCTGCTGCAGGAACGTTGCGCAATTTAGATCCTAAAGTAACGGCAGCGCGCAAATTGAATGTATTTCTCTATGCAAGTCCTACGCTTGATGAACAGGACTTTAGTCAATATGAATTATTATCCGAATTAAAAAAGTTAGGCTTTAGAATTAATCCTGAACGAGCTGTTTACGATACTATGGCGGAAGTGCTGAAATATATTGAAAAATATACAGCCAAGCGGCATGAATTGCCATATGAGATAGATGGCATTGTGATCAAAGTCAATGATTCAAAAGCTCAAGAAGAAATTGGCTACACTGTCAAAGCGCCGCGTTGGGCAATTGCTTACAAATTTCCAGCTGAAGTGGCGAAGACTAGAATTGTTCAAGTAGAGTGGACAGTAGGGCGTACAGGTGTTGTGACACCTACTGCAGTAATGGAGCCTGTATTCTTAGCAGGTTCTACAGTTGCTCGTGCAAGCTTGCATAATGTCGATCTAATGAAAGCACGTGATATCCGAATTGGGGATTATGTTTATATACATAAAGCGGGTGATATCATCCCAGAAGTGATTCGTGTCGATTTGGAAGATCGCTCCATTCATAGCAGACCTTATACTTTTCCAGTGGCATGTCCTGTCTGTGGCAGTGAATTAGTCCATATGGAAGATGAAGTAGCACTGCGATGTGTGAATCCAAATTGCCCAGCACAATTGCGGGAGCGCATGATTCACTTTGCTTCAAGAGATGCGATGAATATTGATACGCTCGGAGAATCACGTGTCAATCAATTATATAAAGCAAATCTTGTAAAAGGTATCACTGATTTATATCATTTAAAGCAGCATGACCTGATGACATTGGACCGTATGGGAGAGAAATCTTCCGAAAAATTATTAGAAGCTATCGAAGCATCCAAGCATAATTCATTAGAGCGATTATTATTCGGCTTAGGGATTCGCCATGTTGGAGCCAGCACTGCCAAACTTCTAGCTGCTGAATTCAAGACAATGGACCGCATTGCTGCAGCTACAGTTGAAGATATTATGACAATCGAAGGTATTGGCGCAATTATTGCTGAAAGCATTGTTGCTTTTTTCCAAATGCAAGAAACAAAACAATTGCTTCATGAATTAAAACAAGTTCACGTTAATATGACAATGATTGACCGCTTTTCGGATTTACATGAACATCAAGCGGACTCACCTTTTCATGAATTAACCGTTGTCTTGACTGGAAAGTTAGAACATTTTACTCGAAAAGAATTAAAAGCACGATTAGAAGCCTTAGGTGCAAAAGTAACAGGCAGTGTATCCAGTCAAACGGATCTAGTCATTGCGGGTGCAAAAGCAGGGAATAAATTAGATAAAGCGCAAGAATTAGGCGTTGAGATTTGGAATGAAGAACAAGCATTACAACATTTACCAAAGGAGTAGAAAGCGGTGAAACAATTGACAATTAAAAAACAGTGGCTAGCAGTAGCAACAAGTTGCTTAATGCTTACTGCTTGTGCTGCTCCTCAATCAAGAACTCCCCAAAATAAAGGAGAAGATGTTCAAAAAACAACGGTGATCACTGGCGAAACGAATGATCGCTATTATCGTCCATTGCTTGATGAAGCAGGTCACTATAAAGTGAGCAAAAATCGAGGCATTACAAGCGAGATGAATTCTCCAACGAATATGAAATTGATCGAAAAAGATTTGACGCGCTTATCACAAAAAGAATTCAGCTCTGAAGATCATGTGATGCAAGAAGGGCAATATTTGCCAGCAGATTTAATTAGTACGTGGCTTGCGCGAAAATCCGAAGATAATGAAGAAGGATTGAATCCAGCTAAAAGCGGTGATGGAGAAGATCGTGCTCCAAATTATATTAGCGTAATTGTCGAATATGATTTTTTTAAGAAAAAAGGAGACGGCGTAGAGCTAGCTGGTATCGCATTAGGATTGGGAATGAACTCCGTTGATTACTATCCAGAGTATGAATATGGACCGATTGCTGAGCAAAAAATCAGTCATGACGAAGTACTCACAAGAGGCCGAGAAATGGCGAATGCTATCGTAGCACGTACCCGTCAGATTGAGGGAGCGGAAAAAGTTCCTATCTTTGTTGGAATTTTTGAGCAATCCGAGCAAGATGATTTAGCAGGAGGCGTGTTCTTAGCGACTGGTAAGAGTGAACAAGGCGCAACGAATATTGCTTCATGGAATAAATTAAATGAAAAGCGGCTAATTTTCCCGTTAGAAGGGGACAATACGGCAGAAGGTAATGCCTTTTCTAATTTTCAGTCGGAGGTCGAATCATTCTTTCCAAATATTAGTGGCGTTACAGGACAAGCACACTACATTGATGATAGCTTGTTTGACCTGACAGTTAGAGTTACCCCGCATTTTTATGGAAGAGCTGAATTAGTAGCTTTCACGCAATTACTACATAAATCGGCGACAGATTTCTTGCCAAAAGAAGGCAGTACAGAAATTGTGGTCGAATCTTTAGATGGTGTACAAGCCATTTTAACGCGATACTACGGCGAAAAAGAATATAAATCCTATGTGTTGAATTAAAAAAGAAGGTGAGTGGAGAATGATCGATAAAAAACAAGTTCTAGCGTTAGCTAAAACAATGAAATTTTCGCTAACAGATGAAGAAGCAGATCGTTATAGTCATAAATTATCAGAAATTATCAATTATCTAGAGTTGATTCAAGAAGTAGATACAACAGATGTTACCCCTACCTATTATGGAATCGTCGGACAGTTGGCTTCTTTACGCGAAGATGTGGCGGAGCAAAGCACGCAGTCTGAACAACTTTTAAATAATGCAAGCGACACAGAAGGCGCGTATGTTCGCGTCCCTGCAATTTTAAATGATGGACAAGGGGGAGCGTAGAATGTTCTTAAATGAAACGATTGAATCGTTACATCGTCAACTCGTTAGTGGTGAAACAACAGCGACACAGCTTGTCAACCGAGCTTTCGATGCGATTGCAGAAACTGATCCACAGTTACGTGCTTTTTTGGATTTAGATCCAGAAGGTGCACGCGAAGTTGCTAAGAAGATTGACGAAGAAGGCATCAAAGACGATGAATTGTATAAAGGTATTCCAATTGCGATTAAAGACAATATTGTCACAACGCAAATGAAAACAACCGCTGCAAGCAAAATGTTGGAGAATTTTGTTTCGATTTATGATGCAACAGTTGTACATAAATTAGAAGATGCGGGCATGATTATCATTGGAAAATTGAACTTAGATGAATTTGCAATGGGAGGAACAACTGAGACCTCTCATGCCCACACGACAGCCAATGCTTGGAATATACAACATGTACCAGGCGGAAGTTCAGGTGGATCAGCGGCTGCCGTTGCAAGTGGCATGGTGCCAGTCGCCTTAGGAACAGACACAGGTGGCTCGATTCGCCAACCTGCAGCATATAATGGAATCGTTGGAATGAAGCCAACATATGGCACAATTTCACGTTGGGGTGTAATTGCCTTTGCCTCCAGTCTGGATCAAGTGGGACCTATGACAAAAACCGTTAAAGATAATGCCCAAATGTTGAATATCTTGTATGGACAAGATGGTCATGATAATACATTAGCAACGATTGAAGCAAAAGATTATACTGAAAAAATCGGCCACCCAATCGCTGGAATGGTCATCGGCGTTCCAAAAGAAACGATGGACGCAACGCTTGTGGATAAACATATTATCGACTGTACAAAACATGCTTTAAAGCAACTAGAATCACAAGGTGCAGTCATTAAAGAAATCAGCCTCCCACTATTAAAATATGGAGTACCTGCCTATTACACCATTGCAACGGCTGAAGCAAGCAGTAACTTGCAACGATTTGATGGCATTCGTTATGGATTCCGCGCTGAAAATGCACAAGATTTAGAAGATGTCTATGTCAAGACAAGAACAGAAGGATTTGGTGAAGAAGTCAAAATTCGCTGCTTGTTAGGAACTTACATGCTAAGTGCAGAACGCTATGAAGATTATTTCAAACATGCCGCCAGAGTGCGCACATTAATTTCGCAAGATTTTGAAAAAGCATTTGAGAATGTTGATGTCATTGTAACACCGACCACGACCACGACAGCACCTAAATTGAAAGAATATAACACAGTTGAAGAAGAGGCAGTGGACCGCTACAGTGCGGATCTATTAACCGTACCTGTTAACTTGGCAGGCATTCCTGCACTCAGCCTTCCTTGTGGATTTGTGAATGGTTTACCCGTTGGTTTGCAATTGATTGGGCGCTCATTCGATGAAAGTACATTATATCAAGTGGGCTATGCCTTTGAACAAGCGACAGATTATCATACACAACATCCACATATGATGAAAGGAGAGGAAAGCAGATGAATTTCGAAACAATTATCGGACTCGAAGTCCACGCTGAATTAAATGCAAATTCAAAAATGTTTTCACCTGCGCCTGCGACTTTCGGAGCAGAGCCTAACTCGAATACGAATGTCATTGACTGGGCATACCCAGGTGTTTTACCTACGCCAAACCGCGCCGGTATTGACCTCGCTATTAAAGCGGCCTTAGCCCTTAATTGCAAAATTCATCAAGATACGCGCTTTGATCGTAAGAATTATTTCTACCCAGACAACCCTTCCGCTTACCAAAAAACACAAGACAAATATCCGATCGGCTATGACGGTTGGATCGAAATCGAAGTCAAAGGAAAAACGAAAAAAATTCGCATTGAACGCGTTCATCTAGAAGAAGATGCAGGCAAGAATACGCATGGCACTGACGGCTATTCCTATGTCGACTTAAACCGCCAAGGCTCATGCTTATTGGAAATTGTCTCCGAAGCAGATATGCGAACACCGGATGAAGCCTATGCATATCTTGAGAATTTAAAACAGATCATTCAATTCACTAAAGTGTCTGACGTTAAAATGGAAGAAGGCTCCATGCGCTGCGATGCAAATATTTCATTGCGTCCCTACGGCCAAGAAGCGTTCGGCGTCAAAAGCGAACTGAAAAACTTAAACTCTTTCAATAATGTACGCAAAGGCTTAAATTATGAACAAGCTCGCCATGAAAAAGCACTACTTGCGGGCGAACAATTACTCCAAGAAACGCGACGATTTGATGCGAGCACAGGAGAAACAATCTTAATGCGTATCAAAGAAACAAAAGATGACTATCGCTATTTCCCAGAACCAGACATCTTACCAGTCAAAATAAGCGATGAGTGGATTGAACAAGCCCGTCAATCTCTTCCTGAAATGCCTAAAGCACGTCGCCAACGTTACGTGGAACAATTCAACATTCCATCTTATGATGCACAAGTGCTAACTGCAACAGTCCAAATGTCAGGTTTCTTTGAAGAAATGGTGGAATTTGGTGCAGATCCTAAACAAGCATCAAACTGGTTGATGGGTGAAGTCAGTGCTTACTTAAATAAAGAACAAATTGAACTTGATCACACAACACTTACGCCGAATGCTTTGGCACAGATGATTGCGCTCATTAAAGATGGCACGATTTCCAGTAAGATTGCGAAGAAAGTCTTTGTTGAATTAACGAAACAAGTTGTAGAAGATGTTAATGCCCTTGTCGAAGAAAAAGGCTGGGTACAACTTTCCGATCCGAAAAAACTTTTACCAATTATTGAAAAAGTGCTCGATCAAAATGAACAATCCATTATCGACTATCGTGAAGGTAAGGATCGTGCCCTTGGTTTCCTTGTCGGTCAGATTATGAAAGAAACACGTGGTAAAGCTAATCCAGGGGCTGTTAACCAATTATTGAAACAAGAAATTGATAAGCGATAAAAGGTGAATAATATCATGCAAAAACGTGCAAGACTAATTTATAATCCTACCTCTGGACGTGAATCATTCATTCATCATTTACCAGATATCTTAAAAATTTATGAGCAGGCAGGGTATGAAACGAGCACATTTCAGACCACTTCCGAACCTTTTTCTGCAAAAAAAGAAGCCGCACGCTGTGCAACAGTTGGTTTTGATTTGATTATTGCGGCTGGCGGAGATGGAACACTCAATGAAATTGTGAATGGGATTGCTGAAAAAGAGTTCCGACCTAAAGTTGCGGTTATTCCAGCGGGAACGACCAATGACTTTGCACGCGCTTTACATGTCCCTACACGCGATTTCGTAGCGGCGGCCAAAGTCATTAACAAACATCGCACAGTCTTTATGGATATTGGCAAGCTCAAATCCCATGACACCTTTTACTACTTTACAAACGTCGCTGCAACGGGAACGTTGACGGAGTTAACTTATGAAGTCTCCCCCCAAATGAAAACGGCATTCGGCTATCTTGCATATCTCATTAAAGGATTGCAGATGCTGCCACAAGTTCGCAATGAACAAATTCGTGTAACCTATGACGGGCAAGTATATGAGCAAGAAGTCGCCATGGTCCTGATTGCTTTGACGACTTCCATCGGCGGTTTTGAGAATATTGCACCAGATAAAGTAATGGGTGATGGCGAATTTACTCTGATTATTATCCAACCGTCCAACTTGTTAGAGATGGCTGAAATCGTCCGCCAACTTCTCGAAAGCAGTAATGAACAGATTCATCATCCGAATTTGCTATATATTAAGGCGGATGAAGTGAAGTTGGAAGTCTTATCAGGAGATAGAACCATGCCCGTCAACTTAGATGGAGAATATGGTGGCGACTTGCCTGCTGAATTTATTAATTTACAGCAGCATATTGAATTTGTTGCCGATTGGGAAAAGTTTGAAAGTGTCGATACTGAAGAAAAAAGAATGATGGAGGCTCAAATTCAAGCAGAGATTGATTCCATCGAAAAAGAATATAAAAAGTAAGTCGAAAAGGTACGCTTTGCGTGCCTTTTTTAGAAAAGAGGAGCGTATGCGAACAGTTACATTTAAAGTCGGCGATATACTCTCAGGTGAAGTGACAGATCTAAGCCATATCGGTGAAGGAGTGCTACACATTGACGGATTTCCCATCTTTGTTGCACAAGCCCTTGTAGGAGAACATATTCAATTTGAAATTGATCATATCGGCCAACATCGTGCTTTCGGTCATGTCATTAGATGGTTAAGTAAGAGTCCTGATCGTGTAGAAATAGCGGATACAATCTATGAAGAAACAGGGACAATGCCTCTGCAGCACCTTGCATATCATGCACAATTAGAATTTAAGCAACATCAAGTACAAAAACTTTTTAAAACAGTAGCGCAAATGCCACATATTGAAGTAAAGCCTACAATTGGCATGGAAGATCCTTACGCATATCGCAACAAAGCACAGATTCCAATTCGCATGGTGGATGGACAGTTGACGAGCGGCTTTTATCGCCGAAAAAGTCATGACCTTCTCCCCATGGAAAATTTCATTATTCAAGAACCAGAGATTGACCGAGCCATTATTGTCGTGCGCGATATCCTAAGAGCCTATCAAGTACCTGCCTATGATGAATATTCACATTCAGGAGTTGTTCGACATCTTATTGTCCGCCGAGGGCATTATACCCAGCAACTCATGTTAGTGCTTGTTACAAATGGCCAAGTACTTCCCCACGCAGCAGAGATTGTAAGCGAAATTATCAAACAACTGCCTGAAGTAGTTAGCATTATCCAAAATATTAATGAAGAAAAAACGAATGTTATCTTAGGTCGTCAGTCAATGGTACTTTATGGGCAGGACTATTATAATGATCAACTATGCGGCCACACATTCAATATCTCGCACCAATCATTTTATCAAGTGAATACCATTCAAACAGAAAAATTATACAAAAAAGCAATAGAATTCGCACAATTAACTGCGCAAGACATTGTCGTAGATGCTTATTGCGGCATTGGAACGATGACCCTAGCCTTTGCCGAAAAAGCAAAACATGTATATGGCGTAGAAATAGTACGCGATGCAATAGAAAATGCAAAAGAAAATGCAACCATGAATCAGATCAAAAATGTAACGTTCACAGCAAAAGATGCGGGACAATGGATGGTTCAGCAAAAAAATAAAGGCCTACGTCCGAATGTCATTGTCGTAGATCCACCACGAAAAGGATTAGATCGCAAATTTATTGATGCTGCACTGCACGTATCCCCTGACCGTATCGTATATGTCAGCTGCAATCCAGCAACGTTAGCCCGCGACGTAAAAATAATCACAGACTCTAATTTATACGAAGTCAAAGAAATTCAACCCGTTGATATGTTCCCTCAGACACATCATGTGGAGACGGTAGTATTGATGTCAAGGGTGGATAAGTAAGAGTGTAATAAGATAAGTAAATAAGGGTTTTCCGTGGTTTGAGGTCTGGTTCTAAGCCGGAGGGATAATCACGGATTTTTGCTTTGAGGGAAGTTATCCAAGATTGATGAATTTGAAAAGTCATCGGCTAATACGGTTATTGAGTTGGTGAGTTGATAAGATGGTTGGCAAAACAATGCTGAGTTGACAAGATGATTTATGAAAAGCAATTGACATTAGTCTGTTTTTGGTCTATAATCAGACTGAAAGATTGGAGGGGTTACTATGGGTAACGAATTAGTTTACTTAGACACATATATTTTGCAACAAGATATGAGGATACGTTTGCCAAAAACAATTCTACAAAACATGAACGTTGAAAAAGGGGAGACACAGTTTGATATATATCTGAATAAGGAAGATCAGTCACTTATTCTGAAACCAACGAAAAAGGAGAACGATGAATGATAGAGCTATTTAAGGATACTAACTTTGAATATGTAGAATCTGAGGATTCTTTAATCATATTCAATGACTGTATAGCGACATTAAAATCAATTAAGGATAAATCAGTAAATCTGATTTTTGCAGATCCACCTTATAATTTAGGGAAAGATTTTGGGAATGATAGCGATTCATGGGAAAATAAAAACGAATACCTAAATTGGTGTTACAGTTGGATCGATGAATGCTTTAGAGTATTAAAAGATAACGGTACATTTTATTTAATGAATTCAACCCAAAACATACCTTATATATCCATTTATATCCAAAATAAATACCATATAATTAATGATATTGTATGGGTATATGATAGTTCTGGGGTTCAATCTAAGAAGAAATACGGCTCCTTATATGAGCCAATATTGATGGCCACAAAAAGCGATAAAACAAAGTACACTTTTAATCATGAAGATATTTTAGTTGAAGCAAAAACCGGTGCTAAGAGAGGGTTAATTGATTATAGAAAAACCCCACCCCAACCTTACAACACACAAAAAGTACCAGGGAATGTTTGGGAATTCCCTCGAGTTCGATTTAAAATGGATGAATATGAGAACCACCCTTCACAAAAACCCGAGGCGCTACTTGAACGTATTATTAAAGCGTCTAGTAATTTAGGTGATGTTGTACTAGATCCCTTTGGAGGAAGCTTTTCCACCGGTGCAGTTGCTGTACGTTTAGGTAGAAAAATAATTAGTATGGATATCAATAAAGAGTACTTTAAAATTGGGATTAGACGGACAGGTATTGCTACAAAATATGAGGGGGAAATCTTGCAAAAGGATAAAAGTAGAAAAACGAAGAATACATCAAAAAAAGACCATCAACAAAATCAGGATGGTCAGATGAGTTTATTGATTGAATAATGAGATTAGGAAGCTGATAGTTAATATCAACTTCCTATATTTTCTTTTACTCAATATTATATTCTACTTTACATTGAATTATAAGTTCATCTACCATTTCAGTTAAGAATCCTTTTGTTATATTACTAATTAACATCTTATTTAATGTTGGAATAGTTATAATCTCTTCAAAACTTGAAATATAGGAATTAAGTATAGATGGATCAGAATAATTCATTTGAGCTTCATTAACAATGCGCTCCATAGCTTCAGTAGGTTCAATATCTTGTTTCACCACAAATGTGATCGGATAATGAATTAGTTTGTCAATATCTAAAAAATATTTTCTGAAATCAAGTACCTCGGTGACTTGAAATATACGCCCTAGTGGTTTCATTATATAATCAATTCCACCATCATTAGCGTTAGTTCTTCCAACCTTATAGACCATTAAGGAAACTGAATGGTCTTTTTCATCATTTATGGAATAAGTAATTTTCTGAGTTATGAAATGATACTTGATGATGACATAAGAAACAATCTCAAAAATTCGAGCATCAGAATTAGGATTCAATAAGTCAGAAACATATTCAACAACAGATTCAGGATTAGTTGTAACAATTTTCTTAAGTCCAATTAAATCATCAAAAAATGTATTAAAATTCATCATTTTTAGAGCAACATATTTTTCTACAATCTCATTACAAATAGGAGCAATATTTATGACTTGATCGCCAATATCAATTTTTAGCAATGATTCATTAATCCAGTACCTTCTTGTGACTAGGTCCCTTATAATGGGTACTTCGTGCGTATACGTGCTAAAAAATTTCCTGAATTCATCATTGCAGCGGTTGTTCAAAGCATGATTTTGTATTTTTGCACCAAAAGGGAGTTCCCTTGTTCTCCTGAGCGCCTCTGTGAAAATCAAGCCATCATAAGTAGAATAATCTGTTGTTTTATCTAAAAAGCCTTTTTTTATATAATCTTCTATCAAAACATAAATAGCGTAAAGATTGGCATAAGAACCTCTCGCCTTTGACGATCTATCAACAGATCTGGTTTTTTTATCTAAATATTGCAATATATACGAACTTGTGTAAACCTGTTTTGCCATATCTTCTGTAAAATGGTCATCCAAAATATCAATTATAAAATTCTTCATTGTTTAGTCTCCTTGTCTAGAATCGTCTCCATAATGTCTTCAAGCCTACAATCAAGTGCTTCACATATTTTAAGCAGAATATCTGTAGTGATATTCTCACCTTTACCAAGCTTTGCTATGGATGCAGAGCTTATTCCGGTGGCATTTTTTAAATCTTGTTTGTTCATATTTTTATCAATTAACATTTTCCAGAGTTTGTTGTAGCTAATCTTGAGCATATTTCTATCTCCTTTATTGGATTCTCATCCTAATTACTATATACATCATGTAAAAAACCATAACGGCTTTCTTTATACTTGCTTTTATACTTGTCTTGAGTAAATTCTATGACCTTCGCCCCACTTTCTTCATAATCCAATTCTGGAAGATCCTTTGTGTTTTCTACAACTATCATCTGTCCTTCGGATTGATTGTCAATAAAGTATTGGAATAACGCGGTTCTCATACTATTAGGAGCACTATCATCAACACCTTGATCTAAACCTAATAAAGGTGTATCTACTACAAAAAGCCCTGGCTTATAAACAGCATCTTCCTGTAAATACTGCCTGAAAGTTAATCCTACAATGGTATTTATAAAAGCCCAATAACCTTTACCGTGACTATCTTCTTTTGCATAGCCGTTTATTTCCAAATCAAATGTTCCCATGTTGAAATGAGCCGTATTCAAATTTTCGTATTTACAGTCAACTAGAATTGAATATGCTATTTCATCTATACGTGTATTAAAATCGACTGGGAAGTGTTCTTTTGGCTTAAACTTAGGGTTATCCGAATCATCACTTTCTTGCTTTTGTAATTCAACAATCCATTCTTGTGAAACGCTTTGCAATACAGTTGATTCTTGTTGTAATTGTATATAAGAGCGATATTGTTTTATTCCTTCTCTTAGTTTATTAGATTGAGGAGTAAGTTCAGTTTCGATTAATTTATCTATCCCCGATCTTTGTCTTTCAAGATGATCGATTTTTTCACGAACTTCATTTAATGATGAAACGACATCTTCTTCACTCTCAGACAAGCCCTGCAATTGAGTAATGATGCGATTCAGTTCAGCTCTTGATGCTTTAATGTATGATTTTCTCTCTGCTGGTTGCATATTACCATCACAAAAAGGACATTTTTTATTTTTATCAACAGAGTGTAGATGTACCTCTCCATCTACAATAAATGATAATCTTTTTATATCAGCTGTATATTGGCTTCGTAGCGATTGAAAGTGAGAATAAGTAACTTGGTTTTCTGCTTCTTTTTCCTTTAAATCGAGTAAAGTACCTAGTAAATCCTTACTCTCTTCTGTAGCAGCCGCAATAGCAGCTTCAGTTTCAGAAAGATTGTCAATTAGCTTTTGCATTTCATCTTCCACATCTAAATCGCCATAGGCCGATAATGCTTTTTGTAGTTCTTCTCTCTTTTTAGACATCTGAGAAATTCTACCGTTTACAAATTGGCGAACAGCATCTTTTTTAGCTTTGCTGATTTCATCCTTGTCATGTTCCTCCATATCTGGGAATTCATTTCCTGTGAGAAGATATAGAAGGGATGCAAAAAAATAAGGATTCTGAGTAGGCGATGAAGGTAAAAGCACCGATTTTGGATTTTCAATTTCTTGTTCTTTTAACCAAAACAATCCCATAAGAGTTTTCCATGAGAGGCGTTGTCTAGCAAAATCTTGATTTTTTATTATCATTGGCAGTTTTTTAATACCAATCAATTTAAGCCAAAGTTCATTTAAAACAGGATTTTTATTCCCGATACTCTTATATTTAACGTCATAGTCACCACCATCAATTGAGTTAATTTGGCTGACCACGTTTACTATATTCTTTCCAACTATCCGAGAGAGATGAATAGTACCTTCTGGGGTGTTAATATCTAGGCTGACGCTATCATATCCTGTTTGTTCTTTTTCAAAAGGCTTTTCAATTACACCCATAGCAAACTGGATGCATTTTAATATGCAGGTCTTTCCGGAATCGGAAACTCCACAAATGATATTTAATCCTTTATCAAAAGTTACAATAGCAGGGGACTTCCCTGTGCCGGTTGCTGTGACTTTAGAAATATAAAACGCCATACAGGTTACTCCTTCCTTAACGATTTAGACGCTTCTCTACTAATCAAATTAAGAAGTTCTTTTTCGTTTTTCGAATCCATATAAATAATAGCTTTGTGTGCATACAATCTATATTCATTGGCATAATCAGAAGCTAGAGAATTGCTTAAGGCAAGTCCACGTTCTGTAATGGAATATATAAAGCCGTCATTTGAATAAGAAACCTTAACCAAGTTTTCTAAAACAAGCTGTTTAATAGCTAGTTGAGATAAGGCTCTCCTCGCAGAAAATTCAGAAAAACTAAACTCATTTTCACCGTGAAGGTTATTGTGAGATAGTCCAAACTCTTTTGAGTAATTTGAAATAAAATCTGCTGTCACCAGGTTATCAAATGTAAGCTTTCTCTTTTTAGATAAAGTTAAGAGAAGTAGTAATCTCATAGATATTTCAAATTCAGTATTGAAAACCTTATCATTCATCTTCATCCACCCAGCGAACGCAACCGTCATTAACCAATAGATGACAGGTTCCTTTCTTTTCTTTTGGACCTACAAGATTTTGGAAATTATCGACAACTGATGTGGTAGAACAATCTACAACCTTTTTCATTACAGCTAAAAGCCTCTTGTATCCATCATCGTAATCATCCCATAAAGTATCTTTAATGTAATCATGTGTTTCAGACTTCCACTTCTTTGAATGTTCTTCGCCTTTATCTATAGATTCTCGAATAAAGCGGTCAATACGCAATGCACTATAATAATTGATTCGTTGATCAGAGAAGTTTCTTTTGAATTTTGTAGGTAACGAGTCTAAATCAGCTTTTGTCAAATTACCAGATTTTATAGCTTCTGCATAAGCTGCAAGAAGCTCACTAACATATTTCTCTTCTTCAGGAGCAATGTCTTGTGGAGGCTCGATCTCCTTAGGAATAGATATTTCAACATTACCTATATGTAATTTTCCATCAGATTCGTCATAATAAATAGTTTGAGAAGGTAAAGATGCTAATTTAGAAGAGGAAGTTGCATTATTAGAAACATTGATGCTAGACGATTCTCTGCCTTCATAAATGTCATCTAGAATTTGAAGAAACAAATCAGCACAAGCATATCCTAAAACTTCATCGGGATTGAAGCCTGGAATCATTTTTTTGATTTCATCCTCAATAGCCATCTGATTATGATCGTTTAAATTACTTATGTAATTTGCAAATTTATCTGTATCTTTACGACTAATAACTACATGTACCTTTTTGGGGTTCAAAGGATTACTACCCTTTAGCAATCGATCTAATGAGTCTGGTTTGAGAACACCAAAAGGGTTATATCTATCATTCTCAGACAATTTTATTTCTTCCACCGTTTGAGGGGCTCTCATGATATTGTCAAAAAGCGACAGAAAAAACTCATATGGTTTATATGATGTACCACTGTGTTTATAAAGTATATTCGCAAATTCACTAAAGAGCATTATCTGCCACCTCCAACTATATTTCCGAATCTTTCCGAACCTCTCCGAGTCCTTCCTTAATGGAAGGTCTTTTTTTTATACAATTTTATTAGTGATTGAGTGATATTGAAGAAGAAATTGCAAGCAAAAAAGACTGCTTAAATTATATCACGAAAAATCACACATTACCAGAAGAAAAATTCACAAAAGCAAATATTTTATCATTTATTGTTGAATTTATCTTCAAAAATGGAAAGGAGGTAGTGCAGATGGCCAAACGTAATACGAAGCAAACATCAAAAAGAGTTGCGTCAAAAGCAAGCAAAATTCTTAACGATGGACGCTACAGTAAGAAATCCAAGTCAGTGGCTGGCAGTGCTTTAAGTCAAACTAGACCAAGCAAGAAAAAGTAATTTTCAGAACAGATGATAGGTAGCGACAGATTTGAATAATCAGCCTACTTATCCTCCCTAAGGGAGAAATCTATCCAGAGCGGTTATCGCTCAACAAAATCAATCTCAAAGTCCTAGTGCGCATACGGACGGCGGGATGCATAAGAGTTCAGAACACAGTAATAAAGACTGTGTTTGGAATGAAGATGCACCCACCGTAATTTCGTGCGCTCTTTTTTTGGACAAGCGAAATTTGTGGTCATCTTATCCGCAGGCTCTTTTGCATTCCGCCACCCATTACCGGGACGGAAAGGAATGCAAAATGAAAATACGAGTTTTATATGAAGAAAACATCAAAAACGGTCACAGGAACTACACCACAATTGAAATTCCAGATGGAGATTACAGCGTCATGCTGGATATCGACTATGAACAACGTCTTGCAGATGCAAAGCCTGAAAAGAAATCGGAGGTGAAGCGCTGTGAGACTCTACAAGAAATGTTCGACCTCATGAACAACAAGGAATACAACCATTGGCGCCGCTACCATAGGCATCTTGGTAATCCAAAGACACCATATCGAAAAGATGATGAAGTTGAAATAGATGTCATGGATACTTTTGCTGATAATTCTCAGGAGATAGAACGCATCCGAGAAAGTGAACGTGAAGAAGTTTACCAATGGATACGCACCGCTCTTGGTAAAAAGCAGGATTGGGCAGATATGTTTATCGCAGTACGCATTGACGGTATGTCGATTCGAGAATATGCCAGTTCCATCGGTGTAAGTGAAAACAATATTACTCAGAAATTGAAGCGAGCCACTAAGAAATTAGAACAAGAATATAAAAACCGTCAGATTTGACCTTCTCCCAAGGCTACTAGGTAGGAGGTCAAGACCTCCAAAAAAAACACAAGGAGGTAATTCGAATGGAATTACAAGTATACAAAAATGCAGAGTTTGGCTCTGTACGTACTACAACGATTGGCGGTCAACCATATTTTGTTGGCAAGGATGTAGCAAGCATTCTTGGTTATGCAAATACTCGAAAAGCATTAATTGATCACATTGATGAAGAGGACAAGGGGGTAACGAAATGTGACACCCTTGGTGGGAAACAGGATTTTATTATCATCAACGAATCCGGTCTGTACAGCCTCATCCTCTCAAGCAAAATGCCAAATGCTAAAAAGTTCAAACGCTGGGTCACCAGTGAAGTCCTTCCTGCTATTCGTAAACATGGACTTTATGCAACAGATGATTTAATCGCAAATCCAGACCTTGCCATTGCAGCTTTTACTGCACTGAAAGAGGAACGAGAAAAGAACAAGGAACTGATGGCGGCCGTTGCGATTGGACAGCAGCAGATTGCTGAGATGAAACCCAAGGCTACTTATTATGATGTGGTTCTTAAATGCAGGGATGCAGTCAATATTTCTGTTATTGCCAAAGATTATGGCTGGAGTGCTATGCGTATGAACGAACACCTTCATGAAAAAGGGATTCAGTTTAAGCAAGGTGACATTTGGCTTCTTTATCAAAAGTATGCTCCAAACGGATATACCAAAACCAATACTCACATTTATGAAGATAGCAAAGGTATCCAACATACGAAAGTCCATACCAAGTGGACGCAAAAAGGCAGACTCTTTATCTATGAACAGTTGAAAGGCGACGGCATTTACCCGCAAATTGAGATGGAGGTGTGATATGGGAATCAATAAATTCAATGCAGAAGGATATTATGACACAACTCCCCATGAAGCACTTAACAATATCACCCGTGAGGAAAAGGCAGCAGCAAAAGCTGCCTTTAAGCCCCTTGTCTATATTTGCTCTCCATTTAGTGGCGATATTGAAAACAACAATAAGCGCACACGAGCATTTTGCCGTTTTGCTTTAGATAAGGGAAATATTCCTCTGGCTCCCCACCTCATGTTTCCACAATTCATGAATGACAATGATGAGAAAGAGCGTGACCTTGCTATTTTCATGGACATTATCTTGATGGGAAAATGCCAAGAAGTCTGGGTACTCGGTGATGTGATTTCAAGAGGTATGAGTATTGAAATTGAAAAAGCAAAGAAACGCAGACAGCCGGTCAGATACTTTAATAAAGATTTTGAGGAGGTAGAGTCTCTATGAAGATAGCATACGGCAACAGCCGAATGGATAAAAAGTGGAAAAACACAGACATCAGCTGGGAGGACTTCTGCTCCCGGGTTAAGAACACACAGCGTACCACTGAAACCGTAGAAGAATATCGAAAAATGAGAAAAGGTGGTCAAGATTCCATTAAAGATGTCGGAGGTTTTGTTGGCGGTCACTTAAAAGATGGTAGACGTAAAAAAGGGAATGTTCTATCACGCTCAATGCTAACCCTTGATATGGATTATGGCACAAGTACTATCTGGGAAGAAATTTCTACCTTTTTCCCTTATCAGTGTTGTATCTATTCTACTCATAAACATACTCCAGAAAAACCAAGACTAAGGCTGATTATTCCTCTCTTTCGTGATGTGGGAGAGGAAGAGTATGCTGCTGTTAGTCGCATGGTCGCAAAAGAAATCGGCATCGACCTTTTTGATGATACGACCTATGAACCAGAACGATTAATGTATTGGCCGTCTACTTCTAGAAACGGCATTTTTGTGTATGAGGAAAAAGATGGTTCTCTCCTTGATCCTGATGTATTTCTAAATAAATACGATGATTGGCGAGACACCAGTACTTGGCCCGTATCCTCCAGGCAGTCAGAAGTACTTGATCGCTCATTAAAGGAACAAGCCGATCCACTTTCTAAAGAAGGTGTCATCGGTACTTTTTGCCGTACCTACTCAGTTAGCCGAGCGATTGATACGTTTTTAAAGGATATATACGAGCCTTCAGTAATGGTTGGTCGATATGATTATATCCCGGCTGACTCCAGTGCAGGGGTTATCCTCTATGATGATAAGTTTGCCTATTCTCACCACGCAACAGATCCTGCAAGTGGGAGGCTGCTTAATGCTTTCGACCTTGTTCGCATTCACAAGTTTGGTCATTTAGATGATCGAGCGACAGAAAGCACACCTCCAAGTAAGTTACCATCCTTTATCAATATGTGCGAATTTGCCATCCAAGACGATGAAGTAAAAGCACAGTTTACGAAAGAGCGGATGGAACAGGCAACAATCGATTTTACTGAAGATAACTGGCAGACAGCACTTGAACTAGATAAGCAAGGAAAGATTAAGGACACCTTGGATAATATCGTTCTTATCATCCGCAACGATTCAGAACTAGAATCCATTGCCTTTAATAAGCACCGTGATGGAATCGATGCTAGAGATGGATTGCCTTGGGAACAGATGAAGGGTGGCTGGAATGATTCAGATAATGCAGCCCTTAAAGTTTATCTATCTAATAAATATGGCATCTACTCCCCAACCAAAACAAAGGACGCAATACTAGCAGTCGCAGCAGAGCGATCCTATCATCCTATAAAAGAATACCTGGATCATCTACCAGAGTGGGATGGAACCGATCGCGTTGAGACCTTACTGATTGATTATTTTAATGCAACAGATAATTCCTATACCAGAGCCGTTACTAGAAAAATGATGGTGGCAGCAGTCGCTAGAATTGTTCATCCTGGCACGAAATTCGACAGCGTTTTAATTCTGAATGGACCACAAGGCATCGGTAAGTCTACCTTCTTTGCAAAGCTTGCAGGCGATTGGTTTTCTGATAGTTTAACCCTCACGGATATGAAAGACAAAGCAGGCCCTGAAAAACTTCAAGGATACTGGATCTTAGAACTGGGCGAACTAGCTGGCATGCGAAAAACCGATGTGGAGGTTGTGAAATCCTTTATTTCAAGATCGGATGATAAATATCGTGCCAGTTATGGTGTGAATGTTGAAAGCCACCCACGTCAATGTATCATTGTCGGTTCTACCAATGCAGAGAGTGGATTTTTGCGAGATATCACGGGTAACCGAAGATTCTGGCCAGTGCGTATTAGTGGTGATGGTAAAAGAAAAGCATGGCAGATGTCCGTATACGATGTAGAGCAGATTTGGGCAGAAACTTTGGTGCTTTATGCCAAAGGTGAAAAGCTCTATTTAGAGGGCAGTGATGTAGAGTTGGCAACGAATGAGCAGGCAGATGCCATGGAAAGTGATGAGCGAGAAGGCCTTGTTCGCAGCTATCTCGATACGCTTTTACCCGATGATTGGAATGCCCTGTCCTTATACGAGCGAAGAAATTACCTAAACGGTAGTGAATTTGGTGGGGAATCCCGTGTTGGCACGGTAGAACGTACGATTGTTTGCAATATGGAAATTTGGTGTGAATGCTTTGGAAGGGATGCCTCCGCCA
This sequence comes from Allofustis seminis DSM 15817, assembly GCF_000374325.1. GTDB lineage: Bacteria > Bacillota > Bacilli > Lactobacillales > Carnobacteriaceae_A > Allofustis > Allofustis seminis. Next base: position 36,022 of record NZ_KB894083.1, on the reverse strand, counting down.
TGAAGCCTGCGGACTCCTATGCCATTGCAGGCATTATGAAAAAGATTAATGGGTGGAACAAGTACCAAGGGAACAAGAACGGAACAAGTAATTTTCCCATTTACGGTAGGCAACGTTGTTACGAGAAGAATGAGTAAGGTCGTTCCTTGTTCTATGGTTGTTCCTTATGCTTGTTCTCTTAAAAACCCAGTCATTACCGACATTTTGGCTTTACTGGAATGAGTGGAACAAGAGTTTTACTACTTAGTAATAAATTAATAAATAGTAGTAGTAAAGCATCGTGAGCGTGTGTATGCGCGCGTATAGGAAAAAACGTTAAAAGTTGTGCTTGTTGTTCCTAATCAATTTATGGAGGTCATTTATGCAAGAAAAATATATAGAACAAAAACTGGTAGCGACAGTAAAAAGCATGGGAGGTATGGCACCTAAATTTGTGAGTCCTGGGATAGATGGAATGCCCGACCGTATTGTGTTACTTCCCATGGGAAGAATCGCCTTTGTCGAATGTAAGGCGACAGGAAAAAAGATGCGACCTTTACAGAAAAAAAGAAAGAAGCAATTAGAGGCATTAGGTTTTCTAGTCTATTGCCTTGATGATGTAGAACAGATTGGAGGGATACTTAGTGAAATACAAGCCACATGAATATCAAAGTTATGCCACTGAATTCATTTTATCCCATCCCATATCGGCTGTATTTCTTGAAATGGGTTTAGGTAAAAGTGTGATTACCTTATCTGCCATATTTGATTTGTGTTTAGACAGTTTTCTCGTATGTAAAGTGCTAGTCATTGCTCCGCTTCGAGTAGCAAGAGATACATGGCCTGCTGAAATTAATAAGTGGGATCATCTAAAAGGACTCTCTTATTCGGTGGTAGTGGGAACAGAAAAAGAAAGAATCGATGCCCTCAAGAAACAATCAACGCTATACATCATCAACCGTGAGAACGTGGATTGGCTGGTTCATAAAAGTGGTATTCCTTTTCATTTTGATATGGTGGTCATTGATGAATTGTCATCCTTTAAGTCCTATGGTGCAAAGCGGTTTAAGAGTCTACTTAAAGTAAGACCCTCTGTAAAAAGAATAGTCGGCCTTACCGGAACTCCCTCCAGTAATGGATTGATGGATTTATGGGCAGAATTTCGAATTCTTGATTTGGGTCAAAGGCTTGGACGCTACATTAGTCATTATCGAAATACCTATTTTAAGCCAGATAAGCGAAATGCTCAGATTATATTTTCTTATAAACCACTACCCGGTGCGGAAGAGGAAATCTACAAACAAATATCAGACATCACCATTTCTATGAAATCTACTGATTATCTCAAGATGCCTGAATATGTCAGCAATGAAGTATTTGTCACTTTAAGTGATAAGGAATGGAAGGTTTACTCAGATTTCAAGGAAGACATGGTGGCTAACTTAGGTGATGAAGATATTGATGCGGTTAATGCGGCAGTCCTTTCTGGAAAACTGCTACAGATGGCAAATGGTGCAGTATACGATAGCGAAAATAAAGCTCATGTGATTCATGACAAAAAGCTAGATGCCTTGGAAGATTTAATCGAAGGAGCAAATGGGAAACCAGTCCTTGTTGCTTATTGGTATAAGCATGATTTAGAACGGATTAAAGAGCGATTTCCAGTCAGACAGATTCAGTCATCAAAGGATATTGAGGCTTGGAATGATGGAAAGATACCCATTGCTGTTATTCATCCAGCCAGTGCCGGTCATGGTCTTAATCTTCAAAGCGGCGGTTCAACGCTTATCTGGTTTGGTCTGACCTGGTCACTAGAGCTGTATCAACAAACTAATGCAAGACTTTATAGGCAGGGTCAAAAGGATACAGTTATTGTTCACCACATCATCACCAAAAACACCATCGATGAAGACGTACTGCTTGCACTCACAAAAAAAGAGAAAACTCAAGATGCCTTGATTGATGCGGTAAAGGCAAATTTAGAGGTGATGCGATGACAGAACCTTATCAAAACTTAGCCAATGCCATCATTTTAATGGCTGTTAAGGATTATCGGACAGCCTTAAAGAAACTAAAAAAGCGTCCAAAGTATGGACCTGCACAAGATTTGAAAAACGAGGTGGAGAGGTTCTTCCGCTCTGATTGGTATAGAGAACTTACCTCTGTTGATGGAGAAATCCTAATCAAAAAGCTACAAGCGGAGGTGAGCGAGAAATGAAAGCAAAAGAATATTTACATCAAGCCTACAGGCTAGATAAAAGAATTCAATCCAACATTGAGGAAATGGAAAGGCTAAGAGAGTTATCGACCAGTGTTTCCTCCCCCAGTTGGGGTGAGAGAATACAGACACAACGGCATACCGATGCTTTGTTTGTCAGATACCTGGAGCGAATTGAAGAACTTCAAATCAAGATTAATGATGAGGTGGATCATCTTGTAGCACTTAAAGCAGAGATTCGAGATGTGATTAATAAAGTAACGGATATCGATGAACGCATGGTGTTACGTTACCGCTACGTTCATAACTTTACCTGGGAGCAAATCGGTGATGAGCTGAATGCTGATAAGAGTACCATTCGCAGATGGCATGGCAATGCCTTAAATCATGTTGTCGTACCTGAGAATCCAATTGTTATTCAAATGTTGAACAGCAATGAGCACTTTTGAGCAGAGATAAGCACCTCATCTTCATGTTACATTATAATCAGCAAGATAGAATACTTACCAAGCCTTGTGGGATGCGCCCTGCAGGGCTTTTTCTATGCCCAGAAAGCGAGGTGATATGATGCCAAGAAAACCAAAACGACCATGCAGTACACCAGGCTGTCCCAACTTAACCGATGGCCAGTACTGTGAAGACCATCGAGTAGAAGAGCGTAGGCGCTATGACAAATATCAACGGTCAAAGGATGTTAATAAGAAATACGGCAGAGCCTGGAAAAGAATCCGTGACCGCTATGCACGAGAACATCCCCTGTGTGAGATGTGTAAAGAGGACGGACGACTGACTCCCACTGATGAAGTGCATCACATCCTCCCTGTTTCTCAAGGTGGTACACACGATAGAAGTAATCTGATGTCCTTATGTAAATCCTGTCACAACAAGATTCATTTAGAACTCGGTGATCGACAAATTCGCAACTGAGCCAAGGGGGAGGTCAAATCTCTAGACCTTTTATGGCGGACAACGGCCTGGGGCTTCGCGTGTAAAAATCAGAAATCAAAGGGGGTATTAAAGACTTTTAGGAAAGTGGGGTGAAAACATGGCGAAAGACGGTACAGCAAGAGGCGGTCAGCGTGTTGGTGCTGGAAGAAAATCAAAGGCTCTAACCGACAAAATCGCTGATGGCAGATTAAATGGTGCCATGATCCTGCCAGAGCCAACGGATATAGAAGGTGCAGATGTGCCAGCTGTAAAAGATTATTTAAAGGCTACTCAGAAAAATGGCAAAGACCTCTGTGCAGAAGATATTTATATCGAAACTTACAAGTGGCTGAAAGATCGTAGCTGCGAAATGTTAGTAAACAACCAGTTAATCGAGCAGTATGCCATGAGTGTTTCTCGTTGGATTCAGTGCGAAGAGTGCATTTCAGAGTATGGCTTTCTTGCCAAGCATCCAACCACTTCCGCTGCCATCGCATCACCTTACGTTGCGATGAGTCGTGAATACATGAAACAGGTCAACCAGTGTTGGTATCAGATTTACCAAATTGTAAAAGAAAACTGCTCTGTGGAGTTTGGTGGCAGAAGTCCACAGGATGATTTGATGGAGCGGTTATTATCTGCTCGGAAAGGAAAATAAAATGGAAAAATATAGAACGTGTGAAAGCGTATGTAAAGGTCATCCTGATAAATTATGTGACCTTATTTCAGATAGCATTTTAGATGCGTGTTTAAGAAAAGATAAATCCTCTCGTGTTGCTTGCGAGGTGATGGCTACCAAAGGACACATCATTGTTGCCGGTGAGATTACCTGCTCAAAGAGAATTGATATCAGAGGTGTTGTTCGCCGTGTTCTGACGGATGTGGGCTACAATCCTAGAAAGTTTTTAGTCTTTGTCTATGTCCATCAGCAAAGTAAAGATATCGCAGGTGGTGTAGATCAAGCTTTGGAATCTCGTGAGGGTGATACGTCATGGTATTCCATGTTAGGAGCGGGTGACCAAGGTACAGTCTATGGCTATGCCACTAACGAAACCAGTGAGAAGTTACCTCTCCCCTTAGTCTTATCTCATGCCATTTGCGAAAAGCTAGATAAGGTGATGAAGAATGGTGTGATCAAAGACATTGGCCCTGATGGTAAGGCTCAAGTTACCGTTGAATATGAAGGTGACAAACCAAAACGAATTAAGACCATTGTAGTTTCCGTTCAACACAGTGCAGATAAAGATTTAGATGTCTTGCGAAATGAAGTCATCGCTCAGGTGCTGTGGCCCGTCTTTGAGAAGTATCCATTTGACGATGAGACTGAGATCCTCATTAATCCTAGTGGACGATTTGTTGAAGGAGGACCAGCAGCTGATACCGGTCTTACGGGAAGAAAAATCATGGTTGATACCTATGGCGGACTCGCCGCTCATGGTGGCGGTGCATTTTCAGGCAAAGACCCGACCAAAGTTGACCGCAGTGGTGCCTATATGGCAAGAGCCATTGCAAAGAACATCGTTCGGTGTGGCTTTGCTAAACGATGCCAGGTAGCAATTTCCTATGCCATTGGAAAAGCAGATCCTGTTGCCCTTGAGATTGATACCTTTGGAACAGGGACGGTTGAGGAAAGTATCCTTTGCCGTGCTGTGTTAGATGTATTCAATCTAAGGCCTGCAGCCATTATTGAAAAGCTAAAGCTGACGGATGTCATTTATGCAGATACAGCTACTTACGGCCATTTCAGATATGGCTTAAGCACGTGGGAATTTCTAGATTGCTATACAGAACTAAGGGAGGCGGTAAACAAATATGTTGATTGAAAAGAAGAACACAAAAGACCTCATCCCTGCAACATACAATCCTCGTAAAGATTTGAAACCAGGAGATGCAGAATACGATAAATTAAAACGATCCATTGAACAATTTGGTTATGTAGAGCCGGTTATCTGGAATAAGGTGACCGGCCATGTTGTTGGTGGGCATCAAAGACTGAAGGTTCTCATGGATATGGGCATCACAGAAGTTGAGTGTGTCATCATTGAAATGGACGAAGAAAAAGAAAAAGCACTCAACATCGCACTCAATAAAATCAGCGGTGATTGGGACAAGGATAAATTGGCCCTTTTAATTTCAGATTTACAAGGTGTAGATTTTGATGTTTCCCTAACTGGATTTGACCCTAAAGAACTGGATGACTTATTTAAAGACACGCTGAAAGAGGGGATCCACGATGATGACTTTGATGTGGAGACAGAACTAAAAAAGCCTGCCATCAGCAAGCTTGGTGACATCTGGACGCTTGGCAGACACAGGCTTATCTGTGGTGACTCCACCAAGGAAGAAACCTATGATGTGCTGATGAATAAAAAGAAGGCAAACTTGTGTGTAACAGACCCTCCCTACAATGTGAATTATGAAGGCACTGCAGGAAAGATTAAAAATGATCATATGGCAAATGATGCCTTTTATCAATTCCTCTTAGATGCCTTTATCAATATCGAAGAAGCACTGGCAGACGATGCCTCCATCTATGTATTCCATGCCGACACCGAAGGGTTTAATTTTAGAAAAGCCTTCTCGGATGCCGGTTTTTATTTATCCGGATGCTGCATATGGAAAAAGGACTCCCTTGTACTGGGTCGTTCTCCCTATCAGTGGCAGCACGAACCAGTGCTGTTTGGTTGGAAAAAGAAAGGCAAGCATCAGTGGTATACAGGCAGGAAAGAAACCACCATCTGGGAATTTGATAAGCCAAAGAGAAATGGCGACCATCCTACGATGAAGCCTATTCCTCTTCTCGCCTATCCAATTTTGAACTCCTCTATGAGTAACACCATTGTGCTTGACCCATTTGGCGGAAGTGGTAGTACCCTAATTGCCTGTGAGCAATCAGAACGCATCTGCTACACCGTGGAACTAGATGAGAAGTTTTGTGATGTCATTATTAAACGCTACATTGAGCAGGTTGGAACTTCCAAAGAAGTCAGTGTTCAAAGGGATGGACTAAGTTATAAATATGATGAATTGGTGGAAACCAATGAATAAGGAATACTAGTAAAGTTTCCCACAAGATAATTGATAAAAAGCTTGCTATATAAGTGTTTTAGAGTGATATATGTACATACCAAAACAAAGGAGGTTTTGTACATGGTCATTAAATACAATGTAACAGGAGCAGAAAGAAAAAGGCTGGTAACGACTCTTAGTACTCTCACAGGAGTTAAAGCAAAGTACCTAGGAATGCCTAGTATGGGATATGAGGTAGGTGACTTTACCATCGACAAGAATGGAAACCTTGAACTCAGTGACAAGGTAAACAGCGAAGAAATCGAACGTGTGGCAGGACATTTAGCCAGCGAGGGTTTTATTGCTGAGGAAGAGATAAGCGTTACAGAGGGCAGACAAACGGCAGACAGCGAGGAGTTTGGCCTTACAGTTTCCATGCTAAGGAGCAACTTTTCTGAAGGCGCACTTGAAAACTTACAAGCACTTGTTGAGGCAAAAGGAGAACTAATTCGTCATGCACTTGATGTAGAAGAATTGCCGATTGAAATTTCTGAAGATGAAGTTTCATTCCCTTGGTTTGAAGAGTTACCAACACCAGAAGAGGTAAAAGCATATAACCACTTCATTTCAGCTCTAAGTCAGATGGCGATAAATCAGAAACGCATCACGGTAAAAGAGAAAGAAGTAGAAAATGAAAAATACGCTTTCAGATGCTTTTTACTCCGCCTTGGCTTTATTGGCAAAGAATACAAAGATGAGCGAAAAATACTGCTTAGAAACCTGACAGGTTCATCGTCATTTAAAGGAGGAGCAAAAAATGAGGATAATTAGTAAAGAACGGTTACAGAATCTTCGTGAGAAGTACCCTGTAGGATGCCGAGTAGAACTTCTAAGAATGGATGATATTCAAGCTCCTGCGATTGGAACAAAAGGAACAGTCATAGGTGTTGATGACATCGGATCAATCATGGTGTCTTGGGAAACTGGCTCCAGTTTATCAGTCGTTTTTGGAGAAGACCTGTGCAGGAGGATTGAAGATGACAAGTAAGATAAAAGAACAGATTCTTGCCATTCGAGATACCGGTGAAACCAATATGTTTGATGTGCGAAAAGTACAGGAAATCGCTCTGAGGGAAGGGTATAACGAGCTACTTGTTTACCTTGCAGATAACGTGGGGGCCTATTCCAGATTCATTCTGACAGGCAAGGAGGAATAAAACCGTGTGGAAAGAAGGTAGCATTAAAGTTCATGACAGCATCATCCATTATTGGGTAAAGTGCTATGAGAAAAGTTCGGAATTTGGCATTGACAAGGGGCTCATCTCAAAGCTGATGCTTAAGCGCAAAGAAGAGATTATTGCAAATTATGACCGAGGCTGGGACATTGAGCCTGTGGATGAGGATGCAGAAATTGCACTTGCAATCTTATTATTAGAACACAACTAAATAGCAATAGAGGACAGTGCCAACATTGGCTCTGTTTCTCGTATAGAAAGAGTAATAAGGCTTGCTTGATGCGGGTCTATTTTTATGCTCATTTTGAAGGGAGGTGACCGCAATCAGAAAACTTAAGAAATATAAACCAACTCCTTTTATGGCAAAGGACTCTATCTACGATAAAGATGCTGCAGATTATGCGGTCAACTTTATTGAGTGTTTAAGTCATACCAAGGGGAAATGGTCTGGAAAACCATTTGAACTGATTGATTGGCAAGAGCAAATTATCAGAGATCTCTTTGGAACACTGAAACCAGATGGCTATCGGCAGTTTAATACAGCCTATATTGAGATTCCTAAGAAAATGGGGAAATCTGAATTAGCGGCAGCTGTCGCATTACTGCTTACCTGTGGTGATGGCGAAGAAAGAGCCGAGGTTTATGGATGCGCTGCAGACAGGCAACAGGCGTCCATCGTATTTGAAGTGGCTGCTGATATGGTACGTATGAGCCCGGCTCTAAGTAAACGAGTTAAAATCTTATCGGCAACAAAGCGGATCATTTTCCAACCGACTAATAGTTTTTATCAAGTGCTTTCAGCAGAGGCTTATTCAAAGCATGGTTTTAATATTCATGGTGTTGTTTTTGATGAGTTGCATACGCAGCCCAACAGAAAACTCTTTGATGTCATGACCAAAGGTTCTGGTGATGCCAGAACGCAGCCTCTTTATTTTCTGATCACCACGGCAGGATCTGATACAAAATCAATCTGCTATGAAACCCATCAGAAAGCCAAAGACCTCATGGAGAAAAGAAAGATTGACCCTACTTTTTATCCGGTTATTTATGGAGCAGATGAGTCAGATGATTGGACAGATCCGAAGGTGTGGAAAAAAGCGAATCCAAGCCTTGGCATAACGGTAGGGATTGATAAGGTAAAAGCCGCTTGTGAATCAGCCAAGCAAAACCCTGCAGAAGAGAATGCCTTTAGACAGTTACGACTTAATCAGTGGGTCAAACAGGCGGTTCGCTGGATGCCAATGGACAGGTGGGATAAATGTGCCTTTGCCGTAAATGAAGAGGATTTACTTGGAAGGGTATGCTATGGCGGACTAGACCTTTCTAGCTCCATTGATATTACTGCCTTTGTATTGGTGTTTCCTCCCCTAGATGAGGATGATAAATACATCATTCTTCCCTACTTTTGGCTGCCAGAAGAAACTCTAAGTGCCAGGGTCAACCGTGACCATGTTCCCTATGATGTCTGGGAAAAGCAGGATCACATTAAAACAACCGAAGGAAATGTAGTTCATTACGGTTTTATTGAGAAGTTTATTGAAGAACTTGGCGAAAAGTACAATATTCGTGAGATTGCCTTTGACCGTTGGGGAGCCGTACAAATGGTTCAAAACCTAGAAGGCATGGGTTTTACTGTTGTCCCCTTTGGTCAAGGATTTAAGGATATGAGTCCACCGACTAAGGAACTGATGAAACTAACGCTAGAAGAAAAGGTTGCTCATGGTGGGCATCCTGTACTTCGTTGGATGATGGATAACATTTTTGTTCGAACAGACCCGGCAGGCAACATCAAGCCGGACAAGGAAAAATCATCAGAAAAGATTGATGGTGCAGTGGCAACGATTATGGCTCTTGATCGAGCGATTCGTTGTGGCAATGATACGAGTGCTTCGGTTTATGACAACCGAGGCATTCTCTTTATATGAGGGAGGTGATTGGTTTTGGGATTTTTATCATCCATTTTTAAGGCGAGAGATAAGCCTACTGATAGAGCGGTGAGTTCCAACTATACCTTTTTAATGGGTTCAAGCACAGCAGGTAAAACAGTGACCGAGCGGTCGGCACTTCAAATGACGGCCGTATACTCTTGTGTTCGAATATTAGCTGAAGCAGTAGCAGGGCTTCCTCTGCATCTTTATTGTTATACAGAAGATGGTGGCAAGGAAAAAGCAATTGACCATTCCTTGTATCGACTTTTGCACGATGAACCAAATGCTGAGATGAGTTCTTTTGTGTTTAGAGAAACACTGATGACTCATCTTTTATTATGGGGGAATTGTTATGCGCAGATTATTCGCAATGGCAAAGGTGAAGTTGTAGGACTCTACCCCTTGATGCCAAATCGGATGTCAGTTCATCGAGATGAGAGTGGGCAGCTCTATTACTTATATACCAGAGGTGCAGATGATGTGAACAGTACGAAGAGAATGACAGTAAAACTTAGTACCTCCGATGTACTTCATATTCCCGGACTCGGGTTTGATGGACTGGTTGGCTACTCCCCGATTGCGATGGCTAAAAATGCGATTGGTCTAGCCATTGCAACAGAGGAATATGGAGCCAAGTTCTTTGCTAACGGTGCTGCTCCAAGTGGTGTGTTGGAGCATCCGGGAACGATTAAAGAACCTGGGAAAGTCAGAGAGGCTTGGCAGTCACAATTTGGTGGCAGTGCCAATTCCAATAAAATAGCCGTGCTTGAAGAAGGGATGAAATATACACCGATTTCCATTTCACCAGAACAAGCACAATTCCTTGAAACAAGGAAGTTTCAAATCAATGAAATTGCTCGGATTTTCAGAGTCCCTCCTCACATGGTAGGCGACCTTGAAAAATCGAGCTTTTCTAATATTGAGCAACAATCCCTTGAGTTTGTGAAATACACCTTAGACCCGTGGGTAGTGCGTTGGGAGCAAACCTTAGCCCGCACCCTTTTTACAACGGAAGAAAAGAAAAAGTACTTCTTTCGTTTCAATGTGGAAGGCCTACTGAGAGGGGATTATGTCAGTCGTATGAGCGGATATGCCACAGCAAGGCAGAACGGTTGGATGAGTGCAAATGATATTAGGGAACTTGAAAACCTAGACCGTATCCCTTCAGAGGATGGTGGTGACATGTACCTTGTCAACGGCAATATGCTCCCTCTTACAAAGGCAGGTGCATTCGCAAATACAAACGAGGATGGAAAGGAGGAAGACTTGGATGAAGAACAAGATGTTTTGGCGATGGAAGAACCAAGCAAGCGAACAAGAAGAACGAGTTCTTGAGCTTTATGGAACAATCGCTGAAGAAAGCTGGTTTGATGATGATGTAACCCCACAGATGTTTAGAAACGAACTCTTTAGTGGAAAAGGACCCATCACCTTATGGATTAACTCACCGGGTGGAGATTGCATTGCCGCAAGTCAGATTTATACCATGTTGATGGATTACCCAGATGAGGTAACCGTCAAGATTGATGGGATTGCAGCATCAGCCGCTTCTGTCATTGCCATGGCAGGAACAAAGGTACTAATGGCTCCGACAGCACTCATGATGATTCATAACCCAGCAACCATCACGATGGGTGATCATGAAGACATGAAACGAGCGATTGAGATGTTAGATGAGGTGAAAGAAAGCATTATCAATGCCTATGAGATTAAGACTGGAGTATCTCGCATCAAACTATCTCATCTGATGGATGCTGAAACCTGGATGAATGCCAACAAAGCCATAGAACTTGGCTTTGCAGACGATGTGCTAAAGGATGAGAAACAATCCGAACCCACTTTTTCTGCCTATGCGTTTTCTAGAAAAGCAGTGGCTACGAATCTGCTAAATAAAATTGCAGAAAAGACAATACCAATTCAGGCGGAGGAATCTGCCAAACCCCAAGGGCGCTCAATTGATGAACTCAAGGAGCGTCTTTTAATTATCAAAAAATATATGTAAATGGAGGAATTTTACTATGACGATTACAGAAATGCGTAACAAGCGCAAAAAGCTTATTGAAACGATGGACGGGTTCTTGGACACTCATAAAACCAAGAATGGCACATTATCCGGAGAAGATGATAAAACCTACAAAACCATGGAAGATGAGATCACTGAACTCACGAATGAAATCCATCGCATGGAAAGACGTGAAGCAATCGAGGCTGAACTTGAAAAACCTGTCAGCAAGCCAATCATTGAAAATCCGATGAATGGTCGAATGGATAACAGTGAAATTAAAACTGGCCGAGCAGCTGATTCTTATAAGACAGCAATGCTTTCAGCTCTTCGTTCAAACTTCCGTAATGTATCCAATATCCTGCAAGAAGGTGTTGATGCTGATGGTGGATATCTGGTTCCAGAAGAGTATGACACGAGACTGATTGATGGGCTGAAAGACGAAAATATCATTCGTAAGCTGAGTCATACCATTACCACATCTGGTGAGCGAAAAATTAATATTGCAGCTACAAAACCTGCAGCTGCATGGATTGATGAGGGCGAGGCACTGACCTTTAGTGATGCAACCTTCTCTCAAATCAATCTGGATGCCCACAAACTTCATGTAGCCGTAAAGGTTACTGAAGAACTACTTTATGACAATGCCTTCCAACTGGAGAACTACATCATTGAGGAGTTTTATAAGGCACTGGCCAATGCCGAAGAAGATGCCTTTATTAATGGTAATGGTACAGGAAAACCACTGGGCATTCTAGCTGCAAGCGGTGGAGCTGAAGTCGGTGTGACTGCAGCATCCGCGACGGCTATTACTGCTGACGAATTGATTAACCTGGTGTATTCACTGAAGCGTCCTTACCGTAAAAATGCCGTGTTCATTTTAAACGACCAGACCATTGCAGCCCTTAGAAAACTAAAGGACGGTAACGGAGCCTATATGTGGCAAGCAGCTCTTGTTGCAGGTGAACCAGATAAACTACTGGGCTATCCTGTGTATACATCCGCTTATATGCCTACTATTGAGGCAGGTGCTAAGACCATTATCTTTGGCGATTTCTCTTACTACAACATTGGAGATCGTGGTTCTCGTTCCTTTGCAGAACTTCGTGAGTTGTTTGCTGGTAATGGCATGGTCGGTTTTGTTGCGAAAGAACGTGTAGACGGCAAACTTGTCTTGCCTGAAGCCATAAAAGTGCTTCAGCAGAAAGCCTAGTGAGGTGGCACGATGAGTTATTCAGCTAAAAACTATACCGAACAAGGCGGTAACAAAACCGTTATCGGTGGAACGCTAGAGATTAAGGAGGGAGCAACCGTGACAGGTCTCCCTTATTCTTTTACTCCTGCAGAAAACCAAGCACCTAGTGTGGCAGAAGATATTACGAGTTTAGTTGCTGATTTTAATGCATTGCTTTCAAAGCTAAAAACAGCCGGACTCATAGAAGCTGATTAAAAAGAGAAAGGATGGTAGCGGTATGACACTGATTCAAAAGGTAAAGGCAAACTTGATTTTAGAGCATGAAGCTGATGACGAACTCTTAGAGATGTTCATCGTCGCTGCTGTCAGTTATGCCGAGAGTTATCAGCATGTACCAGAAAATTTCTATAGCGACAATCCTATGCCACCGACTACAGAGCAAGCCATTATTATGCTTTCCTCTCATTTCTATGAAAGTAGAGATGGCAGTACGGGTGGCTTCTTTGCTGACAATGTGCAAGCCGGTCAGCAGGTGTGGAATACGGTCAATCTTCTTTTGCGACTTGATCGGGATTGGAAGGTGTAAGAGATGAGTTTTGGAAAAATGAATAAATTTGCTGATATTAAAGCAATTACAACAACGAAAGATAGTGAGGGATTTGCCACTACATCACAGACCATACTTGCCTCAGTTCGAGTTTATAGAGAAGGACGTCATGGCAGTGAGAAATGGGCAAATCTCGCTGCTTTTTCTGAAGCTACGGATCTCTTTAGATTTCGTGCCATTCCTGGAGTGCTGGTAACCACAGAGCATTTTATCGAGTGTGAAAGAGAATTATTTGATATTACATCGGTGGAAAACGTAAAAGGTCGAGGGATGTATACAGAAGTATTGGCAAAGAAGGTGGTGAGCAGTATTGGCAAAAGTTGATATTAAGGTGCCCGATGATTTTTTGCTCAAGATTTCAAAGCTTGGATCTGACTTTGACCCTGTTGCCGAAAAGGTGCTAAAAGCAGGTGGTGAAGTCGTCTTTAAGAGAACGAAAAGTAATCTATCTGCAGTGATTGGTAAAGGTACAAAGCATGAATCACGATCAACGGGTGAATTAGAAAAGGCACTCGGTGTCACTTCAGTCAGGCTAGATAGGAACGGAAACCACAATATAAAAATTGGATTTTCTGAACCAAGGCCTGATGGTGAGAGTAACGCAAAAATAGCAAACATCCTTGAGTATGGCAAACACGGTCAACCTGCAAAACCTTTTTTGAAACCAGCTAAAAGTGCATCAAAGTCTGAGTGTATCTCAGTAATGAAAAGCACTTTTGAAGAGGAGGTCAAAAAGATATGAGCATTCTAGCAGACTTACAAGTCGCTTTAGAATCACTGGATGTTCCAATAGAAACAGGCGTGTTCTCGGATGCTGCGCCGTCAAAGTACATGGTGATTGTTCCGATGAGCGATAGCTTTGACCTTCATTCGGATAATCTACCATGCATCGATGTTCAAGAGGCACGGATTTCAATTTATAGCAAAGGCAGTTATACAGCGATAAAAAATCAAGTGGTGCAGTTATTGTTGGATTCCAGTTTCACCATAACCGCACGGAGCTACATCGGCTTTGAAGATGATACGGGCTATTACCACTACAACGTGGATGTAGCCAAACATTACGAAATAGGAGGTAATTAAAAATGGCAACAATTGGTCTGGATAAACTTTATTATGCGACCATCACAGATGATGAAAATGGCGAAGAAATCTATGGCACACCCACTCAGCTGGCAAAAGCAATCTCAGCAGAGTTATCTGTTGAACTGGCAGAGGCAACTCTCTATGCAGATGATGGTGCGGCAGAAATCGTTAAAGAATTTAAAAATGGCACTATCTCTCTTGGAGTGGATGATATTGGCTCGACTACTGCAGCCGCCTTAACCGGAGTCACGGTTGATAAGAACAACGTTATGGTTTCTAACAGTGAAGATGGCGGAGATCCTGTAGCCGTTGGTTTTAGAGCAAAGAAATCCAATGGCAAGTATAAATACTACTGGCTCTATCGAGTGAAATTCGGTATTCCTGCGACAAACCTAGCAACAAAAGGTGACAGCATCACTTTCTCAACACCAACAATTGAAGGTACGGTTCTCCGAAGAAACAAGCCGGATACAAGCGGTAAACATCCGTGGAAAGCGGAAGTGACCGAAGGCGATAAGGATGTACCGGCATCGATTATCAGCAGTTGGTATACAGAAGTCTATGAACCGGATTACACAGTTACGGAGGGCTAAGCGATGGATAACGAACGAACAGCAAGCATTCGTATTGGTGGCGATGAATATGTGCTACTACTTACTACAAAAGCAACAAAGGAAATCGCAGGACGATATGGTGGTCTTGAAAACTTAGGCGATAAGCTAATGAAGTCTGAGAATGTCGAGATGGCACTTTCAGAGATTGTGTGGCTGATTACCTTACTGGCCAATCAAAGTATCCTTGTTCATAACATCAAGCACAAGGATGCTCCGAAGGAATTACTGACAGAAGATGAGGTAGAAATTCTCACAAGCCCGATTGATTTGGCAGAGTACAAAGAGGCAATTATGAATGCCCTTTACAAGGGTGCAAAAAGAAATGTACTCAGTGAGGAAAGCCAAAAAAACGCAGTAGCCCCGTAAGTGACGAAGAGTTATTTACGAGGCTTTTATATTACGGCATCAGCGTATTACATCTGACCATGGATGAATTTTGGCTGATGCCGTTTGGTTTGCTACTAGACTTGTGGGAGTGTCACAAACAGTATCAGGGGCTGGCAAAACCAAAAAGAGAGATATTTATTGATGACATCATCCCTGATGGAATCTGACAAAGGAGGTGGAAAGCATGGCAGATAATTTTGGTTTGAAGATTGGTCTTGAAGGCGAGAAAGAATTTAAGAAGGCATTAACAGATATCAATCGCTCCTTTAAAGTACTTGGCTCTGAAATGAAACTGGTAGCTTCAGAATTTGATAAAAACGATAAGTCTGTCCAGGCTCTTTCCGCCAGAAATTCAGTCCTCAATAAAGAGATTGAAACCCAAAAAAGCAAAATTGATACCTTGAGGTCGGCTCTTGAAAATGCAGCTACTTCCTTTGGAGAAACCGATAGAAGAACGCAAAATTGGCAGATTCAGCTAAATAACGCAGAGGCGGCACTCAACAATATGGAGCGAGAGTTAAGTAGCAATAATGCTGCTCTTGAAGAAGCTAACTCCAATTATGATGATGCTGAAGATGCTCTCGATGACATGAACCGTGAAATGAACGATGTCACCGACAGTGCAGATGATATGGGAAAAGAGATTGATGAGGCGGCTGACTCTGCTGAAAAATCCGAATCTAAGTTTAAAGGCTTAGGTACAACTTTAAAATCTATCGGCATTGCCATGGGAGCAGTTGCTGTTGCAGCAGGTGCGGCGGCTGTCAAACTTGGTAAAGAAGTCATTTCTGCCTATGCTGATTACGAACAATTAGTCGGTGGTGTGGATACGCTTTTTAAAGAAAACTCTCAGCAGTTACAAGACTATGCATCGAATGCCTATAAGACGGCAGGTCTTTCTGCCAATGACTACATGGAAACCGTGACTTCTTTTTCTGCAAGCCTTATTTCTTCTCTTGGAGGAGATACAGAAAAAGCAGTTAAATATGCGGATATGGCGATCACCGATATGTCTGACAATGCCAATAAAATGGGTACAGACATGGAGTCCATTCAAAATGCCTATCAGGGTTTTGCCAAGCAAAATTACACCATGCTAGATAACCTTAAACTAGGCTATGGTGGTACAAAAAGTGAAATGGAGCGGCTCCTTGCCGATGCCGAGGCTATCTCTGGCATTGAGTATGATGTTTCTTCTTATGCCGATGTAGTTTCTGCCATCCATGTCATTCAAGAAAGCATGGGTATTGCTGGTACGACTGCTCTTGAGGCAGAAGAAACTATTTCTGGATCGTTGAACGCATTCCAATCTGCATTCCAAAATCTTTTAGTTGGTTTTGGAAATGCCGATGCGGATATGGAACAACTCAGTAAAAACATGGTGGATGCCTTTCAGTCTGTGGTAAAAAACATTACTCCAGTGATTGAAAATATCGTAAAAGCACTACCTATAGCCATTGAAGCATTGCTAGATGCCATCTCAGATTTGTTACCGACATTGCTTGTTACGGTGACCGATTTGTTTACTCAGGTACTAAACGCACTGATGAACCTACTACCTACCTTAATACCGGTAGCAGTTGATTCCATTCTCACGATTGTGAATGCGTTGATTGAAAACTTACCACTGCTAGTGGATGCGGCCGTTCAGTTAATTGCAGCTTTAGTGGATGGTCTTGGGCAGGCTCTCCCAGAACTTATTCCTGCGGCAGTTAATGCAATTACTACGATTGTGCAAGGTTTGGTGGATAATCTACCCATGCTGCTCGACGCAGCACTGCAGTTAATACTTGGTTTGGCTCAGGGGCTTATCGAGGCGATCCCGCAACTAATTGAGGCTCTCCCTACGATTATTTTGGCAATCGTTGATTTTATTATAAGCGCAATTCCTCAGATTATAGATGCAGGTATTCAGCTATTATCATCGCTGGTTACAGCCTTGCCTGAAATTATTACGGCTATTGTAGAGGCGATTCCACAGATAATTGATGGAATATTAAATGGGATTTTAAGTTCGATTCCACAACTCATACAAGCGGGTGTCGACTTACTTGTTGCACTGATTCAAAATCTACCGACCATTATTACCACCATTGTGGCGGCAATCCCTCAAATCATTTCAAGTATCGTAAATGCCTTAATTGGAAACATCGACAAGATCATTATGGCAGGGGTTCAGCTATTTGTAGCACTCATTCAGAATTTACCAACCATTGTGGTAGAGATCGTAAAAGCAGTGCCTCAGATTATTGGCGGCATCGTCAGAGCATTTACAAACTCCATGGGTTCCATCGTGACGGTGGGTGGCAACATTGTAAAAGGGTTATGGCAGGGTATTCAATCCCTTGCTTCTTGGTTATGGAATAAAGTGAGTGGTTGGATTAGTGGCATTTGGACGGGTATCAAGGATTTCTTCGGTATCAAATCACCCTCGAAACAGATGGGTTGGGTCGGCGAGATGCTTGTGAAAGGTCTTGCAGGTTCTATCCAAGATAACGGTGATGAGGCTGTAAAAGCAGCTGAAATGATGAGCGAGGATATCAACGATGTGATGACCAGTCTTGCCAGTGATATGAGTACATCCTTGCCTACAGACTTTTCAGTGGATACTTCTGTAGGCGGCGTGATTTCAAATGCAGCGACCTCTTCCCTAGGTGGTGTCAGTGGGTCGCTAGTTACTGTACAGCAGATGATTGTACGAAGTGAAGATGATATCAGAAGGGTATCTCAGGAACTTTATAACTTAATTCAGACAGGCTCTCGTGCTCAGGGTCGGTTTTCTACAACGTAAGGAGGTGTGCCGATGGGTTTTTCATATGACGATATTTCTTCAAAAAGCATGGGACTAAAAGCCAGGCTCACTTCCTGGCAGGTCTGTGGAGGAATGCGAAATTTCATCACCACCGTACCTGGAAAGTATGGGGTGACAGACTTTGGAGCTAATTTTGATTACAAAGAAATCAGTGTAGCTTGTAATATTTATCCGAAGCATAGCTTTTCTTCTCTGGTGAGTACCCTTGACGAACTTTCAACATGGCTTGATCCCATGCAAGGTTTAAAAGAACTTGTTTTTGATGATGTACCAGACAGGTATTTCATGGCGAGGCTGAATGAGAAAGTGGACTGTGAACGACTCATTCGTTTTGCAGGAAGTTTCAACTTGAAGTTTTTCTGTCCTGACCCTTTTGCTTATGCCATTACGGATGAAAATTATTTAATAGAAAGCGAAGGCGACCACACGGTTACAAGACTGACCGGCAATGTTGATTCCAATCCTATGTATCGTTTGAAGGGAATCATAACTTCTGGTGTAAATAATTCTATTTCTGTCACAACCAATGGCTTGGAAATGAAAATAGTGAATGCTGTACTTTTGGCAGAAGAAACACTTGTCATTGATACAGATAAGATGACGGCTTATGTGGAAGACGAAAACGGGATAATCTTAAGAAACGCTTTGCCTTACCTAGAGGAGATAGATTTTCCAAGTCTTCATGTGGGCACGAATACCCTAGCAATAACAACGAATAATGCTGTGTTTACAGCGCTTGAAATAAAGGCTCGCAGTAGATGGAGGTGATCCAGTGGCACTAAAAACAATATTAAATAAACAGACAGATTTTACGGGAGAGTTCCCAGTCGAATATGCAAAATCTGGACTGTGGCGATTTAATGATGTATCGGTAGATGAAAACGGTTATCTTGCAGACTCTTCTGGGTTAGACAGAAAAATAGAGCTTGTCAATTATCTAGGAACAACTGCAAGCCTTCAAAGCGGCCAAAAAGGGAGACAAATCCGAATCAACATCAACAATCCCGCTACAGAAAAAACCTACCTTAAAGTGGCCAATGATGGTACTTTCTTTTCGGAGATAGGAGAACGAATCCTTGTTGGCGGTTGGATGATACCGACTACTTATTCGGTGGGGAATACCTATTGCCCCATATTAAATACGCGCTATGGTCCTGGTCAGCCTATCTTTTATCTTTCGCTCTTTTCTGGTAGACCTAGAATCATGCTTTATAACGCTAGTGGTTCTCTCATACTCGACCAAACAACTACACCGCCTTTTTCTCTCATCAATGGTGGTGTGTATTTTATTTGCATGGTCATAGAGCCAAACAATAAAAATGCATGGATTGTCCTGGGTGATAAGACGAATGAAATAAGCTGGGTATCCCCGACCTATTCCTTTACAGGCTCACTAAACCCTTCTTGTACGGCCGACATCATTATGGGCATGCATGCGGATGCCTATTGGTATGCTGGCAGATTTGATGACTGGTTTTTTGATATGGATTCCAGTCTTACAACGGATGAGTTGATTGATTATTTCAATGGGTCTCTTTTGACTAACGGGGGTGATATGGGCGGTGCTGTTGATGCCCTTAGCGTACCGGGAGTGGTGAGTTTAAGGGAGACAGAAGGTGTCTATCCAACGGAAGGAACACTATATACGGCTCCGGCAACGTGCAATCTGTCTGGCACAGGTCGGGTATCTGTTACAAGTGAATATATTTCTGGGGTAACTGCAGTTGGGCCAATAGAAACCTCAACAAGCGATGACCTTGTTCATTGGAGTGATTGGGCAGCCATCGCACTTGATGGAAAACTGGTATCTCCAAATAAGGCATACATTCGTTTTAGGGTCACACTTACTACGGCAGATACGAGTAAGACCCCTCGAATTATTGATATCAGGCTATATGATATTCCAAAGTCACCTTATGAGAGGATTGGTTTTTCAAGACCAGTCGTACTGGATTCAAATGGAGCCTGGGAGGCTGTGTTAGAAAATGCTTATAACATTGTAGTAACCAGTGAAATCAATGGCGAAGATACGCTCTCTTTTATGATCCCCTATCGTGATACCAAGAGGGGATTCATTGATAGCGAAAAGAAAATCCAGATTGTTGATGACGTCTACAAAGTAAGGACTTTGACGGATACAAAAGACAGCGAAGGAAATCTAGCGACTGAAGTGTATGCTGAGGCAGAGTTTTATGACCTGACCTTTTCAGTGCGAAAAGAAGAGCATAAATTTGATGCAGAAACTGCTGAAGTCTCTATGGCTTATGCCTTAGAAGGAACAGAGTGGAGCGTAGGCACAGTCAATGTGCGAACTAAAAGAACCTGGACGAGTACAGAAAAGAATGCTCTGTCCATCCTTCGCACGGTTGCAGACTTGCATGGTGGAGACCTTGTCTTTGATAGCCCTAATAGGCTAGTCCATCTCTTAACGGTCTATGGTACGGATAGCGGTGCATTGTTTGCCTATAAGAAAAATATGAAGAGCATTAAAAGAGTCGTGGATACTAGAAGTCTAGTGACAAGGCTTTATGCCATTGGTAGCGATGGTCTGAGCTTTGCAGACATTAACGGAGGAAAAGCCTATGTGGAAGACTATACTTATTCGTCTGATATTCGAATATCAACGCTTGATTGTTCTTCCTTTACCAATCCCTATCAGATGAAAGAATATACGGAAATGAGGCTTGCTCAGTATGCAAAACCAAATATCTCTTATGTTTTAAACGCAATGGATTTATCGGTGTTAACGGGTTATGAACATGAGGCATGGTCACTTGGCGATTATGTTCATGTGGAAGATAAAGATTTAGGGCTGTCGGTAACCACTCGTGTTATACGAAGAGAATATAACTTACAAGAACCATGGAATACAGTATTAGAACTATCTACTACCCTTAAAAATCTGGGTAGTTCTGCAAGCCAGTGGGACAATGTAGCAGATTCTCTTGAAGGCACAAGTATGGTGACGAACAATGATATCCGGGAAATGGTGCCTTTTAATCTGCTGCGAAATTCTCGTGCTGATGATGGCATGGCTTACTGGATTAACTCAGGATTTGAAGTAGATGGTGATAACGGTGTAAGTGGGTCGACATCCTTTAAGGCAATGGGTGTAGCTAATATGACAAAAAGTATGGCTCAGACCATCTATCCAGCGAATCGTTCTAGCTACACGCTCTCGGCACAAATCGCATCTGAAAACCTTGAAAAGCTGAGTAGCAACTCACAGGTTGGCATTGAAGTGGTTATTGAATATGAAGATGGAACGACAGAAACAAGATTTATTGATTTGTATTAAGGAGGTGGATTGGTGGCTTATTTTTCAAGAACATCAGAAAAGATACTCCCAGAAAGCTACTCTTCTAAAGTAAAATCCATTACCATCCGTGTCTGTGTCACAAATTGCACAGGCACTTTTTATATTACGGATCTCTTTTTACAAGCAGGGTCAGTGGTCACGGGATGGGTAGGTCATCCCTGTGAAATAAGGTGGACGTTAGATGGCTAAGGTTAAATTTATAAGGTTGGCAGAAGTCATAAATAAAAAACAAGATAAGCGTGTCATGAGTGTAAGCATAAAACCTACCCTCTATGATTGCACTGGCATGATTTGGTTTACGGACATCCAGTTACAAGAAGGACCTGTTCTAAATGGTTATGCGCCTCATACAGAAAGTAGGTTAGAAAAACTAAAGGAAGATGGCAGTATCAAGAATCCTGTTTGGTTTAACGGTGTGGTCCGTTCAGAGGAAACCATTATTTTATTTAATGTTGGTGAAACCTCTGCAGGACTTGATATTCATATCTATCCAAAGCTTTCTATGTCTGCTGGAACAGTGAAACTAAGCCAAGGTATAGGAGGGCAACAGGTCTCCTTCCCTGGAACCATTGGAAAAGATGTTGATTTGGCGCTCCTAGCATCTACACGAGCATGTACCAAAAACGGAGCAAACGAACCCAAAGAGGGGTTCTATCAATACAGTGCTGCCTGGGACTCAAAGCACAAAGTGACCCTTGAAAAAGGGAAATCTGCAAGGGTGCTGTTTACCATGCAGGAAATGCAAGACGGAGGTGAACCATTCTAATGGAACGACTAAAAGGCAAGAAAATCATGGTGTGGACTTTTATGGGAAATGCACGGATGTATGAAGCTTTAGAGAAATATGGAGACCGGATTGATACCATCGGTCTTTTTTCTTTTAAGGTACGAGCTACGGGTGAAATTGTTGAGAGTGGTGTCACCATCAGCAGTATGCTCCCCTACATTAACCGTTATCGTCACATCAAATGGTTACTTACCATTGCCAATGATGGAGCAAATAGTATTTTCAGAGCATTGAGAGATAACACGAATGGTGCTCAGGAACTGTTTCTATCCGAGCTTATTCGTATTATGAAAAAGTATCCTTGGTGCGATGGTATTGATATTGACCTAGAAAGAGGCGATGACTATTCCACTCATGCTGAGTCAACCGCCATGTTCAAAAATATTTACAACACCATCAAAGCCCATGATTCAAGTAAACTGATGAACATCTGCCTTCCCGGTATGACCAGCGTGAATGGTTCAGTAGGCGGTGAGAATTGGTGCGTTTATGGTGACCTAGACCCTTATTGCGATACCGCATCAATTATGAGTTATGGTATGGCTTGGTCAGGTTCTGCACCGGGACCTGTATCTCCAAGGAGCTGGCTTGAAGGGATTTATGATTATGCCGTTACAGTGATGAATCCCGATAAGATTTTCTTTGGGATGCCTGCTTATGGATGGAACTGGCAAATCTATGACACACCAGAAAACCTAGGTAAAGCCTATAGGGGAACGTCTCATACCTACTATGCGGCAAAATACTGGATGACAGGAGTCTATAATTTCACAGACGATGCGCCTCCTCAACCGTTTATTCCCATCGTGGCTTATTGGGATGATGATAATAAAGTGCCCTGGGCATTGCCGCATGTCTACGATTATATGGAAGGAAGAGATGCCACTCGCTATAGCTATCCACTCTTATCTGCAAGCTACAATGGAAGACAGTATCTGACGGCCTATGGCAAACAACAAAAGTCAGCCTTTGGAACTGTTTATGTGGATCATGATGCCATGCCGGATAGTTATTCTGGTGTTGTTTCTGTTTCTAATAGCGTCACAACACTGGGGGATGAAGGTGCGGCAACGTATCACTTTACGATTGCTCAGGCAGGTACTTATGATGTAGCAGTAAAGCTAGGCTTTCCCTTTTGGGATAAGAATAATATTCATATCTCCCTTGATGGGAGTGTTGTAGATTTTTCTGAAAACAGACTGTGGTGGCCTTATTGGAGAACGACTTTCTGGGCGGTGCTTAAAAAAGGAGTGAGCCTTTCTCAAGGAACACACACCATCACCATTTCCCTTGGTACAAAAGGAGTACAGTTTTATGGATTTAGGGTTTGTTCTTCATTTTCTGAGGAGCCAACAGTAGGTGAAGCAGAATATACCCTTGCTCCTAGACATTTCAAAGATGTAAATGGTGATATGGTAGAGCCTGCAACTGGTTTTAAGTTGACGCTTGAAATACTTAGAAGAAAAGCAGATTCTGCCCTTGTGTGGTATGAGGATTTTAGAGATGATAACCCTCTCCCCCAAAGCTACTGGACAACATTATCAGGCGAATGGAGTGTTTGGCAAGATACAAGCAGTTCGATGAATAGACCCTATTCCCAACTGGAGGGTAAGGGGCAGTTAGCATGGAACTACAACAATTTTTCAGATATCCATTTAAGGGCGCAGATTATTTTTCCTGAGACCTTTAGTGGCAAGGCAGGTGTTTTTATTGGAACGATTTATTGTTGCTTTAATTATGATAACCAGCGTATTGAACTGTATGAAGGTTCTACTTTAAAAGGTAGTTATGCCACCAGCTTTTCAAAAACATCGGCCGCAAACATTCGATCGAATCCAAGCTTTTACACTCTAGAAATTCGAAAGCGTGGCAATCAAGTGCGGGTCTATTCCTCTGCATCCAATACACTGCGCTTTACAGCCACTTGCTCGGATGTGACAGGGTATGCAGGTATTCGTTCGGATAATAAAGTCCATTGCCAGTTGCTTCGCTTAGGCGATGCTTGGACCTATGAGCCTTATGAACGCTTTGACGTGCTTATGCCCGATGGAACATTTAAAACTTATGGTCGGCTATCAAGAAGTAACTGTTCTTGGGATGATGAGTTTCAAGTGTTTACTTTAACAGCAGACCTTGAAGAATCAGCCACAAGAAGCGAAAGCATCTCCCTAGATTATGATTTTTTTCATTCAGATATGATGCCATCCATCCAGTGCGGAAAGGACTACAGTGTCACCATCATTCCAAGGGATATTAACATCTGGATATCTCGTATTTTCTTAGGTGATGGTGACGGATTTTCCATTCTTTATTATCAGGATGTGGATAGCCTTGTGTACTGGGCAAATGAAGCAGCTTATCGGTGGAAACTTCGAGGCATGTGTATGTGGTCACTAGGGCAGGAGGATTTAAGACTCTGGGAGTGGCTACCAAAACAAATAGAGTAATCAAAGGAACATCTGCAAAAGTAGGTGTTCTTTTTATTTCATCAAAAGGAGGAATTTTAAATGAAAGAAATATGGAACTGGATCCAAGTTGTGATAACAGCAATCGGTGGATTCTTCGGATGGTTTTTAGGAGGAGCAGACGGATTTTTATATGCGCTACTAGTCTTTGTAGTCATCGACTATCTAACAGGTGTCTTATGTGCAATCGCTGATAAGACCCTATCAAGTGAAGTGGGATTTATCGGAATCAGCCGTAAAGTGCTGATTTTTGTTTTAGTGGGTGTAGCCAATATTTTAGACGTCTATGTGATTGGTGATGGGAGCGTACTAAGAACAGCGATTGTTTTCTTCTATCTATCAAATGAGGGAATTTCGCTGTTAGAAAATTCAGCTCACCTTGGACTACCGATCCCAGAAAAACTAAAAGATGTATTAAAACAGCTCCATAACAAGAGCGACGAGGAGGAATAATCATGAAAACTAAAGGAATCGATATCAGCACGTGGCAAAAACCAAGTCAGATAAACTATGACCATCTTGCAAAAGAGGTTGATTTTGTCATTCTACGTGCAGGATACACCGGTCACGGTACAGGAGTGAGTTTACACAAAGATGATGCTTTTGAGCAACACTACAAAGCCTTTCACGAGAGAGGTATTCCTGTCGGTGTTTACTGGTACAGCTGTGCCAATACCAAAGCCAAGGGCATAGCAGAAGCGAAGAAATGCCTTGAAATTATCAAAGGCAAGACCATCTCCTACCCTGTATTTATTGATACAGAGGATAATTATCACCAGCGACCAAGTGGCAAGAAAGCCATTACCGATGCTTTAGTAGGCTTTTGTGAAACCGTAGAAAGTGCTGGCTATTACACCGGCATCTATGCGTCTAGTTCTTGGTTTCAAGATTTAACAGAACTGGATCGTCTAGAACCTTATGATTTCTGGGTCGCTCAGTGGTCCAGTAAAGAACCGACTCTTCGTCATGGTATCTGGCAGTACACAAGCAAAGGTAAACTAAGTGGTTACTCAGGAAACTTAGACATGAACTATGCCTATAAAGATTACAAAGCGATTATCCGAAGTGCAGGGCTTAATCATCTTGGTAAAGAAGAAAATATACCTGCTCCTACAGAAAAGAAATCGATCGAGACGCTGGCCAAGGAAGTCATTCAAGGCTTGTGGGGTAATGGTGAAGAACGAAAGAAACGCTTAACGGATGCAGGCTATGATTATGTGGCGGTGCAGTCAAAGGTTAATGAAATACTATCTAGTAAAAAGTCGATTGATACCATCGCAAAGGAAGTTATTCGTGGTGATTGGGGTAACGGACAAGAACGAAAAAACAAACTGACAAAAGCCGGTTATGACTATATTTCAGTACAAAAAAGGGTCAATGAACTCTTGAAATAAGAAGTATCAAAAATGCTTATTGTACACTTTGCATATATTGAAAGTGACTAGAAATAAACTCAAAAATTCTATTTAATCTCAAAAAGAAAACCTGTGAAATCAATCTTTGTTATGGACTGATTTCACAGGTTTTAAATTATTTAGGGTTTATTTCCTAGTCCCAACCAATGAAATCAGTGAGTTTATAACCACGTTCTTTAAGCTCTATCCTATAGCTACAGCCAATGAACTTTCCTACTATGTGAATGATGGGATATTAAAACCAATCGGCAAATATTATATCTTTCAAGAACTGGTAAATCCTATTTACAATCGCAAGGGTAATCAAATCACGGTATCGCTGACAGTGGAGTATATCGACCAGCAGACCAAAGCAACGCAGGTATCTCAATTTGATTTGGTACTTGAAAAGAACGGGAGTAATTGGAAGATTATAGAATAACAAATATTGGTACATTATTACAGCTATTTTGTAATCACGTACTCTCTGCTTGAGTGAAAACGTAAATTCCAGTGTGAAACCCTGACGCAGAGAACTGGTTTTAAGTCTTACAAAATCTTTTTGTTCCTGAACTTAGGGCTTAGTTTTTAGTGTTATCTCATGGAATTTACTTGTGTCTGTGAAGCCAGGTCCTTATACTCATGTATGAAGAGCAGAAAAAAGGGCGCACGAACGTGCGTGGCAGGCAGCAAACATTTTTCGTGAGGACTGACTTCCACTTATGTGTGTCTTGATAGGTGTGTTTGCCGGCAACCGGATGAGAGATCTTATTTAAGAAGGTAGGGTTTCAAAATTACCTGCTCTCTGGGGATTTCGCGTATGCCGAAGGCAGCAAACGCCTCCAGCATGTCGGAACGGAAAAAGCGCATGAGCTCAAACGGGGTTTTCCCGTGCCGCTTCTCACGTGGGGTGGAATTTACGTGAGAGAGAACAAGGTTGAGTGCCTGCTGATCTTTGAGGCCGAGCCTGAGCAGATCTGTTCCTTTTGGCAGAATATAGCGCAGTTCGGTATGCCTTTTTTCTAAACTTCCTTTCTGTCCAGAAGCCATGGGGTCGCAGTAGAAGACACGGGTACGTGTCAGGCCGCTGCGGGTATTCTCCATGGCTTCAGCATTTTGGAACTCTGATCCACGGTCGGTGAGCAGGAGTGCTACCTGCTGGATAAACAAATCCAGTCCTAGAATGTCCTCCAAAAGGTTTATCCCCTCTACCATGGCATTCGCCGTGCGTTCTTTGTGAAAGAATGCGAAGAGGAAGTCGTAATCCAGCATGAGAAACGTCTGTAGATAAGGACCGCCCGGGTCGTTATAGACGGTATCCATCTGAACAATGCTTACATCCGGTTCTTCCTGAACACTGCTCAGATAGTCGGCATAGGTACGGCCTTTGAGATACTGACGATCCTCGCGTTTTTTATACAGAACCTGGGCATGCTTGGGCAGTTTGCGTCCGGTCTTCTGGCGCAGATCCAGATCGATGAGGCCCCAGGGACGGAAGACACCCTGAGCGATGTAGGTATACAGTGTTTTCTCACACAGACCGATGTCCGGATGATTCTCGACTACATGGTAGGGGGAAAGTCCTCTCTTGATCGCCGGGACGACCAGACCAGCTAGACGTTCTACATCCTTCTCGTCCAGATTCAGCCCCTGTCTGCTTTCCACAAGCCGTTTCTCATAGGCCAGCTGTGCCTGGTGCGCTTCGTATTTGAACTTGTCGAAGCGACAGCTTCGGTACTCGGGACAGCTATTACAAGCGCCGGGCGAGCGGTCGCGTCTGGTACAGCGAAACGGTTGATAGTCCACGCAGTCCAGATGACAAGCTCTGCCGTGCAGACAGTGTTTGTAGGCAGAGCATTCTAAGAGCAGGCGGCAACGGAAGACCTGTGCCCGGTGCAGGGCAATTTCCTTGCCAACGGTCGAATTGTCCTTGCCAATGGTTCTTGCAATCGCTGTTTTCGTAGAGCCTGATTCGATGCCTTTTTCTATGAGTTTGCGTTCTTCTAAGCAAAGATGTCTGTTTCGATTTGTTGCAGCCATAGTCTAAACTCCTTTCTGATGCGGCTGCCGGCAAGAAAAAGTGTACTACAGAGTTCTAAAAACTTTATAGAAGAACTGAATGCCAGTTCAACTGCCTTATACTGGAATTTAGGTTTTCACTTAAATTCACGTACTCTCTTTGATAAAAAATTGGAGATTCCTTTACAAATATGCTCTTACGTGCTATTATTTAAGTATCTATTTAAAAGGAGTTAATAAATATGCGGCAAGGTATTCTTAAATAAACTGTCAATTTGATAGTGGGAACAAATAATTGGATGTCCTTTTTTAGGAGGGCTTAGTTTTTTGTACCCAGTTTAAGAATACCTTTATCATGTGATTCTAAAGTATCCGGAGAATATCTGTATGCTTTGTATGCCTATGGTTATGCATAAAAATCCCAGTGATAAGAGTATTTATCACTGGGATTTTTATGCCCTTTTGGGGGTACTACCAACAAAAAGCGGAAAACATACGCTAAGCAAAATTCGACATAAAGAAAGCCGATTTTTCCTACGCTAAGGATTTTGAAAGATAAAAAAGCCTAATCCCTGCTAAATTGAAGGGGAAATTAGGCTTTTGGTCTTCCACAATCGCGCCCGTTTGTGGAAGATAGCGATTTCCTCTCCTAATATTATCTGAAAGGAATCATTAAGCACTGTTCGCACCAAAATTGTTGGCCTTATCCTCTTCCAAAAGCTCTAACCCTTCAGAAATCCAGTCCTGATCCCTTGCCCTTAAGCCTTCTAACAGGTAACTGACTTGATCGAACGTTACGAACAAGGAGACTTTTCTGATGTGAGTATCCAAGTCAACCTCGCCTCTATAAGCCATCACTTGCCGAGTAAACAGCTCGCCGCAATCTTCCAAAAGGTATACATAATCATAATCGGGATCACTTATTGCGGCATCACCAAAATCGATAATGCCTGTTAATGGGGTCTGACGTGAATTCAAATTCGTCAAAAAATGATCAGGTGACAAATCGCCGTGAATTAGTCTCGGCGTATATCGTGTATATACCGGATGAGTCATATAGGATTGGAAGCGCAGCGTGAGATAGTCCCTTAAAGACTCATCAAGAAGAGGGAACACCTGATCCTCCACAGCTTCCGATAGCAAGAGAATTTTATTTTTCAGGTTTGTAACAGGAACCCCGGCTGATATGGCAGTTTCAACAGGAAATGCGCTTAGCTCATTCATGAACTCAGCAAGTTGCAGCGCCAGTCGATCTTTTGCATCATCGGGAAAAACGGCCATCCCGTCTTCACCCAAGATTTGGCCTTGGACTTTACGGTAGCCCACGAAGGGATTTCCATCACTTCGCTTTCCGATATATACATACTGTGGAATATTCACCTTAACACAACCGACCAACAGAGGTAGCAATTGGATTTCTTTGTTCAATTCGTCTGCACCTTGTTGACTCTTGGGAAAACGAAAAACCCAATCTCCATTGACGAGGATCGCGTAATTCCTAAAGCCCTCACCAAGCGACTCGACGGATTGTATGCTTATATCTGGGAACTGAGTCATTATCATTGTGGTATAGTGAAGTTTATTTTGTTTCATTTATTCTCCTATCTCATTATGCAGCTCTCCTGCTTAGTTTAATAAGTCTTACTCTACAATATGGCCCGATTGCTGAATAAAGTTGAAAGAACGATCATTGGCTATTTATTATTTCAATCCATGGATCAGATTCCGCAATTCAGCATTTACACTTTATCATATAATAACCTTTGACAATCGTGGGTGCTACTGTTTGTTCCAAAACTCTCCCTTTTCTGTACATACAACTTTTTCCCTTTTAGGAAGTGTCTTTTAACGCTTTAAATATAACATATCTCTGTACATTAATCTATGTCTACTAACCTATTATTATTTAACTTATGTTACAATGAAGCAAAAGGAATAATAGAGAAAGAGTGATTTTTGTGTTTATTGGATACGCACGTGTATCAACGGGATTACAAAACTTGGATTTACAAACAGATGCGTTAGCCCAACATGGTTGTACGAAAATTTTCCACGATAAAATGAGCGGGGCGAAGAAAAAACGTCCCGGTTTAGAAGAGGCGCTCCAGTATGTACGCGAGGGGGATACAATTGTCGTTTGGCGATTAGATCGTCTCGGTCGAAACATGCAGGACTTAATACAAATCGTAAATACTTTGAATGAACGAGGAATAGGATTCCACAGTCTACAGGAAAACTTGACTATGGACAAAAGCAACGCAACGGGGCAATTGATGTTTCACTTATTTGCGGCTTTTGCAGAATTTGAGCGTAATCTAATTGAGGAACGCTCGGCTGCTGGACGAGCAGCTGCAAGAGCGCGTGGACGACTAGGTGGTCGCCCAGAGAAATATGGATCAAAAGATATTGAAATGATGAGAGCTCTAATTGAAAATGGCACTCCGATTAAAGATGTTGCTGAAAAATGGGGTGTATCCCGCACAACAATTTATCGCTATTTGGAAAAAAAATAAATACTTTTTACGAAGGTGGGGTAATATGGCATCTAGAGGAAAAGAATTACTCACAGCAGATCAAAGGGAAGAATTTGTACGAATACCATTGGATATGACCGAACGTGAATTAGAAATCTATTATACTTTTTCGCAATATGATCTCGAAATTATTAATCGACACAGAAGGGATCATAACCGTTTAGGATTTGCCGTCCAATTATGCGTTTTACGATACCCTGGATGGTCACTCTCATATGTTGAACCTATACCGGATTTGGTAATTCAATATATAGCGAAGCAAATAAATGCTGACCCCGATTCTTTTTCTTTATATGCTAAACGTGATCCAACCAAACATGAACATTTGGAAGAAATTCGACAAGTATTTGGTTATCAGAATTTCTCTCCAAGTAAGTATCGTAAGACTGCACAGTTTTTAATGCAACATGCCTTGCAAAATGGAAATTCAATGTACCTACTTCATACAGTTCAAGAACAATTACGGAATCAAAAAATAATACTTCCTGGAATAACCACCATAGAAAGACTTGTTTGGGAAACCCGTCGGAGAGCAGAGGAAAAAATATTCAAATCCTTAATGAAACCCCTTTCAAATTGGCAAAAACAAAAACTGGAGACACTTATCGACCCCTTTGTTGAAAACAGGAAAACTCCATTAGCATGGTTAAGGGAACTTCCTGGCCAATCGTCACCCGATGCCTTTTTAAAAGTAATTAAGCGTTTGGAATATATCAGGGACTTGAAACTTCCAATGATTACACAAGAAGTGCATCCCAATCGATTGCTTCAATTATCACGTATTGGAGCACGTTATGAACCTCATTCATTTCGCAGATTTAAAGAAAATAAGAAATACGCCATTCTGGTAGCATACCTTGTGACACTCAGCCAAGACTTAATTGACCAAGCAATTGAAATTCATGATAGGCAAATGATGATTTTACAATCAAAAGGTCGAAAAACACAAGAAGAAATGCAAAGGGAAAATGGAAAAGCAGTTAATGAAAAAGTTATTCATTTTGCAGACATTGGAGCCGCGCTTATTCAAGCGCGTGATGAAGGACTCGATCCATTTAGCACCATTGAAAAAGTAATGCCATGGGATAAAATCATTACCTCCGTTGAAGAAGCGAAAAAATTAGCTCGACCAATGGACTATGATTATCTTGATTTGCTTGGAAATCGATTCACTTATCTGAGAAAGTATACTCCTGCCCTTCTTAAGTCTTTAGAGTTTCGTTCCACAATAGCATCAGAGCCATTAATACGTGCTTTAGAAACATTGAAAGAAATGAATGAATCTGGAAAAAGAAAAGTACCAGATGAGGCTCCGATAGATTTTGTTCCAAAACGTTGGCAGAAACATGTTTATGATGAAGAAGGAACAATAAATCGACATTATTATGAAATGGCTGCCCTAACAGAATTGAAAAATCATATTCGCTCTGGAGACGTATATGTTGTTGGTAGCAGACTACATAAGGACTTTGAAGAGTACCTTGTTGCTAAAGAGGACTGGAAAGCAACAAATCTTGAAGAAACTAAGTTAGCAGTTCGCTCCTCAGCTGAGGTATATCTTGAAGAACAAAGGAAGGCACTAATTCAACGACTCACATGGATTTCAAATAATCTTGATGATCTTGAAGGAGTAAACATCGAAAAATCTAAACTTAGACTAGATCGTTTAGAAAAAGATACTCCAGAAGAAGCACGAAACTTCAGTCTATCCTTGTATAATATGCTGCCAAAGGTAAAGCTCACTGATCTTTTAATGGAGGTAGCCCACTGGACAGGATTTGATAAAATGTTGGTACACGCTTCCACTAATAGACCTCCAAAGGGAGAGGAAAATCCTATTCTGATGGCTGCACTTATGGCAATGGGAACTAACATCGGTTTGACTAAAATGGCAGATGCTACACCTGGAATTACTTATCACCAAATGGCTAATGCTGCTCAATGGCGTTTGTACGATGATGCTATTAGTCGGGCGCAATCCACATTGGTAAATTTTCAGAAAAAATTAACCCTTGCTTCATATTGGGGTGATGGTACCACTTCTTCATCTGACGGAATGCGAGTACAGGTTGGTGTATCATCTTTGCACGCTGAAGCAAATCCTCATTATGGTACAGGTAAAGGTGCAACCATTTATCGGTTTACAAGTGATCAATTCTCTTCTTTTTATACGAAAGTCATTAATACAAACGCAAGAGATGCTGTACATGTCATCGATGGATTACTTCATCATGAAACGGAGTTAAATATTGAGGAGCATTATACTGATACAGCAGGTTATACCGATCAGGTTTTCGGTTTAAGTCATTTGTTGGGGTTTCGATTTGCACCAAGACTTCGTGATTTAGCTGACGCTAAACTTTACACAATTCAAAAACCAAATGATTTTCCTAAATTGGAAAACTTACTTCGTGGACGGATTAACACAAAGGTTATTCAGGAAAACTTTGATGACGTGCTCCGATTAGCCCATTCTATTAGAGAGGGAAAAGTATCCGGTTCGCTTATTATGGGGAAGTTAGGTTCGTATGCAAGACAAAACAAATTAGCCACCGCTTTACGGGAAATGGGAAGAATCGAAAAAACTATTTTTATCCTAGATTATATATCTAGTGAGACATTACGTAGACGTATCCAGCGAGGACTAAATAAAGGGGAAGCCATGAATGGTTTGGCAAGAGCATTATTTTTCGGAAAACGAGGCGAGTTACGGGAAAGAGGTTTACAGGATCAGTTGCAGCGCGCAAGTGCATTAAACATTATAATTAACGCAATTAGCGTATGGAATACCGTATATCTAACTGAAGCAACGAAATTGTTAAAGGAAAAAGGAAATTTACGGGAGGACCTATTAAAACACATTTCACCTCTGGGATGGGAACATATCAATTTTCTTGGTGAATATACCTTTGATATGACGAAAATAACAAGCTTAGATTCACTGCGCCCTCTTAATCAATAAAATGAAATCCGAAAATTCCTTAGCGTAGGAAAAATCGGCATTCTTTATGTCGAATTTTGCTTAGCGTATGTTTTCCGCTTTTTGTTGGTAGTACCCCTTTTGGGCTTTTGAATGGAGGAAAATCACATGAAAATTATTAATATTGGAGTTTTAGCTCATGTTGATGCGGGAAAAACTACCTTAACAGAAAGCTTATTATATAACAGTGGAGCGATTACAGAATTAGGAAGCGTGGACAGAGGTACAACGAAAACGGATAATACGCTTTTAGAACGTCAGAGAGGAATTACAATTCAGACGGCGATAACCTCTTTTCAGTGGAAAAATACTAAGATGAACATCATAGACACGCCAGGACATATGGATTTTTTAGCAGAAGTATATCGTTCATTATCAGTATTAGATGGGGCAATTCTACTGATTTCTGCAAAAGATGGCGTACAAGCACAAACTCGTATATTGTTTCATGCACTTAGGAAAATAGGTATTCCCACAATCTTTTTTATCAATAAGATTGACCAAAATGGAATTGATTTATCAACGGTTTATCAGGATATTAAAGAGAAACTTTCTGCGGAAATTGTAATCAAACAGAAGGTAGAACTGCATCCTAATATGCGTGTAATGAACTTTACCGAATCTGAACAATGGGATATGGTAATAGAAGGAAATGATTACCTTTTGGAGAAATATACGTCTGGGAAATTATTGGAAGCATTAGAACTCGAACAAGAGGAAAGCATAAGATTTCATAATTGTTCCCTGTTCCCTGTTTATCACGGAAGTGCAAAAAACAATATAGGGATTGATAACCTTATAGAAGTGATTACGAATAAATTTTATTCATCAACACATCGAGGTCAGTCTGAACTTTGCGGAAAAGTTTTCAAAATTGAGTATTCGGAAAAAAGACAGCGTCTTGCATATATACGTCTTTATAGTGGCGTACTGCATTTGCGAGATTCGGTTAGAATATCGGAAAAGG
Organism: Allofustis seminis DSM 15817; assembly: GCF_000374325.1. Taxonomy (GTDB): domain Bacteria; phylum Bacillota; class Bacilli; order Lactobacillales; family Carnobacteriaceae_A; genus Allofustis; species Allofustis seminis. The sequence continues at coordinate 1,558 of NZ_KB894083.1, read as the reverse complement.
AAAAAATAAAAATTACAGAAATGTATACTTCAATAAATGGTGAATTATGTAAAATCGATAAGGCTTATTCCGGGGAAATTGTTATTTTGCAGAATGAGTTTTTGAAGTTAAATAGTGTTCTTGGAGATACAAAGCTATTGCCACAGAGAAAAAAGATTGAAAATCCCCTCCCTCTGCTGCAAACGACTGTTGAACCGAGCAAACCTCAACAAAGGGAAATGTTACTTGATGCACTTTTAGAAATCTCCGACAGTGACCCGCTTCTGCGATATTATGTGGATTCTGCGACACATGAAATCATACTTTCTTTCTTAGGGAAAGTACAAATGGAAGTGACTTGTGCTCTGCTGCAAGAAAAGTATCATGTGGAGATAGAAATAAAAGAGCCTACAGTCATTTATATGGAAAGACCGTTAAAAAAAGCAGAGTATACCATTCACATCGAAGTTCCACCGAATCCTTTCTGGGCTTCCATTGGTCTATCTGTAGCACAGCTTCCATTAGGGAGCGGAGTACAGTATGAGAGCTCGGTTTCTCTTGGATACTTAAATCAATCGTTTCAAAATGCAGTTATGGAGGGGATACGCTATGGCTGTGAACAAGGATTGTATGGTTGGAATGTGACGGACTGTAAAATCTGTTTTAAGTATGGCTTATACTATAGCCCTGTTAGTACCCCAGCAGATTTTCGGATGCTTGCTCCTATTGTATTGGAACAAGTCTTAAAAAAAGCTGGAACAGAATTGTTAGAGCCATATCTTAGTTTTAAAATTTATGCGCCACAGGAATATCTTTCACGAGCATACAACGATGCTCCTAAATATTGTGCGAACATCGTAGACACTCAATTGAAAAATAATGAGGTCATTCTTAGTGGAGAAATCCCTGCTCGGTGTATTCAAGAATATCGTAGTGATTTAACTTTCTTTACAAATGGACGTAGTGTTTGTTTAACAGAGTTAAAAGGGTACCATGTTACTACCGGTGAACCTGTTTGCCAGCCCCGTCGTCCAAATAGTCGGATAGATAAAGTACGATATATGTTCAATAAAATAACTTAGTGTATTTTATGTTGTTATATAAATATGGTTTCTTGTTAAATAAGATGAAATATTTTTTAATAAAGATTTGAATTAAAGTGTAAAGGAGGAGATAGTTATTATAAACTACAAGTGGATATTGTGTCCTGTATGTGGAAATAAAACACGATTAAAGATAAGGGAAGATACTGAATTAAAAAAATTCCCCCTCTATTGTCCGAAATGCAGACAAGAAAATTTAATTGAAATAAAGCAGTTCAAAGTAACTGTGATTACAGAGCCAGACGCAAAGACGCAGAGCCGATAAAATGAGATTAATACAATCTCATTTTATCGGCTCTTTCCGTTATGTATGGATTCTTTTAATTAGTCTTCGATGTTTCTTGCTTCGTTGATACCGCTGGCTAAAGATTCCATTAAGGATAGTTCTTTGTCTGTAAAGCTATCCATGTATTTCTCTATCTGTAATCGTCGGGTGCTTTTTACCAAGTTATTAGCAGGTAAGAAAAATTCATCAA
>NZ_KB894082.1 GCF_000374325.1 Allofustis seminis DSM 15817 | reverse complement strand
TTGATGAATTTTTCTTACCTGCTAATAACTTGGTAAAAAGCACCCGACGATTACAGATAGAGAAATACATGGATAGCTTTACAGACAAAGAACTATCCTTAATGGAATCTTTAGCCAGCGGTATCAACGAAGCAAGAAACATCGAAGACTAATTAAAAGAATCCATACATAACGGAAAGAGCCGATAAAATGAGATTGTATTAATCTCATTTTATCGGCTCTGCGTCTTTGCGTCTGGCTCTGTAATCACAGTTACTTTGAACTGCTTTATTTCAATTAAATTTTCTTGTCTGCATTTCGGACAATAGAGGGGGAATTTTTTTAATTCAGTATCTTCCCTTATCTTTAATCGTGTTTTATTTCCACATACAGGACACAATATCCACTTGTAGTTTATAATAACTATCTCCTCCTTTACACTTTAATTCAAATCTTTATTAAAAAATATTTCATCTTATTTAACAAGAAACCATATTTATATAACAACATAAAATACACTAAGTTATTTTATTGAACATATATCGTACTTTATCTATCCGACTATTTGGACGACGGGGCTGGCAAACAGGTTCACCGGTAGTAACATGGTACCCTTTTAACTCTGTTAAACAAACACTACGTCCATTTGTAAAGAAAGTTAAATCACTACGATATTCTTGAATACACCGAGCAGGGATTTCTCCACTAAGAATGACCTCATTATTTTTCAATTGAGTGTCTACGATGTTCGCACAATATTTAGGAGCATCGTTGTATGCTCGTGAAAGATATTCCTGTGGCGCATAAATTTTAAAACTAAGATATGGCTCTAACAATTCTGTTCCAGCTTTTTTTAAGACTTGTTCCAATACAATAGGAGCAAGCATCCGAAAATCTGCTGGAGTACTAACAGGGCTATAGTATAAACCGTACTTAAAACAGATTTTACAATCCGTCACATTCCAACCATATAATCCTTGTTCGCAACCATAGCGTATCCCTTCCATAACTGCATTTTGAAATGATTGATTTAAGTATCCAAGAGAAACCGAGCTCTCATACTGCATTCCACTTCCCAACGGAAGCGGTGATACAGATAAACCAATGGAAGCCCAGAAAGGATTTGGCGGCACTTCGATGTGAATGGTATATTCTGCATTTTTTAACGGTCTCTCCATATAAATGACTGTAGGCTCTTTTAGTTCTATCTCCACATGATACTTTTCTTGCAACAGTGCACTAATCACTTCCATTTGTACTTTCCCTAAGAAAGAAAGTATAATTTCATGTGTCGTAGAATCCACGTAATATCGTAGAAGCGGATCACTATCTGAGATTTCCAAAAGGGCATCAAGCAACATTTCTCTCTGTTCAGGTTTACTCGGTTCAACAGTTGTTTGTAGTAGAGGGTGCGGATTTTCAATCTTTTTTCTCTGTGGCAATAGTTTTGTATCTCCAAGAACACTATTTAACTTCAAAAACTCATTTTGCAAAATAACAATTTCTCCAGAATAAGCTCTATCAATCTTACATAATTCACCATTTATTGAAGTATACATTTCTGTAACTTTTATTTTTTCTTTTTCTGATACTCTAACCGAATCTCGTAAATGTAGTACTCCACTATAAAGGCGTATATATGCAAGACGTTGTCTTTTTTTTGTATATTCAATTTTGAAAACATTTCCGCAAAGTTCAGACGGACCTCGATGTGTTGATGAATAAAATTTATTAGTAATAACTTCTATAAGGTTATCAATCCCTATATTACTTTTTGCACTTCCATGATAAAGAGGGAACAGAGAACAATTCTGAAATCTTATGCTTTCCTCTTGTTCGAGTTCCAATGCTTCTAATGATTTACCGGACATATATTTCTCTAAAAGGTCATCGTTTCCCTCTATTACCGTATCCCATTGTTCAGATTCGGTAAAGTTCGTCACACACATATTAGGATACAGTTCTACCTTCTGTTTGATTACAATTTCGGCAGAAAGTTTCTCTTTAATATCCTGATAAACCGTTGATAAATCAATTCCATTTTGGTCAATCTTATTGATAAAAAAGATTGTGGGAATCCCCATTTTCCTAAGTGCATGAAATAATATACGAGTTTGTGCTTGTACGCCATCTTTTGCAGAAATCAGTAGAATTGCCCCATCTAAAACTGATAATGAACGATATACTTCTGCTAAGAAATCCATATGTCCTGGCGTGTCTATGATGTTCACCTTCGTATTTTCCCACTGAAAAGAGGTTATTCCTGTCTGAATTGTAATTCCTCTCTGACGTTCTAAAAGCGTATTATCCGTCCTCGTTGTACCTTTGTCCACGCTTCCTAATTCTGTAATCGCTCCACTGTTATATAATAAGCTTTCTGTTAAGGTAGTTTTTCCTGCATCAACATGAGCTAAAACTCCAATATTAATAATTTTCATGTGATTTTCCTCCATTCAAAAACCCAAAAGGGCATAAAAATCCCAGTGATAAATACTTTTATCACTGGGATTTTTATGCATAACCATAGGTATACAAAGCATACAGATATTCTCTGGATACTTTAGAATCACATGATAAAGGTATTCTTAAACTGGGTACAAAAAACTAAGCCCTCCTAAAAAAGGACATCTAATTATTTGTTCCCGCTATCAAATTGACAGTTTATTTAAGAATACCTTGCCGCATATTTATTAACTCCTTTTAAATAGTCACTTAAATAATAGCACGTAAGAGCATATTTGTAAAGGAATCTCCAATTTTTTATCAAAGAGAGTACGTGATTACAAAATAGCTGTAATAATGTACCAATATTTGTTATTCTATAATCTTCCAATTACTCCCGTTCTTTTCAAGTACCAAATCAAATTGAGATACCTGCGTTGCTTTGGTCTGCTGGTCGATATACTCCACTGTCAGCGATACCGTGACTTGATTATCCTTACGATTGTGAATAGGATTTACCAGTTCTTGAAAGATGTACTCTTTTCCGATTGGTTTTAATATCCCGTCATTCACATAGTAGGAAAGTTCACTGGCTGTCGCTGTAGGATAGAGCTTGAAGAACGTCGTTAAAAACTCATTGATTTCATTGGTTGTAATGGAATCAACCGTCCCCTCACTTTCAATGGCTTTTGGTTTATAACTTGATTTCTTAGGTATGTTGGTAATGGTCGGATTCTTAACCAGTACCATATTTCCAGAACCATCTACATAGACACTCACTATATAAGCAGAGTGGACGGTCTTTGTATTTTCTCCCTCTGTAATGAGCTGGTCTACACTGTAGGTTACATTAAACTCATTGTCGCCAGTTGGCTCTACCGTCCATATCTGAAATCCTCTTACAGAAGACGATACAGGAATATCTTTGCGTACTGTATCAACATTGAGAGCTTGAAGTTCATCTGTCAGATAGCCTTTTAGACTTTCCATTCGATTATCAATGGACTTATCGGATTGCTCCCATGAATAGTAGACTTTCGCAAAGTTCTCTACAAAATTTTCTACATGATGAGTATCAACGTATTCCTTTTCTATGATAGTTGTTTCGTGAATAGTATGAGTATCTATAGCTGTAAAGTGCTTGAATATCGCAAAGCTGAAACTAAGCCCTAAAAGTACCCACAAGGCAATCACAACCTTTTTATGAGGATTGACCTTATAGTAGACACGAGGTTTCTTTTCCTTTGGTATCTGTTTTTCTTTATTCTGATTTTTTCTAAATTTCATCATTAAATCTTCCTTTCTCATTGTTTGATTCGTCCTGCTCCCACTAAATGCTGTTGCCAGTAGGGGCTTGTTAAGTCGGCATAACCGATTGGGTCGCCTGCATGAAACATACGGTTATTGCCAAGGTATATCCCAACATGAGTAATATAAGAGCCAGCGTTATAGGTAGAATGAAAGAAAACCAAATCGCCAGCTTGTGCTTCCGATAGTGGGATATGCTGGGTCACATCATATTGCTGTTGTGCGGTTCGTGGTAAGTTAATTCCAGCTTTTCCATACGTCCATTGTGTCAGTCCGCTACAATCAAAAGAAGTAGTCGGGGAAGCTCCACCGTAAACGTATCGCCAGCCCTCATATTTCAGTGCTTCGTCCATGATGGCTTGTACCGTATCATCATCAAACTCTGTTGTGACAAGATACTGCGTTACCAGTTGCACATAAAACATATTGCCATAGTTGTATCGCCAGCCCCCATTGATAGGTATGGCTATGGGATTGGGGTAAGACACTTTTTCGCCACCTGAATACTCTTTTGAGAAACTTTGAGCCAGTTCAAAGGTATATTTATTTCCACGATTAGCCACATACCCTAAGAAACCACCACCATAATTGTAGGACTGGATAACCGATTCTAAATCTACACTGAGCCTTTCGCTACTGGCTAATAATTCACTGAAATACTTCACACCTTGCTTAATGGATTCTTCTGTACTCAATGAATTAGGTGGAAGACCGAGGGATTCCGAGGACTGCATAACATCTTCCGCAGTACCGCCCGATTCCACCTGTATAATCGCAAGAAGTATGTTGACATATTCTTCAACGCCATATTCTTTGGCATATTTTTCTACCATAGGCTTATGAGCCAGCACTTCTGCGGAAACATTCACACCTCCATAATGAATATTGGAAATTCCGCTGTCCTGTTCATCTGAAAATAAAATGGCAACAAACAGAAGCAGTGAGAAGACCATCAAGAATAATCCAGAACCACCAATCACTAAAGTTTTCAACTTCATGGTTTCTTACCGACTTTCTTAATGGTGGCGGTTTTGATTGGTGGTCTACTTCTTGTATTTTGTAGTGGTACTCTTTGAACAGTAGACGGACGTTCTTTTGTGATTGGACGTTGTGAAGTTCTATCTGCTGTAGTGGTTGAAGTTGCTGGCTTTTGAACGGTTTTTTCTTGAACGGTATTGCCTTGGCGTTCCACTTTTGGACTTGAAAAATCGGACTTAACTGCTGGACGCTCTTGTTTGGCTTGTTGAGATTCCTTATATGAAGTCTGAATATTAGACTGTTTTGAGGTCTGTTCATCATGATATTGTTCTTGTCTTGTAGTCGGTCTTTCATGAACAGAAGAAGCAGGCTGTTTTTTCTGTTTGACCTGTTCCATTTCAGAGCGACGCTTCGCAATGGTTTTTCGCCTTTGTTCCTGCTGTTCCTTGCGTCCACTGGCTCTGTCCGCTTTGGTTTGAGAAATACTACTGGTTAAATCACGGACATTCTCTTTTACTTTGGATTTTCCTTGATATACTGCATATCTTGCATTGGTCGGCAAATCTTTAACCTGTTCTTTCAAACCACTAGCAGTGTCTACCATTCTGTCTTTGGTATCAGCTACTGTACCGATGGTTTGACCGATACGTTTTCCAAGTGTTGATTTTTCCTTTCCGTCTGGTCGGGAGTGATCTGCTTGTGTCCTTGCAGAACTCCCCGAACCCGACTGTCCTTTTTTACCTGTAACAATGGCAGACCCAGCCCCTAGAGTAGTCATGGAACGTCCAAGTTTCCGCTGTAGACGGTGCATGTGAGCGTGCATAAGCATACGAGGTTTTCTCATCACACGACTTCCCACACTTTGAGAATCGTTACTCTGTAGAGAAAACATACTCATTAAATCGCCCAGCTTGAAGTAGATTCCTGCAAAGGTCACAATCTGTAGAAAAGCAATCAAAAAGAACGGATAACCAGCCGATAAGGTATAGAGCATGGTTGAAATACTAAATGCTGTCGTAATAATCAATGTGATTCCAGCTCGTGTCAAAATGGTATTAAAGAGCTTTGTTATGGCTCGTTTTGACATACCATCAAATGATGGAATCATGCTTAAAATAAAGCTCACAGGCAGAAACATAGCATAGATGATAAAAAGTACCTGCGAGAAAATCATGATTCCTGTTAATAGGAATACAAATATGGAAATCCCAATATTGAAGACAAATAGGAAGAAGACTGTACCTAAACGGTTAATGGTCTTTGTAATGGTTAGATTGGTATTGCTTCTGTCTTCAATTTCTTCCGCAACAATTTTTTCTCTGTCTTCGCCATTGTTGGAATCTGGGCTGGTGGAGAGCAGGCTTTCCACACGGTCAATACCGATACTTTCAATGTCTGAACTGTTGTATTGAAGCAGTAGCCACGGTTGCTGAACCTGTATGGAAAACAGGCTATCTCTGATTAAGTCCACGCTGTCCTTGCCTTGACTATCGGAATGGGGCATGACAATCTTCGTGCCAAGTGATAAACTGGCATTACTGATGTCTGATGAAAAGTCATTGATTTTTTTAATGTAGTCGGGAGCGTAGGCAATAAAGGAAGCCGATAGGATAAACACCAGCACAAAATTCATAATGGCATGAATTGCCTTTGTGGTTTCTCTCTTTATCAGTCCCGTATAGGCAACATAAACCCCAAGAACCAAAATCAAGAGTAAGAGGAATCCAACATAGAAACCCTCTGTTGAAAATCCGTTTGCACTCACACCAGCTAAGGTCTGCATATTCTTACCAATGGAATCTGCTGTAGCGGAAATGAAGTCTAAGGAATAGGCTTCCTGTACTAAGTAACCTGTCGCATTGGAAACATACAAACTGATTGTCCAAATAAAATTGGTAATGGCATATAGTCCATACATGACCTGTTTTCCAATCCCGTCCGACCAGTTCCACGGAAGCCAGCCCCAGCTATTATCCACATAAAAATCCAGTTGATAGTTTTCAAGTGGGTATCGGCTGTATTCATTTGCCACATTGACCGTATCATCTACCAAGCCCGCAGCTTGAACCACCGTTCCCAGCATGGCTAAAAGAAAAATGGCAATCACAAGTGTGAAAGCCACTGTCATTGCCACTTTACCTAGACGTTTCAGCGTCCAGTTTGATTTTATTCTGTTTACTATTGATGGTTTCACATTTACACCTCTTTTCGCACAGGTGGTCTGGTATCAAAGGCATGGAGCAGTTCTTCAAATACAGGGTGGAACTGTATCACACCGACACGACCATATAAATCACTGATAAGGCATTGCCCGTTTTCCAAATCACGCAATCGCTTCTGATTGTTTTCGTCCTCTGGGTCTACACCAAAAAAGGCTAAGGTCTTTTTAATCTCGTTAAGGTCAGTGGAACGAAATGCAAATTTTAAGCCGAGGTTATTTTTCAGTTTTTCATCTAAGAGGTCGTCTGTATTTTGGGTCACGAAATATACCCCAGCGTTCATAGCACGACCAGCCCGAACCAGCTTCATAGATATTGTTTTTCCTTGTGCTACCTGTAAAAAGCTCCATGCTTCGTCTAAATCTACAATCTTGAAAATGCTTCGGTCTGTATGGATAAAGTCTAAAGCAAAGGTACTAATGACAATCAGCATAGCAACGGATAAAAGCTCCATAGTGGTATATTCCTCAAAGGAAGTTTCCTTGTCGGGAAGTACCAAGTCCGCAACCTGTATAATGTTCAGTTGTTTTTCTAAGCTGATAGACTGCTCCACATAACCATTACTGAATAATAAATGTGCAAAGTCATAGTCTGTAAAACTTTCGATATGGTCGGCTATACTGGTACTTAGTGGCGTATTCTCAACCCGTAATTCCTCAATCACTTTCATCAACCCTCGTACTTCACTATTGGTTACTGCACGAATGGCTTTTCTAAGGATTGGGAAGCGTTCCCCGTCACGAGAGGAAATCCCCGTAAGGAATGTCAGAATATCAATAGCCAGTGATTCAGAATCTTTGGGATTTTTCATAATCACATAAGGGTCAAGTAAGCCTTTGTTTTTCTCATCAGAAGTCAGAGTGACGATATTGATTTCATGGGAAATCTCTGGCAAGGTTTCTTTCCATCTGCCACGTTCTGCTTTTGGGTCTACAATCACTGCTTGTGCCCCATAAAGCACCGCATAATAGACGATAAGGTTATTCGCAAAGGATTTACCACCACCCAGCGAACCAACAAAAGCCGACGCTAACGCATTGGTTACTGAACCCTTAACCCCTTGACTGGCAAGAGCAGGTTTCAGATAGACATTGCGTCCAGTATCTAAGCTGTAGCCAACATAAATCCCCTCATTTTCCCCCAGCATTTGAGTAGCACCAAAACCTAAACCAGCGAGGAAATCAGAGGTCACGTATTGAATATAATCATTCATATAACGCTTGCTGGCAGGTAAAAATTCTTCATGTAAGCCGAGCATATCCCCAAATGGTCGTACCAGTTTTACGCTTAAATCGTCATAAAAATCTTTCACTTCATTACAACGACGTTTGAGTTCGTCAAGATCATTTGCTGATACCCTTACCACATAAGACAGCTTGTACATAGATTCCTTGCTTTGGTCTAAATTGGTTTCCAGCTCATTCACACTTTCCAGAGCTTCCGCCACATTGGAGCTGGTTTCATTATCACTTTGCCAAGCGTGGTTATCCAAGTCTTTCAGTTCTTTCTTTTTATTGCGGACAGTAGATAGGGCTTTACGATTCGCTACAATTTCCACATTCATTGACGTATCAATCGGGAATGTAAATTGCTGTTGCTGGTAGTAGAAGATTTCAGAGGACGGGAAGTCCAGTTCTCCGACAATGCTGTTAATGGTAAAGTAAGCTACATAGACGGTTTCATCTTCCTGCTGGATTTTCAAATATCGCTGTTTTTCTTCCACCAAACAGCGAGTAGGCTTAATCAAGTCATAGTATTTAATCAGCGTTTCATTATCCAGCTTTTTCTTTGATAGATGGTACTCATACTCTTCATAGGCAGTGCCTGTCTGTCCGTAAAGGTGTTCAATCAGATAGCCGAAGTCGTCCTTATCTAACCTGCGGATTTTGAAACGACGAGAGATTTTATTTTCTAAGAGCTTTTCCATCTTCTGAAAACGCAGGATTTCATCATTACTCATACTAACAAAATCGCCCATCAGCTTATGGTTCACATCATAGACAAAATCAGACAAAGCATTTTTTGCTTCAACGGTAAGACTTTTCATAGAAAACTCCTGATCGTTGAGAAGCAACTTAAAGCCGATAAAGAAACGGTAGTTCACTTGATTTTCGCCAATCATGGATATTAAAGCGTCTGTCTGTTGGTCGATTTTGTCATAGGCAACCGCTTTGAGCTTGCCAGTGACTTCATTTTTGGAACGCTCTTGTGCAGAACGTATGCTGGATTCTGTACTGATTTGTAAAGCATGAATTTTGCCATCACGATTTTGTGCGATAAGCTGTCTGAAAGAATCATGCACTTGTATTTTCTGTTCTGGACTTAGAAATGAGTAATTGTAAGGAACAAGCTCATAGTAAGCATAACATTCCCCGTCTTTATTCCAGACGAGATTGTTTTCAATGTATTTAATTGGATATGCCATAAAATTCACTCCTAACTGCTGTAATGGCTTCTTGTGGCTGGTTTCTGCCAAGCGTTACTTTTTTTCCTGCATAGGTCAGCTTTGGTCGCAGTGCATAAGCAATGACAGACTTCAAAAATCCATAAGGCTTTTTACCATCAAAAGTTTTTGTAGACATAAACCATGTGAAAGCCACAGGAATCCCAAAGTATTTGAGAAATGCTCCCTCTATCATGGAAAGAGGGGGCAAGTTGCCAAGTATCATCACTGCAAAGAGTGACACGACAAACCATGTCATTTGCGTAAAGGTTATGGGAAACGGAAGTCTAAAATCATTGATAGAATACAGTACCTTTTCCACAGACCAGATACTGGTATAGCTTCGTATTTTCTTCATGTAATCAATCCTTTCATAAAAAATAGGGGTAGCTGATTGAGCCACCCCGTAAAATAGAAAATCTGCCAGTAGTAATGTACCGACAGATTTAATAGACGATTTCAAAAATCCCATGATTGGTTGAGATAAACGTTCCTGAAAGGTCTAAATCCCGACCATAGGCTTGATAATCAATATAGTTTTGAAGACTAGCTGGTACTTCGCCTAAAGCACCCGTTTCTTCAATGTAGTAGCGTGCCACGTCATACATATCATCACAATCGGAATGAATGATAATATCCTCTTGATGTTCGCTTAGTTCTTCAATGCTTGAAAAATGAGTGAGCAGAGCAGATAGCTCCGATTGTAATTCTTCGGGTAATTCCGATACCATTTCCCATAGTCGATTGAGTTCGCCAATGGAAGTGTATTCGTCAACCGTAAAGGGTAACTCGTAGTCATGAATGGCGTATTCCTCATATTCATCATTCAAGCCGATTTTCTCTTTGACTTCCTCAAAGTCAATGGGAAAGGTAAACCACGCACCGACCAATTCGCCCTCATTGTATTTGCCTAAATTCGCAATATAGACTTGCATATCGTCCATATATTCACGTCCTTTCTTTGTAGAGATTCAAAAATCCCTACCGCACTTCGTTTGGTGTACCATTCCTTTGCGGAACATAAGAAAACCACTTATATTCCACAAAAGAACGGTTTTATTTAAGCACCAATAATGCGATTGAATAGCTCTAGTAAAATGTCTTTTACTCCAGCAGCGTTGAAGACTAAGCCAACCGCAATAATCGCAATAATTAAAAAGCCAATCAGTTTGCTAAACTCACGCTTGAAGCCAAGATACAAGCCAATCACAACGATTGCTAAAAGCACCAGTGATTGAGCGTTTGATAGAAACCAGTTATAAAGGTTTTGTCCAAAATTCATAAAAATGTTCTCCTCTCTATATTCAATGAATTTGTATTTGAGTTATTTTTTTGTTGTTATCACGTCCTGTTCTTTTACTGACTGTTGCTTCAAAATCTGCTTGTGTCGGTCTGTCAGTTTCGCATGGTCGAGAATGTCTTTTACAACCTGCGTCTGGTTGATTTCATCAAGTTTAATCGCAACCTTTAAGGTCGGGGCAACTTGATGAGATAGCCAGTTCAGCGTCCTTTGGAAGGAGTAAGGCTCTGGTTTTGTGGTTAGTTTTAATCGTTCACGATTGTTCCCAATAAACCAAGCCCATTCTTCATTCAGTTTCCAATCAGAACGAGGTTTGGAATCGTCTTTATCTACAAAACGGATATACCGATTGATAATTTTAAAGGCGGTATGCTCTGGATTGTCATAGACGAGTAAATCACGGACTGCATAATAGGCACGCTCATTTTTCAATCGAATCTCAAAACGGTTTTTTACTTCTGCGTCTTCAATGGGAATATCATTTTTCTTGTACTGCTCGTAGTCCTTTTCATAGATACAGAAATAAACTTCACTTTGTAATGAACCGATATAGAGGGTGTTTCCCATACATTCCTTTTCCTCTTTGCGTACCAGTTCGCCACTGCGATAGCTTTTAAAACTGCGGAAGACGGAGATACATTCTTCCTGTTGGCACTTTTCAGTGAGTACAGGGATATTCAAAATCCCTGTCTTATCGTTAATGGCAAGGTCAAGGCGTTTCATCACACCGCCAGCCACCAAAACGTCCATAAAGAACTCATACCAGCTTCTTTGTTGTGCCAGAAGATAGCTTTCAAATTGTCTGCACCCACGACCTTTCAATTCCACCAGAACTCCTTTGTCCAGTTCATGGGAGCAAAGGACGAATATGTCGCCTAAAGCATAATGCTCTGAATAAGAATAGAAACCATAGTCCTCATGAAGAAAATAGGACAGTTTCAGTTGTAAGATGTTTTCGACCACCTGCTGTACGTCTGTTGTCGGAAAGCGAATCCTTACATAATCAAACAGCATTTCAAGGGGAGCGTCGGGATTGAAGCGTTCCAGAGCTTCCCAAAGGGACTGCTGTAAATCCTCTGATGGCTTGACTTTTCCTGTTTCAATATCGCTTAGATACTGCCTTGTAATACCAGTCGCAACAGCTAAACGGTTTTGAGATAGTCCATAAGCCAAGCGTTTTTCTTTTAAATGCTGTAACCAAGTTTGTTCATTCAGTAAAAATCCCTCCAATCAAAAAGGCGTATGTCAACTTTTAAAGCCCATTTGACATACGCTGAAATTTTGTAAATCCCTTGTAACCAAAGGATTTTCTAATGTTTTTTTGACTGTTTCCTGTCGATTTGTACCCCCCTGTTAGATACGGGGGGTTAAGTGCTGGCGTGGCTATTGCCACACCAGCCAGCAAGATCAGTCCACACCTGCGACTTCCGCTTCGCACGTCGCCTGCGTGGACTGTCTGCTGTTGGATAACTTTTTAATTTCCTCCAAGAAATCATATCCTTTTGGTACAAGGGGAGTATAAAACTCTGATATGACACTTGTTCCTACATCAACATAGCCACGACCTTTGATTCGCTTTAAGAAGAAATCCTTTTGTACGTCACTGCCAAACATCATGCCATAGCCCATTTCAGACATACGACCTAAAGCCACTCTGAAATTAAACTGATCACGGATTCCGTCGCCTAAATATTTTGCGTCTGGACGTTGACAAGCCAGTATTAGAAAGAAGCCAGCTTGACGACCTAACATGACAATCTGTTTCAGCTTATTCATAACTGCGGTGTTTTCTTTTGTTCCCAGCATTTCCATGAAAGCGACGTATTCATCAAAGATTAAGAAGTGTGCCGGGAGACCTAAGTAAGCATAATTTTTGCCAGTCTTATAGTTCTTCATCTGCTTCATTTCCTCACTACGTTTCATCATTTCTTCATAGAATGTTTCAATGCAAGAAAGCAAGTCTTCTTTTCTATAGTAGACATTTGCCATCACAGAACCTAAGTCCGCAAGGTCAGCATTTTTCGGGTCAAGAATATACAGTTTTGAATCTGTATGAAGCAAGGCTTCAATCAGTGTCAGTATAAAGTAAGTTTTACCGCCACCTGTACCACCAGCAATCAACATATGAGGGAGCTTATCATATTCCCACCATACGTTTTTCATTAAGCGAAGTTTACCATCTTTAGCTTCTACTTCATCAATAGAAATACGACTGGCTATGGTGTCATAGAGCAAAGTATATTCCACATAGGAATCCTTTAACTCTTTATCCGTCAGCTCACAGTACAAGCCACTCTCTAATTTCTTTTCCAAGTGTAAGAGTTGGTCTTGATATTTTCCCAGCGTGATTTCCACCCGTATCTGTATCAAGCCATTTTTAAGTCGATAATACATTTTAGGGAAGTAGGTTATCTTTTCCTTTGTACGACCAGCACTATCTTTAAAGAAACCCTCTGTTTTGACCTGTTCAGATTCATACCACTTGTTTTCAAGTATCATCTTTGCCAGTTTTTGACGGTGGTAAAGTTGTTTAACCGTATCATAGCGAACCCGTTTGAATACAAACGCTACCAGCAAGCAGATAAGAATTGCGACACTGAAACTGATAATTAAATAGGGAATGTCAATCTTATCTGCTTGTGATAGGTTAAAATCCTGCCAGTTGATCTGCTGGATTGTCTTCACATGAAACAGTCCGACAACCAGCAGGAAAACAGGCAGGAGTGACGCTATCGTAAAATGAAAGACTAAATCTTTACCAGATGGGCGAATCCTTTTACCACGCTGTTTCATGCGAAAAAGTCTCCTTTCTACCTAGCGACTATTTGTCTTGTGTCGGTTCTTTCTTTGCTTGTGGTTGAGCTTTGAATGAACTAGAATCCTTTGTCAGCACAATATCGTCTGCCTTGATATACCAGTCAACATCTGCTCCTTGATAGGTGGCAGTAGCAACGGTGTCCGCAATGGGATTGATAAGTTCCACCCGTGCGTTATAATCAAACTCTTTCAAAGGCACGCTGGCAGGAATACTTACTTGAATCATGCGTCCTTGTCCTTTGGATTTTAAGTCATAGGTACGTTCCTTGATTTCATCTGAAACCGACCCGTCTTCATTTTGGATTCTCACTTCACGACGTAGAGCAGAGAATTTCAATTCTCCAAAAGTCGTGTCTTTATCTAATACAATGCCATTTGCTAATCTCATCATTTTTCCTCTCTTTCTTTATTCTTTTATCATGTCGTCAGCATGTAAAAGGTAATTTGTAAAACCACGAGTGCCGATTTTGTAGCCCTCTGCGGTAATACGTGGATTGACTAACTTCACACGTTCCTCAAAGCCGAAATGTTTTTCGCCAGCTTCAGCAGGAAGCACCACCACAATATCATCTGCTCTTTGAACATCAGAATAGAGATTATAGCTTCTTGATAAGACAGTTAGCCGTCCGTTGATTCTTCGCTGAACGACTTTATCCTCGCCAGCAAATTCTAAATTGCCGAATGTTTTTTCCATGTTGGGAATCACAAATTTAAGTTCCATATTTTTACCTATCCTTTCTTTTTTATTGGCTGAATGAATGTTTGATGGTCTTAAAGAGTGGGGAACGACCTTTTGATTCTTGATTTTTTGTTTTCATAAGTTCACTTCCTTTCAAAATCGGGTAAAAAAATAGACACCTCATTTTTTGAAGTGTCTACCTATTAAATATTCAAATTTTATTGGAAGTATCTTTATATCTTCACTTTTCAAGGATAAATCGTCGTATCAAAGCTCATTCATAAGTAGTAAATTAGTAGTAAATTGAGTGGTTTTGACCTTGATAAAGTGTGATAAGTCCAGTTTTTATGCGGATAACTAGATTTTTATGCTATTTTTAAAATAAAAAAAGTCGCTAACACTAATGTTAGCAACTTTTTTATTTATTCATTTTATCGCACACAGAAGATTCCTTTATTGCTCAAAAAGGCCTTGCTTCAATGCATAAATCGCTGCTTGCGTGCGATCTTGTACTTCAAGTTTGAATAAGATATTTGAAACATGCGTTTTTACTGTCTTAAGCGTAATAAATAATTCATCTGCAATTTCTTGATTTGATTTTCCTTCTGCAATAAGTGATAGAACTTCAAGTTCGCGATTGGTTAAATCATCGCGTAGATGATAGACTCGTTCATATTCTGATTTTTGTCTTAATTTTTCACTGACTTCTTCTTCAATGACCGCATTACCATAGAATGTCTTGCGCACAGCTTCTGCAATTTCAGCTGCACTTGAGGTCTTTAAGATGTAGCCACTTGCACCAGCAGCCATTGCAGGGTAGACTTTTTCATCATCAATAAAGCTCGTTAGAATAACAATCTTAGCTTCTGGCCACTGTTTTAATATTTCTTGAGTCGCTTCAATACCGTCCATTCCATCCATGACTAAATCCATCAAAATAATGTCCGGACGTAATTCAAACGCCTTTTCTACTCCTTGCTGTCCATTTTCTGCTTCAGCAACAACATTTATATCATCTTGCAATGAAAAATAGCCCACTAAGCCCATGCGAACCATTTGATGGTCATCGACTATCATAAGTTGAATCACGTTCAATTCCTCCAATCGTTAATGGGATTTTGATTTCTATATGGGTGCCTTGATTCGGGAAAGAAATGACACGCATATTGCCGCCAATACTTTCGACACGTTCTTGGATATTGGTCAAACCAAAGCTGCCAGGTTTCTTCTCGTGGGGATTAAATCCTTTACCATCATCTATCATACGTAGCACGACTTGTTCATCTGAGTGCAGTAAATATACTTCCAAATAATTAGCATGTGCATGGCGTAACACATTCGACAATAACTCTTGAACCACTCGAAATAAGTGATCTTCAATCGTTGGCGATAATGTTACTTCCTCAATTGTATAATTCAAATGGAGAGGAACCTTTGTTGATAATTCTTTTAACAAATATTCAATTCCTTGCTTTAATGTCTTTCCATCAAGCAATGTTGGCCGTAAATGAAGTAGCAAGGCACGCATCTCCGACTGCGACTCATGAATAGTCTGTTCAATCATCTCCAGTTGCTTTTGATAAAGTGGCGGAAAATTTTCTTCATTTTCACGTAATGCAGAAAGCAACATAGAGGCCGCAAATAATTGCTGACTAACAGAATCATGCAGTTCACGTGCAATGCGCTGACGTTCTTCTTTTACAATATCTTCGCGCGTTTGCCCATCAATTGTTGATGAATATTGACTCGTTTGAACAACTTGTGCAGCCATCAACGACATTTTTTCGTGTAGCTGCATAAAAAGATGATCAAATAAACTTGAAATTTGGTCTGGTTCATCCGTTGAAAACATCTTCAAAAATAAATTAGCCGAATAATTTCCCGAAATGAGAAGCTGTAATGCTAATTTGATCTGGCGAAGTGTATAGCGTTCGCGCATAATCTGAAAAATTGTCAAAATAAAGCTTACAAAAAATGAGATAAAAAACCAAATAAGAATAACGCTCTCATCAAAATATTGCTTGGTCATCATATAATAACTTGAAGCCAATACAATTGGCACAAGTGCAATGATGCTCCAAAAGGGAATGAATGTCTTTAGAAATTGATTTTTATTATGTCTCATATAAAAACAACCTCCAAACGACCAACAATCCCATTAACAAAAATTTTTACTCGGCGCGGTGATGTAGCAAATTCTTTTGTTTTCCATTTAATATTTTCGCTCCGCACTTGAAGGGGAACACCATCTAAAACATAATTTCCATAAATATAACTCACATCTAGCGATACATTGACACCTTTTGGCACGATAAATTTAACGGTTCCAAACCATTGATTTACAACAACTGTATTATCTCCAATTGGCAAAATCGTGTTCCCTAA
Source organism: Allofustis seminis DSM 15817 (assembly GCF_000374325.1). GTDB lineage: Bacteria > Bacillota > Bacilli > Lactobacillales > Carnobacteriaceae_A > Allofustis > Allofustis seminis. Next base: position 160,680 of record NZ_KB894082.1, on the reverse strand, counting down.
ATCGATAATCGTTGTTCCAGCAATTTTGACAAGATTCATATCTTCCCATTCATAAGACTGTGCCATACCTTCTTCATATTCACCGAACAATTCTTGCTTTTTGAATTGCGGTGACATTTTATCCCCTTTTTGGAATTCTACTGCAATATATTCATGATCTGTTATTTCATTGCGTTGTTCCCAAATATCTCGCATTGAATTTAAAATGCTTTGATTTTTACCGAGCAACACCACCAACACGACCCCGATCAAAAGCCAGCCAAACTGTGTCGATAAAATGGCTACAGTAATGAGTAATAACCCAAATCCCCACCCATAGCCTGGAGAATCTTTAAAAAGATCATTGCGCCATAAAATAAGTGCAGCACCTAAGACCATTTGAATGCCTATGCCCGGCTGAACAAGCGTTTCATAACCAAATAAAAAAGCGAGCAGTATTAGGATAATGATTTTTCTTTTATTTTTCATTGGAAGCCCTCTTTTATTTTATCTTTTCCTTTTTAAGTATACGGGATTGCCCTATAAATTAACATATCCAAGATAGAAAATCAGTCAAAAGACCGACTTTGCAACAAAAAAACTCTCATACCTAAAAGGCAGAGAGTTTTGAACTCCATTAGTTATTGGTTACTTCTAATATTTCCACTTTCATCGCGCCACCTGGCGTATTAATTTCGACTTGATCGCCTTGTTTTTTACCTATTAATGCGACAGCAATCGGCGATTTATTTGAAATTCTACCCTCAAATGGATCCGCTTCTGCTTCACCGACAATGGTATATGTTTCTTCATAACCATCAGGAAGCTCTTTGAAACGCACTGTTCTTCCCAAGGTTACTTCGCCGTCTGTATATTGGCTTTGGTCGATAATTTCCGCATTGAGTAACATATTTTCAATTTTTTGAATGCGGCCTTCCACAAAGGCTTGTTCTTCGCGGGCTGAATCATATTCCGAGTTTTCGCTTAAATCGCCAAAACCACGCGCCACTTTAATGCGTTCGACCACTTCTTTTCTTTTTACTGTTTTTAACTCTTCCAATTCTGCCTCGAGCTTGTCACGCCCTTCAACTGTCATTGGATAAGTTTTTTCTTCTACCATGATTTTCACTCCACATTTTTCTTATAACTTATAAATAAAGAAACCACCATGTGCTGGTGGCACTTCTGTTCGTTTTATTTTACGTGTCCATAGAATAGCATGAACTTATCGCTTTGTAAAGGTTTTATTCATTCATCATTTCTTTTATCGAAAATCGCTTGAATCTTCGTCTGTATAAGGTCCAGTGCCACCTCATTGTAGCCTCCTTCTGGAAAGATAACATCAGCATATTTTCGACTTGGCTCAACAAATTCTTCATGCATCGGCTTAACAACCGTCAAATACTGCTGGATGACAGAATCCAATGAGCGCCCTCTTTCTTGCATATCGCGCTTAATGCGGCGAACAATTCGAATATCATCATCGGTATGGACATAAATTTTAATGTCCATTAAATCGCGTAACTTTTGATCTTCTAAAATCAAAATACCTTCCAAAATAATGACATCTTTTGGTTCTTTATGTTCAATCTCATTACTTCTAGTATGGCGCTTATAATCATAAACAGGTACATCAATGGCCTCATAGCGCAACAACTTTTTTAGATGATCAATTAATAAATCCGTATCAAAAGCAAGCGGATGATCATAGTTTGTTTTTAGTCGTTCTTCAAATGCTAAATGACTTTGATCTTTATAATAGGAATCATGTTCCAAGACCATGATCGATTTCCCATTGAAACTTTCTAAAATACTGCGAGCGACGGTCGTTTTTCCGCTACCACTTCCTCCGGCAACTCCGATAATAATTGGTCTGGAATGCATTTTTGTATTCATCTTAATCCCCTTTGCATGCTTCTTATTCATTATCTTTTGGTGCTTCACTTGGAACATATTTTTTTTGGTATTCCATATGTTCTTCATACGTTTTTGAGAAATAAACATTTCCCGTTTTAATATCAGCTAAAAAGTATAAATAATCATTCGATTCAGGCTCCAGCGCCGCAACAATCGCTGATTCTGACGGATTGTTGACTGGTCCAGGCATAAGTCCTAGATTCTTATATGTATTGTAAGGGGAATCTACTTCAATATCTTCCAATGTGATATATGTTTTATGTGTACCTAAAGCATAAATAACACTAACATCTGTTTGTAGTGGCATACTTTCTTTCAAGCGATTATAAAACACCCCACTAATGCGTGCACGATCTTCATCATGCACTGCCTCACGTTCAATTAAAGAAGCCAACGTAAAAATCTCATGAATTGATTGCTGACTATTTGCAAATTGAGTCTGATATTTTTCGAAAATAAGCTGAGACTGATGCACCATTTCATCAATCAACCCTTCAAGTGTCGTGTCCACAGTGATCAGATAAGTTTTAGGGAATAAGTAACCTTCTAAAATGTAACGCGTATCTGTTTTTTCAGATGTTTCTTTTAATAATTGAGGATATTTATCGACTAACTGCGAAATAAAGGCTGGATCTTGAATTGTTGCCATAAATTCTTTTTTAGAAAAACGCGTTTCTTTTTCTAAAAGATCAGCAATCTCCTCTATATCAACACCTTCACGAATAATTAGACGTGCTTGATAAGCTTCTTTTGATTGCCCTTCTTCCAACAAATGTGCAATATCTTTGGCACTCATCGAGGGTGCTATGTCATAAAGACCTGCATTAAATTTTGAAGCGTCGGCCGCAAATCGTACATAATATTGAAAGATGAATGCGGAACGAATTAGTCCTTTTTGTTTTAAAAGATCGGCAATGTCTGCACGTGTTGCACCAGTAGGAATTTCGATCGTCTGTACTTGGTCATCATGTGCATTGACAGGTGATAATTGATGATGTACATAAAAAAAACTACCGGCAATGATACCGACAAGGAGGATAAATATTTTTAAAAACGTTGTCTGTATCTTTTTAGATTTCATCTGTTTTCCAGGCATACTTTCACTTCTTTCTCATTACTTTCTGTATTATACATAATTTTTTCAAAAATTTGAAGCCGCGATAAAATAACTACACATTCTCTTAAATAAAAGGCTCACAAAGCGCTGGTCTAAAAGTGCAAAATAAAAGTGCTGGCATAGATATATTTAAATTCTAAGCAAGCACTATTATTTATGTAATATTTTATTCTTCGTCCTCTTCTTCAATGAAGGCGCCGAGAACTTCTTCTACCATGTCCCATTCTTCATCTGTTTCGATTGGAAATAGTTGTCCGCCCTCTTCGTCTTCTGTCTCTTCATAACTAAAAGCAGAAACTTCTACGCCTTCTTCATCAATACTTTCGCTAGCAGGGTAAACTAAAACATATTCTTTTTCAAATTCATCGGAATGGAATGTAAGCAAAATTGTATATAATTCTTCATTGCCATCTTCATCAATGAGCGTAATATAGTCATGCTCATGATCGTGTTCATGTTCATGTGTCATTTGTGAACTCCTTTAAATAGATTTTCGATCCAAGTAATTTTGTAAAATAAGTGTTGCAGCCATCTTATCGATCACTTTTTTCCTTTTATTGCGGCGAACATTACCTTTTTCAATCATAAGACGTTCCGCTTGTACGGTAGTCAGACGTTCATCCATATAAGTAATCGTTAAATTAGGCCATTTTTCTTCCATCATTCGTCCATAAAGCTGTGAAGCTTCTGCGCGCGGTCCTTTCGTGCCATTCATATTAAGCGGCAATCCGATGACGATGGTATCGACATCTTGTGCTTTTATAATCTCGCCCAGACGTTCAAAACCATAATCTTTTGCGGATTCATCAATTTTTATCGTTTCAAGACCTTGCGCAATCCAACCTAGCGGGTCGCTTACTGCCACTCCGACAGTGTGCGTTCCAACATCTAATCCAATCGTTCTCATTATTTTTCCAGATAATTGCGAACAAGTTCTTCGATAATTTCATCTCGTTCATGACGGCGAATTGCATTACGGGCATCATTATGACGTGGAATATAGGCCGGGTCTCCAGAAAGTAGATAACCCACAATTTGGTTGATCGGATTATATTCTTTTTCTTCTAATGCCTGATACACTAATTTCAACGTTTCAGCAACTTCTCGTTTTTTAAAAGCTTCTGCATCATAGCGCATGGTATGTTCATTTTTATCCATTGCCATCCTCCAAACTTTTCACAAAATATTATTCTCCTAAACATCATTCTACCCAAAATAGCGTTATGTTTCAAACAAATGATTAACACATTGCATCAAAAATACGCAACATCCCTACATTGCTGAAATATAAAGGTCATATGCAATATGTAAAGATGTTGCGTCATCTCTTATTCGGATTGTTTTTCTTTTAGATATTCTTGTGCTAAGCGGAAAGCATCAGCAATTCCAGAAGGGTTTTTACCACCAGCTTGAGCTAATTGAGCACGACCGCCTCCGCCACCTCGAATTGGTTTTGAGATGGCTTTAATTAGTTCATTTGCTGAAATACCTGCCTCATTGGCGTGGTCATTCGTTGCAACGAGCAAATTAACTTTTCCATCATTTGCAAATGCCAAGACTAAAACATCCGATGCTTGTTTTTGCTTCCATTCATCAGACATTTGGCGTAATTGTTCCATTTCTTTTGCATCAACTTGAGCAGCAATCAAAGTAAATGCTCCTACTTCTTCTACCGCTTCAAAAATTCCTGCCAATTCTTGATTTGCCAATTTAGCAAAAAGTGAATCATTTTCTTGCTTCAACTCTTTTAATTCATTTTGCAATTGTTCCATACGGTGCGGGACCTCACTCCGAGTTTTCACATGCAAAGTATCTTTTACTTGATCTAAGTACCCAATTTGTTGCTCTAACCACTGTAAGGCACCTTGACTTGTTACAGCCGTAATGCGGCGAGTTCCTGCTCCAATTCCTGTCTCAGAAACAATCTTAAATATGCCAATATCTCCCGTTGATTTAACATGAGTTCCCCCACAAAGTTCCGTGCTAAAATCGGAAATTTGAACGACACGCACAATATCACCATATTTTTCACCAAAAAGAGCCATCGCTCCCATTTTTTTAGCTTCAGCAAAGGAATGCTCACTTATGATGACTGGAATATTTTCCCAAATTTTCTCATTCACAAGTTGTTCAATTCGTTCAATTTCTTCATCTGTTAGTGGTGCAAAATGGGTAAAGTCAAAGCGTAAATGTTCTGGTGCAACTAATGATCCTGCTTGTGTTGCATGTTTCCCGACTATTTCTTGCAATGCTTCATGCAGCAAATGCGTCGCCGTATGGTTACGCATGGTCAATTCACGCGCTAAATGATTTACAACCAGATGATACTGCTGACCTACTGTTAGCGGTCTTAGAACTTTCACATAATGAAGTGGTGCGCCATTTGGTGATTTTTTCACATCAAGCACTTCTGCAACAGGGCACTCATTCTGATCAAAGATAATACCTGTATCGCCAATTTGTCCACCACTTTCAGCATAAAAAGGTGTCTTTTCAAAAATAAGTTGAGCATTGATATCTTTTTCTACTTGTTGCTTGAATTGTCCACCTTCTACAATAAATGTTAAAGCACTTACTGCTTCTAAATGATCATAACCGATAAAATCACTTTCTATCGTCACTTGATTAAAGATATCGGACTGAACTTGCATTGAGCCTTCATCAGAACGCGCATTGCGTGCTCTTTCTCGCTGTTTTTCCATTTCCACTTTAAAGGCATCCAAATCTACTTCAAACCCTTGTTCATGGGCATATTCCTCGGTTAATTCAATTGGGAAACCATAAGTATCATAAAGTAAGAATGCATCTGCACCACTGATCATTTGTTCATGTTGTTCTTTTAATAATTCAAAGATTGATTCCAAATGATCCATACCTTCTGCGATCGTTTCATGGAATCGGACTTCTTCACGCTCAAGCACCTGCATGATAAAATCACGCTGCGTTACAACATTCGGATAAAAATCTCCCATCATTTCGCCAATCGTTGGAACCAATTCAGCTAAAAATGGACGATCCAAACCTAGCTTGTGCGCATGCATAATAGCGCGGCGAATTAATCGGCGCAAAACATAACCGCGACCTTCATTTGAAGGAAGTGCTCCATCTGCTATCGCAAAAGTAACTGCACGAATATGATCGGCAATCACTTTAAAACTAACTTGTGTTTCATCATCATCTTCATATGAGACCCCTGTAATTTCTTCCAACTGATGAATAATTGGCAAGAATAAATCCGTCTCAAAGTTTGTCTTTGCATTTTGAATGATGGACACCACACGTTCAAGTCCCATTCCCGTATCAATATTTTTATTTGGAAGAGGTTCATAACTTCCATCTTCTAAATGGTTATATTGTGAGAATACTAAGTTCCAAATTTCGACCCAACGTTCATTTTCTCCCCCTGGATAGCTTTCAGGATCATCTTCTGGTAAATTATTCATTTCTTGACCACGATCATAAAAGATTTCGGTATTCGGTCCACAGGGGCCTAGTCCAATTTGCCAAAAGTTGCCTTCTTCTTCTACTACATGATCTACAGGGACTCCAATTTCTTCCTCCCAAATACGACGTGCCTCACTATCTTCTGGATAAATCGTAATATATAACTTTTCAGGATCCAGCGCGAGCCACTCTTTTGAAGTCAAAAATTCCCATGCCCAATGAATTGCTTCAGTTTTAAAATAGTCACCAATAGAGAAATTTCCGAGCATTTCAAAAAATGTATGGTGACGTGCAGTCAGTCCTACATTTTCAATATCATTGGTGCGAATACTTTTTTGTGAATTTGTCATACGTGGATTGTCGGGCTCAATTGTTCCATCAAAGTATTTTTTTAAGGTTGCAACACCCGAGTTAATCCATAAAAGGGTCGGATCTTCTACTGGAACAAGTGATGCACTTGGCATTACTTTATGTTGTTTGCTTTCGAAAAAATCGAGAAACATCTGTCTAATTTCAGAACTGGATAATTGTTTCATAGTGTCTTTCCTCCTGTTTGTCTTAAAAAATTAAAAAGATAAACCATTACAACTAGGGACGACAATCGCGGTACCACCCTACTTGTAATGATTTATCTCCTCATTGTAGATATCTCATTACCTCTTAAAACCTTATAACGCAGGCAAGCGGCAAGTTCCCTTGCATGTTGAGTAAGGGAGCACTCATAAAAGATCGCCAGAAATCTCGCACCTTATGATTTCTGTCTCTGGATGTCGCACTTATTATGAGCATGTCCTCACATACTTTATTATCATATTAAATTTTTAACGTTTCGTCAATCAAAAGCTTTAATTCAAGCGCTCTTCTTCATCCAATTCATCACCATATGTCCACTGCGGTTCAGCGAGTGTCGTCATGAATTTATCAAGCGAGAATCCGCGACCTAAGACACGACTTGCTGGCATGACCACGATAAAAGCATTCTCATCAATTTCCATAATAATTTCTTCCAATGTACGGAATTGACGTTCCTGAATGACAATCATCAAGACTTGTTTTTTCTCTAGATTAAAGCCACCGCGCGCTTCAAATTGAGTTACGCCACGGTCGAAATTCGAAATAATCTCGCGACGAATTTCCATTGAACGATTAGATACGACCATAACATTTTTGTAGACATTCGATCCAGACATCATCACATCGATGACACGCGACAAAATAAATAGCGCTAAAATCCCCAACAAAATAGACTCCAAATTAAATGTTAAAAATCCAGCCACAATAACAAATCCATCAATAATCAATGTCCCCATACCTAGTGAAACATCAAAAAATTTATGAATAATATGAGCAATAATACTTGTACCACCTGTAGAAGCACTTGCTTTAAATACTAGACCACTTCCAATACCAGTCACTGCACCCCCATAAACGGCAGCAAGTAATGGATCATGCGTCCAAGGTCCCCAATGTGAAATTAATGACACAAAAAATGGCACCAATAAGCTACCTAGTACTGTACGACTCGCCATTGTTTTACCAGCAGTCAAATAAAAAAGAACAATCAATGGAATATTAATCAAATATTGTATCATCGCTGGTGTCCATCCAAATAGTGCATTTAAAATAATGGACAAACTTGTTACGCCCCCAAAAATGATATTGTTCGGCAAAATAAATACTTGAAACGCTACTGCCGTCACAAAGGAGCCAACCGCAATTTGAAGCAACGAAACTATTTTTTCTTTTATTAATTCTTTTTGATTTGTTTTTTCCATAGATTGCACCTCTTTATCTTTTCAATTTTTTAATAGCATCGTGTGCCAGTCAAAATAAAAAAACCAGCCTCCATACATAGAAATTCTCAATATGAAAATTTAATGCCTATAGAAAGACCGGCTTTTTTTAGTTAAAGGAAAAAATTCATAAAATAGTCTTCATCATAGATAACTATTTTCTTACGACTAAAATCAATCAAGTTTTCTTCAGTTAAATCGCGTACTACTTTCCCAGCAGTCTCACGTGTAGTGCCTGCTGTAATTGCCAATTCATTAATTGTTAATGGATATGGAATAACTTTGAGTGTACGATCTTCAACAATCATGGGACGACTCATATCACGGACCCAAATGGCAAGTGATACAATCACACGATTATATGCACTTGAGTTGGTCGTAAATTGCAGTCTTTTCTCTTGAAATTCTAACACCTCTGCCATTTCTTGATACATATAAAGCAGTTGTGCCTGATTATCGACCACATTTTTTTCAAGCAAATCCTTAGGAATTAACATTAAATCGACCGGGGTCAAGGAATAACCCGTGTAAGGATAGGTTCGTTCATTGAACATCAAACTGTATGGAAAGAACGTCCCTTCTTTAATATAATCCTGGAACAAATACTCTCCCGATGCATCCGATTTTTCTAGACGAATTGCTCCTTTTAACAAGAAGAAATAATCGCGTGCTGGATCGCCATGAAAAAATAACACTTGGTTTTTTTCATATTGATGATAAATCGATTGCGAGATAATTTGGTTTAATTGCGCTTGACTAAATCGCTTAAAAAAATCATAGCGTGCGATTTCTTCCATGTACAAATCAACGTCACGGTTCATTACTCAACCTCCCTTGTTCAATTCAGTTGAGAAAAAATACTACATATTTTCCGCTGTCTCAATTGCAAGGAGTCTTAGTGCATCTTTGAGAACAATTGAAGTTGCTTCAACTAAAGCAATACGTGCTTCAAGTTCATCATTATCTTCAAGAATTTTCACATTTCCATAGTACTTGTTAAATGTTCTTGCCAATTCCATCACATATTTTGCAATAATTGATGGTTCATATTCATTTGCTGCACGAATAATATTACGTTCGTAGTCTTGAATCGCTTTAATCACTTGCCAGCTATAGTCATCAGTTAATGAAAGCATATGTTCACGATTAATTTCTTTACCATATTTTTCGATTAAGCTACGTGCACGTGAATAGGTATATTGTACATATGGGCCAGTGTCGCCTTCAAATTGAACGATATCTTCCAATTTAAAGTCGAAAGAGTTCATACGATCATTTTTCAAATCGTGATAAACAACAGCACCAACACCCACTTTGCGTGCAACTTCATCTTTATTTTCTAAGTTTGGATTTTTTTCTTCGATTAAATCGTGAGCTAGATTAATGGATTCTTGAAGTACATCTTCAAGAAGTACGGTATTTCCATGACGTGTTGACAATTTTTTACCTTCAAAAGTAATCAAGCCGAATGGAATATGAATCATATCATCAGACCAATCGCGACCTAATTTTTTAAGAACAGCTTTTAGCTGTTTGAAGTGGTTCGATTGTTCATTACCAACAACATACAAGCTCTTCGTAAAGTCAAATGTTCTCTTACGGTAATAAGCAGTTGCTAAGTCACGTGTTAGATATAATGAAGCACCATCCGATTTTTTAATCAAGGCAGGTGGTAAATCTTCATCATCTAAGTTGACGATGATTGCTCCATCATCTACTTCAGAAATGCCTTTTTCAGCTAATTCATCGACAACTTCATCCATTTTATCGTTATAGAAAGATTCACCAGTATGATAGTCAAATTTAATATCAAGCAAATCATATACACGTTCGAACTCTTTAATGGATTCATCTTTAAACCAATTCCAAAGTCTTTCCACTTCTGGCTCATGATCTTCCAATTGACGGAAAACTTCACGTGCTTTAATTTCAAGTGATGGATCCAATTCTGCTTTAATGTGGAATTCAACATATAATTCTACTAGCTCTTTGATTGGATTCTCTGCAACAAGTTCAGGGTCTCCCCATTCACGATATGCCACAATTAATTTACCGAATTGTGTTCCCCAATCTCCTAAGTGGTTAATTCGAATAGGATTATAGTTAATTTTTTCTTGAATACGTGCAATAGATTCTCCAATTACAGTCGAACGTAAATGTCCAAGAGACATTGGTTTAGCAATGTTTGGTGAGGACATGTCAATCGGAACATTTCCTCCTTTTCCTAAATCTACATTCCCGTAATCTGATCCTTCTTCAAGAACTTTGTGAATCACCGCATCAGAAAATTTTGCGCGGTCAATCTTAAAGTTCAGATAAGGACCTACTGCAGTAATTTCATCAAATTTTGTATGATCCAGTTCTTTCACTAGCTCTTCTGCAATAATATTTGGTGATTTTTTAAAATGTTTTGCTAATACAAATACTGGAAAAGCAAAATCCCCAAATTCAGAATTAGTCGGGATTTCGATTAAATTAATTAAAGTTTCCCGATCCAGAGCACCGTCCAAATGCGGTAATATACTTTCTGCAATGAATTCTCTTTGATTCATAATTTTCTCTCCATCCTTTCCAGTATACATATGAATTATAAAATGAAAAACTCTCATTTATCTCATTATATACTTATTATTTTACTGTACCATATTATTATATACATAATTCATTCATTAGTTCAACAAGAAACTATAAAAGATTAAATAAAAAACTCTGCTTCTTCACAAACATGTGAAGAGGCAGAGTTAAAAACTTTTTAGTTATTTACAGCAAGTGCTCGAATAGCATGTGCATAAATTTCCATTGCATCGTAGAAGTTTGAGAGTGGCATATTTTCATTTACCTGATGTTCCACTTCAGGAACTTCTGGTAAACGAGCACCGAATGCTACACAATTTTTCATTGTACGCGCAAAGGTTGCACCGCCTGAACTCATCGGTTCAGACATATCGCCAGTCAATTCACGATATACAGCGAGCAAGTTTTTAATTAACTCACTGTCTTTTGGAACATATAAAGAAGCAAGATAATCAAATTCTTGATACTCTAGTCCATATTCTTTTGCTGCAGCTGCTAATTTTTTGACAAGATCATCTTTATCAGCAGTGACAGGAATACGGATATCGAGAGCGATTTTTGTTTCTTCTTCTGTCACAATTAATTTTGCGAAGTTTACGGTTAATGGTCCACTCATTTCATCTGTCAAATCTCCAAAGAGTGATGTCATATGAACATTCTCTTTTAAATATTTTGTGATGAATTGAAGTGCAGGATGGTCATAAACTTCATTTAAAGCTAAGACCAAATCTGTCAAAGCATTTTCGCCTTTAAATGCATCTTTAGAGTGAACAGATTTCCCAATGGTAGTGATTTCTCCATCTTTTTCAGTGAATTTGATTCCATCTTTTTCAAAGAAAGCTTTTAATTCATCAATATGCTCACCCGAATAAGAAGCCGTTTCAGGCACAACGTTAAATGCGCCATCATTATTCGACTTAAATTCTTTTGATCCTGGGCCAACTAAAAAGACGTTAAGCAATCCTTTTTCTGCATATGTTAATGGGAAAGCTGAGTCAGGAGCAAATCCATAAGTTCCTTGCTCTTCTTTTTCATTATAACGATTCATGCAGCGCCATAAGGTTTCTTCATCTGTACCGAACACGAAACGTACACGTTTATTAAGTTCTGCTCCTTGATCGCGAAGGGCTTTCAATGAATATAAAGCAGCTACAGAAGGACCTTTATCATCTTGCGTTCCTCTTCCATAGAGTTTGTCATCATCAATTGTTAGCTCAAATGGCGGGAATTTCCATGCCGATTCATCACCGACAGGTACCACGTCTAAGTGGCATAGCACCACCAACATTTCTTCTCCTTCGCCCACTTCAGCATAGCCATAATAGCCTTCTTCATCAATGAACGTGCGCATTCCTAACTCTTCACAAATTTCGAGCGTCCCTTTCAAGCAATTATAAATATCTTGTCCGAAAGGTGTACCTTCAGCATTCTCATCCAAAACAGAAGGATAAGCAATTATTTTACCTAATGTTTTAACTGCTTCTTCATGATAAGCTGCTGTCAAAGTGTATTGCATAGTTACCATCCTTTACTAAAGTAGAGTAGTTAAATTTGTTGCCAAAAATTATAGTACATATACTCCGACAAGTAGTAATGCAATTGATACGACAAATGTGATAACAAGCAAGTTACGCATGAATTTTAGCCAGATACCTAAGTCAAGGTCTGCAATAGCTAAAGCACCCATAACAACTCCAGAAGTTGGGGTTACTAGGTTAACAATACCTGCACCACTTTGATAAGCAGTAATAATAATGTGTTCAGCAACGCCTGCAAATTGTCCTAATGGTGCCATGATACCCATGGTTGCAGCAGCAAGTCCAGAGGTTGATGGAATTAGGATGGACATTGGAATGTAGAAGATATAGGTTAGAGCTGTAAATGCACCTTTAGATAATCCTGAAAGTGCTTGTTCACCCCAGTATAGGATGGTTGCAGTAATTTGTCCGTCGTTCATGATTACTTGAATACCACGAGCAATTGCACAAATCATAGCAACTGATAACAAGTCAGCCATACCATCTAAAAACATGTTTACAAAGTCATCTTCTTTAATTCCATAAACCCATGCAATAATAATTGCACTAGTGAAGAATAACATGGTAATTTCTACTAGATACCATGAACCAAATGGTAGAGCATCGCGCCCTACTAGGTCACCTAAGAATGGTACAGAATGTAGCCAATCATGGATTTTATCAAAGATTGAAGGACCACCTAATAAATCTGGCCAAGGAATAAGAGCAACAATCATAATTACAAATGTCAATGCAAAGATCCAAAGAACTGTTTTTTGTTTTTTGCTTAAATCTCCAGCATTTTCGTTAACTCTAAATTTTTCTCGCTGTTCTTCCATTTTATCATAAATCAATGACTGTGTATGATCCGCTTGTACTTTTTTAGCATATCTAGAGACGTAAATCGCACCAATCACATAAAATACTGCTAACATAATACCGCGTAATAGAATACCATCTGCCATTGATACACCTGCCATGTCAGAAGCAATACCCGTAGCAAATGGGTTAACTGTACTTGCAAGAACTCCCATTCCGGATCCTACAAGAACTACTGCAACGGCAACAAGTGAGTCCATACCAACAGTAACCATAATAGGAATTAATAATGGATAGAATGCCATGGTTTCTTCTGCCATTCCATATGTTGATCCACCAAGTGCAAAGACAAACATTAGCACCCAAATTAATTTGGAAATGTTGTCTTTTTCTTTACGAATTAAATGTCCAATACCGGCATCAATTGCGCCTGTTTTAGTTACAACGTTTAAGAATCCACCAAGTGATAAGATAAAGATTGCAACTTCCATCGCTCCATCAGTAAGATCGTTACCTAGGAATCCTAAGAATGGTGCAGCTAATACGTCCCAAATCCCTTGAGGGTTGGATTCAATTACATGATATGTTCCGGGTACAAAAGAACCATCTTCTAAAACTTCATATTGTCCCGCTGGAATAATCCAGGTCATAATTGCAACAAATATAATAATTAAAAATAGCGTCGTAAAAGCATTAGGCATTTTACGTTTCTTTTTCTCTGCCATTTTTTTCACTCCTTTTTTTATTTACTTAAAAAATGAACAGGGTTGGAAACCTACAACCCTGTTCATATAATTAAAGTTATTCTTATGATGGGCGTAAACTATTTAATTGTTTTTCAACAACATAGGGGGGTGGATAATTCTATTCAATTATACGCGAGGGATGAATAGATTTCCATTAGTTACAGCCATGATTGCTTTAATAGAATGCATGCGGTTTTCAGCTTGTTGGAATTGACGAGCATTTTCTGAACGGAATACTTCGTCAGTAACTTCCATTTCTGAAAGTCCCCAGTTTTCTTCTACCATTTTTCCGTATTGTGTTTCTGTATCGTGGAATGCTGGTAAGCAGTGTAGTAAAATCCAGTCTCCTTCGATACGGTCGGTTAATTCTTTGTTAATTTGGTAAGGTTTTAGAAGTTTAACGCGTTCTTCAAATTTATCTTCTTCACCCATTGATACCCAAACGTCAGTATAAAGAATATTAGCATCTACAACTGCTGAGTTAATATCATCAGTAACTTCGATGACAGATCCAGTTTCTTTAGCAATTTCGCGAACTGATTCTACTAATTCTTCATCTGGGAATAATTCTTTTGGAGATGCGATGGTTACTGAAACACCTAATTTAGCACCTGCTACCATTAATGAGTTAGCAACGTTGTTACGTCCATCTCCGCAGTATACTAGTTTTAGACCTTCAAGTTTTCCAAATTCTTCTTTAATGGTCATATAATCAGCGATCATTTGTGTTGGGTGCCATGCATCAGTTAGTCCGTTCCATACAGGTACACCGGCGTGTTCTGCTAATCCTTCTGCTACTTCTTGTTTGAATCCGCGGAATTCAATACCATCGAACATACGTCCTAATACTTTAGCTGTGTCTTCTACAGATTCTTTTTTACCTAATTGGATATCGTTTGCTCCTAGGTATTCAGGTGCAGCGCCTAAATCGTTACATGCTACTGTAAATGCAGCACGTGTACGAGTAGATGTTTTTTCAAACAATAGGGCAATATTTTGCCCTTTTAAGTATTCATGTGGAATTCCACGTTGTTTTAAGTCTTTTAAATGAATACTGAAATCTACAAGGTATTTAACTTCTGCTGGTGTAAAGTCTATAATTTTCAAAAAGCTTCTGTCTTGGAACATTAGCTACACTCCTTTAGTTTTTCCTTAATTAATTTGTTATGTATTATAGCTAGTCCACCCGCCTCATGTGAAGCGGGTGAAGAAGCTTATTTATTATTAGATATCTTCACGAATTAGTGGCATGGACATGCAACGTGGGCCTCCACGACCACGAACTAATTCTGATCCTTTAACTTTGATTAGTTCAATTCCATGTTCTTCTAATAATTGGTTAGTTACAGTGTTGCGGTCGTACACAACTACTACACCTGGTGCAATAGTTAGGGTGTTTGAACCGTCGTTCCATTGTTCACGAGCAGCACCAACAATTTCTCCGCCTGCACATGGGATTAATGTAACTTTTTCAACACCTAAAGCCTCTGCTAACACTTCATCCAAGCGTGTAGAGTCTTTTTCTTCTAGTTTAATTCCGCCATTTCCATCTGGTTTCAAGGAGATTACGCGAAGTCCTGCTTCGATTTCTGGGTGGATGGTGAATTTATCGTAGTCAATCATTGTGAATACGGTATCTAGGTGCATGAATTTACGGTTGTTATCAATTAAGAAGGCAAGAACTTCTTTGAATGCGCCTGCATCAAATACACGTCTTGCAACTTTTTCGATAGAACGTGCGTCTGTACGTTGAGATACACCCACTGCTAATACATCTTTAGAAAGTACTAACTCGTCTCCACCTTCAATTCTTGTATCCTCAGTACGTTCGTAGTAACGCTCTACTTTATCACCACTATATTCTGGGTGATAGTTAAAGATATAATGACCATATAGTGTTTCACGGTTGCGTGTATCCGAATACATATGGTTAATGGTTACACCGTTTGCCATAGTTGCAAATGGGTCACGTGTGAAGTATAGGTTTGGCATTGGGTCTACTAAGAATGGATAGTCTGATTCAAGCATGTCTGCTAATGAAGTGTTTAATGCGTCTGCATCAAGTTCAGATTTTTTGAATCCTTCCATTGTTTTTAGAACCATTTCGAAAGTTTCCATTCCTAGAAGTTGTTCTTTGACAATTTCTTTAACGCCTTCAGAAACGATTCCACTTTCTGCTAGCCAATCTTCTACAAATTGTTCTTTAACATCGCCAGCATCGATTGCTTCTGCTACAAGTTTTTCTAAGTAAACAACTTCTACTCCGTTGTCACGTAGAACTTGTGCAAAGTTATCGTGTTCTTCTTGTGCTGCTTCTAGATAAGGAATGTCATCAAATAGAAGACGATCTAGGAAGTCAGGCATTAAGTTTAGTAACTCTTTCCCTGGACGGTGCAAGCACACTTTTTTCAACTTACCGATTTCTGAAAATACATGAATTGGTTTTGTCATGAATATTTTCATCCTTTCTTTTTTTCTGTTTCTTACTACGTTTATAGTATATCCAGAAGAAAAAACGGTTTCAAGAAATCGTTTACAGTACAAACGATAAATTCCTCACATATGTAATGATTAGAATTCTCCATTTGTTATTGCGAACACATTAATGCGGTCCCAACACTTCAATCAACATTATATCATTAACGCTTAGCGTTATTTTAAATCCTTTTGATCAAAAGGGTAATTCGCTTTCAAGCTCATTATACCACAACGCATTACAAAGTAAATGGATAATGTAAGGAATTTCTCATTCAGGACACGAAATACGTAACGTTTTTGTAAAATCCTACTATTTCTGCAAGGCAATTCTTTCTTCTCTTTTACACTCTTAAAAAGCCACAATACTTCGATGGCTATGGAAAATTATAAATATATAGACCTATCTATTAATCACCAGAATATTATTCTTTAAATATAGAAGAAATCAAAAAAGAAAGTCACTTTTCTGTGACTTTCTTTTTCTATATTCATGATATTTATTTGCTATTTCTTTCTGCTTACTTTCCATTTTCAGCTGCAATATAATCAATAACGGCGTGCAAATCGGAAACAATGGCAGTCGTCTTCTCTTCTGCTTCACCTCCAGGAATAACCAAATCAGGAACCATAATCACCCGAATATTTGCAGAATGTGCTGCACGTATTCCATTTAATGAATCTTCCAACACCACCAAATGTTCTTTTGGTATATCAAGCAATGAAGCGGCCTTATTAAAGATTGCTGGATCTGGTTTAGCATAGTGGACCTCATCACCGCCAACTACCCCCACAAAATATTGCGCAACATTCAACTTTTTCAATAAATGGTCAACCATCTGCCGATCAGTGCTTGATGCAACAACGGCAGGAATGTTCCAAGTTTTCAATTGTTCTAATAATTCGATTAATCCCACTTGATAGTCAATGTCCCCTTCCATGAATGCATCATAAAGTTGACGATCTGCTTCTTTTAAAAAGCGGTCCGCCAATTCATCATCTTGAACAAGTTGATGTACGCCTTCTACATAATGGCGACTATCACTCCCGATAAATTGGCGATAAAAATCTTTAGTAAATTCAAAACCTAACGATTCTGCTACGCGGCGATTGATACTATAATAGACGACTTCCGTATCGAACATCAATCCATCCATATCAAAAATTACGCCTTGAATTGTAGTCACTTTTTATTGCCCTCCATTTGTTTTATTTTTTCAAGTTGTTCTTTTACAACTTGATAACGTTCTTCATATTCTGCCCCTTTATCGCGTTCTGCTTGAACGACTTGCCCAGGAGCATTTTGTACGAATTTTTCATTTGCTAATTTCTTCTCTACTCGTGTCATTTCACTTTGCCATTTTTCAAGTTCTTTTTCTAATCGTTTAATCTCTTCTGTGATATCTAAAAGACCCGCAAATGGGAAATAAAGATGTGCTCCTTTAATGACTTTGGTCATCACTTCTTCTGGAATATCAACTTTACAGCTAATTTCTAGCACATCTGGATTACAAAATCGTTCGATAAAGGAGCGATTTTCTCTCATAAATTGTAAGACTTCTTCAGAATGGGCCTGAATAAGTAAATCAACCGTACGCGACATTGGACGATTAACCTCCGAACGCACTTGACGAACTGTTTGAATTAACTCAATAAGCACACTCATATTTTCAACGGCCTCTTCATCTAACCATTTGGCGTTACAACTTGGATATGGTGCAGTAACAATAGATGTGTTCTCATCATAAATATTGTGGTAAATTTCTTCAGTCACAAATGGCATGATAGGATGCAAGAGGCGTAAAATAGCATCTAATACATAAAGGAGCACCGATTGGGTAACTCTTACTTGTTCAGCAGTTCCTTCTTGCAATACTTCTTTAGTCATTTCAATGTACCAATCACAATAATCATCCCATATAAAGTTATACAATGCACGACCTGCTTCACCAAATTCAAATTTGTCTAACTGTGCATTAACATGTGCAATCGTTTCATGAAGTCTTGCTAGAATCCAGCGATCTGCTACTGTCATATGTGTTTCGTCAAGCTGAATATCATTCGGGCTGAATGTTTTCAAGTTGAGCAAGACATATCGACTAGCATTCCATATTTTGTTAATGAAATTCCATGAAGATTTCATTCGTTCATAACTGAAACGAACATCTTGACCTGGTGTAGAAGATGTCGTTAGGAACCAACGCAGTGCATCAGCACCATATTCTTCCACAACATCCATCGGGTCAATTCCATTGCCAAGCGATTTACTCATTTTACGACCATCTTCTGCACGAATGAGACCATGAATTAAGACATTCTCAAATGGAATGCGATCAGTAAATTCAAGTGCTTGAAAAATCATGCGCGATACCCAGAAGAAAATGATATCATATGCAGTCACTAAGGTATTAGTTGGATAATAGCGTTTGTAATCGGGTGCATCAGTATTTGGCCAGCCCATCGTTGAAAATGGCCACAAGGCCGAACTAAACCATGTATCTAATACGTCAGAATCTTGTGTCCAATTTTCACTATCTTTTGGTGGAACTTTTCCTACATAGACTTCACCCGTTTCATTATGATACCAAGCTGGAATCTGATGTCCCCACCAAAGCTGACGTGAAATGACCCAGTCGTGAACATTTTCCATCCAATTCACAAATGTTTTTTCAAAGCGGTCGGGATAAAAATGAACTTTTTGATCTGTTTTTTGGTTTTCAAGCGCACGTTTAGCCAATTCATCCATGCGTACAAACCATTGTGTTGAAAGTCGCGGTTCAACTACAACACCTGTACGTTCAGAATGTCCAACACTATGGACCATTTCTTCTACTTTTACAAGATATCCTTGAGCTTTTAAATCTTTTACGATTTCTTTTCGTGCTTCAAAACGGTCCAAGCCTGCATATTTCCCAGCAGCATCATTCATGGTTCCATCATCATTCATCACATTTAATTGTGGTAAATTATGACGATTTCCGACTTCAAAGTCATTTGGATCATGTGCTGGTGTAATTTTAACGACACCCGTTCCAAATTCAGCATCCACATAAAAATCTTCTATGATAGGAATCTCGCGATCAGTGAGTGGCAATTTGACCATTTTACCAACATAGTCTTTGTAACGTTCATCACCCGTATGGATGGCAACTGCAGTATCACCGAGCATCGTTTCTGGACGTGTCGTTGCAACTTCTAAATAACCTGAACCATCCGCTAGTGGATAACGTAAATGATAAAAAGCACCTTGAATTTCTTTATGCTCCACTTCGATATCACTTAATGCTGTACGTGCTTTAGGATCCCAGTTGATAATATATTCCCCGCGATAGATAATTCCTTTTTCATATAAGCGGACGAACACTTCTTGAACGGCTTGGGAAAGACCTTCATCCAGTGTAAAGCGTTCACGATCATAATCGACAGAAAGCCCCATTTTTGCCCACTGTTTGCGAATGCGGTCCGCATACTCTTTTTTCCATTCCCACACTTTATCAATAAATTTCTCGCGTCCTAAATCATAACGACTAATATTTTCTTTAGCAAGCTGCGCTTCTACCACCGCTTGAGTCGCAATCCCAGCATGATCCATCCCAGGTAACCAAAGAGTATCATAGCCTTGCATACGTTTATGACGAATTATAATATCTTGCAGCGTCGTATCCCATGCATGCCCTAAATGCAATTTACCTGTTACATTTGGTGGGGGAATTACAATAGAATAAGGGGCTGCATCTGGATCAGCAGAAGGTTTGAATACTTTTTTATCGAGCCATTCTTTGTATTTTCCTTCTTCGACTTTTAGATGATTATATTTCGTCGGCATTTTAAAATCTGTCATCTGTCTCCTCCTTTAAAATAAAAAAGCATTCGTCGATATAGGACGAATGTTCCGCGGTACCACCTAAATTAACAGCTATTGATAAATTATATTAGCTGTCACTTGTCGCAGCGATAATGGGCTACTCCCAATTTGCATGTTTTAAAGCGACTTCAAAATGATAACATCGGAGGTTCTCACTTTAATCCTCTTCCCTGTGATGTTAGTGCATCTTTACTACTCTTTTGCAATTTATTATTCTTCAATAGTATACCATACATTGAATCAAATAAACAAAAAAAGAGTGAATGTTTCCACTCACTCTTAATATTTCAATCATTATTTTGTAATAACAGTTGCAGAACCACCTGCAAGGTAGTTTGCTACGTTTTCTAAAGAAGTAATAACTGCACGACCTTCTTCGCGATTTTCAACGAATTTAATTGCAGCTTCTACTTTAGGTAGCATACTTCCTGGTGCAAATTGGTTGTCAGCAATATGTTGTTTCATTTCTTCTGCTGTTACATTTTCCAATTTTTCTTGGTTTGGTTTATTGAAGTTTACATAAACGTTATCGACACCTGTTAAGATGAGAAGAGTGTCAGCCTCTACGAGTTCTGCAAGTTTTGCAGATGCAAAGTCTTTATCAATAACGGCTTCTACACCTACGATATTGCCACCTTTTTCTACGACAGGAATTCCTCCACCACCTGCTGAGATGGTAATGACATCATTGTCGATCAAGCTATTAATCACTGGATATTCTACAATAGAGATAGGTTTTGGACTTGCAACAACTTTTCTCCAGCCACGACCAGCATCTTCAACATAGGTGTCACCAGTTTCTTCCATTGCTTTTTTGGCTTCTTCTTCCGTCATAAATGGACCAACTGGTTTGCTTAGATTTTCAAATGCAGGATCATCTTCAGCTACAACAACTTGTGTAAGTACTGATGCTACTTCTTTATCGATGCCTTTATTTTTCAATTCTTCTTTTAATACATTTTGTAACCAGTAGCCAATACTTCCTTGTGTCATTGCAACTAATGTATCAAGCGGAAGGGCTGGGTTTTTTTCGCTATCTGCAGCTAATTGTTGTAATAATAAGTTTCCAACTTGTGGACCGTTACCATGAGAGATAACTAATTGGTATCCATCTTCTACAAGGTTTGCCAAATGTTTACTTGTTTCGCGTAATGCTTCCATCTGACCTTTTGCGGTTGGATCATCAGTTAAAATTGCGTTACCACCTAAAGCTACCACAATTTTTTTGTTCATATATCTCATCCTATCTTATTCATTTTTAAATAGGTCCATGCGCCGACTAGTATATCTTTTCCTGAAGTGTGCCCAAATGTCTGAATGATATGGAGTTGATGAATCACTTCCGTCTCATCGCGTTGACTGACTGCTTCCAACAAAGCTTGCCATGGTAAATTTGCATTTTGTTTCAATAATAAAGCGTAGTAAGAAACACTAACTGCTGTGGTCGTTCGACTCTTCAATCCTTCTTGAACAAGACATCTTATTTTAGGAGGGTGTCCTAAAGCTGTCTCCATCAAAATGGCTCCTTGTAAGAAATCGTCACCACTTGGGGTTAGACCCACTCCAGCGCCGATTAAATTCAACACATCTTCCAACCTTATCTTATCGTTTTCTAAAATATTGTGCAAGATGTTTAACCAAACTTTATTTTTTACGAATCCAGATTTTTCGATGACGTGTTCTGCTTCAATTTTTTCAAATAATTTTACTGCTCGAACGTCTGCTTCTGAAATTTTTGGAATATATAAATGAACTGCATCAATTTTTTCAATTTCTACTATGATGAGCTGTGGTCGTGTATAAAAAATAAGATAATTATTTTTAAATTGTACACGTACTCCTGCATTTAACTGTTGTGTCAATTTTTTGAATATTTCACGATCAATCATTATGCCATTTGCAACCAAGGTACCTGGATAATTAGGACCAATATATAACAGTTCAGGTGAAGTACCATCTGTTAAATTAATTCCTCGTTCAAAAACTGAATGGACAGAAAGCGACTTACTCTCATTCAACATTTTTAAAGCAGAAGTACTGCCGACTAAATGTGTCAGCAGTACTTCATGTGATCTATTCATATTAGAAGTCATTAACGTCAATCCCAACAGATTCTGCATAAGCAATCAATGCTTTTTCGAAGCAGCCATATGGTGCACGAACAGTTCCTGCTCCGACTTGACCAACGCCAGCATCTTTATGTGCAATTCCTGTGTTAATAATTGGCGTAATGCCCGTTTCAACTACTTTGCGAACATCAATTCCAGCAACTGTTCCTTTGAAGTCCCAGTTAGGAATTGTCCAGTTAGCATTATGTGTCGTTGTGATTTTTTCCATTTCATTGGAGATTTTATTAGCATCTTCAATTCCATTCAATCCAACGAAGCGTGTAACGCCCGGAGCTGCAATCATTGCCATTCCTCCCAGTCCGATCGTTTCTGTGATCGCACTGTCTCCGATATCTGGGTTTGCGTCAGCTAATGAATAGCCTGTGAAGAATAAACCATTTGGTTGATTTACAGGTGCAGTGAACCACTGATTGCCAGTTTGTGACATACGAACGCCGAAATTCTCACCGTTACGCGCTAATGTCGTAACAATCGTACCTTTTTCAACTTTACGTGCATAATCTACGATTGCTTTACCAACGGCCATTGAGATATTCAAGAAGAATTGATCTGTATCAGCTAGGAACTGAATAACATCTTGCTTATCTTTTTCGCTCACACCTTCAAGTGCAACAATGGCTGGTGCCACTTCTTTCATAAAGACAAGACTTGATGCAATGTTACGTTGATGGAATTCGTCTCCCATGCCAATGGCACGTGCAATAACGACGTTCAAGTTAATACCATCTTCTAATGAACGAACCGCTTCACCTAATACTGGACCTAAAACATCTTGCATCCATTTGAGTCGGTTAATAACTTCTGGTGAATTCGCACCAAATCTTAATACTTCACCGATTCCTTCGTTCATGATACAAATGCCTGTTGTGCCTTCTTCTGATTGATCTGCACGGTTTTCAATGAGAACAACTGGGAAGTTCTTGGTCGTAATTCCACCCATCGGTCCAACAGCTCCAACATGATGGCATGGCATAAATTCTACTTCGCCTGCTTCTAATTGACGGAGAGCATCCGCTTCATCTTCTGCCCATCCTTCAAAAATCATGGCACCAATAATTGAACCTACCATAGGACCTGTCATATTTTCATATTTAATCGGTGGTCCTGCATGAAGCACAACTTTTTTATCGGTGTCTAATTCAGGAATTAATTCATATGCTGGACGAACATCCACTAAGAATGGTTGTGAATTAACAAGACGATCGACAACTTCCTCATTCGCTGCATCAATTTCTTCTTTACGCTTATCAAGTTCATCTAAGATATGAATCAATTGTTTGTTACCATTTGCCCGTGGTCTCCAATTAAATTGAACGGCCTCTCCACCAAATTCCAAGATTGGCTCAGTAAAGCTCTTAATTCCAACATTAATAACGCGTGGAGGTGTTGAAAGTAAATCGGTCACTGCTGTACTTGGTTTGTTCAATGCGACTTTTTCGCCTGTATATGCAACAAATGATTTTTCTGGGAATGATACTTCTTTACCCATATAAGCTAATGCAAGTCTTACAGCACGTTCATTACTTTCGGCAACAATAACGCCAGCATCTTCAAGCGTAGATACTGCTTTAGCAAGTCCTTGCGGGTCATGTGCTGTTCCAACAACCGATCCAATCACATATAATTCACGTCCAGATGCTTTAGCTTCTTGAAGCGCTTTTTTAATACTTGGAGCAAGTGCACCTGCCATATCATCATGTGAGCCATACCCTAAAACAACATCTATTAAAATAACACCCGTTGACTCATCTGCTAGAACTTCTTGTAATTTATTAACACGTACTTCTGGATCAATCATTGGATGCGGTTTCCCTTGAGTATACACATCATCACCCAAGTCCATCACTTGGAAACCATGTGTATCAAGAATGAATCCTTTTTCTGATTGAATTTTGCCTAAGTCAAGAGCATCTGCAATTAAAGTTGCCGCTTCATTTGCTAAAGTACCACCTGAATATAATCCTTTTACAGTTTTTCCTTCAGAAAGTACCTGATCAACTTTTTGGTTTAAAGGTAAGATATAGTTGCCTTTAATTTCTTCACCATTTGCTAGATCAACTGCCATACGTGCCGCTTCTTCTAATGTATAAGCAAGTGCCACATTTCCTACGTGCTCTGTTGGTTTCTCACCAAGGAAGATAGCAACTGCTGGTTTAGATAGTGACTGTAAGGTAGCTACTACTTGATTGCGAACTTCTTTGGCTGGTGGTTTTGAAATCACTAAGATGACATCTGTCGGATCATGCTCGTCAAGTGCTGCAATAGCATCTAACATTGTAATAGCGCCAACTTTTTCATTTAAGTCGCGACCACCTGTACCAATAGCATGGACGACACCGCCACCTAGTTCGTCAATAATCGTTGCAGTTTCTTGAATACCCGTTCCGCTTGCACCCACAATTCCAATGTTGCCTGGTGTTGAAACATTTGTAAATGCAAGTGGTACGCTAGAAATGATACCTGTTCCGCAATCTGGACCCATCAAAAGCAATCCTTTTTCATGAGCTTTTTGTTTGAGTCGTGTTTCATCTTCCAATGATACATTATCACTAAATGAGAAAACATTAAGTCCATGATCAAGCGCACGCTCAATCTCGCTGGCTGCATATTCACCTGGAATAGACACAAGCGCTAAGTTTGCATCAGGTGCTTGTTTTAATGCATCAGACCAATTTTCTACTTCTTGCAATCCTGCTGCTTCTGTTCCTTTTGATAGATCTGCTAGGAATTGATCCACTTTTTCAAGTACACGGTCCATGACATCTTCTTCGTCAGACTCTACAACAATCGCCATTTCATTTGGGCCTGCTGCTTCTAACTCTTCTGTGAAAAGGCCTGCTGTTTTGAACATGTCTTTGTTTGAATCGGTGGCCATCATGACTTGTCCTTGCTTTACCCCTTCGAGTGTGTTGATTTCATTTGTGAGTAGCATCAAGTTGATGGAATCTTGATAGCTATCACGGATGACTGTGTATAACATCTTACTCCTCCTTATTTTTTCTTTGTATCTATTATAATGCTTTTAAATTACTGTTTATATAGCAGTTAGCGATAACTTTTTAGGCGAAGTCTAACTTTATTGACAAAAATAAACAAAATTCCATTTTTCTATTGTTATTCCAGCGATGATGACCTACTATTACAGTAATGTAAATTCAATAGTACATTCTATTAATAAGTTCACTTATGGAAGGAGCTACTTTTTTGACTTCCTATCACTATGACACATTGCCGCTCAGTGACGGAATACACCATTTTGATGCCATCTTTTATAGACCGAAAGATCAAGTACTTCAAAAAATTATCTTGTACTTTCATGGTGGCGGACTCATTTTCGGGCAGAAAGAAGATCTCCCCACCCCTTTTTTAGAACAATTCGCGGCACATGGCATTGGCATTCTCGCTGTTGATTATCCACTGGCTCCCGCACATTCGCTAGAAGAAATTATCCAACAGACTCGACAGATTGCCGAATGCTTTTTGGATTTTTTGCATGAGCATCAATTAAAGATACCTTATTATATATTCGGCCGTTCTGCCGGGGGATATTTGGCACTTCATGCAGGACTTCATTTGATTCACAACAGTAACCATCTACCTGCGGGAATGATATTGCTCTATAGCTATTTTAACTTAACAGATGCTGCTTTTCTTATGCCAAATCGTTACTACCAACAATTCCCAATGCTGGATGCTGGCGCTTCACAGCGACTGATTCAAAAAGCGATGCGAACACAACTGACAGCTCAGGAAGCTTTCTTAATTTATTTAAATGCACGACAAAAAGGAAAATGGATGGACATACTGACCAAAGAGGCATCCCATTTGAAAAAATTCTCTCTTACCAAGGAAGAAATCAAAACATTGCCACCACTATTCATTGCAAGTGCCACTCATGATACAGATGTCCCTTCACGTCAATCGCGACAACTGGCGAACTTTCATCCAAATGCCACGCTATTGATGATAGAAGAAAAAGGTCATGATATTGACCGTACATTTATTGAGACGCATGGGATGAGAATTTACAAAGCAATGATTCATTGGATGGAACTTCATAATTAAAGGATTTAATTTTAAAAAAATACAAAAAAGGAGAAGAAAGATGAAAGAAAAGAAATCTTTTATGGACCGTATTAAAAATATGGGACCTGCAGCGATTGTTACTAGTGCTTTCATTGGCCCGGGAACAATTACCACAACAACACTTGCTGGGGTAGACTATGAATATCAACTACTTTGGGCAGTGCTGTTCTCAGGAGTTGCGCTCATCTCGCTCATGCAGATGACAAGTCGTATTTCGATTATTTCGCAAAAAGATATTACTTTCGCTACAATTGAAGCACTTGGCAATAAGCCTGGTATTCGCAAAATGATTATTGCACTTGTTACTCTTACATTATTCGTAACTGGATTTGGTTTTGAAGCAGGTAACCTTATCGGAGGCTCTCTCGGTTTCGCCGATTTATTCAACCTCCCACAATGGGTCGCCGCTTTAGTCTTAGGTGGCGCTGCTTTTTATGCTGTCGTTATCGGAACAGCCAAGACACTTGAAAAATTAATGTCTTTATTTGTTGGTTTAATGGGACTTTTATTCTTTGTTACAATGATTTTAGTACAACCTGATTATGGTGCTGTACTTCAAGGATTTGTTACACCAAGTGTGCCAGATGGATCCATCGTGAATGTTATTTCATTAATTGGTACAACATTGATCGGTATCAATATTTTAATTCATTCGCTAAGTACCGCTGAGAAATGGGATGATCCTGCCCATCTTGGCGATGCAAGTTTCGATACTTATTTCAACGTAGGAATTGGACTCATCATTACTGCCGCAATTGTGATTGCTGCAGGTACCGTACTCTATGGAACAGGTACAGAAGTTACTAGTCCAATTGTCTTTTCACAAATGCTTCAACCTGTCCTAGGCGACTTCGCACGTTGGATCGGCGACTTAGGAATTACAAGTGCTGGACTTTCCAGTGCTATCGCTACACCACTGATTTTAAAAGAGGTTGTGCCACATGTATTAGGTTGGGAACGTAATGGCATAAAAGCACGCATCGCTGGTGGATCTGCCGTTGTCTTTGGTACAGTGCTTGCTGCTTTAGGTCAAAGCCCTGTCCAAATTATTATTTTCGCATCTGCTTTAAGTGGGATCTTCTTACCAATCATCGCGATCATGGTAATGATCTCTGCTAATAGCGAAAAATTAATGGGCAAATACAAAAATAACATTCTTCAAAATGTTGTCGGCGGATTTGCAACCATTATTACTTTAATTTTAGGAATTAGAAGTATTTTGAATTTCCTTTCAAACTTCTAATGCAACTCTTTTAATAACTATTGAATCATAAAAAATTGCCCATCATCCTCAAAGGAATGACGGGCAATTTTTTTGGCCATTTTTATAATAAATCTTCAAATGCATCTATTTCTTTCGCTACATCTTCTAATCCAATATTGTCAATCTTCACTCCTGCGACTGCTCTTTTTACGAGACCATCGATATCCATCGCAGCTTCGAATTTTTCGACATCATCTAAATGCGGTTTAGTTTTTGGACGTGGAGGGGTGAAAATCGTGCAGCAATCTTCAAAAGGTTGAATAGAAAGTTCAAAAGTATCAATTTCTTCAGCAATTTTTACAATTTCTGTCTTGTCCATTGCAACAAGCGGGCGTAAAATTGGCACGCACGTTACGGCATTAATGGCGCGCATACTTTCAAGTGTCTGTGAAGCAACTTGGCCTAAGGATTCCCCATTCATAATCGCTAAGGCTTTGCGCTGATGCATTAATGATTCGGTAATACGCAGCATCATTCGGCGCGTAACAGTCATAATATATCCTTCTGGAATGACACGTTTGATTTCTTCTTGAGTCTCTGTGAAAGGAACTTCAATAAATTTAATTTCACGTCCATATTTTGTCAATTTAGCAGCTAAATCCTTTGCTTTTTGTAAAGCTTGCGGGCTTGTATAGGGTGGGCTGGCAAAGTGAACCGCTTCGATTTCAATTCCACGTTTCATCGACAAGTAACCCGCAACAGGTGAATCAATCCCACCTGAGAGCATCAGCATACCGCGACCTGCACTTCCAACAGGCATTCCACCAGGGCCTTGAATAATTTCAGCATATAAATAGATACCATTATCGCGCACCTCAACAAAAATCACAAAATCAGGTTCATTCATTTTAACCACTAACTCTGGATAGGCTTGGGCAACGGCTGATCCAATTCGGCGATTCAATTCAATCGTATCATATGCAAAATCATGGTCGGCGCGGCGGGTATTAATTTTAAAACTTTTTCCAGGTGCTTGTAATTTCTCTGCTAGAGAAATCGCTGCTTGTTCCACAGCTTCTAATGTTTTTTCTACTTGAATGACTGGAGACATCGTTTGAATTCCAAAAACATTTTTTAATTGAGCTATGACACCTTCTTCTGATTCACCATGTAATACTATATAAGTTCGATCGCGATGCCACTGCACTTTTGCCTTTGGATAGTCTTTCAAAGCATATTTAATATTTTGTGCTAATAATTGAATGAAATCATTAATATTTTTCCCTTTAGTTGATAACTCTCCATAACGAACCATAATCTGCGACGGTTTCATGGATACATCACTCCTTTATTACTTTTCATAGATGCGCGTGAGCTGACGATAAATTGCTTTGAACGCTTGTAGGAATTGGGCAACTTCTTCCATTGTATTATATTCAGAAAAGCTGATACGGATGGCAGTCTCCGCTTCTTCATGCACAATTCCCATTGCCAAGAGTGTAGATGAGTCCCTGCCTGCACGACTGGAGCAAGCACTGGTCGTTGACACATAAATCTCTTCCGCTTCCAAAGCATGCACGAGCACTTCTCCACGAATTCCTTGAATTCCAAGGCATGTAATATGTGGTGCACCTTTATCTGTTGAAAAAAATTGCACATAAGGTAGATTTTTTAATCCTTCGCGTAATTTTTGTGTCAATTGTGCAAGATGTTGACGTTTTTTCATTTCATCTTTTGTTAAGAGTCGCAATGCACGACTTGTCGCAACAATTCCTGGTAAATTTTCCGTACTGCTTCGTTGTCCTTTTTCTTGCCCTCCGCCAGAAAGTAGCGGTGCCACTTGCTTCCCTTCTTTTAGATAGACAATACCTACACCACGCGGTGCATGGAATTTATGCCCCGAAAATACCGCCATATCAATGCGCTGATCATTTCCTAATGGTAGATCGATTTTGCCAATAGCTTGTACTGCATCAATCATTAAATGAATCGTTGGATATTCTGCCAAAACTTCGCTAATTTTTGCCAACGGTTGGATGGCACCCATTTCATTATTGACCGCAATAAAAGTTGCTAAGATCGTATCTGGACGTATTGCTTGTTTTAATTCATCAATTGAAATCTGCCCCGTCTTATCTACACTAAGGCGTGTAATTTCAAATCCTAAATGCTCTAATTGATCCATCGAATGTGCAACGGCTGGATGTTCGATCTGCGTGGTTATAATATGTTTGCCAAAACGCATTTTTTCCATTGCCGTTCCTTTAATTAACCAATTATCCCCTTCCGTTCCACTACTTGTAAAATAAATTTCAGTTGGTTTTACATGTAAAATTTGGGCAACTTGAGCACGTGCACTTTCAAGTAATTCATGCGCTTGTGTTCCTAAGTAATGGAGGCTGCTTGGGTTGCCAAAAAAGCGTTGACTCACTTTTTCATATACTTTTAAAACTTCAGGTGTTACTTTAGTGGTAGCACTATTATCAAAATAAATCACCGAATCTCCCTGCTTTCTACTCAAATAAAAAGTGTAGAAAAGCAGTTGTTAAGCCTCTACACTTTCTATTTGTATCATTGTTCTTGATATTCTTTTAAAATATTTTGTAAGTCTTCTGGTGCGATTTGATTTAATTTTTCTTGCACTAGTTGCAGTGCTGCACCATAATCATAATCTTTTTCGAATAATGTCTGACTATATTGAATAGTCTCTTCAACTCCTGGATGTTCTTCACGATAACGCATAAGGCGTTGAGAAATTATTTCTGTTAGCGTTGAAGCTTTGATAATATCGTCTGACCAGTCCTTTAATTCTTCGACATCTTCTTTGCACATTTCATATTGACGTTGTGCATCTTTCAAGTCTAAAACGGGTTGTGAAAGCACGCTACCAAATCGTTCAAGACGTTTTGTAGCTGAGAAGAAAAGCTCAAGATATTTAGCGCTGATACCTGGCAGTCGGCGATTTTCAATTCGACGTTTCATTTCATACATGGACTGTTCCATTGTAGCTTGTTCTTCTTTTAATTGAATTTCACGCTGACGATAACTTTCTAATTTATGGCGCAATGCTCGCGCTTGTTCAAATGCTTTCTCTAATGCACTAAAAATACGTTCCAACAAAAATTGCGCTTCACTATATGGTAATTTTTTAGCAGCAAGACGTTCAGTAAGCATTCGAAATTGCTTTTCTTCAGATCCGATAAGTGTTAATAGCTGCTGTGTTTTTTGTTGCTCACTATTTTGTAACCAGTAACTTTCTGCCAAACGCTCTGCCATAACATTCAATTTCTTTTGCTCATCTTTCAAATAGAAAATGGCTTGTTTATTTCGCTTAATTAAATCTTTTACTTCTTGTTTTGCTTTCAATTCAACATCCATTTTTTCGTATTGAGCATCAATTTGTTGTTCAATATCATCAGTTTCTCGTGCAACATTTTCAAAGTTCAATGTTTCAATCTCTTTTATCAGATTGGCAATCTGCGTGCGAATAGATTGAACGGCTTTAGGGATATCATTTTCTGCAAAAACATAGCCATTTTTCAAAAAATATTGATAACCTTGCTCGATTTCTTTCAGTTGTTCAAGATAAATCTCATCAAAGCGTTGGAATAATTGTGGTATTTGATCCATTTGCTGGCGCATTGTTTCAATTTCTTGGTTAAGTTTAATGATAATGCGGTTAGCTTCTTCATGATCACCACTTAATGTAAAATTAGAAAAGCTGGTAAAATAGTCTTCCATTGCTGCCAACTGCTGCTCTAACTTACCCGCAGCATTTCCAAATGAAAAGCTTCGTGCAAGCAGCGCCTTGCGAATTTCATGATATTTTTCTTTAATTTCATTAATGCGTTTTAAGTTAGCTTCTTCTTGTCTAATGAAATCATTAATTAGCTTAGTAAAAGCTTCTAATTCTTTTTCTACTTCATTAAGTGTCTGTCTAGCACGTTGCTGCGCTGAGCGCGCCTTATTAAAACGCAATTGATCAGTCGCTTGTTCCGCATCAAATAAATGTGTTTCGATGGAGGGATATTTGTCCTTTTCAATAGCTTTCCACTGCTTCAAAAGCTCTGTCCGATATTCGGCAGATTGTCCCGTAATGGGCATTGCTTCCACAATGCGAATTTCTTTGTATGGTGCATGTTTGAGTATACTATTTTTCTTTTTGTCTAACTCATCAATCGTCTGATAGCTTTTTTTCCGAATTAAATATCCAATTCCAACAATTAATAAGACCGCTATGACGATGATGAGGAGCCATATTTTTAAAGTGTCCACAACGATCCCCTCACCTATTTTTATTTTGGATAGACTCCGCTGATATTCTTACGTTTAAGTATATCAAAAATCACACTATAATGTTATGGAAAAGTTAATATTCTCCAAATATTTTTCAATAAATGAGCCTTATTCTTCGCTTTTGGATAAAAAAAGACTAGCTGACGATGAGCTAGTCTCTTATTGTAATAAATGTATAATGCAACAGCTTGTAAAAAAGCTAAATCTTAACGGTTGTAGAATTCAACAACTAAAGATTCTTCGATTTCTGCTGGCATTTCTTCACGCAATGGGAGGCGTGTTAATTTACCTTCCATTTTTTCTTCATCGAATTCCAAGAAATCTGGTCGACCATATAGCGATTCAATGGATTCTTTGATGACTGCCATATTGCGTGAATGTTCGCGTACGGAAATAACATCTCCTACTTCTACTTGGTAACTTGGGATATCAACACGTTTGCCATTCACTAAAATGTGACCATGGTTTACAAATTGACGTGCTTGACGACGTGTAGATGCAAGACCTAAACGATACACAATATTATCCAAGCGACGTTCAAGTAAGATCATGAAGTTCGTTCCTTGTTCCCCTTCACGAATTCTTGCAGCTTTTTGGAATAAGTTGTGGAATTGACGTTCATTCATTCCATATAAGTAGCGTAGTTTTTGTTTTTCTTTCAACTGTAAGCCATATTCTGATAAGTTTTCACGATTAGTTGGGCCATGTTGTCCTGGTACATAAGGACGTTTAGCCAATTCTTTTCCTGTTCCAGATAGAGAAATTCCTAAACGGCGAGATTTTCTCCATGATGGACCTGTATATCTAGACATATCTTTGCCTCCATTATTTTATTTTGCAAGTAAAATAATGTATAAAGTTCAATAATTCGTGCATTCTTATTTAGCTTTCGCCGAGTTGCAGCCGCTGGTTACTCGCTCTTCACAATTGATGAAATAAGAATGTTGACGATGTTATCACTTTTTGCTGCATTATTTTACACAAAGAACAGTATATCAATAAAGCCATGCAACGTCAACTAATTTTTATTTTTTTGTTGCTCGACATGTTTTTTTATGGAAGTATTTGACAATTTTTGATATGATTAATGAGTAAAATTTAACCTATTTATCTTGGATTTTTAATGAAGTTGTTGCTTCATTTTCACATTCGGATAAAGTGTATGCTGTAAGGAGGCAAAAATATGATAATTGGACTACCAAAGGAAATCAAAACAAATGAAAACCGCGTGGGAATGACACCTGCGAATGTCAATGAATTGGTAGAGCTTGGGCATGAAGTTTTAGTCGAAACTCAGGCAGGCATTGGCTCAGGATTTACAGATGAAGAGTATGAAAAAGCCGGAGCAAAAATTATTTCATCAGCCGCCGAGGTTTGGAAAGCTAAAATGATTGTTAAAGTGAAAGAGCCTCTAGAGAGCGAATATCAATATTTTTATGAAGATCAGATCATCTTCACCTATCTTCACTTAGCCGCTAATCGGACTTTAACGGATGCATTAATTGATGCAAATGTATCAGGCCTTGCTTATGAAACAATTTCTGTGAAAGGACGTCTACCACTCCTTAATCCAATGAGTGAAGTTGCGGGACGTACAGCCGTTCAAGTTGCTGCTAACTTGTTAGAAAAACATAATGGCGGTAGCGGTATCCTTTTAGGTGGTGTCCCAGGTGTAAGACGCGCACGTGTTACTATCATCGGTGGCGGAGTCGTCGGTGTAAATGCCGCAAAAATTGCAGTTGGAATGGGTGCTCAAGTTACAATCTTAGATATTAATCCTACACGACTCGCTGAATTAGACAATATGTTCGATTCTCAAGTTGACACCTTAATGTCAAATGCTTACAATATTGAAAATTCCGTTAAAAATTCTGATGTTGTCATCGGTGCAGTGCTTATTGCTGGTGCTCGTGCTCCAATACTTGTTACAGAAGAAATGATCAAAGCAATGGCACCGGGCTCTGTTGTCATCGATATTTCTGTTGATCAAGGCGGTAACTTTGAAACTACCACAAAGGCTACAACACATGAAAATCCAACCTATATTAAACATGATGTCGTACATTATACAGTAGCGAATATTCCGGGAGCTGTGCCACGTACATCGACTGTCGCCCTTACAAATGCAACGATGCCTTTTGTCAAACAAGTTGCAAATCAAGGCCTTGAAAAAGCATTCTTAAGAAATAAATATATTATCCGCGGAATGAATACTTACAAAGGACTCGTTACAAACCAAGCCGTTGCTCAAGCACATGATCTACGCTATACAAGCATCTATGATTTAATTCGTGGCTAATTTTTTCTTGCAAAAGTCTTTTAAAGACTGCTTGCTACAAAATGCAGAGAAAGTCTAGTTGCATCAGTCTTCAGAACAATTTAAGACTATGAGATTTTAAGCTCATAGTCTTTTTAAATAAAATAAATTCAGGACATATCTTCAATAATTGACTCATTATGGTAGAAAACGATAGAAATAGATGGTCATCAAAAGGAAAAATGCCCTCTAATTAAATCAATCACTGGGATAGACTACAAAGATTGCCGCTTAAATATTAGAATAAAAAATCCATCATTAAGAAATTATTAATGATGGATTTTTATTATAATTGTTGAAGCCAACTTATCACAAGTTGAGCAGATCTTTTTCCCGCTTGTTCGATAAATGTATCAAAGTCAACGCTTGCTTCTTGATTGGCAACATCACTCACACAACGAACGACAAGCGCTGGAACTTGAAATTGGTAGCAAACTTGAGCAACTGCTGCCCCTTCCATTTCTGTTACAAGCGCTTGTGGGAGATGCTTTTTAATAGTGGCAATATGTTTAGAGCTTGCGACAAATGAATCACCCGTTACAACTTGGCCTACTTTCACATTAAATTTCTGCATAGCAGCAGTTGCTTTTAATGTATTGAGCCATTTTTCATCAACAGGATAAGTAGCAGGCATTTGCGGAATTTGGCCATAAACATATCCAAAAACGCGATTATCTGCATCTTGATAAGTGAGATCATCTGCAATCACAAGATCTTGAATAGACAAACTGTCATCAATTCCACCAGCTGACCCTGTATTCAAAATCACTTGGCAAGTAAAATGTTCAATCAAAAGTGTCGTTGCCATTGCCGCATTCACTTTACCAATCCCAGATTGAACAAGTGTCACTGATATTCCTGAAAGCGTTCCGTCATAAAAAAGCTGACCTCCATACGAAACTTGCTCATAGTCATCCATTGCAGCAACAAGTTCTCTTACTTCTTCAGCCATTGCTGCTAATATTCCAATTTTCATGTTGCTCCTCTTTCTTTAAATAAATAGTACAACTAACCACACAATCACATTCAACAAAAATAAAATAAAAATTGTACGATTTAAAAATTTATCGATGCGTCGATGATTGCCTACATATTCTGCACGGCTTTTGTTAGTGTACCCTTGTTTTTTTAATTTTCTTTCTTCTTTCCACATATGATAACGTGTTCTTAAATTTTCTTTATGCGCAAGTCGGCGATTTTCTTTTTCTCTTTCGCGACGCGCCATTCTTGAAGGCTCCACCGGATATCCCTCCTAATTTTGACGATTATAACGCCAATAATCTAACGCCCAAATAGTTTTCATGTCACAAATTTCGCCACGCTCATAAGCAGCATTTGCTTCTTCAAAAGTATAATACACAACTTCTAAAAATTCGTCATCGTCTTGTGGTCGCGGATGCTCAATTTTGTATAAATCACGTGCCTCATAAAGACGATTATATGCATTCGTAAAGCCAGGCGCTGTATAAAAATCTCGAAGCGGTTGCCACAGATGGGCACCTACTGCTGTCTCTTCTTCTAATTCACGCTTGGCAGCTGTCAATGGATCTTCGTCAGGATCAATCAAGCCCGCTGGAATTTCTAATATTTTTCGGTCAACACCTACGCGATACTGACGCACGAGAATAATCTTATCGTCCGCTGTCAATGCTAAGATGGCAACGGCAGGTCTATGATCGACAAATTCATAATTTTTTACCATTTTATTAGGAAGTTCAACTTCTTTTAATTCATAACGTGTTAGAAATCCTTCATAGATAATGCGGCTATTTTTAATAGACATTTTTGTTCGTTCCTTTCTTGAATCTATTCTATTATATCATAGCGAAAATTCACCCTGATGCAAAATACATCTTTCGTACCATGACGGCTTTTTTATCTTTTGTGTTAGAATACAAGTAGGCATTAAATATAAAATGCGTCAGGAGGAAAGCACATGAAACGCTCATATATCAAAAAGATTATCGCTGTTGTGATCGGCTTTTTAGCATTCATCATACTAATCGATCTTGTTATTGGTGATCAATATTTCGTGTCATCAATCGATAAAGAATATTTATTCGTTTTAGGTGCACTTGTTATGTTTTATTTTATAAGTCGCGCACCTTCTACATCCAAAAAAACACATGATAATATGCCCCCTGTTTCAAAAGAAAAAGAACACTACTACCTTGCACAAGGATTGACACCTGAAGATGTGACTTTTTTCAGAGAGACGATGAATGAAGCACGCCTACAAATTTTGCAGCTTGAAGCATTCATGGAAAAATCTCCCCGCTTAAATACAATTAATCATCGCTATAAAACCGTTGAAACGGCAAAAAATTTCTTTCAGGTAATCGTTAAAAATCCTAGACAACTTGCAAAAGTAAATGAGTTTTTATATCGTGATTTGCCTGATGTAGTTTCATTAAGTCAGAAATTCTTAGATATTGAAGCACACCCAAATAAAAATAAAGCCACATTACATGTTATTGAAAAATCAATCGAAAAGATAGAACAACTTTGCCAAGTCATTGAAGAACATTATTTAGCATTTTGTAAAGAAGAGCTCATAGTAGAAGATCATGTCTCAGATGAATCATTCATCAAAACTGAGCCTTCCATCTCAAAAGAAATGTCATCAGATGAGCTTCCTTCATTAGAAAGTGAGGAAAAACTAAATGAAAAATGAAGAACGTAAAATAAATACTCCTTCAAAGGAAGAATCTTTTACCGAACTTGACCAATTATTACAGAATCCTTTTGCCCTACCAACAGAAACGAGATCAGTCGATGGCGTTTCGCAACAAACGCCAACATTTGATACGCTCGATGAAAATCAACAAAAACAGGCTAATGAACTATCTGCAAAAATTATGGCGGATGATTTGAATGCAATCTTAAATTATGGTGCTGCAGCTCAAAAAGAAATTAGCGATTTTTCGCATTCAATTCTAAATCATGTCCAAATGCAAGAAGTAGGTGAAATTGGTCACTCCATTAGTGATCTTATGTTTCAATTAAAAGCTGCCGATCCAAAAGATTTATCCCCTGAAAAGCAAGGATTCTTAAGTCGCGTCTTCAATAAAACAAAACGTTCTATTTATGAAACGACCGCAAAATATCAAAAAATTGGATCACAAATTGATAAAATCGCCTTAAAATTAGATCATGAAAAAAATCTATTAATGAAAGATAATGAAATCTTAAATGATTTATATGAAAAAAATTTAAACTTCTACCAAGCATTGAACATTTATATTGCAGCGGGTGAATTGCGCATTAAAGAATTGCAAGAAGCCATCATCCCCCAAGCATTAAAAGAAGCAGAACAAGAAATTGATCAAATGGGAGCTCAAAAAGTTAATGATTTAAATCAATTCACCAACCGCTTAGAAAAACGTGTCCATGACTTAAAAATCACGAAACAATTAACCATCCAGCAAGCCCCTCAAATTCGTATGATTCAAAATACAAATCAACAACTGTCCGAAAAAATTCAGACATCAATACATACGGCCATTCCTCTGTGGAAAAATCAAATGGTCATCGCACTCACACTGCTTCGACAACATGATGCTGTAAGTGCACAACGTCAAGTGTCGGACACAACAAATGAGCTCCTTATGAAAAACTCTGAAATGTTGAAACAGTCTGCCGTTGATACTGCTGTTGAAAATGAACGTGCCATTATTGATGTAGAAACGCTTGCAACTACTCAACAAAACTTGATGGATACCTTACGTGAGACACTTGCTATCCAAAAAGAAGGACGACAAAAACGTATGGAAGTCGAGAAAGAACTTTTACAAATGGAATCGCAAATGCGTACACAACTTCTTGAAATTACCCAAGAAGCCCAGCGCCATGAATAAAAAAAGAACGCCTCCCCACTTAATGGTAAAGGCGTTCTTTTTTTTATCAATTTTTAGACTTTTTTATTTATCAGCAAAATATTCAGGATAGTGTGTCTTAATAATTTCTTGGCAACGTCCGCAAAGACGATCTTCGCCGAACATCTGTGTATCTTCTGAAGTAATACGACAGCGATCACACACTTCTCCTGGCATATGTTCGACTTTTACAGATAAGCCGTCAAAGTCAACAATATGTTCATCATGGGCTGGTTTTTCTGCAAGTGGTACAATATCTAATGCACTAGCTACCATAATCTGGCGAATATCTGCTTGTAAGTCCTCCAATAATTGGCCAATTTCATCCGAAACATATAATGTTGTACGTGCTTCGAAATCTTTTCCAATGACTTTATTTTCACGAGAAACTTCATTCACTTTTAAGATGTTATCGCGAACATCCATGAAACGTGTCCAACGTGCAAGAATTTCATCTTTATTTTCATAATTTTTAACGCGTGGCAATTCTGTTAATTGAACAAATTCTTCAGGCTCTTGCAAATATTCCCACACTTCTTCTGCAGTATGTGGAATAACAGGCGTTAGAAGTTTTGCTAACGTAACAAGCACTTGGTAAAATACCGTTTGAATTGCGCGACGATTATATGCATCAGGTGCTTCGATATATAAGATATCTTTTGCAATATTCATATAGAAGTTCGATAAATCAACTGTACAAAAATGATTTATTTCACGATAGATGATGCGGAAATCATAACTTTCATATGCTTCATGAAGATTAGCTACGACTTCATCCAAACGATTTAAAATATATTGGTCAGCCGATCGTAATGCATCATAAGCGATAGCGTCTTCTTTTACATCAAAATCAGATGTATTTTGAATCATAAAGCGGAAAGTGTTGCGAATCTTACGATAAGTTTCAGATACTTGTTGCAAGATGCCCATACTAATTGGGACATCTGCTCCCGCATCGACACTCGTTACCCAAAGACGAATAATGTCGGCCCCCAATTGGTCCATCACTTTCATCGGATCAATAACATTTCCGAGCGATTTACTCATAGCACGCCCATTATCATCAAGCACAAAACCTTGCGACAAGACTGCGCGATATGGTGCAACACCATGAACTGCAACACTTGTGGTCAGACTAGAGTTGAACCAGCCGCGATATTGATCGCTTCCTTCCAAATATAGATCCGCTGGAAATGAAAGTTCTTTACGAATGCCTAATACGCCTGCGTGGGAAGATCCAGAATCAAACCAAACATCCATAATATCCGTTTCTTTTTCAAAGAGACCATTTGGACTGCCTGGATGTGTAAAGCCTTCTGGTAATAAATCTTTCGCATCACGTTCAAACCATACATTAGATCCATATTGCTCTACGAGTTGGGCAATATGCTCAGTAACAACAGGATCAATAATTGCTTCACCATTTTCAGCATAGAAAATTGGTAGTGGAACACCCCATTGACGTTGACGCGAAATGACCCAGTCACCACGATCACGAATCATATTATGAATACGTTGCTCTCCCCATGGCTGCAACCAGTCCACTTGAGGAATAACATCAAGAATTTCTTGTCTAAAATCTTTGATAGATGCAAACCATTGCGGCGTAGCTCGGAAAATGACAGGTTTTTTACTGCGCCAATCATGTGGATAACTATGCGTAAAGAATTCAAGTTTTAATAAAGCATTTTTCTCATCTAAAAGTTCAGTCACTTTCTTGTTAGCATCATCATAAAACATTCCTTCAAACCCTGGTGCTTCATCTGTGAAGAAACCTTTATCATCAATCGGGCTAAGTGCTTCAAGACCGTAGCGTTGTCCAACTACATAGTCGTCCGCCCCATGTCCAGGTGCTGTATGAACAAGTCCAGTCCCATCATCAAATGTAACATGGTCGCCCAAAATAAGTAGCGACTCTCGGTCATAGAATGGATGCAGTGCAGTCATATATTCCATCTCTTCTGCCAACAAGGTGTCAAGAATTCTTACATCATGCCAACCAATCGCTTCTTGAACTTTCTCAATCATTTCCTTAGCAACAACAAATTTACGTCCATCTGCTTCAATGACAGCATACACGCCACCTGGTTTCACAGTGATGGCCAAGTTCGATGGAATCGTCCATGGCGTCGTTGTCCAAATAACAAAAGAAACATCATCCGCAAGTTTGCCTTTGCCATCTTTTACTGGAAAAGCAACATAAATAGAAGCAGAACGTACATCTTTATATTCAATTTCAGCTTCAGCAAGTGCCGATTCACTTGATGGCGACCAATAAATAGGCTTCATGCCACGATAAATATATCCTTTTTCCGCCATTTTCCCAAAAACACGTAACTGTGCCGCCTCATATTCAGGTTGCAATGTAATATAAGGATTATCCCAATCTCCACTAACCCCTAAACGTTTGAATGCTGCACGTTGGATATCCACTTGCTCAAGGGCATATTTTTCACAAAGTTGACGAAATTCACTGACACTCATTGCATGACGGTCAACGCCTTTATTCACCAATGCTTGTTCAATAGGCAAGCCATGCGTATCCCAACCTGGGACATATGGTGCACGAAATCCACTCATTGATTTATAACGTACAATAATATCTTTTGAAATTTTATTTAATGCATGTCCCATATGAATGCTTCCATTGGCATATGGTGGGCCATCATGTAAAATGAATGTCGGTTTCCCTTCATTCAATACTTGGCGTTTTTTATAAATGCCCTCATCATCCCATTGTTGTTGTCGTTTTGGTTCTTTATTCGGCAATCCAGCACGCATCGGAAATTGTGTGCGCAATAGATTTAATGTATCTTTTAATTCCATATAATTTCTCCTTTTAAAAATGTGCTTATAAAAAAAGATTTCATCCAAAAAGGACGAAATCACGTGGTACCACCTTAATTTACTACACAAAAGTGTAGCCTCAACTCTTTAATGCAGAGATACATCTTCAGCTACTTTAAAAATTCACTGAAGAAAAGCATTGGAGGATAATTGACTAAGGGGAATCAATTGCTCACACCATCCGCAATCTCGCTGACATTCACACTTAGAAAATCGTGTTCCAATTTCAAAAATATTATATTATTCATCAGAAGGATCAGCTACTGCCTCTTCAGTGGCATCTTCATGATCATCTTCATAATCAACTACTTCTTCATCCGCCTCTTCTTCCGTCGCTTCTTCAAAATCTTCATCAAACTCTTCTGGTTCAAGCGCTTCGGCAAAACCTAAAGTTTTTTCAACTTCTTCAATCGTTTGGGTCTGTGGTTCTTCAATTTTTTCTCCTTGAAGTACTTCATCCCATTCATTTTTCTTGATTAATTCTAATTGTGATTCAATCAAAAGTTGCAGACGCTGTCTAAAGATTCGGTTATGTTTTCGTAATTGTTCTGTTTCCTCTTCAATTTTGCGTGCTTTGATAACCGCTTCCTGTAACAATTCATCTGCATGTGCTTCAGCATCTTCACGAATTGTTTGTGAATATTTATCTGCTTCAGATCGAACATCATCTGCATAATTTGTTGCTTCACGTTTTACGACTTCGATTTCTTTATCGGTATTTTCTTTCAACCGATCCGCCGCTTCTTGTGCCACAATAATCGATTTATTCAATGCATCTTGCATATCATCATAATTGGCAAGTTTTTCTCGCGCAATATTCAATTCATCTTCTAAGATGCGTTTGTTGCGAAGTAAATGTTCGAATTCTTTAATAATCTGATCCAAAAATTCATTTACTTCATCTGGATGATATCCACGCATTTTTGTAGAAAATTCTTTATTATGGATATCCATTGGTGTCAATGTCATGATCCGTTCCTCCTTAATTAATATTGATTTCGATCATAGCGTCTAACGCTGATAAGTAAATTATCTTTTTTCGTACGATTTTTTATTTCGCCGACTTTAATTCTGCCTTTTCCTCTAACAGAAATAATCTCTTCTTGTTCTATCACTTCCGCTGGATTCAATTCTTCCATCCAATTAACTTTTACATGATGCTTCTTAATGAAATCTTGTGCAAGTTGGCGGGAAATGTGAAAAGTTTTAGCGATGATATTATCCAAGCGCAAAGAAGAAATAACAATTTCTAACGATTGTCCATTATCTTTCGGCGTGAGCAATTCTGTCACTAAACATTCTCTTAATCTGATTGTCGTGCGTCCGACATGAGTCATTTGACCAACTAAAAAGTTAACAAGATTTGTATCAATGAAAAATTGCCACCGTTTCCCATCCGTTATAATGTCACCCAGACGATCTCTGTCAATCCCAGCCCCTAGCACGCTTCCCAAAATTTGTCCATGAGATAGTGCAGCAAATTTTTCTGGGTAGTCAATTTCAACTAATGACATTTCAAATGCCTCAAAAGGTGGAACTTCTAAATAATAAGGATAAAAAAGTATGCGACTACTCTCTAGTAGCTGCGGTGTTTTAGCTTCTGCAAAATGAATGTCATCAAAATTAGCAACAAGCGTTCGAGCAATATATCGTTCTCTAGGATTCATAAAAGCTGTCAAAATAGGGGTATAAGTCCTTTGAACTTTTTGAATATCATCTAGGACACGTTGGATAAATTCTTTTTCTGAAGCTTTAAAATGTTGAAATAAATGTTCCACATCATCATCCTATCAGACGTATCAAAAAGATAATAATTGTATTAAATCCTCGTTCCAAAATAGCTAAACAAATATATGCCGCCATCCCCGCAAAACTTATCATGCCAACAGGTGGAATAAAGCGGCGAAAATAAGAAACATATGGCTCGCAAATA
The DNA here is from genome assembly GCF_000374325.1 of Allofustis seminis DSM 15817. GTDB lineage: Bacteria > Bacillota > Bacilli > Lactobacillales > Carnobacteriaceae_A > Allofustis > Allofustis seminis. The sequence goes on along the minus strand of NZ_KB894082.1, from coordinate 117,747 downwards.
CGCTCTAAAAGCCGACCTAATCCAGAATCACTTGCCTCTGGTAGCCATGAAAGTAAAAAATATGCCAATAAAGCCAAACGATAAATCTCTAAAAAGCGACTGACAAGCACTCTAAGTCCTAATAATAGTTGCACCATAAAGTCTTTTACTCCTTCTTAGCTTTCCGAGTTAAAGAAATCTCTTTCATTCACTTCAAGCTCTGAAAGCACTAGATCAACTGTTTGTGGCGCGCAGACAAAGATTTCTTCGCCAATACGTTCCATATCGCCACCAATTGCATAGATAGTTCCTTGAAGGAAATTAATCATTTTAACGGCTTGTGCCTGATCCATACGGCGAACATTCAAGACAACACTTTCCCCGTCCAATAACATATCCGCAATATTTTCAGCATCTGTTTCAAAGCGCGGTTCTACAATTTTTATTTTGGTATGACTTGAAGCTCGTGTCTGATTCATTGATACAACATTGCGTTTATTTGGCATTTTATAATGATTAGCTGCGCCAGCATTTGCGGCAGCTTGTTGGATAGTTGCGGCTTCTTGCGCTGTTTCGAAGTTATCTTCTACCGCAGCATCATCTTCTAAAAAGAAAAAATCGCTAATTTTGTCTTTTAAATTTTTCTTCATATATGTTCAGCCCCATTCTATTCATCACGATTACGACGTCTGAAAAATGGAGGGGTATCCATTTCATCTACAGGTTGTGCCACATCATTTTCATTTTGACGATCAAAAACATTTTCAAGCGGTGCTGCTTCTTGTTTTTCATCTAAATCTGCCGTATGTCTTTCACGAACAGTTGCTTCTTTACGAATATCCCAGTCACCAAATGGATCTATTGTTTTGGTAACACCTTGACCTTTTTCGGCAGCAGGTGTTGTGTGGCGTTTTTGTGGTGATGGTTTTTCATCTAAACTTTTTACACCCGTTGCAACAACCGTTACAACCACTTCATCCCCTAGATCTTTATTAATTGATGTACCAAAGATGATATTGACATCGCCAGTTGCTGCTGCACTGACAATATCTGCTGCATCCTGTGTTTCGAATAAGGTGAGGTCTTCTCCTCCTGTAATATTTAAGAGAACATTTTCAGCCCCATCAATTGAAACTTCAAGAAGTGGTGAACTAATAGCTTGTTGCGTTGCTTCCACAATGCGATTATCGCCCTTAGCAGATCCGATTCCCATAAGAGCCGAACCTTGGTTAGCCATGACAGTTTTAACGTCAGCAAAGTCTAAGTTAATAAATCCTGGGTTAGTAATCAATTCAGAAATACCTTGTACCCCTTGGCGCAAAACATTATCCGCTTCTGCAAAAGCTTCTTGAATCGGTGTTTTTTTGTCGATAATTTCAAGAAGTCGGTCATTTGCGATAATAACTAATGTGTCCACATTTTCTTTCATTGCAGCAATGCCATCTGCACCAAAGCGGCTCTTTTTGCTTCCTTCAAAGGAGAATGGCTTCGTAATGACACCTACAGTCAGTGCACCTTGCTCTTTTGCAATGCGCGAAACAACGCCTGCAGCACCTGTTCCCGTACCGCCACCCATTCCTGCAGTAATAAATACCATATCTGCTCCTTCGAGCGCTTTAGCAATTTGCTCTTCACTTTCTTCAGCAGCTTTTAAGCCAATTTCAGGGTTAGCACCTGCTCCAAGACCTCGTGTCAATTTCGGTCCCAGTTGAATTTTTGTTTCCGCATTCATCAATTGAAGCGCTTGAACATCAGTATTGGCAACAATAAATTCAACGCCCGTTACACCTTCTGCAATCATACGATTTACAGCATTACCGCCAGCGCCTCCAACGCCAATAACTTTAATAATTGCTCCAGAATTTTCATACATATCAAACTGTAAGTCCATTGTTTTTCCTCCTGTTACTTTTATGCATTTAACTGAAAAAATCTAAAAAGAATTTTTTGAATTTAAGACGGCTAGATTCTTTTTCTTCATTTGCCGCTTGAGCATCTTCCACTTCCACTTCTTGTGGCTGTGGCATTTTAGTGGTCACTTCAGATGAATGTGATACCTCTTGATAGCTACTTTCAAGTCCTATAATTTCAGCAACTTCAGACTGAATAACTCTTTCGATATCGCTTAAATTCGCTTGATAACTTGTCAAACTTATGGCATGAGTGAATGTTGGATATCTTACGCCCATCTGATCTGGCACATAAAGTCGCACAGGGACATTGAAGATTGATTCAGCTAATTGCTCAATTCCAGGTAATGTTGCAACGCCTCCACTGATCACAATGCCTCCTGGCAGTTGCAAGGCATCTATCGTTTCTAATTTGTCTCGCACTTGTTCCAAGATTTGAACCAATCGTGCCTCAATAATTTCAGCAATATATGATTCTTTGATCACAGCAGGCTCTTTTTTGCCGACAATATCGACACTAACTGTATGATCTGGATTAGCCAATTCATAATAAGCATGACCTACTTCACGTTTCAATCGTTCAGCATTTTTTAAAGAGGCATTCAAAACAATGGAAATATCTTGTGTAATATATTGACCCCCTTCAGGAATCATACTAGTATATTTCAATTGATTATTATGCATAACTGAAACGGTTGTTTGACCGCCGCCCATATCCAGTAAAATCGTGCCAAACATACGCTCATCAGCTGATAATGTCGAAGCCGACATCGCTTGCGGAAGTAGCACAAAAGCCTCTACTTCTAGATGTGCTCCTAGGACTGCTTTACGAATATTATGCAGAACCGAACGGCTCACTGTATAAAGTGTCCCATTGACTTCCAATCGTTTACCGATCATACCACGAGGATCTGGGATTTCATCGAAGCCATCTACAATAAATTCTTTCGGTTCAACAGATATAATTTCTTGTTGATCAATTGCCGCATTGCTGACTGCTCTTTCGATCACTGCACGTACGTCATGTTCTGAAATTTCTTGATTTTCAGCTAGTACATTGTGAGAGCCGGCACAATGATGAATTCCAACCTGGTAAGCAGGTATTCCGACAATCACGTGATGAATCGTAGCGCCTGAACGTTCCGAAGCTTGTGCAACCACTTTTTCAATGGCAGCACTTGCTTTTTCAATATCAACGATTACACCGCGGCTGACGCCTTGTGAGCGTTCATTGCCTACACCGATAACGCTTAATTGTCCATTTAAGACTTCAGATATAATCATTTTTATAGAAGTAGTTCCAATATCTAAACTCGCATAAATTCCATCTTTCATTGGCAAATTGAAACCTCCTAATCTTCATTTAAATAAAATCCTTAACAATAGCATCATACCATAATTTCAGCTTGAGTAGAAGCATGAACCCGTAATTTAAATACTTTTTCACATAAAAAATAGAAAACAAAAAACACATCCAAAAAATATATAAATTTTGGATGTGTAACATTTTTTATTCATTATGACCAGGTTGTGACAAGATACCTGAAAGTGGCGTAGAGATTTCATATCCTTCTTCATCTGGATAATAATGACCCTCTTCATCAGTATTATATTCTATTTCGCCTGCTTCATTTTTGGAATGTGAGAATGGAATAAAATAGACGCCCACTTCCATATCAAAGATACCTTTTTGGTCACCAACTGTTTGTAACATCTGCGGATAGTATGCCATATTTTTTGAAAAGTCCGGAATTGATGCGAGCACACGATTTCCACTATTCATATATATTTTTATAAATAATGGATTAGCATGTCCAGGCACATACTCAATTTCACTTATCATATGCAATATATTCGCATCAAGCTTATCCAATTCCTTAATCATCGCATCAAGCGGTTTACCTTCTGTAAAATTATTTAAAATCGGCTGATTGCCGATAGTTTGAACATATTGATTATCAAGAATTGTCCCATTTTCTAAAATGCGCAAATATTTTTCATCATGCGACATATAAGCAACCGTCTTAAATTCGTCAATTTTTATATTCACTTCATTCCAATTTTCAAGCGTAACAGTGGCTTCTTTCACTTGTTCAATTGCTTCAATTTTTTTGGCAATATTTGCTTCACTGCCCTTCACTTCAAAAATGGATTGATTCATTTTTAATCCCGAAGCTTTTAATACTTCTTGTGTAACTACACCATCGTTCCCCGTAATATTTACTTTTTTAATTTTGCTTAAAGGACTAATAAAATAACTAGCAATTGCAATCACTAGCATAAAAACCGATACTAAGGCAATATAATTCAGCCGCATCTTTAATTCTTTTGCGGCATATTTAGAATTTTCATTTAATCCTTTTGAATTAAAATGATCCTGGAACACTAGTTATCGTCCTTTCATTATTTATTCAATTCATCTAGCATAACTGCAATGACATGATCTGCAGCATCAGGTCGTCCTAACTCACGAGCAGCCTCCGACATTGACGTTCGCAATTTGCGATCATTCATTAATTCACTTACCTGATGAAACAAATCAAAAGCGGTAAGATCTTGCTCTTTAATTAATCGTGCGGCATCATTTTTTACAAGGCTGCTAGCATTTTGTGTCTGATGATCTGCAGTAACATAAGGGCTTGGAATAAGTATAGCAGGCAAGCCTAAGGCCGTAATCTCAGCAATTGTCGTAGCACCGCTGCGTGTTACTATAAGATCGACCTCACCCAATATATGAACCATATCTTCAATATAAGGGACAATGACAATGGAATCATCATCTTTTATTGGTTGTGTCTCTTTTAATTCTTGTAGCACTTCTTCATAATGCACTTGACCTGTAACAAAAATAACTTGATAGTCAACATTAGCAAATAAATGATAAGCTTCAATGAATGCTTCATTTATATGACGGGCGCCGCGGCTCCCTCCTACGATTAACACCGTTGGTTGCTGACGATCAAGAGGGAAAGGAAGTGACTCATTTTCTGTGAAAGATTCTTTTGCATCCACTACTTCCTGGGCACGCGGATTCCCTGTAAATTCAATTTTTTCTACATGTTTTTTCAATTGATCATAAATATCAGGGAAACAAATACATATCTTGTTCACGAAATGTGCCAAAAATTTATTCGTTAAACCTAGCACGCTATTTTGTTCATGAATAATCGTTGGAATATTTAACACACTTGCTGCAAAACATACAGGTGCCGCAACATATCCACCAGTACCTAGGACAATATCTGGCTTAAATTCTTTTATAATTTTTTTGCACTGATGAATCCCATTTAAAAATAAATAGATGCTACGTAAATTATAACGAATGCCTGTCCAACTGAGTTCGCGCTTGAAGCCTTCCATTTCAATAGCTTTAAAAGCAAATCCTGCTTCAGGTACCGATTTACTTTCTAGTCCGCGGCTTGTTCCAACATATAAAATCTCAACATCTTCATGAAGTTCTTTCAAACGTCGCGCAATTGCTAAAGCGGGATAGATATGGCCGCCCGTGCCGCCCCCTGTTAGTAATACTTTCATGGTATTATTTCCCTTCTTTCTGCTTTAAATGCTCAACACTCCGAATAAAATCATCCCCACGCTGTTCAAATGTTTGATATTGATCCCAGCTTGCATTTGCTGGGGAGAGCAAAATAATATCTCCCTTATCGCTTATCTCCGTTGCTTTTTTCACAGCTTGTGCAACAGTATCACATGTATAAATCGCTTTGACGCCTGCTTGTTGACCAAGATGTGCCATTTTATCACTTGTTTGTCCAAAAGTTACAAGCGCTTTAACATATTTTTTGAATTCAGGGATTAATTCCAACATATCGTTACCGCGATCCAATCCTCCCGCAATCAAGACCAATGGTGTTTGAAAACCACGCAATGCTTGAATGGTTGCTTGAGTATTTGTTGCTTTTGAATCATTGTAATAAGTACGGTCATCAATTTTCGCAACAAATTGCGTACGATGTTTAACGCCATGAAATTCTGACACTGCTACCATAATCGCATCATTGCTTACACCACTTAATTTTGCAATGGCAGTCGCAACTAACACATTTTCCAAATTATGCAACCCTGGCAGTTGAACGCACTCGCACGGAAGAATACGCTCTTTTTGGAAATAAATCCATCCATCTAAAATATATGCTCCTTCTTCAACTACTTTTTGACGTGAAAATGGAACAAGTTGTGCTTTTGTATGCTGACTGATTTTTTCACGCATTTGTGCTAAATCATCATTAAATATTATGTAATCTTGTTCTGTTTGATTTTCTATCATATGAAATTTAGCAGCTTCATATGCTTCCTGTGTGCCATGATAATCCAAATGAGCACTATAAATATTTGTAATCGCAGCAATATGAGGATGAAGTGTTGGACTTCCAGCTAATTGAAAACTTGAAAGCTCAGTGACTACGTGATCATCTTTTTTTACATCATAGACAATTTCACTCAGTGGTACCCCAATATTACCCACCAAATAAACATGATGATAGGAGAAATATTGGCGTAAAATGGCAGCTGTTAATTCACACGTTGTCGTCTTGCCATTGGAACCTGTAATCCCAATAATTGGAATAGGTAATAAAGCTGCAGCAAGTTCCACTTCTGTAATAATTGGAATATCTAGCGCTGCCGCTTTTTCAAGTAGTGGAAGTGTATAAGGGATACCCGGATTTTTAATAATCAAGTCAGGAGTCGGTGCAAGTAATGACAATGGATGCGCGCCTGTGATGATTTTTACTCCAGCAGCTTCTAATGCTTTTAACTTATGCTCATCTATTATTTCATTTTTATCATTCAAAGTGACGATCGCACCTTGTTTTAATAGCAATTTAGTAACACTATAGCCACTGCGCGCCATTCCGAGCACTAACACTTTTTTATTTTCTAGCGATTTATATAATGTCATCTATTAATCCCCTGCTTTCAATCCTTTATAAAAGGACACCCCAAATGCCCACTAAGGCACCAATAATTGATAATAATCCAAAACGTGTAACGATTTGCGTTTCACTCCAACCACTCATTTCAAAGTGATGATGAATAGGTGTCATTTTGAAGAAGCGTTTTCCAGTTTTTTTATAATAAGCAACTTGTATCATCACACTAGCCGTTTCCATCACATAGGTCATTCCAATCAATAGTAGCGACCATTCTTCAAAAAGCAAAATAGAAACAACAGCAAGGCCTGCACCTAAAGCTAAAGAGCCTACATCACCCATAAAAATTTGAGCGGGTTTTTTATTATATAAATAAAAACCTAATAAAGAACCTACAATCGATAGACAGAAAAACATCACTTCATAACGGTTCAAAGCTGCCGCAATTGCAGCATAAGTCATATAAGAAATAACACCATTAGTTGCCATTAATCCGTCAATGCCGTCCGTTAAATTCGTTGCATTAGAAAATCCCGTAATCCAAAAAACTACAAAAATACCATATAACACTTTTGGCATCCGCCACGTAAAAAAAGGTAAATGAAGTATTGTAGGATGATTAAACCAAAGCAACACAACAAAAACTAAAATAGCACCTACAATTTGTGCAACAAATTTCTGCTTGGCTGTTAAACCTTCATTTTGTTTTTTTATTAGGATTAAATAATCATCAATAAAACCCAAACCGCCAAAAAAGATTATGACTGCAAGTAAGAGTGCTAAATGATTGCGTCCTGTCGGATAAAGCAAAATTCCTACAATTTCAGCGATCATGCTCGCAATTAAAATGACCACGCCACCCATTGTAGGTGTACCTGATTTGGATTGATGCCAGCTTGGACCTTCTTCACGCATCGTCTGTCCCAATTGCTTTTCTCTAAAATAATGAATAATTTTCGGCATGAAAGTACTACTTATAATGAATGTCACCACAAGTGCAACATAAGACAGGTACTTTTCGCTCATTCAATTTCCTCCTTAAAAAAACAGATGGAAGTTTAACTCCCATCTGTATTATAACATTTTTTGATAAAGAGTCTGTTCCTTATGGATAATTAGGGGAAAGCTTGATAGTAATTGCTGAATCTTGCTCCATAAAGCTTCCCGGTTCTAGACTTTGGCTTTGGGCATATCCTTCTCCTTCAAATGTAAAAGGAATCCCCGTAATTTCCGATATTTTTAAAATATCATTTCGCGACCAACCTTTCACATCAGGCATTGTCATCGCCCCCTCTGTCATCAACAAAATACGTTGATGATCAAAAAGCGGTGTATCGGGTAGTGGATATTGTTGAACGATTGTCTGCCCAGAACCAATCAAGGCATGTGGATGATTTTCCCCTATCTTATCTAATGCTTCATCTACCGTCTTGCTTAACAAGTTAGGTGTAGCAGCATATTGCTGATCTTCTGTTCCTTCTTCATGATTAGCATTCTGATACTCTGCTAAATAATCCATCATAGCGCGCGCAATATTTTCTACAACAGTTCCACCGAAAAGATCTCCTTCGTCAAGTTTTGGATTTCTAACTGTAATATAAAGGATATATTGTGGATCTTCTGCTGGAAACATCGTAACAACCGAAAAAACATATTGATTGCCTAAATACTTTCCGGTTTCTGAATCGGCAATTTCTGCTGTACCTGTTTTTGCAAGTATTGATTCATTTTCACGCATATAATTATGCGTCAGACTTCCTTCCATTTCTGTCGCTTGTTTTGCATATTGACGTGTTAATTTTGCTGTTTCAGCTGAAATAGGTGTCTGTACATATTCGGGTTCCAGAATGGTTTCTTCTTTAGTTTTTGGATCGACAATCTTCGTGACAAAACGCGGGCGAACCATTTTTCCATCATTGGCAATAGCAGAAAAAGCTTGCATCATTTGAATTGGAGTAACCGCAATCCCTTGTCCAAAAGCAGTGTTAACTTTTTGAAGTGATGATTCATAAGGGTTGCTACCTTCATATTCACTCGGTAATTTGACTCCTGTTAGCTGGCCAAACCCGAAGCCGTCAAGATATTTTTTCCAAACATCTAGCCCCATCTCTTCTACCAATGTCACGAATAAAACGTTACTTGATTTAGAGAGTCCTTCCAAATGCGAAATCATACCCCAACCGACCTCATTAAAATCGCGAATCACGCCACCTTCCGTTTCAATAGCTCCAGATTGGAAATATCGATCTGGACTAAACGAACCTTCTTCAACAGAGGCCGCAGTCGTCAGCAATTTAAATGTACTTCCCGGTTCATAAGCTGCCTCTACAAATAAATTTTGCCATGATTCATCAATATTTTCTCGAGTTTCTGCATTAAATGTCGGTCTTTGAGCACCAGCAACAATATTCCCCGTTTTGGCTTCCATCAATGTCACAACCATATTTTCAGGATGATTTTTTAGATCAATTTCATCCAATGTCTTTTCTAGATGGATTTGGAGTTGGCGGTCATAAGTAGAATAAACATTTTTCCCATCAATCGGTTCTTTCATTTTTACAGGCTCATCTGGAATAATATAGCCTTGTGAATCTTTTTCAAATTGATAATAACCATTGACACCTGCTAGTACATCATCCAATGATGCTTCAATTCCCGTAATACCTTCTAAACGATCGGACTCTTTCTTCTCTTCTGGATCAGGATATTGTGCCAGACCGATGACATGCGATGCAAATACACCATTGGGATAAAGGCGCGTCTTTGATTCTTCAAATGTAATACCTGACAACTCTTTTTCTTCAAGTTCTTTTTTTATTTGGCTCACAGTATGGTAAGATAATTGACTGCCAACCGTACCAAATTCAACTTGCGATGCATCTTGTGTTAAGCGCGTATAGATATCATCTTCAGAAATAGGCAAATACTTCGCCAATACTTCAGCCACTTCGACAGGTTTTTGAATATGGATCGGCTTTTTGGGATTGGACCATTTGTCCGTCAAAATAGCGACCATCTTATAGCTGGTTGCATCTACGGCAATGGGATTCCCATCTTTATCTAATATTGAACCGCGATTAGCTTGGATATTTTGGCTATTGGTATATAAATTTTGAATATTTTTAGTTAGATCTTCATCGCTTACTTCACCGTAGAGCATAACCCAGCCTAATCGCGCAATTAATATAAAAAACGCAGCAATAGATATACAAAATAAACCTATTGTAGCGTATTTTCTATTCTTGATATTTTGCATGTCATCACCTAATTAAGGGCGTAGATTTTTTACATTTTTTTCATTCATTTTAAGGCCCTGTTCTTCTGCAATTTTGTACACTCTTTCATAACGGCTAAGCTCATGCACATGTTGCGTCAGATTATCAACAACGACCTCCGTCTTCATAATCTCTTCATTCATATCTTGAACTTGGCGATTTAAGTTAGAAGTATACATAGCAGAATAAACATTAAAAATAAGCAGCGCAAAAACTGCCATCGAAAAAATGGCAATCATAAAAGCTTCAACACGCGTTAGACCGACATACACTTTAGGTGTTGCAACGGTTGGTGTCTCTTTCGCAATGGAAGGATCATACGTTTTTTTAGGAAGCGCAGTTGCCACTTGTTCCATGTTATAATTTCTTGCCAAGTTATCGTTTATCATCTTCAATACTCCTAACTAATGATCATTTTAAGCTTTGTTTTTCAGCAATTCGCAATTTTGCACTTCTTGCACGACGATTCACATCAATTTCTGCAGTTGTTGGCAAAATCGGTTTTCGGGTAATTTTTTTTAATATTGGTTTCTTAATATTTTCTGGCAAAATGGGTAATTTTGCAGGGAATGCTTCAGCCGTTGATTCATCTTGAATGATCTGTTTTACGAGACGATCTTCCAATGAATGAAATGTAATAACACTCAACCGCCCTTTTAAATTAAGAAGATCAATGGCTTGTTCAAGTGAATGTTCAACCGCCTCAAGTTCATTGTTAACCGCAATTCGCAACGCTTGAAAAATTCTTTTAGCTGGATGTCCGCCACGTCGTCTTGCTGGCGCTGGAATAGCTGATTTAATTATTTCAACAAGGTCAAAAGTCGTTTCAATAGGACCTTTCTGGCGTACACTTTCAATTTCACGTGCCACTTGTTTTGAGAATTTCTCTTCTCCATAGCGGAAAAATATTTTGACCATTTCTTCATATGGCCATTCATTAATAATTTCATAAGCAGTTAATGATTGGCGACTATCCATTCGCATATCGAGCATAGCCTCTTGGTTATAGCTGAATCCGCGGCTTCCTTGATCAAATTGTGGAGAACTTACACCTAGATCATAAAGCACACCATCGACATGCTGGATCTCTAGCTCCTCTAACGTTTGCTTTAAATCCGCAAAGTTACGATGTACCAAAATCAACTGCCCCGTATCGATAACATCTTTTAAACGTCTTTTTGCATTTTCTATTGCAGTAACATCTTGATCAAAAGCGATAACTTTTCCTGTCCCTTGCAACTGGTGCAAAATAAGAGAAGTGTGGCCTGCGCCACCTAGAGTACAGTCGACATAAATTCCATTTTGTTTCACATTTAAGCCGTCTACTGCTTCATGCAGCAATACTGTCTCATGTTCAAATGCCATCTTACTTCTCCTTCACTCTTAAAATCCGAAATCAATCATATCTTCAGCAATTTCTTCAAATGTTTCCTCAGCTTCTTCTGTAAATTGTAACCAGCGTTCTTCGCTCCAAATTTCAAAGCGCTCTGAAACACCTACTAAATAGCAATTTTTCTCAATGCCTGCATATTCAATCAATGTTTTAGGTAAATTTATTCGACCTTGTTTATCAAGTACACAATCGGTTGCAGCCGAATAAAAGAAGCGAGTAAATTGACGTGCTTGTTTTTTAGCGAGTGGTAGTTTTTTTAATTTATCTTCAATATTCTCCCACTCTTCTTGGGTATACCCAAATAAGCAGCCATCAAGTCCACGAGTGACGATAAATTGCTCACTGAGCTTTTCGCGAAACTTCGCTGGAATAATTATGCGCCCTTTTGCATCAATGGTATGTTTGTATTCCCCAATTAACATTTGCCGTCACTCCTCCCTTTTTACCATTTACAATATGAGTCTACCATATTCCCCCACTTTCCACCACATAATTACCCATTTCTTTTTCAAATCGCATAAAATGTAATATTTGTAACATAACAAGGGAATTCACGTTCCCTGTTAAGGTGTATAAAGCATAAAAAAAGTTCCACATCACAAAAGTGATGTGGAACTTTTAAATTATTTTAGAAGAGTTCTTTATCTTCTCGTCTATTAAAACCTAATGTTGCTAACAATGACCCCACTACTAACAAGAATAGCATCTGTTCTAAGTTATGAGCAGTACCTGTCTTAGGTAGCTTACGTTTATTACTTGGCTGAGCAGTCGTCGATGAAGTTGACTCATTTGGTTTAGTTGGATCAGTCGGTAATTTTGGTTTATTGGAATCATCATTTGGTTGTTTTTCAACCTTTTTAGCGATGTCCTCCATTCGTAATAAACCATTTGCCGCCAAATTATAATTGCCACTGGCATCCATAATTTCAAGCTCGCCATTTTTTATTCTAAATTTAATATCTTTTGCAAGCTCATATCCATCCGGAGCCTCGACTTCTACCATAGTATATTCGCCATCTGTAAGATTTAGCAATTTAGCTTCTTTGGTCGTTACCCATTCATGTAACACTTTATCATCTGCTACAATTCTAACCGTTGCACCGACCAATTCATCCGTCTTACCTTTTTCAACCTTACTTACGGTAATTTCTTTACTATATCTTTCAGCTAATACGGTTTGTGCTTTGTCATTTCTATCTTTATGCTCGACAATATGGTTGACTTCAGCATCACTATCATCTAGATAAAGATCTGCACTTATTGCCGTTTCATAGATAACATAAGCAGCATCAGCTTCAAGGCTAACTTCTCCAAAGTCTACATCAAAGCTACCATTACCATCAGCATTAATTTCGATGGCATCGCCACCTTCAAGCGTGATCGTTTTAACAACTTCGCCCGCTGGAGCATCCTCTGTGAATTTCATCAATTCTGAAATAATCACATATTTCTTACCAGCTGGCATATTTTCATAAGTTACTGTATCTACAATACGTTTTGTTACAGAAGATTCTTTGTATGGAACTTTCACAACTGCAGCATTTTCAGCTGTCCCAGTTACTTGTTCACTGGCTTCGCCTACGGAAATGGTTGTTTTAAGTATTCCTGTTGTCGGTACTTTTGCTTTTTTGACAATAATCGTTTCTGACTTGTCTTTTATCGCTTCTTCAAATTCAGGAACAGGGGTCCATTTGCCCGCCTGATCACTGATTGCATGAATAAGGACTTGCTCTTTATCGACAACCGAACCGTCCGCTTCAAAGAATCGGTGAGTGTGTTCACTATGGCCTTTTACGAGTACAACATATTGATGATCAGATAGAAGCGTAATATCCGCAAATTGAATATTCCATTCTCCAGCTCCTGTTTCATCGGCAACTTTTCCTGTAAAATGTTCATCTTTTACAACATAATCGCCTGCCGTTATATCGTAGAGACTTGCAATCACTGTATAACTTTCATTCGGAATCAATCCTACATATTCTATGTTATCTGTAACGGTCAGACTTCCTGCTGCTTCTTCTCCATATAGAACAAGTCCGCTAGTTTCTGATGCCGTTTTGCCATTCACTTCTACAATTGTTTTTAAAAGTCCATCAACATAGTCTAGAACTGAATCTTGAATTTCTTTAGGTTTATAAGAATATCGTGCAGTAATGATCGTTTCATTTTGTGTGAAGATATTCTTACGTGTTAAATCGATACTTCTTCTATTTTCTCTCGGTTCGCCGATCGTCCATTGTTCATAGGTCCAATCTTCGATAGCTTCTGGCGTGTCCACTGGAATCATAACTTCCGTATTCGGTTTAACCCAGAAAATTCTTTCATCACTAACTTTTGCTTTAGTGGTAGGTCTTACGATAACTTTTACATAATTTTTTGGAACTTGTGGCTTATCTTTTCCAGGTTGTTCAACCACCTCATCTGCAAAGACAGGATAAATGACTGTATCTTTTGCAAAATTCTGACGGAGTGGAAGCCCATGAGCCGTAGTCCAAGCATCATCTTCAAATTGGAAATGTCCATCCTGATCGCCAGATTCATTTAATTGATCCTGATTATCAGATGTCCAGTATAAGAAGCCTGATGCTTCTTTTTCTTCATCAGTAAAGTCAAAGTTTTTAATTCTTACTTTCGCTTTCGGATTGACATAAAATACTTTCTTATGATGTCCCGCAACTTTATCTGTCGGGTCAATAGTAACTTTCACATAACCATTTTCAAGTTCTGGAACATCTAAAGTATCTGGCATGTCGGCTGGTCTGTCGAAATTAATATTCAATGCCTCATAAATGTTCTTATACAACTTGACTGGCACATTAATATGCGTCTTCTGACCTTTATAAGCGCCACTTGCAAAAGTTACTTCAACTTTCAGAAGAATATCTCTACTGAATTCTTCATTATCCTCTTTGCCATTTTCTTTAAGTGCTTCATAAGGATCATTTTTGATGACGATCTCAGCATCGCTTGGCAAAGCAGTGAACGTCCCATTTTCATCTTTATATTGGAGGAATGCTCTTAAATCATCTTCAGTAGGAATGAACTTATTAATGTAATCTGTACCAACTTTAGACTTCAATGATTCCGCAATTTTCAGCGGTGTCACTTGTAGCTCAATCATTTTCGCAGCTTTGATTGATTTTTTATAGATGGCTTCAATGACAGTTACTTTATCAGCGAATTGATGATCTTTAAAGTCAATTGTTTCGGCAGGATCAACCGCTTGCAAATGATCATCATCTTCCCCTACTTGAACCTTTTTCCACTCATTGAAAATATAGTCTACTTTTTGGTTGCCAATTGATACACCATTGCCATCTTCAAGTTCAACCTGTTGATCTGATTTTCCTGTAGGATTTACAATGCCTGGAATTTCAACTTTTTTCGTTGGATTTACCCAGAAGATTTTTTCAAATCTCGTATCATCCGTTGCTTTGTCCGTTGTGTTAACGATAACTTTTACATAGTTTTTAGGAACTTGTGGTTTATCTTTTCCAGGTTGCTCAACAACATCTTCAGCGAACATTGGTTGGATTACTGTTTCTTTTGTGAATTTATATCTCTTCACCTTATCTTGGTCATCTTTAAAGAGGTAGACACCGTCTGTATTGACCGCATCATTGTCAGATGTCCAAGAAATAAAGCCAATTTTTCCTTTTTCCGCATCGGCGATAACTATTTCTGGAATCTCAACTTTCGCATGCTTGTTGACATAGTAGACTTTGGTATCTTTGTTGCTTACCTTGTCTGTCGGGTTGACAATAACTTTTATATAATCGCCCGTAACATCTTTAAGATCACCTTTTTCCGCATCGGCTAAGTATTTCGGTTTTTCGCCAGTCGTCAATGCTTCGTAGATGTTTTTGTAAATTCTGATCGGAATCTCAATATCTTGTACCGATCCGCTACCATAATCCACAGTAGCAGCGATTTTTACTGTTCTAAAATCTTCATTAGAGTCAGAATTTCCTAATTCTTTTACCTTTTGATAGATTTCTTCTTCTGTTTCATTAATGGTGACATTAATTCCTGCTGGCAATGGACCTTTGACGCCATTTTTCACCCAAGAAAGTGCCCCTTTCAAATCATCCATGGATGGCATAAAATCATTGACATCTTTCAAGGATTCCGTACGAACTAATGGATCAATATGTAGTCCTGACCAGTCAAAGAAAGCTGTAAATTTATAATTACGATCAATAACTGTTCGGCGATTAAATAATTTTGACTCATCCCAATAGACGAATGCCTTACCAGGGTCTGGCTTAATATAAAACTTATCTTCTTCCTCTGAGTCCTCTTCTTTTAGCTCTTGTGGAATTGGGATATGGTCAGAATATAGACCATCAATGACATCATAAACGACTTCAGTTTTCACGCTTCCGTCCGCTTTTCGAGCAAAAGTTCCGCCTTTTCGATTTGGGTCGATCTTGAAGACTACTCGATGATAACCATCAGGAATAACGGAGCTTGAACTTTCTCTTTCGATAACTCGAATATCTTTATAATAGAAAGAAATCTCATCGGAGCCATCACCACGAGCACCATTAATTCCTAAGAAATTACCTTCCGCATCTAAATCAAAGAAAAGTTGCTGTTGAGGTGCAGACGTTAATTTCCATCCTGGAATCTTTCTATAGTTTCTGGAATCATAATGACGATTTCCATTTTCGACAATTTCTGGGCCGCCTTCTTTATTGATAATGCGGTATGCTTTTTTATTGTCTTCAGTTAGTTCCTTATCCTTAATGCGTTCATCGAAATAATTAATTTTATATTTTCGCGTTCTGAATTTTCGGTAGTAGAAATGGAACTCATTGAATGCATCTGGATTCTTTTCGCCATTTGCCAAATAAGGATTGGCAATTTTCATTGTTTGGAAGTAAGCATTTTTTCGTCCGGATTTTCTTAATATTTCTTCGTAGTCAGCATTTCCTTCCAATTCATTTCGTTCATCATCATGTTTCATTACAAGGTAATCCGTTCCTTGCTTTGTAGCTACAGCTGAAACATATGACCCAACACGTTTCAATGTAAGATATTCTGTTTGTTTTCTTAATAATTCCTTACCTGTTGAATCATAAAAATGATGAACAACGGGTATGCTAATCAGATTATTAGGAACCCATATCGCTTTTAAGTAAGCATCTTGGACGACTTCATTTTGAAAAGCATATAACTCAGGAACGCCATAAGTGTCCTTATAGGTTGTATTGACTGAACCATCAGCTTTTTTGCGAACGACTTCCCAACCTAAGAAATCATAACCTTGACGTTTAGGTGACCACACAGGTTCTTTTATTGTCAGACGATGATTAATATTTACTTTTTGAACAGCCTTTTCATTATCACCTGCTATGGTGACTTCTGGTAAAATATATTCTTTTTCACCAATAGTAGTCTGAATTTTTTCGCCTTTTTTATGCGTAGCCAACTGTTCAGGTTTTAGTGCTCCTAAAGTTCCGCCATTTGGATCAAAGGAGATTGTCCAAACATGTTCTTCCTCTCCCCAAATGCCATAGAGAGCAATGTTGTAGTTAGGCATTTTTGTTGCATTTTTATCCTTTACAAGTTTCTCACTGCCGTCCTCTTCTCTTACTACCTTTTGAATCATGTTGACACCCTTAGGGTCAGTTGCCCAGCCCAAGAATTTATAACTCATTCCTTTTCCATTATAAACGTCTGGCTTATCAGCTTCTGTTAGAAGTGGAAGTTTGAGGTCTGCTATTGGATAGTCATATTTCACATCTTGGTTCATGCTTGACCCATCTGCAAAAGTCTTTCCTTCAAAATATGAATCCTCTTGCTCTACAGTTGGATTTGAATTTAGATTTAATTTATAAGAATTTCTCTTATATTTAAAATCAAGACGTGCATTGCAATTGTTTGTGATCATTATAATATTATTAAATACAACTGGCGGGATCTGATAAGGAACTTTTTCATCCTCAGGTCTACCTTCATTTAATTCATCTAGGGCATTTTTAACAGACTCTTTTAACTGCTCAGGTGTAGCTTTTCTTACATTATTTATCCCCATTAATCTTAGGAATTTCATATACTCCAACCTTGTCGCAGCCTGTCTCTCCGGTGTTTTAAAGCCTTTAAGCTCGGGTGCCGCAAATCTAAAACCAGAAAATGCTGTATCCCATTTCCAATAATATAAACTTGGAGTATATTTATACTCTCCATCATTAAAAGTTTCCAGTTGAAAATCTACATGGATAGGTCTTATATTATTTTTACCAGAAAGGGCGATTCCAAAGACTAAGTCCTTATCACCATAGTAATTATCTTTATATCCCTTGCTTGTGGATTTTTTTGTATATTCAATATCTATAAATTCATTTGCAGTGAGCCTGTAGGGTGGGGTATCTCTATAAAAGATGAGCACTTGACCACTCGCTAGGTGTGTATTAAGAATCCAACCTTGGTTTCCCGTCCTATCTTTGGGATTTCCACGAATATAGGCATCTGTTGGCCATAGACCTCTTAGGGACTGTCCAAAGCGAGCACTGAAAGAATAAATATCATTTACCATTTCATAGCCTATTGTTCCATCTTCTTCATTTGGTGTATATGAGCTGTGATCTCCCGTTGGATAAAATAACTTTTTGTTCTTGTGGTCGATGATTACAGGATTGTAAGAATCTCTGCTTTTTACATTATTTTTTTCAAAATATAATTTATAGACTGTTCTATTGTAAAAAACTTTATAAATTGTATTGCCAGTTGCGTCTATAGTTTTTTGAACTAATCCACCGTCAGTATTGATAGAATTTTCCTTATCAGTTAGATCTTTGTTATATACAAAATATTTACCTAGCTCTTCTTTATTGCTTGTAATATTAGCAGGTTTTCCCTCTAAGTCTGGGAAAGTTACACCTTCAGGCAACATTTCTTCAAGATTTGGAGATGTTCCAACCTCTTGATTTGTCATAACACGAGCGCCTACATAGTCATATTTATCCCTTAGATTTTCTGGAACTTCTTCTCCAAAATCGTGGTCTGCTTTTTCCGTATAATATAAAACTGTATAATCCGCCGTTAGTTCTTCTTCCCATACTGCGGTAAATGTCAGATCGTGAGCTGGCATTCCTTCAAAAAATTCCGAATTTTTGCCAGGAATTAGAGTTCCAGCTTTAATAACTTTCTTCTGTGCGCCTTCTTTATAGTGAATATCGTGAGAAGCTTGCCAACCTTTAAAAATAGCGCCAATTTTTTGAGGTTCTGATGCCTTTGGAATGGTATGTCCATAGTAAAGGACTTGCGCTGGAATATCTGTTCCGCCACTCGTATCATAATTAACAACGAATTTTGAGCGATTATAACGATATTCCACTTCAAAATCTCGCGTATTTTCTGAAATACGGACGACAATTTGGTTCTCTTCTGGTTCAAAACCGACACGCTCATCTTTGTCAAGAGATGTTATCACAAGATCGTGACCAATACGTCCTTTTTGATTTTCCACAATAGGGTCATTCTGACCTGGCAATGGTCCATATTTCTCATTGTTATAAAGCTCTTGAAAGACGTGCTTAACTTTTATCGGCATTTCAACCGAACTATATACAAAGTCAAGGTTCGTCCATAAAGAGTGATCAAAGATAGCATCCTTAGGTGTTGTTTCTTTGAGTTCTCCTTTTTGTTGTGCATTATTCTTAACGAAATCATATGTAATATGGATATCTTGAATCGGACGAGAATAACCATCCATCTCTGGAAGGGGTTCGATATGATTTATCTTATCTTTTTCTTCCTGAGTCATGAAATTCTCATCACCCACCGTTGCGATATAAGGCTGATAGTTCGTTTCGCGACGGTCGCCACGCTGCACCTTGAAATTATTCTCCACTGTATAGGTAGCAGGATAATCAGGATCTTTAAGCTGATCATTCGCTTCTTCCTTACTCGTTGGATCCTTATCAAATTTCGCAGGAGTTTCTACAGGTGTAGCATTAATATAACTACTTTTTTCGCTTGAAATATCGTGATAGCGAAAAGCACTGACAACACCTGTCGTTGGACCAGTTAAAATCATAGTGGCTGCCATTAATGATGTAACTGCTTTCTTTAATTTTGCTTGCATTATAATCTCCTCGTTCTGTATTTAACATTATTGCCTTAATTAAATTTTAATATTTTATAATTGATTATTTACTCTATAATTCCATATATATTGTAAATTGCATTATACCATATTGAAAAATTGATTAGAAGCATATTCATTGTCTGTTTGTTAAATTATATCTACTTTTTGTAAATTATTATAAATATATTGTAGGCCATTAGAATTTTTCTCTAAAATTATCCGAAAATGTCCGCACTAAAAAAGCCTTTTCTCTCGAAAAGGCTTTTCATAACCCACTCATCTTAAATTACCACATGCAATACAAGAAATAAATTCCTAAAATACTATGCCCAAAGATGGCAATGATAAAAATCAAACGCCACCATACGCGGAATATCTTCCAAAAATAAATCTCACCTGTCATAAAATATAAATAACTTGCTAACATAATCCCTAAAATACAAACGAGAATAACCAAATACAATGTATATGGAAAAGTAAATAGCAAAGCGTCCATTCCAATCACAGACACCACCAAATAGGGCACAAGTACATCTGGTGTCCGCAAACTCTTCACTAACTTAGTTAAAATAAGATCAACTTTTTTGAAGTTAAAAAGAATGATAAAAGGAAATAAATAAAAAATAATAGCTACAATAAGATCAACAAGTCCAGACACTTCACGACCTCCTCCATTTAGTCCTTACTATAGCATAAAATAGCTATAGAAAAAACGCCTTTTAAGGAAAGACGTTTTCGGATTATTATTCAACTACTTGTTCATCACGATAATAACCACATGCTGGGCATACATGGTGGCTTCTTCTTAATTCTCCACAGTTTGGACATTCTGATAAATTAGGTAGCGTTAATTTTTGATGTGTACGACGTTTTAGTTTTCTTGTTTTAGACGTTCTTCTTTTTGGTACTGCCATGACCAAACACCTCCTTTAAGTTTTTCGCTTAAAGCCATTTAATTTTTGGAACTCTCTTCATCCGTTTCAGGAAATAAATCTTTCAAAACTGCAAATGGCGATGCACTCCCCCGCTCACTTAAAACAGGTTCATGTCTTTTTTGTTGGTAATCTTCTTCAGACAACATTTTCCAATCATTTCCCGATGGCAAATCTTCACTTTTTCGTTCCTCTTCAGTTAGAACTTTTAACGGTAATGCGGTTAAGATTGTATCTTCAATTGGTTTTTGCAAATCAATGGAATGTTTTTCGAGATGAAAAACTAAATCTTGTTCCGCTTCTTCCGCCGGTCTGTCCGGAGAAATATAAAGTTCGGTAAAAGGAAGTTCTAATGGCACACGTGTCGGTGTTAGCGAACGAGTGGATGGTAGAACAAGTGTCAATTGCAAAGTGGCTGTTACTAAAAATTGATCCATATTTTCAGGAACGATACTTCCCGAAATCTTAATCGGGCTGACATCTATAATGTCTTTGTTCCGTTTCATTAGATCTTTTTTCAGGTCCGCTTCTCCAGAAATAATGAATGGTTCATTTGGCTGTTTTCTTAGTTCTGTTAATGCCCATTTTAATTTCAAAGTATCACCTTTTGCCTTTCACATAACGTTTGAAGCACTAGGCAACATCAATAATTATACAACTGCCGCTAAAGATAGTCAACGCCTTTGGACAGGATTTCTTGTATAATCTTGTATTTTTACTGCAGTAGGTTTCGCTAGACGATAAATTTCACCCGCTTGAATGTCTAGTGCATATGTATTGCTCTCAACTTTTCCAATAATTGTGTCAGGACGTATACCTTTGCGGCGCAACAGTTTTAAATATGATCTTCCCAATTCAGAAAACCCAAGCACTCTAAGGTTCGCTTTTTCATTAAGTCGCGATATCATGTCAGGACCATTCCACCGTAGCAACCCATAAAGTGCTAAGCGCTCCAGTCGGGCTTGTGTATATGCTTTTGTTTTGATATATTCCAAAAATTGCGCATATGTATCAGCTTTTCGTGCTGCATCTTTTAATAAATATTCTAAACCATTATTCATTTGATAAATCATTTGCAATGAGTCAATCGATGATACAATGAGTTGATATTTTAAATAAGGCCAGAAATCTTTCCATGTTATGAGATTTGCATTCGCCTGTGCTATTATTTGGAATGTTGATTTTGGAACAAATGCATGAATATCTTCTTTTTTGAGAAGCGCTTGGCGAATAGCGGTGCCACTTGCATATTGTTTGCCTTCAATTAGGCGCTGATCAAAATGTGAAGTTCCTATTCTTTCCAGTGGATGCATTTTCACGTCCAAATGGTTGCTGACAATTTCTTTTGCATAAGAAAACCCAAGTCGGTTATTCGATGTTGTCAGATCGAGCGTGATAGGTAATTCACTTTGCATAATCGCCGCTTGGAGTGCTTCAGGATACGCTTGGGATTTTGAGTTTTCACGAACTTTTTGGAATATTTTATGTTCTTGATCTAAAAATACTTCCGCAGCA
Source organism: Allofustis seminis DSM 15817 (assembly GCF_000374325.1). Lineage (GTDB taxonomy): Bacteria > Bacillota > Bacilli > Lactobacillales > Carnobacteriaceae_A > Allofustis > Allofustis seminis. Next base: position 95,756 of record NZ_KB894082.1, on the reverse strand, counting down.
TTTTGAAAATCTGTTGCCATTCCAGATTCACACCCAAATACAAGATGATCAATCTCTAGCTGCGTCAATACACTCAAACCACCGCGTGCAAAAAAATCTGCCGCTTGAATAGCAAAATGAATGGGTAATTCCATTACTAAATCGATGCCAGCAGCTAAAGTCATCTCTGTGCGCATCCACTTGTCCATTAGAGCAGGAATTCCGCGTTGCATAAAGTTACCACTCATAACAGCAATAATAATAGCCTCACGATCTTGTTGACGAATCCAGTCGATTTGGTATTGATGGCCATTATGAAATGGATGATATTCTGCTACAATTCCCCAAACCGACATCTCTTCCCTACTTTCTTACTTCAAAAAATAAACGTCTGCTTTCAGCTTTAACATCCTGTCCAAACTCAGCTATTACATTGATTTTAGAAAAACCTGCTTTTTTTAATTGTTCAATAACGACTTCAATGGGATATGTTCTTTGCACATGTACTTCATCGAATCGCTGATAGATTTTATTATCCATTGACTTCATAATGGTCAAATAATGTTCACAAGAATAAGGAACATCGCCCGAAAAACTATCCCACAACAAAATTTGGTCCGCTTCAATGTCATGATAAGAAAAACCATCGTATTGAGCCATCTGATAAAGAGAATGAATATCAAATAAAAAAATACCAGAATCTGTCAAATGATTAAACACTTCCGAAAAGACTCGCAGCCAGTCACCATCATTCGTCAAATAACAAAGTGAATCACAAAATGAAACAATACCATCAAATAACCCAAAACCGTCTAAATCACGCATATCACCTTGAACAAGTGGAAATGCTACATTTTGCTCTTGTTGCTTAGTTGCAGCTTGCGTTAGCATCTCTTCTGAGAGATCTAATCCTACATATTGTGCACCTTCTTTTGCAAGTCGAACACCCAAATGCCCTGCTCCACATCCTAAATCTAGTATCTTAGCACCTGTAATAGCTGTGCGGTTGGTGATGTATTCTTTCCACTGCTCATAAAGCGACGGATTCATGAAACGATTATAAAGTTCTGCAAATGTATTATATTGATCTAATTGATAATCCATTGTGAAATCTCCACAAGAGGGGCTTCAGCCCACAATCCTTCTAAATTATAAGCATGACGATTTTCTTCATCAAAAATATGGACAATCACATCACCTAAGTCAACAAGCAACCAATTGCCGTCCGCTTTTCCTTCCATCACTGCATGCACTCCGGCCTTAGCAGCTTCTTGAATAATTGCCTGCGCAATAGCATTTGTTTGGCGGTTAGTATTTGCTGTGATAATCAATTGATAATCCGATAAAATCGAAATGCCTTTCATATTCAAGGCAATGATGTCTTTGCCACTGCGTTCATCAGCAGCTTTAATTGCCAATTCTAAAATTTCTTCTGGTGTACGTTTCTTCATATATTATTCGTTCCTATTCCTTTCCTTTTTCATTTTCACTTATCCATGCATTATAATTTTGCAATGTTTTAGGGTAGATGCGCGCTTCTTTTTCTAATAAATATTTTAAAGTGTGTTGCAACTCAAAAAAGACAGCCGCATCCAGCGATCTCTTCGCAATCTCTCGTGCATGCTCTACTGCTGGAAAATCTCTCGCTGGTTCAATGAAATCTGCCACAAAAACAATTTTTTGAACGAGCGGTGCATGTGGCAAACTTCCACACGTATGCTCAGCAATAGCTTGTAAGATCTCATCATCTTCAATTCCAAACATCTTATTGGCCAAAATGGCTCCCGTTGGTCCATGCCAGACCGCATTACCAAAACTGAGTAAATCTAAATCTAAATTCTCACTAATAATTAAATCACGCATGGAATGATCTGGCGCTTCTTTTGCAAAATCATGCAATAAAGCCGCAATACTTGTTTTTTCTTCATTTGCTCCATATCGTCTTGCTAAGTCTAACGCAGTCTGTTCGACACGCATCACATGTTCGAAACGTTTTGAACTCATTGCTGCCGCAACTTTTTTAAGTAGTTGCTCACGTGTCAAATCAATATAGTGCGTTGAATATTTTATTGTTGTCATGATTGATACAATCCTTCTTGTTCGATATAAAAACGGACATCTTCTGGCACGAGATAACGAATAGATTGCCCCACACTTACGGCATGACGAATATATGAAGAAGATATGTCAACCGCAGGAATATCTACTGTAATTAATGGGAATTTTGAGTCCAAGGAATATCCTGATCGTTTTACAGCAACAAAGGGTATGATATTCACCAATTCATCAGCATTGTGCCAAGTTACTAAATCTTCCACCATATCTGCACCGATAACAAAGTAAAAATCAACCATCGGATAGCGTGCCATCAATGCACGTACTGTGTCAATCGTGTAATTCTTACCGCCATTTTGAACTTCATATTGGTCAACAAAGAAATCCTCATTATCATCAATAGCCAGTTGTAGCATATTTATTCGATGTTCAGCAGTAATTGTTTTTTTCTCGTGCACATGTGGAGGAGTAGCCGTTGGCAGAAACATCATTCGATCCAACTGAAGAATCGATTGCACCTGTTGCGCAATCATTAAATGTCCCAAATGTGGTGGATTAAATGTCCCACCAAGAATGCCAACACGTAATCGCTCTTTTTCAGCAAGTGATTGAGTAACTGGCTGTTCAATAAGTGAAGCTTTTAATTTATCCACAGTATCCTCCTTTACTTATCTTTTTAAAGCAGTGTTGAATACTTTTGATATTTCTCAGTACTTGAACGTTTGAAAAGCACTAATACTTTGCCGATCACTTGTACGACTGTAATATCCGAATGTTCTTCAATAAATTGAGCGGCCTCTTTGGCAGAAAGAGGGGCATTTTGTAGTACTGAAACTTTTATCAATTCATGTCTTTCTAATGCATTTTCATATTCTTTAAGCACTGCTTCATTCAATCCCGATTTTCCAATTTGAAATAAAGGGTCAAATGAATGCGCTGTTGCACGTAATGTTCGTTTTTGTTTTCCTGATAATTTTTCCAAACTTATCCTACTTTCTCTTAACCAATCATTGGTTTTCTCATTGTAACTTCTATATTTTTTGGAACCCATAGTGATACTTTTGTTCCTATCTCTTTTATATGAATCCAGCCGAGTCCCGCAATCACAAGGTCTGTTGGCTGCTTGATGACAAATGTTTTTTCTATAAGCGTTGATGTGGACATCTTAGCACCTTTTAGGGTAGGTGTTAGAAGTTTGCCCGCTTGTTTTTCAAAAAGTTCAGCCGCTTTTTCAGTTTTCGTGCGATGAATAGGCAACCGATTCGAAAAATAACATTGAAAATGTTGTAGCTGTGGCCCTTTTTTATAATCCATTCGCGCAAGTCCTCCAAAAAATAATGTTTGACCATTTTTTAGCGGATAATTTTTAGGTTTAATTTCTTTTTGAGGAACTACTTCTTTTAAATCTTTTGCATCAAGATAATGCGTATAATTTGTCTTTAAGATGATGCCTGGTGTATCTATCATTGAAGTTGTATCATCAAGTGGTATCATAATTTTCCCAAGCGTTGTTCCCGGAAAATAAGATGTAGTAATCAATCGTTTAGATTCTGTTCCAATTTGAATCATTTGATTGATGAGCGTTGATTTGCCTACATTAGTCGCTCCTACAACATATACATCGCGCCCTTTTCGTAAGCGCTCAATCGTTTGCATTAGCACTTTTACAGATTCAGATTGAAGTGCACTCACCAATTGACATTCTTGCGGACGTACTCCCCAGTCATGCATACGCTCAATTAACCATTGCCGCATTTTCCCTTCTTTTAACGAACTTGGGAGCACATCTTTTTTATTACCCACAACTAAAATCGGATTGTCTCCCGCAAATCGCTGAATTCCTGGAAGCATTGTACCGCTGACATCAAACAAATCGACAACATAAACGATTAATGCGGGCGTTGCACTAAGCGCATGAATCATCGCTAAAAAATCATCATTCGTCTGCTCTACATCTTGAATTTCATTATAGTGGCGCAAACGAAAACATCGCCGACAATAGACATCCCCTGCTTGTTTTTCAAAAGTTGCTGCAGGCACATATCCCGAAAGCTCGGGGGAATGCGTCTGGATCGTTGCACCACAACCAATACATATCAGATCATTACCGGATTCTTTGGTCAAGTGAGTCCCTCCATTCTATTCTTGGGTCTTCTTTAGTCAATTTTGAAATAATTTTCATTTCTAGATAGCGATTAATTTTTGTATTCCAAGCATCAGATGCTTCAATAGGCTGAACAAGTACACAATCAATTCCATACAAATTCGAACCTACGACATCCGTAAAAACTTGATCGCCAATCATTAGCACGTCTGATTTTTTTACATTATATCTTTTTTGTAACTTTTTAAATCCACGACTGAATGGTTTCATTGCCCATGAAATAAATGGAACATGCAACATATCGGCTACTTTTTTCACGCGATGAGTGCAATTGTTCGAAATAATTACCACATCAATTCCTGATGCAACAACCTTTTGAATCCATTGCAAAGATTGCTCGGTCGCATCTGGGTGATTCCAAGCAATTAATGTGTTATCCAAATCGGTGAGTACTATTTTTACACCATTTGCGATCAATTCTTGTGGTGATATATGATAAATGGACTTCACCATCCATGTGGGTTTAAATACTTTCAGCATGCCATTCTTCCTTTGTTTATTTTTTTATCATAGGCTGCACTAATTCAAATATTTCAATTGCAGCATAATCAATATTATCAAATTCCAATGTGCTTGTTTCTTCTTGCGAATAATCTTCCACTGTAAAAATATGTGTTTTCTGATTATAGCATACTTTTGCACGTGGCTGTCCATCAACTTCAAAACGTCGCTCTTGTTGTGTAGATGTCGTATCGTGTTGCATGGCTCCTAATCGATTCAAAATTTTATTTAGTAATGATGTTTCCATCTTTCTCCCTCCCTATGCTATTATCCATTGATAGTGTCTCATTTTATTTCATCTTATTATCTATTTTAATACATTTTACTTCTTTTTTATAGGAGAATCGGTTGGAATGATGCGTGCGGCTCAAAATAAAAAGGTTGGAAATTTCCAACCTTTTTATTTATTATCTTGTTCAATTTATTATTGGTGAACTATTTTTTCAACTAATGCTTTGACTTCTTCCGCTGTTTGACATTCATAAAGTGCCTTATTAGCAAGAGATGCCATCTCTTTTGAATCAAGTTTGCGAATAAGTGAACGGTTTTTCAATACATCGCTTGCACCAATAGAGAATTCATCAAGTCCTAGACCAATGAGAAGTGGTACGGCAATCGGATCTCCTGCCATTTCTCCACACATTCCAGTCCAAATACCTTCTTTATGTGCAGAATCAATCACATGTTTAATGAGTCGTAAAATTGCTGGACTATATGGTTGATATAAGTATGAAACGCGTTCATTCATACGATCTGCCGCCATTGTATACTGGATCAAATCATTTGTACCAATACTGAAGAAATCAACTTCTTTCGCAAATTGGTCTGCAATGACTGCACTTGACGGAATTTCTACCATGATACCAATCTTAATATCATTTGAAATTTCAACGGATTCATTGATTAATTTTTCTTTTTCTTCTTCAAAAATAGCTTTCGCTTGTTTGAACTCTTCAATTGTTGCAATCATTGGGAACATAATATGTAAGTTACCATAAATCGATGCTCGAATTAATGCACGCAGTTGCGTTCTGAAGATCTCATCCTGATCCAAGCTGATACGAATTGCACGATAGCCTAGGAATGGGTTGAGCTCGGAGGATAGTTTTAAATATGGCAATTTTTTGTCGCCACCAATATCCATTGTACGAACAACGACTGGCTGATCTCCTGCTTGTTCCAAAACTTCTTTGTAGGCTACAAATTGTTTGTCTTCTGATGGAAGCTCATTTGAATCCATATAAAGAAATTCCGTACGATATAGCCCTACACCGTCAGCACCATAATGCAAGACACCTTCCATATCGCGAGGGGTCCCAATATTTGCTGCAATTTCTACTTCTACACCGTCAGCAGTTACAGATTTTTCATCGCGTAATTTTTGCCAAACTTTTTTTAGTTCAGCAAAATCAGCAGCTGCTTTTTCATGCGCAGCTTCTTCTTCCGCAGATGGATTGATAATAACCTCACCTTTTACACCATCAACTAAAAGAAGGGTGCCTTGTGGTGCTTTTTCTGTGATATCTCCCGTTCCAACAATTGCTGGAATTTCAAGGGAGCGCGCCATAATTGCCGAATGTGATGTACGTCCCCCAATATTTGTAACGAATGCTTTGACATATTTTTTATTTAGTTGAGCAGTGTCACTCGGTGTCAAATCATGTGCTACTACAATAACTTCTTCATCAATTCCTGCAGGATTCGGTAATGTAACTCCTAGCAGTGCAGCTAGTACACGTTTGCGAACATCACGAATATCTGCCGCTCTTTCGCGCATATAGGCATTATCTTCCATCGCTTCAAACATTTGCACGAACATTTCAGTAACTTCTTCAAATGCAAATTCAGCATTTACCGACTCTGATTCTATCTTATCTTTTACTTGTTGAACAAGTTCTGGGTCAGATAAAACCATAACATGTGCATCGAAAACTTGCGCTTCCTCTTCTCCTAAAGATTCTGCAGCAATCTCACGAATTTTATGCAATTCATGAATGGACTGATCAATTGCTTGATCCAGTCGATTAATTTCGCTTGCACTATCTTGAATATCAACACGTTTCACTGACAAATCTGGCTCTACTAATTGATAGACTTTTGCTTTGGCAAAGCCATCACTTGCTGCTATGCCTGTGACTTTAATACTCATATTATTCGCCTAATCCTTCACTAGCCATCGTAGCCACGATGCCTTCCATTGCTTCTTCTTCATCATTTCCTTCAATGGTAATTGTTACATCAGCGCCTTGTCCAACACCAAGGGACATGACGCCCATGATAGATTTCAAGTTTACGGATTTTCCATTATATTCCAGCATAATGTCTGATTCATATTTACTTGCGGATTGAACAAGCATCGTAGCTGGACGTGCATGAATCCCTGTTTCAGCTGTGATATGAAAGTCTTTTTTCTGCATAACAATTCTCTCCTCTTTGTTAAATGTTAGACGTAATGCACGTAAGAATTTCTCAAAAACTTACCCGCATAACATCTGCTTATCACCTAATAGAATACCATGTAATTCGCTTTCAAACAACTAAAAAGAAATTTTAGAAAACACTTGAAAGTCAAAACAAGTCAGTATATAATATAGTCAGTGAAGGTCAAAGTATTCACTGCTACTCCGTCTTAGACTTACACTGAATGTATTCTAATGCAATTGGAGTAATGAATTATAAATATGAAAGGATGTTTTTTATGTTATGTGAAAGATGTAGACAACGCGAAGCAACCATCCATCTTACGACCAGCATAAATGGGCAAAAAAGAGAAATTGATGTCTGCCCACAATGCTATCGAGAAATAAAACAACAACAATCATTCGGTAGCCGTCGTCCTTCCGATCCATTTGAGAATTTTAACGATATTTTTAGAGCCTTAGGCGCTGGACAACCTCGCTACGATTATGGCAACCAACAAACACCTGAATTCGGTGGCGGTCAAGTTCCACCAATGAATGGTCAAGGAAATGGTGGAGGTGGCTTGCTCGATGAATATGGAATTAATTTAAACAAAATGGCAGAAGAAGGAAAAATCGACCCGATTATCGGGCGCGACAAAGAAATTGACCGCATGATTCAAATTTTGAACCGTCGTAACAAAAATAACCCAGTGCTCATAGGAGAAGCAGGTGTGGGTAAAACAGCGGTCGTGGAAGGACTTGCTTTAAAAATTATTAATGATGATGTTCCACAAAAACTGAAAAACAAAATAATTATCAGTTTAGACGTCGCAAGTCTTGTTCAAGGAACAGGCATACGTGGTCAATTCGAAGAACGTATGCAACAATTAATTCAAGAATTAGAAGCCAATCCACAAATCATCTTATTTATTGATGAAATTCATCAAATTGTTGGCGCCGGCTCAGCAGAGGGCAGCAATTCAGATGCGGGAAACATTTTGAAACCTGCGCTTGCACGTGGTGACATTCAAGTCATTGGGGCAACGACTCTTGATGAATATCGCATTATTGAAAAAGATGCTGCACTAGAACGTCGTTTCCAACCTGTAAAAATTAATGAACCAACGCTTGAACAAACATATACGATTATTAAAGGAATTCAGAAAAAATATGAAGATTATCATCATGTAAAATATGATGAATCTGCTATTAAAGCAGCCATAGAACTTTCTGACCGCTTTATTCAAGATCGTTTCTTACCAGATAAAGCGATCGACTTACTCGATGAAGCCGGTTCGAAAAAGAATTTAACGATTAAAACAGTAGACCCTGAGGTAATCAAACAAGATATGGCGCAAGCAGAACAACAAAAAAAATTAGCAACAGAAAAAGAAGACTACGAAAAAGCTGCTTATTATCGCGATCAGGTAAATAAATATGAAGAAATGTTGAAACAGCAACAACCTGCAAGTGAAGAGCCTCATGTTACTGAAGCTGATATGATTAATATTATCGAAATAAAAACGGGCATCCCTGTTGGAGACTTAAAAGAAAAAGAACAACAACAATTACGTAACTTGGACAAAGAACTTCAAAAACATGTCATCGGTCAGGATGAAGCCATTGATAAAGTAACACGTGCTGTTCGCCGTAACCGTATTGGATTACGCAGAACCACGCGTCCAATCGGTTCATTCTTATTCGTTGGTCCTACGGGTGTCGGTAAGACAGAATTAGCAAAAGCGCTAACCTATGAAATGTTCGGTAGCAAAGATGCATATATTCGTCTAGATATGAGTGAATATATGGAAAAACATAGCACATCCAAACTTATCGGATCCCCTCCAGGATATGTTGGCTACGATGAAGCAGGACAACTTACTGAACAAGTCCGCCGCAAACCTTACAGCCTTATTTTGGTCGATGAAGTAGAAAAAGCACACCCTGATGTGTTAAATATGTTCTTACAAATTCTTGACGATGGTCGCCTGACAGACTCTCAAGGACGTGTAGTTGATTTCAAAAATACTATCATTATTATGACCAGTAATGCAGGACAAGGAAATCTCGAGTCAAACGTTGGCTTCGGTGCAACGATGGATGGAACACAACAATCCGTCCTTGAACAATTAACCAATTACTTCAAACCGGAATTCTTAAACCGTTTTGATGCAATTGTTGAATTCAATGCCTTGACTAAAGATAACTTATTAGGAATTGTCAACATCATGTTAGACGAAATCAATCGTTCAATGAAACAACATGGCATTACAATTCGTGTCGATGATAAAGCAAAACGCAAATTAGTTGATCTAGGTTACAATCCTGCAATGGGAGCACGTCCACTCAGACGTGTCATCGAAGAACAAATTGAAGATAAGATTGCCGAATTTTATCTGATTAATCCAGACGTGGGAGATATTTATGTTACTGTCGAAGGAGATGAAATTGTCGTCCGTCAAGGAACTGCTCCAGAAAAATCTGAAGATGTTCAAGAAATAAACAATGAAACTTCTACTGACACGGACTCAAAAGAAGATACTACTGAAGTAGATGAATCAAAGGAAAATAATGAACAGGAAAAAGATGAAGACTAATTAATAGGATAACCTAAATATCATGCAAAAATAAATCACCCACTGCAACCATTGACGGTTGCAGTGGGTGATTTTTTATTCCGAGCGTTTTTTTAGTTGCTCTCTTACTCTTCGACTTTTTTCAAGACGTTTTTGAGTTTCTTCCGTCAATATTTCACCAACATGCCATCCTTCATCAGTCGGGAATATTTCAAGAACATCACCTGGTTGAAGTGTATCTGGCAATTTGTCGGCAGCAATATAAATCACTTGCCCACCATCTGTTACACATGTTGCAATGGCACCTTCAACTTCTTCAAATATTGCATATATCATTGCGTTCTCATTCCCTTCTCTTGAACTTCCGTTTGAACATCAATCGTTCCATCCGCTTGAATATAAATAGAAATCGTTCCCAATTCTGCAGTTCCATATAGTGGGACTCCATAATCTGCTAGACGTTTTCTTAATTGTGCATGGGGATGACCATATGAATTATGGCTTCCAGCTTGGTAGAATGCAATATGTGGATTGACTGCTTGAATCCAGTTAGAGCCAGTGCTATATTTTGAACCATGGTGCCCTGTAATTAATAAGTAACTTGCCAATGGAATATGCGCCGTTTCAATAACATGATCTTCTACAACAGATGAAGCATCACCTGAAAACATTAGCGACAATTTACCAAGTGCAATGCGGCCAATAATTGAGGCTTCATTTTGATCTTTGTACTCGCCACCAATTTGTGGATGTAAGACGTCAATCTCAAAATCTCCGACTGTATGATGTTCTCCCGCTTTAGGTTCTACATATTTCGCATCTGAGCGTTCAATCGCTTCTAACAAGTTGAAATACATACTCGTCGTATTATCTTTTCCATTCATCCATACTTCTTTTACATTATAATAATCAAAAATTAAATCCGCATGCCCAATATGATCGGAATCCGAATGTGTAAAAATAGCTAAATCAATCGTATTTCCCGTTCCAACAAATTGGTCCAAATAATAAAGTATGCGTTGGCTTTTATCGTCATGCCGTCCGCTGTCAATCAGTATCGTCTGACCCGCTTTTGACTTCAATAAAAGAGCAGATCCCTGCCCAACATCTAAAATATGAATTTGGTCTTTTTCTTTTTGAAAATGCAATGTACTTCGTTGAACGTCATCTAATTGTTGTGAAATTGAATCGGATGCTCCTAGAAATTGCATTCTCAATTCTTGCCAGACATTCTCCCCTGTTCTAGTACTATAGCCAATAAGTAATCCACATAAAAAACAAAGGATAGACACTATAAGGTGCTTGCGAAACCGTTTTTGTTTTTGCGTAAGTCTTCTTCGAGCCACTGCGTTCCCCCCGTCTGTTTAATTAGGTGGCACATATCTTCAGGAAGAGGTGTGATTTGTTCAAAATTCTTAGATGTAAAAGGATCTAAGAAAGCAAGATAATAACAATGTAAAGCTTGTCGCGAAATAAAGGGTGATGTTTCATCATATAAATCATCGCCGACAATGGGATGACCTAGTGCTTTAAAATGGACACGAATTTGGTGTGTTCGCCCTGTATGAAGACGTGCTGCAACAATTGATATATCATCTAATTCTTTCAATACGCGGTAAGATGTACGTGCAGGTTGGCCATTTTCGCAAACTACACGCTCAATGATTGACCGATCCAAGCGCCCGATTGGGGCATCAATAGTTCCCTCTTTTTTTTGAAGATGACCCTTCACGACAGCAATATATTCACGCGTTAAGATATTTTGCTCTAAAAGGCGAGCTAACATGGAATGCACAAACATATTTTTAGCGATCAAAACGGCACCCGATGTGTAGCGATCCAGTCGTGTTACAGTATGAACAATTTGATGTGGGGCATCTTTTTTTATTAAATAATTTTTCACTCGTGCAGCAACTGTATCCCCTCTATAACGACTACTTGGAGTCGTAACTAAACCTGCAGGCTTATCAACGATTAGATAATGTTCATTTTCAAATACAATCGAAATAGGTAGCGGGGAAGTATATAAATACTCGTTAGCCTCTTCTATCGGTAACTGCATCTTCACTTCGTCCCCTACTTCAAGAATTTCACGTGTATGAACCTTGCGTCCATTCACATAAAAACTTCCGCCATGAAACTTCACTCGTCCAATAATTCGACGCGACACGCCTCTTTCTTTTAAAAAGTCGCGCAAAATTTTAGCATCTTCTGCACCAACTTGCCAATACATCATAAGGAAGTCTCACCAATAAATGCATCGCTCACGCGCTGCCAAAAATGTGGATGGCGATCGCGATAAAAGCGAATACGTTCCGATGCTAAAGAAAGACGTATTTCACGAATTTGGCGTTGTTCAAATTGCATATGATCGACTGTAATAATGATATGGCGACCTTTTGCTGGACGAACACTGATCGTTTCTTCTTTTGAAATCACCAAAGGCGCACTTAGTGTTCGAAAGATACGATTGTTGATCGAAGCAATCTCTGTCATTTGCAAAACTTCTAAACGAGGACTGAGTACGGCACCGCCAAGCGATTTATTATAGCCCGTTGATCCTGTTGGCGTTGCAACACAAATGCCATCGCCGCGAAATTTTTCTAAACAAAAATCATCAATAAAGACATCGCAAACTAATGTCTCAACAGAACTTTGAATCGTTGCTTCATTTAGCGCGAGGAAATGATGAGAATCTTGCATTTCATCTGCTTCAAACACTTCAACATCAAGAAGTGGATATGAAATAAAGTCGCCCTTATCTTTGGCAATACTTTCCACCAACTCTTCCAGCTGATATTCACGCCAATCCGTATAAAATCCCAAATGACCTGTATGAATACCAATAAAGCGCACATCTTTTAACCGGTGGGCTTGACGATGAAACGCAGAAAGCAACGTGCCATCTCCACCAATGGTGATCACGATATCTGGTTGCATTTCAACTAATTGAAACCCTTTTTCTGTTAACATCTGGCGCAATTTCTCTGCAACGCGTACCGACGTTTCTTTTTGATTATTTTGAATAGTTATCCGCATGATACTCTCCCTGTCTTTCGTTTTCGTTGAGCTTTCAACAAAAATTCGCTACAATAATTCAAAATACATTGTAACATAATTTCAAAAATAGCGTTAGACTTCCACAAGTATCGATTTTAAAAGGAGATTATTATGAAGATAGAGGCAGAATATGAAGCTAAGACCTTACTATCAAAAGAGCATTATGATCAATTAATGCAACATTATCCTGACGCTTTAAATCATATAGAAGAACAAACTAATTATTATTTTGATACTGCCGATCAGCAGTTCAAATCACAGCACAGTGCCTTGCGCATTCGCCAAATAGCACAGGAAAATGTACTAACTGCTAAAATACGCATCCAAGATTACCATCAAGAAGTGACACTACCTCTGACAGATGCTCAAGTGGGTGAAATTCTTGCGACAGGTACACTTCATTTGCCTGATGATTTTCAGCAATTATTGCATTCTTATGGAATGGTCGGACATTTAGCATGTGCCAAACTTTGCACACATTTTCATACCAAACGTGCCGAGCTAAAAGTAGGAACGCTTACTTTATGCTTTGATGCCGTTACTTTCAAAGACCATAGCGACTATGAATTCGAAGTAGAAGCACAATCATCGGAGCAGGCCAGCTATGCACTTAGAAAAATTCTAACCACTTATGATATTCCTTATATCAAAAGTGAACCTAAAATTGCACGTGCCTTAAAAACCTACACTACACCGTAAGCGGAGGGTGTTTTAGTATATATTTTTTGTAAATTTTGTTAAAGTAAGATTGAGAAAGCATGTCAGATGTGAGGTGAGAGATATGACGAAGAAAAATGCAAAAGATGCAGTGACGATTTTTTTATTTATCGATCCACTTGCCGCTCCTTGTTATGAAGCGGAACAAGCCATTGTTAATTTTAAAGAAACACGCTCAGAAGATATTCGACTACAAATTCTGCCCATCATCAATTATAAAAATATTCAAGAAGCTGTGCGAAATCGCTCTGTTTTTGCACAGGGACGACCACTTGATATCCAAAATACCCTTTATTTGAACGTCTATCATTCTTGCTTGGCATATATTGCGGCAAGCATGCAAGGACGGCGCAAAGGACGATTGGTGCTATCCGCATTGCAAGAAACCGTTATTAATTATGGTGAAATTTTTACAATTGACCTTTTAATGGATATTACAAATAAATTGAATCTAGATGTGGAAGAATTTAGACAAGATTTTTATTCTGAATTTGCCAAACAATGCTTCAGAAAAAATCAACAACTTGCGCAAGATATGAATGTTAGTAGCACCCCTTCTTGTATCGTTTCATTGAATCATAAAAATGTAAATTACCAACTCAAAGGACCTATTAATGAACATAGCTTACAAGCAGCCTTCAAACAGTTGTATCAGACAGATCTCAGTGAGTCCATTATTTAATTATTAATAAAACACCTAGCGCTTAAAGGATGTATATCATCTTTGCGCTAGGTGTTTTTATTTATTATAAATTAATTTTTGAGTTCAGCAATCGTTTCTTCCAATTCATTCAAGCGTTTTTCAAAAACAGCCAATGCATCTTCTAAATATTTAGCATCTGTCATATCCACTCCAGCAAGTTTCATGACATCAATCGGATACTTGCTACTGCCAGCACGCAAATAATCCAAGTATGCATCGCGCGCCCCTTCTTTTTCAGATAAGATACCATGGGCTAGGCTTGTTGCAGCACTGAAGCCTGTCGCATATTGATAAACATAATAATTATAATAAAAATGTGGAATTCTTGACCACTCATAAGCAATTTGATCATCGCTGACGACATCTGGGCCATAATATGTTTGGTTCAACTTGTAATAATATTTGCTCAAGAAGTCCGCTGTGAGCGGTTGACCGCTTGCAGCTTGTTCATGCATAAAATGTTCAAACTCTGCAAATTGTGTCTGACGAAAGACCGTTGCTTTAAAACCGTCCAAGTAATGGCTTAAAATATGGGCACGTTCCAATGGACTTTTTGCATTTTTTAATAAATAATCAGTCAATAAGTTTTCATTTGTTGTCGAGGCAATCTCTGCCAAGAAGATAGAATAATCACCATATACATACGGCTGTGTCTTACGTGTAAAGTAGCTGTGTGCACTATGTCCCAACTCATGAACAAGTGTGAAGACATTATCTAATGTATCATGCCAATTTAGCAGAACATATGGATATGAATCATAGGATCCTGATGAATAAGCGCCACTACGTTTTCCTTTATTTTCAACGACATCAATCCAGCGCTGCGTAAATGCTTGTTCTAGTATATCACGATATTCAGGACCTAAGATTGCTAGCGCATCAAAGACAACTTGTTTGGAATCTTCATACGTCATCTCTAACTGACCTTCGCCCATTAAAGGAGTATAAAGGTCATACATATGAAGTGTCTCCAAGTTCAACATCTCTTTGCGTAATTTCATATAGCGATGAAGAAGTGTTAGATTTTTATTCACTGTTGCTACTAATGTATCATGCACCTCTTCTGGAATATGATTTGCAGCTAATGCCGCATGGCGAGCTGAACGATATCCTCGCACGCGCGCTTGAAAATTATGATTTTTTACGTTGGCTTGCAATGTGCTTGCAAAAGTATTCACTAATCCTTGATACACTTTATAAAGTGCTTCAAATGCTTCAATGCGTACTTGACGATTTGTGCTTTCTAGAAGCTGACCATACAAACCATGTGACAATTGAACTTTTTCGCCTGCATCATTTGTCACTTCTGGGAACTGAATATCAGCATTATTCAAAACAGAAAATGTTTGCGAAGCACTCGTTAGAATATCACTCGCTCCTGCTAATAATTCTTCTTTATCTGCAGATAAGACATGGTCCCGATTATCGACTACAACATGAATAAAATGTTCACAACCTTTTAAGAATTCTGAAGATGCAATATACTGTTCTAATGTCTCTTCAGGAATTTGGATAACTTCTGGTGTAAACCATGCAGAAATTTCTCCTAATTTTGTTGCCAATAATATACTGCGATCAAGCATTTCTTGGTAGGTACTATTGCTTGTGTCTTGATCATTTTTCAAATGGCTATAAACATAAATATTTTCAACATTGCGATTTAAATCTAGTAATAATTTTAGTGACGACTCTAATTGTTCCACACCGTCACAGAGTGTTCCTTGAGAAGCTAATAATTGCGGAATACGTTGACTGACCGCTTGGTAGCTTTCTTCCCATGCTTCATCACTTGGATAAAGAACAGTCAAGTCCCAAGTTAATGCAGTAGGCACTTGTTCACGCGTTGGTAACTGCTTTGTATTTGACATTTTATTCTCTCCTTTTTCATAATAGTTACCGCTTATAATACTTGATTTTTCATTAATTTTCTAGTTTTTTGTAAGGGGAAACTTCTTCTCAATTTAAAGTGGCGCTTGAGGGCGCTTGGCACGCCTTTCATATTGCCAATAAGAAGCCCCAACGCTGCTCACGACACCACTTTTTTCAAGACGATTCAAAAAATCTTGTGCAACATTCAATTGCGGATTAGAAAGTTGCGGGGCACGATAACTATTTAAAAGACCAGAGGGAAGTTGCCTCAAAAGCTCTTGTGTTGAAAAAATAGACCCAAATGGCAAAGCCTCCACCTTTTTCAACAAGGCAAAGCGCAACTGAAATGGATTAACTTTTAGGCGCCATTCTTTTTCAAGCGGTTGGAGAATTTCACGTGGTAAAGTCAACACTGCTTCACCCTGTTCATAAAGCATCTGAAAAAAAGGACGATAATTTGCAGATTTATAATAAGACTGACGTTGCAAAAATAAATGAATATCTTCTTCCTTATGCCATTCAGATCCACCATTTACAATTTTTGCTGGAAGTAGATGTCCTCCACCATCAAATGATAACTTATTCAGCGGATAATGAAGAGCTTGGAACTTTATTTGATGCGGATAGCCAAGTTGTTGTATATTTTTTACAAGAATCAATGTTTTATTTTTTAAAAAAGCACATGTTATCTCACCTCTGTCTTGAAACATTCCCGCTTGGACAGTAGGTGAGATTTTTTTATTGCGATAGCGCCGCCCAAAAATCCATAATGGAAAGTAGTCTACCATCAAGTAGCCGAGTGAACGCTTTGATAATTTTTGTGCTGAAATAGGACTGCACTGAAATTCAACTGCTATTTTGGAAGAAGCATCAAGCTCTACTAACACATCAGGCCGTTGCTGCAATTTTGGCAAATAAGCTTCCATCTCTATGCTTTTAGCACCTAATTGGCTGAACCACTCTGCCAGTACTCTTTTCCCTTGCAAATGTTCCACTGTCTCACCTTCACTGAAGGCAAATTGTGAACATGATTTAAAATGAGCAAAATGCGGAATCATCAGTGCTCCTTTTTTTAGATAGACGCGTTGTCGACAACTTGGACAAAAATATTTTTGGTCACGATTGAGTTGATAGTCCGCTTGTACAAGTTCTTGATGATCATTATAAGCACATAGCATATTGTCACCTTTTTCTTCTTTACTCATTATATTCTCTAGGACCCTTTCATTTAACGAAATAAAAAAGTGGCCCGGAAATATCCGAGCCACTTCTTATTCAGTCTATTTAAAAATATTCTAATAACTTCTCTATCGCTGCTTCATTTATAATAATCTCTGCATGCTCATACATAAAATCAATAGTATAATTTGTTTTAGTACCATATTCCAACATTATCGCATAATTCATATATGCTTCATCTGAAATAAATGATTCCATTTCTTCAAGTTGAACAAGATAGTACTGATTCGCCATTGCAAATAGTGCATAGTCGCCTTCATTTTCTTTTAAGCGATAAGCTACTTGTACAACATCTTCAAAGTCATCAAATGCTATCACTTCTGCATAGTTTTCGTCTATTTTTTTAGAAGCATCCGATGGCGCATCATTTGGAGAATGTTCCGATTTCGCTGATAACGCTCCTGGGAAAATACGTTCCAATTCCTCAGCAAGCTCTTCTTGAAGATGCGGATTCTTGCTAATGAGTAAATCAAGCCCATCTGCCACAGGCATTACCTGAAAAGAAACAGATTCTGAATCCTTAAATTGATCTTCCAAGTCTGCTTCATCTAGCACATGATAAAAGAAAGCCTCAATTTGTTGTTGATCACTCATTAATTCAACAAATGAAACGCCCAGCTCGTCAAAATCACTTTTTCTCAGACGAACGCGAATCGTATCGTCATTGATATGTTCTATTTCCATGAAATACACCTCATTCCATACCAATCGGATGATACCCCTCATTCTACCGAAAATTCTAAAAAAGTAAAATAAGAAAACTTTTATTCATTTGTTACAGGATTTTCTTCGATTTGAATTTTGGCTTCGACTAATTGTAACTGACGATCCGTTCGCGATACGAATTTGCGAATGTCGTCCTCATGGTAGCCAATTTGAATTCTTTTCTCATCTAAAAGGATTGGTTTTTTTAAAATATTTGGATTCTCTTGAATCACTTTGTATAAAGTGTTCATTGATAATTCATCAATATTTATATTTAAATCTTTAAATGCTTTGCTTCGGGAAGAAATAATATCGCCAGTACCATTTTCCGTTCGCGAAAGAATTTCTTGCAATTCTTCCATCGTTGGCGGTTCCTTGATAATATCCCGTTCCACGTATGACATATTATGCTCGTCAAGCCAGTCGCGAGCACGTCGACAAGAAGTACAACTTGTCGAGAGAAATAGGGTGATCATTGTTTTTACCTCCATATTCTCATCATTAGTTAATACTATTAGAATACGTGGATTTTTTTATAATTGCAATAAGATTATCAATCTTTTACGAAATCTAAACCTTTTCGTCTAACTAAAAAAGCAACCTACACTAAGGTAGGTTGCTGAGGTGATTATCCATGAATAATTTTTTCTACGGTGTCTTTATCAAGACGTTTAATCACTTCTGTCATAAGTTTTACCGTATTCTCAAAATCATCTTCATGAATGATGGACGTGTGGGAATGTAGATATCTTGTCGCTACCGTAATTGGGAGGCTTGGCACTCCTGTTCCTGATACATGCTGACTTCCCGCATCCGTTCCACCACCTGGAATAAAGGTTAATTGATATGGAATCCCTAGCTCATCTGCCACATCAATGACAAAGTTTGCCAGCTCTTTATGGGCAATCATTGAAGCATCGAAAAGAACAATTTGTGGTCCTTTTCCTAATTTGGAGTCAGCTTCTTCTTTTGTCATACCTGGAGTATCTCCAGCAGTCCCTGTATCAAGTGCAAAAGAAATATCTGGTTGAATAACATTTGTCGAAGTTTTAGCTCCACGAAGGCCCACTTCTTCTTGAACATTGCCTACTGCGTAAGGAATATTTGGATGATCAGTGTCTTTTAAATTCTCAAGGACACGCAATGCCACCGCCGTTCCAATACGGTTATCCCATGCTTTTGCTAGCAAGAATTTCGTATGATTTAGGCGGCGATATTCGATATAAGGTGTTACCATATCGCCAGCACGAATACCCCAACCTTCAACCTCTTCCTTAGAGCTAGCACCGACATCAATAAACATTTTACTAATTTCATATGGTGTTTTGCGTGCCTCTGCAGATAAGACATGGGGCGGCTTGCTCCCAATGACACCATGAATAATATTTCCTGCGCGTGTCGTAATTTCAACTTGTTGTGCAAGTAGCACTTGTCCCCACCAACCGCCTAATGTTTGAAATTCAATAAAACCTTCATCTGTGATGGCTTTGACCATGAATCCCACTTCGTCCAAATGTCCAGCAAACATAATCTTAGGACTGCCTTTTGGACCTTCAAGCTTTGCAATGACACTTCCTAATCCATCATATAAAATTTCATCGGCAAAATCTTTAGCATAATTCACAAATACTTCACGTGCTTGCTTTTCATTTCCTGGAACAGCACGTGCTGCTACTAAATCCATTAATAATTGATCATCTTTCATGCTTATCACCTTTCCTCTCTGTATAAATATAGTGTATAGAAAAAGGCTTTCAAAATAAAACAAAAGCCTTCTTCGTACAGCCTCAAAATTTGAGGACACCCGAAGAAGGCCTTTTTATTTCAATTAATGATTAGCAAGTGCTGCTTTTGCTTGTTCACAAATTGCTGTGAATGCTGCTTCATCACGAATTGCCATATCTGCAAGAACTTTGCGGTTTAATTCAATTTCTGATAATTTTAGTCCATGCATAAGACGTGAATAACTTAATCCATTCATTCGTGCACCTGCATTAATACGTGCAATCCAAAGTTTACGGAAGTTACGTTTTCTTTGTTTGCGGTCGCGATATGCATACATATAAGATTTCATTACTTGTTGTTTAGCTGTACGGAATAATTTATGTTTTGATCCGTAGTAGCCTTTTGCTAATTTTAAAACACGTTTACGACGACGACGTGTTGCTGGGCTATTTTTTACTCGTGCCATTTTCCATCATCCCTCCTAGAAACTATTACTTGTAAGTGTCGAGTGCTTGCTGAATACGTTTTTGGTCACTCTTATGGACGAGTGTTAATTTTGCAAGCTGTCTTCTTTGTTTTTTCGTTTTGTTTGCAAATAAGTGACTTCTTTTAGCATGGCCACGTTTTAGTTTACCGGTTCCGGTTTTTTTGAAGCGTTTTGCCATACCTTTATGTGTTTTTTGTTTTGGCATTATTCTTCCTCCTAATACCTGTACTATTTTTCTGATTTAGGGGCAAGCATTAAAAACATGCTTCGACCTTCCATTTTAGCTTTGGTTTCAACATCTGCAATATCTTTTGCCGCGTCAGCAAACCGCTCAAGAACTTCTTGACCTATCTCTCGGTGAGTAATCGCACGTCCACGGAAACGAATCGATACGCGGACTTTATCACCACGTTCGATAAAGCTTCGTCCTTGACGCAATTTCGTGTTGAAATCGTGATCATCAATTGTTGGACTTAAACGAATCTCTTTTGTATTCACTACTTTTTGATTTTTACGTGCTTCACGTTCGCGTTTTTGTTGCTCATAGCGGAATTTCCCGTAATCTAATACGCGTGCTACAGGTGGTTTTGCTTGTGGTGAAACCAACACTAAGTCCAGTCCCGCCTCTTCTGCAATCTCCATTGCACGATCACGTGATACTACACCAATCTGATCTCCGTCTTTCCCAATAAGTCGAACTTCCTGTGCGCGAATGCGCTCGTTGACAATCATTTCCTTTGCTATGGGGGTTCACCTCCAAAATATTTGCCGAAATCAAAAGAAAAAAGACCTTTTCAATATAAAAGGTCCTACACTTACTCACATTCATCTTCCAATAGCTCCTACTATTGAAAGTGATGGATATTAGCCCAAGAAAACAATATTCCTTCAGGCGAGAAGTAGGACTTCTTCTTTATTTTCAGCCTCTATAGCATATCACTTAGGAGATACAATGTCAATAAATATTTATAAAAATAAAAAAAGTGCTTGAAACATTTTGCTTCAAGCACTTGATTGCTAAGTATATTCATGACTTCCATGCATATATTAACTGACTAGCATAAGAATTAATGAATACGTGCATCAACTTTCAACGCTTCCAAGAATTCATCTGCTGCTACCGTTTCAGTGTTTTTCTCACCATATTTACGGACAGATAAGGTGCGGTCAGCGACTTCTTGGTCACCAATTACAATTTGATAAGGGATTTTTTGTGTTTGAGCTTCTCGAATCTTATATCCCATTTTTTCATTGCGATTATCAATTTCTACACGAAGTCCCAAACGACCCCATTCACGTGCCAATTCCGTAGCATAATCGCCATGCGCTTCAACACTTACAGGAATAATACATGCTTGAACAGGAGCCAGCCATGTTGGAAAAGCGCCTTTATACACTTCAATTAAATGAGCAACAAAACGTTCCATTGTCGAAACGATTCCGCGGTGAATGACAACGGGACGATGTGTATCTTGACCATCTTCCCCAACATAAGTCAAATCGAAACGTTCAGGTAATAAGAAATCAAGCTGTACAGTAGAAAGTGTTTCCTCACTGCCTAGTGCGGTTTTAATTTGAACATCTAATTTTGGACCATAAAAAGCAGCTTCACCAATTGCTTCAAAATATTCATAACCTAATTCATCAAGCGTTTCTTTTAGCATTTTCTCTGCATGATTCCACATAGCATCATCATCGAAATATTTTTCGGTGTCTTCTGGATCACGATAGCTTAGGCGGAAGCGATAATCCGTAATATCAAAATCTTTATACACTTCTTCCATCAGCTGCATCACACGTTTGAATTCTTCTTTAATTTGATCGGGTCTAACGAAAATATGCGAGTCATTCAGCGTCATCTCACGCACACGTTGCAATCCAGTTAAGGCCCCCGACTTCTCATAACGATGCATCTGACCAAGCTCGGCAATACGAATCGGCAATTCACGATAACTATGGATATCACGTTTATAGACCATCATATGATGTGGGCAATTCATAGGGCGAAGCACCAACATTTCGCCATCTCCCATATCCATTGGTGGGAACATATCTTCATGATAATGATCCCAATGACCACTTTGCTTATAAAAATCAACATTTGCCATAATTGGTGTATAAACATGTTGATACCCTAAGGAAATTTCTTTATCCGTAATATAACGTTCAATGACACGACGAACTGTCGCACCTTTTGGTAACCAAAATGGCAACCCCTGTCCCACCTTCGGATCAACCATAAATAGATCAAGCGCTTTACCAATTCGGCGATGATCACGTTCTTTTGCTTCTTCACGCAATTTCAAATACTCTTTTAAATCTTTCTTATTGAAAAATGCCGTTCCATAAATACGCTGCATCATTTTATTTTTGCTATCGCCACGCCAGTAAGCACCTGCAAGCGACAACAACTTAAAGACTTGCACCCGACCCGTTGATGGAACATGAATACCGCGACATAAATCGACAAATTCTCCTTGTTCATAAATCGTCAGCGTCTCATCTTCTGGAAGATCCTCAATTAGCTCTACTTTATATGGATCATTTGCAAAAATGGCCAGCGCTTCTTCACGACTTATCACTTTACGTACAAATGGGAAATTCGCTTTAACAATATTCATCATTTCTTTTTCAATAGCAGGCAAATCTTGTTCCGTGATGGAAGGATCTGAATCCGTATCATAATAAAAACCATTCTCAATTGCTGGTCCGACACCAAATTTCACATTTGGGAAAAGTCGTTTAATCGCTTGCGCCATAATATGTGCTGAAGAATGACGTAAAATAGCGAGTGCTTCTTCATCATCTGCTGTAATAATTGACAGTTCACCATCTTCTTCCAGAGGCCGATTAAAGTCAATTAATTGGCCATTAAAGCGTGCAGCTAACCCCTTTTTTTGCAAACTTTTTGCAATTTGCCCCGCAACGTCTGCAGGAGTTACGCCTTTTTCGAGTAACAATTGTGCACCATCAGGTAAAGTAATTTTAATTTCTGACATCATTGCTTTCTCCTTTCAAAATAAAAATCCCTATGCCGCATTGTGCATAGGGACGAAAAATCGTGGTTCCACCCAAATTCAGTATGTGCCATCATATTGGCATATACCCTTTAAAATATGATTCAATTAATCTTATAAAAGTGGTCTTAAACAGATTCCATGAAAGGCTCACACCGTCCCTTTCTCGCTATGATGAAATGACCTGTTAAAGTTGTCTTTTATCTCTACTATAGAATATAGCAATTTTATCGCCACCGCGCAAGCCTAAATACTCTTCATGTCAAAATAAATGGTAAAAAAGTCCACCTAAAAATATAGATACCCTAAATTTTTTTATTAAATTCAAAAATAGTCTTGCAGTTGCGAATTTAAAATGATACATTAACATTGTGATGTTACTAACTTTTGAAACCGCTTGATATAAGACATCATTCATTACGAGTATTAGTGATTATCTCACATACTCTACTCATTTAGTAAACTACACCCCTTTAAATAACAACAACCTCCAAATTTTCGGAGGTTGTTTGTTTATTGTGGCATTATGATGACATCTATGGAATTTAATATATTACTTATCTGTCAATTAATGTTATGTTGAAGATAGTTGGGGGAGGTACCTACTCTAACTATCCTACTTACGGCTTACTTTTCCTTGTTGGGGGTTTGTGAGTCGTTTTTTGTGCTTTAAGCTTTACGATTTTAGTTACCAGTGTTCCAATTCCAGCTAATAAACATCGATTGCTTTTATTATTTCCACGTCCACAAATTGTCGCTATTTACGGCTAACATCGGTTGGATTAAGTTTTTCTGCCATTCGTAGGCTTTTCTCCCCGACCGCTCATAAATTTCAATGGCGTCGTCGCCATAGGTGTTCTCGTAAGGAAGAAGGAGTGATTGCGTTGGAAATTGATTCCCATAATGTTTCTTCGTCACTTTTTCCTCCTTCATCCCATGCATAAAAAAGCACGCTGACATCTTACAGGTGTAAGAAGTGAGTGTGCTTATATAAATGGTACGATAGCCTTGATATCTTTTAAAAATTCCTTAGCTTTTTCTAAAAAAGAATTATCTGTTAAATATTCAATCCCTAAAGGCGTAATCTTTATATTTTCAATATCAAACATTACTGTATTGCCACCCCACGACTTACTTTTCACCACACCACTCACCAAACCTTGATTATATAAATTTTCAATGATGTAAGACCAATAAAGCCTATTAATATTTAAATAATTACTCTCTGCTTGTAATAATTTAGTATCTATCTTTTCTCCAGCTTTTAATTGGACGTATAAATACGCCAAGATTTGATAAACCACCACATGATAATCATCTTTTGCCATATAAACACCCCTTTCTGTAAATTCAAAAGCACGCTAACATTTTACAAATGTATGTGGTTAACGTGCCTTTATATGACTCTTAATGTATTCAGTGATTATCGGATTATTTTTTTCATAATTTTTGACACCTTCCATAGTAGGAAGCACGTCCGTGCTCTTAGCTATCACAGTTGCTGCGTCTAAAGCCTCATAGAACATGTTTCTTAAGGTACCATCAGTAAATTCAAGGTCTTTCAGCAAAAAGCCTTTTAAATTGTTATAAACTTCTTTTTCATCAATATAACTTTCTCTGCAGGCTAATATATAGGAATTTATTTTTTTTTCATCATAACCATTGTTTGTTAACTCGTGAACTAACTTTAGAAATTTTTCTTTTTCCATAATTTAATGATCTCCTCTCCTATTATAGTTGCCATTTCTCTTGGTTTCTTACTGTTGCAATACTCGCTCCAACCTTCCGCTATCATTTCTGAATATTTTTTTGGGTTATCGTTGTCCCAAGCATATCTGCATAAATCATGTGTTATTTTTTCGTTTGTCCTATCTTCAAAAATCTTCTGTATGGTTTTATTTTTCCCAACTTCTAGATGCTCATCAATTTGATGAGCAAATTCGTGGTCGAAGGTGGCTTTCACGTTGAAGCAACCTTCGGGATGCCACTTGGATTTTACTTGTCTTAAGCCGTTTTCTATTACACGTCCATAATTATCAAAATATTTATCGTTCATTGTTATTCCAACATATTGACTAACGGCTTCTTTAAGACCTAGTGGCAGCCCCTTAATACTCTCTAACCCTATTGAACTAGCCATCTCATTAGAGTTAACGTTACCAATAATTTTTCTTCCAAGTTTCTTTGAAGCACTTTCAGCTTCTTTTTTAGGGTAGCCATTTGAAATAAGACTTTCATAATAATATTTTGTGGCGGCCTTTCTAATTAGATGATTTCTTTTTTGACTAGAACCCACAAACTTTATTTTTTTAGTGACTTCAGGAAAGTCTCTTTTAGCATTATACAAACCAACGTTCCACTCATTGGCTGCTCTTATATCTATTCCGCTATAATCAGCTTGAAATCCCATCTCTCTTGCGATTTTATTCGCTTCTCTTATATTCTTTGCCAATTGGATTTCATGTTGGAACTCGATTTCTTTTCTTTCTTTGATTCTATCATCTTTCTCAGGGTCAATCCACTTCTTGCTGTGTACATTCTGCACTCTGCCATCGCCCGGATAATAATTTACTAAACATCTACAATTGTCATGTCGGCGGTAGACGTCTTCGCCTGTCTTCTTGACCTTATTATAATCATAAGTCCCCGCTACACGTTTACACCAGTCGCCAAACCTTGACGATATAAATTTTCAATAATGCAAGACCAATAAAGGTTATGAATATTTAAATAATTACTCTCTGCTTGTAATAATTTAGTATCTATCTTTTCTCCAGCTTTTAATCGGACGCATAGATACGCCAAGATTTGATAAACCACCACATGATAATCATCTTTTGCTATATAAAAAATACTCCTTTCTATATTATAAAAATTCTATGTTTTGAATTTCATCAATATTAAGAGCTGTATGTTTCCCTTTATTAATCACAAAAAATGTATCATACTGATCTTCTGGATCATCAAAATCTTCTGCCATTGAAATACCGTTCCCTTTACATAACATAGTTGAACCATCTTTAAAGTATATTTTAAGTTGATCAGCCCACTGCGCTTTTTCCCAATTAATCAAAATGTCCACCTTCTATCGATACTAGCTCATAAATATTGCGATATTGATAGTTTTTTCTCATATTTATTTTATCATTTTTATTCGGACCTATCTATTTATTGTTATGAACATTTTGTACCCCCATCGCCTGGGTAATGGTAGAATGCAGAATATGCACGGCAAAAAGTGGCAAGGTATCGGTTAAAAAGGTAAGATATAAGCAAGAAAAAGGATAAACGAGGATTATTCATCATATACATCCAATGCTAAAAAGGAGGAGAATTAGACCGTGTTAACCTTTAAGTTAATTAGTATTATTGACGGATTTTATCATTATGAAATTTATCCTGAGGGAGATGAAAGTAAAAAAGGATGGATTATTTTTAATCCCAATACTCAAGAGTTGAAGGAAAAAATTGAACCAGATAGTCCTTTCAACTGTTTTTCTCATTTCTTCAGTTCAGTTGAAGATGAAAATGGAAATTTAAAAGAATCGGGCATGGCCGCTTGGTATTAAAGAGAACTCAAAAAAGATATAGCACAGTCTATATTAAAACAAGCCGGACTCAAGTAGTCCGTGTCTTGTTATCTCCCCCCTCATTAATTTAGAAAGGAAGATAATAAATGAAACTAAGTTACCCTGCACTATTTTATTACGACAAACAAGTTGGTGGTTACTTTGTTACTTTCCCAGATTTTGAAAACTCAGCGACTCAAGGTGATGACATACCTGACGCTTTAGATATGGCTTCAGAGTATCTTGGGCTTACAGTAGCCTCTTACCTTGAAGAGGGTTGCAAAGTACCCATCGCCACAAACATTAACGATTTGTCTTTAATTGAAGACGACCCTTTTAAAGACGATGATGAGCTTAAAAATAACAGCGATTTAGAAAAATCTTTCATTTCCATGGTGTCAACCGATGTATCAAAATATCTTAACCAAAATAAACTAGTTAAGAAGACACTGACTATTCCTTTATGGGCGGATACTTTAGGAAAAGAATTAAATCTCAATTTCTCACAAACCTTAACTGATGCAATCGCTTCAAAAAAGGCGATTGAGAAGTTTATATTTTTTCTTCCGCCCAGATATTTAAATATTTTGAAATAAATAAAGCTTCTTGATTACTATATTATTGAACTTTTCTCTGGCTAATTAAATATTTACTTCAATGGGAATTAATACATCCCCTTGAGGAGCATCAATGTCTTGAGGTGCAGAAGCAACGGGGGAAGCATTCTCCATCATCTTCCATATCAACAAGTAGGCCTTTCAGTAAGTTTTTTCCATATGCAAAGCTTCTTGTATATCATCACCACAGGTAAATGCGCCTTCAATGTCTGGAAAATAAACATTAATACCATCCACATCAAAATTAAAATTTGCATAATAAATCAACATATTTATTCCTCCTACACTTTATACTCTTAAAATCACCAAAAATATTTAGAAATCATAAAAAAACACCACTTTTAAAAAGTGGTGTAAACTCTTGTTATCCATGCCATTGCACTGGGTAAAATAATCTAAAATGTTATAAAAATCTCATAGATTTTACTAATTTTAGGCGGTTTCAATTGTATAACACAAATGGAGTCTGAGGGATTTGAACCCTCGCGCGAGTATCACCCGCCTAACGGTTTTCGAGACCGTCCCCTTCAGCCGAGCTTGGGTAAGACTCCAATTAATTAAGAGGGATTGCGCCGATTGTATCCTTCCATTGTAACTTCTTCAGATAGAAATCTCACGCGTTCCATGATGCGTGCCGCTTTTACTGGCTCAACATCGCCCTTAATTGTACCAGCGAAATGTTCTTCAAGCAAGGACATATTTTGATTTGACGAAAAAAATGTGGGGAGACATTCTTGCATACGATATTGTAATATCACTCCAAGAATATCATCGCGCAACCATGAGCTATTCGCCTCTGCTCCAATATCATCCAAAAATAAGACGGGAATCCGTTGAAACTGTTCAATCAAGTCATGTGTCGTATTGTTGCCAATAGATTCTTTCATTTTCGTAGTGAATGTTGGATAATGTACCAAAATACTTTCCGTTCCAAAATCTGCCAATTCATTTGCTAGTGCACCCATTAGATATGTTTTTCCTACGCCAAATCCTCCATAAAAATAAAGGCCACGCGCATTATGATTAGCGTTCAAACGATAATCTTCTAAAAAATCAAGCGCCTTTAAAAAAGCTTCCATTCGTCCGGGAGTCTGGTCAAAATAATCCAATCGCGCTTCAATTAAATTAGATGGCAAATAAAATGTATGTACTCTGCGGCGTGCTTTGTCAGCTTGCTCTTTTTCAAGAAAAGCTTGAGTCGGGACATAAGTAACTTCAATAAAATGGTTATGGAGCACTAATTTCGGATAGTGCCCTGGAATCATTTCGCCTTTTTGGTGCTGAAACTTTTCTTTTTCTGTTACAAATTCATACAAATTCGCTGCCGAGCGTTCGATCGCTTCAGGCGTCAAATTTTCTTTGTTTTGCTCAATGAAATCAATGACATCTGGATCATTCCACGCCTTTTTCATGAGTGAATGAAAACTTTCATTCGTAGCGATTTTGCTTTTCAAGGTGTCAAAATACTCTCCGATACTTTTCATGATTCATTCGCTCCTTCTTCCGTCTCTTGGCGTAGTCCTTTTAGACGATGAGATACTTCTGGTGTAACTTCTGTCACTTCTGTTGTTTCAGCTTTTTCTTCTTTTCCCCACCAGTCTGGCAATGTTTCAGTATGTGCGCGGCGACCTCCATAGTGGCGAGACGCTTTTTTAGGAGACTGCTTCGAAGATGCTGTGTCTTTGTATAGCATCCGAACTTTTTCAACGGCTTGCTCTGCCGTACTGATACCATTTTGAATCCAATCATTTGCAATTTTAAGTGTATAACGCTTGTCCAATGTTGGCTCATTACGTATAACTAAAATATAATGCATCAAAATGTTAATAGCCCCGACTGTTAGCTGAGAAACTTCCATCAATTCTTTCAAGATCCATCCTTCATCACTTGTTACAAATCCATTTTTCTGGTCTTTTATGGACTGTAAATATTGAGCAGGAGGGGTTTTTTCAGCATGCTGGATTAAATGCATGACTGGCTCAGAAAATTTTGAATGGGACTTAGCGTGTGATACTTCTTTTTCTTGTGCAGGTTTTGAGGGCTGCACCTGCTTATTAAAGTTTAAAATCTCTTGTACAAGACGTTTTTCTGAAACTTTACCTGTTTCGATATCTGCACTGGCGATCGTTAATTTTTGCAGTTGCAATTCATCGAGACCATATAGTAAATGATAGGTTGCAATAATTTTCTGGATCGCTTCATCAATGGAAGTTTTTTTCACAAAATGGCGGTCCAATCCATCAAAATAAAACTTGAAATCAAACGTTTTACGTGCTTGCTCTATCACACTTTGCCCTGGCAAGAACGTGTCATCGCTATGCGAGAGTTCATCGCTCGCCAGCGGCTTTAAATTCTCAATTTTGCCCACATCAAATGTAAAAACATCATAAAAAGATTGCGTAATTTCCGTAAAATAATGCGGGAAGGATGGATTCTGATATTTTTGGACAAGTCTGTCAACGGCTTGTGCACCAATGCGATCAATTAAAAGGGCGCGCATCAGATCATCTTGCAAAAATTGTGTCGCTGAAAGTGGGGGCTCTAATTGATAGATAAATTCTTTCTCATTCGAGTCGGACTTAAAAATTCGCAACAAGCCGACCGCTTCCAGACGACTTTTTGCCTGGCTGAATACTTGAAGTCCAAAATTCAAATCATTTAGCAATTCAAAAACACGTGTCTGTTCTTTTATCCATAGATTTTGGTAGAGAGAGAATGAGTTGACCCCTACAATTGGCAAATAAAATTCTACTAACACTTTCAACTCTTTAGCTGAAAGTTCAGAAATTTTTGATAATTCAATTACATCTTGCGGATGAATTGCATGCCACGTTGCTTGATATTCCCCCATTGACTCCCCCTCCTTTTTTATTCATCAATTTCCCTTGCGTCATCACTTATGGATGTTCTTTTTTCCAAGTCTTTCATTGCTTTTAAGAATACATTAATATCTTTAAATTCACGATAGACACTTGCAAAACGGATATATGCAACATCATCCATTGCGGCAAGCTCATCCATCACATACTCACCCAACTCACGTGAAGAAATCTCACGCATACCAGTATCTCGTACGCGGCGCTCAATACGATTAACGATTTCTTCCTGCTCTTCTGCTGATACTGGGCGCTTCTCAAAAGCACGATGGATGCCTCGTAACAGTTTTTCGGGACTGAATTCTTGCCGATCGCCATTTTTTTTCACGACTAATAGTTGCGGTTGCTCGATTCGTTCGAATGTTGTAAAACGAAAATGGCATGCCTCACATTCGCGGCGACGGCGTGTTACACTTCCATCATCTGCTGGGCGACTATCTACCACCCGACTTCCTTGATAATTACAATTTGGACAGCGCATCTTGGCACTCCTCCTTTTTCACAATTATTTCTTATTATAGCACAGATTTTTATCAGATTGATGGGTCTGTTTCCACCACTGTTCAATTTGTTTTTGGGTATAAGCGATCGTTTTCGAGTTATCAATAACAACATCCGCACGTTTTACTTTCTCAGCAAGCGCAATTTGAGCTTGTATTCGCTCTTTGGCTTGGGCTTCGCTCAGATGATCACGCGCCATTAAGCGTTGTAGTTGTATCTGTGCATCAACTGCTACAACAAGTATCTCATCAAACCACCCTTGGTACTGTTCTTCATAAAGTAATGGTATATCCACAACGATCACAGCATTTTTGTCCGTTGCCAATTCCATCTGAGTTCTAATCTCTTTACGAATTAGAGGTTGTATCACTATATTTAGCCTTTTCAAATGGTGTGGTGAAGAAAATACGAGCGCTCCTAATTTTTTTCGATCAAGCTCTTGATTTTCCAATAGGATTTCATCGCCAAATTGTTCAACAAGCTTAGCTAACCCTACTGTTCCTGGATGAACAATATCACGCGCTACGGCATCCGCATCAATCACATAGGCTCCCATATC
The DNA here is from genome assembly GCF_000374325.1 of Allofustis seminis DSM 15817. Classification (GTDB taxonomy): domain Bacteria; phylum Bacillota; class Bacilli; order Lactobacillales; family Carnobacteriaceae_A; genus Allofustis; species Allofustis seminis. The sequence goes on along the minus strand of NZ_KB894082.1, from coordinate 64,435 downwards.
TTTTAACAATTTTGAAACAGTGGACTTGCCAGAAGCAATTCCCCCCGTCAATCCGATTTTTTTATTCTTCATGATCATGGTGTTACTCCTTCAGCTTTTTGCGGCAATTTTTGACAATGCGGGCAAAAATGAGTTCCTCGCCCAGCCACTTTTATTTTTTGAATGGGGGTATGGCAGTTTGGGCAAGGTTTTCCTTTTTTGCCATACACTTGTAGAAAGTCTTGATAATGTCCAGGGTCTCCGAATGAATTTGCATATGTACGAATTGTTGTTCCACCTGCTTGAAGTGCTTCTTTCATAACTTTTATTATCGCTTCGCGCAATATTTCCAGTTGCTGGTACTTTACTTGTTTGCCAGGAGTTTCAGGATGGATACCCGCTCGAAATAATACTTCATCAACATAAATGTTCCCAAGTCCTGCAACCATGCTCTGGTCAAGAAGCACTCCTTTAATAGACTTCGTTCGCGATTTTAGAAATTGTTGCATCGCATATACTGACAGCGCCTCATCTGTTGGTTCAGGTCCTAACTTTTGTAGAGAGGGATGTTGATAAATGTTTGACTTCTCTACTAATGATAGACGTCCAAACTTCCGTACATCTAAATAGCGTAAATCATCCTCATAATCTAAATGAAAAATAACATGCGTGTGCTTGGTACGAGGTGTAGCATGCGGAACAATTTGATATTTCCCTTCCATGCGCAAATGCGATAAAATTGCCACATCCGTTAGAAAAAACAATAAAAATTTGCCGCGGCGTTCAATCCGCTCAAACTGTTGCCCTTTCAATCGTTCACAAAATTCATCAATAGCAGGAGAGGCAATAATATTATCCCAATACACTTCTACCTTTTCGATTGTTCTGCCTGTCAGTCGCATTTCCAGTCCTGCACGCACATTTTCTACTTCTGGTAATTCTGGCATAATCTCCCCTCCAGTCTAAAATTTTGGTCATACTTCTTTTGAGAAATTAATACTATAATATATCTCTTTTTATTGAAAGATCCGTCAGTGGCACATCTATCCGTCATAAATTCACCACTTCTTCATATGGATACAATATGAGCAATTTTGGTAAATAAAAAACATATGCACTGATGGAACTGGTTTATAATTCATACCATGTTTTGCCAAAGCCACCGTCAACTTTGAGTGGTACATTCAAATCGGCAATATGCTCCATTTCTTCTTTAACAAGTGTTACAAGCGCTTCTTTTTCATCCTGAGGAACTTCAAAAATTAATTCATCATGCACTTGCAGCAACATTTTGGAACGTAGTGCTTCACGCTCCATTCGATTACTTACCGCAATCATTGCCATCTTTATAATATCGGCGGCACTTCCTTGAATAGGTGTATTCATTGCAACACGTTCGGCAAATGAACGTAAGTTGAAATTGCGATTATTAATGTCAGGTAAATAACGGCGGCGACCATAAAGTGTTTCGACATATTCTTTTTCTTTCGTTTCACGAATAATGGTCTCAATGTATTTTTTTACACCAGGATAGCGCTCAAAATAAGTGTCAATTAAATTCTTAGCAGCTTTTCGAGAAATTCCCAAATTCTCTGACAAGCCATAATCACTAATGCCATAAACAATTCCAAAGTTAACGGCTTTTGCATCGCGACGCAAATTCGGTGTAATATCTTCGGCATTTTTGCCATAAATGCGCATGGCCGTACTCAAGTGAATATCTTCGCCATCTTGGAAGGCTTTGAGCATATGTTCATCTCCAGAAATATGGGCGAGAAGGCGGAGCTCAATTTGCGAATAATCCGCCGAATAAAGTTCCCACCCCTCACGCTTAGGGTGGAATGCTTTGCGAATCATGCGTCCTTCTTCTTGACGAATCGGAATATTTTGTAAGTTAGGATCTTTTGAGCTAAGCCGTCCCGTTCTTGCGACAGTCTGCTGATAACGTGTATGAACGAGTGATGTCTTTTTGTCAATAACTTTTAGCATGCCATCAATATAGGTTGATTGGATTTTGGAAAGACCGCGGTAGTCGAGAATATATTGCGCAATAGGAGCATGTGCTGCCAATTTTTCAAGAACATCTTGTGCTGTAGAATAGCCAGTTTTTGTCTTACGAATGACAGGATAATTTAATTTTTCGAATAAGATCTCACTCAACTGCTTAGGTGAATTGATATTAAATCTTTCCCCAGCTTCTTGATATATTGCTTCTTCAATCTGTTGGAGGCGAGCTCCGAATTCTTTTTGCAACTGTTTTAATACGTGAGGATCTACTTTAATGCCTTCTTTTTCCATTTTTGCAAGTATTCTTGCAAGTGGCATCTCGAGTGTTTCTAAAAGATTAAGCTGTTCATTAGCTACTAGTGCTTCTTGCAATTTTGGTTGTAATGCATTCAGTGCAGCTATTTTTTCAGCGGCATATTGATAGACTTTTTCCATAGTAGTTGGAATTTGCCGCTTAGCACCTTTCCCATAGATACTCTCACTCGGCTGAAACTGGGTAAGACCATATTTTTGTGCCACAAAATAGAATTCTTTTGATGTATCTTCTGATGTCAAAAGATATGATGCTAGCATCGTATCAAATGACACTCCTTCCACTTGCATTCCGTAGCGATCAAATAGTAGCCATAATGCTTTGGAATCATAAACAATTTTTTGCTTTTGCGGATTTGAAAGCCACTGAACGAAGCTTTTTGATTGTTGTGCGATTTCGATGGATGTCACATAGATATAGTCTTGCGTTCCCCATGCAATAGCAAGTGGCACTTCTTTGTGATAATCTTCATCCATTATCTCAATATGCAGTGCTGCATGCTCTGGTAGATGTTCTTTAGAAATCTCATCTAACCAACTATAATTAGCACGTTCAGCATCTGGTGTATCTTCATATAGGCTCTTTGTGTCCAATTTTTTAAGATGTGAATTAAAGTCCATTTCTTGATAGAAATCGACCAATTTCTCGAGATGTTTGCCCTTATATTTTAATTGATCTAAGCGAATTGACACGGGTGCATCTACTAAAATGGTTGCCAGCTTCTTGCATAAAAGTGCCGTTTCTTTTTCATTTAATAGATTTTCTTTTCGCTTGGACGGTTTCATTTCAGCAATATGCTGATAGAGATTTTCAATTGTGTCATATTCTTTTAGTAATTTGATGGCTGTTTTTTCGCCAATGCCCGAGACCCCTGGAATATTATCCGATGGATCTCCTGCCAGACCAAGCAAGTCCACAATTTGAGACGGGCTTAGGTTATATTCTTCCGCTACTTCAGCGGGTGTATATGCCGTTACTTGCTGTACCCCACGCCGCGTAATATCAACACGTATATTTTCAGCCGCTAACTGTAAAAGGTCTTTATCTCCAGAAAGGATGACGACTTCAAAATCATTAGCTGCTGCTTGATGTGCAAGCGTACCAATAATATCATCGGCCTCATAATTTGGGAGTTCATAGTACATGATTCCAAATGCATCAAGCATCTCCTTAAAATAAGGCATCTGCTCCGCTAATTCAGCGGGCATGCTCGCACGTCCTCCCTTATAATCGTCAAAATATTCATGGCGAAAAGTCGTTCGTCCGGCATCAAATGCGACCATAATGTGTGTCGGTTGTTCACGCTCGATAACACTTTCAAGCATATTATGAAAGCCATAAAGTGCATTCGTATGCAGTCCATTTTTATTACGCATGGATTGTAATTGCTGATATAATGCATAGAAGGCACGAAATACTAAGCTATGCCCATCAATCAGCATCATTTTTTGTTTTTCAGTCATGACTCTATCTCCTTTTTAGTCCGTCCATTTCTTCTAGTTTATCATTAATCCGACCATAATAAAAAGGCTAACCTGATGGCTAGCCTTTTTGCTTTTTTAATTAATGGACAGTTTTTAAAGTTTGACTGAGTAGCTTCTCAAAAGCATATTCAAATTTCTGAATATCTCCAGCGCCCATAAAGACGATGACATCTCCTTTATGCTCAAGTAAGGCCGAAACATCTTCTTCACTTAATATTGCTTTGCCTTTTTGAAGTAAGTCAAAGAGGTCATTAATTTTTACATGACCACTTTGTTCACGTGCCGAATGGAAGATATCACAAAGATAAACAGAATCAGCATAATCAAGTGCTGCACCAAAATCATCTAACAGTGCAATCGTTCGCGAAAAAGTATGCGGTTGAAAAACTGCCGTAATATGTCGATCAGGATATTTTTGGCGGGTAGCACTCAATGTTGCTTTGATTTCTGCTGGATGGTGCGCATAATCGTCAATAATAATTGTATCGCCGACTATTTTTTCACTGAAGCGGCGTTTTACACCCGAAAATGTTTGTAAATGTTCAGCAACTTCTGCCTGATCAAGCTGTTCATGATAAGCCACTGCAATCACGCTCAATGCATTTTTTATATTATGATCGCCATAAGTTGGAATCGCATGATGATATAAAAACTCTCCTTGATGATATACATCAAAACTCGAGCCTTCCGTTGTGCGTTCGATATTTTTTGCTTGGAAATCATTACCATCTTCCAGTCCATAATAGACAATTGGTACAGGTGCTTCCAATTTTCTTAAATATTCATCATCACCGCACGCAAATATAACTTTCTTCACTTGTTGTGCAAATTCAGTAAAAGCATCAAACACATCTTCTAATGAATGATAATAATCAGGATGATCAAAATCCACATTCGTCATAATCGCATAGTCTGGTCGATATGCCAAAAAATGACGACGATATTCGCAAGCCTCCAATGCAAAATATTGTGCATCTTTTACACCACTACCTGTCCCATCTCCAATAAGATAGCTTGTCGGTGCAATATAGCTCAAAACATGTGACAACAATCCCGTAGTAGAAGTCTTACCATGTGAACCAGTAACAGCAACACTTGTAAATTGTTCAATAAAGTTACCGATAAAATCATGATAGCGAATGACAGGCAGTCCAATTTCACGTGCTTTTTTTATTTCAATATGGTCATCTGTAAAAGCATTGCCAGCAATCACTGTCAATCCTTTATGAATGTTATCCGCCGAAAATGTAGCCATTGGAATCTGCTCATCTTCAAGACGCTGTTGCGTGAAGAAATATGTTTCAACATCGGAACCTTGGACTTTATATCCTTTATCATGCAAAATAAGTGCCAATGCACTCATACCTGAGCCTTTTATGCCCACAAAATGGTAAGTCGTATCATCATTCATTTTGTTTTGACCTCATCTTTCTTATTCTTCATCTGTTACACTATAGCGTATCTAGACACAATTTTCTACAAACAAATACCCCTAATGCTTTTAGGAGTAGTGTTCGCTTTTAATCTTTTGGAAATAGTGATGAATGTTTTTTCTGCTGATGCTCTAAGCTACGTGTTTCTTCTTCCATAATGCCAGAGAGCGAAATTGATAAATTCTTACGCGATGCCAGCGATTTCGCTTTGGAGTGTCCGCTTTTTTTGAGCGTGTCAGAAAAATCCTCAAGTGTCGTCTGCTCCACGCTACGTGTCGGTGCGCCAGAAGATTCAAATAATATATAATCTTCAGCCTTTTTATGTAAAGTCGCTACAAGTTCATCATAAAATTGGCGCTTTTGTTGAATGGCTTCATGCGGAAATTGTCGCTTTGGCTTCTTAAAATATGCTGGAAGCGAACGTCCGCGGTAACGGTGGCTTAAAAGAGATTGCACCGTTCCATTCATGTTGCCATTTATTGATTCATTATCAGAAAAAGAAGGAGAGTGTACTTGCTTTTGGACTATGTGTTCTTGCGCATGAGTCTTTTGGGTACCACGCTTAGAAGATACCGAAAATATTTCTGGTTCCTTTTCAGGATGCTTTTTAAAAAAGCTTGGGTATTTTCTTTTATCCACGTCTATCTCCTCCTTTCTCCTTTAAATCATACTACAAGGAAAATGCTTCCCCCACAACTGCCTGCTCTGATAAGACAAGAATCCCCCGTTTGGATGGGTCTTGAGGCTCAATCCCTAATTCCCGACTTGAACAAATCATGCCATGACTTGATACACCACGCAACTGTCCTGGCCAAATAATTAAACCATTTGGCATTACGGCACCTGGCTTGGCAACGACTACTTTTTGACCTGCTGCAATATTTGGTGCACCACAAACAATTTGTAAAATTTCGCCATTATCAACTTCTGTTTTCGTAACAAAAAGATGGTCGGAGTCTTCATGTGGTGTACATTCCTTAACATAACCAACAACAAACTTAGGTTGTTCATCTGCCACCAATTCTTTCTTAAATCCTGCTTCAGCCAATGCATCATTTAATACATCTACCTGAGCTTGGGTTAAGGTTACGCTGCCACTTTGTTTTAAGTTCAGCAATTTTGAAGCATGAAAGAAATTATAACCGATCGTCTTGTCAGGATCATTCTCGGCAGCAATTCGGGTAATCGTGCCTTTCGTTTCAACAATTGGATATGATGAATGATCTGGTTGCAGACAGACAATTAATAAATCGTCAAGTGAATCATTATTGTAAATTGTTACTAGCATAAATTACTAAACTCCTTTTTAATCATTTAAATAATGGAGCTCGGCAATTTTATCTGCATCTAGGTTCACTAAAAATGCTTCCAACATCGCGCGAGCTGCTAGATAATCAGATTTTCTAAAGAGAGTCTGATGTGTATGAATATAACGTGCCACCATACCAATCACGACACTTGGTACACCATCTTGAGATGTGTGAGCAGCCCCCGCATCTGTTCCTCCTTTTGATAGGAAGAATTGATAATTGATATTATTTTTATTCCCTAATTCCACGAGATAGTTTCGCATTGGACGCGATGTAATATGAGAGGCATCAAAAATACGCACTAAAGCACCTTCACCCAATTTACCAAATACAGTCGGATCTCCAGTTAAATCATTGGCAGGACCACAGTCAACTGCAACGAAAACATCAGGGTTGAATTTGTGAGTCGACACTTTAGCACCGCGTAGGCCAACTTCTTCTTGAACATTCGCCCCAGCCACAAGAGTGAATGGCAGATCTTTTCCATGCAGTTGCTTAAGCGTTTCTGTTATGATCGTCAAGCCGTAGCGATTATCCCATGATTTACAAATGATACTTTCTTTGTTCGCTGTCTCAACTAATTTCACATCTGGTACAATGCTATCTCCTGGCAGCACACCCATTTCAAGTGCTTCTTCTTTTGAAGAAAATCCTGCATCAAATAAAATCTCATCAATATTGATACTTGTTTGTGGGCTTTGTCCTTTTAAGACATGTGGTGGAATTGAGCTTGAAACGACAGGATAATCATGATCATTCGTTTGCAATGTAAAGCGCTGTGATGAAACAACAAGTGGATTCCAGCCACCCACTGGCGTTACTTTTAATAATCCTTGGGGAGTAATATTTGTTACCAAAAATCCAACTTCATCTAAGTGAGCGGCAACCATTACAACAGGAGCATTTTCATCTTTGGCTTTTTTAATGCCAAAAATTCCTCCTAGTCCATCAAGTTGAATCTCATCGACATATGGTGCAATTTCTTCACGAAATGCACGGCGCACATTCTCTTCATGACCACTCGTGCCTTGGACTTCAGTAAATTTTTTCATTAAGCGAAGTGTTTCCGTTGTCAATTCCATTTTAGTTCCCCTTTTCTTAATTTTGATATCCTAATTATACAACAAATCTCTCTTTTTGTGGAATTGCTGCTTGCTTGAGCGGAATTTCTAATGATTTTTACTAAATAGTATTGCTTTCTTCTCATCTGTGGTAAACTAAAGACGAACTAAAGGAGGTATAAACATGTTTGAAAAAAGCACACCTGAAAAAATTGCAACTAAAGCAAAAGATCAGTGGGACGGCTTTGCTCAAGCCGCTTCAAGCGAATGGGAAGATTTAAAAGACAAAGCAAATGATGTCAATCCTTTCCGCGAAAAAACGACTTGGGAAAAGATTAAAGATCAGTTTACTCCGGAAGAAAAAAATGCATGGGAAAAACTCGCAGATGCTGCAAAAACAGATGTTAGTACAGAAAATTTGGAAATTGCAGGCATTATTCTAGGCACACTTGCTGCATTTGGCCTCGGATATGCGCTTCATGCAATTATTTCAAAAAAAAAAGCGTAAATCCTGATCATGTCCTCGCTACCGTAAAAAAAGCATTCAAAGAAGATGGCCCCATTGAAGGCAGTTGGATCGAGATGACCACAGCCCCTTGGGATCGTTATGCTTACCATACGTCCGTGTATTATGGCGGCATTACTCGTTTGGAAGATGGTGAACCCGTTCAATACGAGTTTATCGCAGATGCGCACACTGGGACATTAATGAACATTTATAAAGTATAATAAAATAGTATTGAAATTTTAAGATATGCTCTCCCTACCGTTCAAATGAGTAGGGAGTTTTTTTATTGGAACTATTTGCCACATATCATCCTAGCACTTTTGGCATCTTAAATAAAAAAACAGATGGAAAACATTCCACCTGTAACTATAAAATATATTCATTAAAATTGCTTGAGCCATTCTTTTAAAAGATATTCATATTTGTAGAAAAGTTCTTCATCATTCATTTCCTGGAGTGATTTCTTTATTTCAAGCAGCAATGTCGCCATCATATACCAATGAATTCGTGCTACAAACTCCGGCGACTGTTTGAATTCAATATGCTCTATCCACTCATCCCAATCTGCCGCAGAGATATAGCGTGCAATTAATTGACCAATATCATAGGCAGGATCTGCTAAAATCGCACTGTCCCAATCCACTAAAAATAGCTCATCTTGGTCTGACAACAAATAATTGTCATGATGGATATCCCCATGACTGGCACAATATTCTGGCGCAGGCTCTACATCATCTAGATGGTTCACCAAATATTCATAAGCTTTTTCAAGAGTGTCATTCATCTTGAGAACCCCAGCTAATCGTTCAACATAAGTATCCAACAAATCCGCTGGCAATAAATATTTTCCACCCACTTTTTCCAATAAGCGTCCAAGTGTTTTTGATTGATGGACTTTTTTTAGTAAATAAAAAACACGTGGCTCCTTCATTTCAGAAGCTTCAAGAGTCCGCCCATTACACCATACTTGCGCAGTTAAAACATCACCATTTTCAATTCGTTTCGTCCAAATAAGCTTTGGTGCAATGCCTTCTAAAGCTAGCGTTGCAAGAAAAGGAGACGTATTTCGTTTCAAAAAAACTTTTTCTTGGTTGCGTGTACCCATATAAGCTTTGCCAGTCACACCACCCGCAGGATGAAGATTCCACCCCGCTTCTTTTTTCTTCTCCATATTTACGACTCCTTTTTTGATTATCAAGCTCATTTTAAAATCAATTCTTATACCCGTCAAGTATTCCAGCTATTTCTATCGATTTTTCCGCACTTTTTTCAAGACATTGAAGAAAATAACGACCACCCCTAATAAGTAGATCCATGCAAAGAGACCTTTCAATATCGCTAAAATGATCGTGACTGCCCCCCACAAAGTACTTCCCAGTGCAATAGTTATAGTGGCCACTTCCCGCTGCGGAAATTCTTTTTCTGACAATCTGAATACATGCCATTTTTCAACAACTTTTTCGTAAAGTGCACTGCTTGCTAGCCATAATCCCGCAACTGCTAAGATAACACTTAACCATGAAAATGCATAAGCATAGAGCAACAAACATAAAATAAAAAACCACGATACCAAAAGCTGAAATAACTGGCGATCTCGTGCAAGCGTTCGCGTAAGATAAAATCCAGCAGCTGAATCATCAATCCATCGTGCAAAAGGTAATTGAAACGTTGTGCGACTTTCTGAGTTAACATTCATCAAATCGCTTGGCAGTGCTAGATCAAAAAACCACCGAAAAAAATGATATTGAGCGGCTTGACGTTGCTGTTCAGTCTGTACCATTTTTTCTAAAGCTAGACGCTGAGCACCCGGAGCATATAAGCGATAAGCACAGTAACAAAATAAGACACCACTTATTAAAAACATCGGAAATAAAAGCGCCAAAAAACTTCCCGCACCAATGAATAGCACACGCAACAAAGTGCAGTGCATTTTTTCATATTCAAAAGCGCGCAATTGAATGTAAAAATCAATTCCTTGAATAAAAATAAGTTGTGCAACCATTCCAATCAATACACTGAAATGACCCATTCCACGCGAAAAAGGCACATACCACATCAAAAAGGCTAAGGGAATAAAAATAGGAATACGCATAATTAATGAACGGGTCCAAAAATAAATAAATTGCTGACGAATTTCTGCCTGCTGGCGACTTCCATAATAAATATCTGGTACTTCCATATGCGTGTGGACACTACCTCTTAGCAAAAATACAGCCACAATGATGCCAATTCCGATCACATTAACACTATCAAAAATGACCCATCCTTCATCTTTTGTCGATTGATAAAAATAACCGACTGCTCCCAATAAAATAAATAAAAAAGGAGCAAGTTCAGTTAATAAGCGACTCCACTGTTTCATCAAAAATTGATCTTCTTTTTTAAATCTTTTCTCAAAAAACGCTCGAGTCATCATCGCGTCAGTCTCCCTCTATCCTCATTATGTGTTGCGAGTATCTGAGTATAAAGCATTTCTAACGACTCTTTCGTTGGACCATCTAATATGAGCCGACCATCTTTCAACCACAAATAGCGATCACACAACTGCTCCGCTTCATGCAAAAGATGTGTCGTCAGCAAAATTATCTTCCCTTCTTGACGTTTTTCATCCAAAAGATGGCGCAATGTCATTACTGCCAATGGATCGAGCCCTGAAAAAGGCTCATCAAGAAGCAATACGGGACTGTCTACCATTAATGTTTGAATAAGCATCACTTTTTGCTGCATTCCTTTTGAAAAATAAAAAGGTTTATGCTGCTTTTCTTTAGCTAATGCAAATTGCTTTAATAATATGTCGCCAATTTGGAGAGATTTTTCTGGCAGATGATACATCCGTTTTAACAGTTCTAGATGCTCCCAGAGTGTCAATTCTGGATAAAAAACTGGACGCTCAGGTAAATAGCTGACATTTTTTTGATATGTTGTGAAATTATCATTTATCGAATTTCCATTGATGCATACATCGCCTGACATCTGAGGCAATGTCCCCATAAGACTTTTATATAATGTACTTTTCCCTGCACCATTGCGCCCTAATAAACCAACAATTTCACCATTTTCAATTTGAAAAGAAATTCCTTTTAATAATTCTTTTTGAAAATATCCGCCTGATAAATTCTTCACTTCGAGTGCCATTTCCAGTCCCCCTTCATTCTTTTAGTGTATCATAACTTCATCGATGAAAGAACTTAGATTTTTAACTGTTTTTTTGATAAACTTAGAGAAATAAATAGAAAGTAGGGAGCGATATGTCCGAAACTGATTGCATTTTTTGCAAAATTGCTCATGGAGAAATTCCATCAAAAAAAATACATGAAGACGAAAATGTTGTGGCTTTTTTAGATTTATCGCAAGTAACACCTGGTCACACGCTCATTATCCCAAAAGCACATGTCCGTAATATCTACGACTATGACGAAGCACTTGCTGAAAAAGTATTTCGCGTAATTCCTAAAATTGCTCGTGCCTTGCGAAATTTCCGCCCAGATGTAGCTGGACTGAATATCATAAATAACAATGAACCCGTTGCCTACCAATCGGTCTTTCATTCACATATTCATCTCATCCCTCGCTATAGTGATGCCGATGAGTTTGGCTTAAAATGGAGCAATCATGCCGATCAATATACGGATGATGACTTGGAAAAAATAATGCATGCCATTCAAAAAGAATTGGGGGAATAAATAAAATGGGCTTTTTTACAGGTTTTTTAGGAGGTGCTTTTATCGCAGGGACCTATACTTTATTGACAAACAAACGCACAGGTCCAGAAAATATGAAATGCACCATTCATTATTTGGAAGATGTCCGTGACGGACTTACCACATTCCAACAGGCAAAAGACCAGGTCAGTATGCAACTTCACAATGTGTTGCAAGAATTGGAGCTAGCAAAAATAGTCCTAGCACCTGGTATTGAAAAAGATGCGGAGCAACTAGCAACAGAAGCCGATTATCATACGCGCCGTATCAATCAAGACATCGAAGCAATCGACCAGCAAATCACTACTATGCATGCTGCAATAAAAGAAGAACATGAAGCATAATAAAAAAGGTACCACCGATTTTTCGGTGGTACCTTTTTAGATTTATGATCTATTATTCATCTGATTTCTCAGAGTCTTCTTTTGAGTCATCTTCTTTTTGATCATCTTTTCCATCTTTTTCATCTTTTGGCTGTTCAACATATGGTGCAATTGCACCTTTCAATTCTTTGTCTGAAATTTGAACATTCATATCTTTCAGCATTTTGCTGACGATTTCATGCATGAAGCTTGGATCTGTTAGTTTGGAATCGATATAAGCATCTTGAATATCTTCTTTTGTTGACTCAAATTCTTCATCAGGATCAAAGGCCAGACGACGAATAACATGGAAGCCATGACTTGTTTGTACTGGAGTCTGAGTCGTTTCGCCTTCTTCTAAGTTTTTAGAGGCTTCTTCAAATTCAGGAACCATTTCGCCTTCTTTTAAGAGATACATACCCTCTTTGTCTTTGCTGCCTGGATCTTTTGAATATTCTTCTACCAAATCTTTAAATTCAGCACCATCATTTAATTTAGCGATAACTTCATTAGCAGTCTCTTCATCATCCACTAAAATATGCTGAACTTTAGCAATCGTTTTTTGGGAATCGAAGAATTCACGCAATGCTTCATCACTCATATCGGCATTCGCTTTGACTGCTGCTTTCATCAATAAATTGGTGCGAATATTATGTTTGACATCTTCAACTGAAACACCTTGCTGTTTCAATAGATCTTCAAATTGTTCTTTTGAGCCTAAACTTGCCGCTGTTTTTTCATATTCTGCTTCAACATCTTCTTTAGACACATTTTTGCCATATGTATACTCGAAAGCATCTTCTAAAATCATGCGTTGTAGCACTTGTTCGCCTAAAGTCATACCATTTTGTTGCGGTTGTTTTTTCATTTCCGCTACAAAATCATCATATTTAATTTTTCCAGCTTTAGTTGAGGCAACTTCCTGACCTGAGCAACCTGCAAGTAAAAATAAACTTGCTGCAGCTGTAGCAATTAATTTCTTATTCATTTTCATTGATTTACACTTCCTAATTTAAAATTGATACTATTACTATATCATATGTGTGCCATGATCGACACATTAATCTTCTTTTTCTGTCGCAATATCTTTGAAAGTCGGCTTATAAAATTTACGATTATCCATCGCCCAAATTCGCTGACTATACTCTCCTGGACGGGTTTTGGCAAGATTCTCATTTAAAATATTAATATTAGCATCCAATACATCGATCAAATGCAAAATTTCTGCCTCACGAACTTGCGGTTCAACAGGGGACCCGAATTCCAATTTCCCATGATGAGCTAAAATGACATGTTTCAATACAATCACATCTTCAGCATTCTCATCAATATTCAGTGCCTGGCACGCTTTTGAAATTTCTTCACTCATCATTACAATGTGGCCTTGCAATTGACCTGCCAATGTATATTCTGTTGCCAGCGGTCCAGAAAGTTCTTTAATTTTGCCAATATCATGCAAAATAATTCCTGAATATAAGAGTGACTTATTAATATCTGGATAATATTGCGTGACTGCTTCTGCCATATGCAACATAGAAACCGTATGATATGAAAGGCCTCCAACATATGCATGATGCACTACTTTGGCAGCACTAGCAGAGAAGAATTCTTGATTATATTGATTTAAAATATGGCGCACAATCCGATTCATATTCACATTTGTTATCTCAAAAATTTTTGAATTTAAAAAATCGTATAACTCTTCTTTTTTCTTCGGCGCGCGCTGCATATAAAGCTCTGGATTAGTTGGTTCTCCTTCATGAGCTAGACGAATACGTTGGAGTCGTAGCTGTGGTGTCCCATTAAAATCTTCTCGCTTCCCTTCCACACGAACTACTCGCCCTGGACGGTAACGTTCCACTTCCGATTCATCGACATCCCAAATCTGTGCACGTATCTGCCCGCTTGTGTCTTGCAATTCAAGTGCTAGAAATGGCTTGCCATTGCGGGCTTCTTTTTTGTCTGCAGACTGAATCAACAAATAAATGTCAACATATTCATCCAATCGATAATCATAAATTAACTTTGACATATAATCTCCTTTCTATTTTGCACCCAAGCGAAATATCTTTGAATTCATTTCTGATACATAGTCTACCACTTTTGCATCAAAGGTGAAATAAATCACTTGATGATGCTGACTATATTGCATTAGCAGTTCATACATGCGATGACGTCTTTGACTATCAAAATTGACAAAAGCATCATCAATAAGTAGTGGAAATTCAAAGCGGTCTCCCACCTCATCAATAAATGCCAAACGGATTGCAACATAAAGTTGCTCATATGTACCCCGCGAAAGTCGTTCAATAGAATAGACGCGATTGGAATGGTCCATTACTTGTAACCCTTCAGTCGTCCATTTCACTTGCACATAATAATTATCGGTCAAAAACTTAAAATATTTATTAATATTTTCTTGCATATTTAAAAAAGATACATTCATATTCTGAGCCAATGTTTCTTCTAAAATATATCGACTCATTTGGATGCTCAACCACTCATCCACTATATCCGCCATTTCCGCTTCAAAATATTCCTGTTCTTGAATAGCCCGCTCATAAGCATCACTTGAGGAAAGTAAGTGCATGGTGGCTTTTTTATCTGCAATTTGTTGCTGTAATCGTTCAATGTCCTGGCCTAGCGATTCTAATTGTTTTATTATGTGCACTTCTTGACGTTGCAAAACTATTTCACTTGGCAAATTATCAAATATATCTGGGTCTTTCATTTGCGTCTTGAGCAGTTGCACATGCTGAGAAATTTGTTCTTTTTTAACAAGATTTTGTTGCCACATCGTAACAATTTCAGGTGACAATTCTGACCACTCGCCAAATTTCTCGAAAAAAATTGCTTCTTCATGATGTAGCTCTTTTTCAAGTTCATTTTTTCGCCAAGCAGTCGCTTCTTGTATTTTTTTCTCATGAGCATGTTCACGCTCATATGCTTCAACCGTTTGAAGATAATGGTCAATAGCTCGCTGCAATTCAAGCGGAGTGATGGACATATTATCAGAGAAAAGAATAACTACTGGCCGTTGTAATCGTTCTAATTGGTTAGACAAGTCTTCAAATTGTTTTGAACATTTTTGAAGACGATATTGCAACATTTGCAATTTTTTAAGACGTAGTTGCTCTTTTTCAATCGCTGAGAATTCCCAATCTATCGCATTTGTCGACCAACCAGCACGTATAAAAAGTTCATTTAATATTTGGTGTGTCTGATCTAACTCTTTTGAAATAATTTCCAGTTGTTGCTGTAAGGCTTGAATTGTTCCCGATGATGGAGCATCTATAATTGGCTGATGTATATCTGCTACATTTTCTACATGGACACCCTCCTCATCAATCATTTTTGAAAATACATGATGCCATCGCCATAGTCCCAATAAGCCTAATAGGCTACCTGCTCCTATAAGAGCTATCTTTTGAAAAGATACAGGAGTCATTAAATATAAAAGAAAACATATTGTTATTACACATAGTAATAAAATGGCTGCAATTTTATGTTGCTTTTGAGATTTATGATCTATTCCCGCGCCTTTTGCTGTCTTTTGTTTTTCAATCAGCCATTTTTCTTTCATTTGTGCCACTGACTGTTCATTTTCTATTTTTTGTTGTAATACTTCTTTTCTACTTTCCAAGGTATTACGTGTTGCTGTTGCCACTTTTGCCTTTTCAAGCTGCTCTTCGGTCAAAGTGTCGGGCAAGGCAATAGCAAGGGGTGAAACATCTTCTGTCTGGTCACTATCTCCATAAAAAAAATAAAATTGTTCTTTGCTATTTGCCATTTTTTCATCAACTTGCTTCAATTGTGTTGCAAGAGATTGTGCCTGAGCATGGTGTAATATATATGCTTCCCAAAGTGGTCGATTATTATAATAATCAATTATCCACTTGGGAGGCATTTCTCTTTTTATTTTATTAGCGTCAGACCTTTCACTAGAAGCGAGCATTTGTTTCAATTGTGCGATTTTTTGGTAATGTATATACCAATTATCAATTTTATCTAATGTAGCATCTTCTGGTAAATCTAATGCCTCTGAATCGCTTAATAATTGGTTTATTTCTGTTGCTAATACTCGATCCGTTTTTTTATATTCTAATATTTCAAGGGATTTTTTGAGGTCTTTTTGTTGCTCTTTTATGTCCTGCAACTGCTGCTCAAGTTGCTCCTTTTCCGCTTGAAATATGACATATTGTTCATTATTTTTCGCTATTTCTTGTGTATGTGCCTTTATTTTTTCATATTCTATTAATTTCTGATTAAGTTCTGGCAAGCGCCCAGTTTTTTTATAGAATGTGCCTGCCTCTTTATCAAGCTGCCGTATACGGTCAAATAGGTGCTGGCTCCCTTCCACTGTCAAGCTCTGAAAATATTCGTTGAGATCAGAGCGACTCATCGCTTTGAGTGCTTGTAAATCGTCTAAATTAAATGTATATAATGCACGCAATTCCTCTTGTTTTAGATGAGCTAAAGCTTTTGTTAGATAATATTCTGCTGGCTCCAGTGGCTGATTTTCTTCTATAAGCGTAACAATGAGCTGGCCCGTTACTGCTTTGGGTCCTGAAATTCTTTGAATCTTCACTTCACCTATTTCAGGAAGGTCAACAATCAAATATCCGCCCATATAGCCATTTGCACCTTGAATTTGATAATTATTTTTTTGATTTCTTTTTGGAAATTCATAAAAAATTTGATGAATAAAGGCCATCAACGTACTTTTACCAGCACCATTTTCGCCCAAGAATATATTTAAAAAAGGCGACAGGCGAAATGTCTTATGACGATATATTCCAAATTGTTCAATTGCTATCTTTTTTATTTTCATACCTGCACCCCTTATTCGGATAATTTAGTTCGTGCTTTTTCCAATAATTCGCGGCGATATGAAATATCTAGAAAATCGCGATGTGGGATATGATATTTGTCCGTCAAATCACTTGCTAAATTTAAAAATATATCATCATCTATTACTTTATATTCTGTTTTTGCTAACTCATTCGGATAATGCGCCATTAATCTGCCCAATAGCGTTTCATTTTTTTCTATCTTTAGTTGTAGATCAACAATGCATTGATTATTTTTTAAGAGTGTTTCATTTAAATGCTCACGCCAAGCTCTTGAACGCATAATAGGAATACTATCTGAATGTTTTAAATGCTTAAATTTTAATAGCATTCGATATAATGTATCTTCTTTTTGGGAATGCATAAATTTTTTTATCGCTTCTGTAATGGCAGAAATGCTCGGCGACTCCTCTTCAATCGTTAGCGTAATATTTTCAAATTGCAGTGACTGAGTCGGTAAAAATTCCAACTGTGGTGCACTATCATGTGACAATGTAACATGATAAATACCTTTTTCGCCCACTTCTAGGGCATGGCGGCCTTGTGTTGTTCCAGAATAAACAATTGGCGGGTTTGTTGCTAAAAATTGTCGCTGATGAATATGTCCCAGCGCCCAGTAGTTATAATGTTTTTGTTGCATCGCCGTCACTTGAAAAGGTGCATAAGCATCTCCTGCATGACCTATTTGCCCATGATAAATGCCAATGTGATAGTCTACTTCATCACTGCGGAGTGGAAACTCTTCAATCATTTCACGTACTTCATGACGTGCAGCATAACTGAATCCACTAAGTGCTACTTTTTCTCCGCATGATGTTTGATAAAATGCTGTCGTTACTTTTCCAGAGTTAAAAATATGCACATTTTCTGGAAATTGTACATCTGTCAGCGTATTTTTTGCATAATCATGATTGCCAAAAATTACAAAAATAGGAATGTTGGCACACTCTAACTGTTTCAAAGCATTCAAAAAAGCCATCTGTGCCTTGAATCCTCGCACTGCTTGATCATAAATATCACCCGCAAAAATCACAAAATCTACTTGTTTAGAAATAGCTGTCTCAACAATTTTATCAAGGGCTTGGTAAGGGGCTGCTTGTAGGCGGGCTTTCCAATGTGGCGAAAGTTCTTTTAAGCCTGAAAAAGGTGTATCCAAATGTAAATCTGCGGCATGAATAAATGTCACCATGGCTCGTTCTCCTTTACATAACCGTACATCAGTTCGTATCACATCAAAAAATAAGGCTGATGGATTTGAACATCAGCCTCTGTTCATTATTCATATAATTCGCGAATCGGTTTGTAAATTGCTTCATTAATATCTTGAAGCAATGTATTCAACTGAAATTCTGCTGCCAATAGTTCTTTTGTAATTTCATTTTCTTGCATTTTTTTGGAAGAGTCCATCGCGCGTTGCTGATCTTCTTCATTAAAATGCTCACCTCGTTGTTGTTTTTCTACAAAATCTTTTTGAATTTTCTTGAATTCGTCCATCAACTTTGAGACTTCTTCATCTGCATCTATCTTTTTAAAAACATCTACAAGCGCTTGATATTGGTCACTTTGGCGCAAATCTTTTTCCAATTGATTAACGCTATCATAAATATTGATTGCCATTTCAATCATCCTTTCCTCAGATAAATGTATTATAACGTGAATAAATTTCATTTTCTATATCGGACAAATAAAACATTAGTTGCTAATATGCCACTTATGGGAAAATCTGCTTCCAAATATTATCGATGCCTTCTTTAATTTTATCGGTGCTTTCTTTAATTTTTTCTGTCGCATCTTTAAAAAACTCTTCTGCTTTTTTCGCACCTTTTTCTACTTCTTCTTGCCATGGTGTGTCATTTTCGCTATTTTCTGATGCTGGAGGGGCAGGACTGTTCGGAACAATTGGTGAGATACCAAATGGTGTGACAGGTGTATAAGGTAAAATATGTGCCATTTCCGTCCGCAATACTTGTCCAATTTCTGAAATATTATATCCGCGCAAATAATGATCTTCATCGGTTTTGTCATAACCCGTCCAGGCAACGACCACAACATCTGGCGTATATCCAACGATCCACTGATTTGCAGCACCTGATTCAGACCAAGTAACTTCTGATGTACCCGTCTTGCCAGCAATATCATATCCTGAAGGTTCGGCATCAATATTTTGTGGATGATCAAATACATATACGAGCAATTGATTAATTTCTTTATTGATCGCCTCAGAATAAATTCGTTTACTTTTTGCAACTTCATGATTCACAACCACACGCCCTTTTGCATCAACAATTTTTGTAATGAAATGCGGTGCATTTCTTACACCATTATTTGCAAAAGTACTATAAGCTGACGCTAATTCTACTGGTGTGACTCCTTCAGACATTCCCCCAAGCGCGATCGCTCCAAGGTGATAGTCTTCTTCTGTCGGGTGCAGACCGAGCTGTTTTATTTTGTTAAATCCTTTATCAATACCAATTTCATTTAATAGCCAGACGGCACTCGTATTCTTACTACGTGCCACTGCCTCATACATTGGCAATTCTCCATCATATTCAAAATCATAATTTTCTGGAGTATATTTAGTGTCACCATAGCTTTTCAGTTCATCTTTTACCAAAGAATCTGTGCGGTAGCCAGCCTCTAATGCTGGTCCATATACACTTAAGGGCTTGATCGTAGATGAAGGTTGACGATACATCTGTGTCGCACGATTAAAACCGCGATAATTATATTCACCATTACCACCGACTACTGCTTGTATACCGCCTGTTTGTGGCTTAAGGACTACTGATGCACCTTCCGCTTTAGTTCCATCATCTGCTCTTTCAAATAACTCATCACGATCAAATGTATTTTCAACAATTTTTTGATAATTTTGATTTAAAGCAGTATAAATCGTGTAGCCACCGTTCATCAACTCATGCTCGTCAAATTTATATTTTTCGACTGCTTCATCAATAACTGCATCAAAATAGTATGGATAGGTGTAACTATCATCAATTTCATATGCATTTTGCAAAGTAATAGGAGCAGCTTCAAAATCCGCAGCATCTTCTGCAGAAAGTTTTTCATTTTGTACCATTAAATCAAGGACAAGATTTCGGCGCTCGATTGAGTTATCATAATTATCAATTGGATTATATTGAGTAGGTGCCTTTAAAATAGCAGCCAGTACCGCCGCATTGCCCTGATCAAGATCTTCAGCATGTTGACCAAAATAGCGTAGCGAAGCATCCTCAACACCCCATACTCCTGTCCCAAAATAAGCATGATTTAAATACATTTCTAAAATTGTATCTTTTGAATATTGTTTTTCGATTTCGATCGCCAAAAATAATTCCTTCAACTTGCGAACGAGGGTCTGATCCGCCGTTAAAAAAGCATTCTTAGCTAATTGTTGCGTGAGCGTGCTACCACCACCAACAATTTCCCCTTTTAAAATAATGCCTGCTACAGCACGTCCGATCCCAAATATGTCAAATCCTGGATGATCATAAAAGCGGCGATCTTCCGTTGAAAGGACGGCATCTTGAATGGCTGGCGATATCTCTGCAAGTGGCACATATGTTCCTTTTTGGCTTTGAAGATGTCCAGCGATATCTCCATCTTCATCGACAATGGTTGTCGTTTGAGAGAGCGCTTGTTTCAAGGTTTCAACATCTGCTGTCTTAGCGAGAAAACCTAAGTACATACTTGCCAATAATGACAATGTTAAAAAGAGGCTGATAAGCACCTTCGTCATATGAAAATGATACCAAAAACGTCTTAGTCCACGCCAAAATATCTTAGAGTAAACTTTTAATCGCTCGATTAATTTATTAAATATTGCTTTCCATTGTGATTGCTCTGATGGTTCATTCATTGCTTTTGCTCCCTCCTTCCATTCCTTTCTATTATACTAAAACAAAAAGCGGAAATTCTCCGCCTTTTGCATGATTTTTAATATTTATTTATTTTTAAATTGAAGGACTGCATCTTCTAATTCTTTCACAATTTCTTTGATTTCCATTTCATCGTGGGCATTTGCTCCGCTAGCCAACTTATGGCCGCCTCCTTCATGGCGTGCAGCAATTTCATTAATTGCAGGACCTTTTGAACGTAGACGGCAACGATAGCTGCCTGTCGACTGCTGAACAAATACTCCCCAGCTGATAACACCTTGAATATTTCCTACAAGTGAGAGTGTCACGCTTGTATCTTCATCAGTTGCTTGTAATTCTGCCAGCGTTTCGGAAGTGAATAAAATCATGCCGACACCCACTTCGCTTACGTGTGCATTTTCTAACGTGTAGGCAATAAGGCGTCGCTCTACAGGTGTGATCTCTGCTAATTTAAAGTGCAAAGCAGCATGATCAAATGGATAACGCATTAATTCCCCTGCCAATTGCATCGTTTCTGGTCCTGTTGAATCATATAAAAAGCGATTTGTATCTCCAACAATTCCAGCATAAAGTGCATATGCCGCTTCTGTTGTCATTTTTAATTCATGTGAATGATTCCACCACAATTTCGCAATCAGTTCAGAAGCTGAACTAGCATCAGGTTCAACCCACTGTACTTGTCCATATGCTTCTACTGGTAAATGGTGATCAATTTTTATCACGCAAGCAGCAGTATTAATATTTTCGATATTGCCATCTAAGCGGTCTGTATTTGCAGTATCCAAGACGATCACAAGCTTCCCAGTAAAATCTTTTGAAGGAAGTGGATTCATTGGGGCAATTAATTCACTTAGCCAAGGCACATCTTTCCCATGCGTGTAGACTTTTTTGTCTGGATAAGTTGCTTCAATCATTCGTGCTAATCCGATTTGGGAGCCGATCGCATCTAAATCAGGGCGTACATGACGAAAAATTAAGATGTCATCATATTCTGCAATGGCCTGAAGGATTTGTTTTTGAATATGTGAAATATGTTGTTCTTTCATAGAAGAACCTCCTAAATATTTTGGGAAAAGAGCTGGCAGCCTGATATAGAACGTGCAACGAGTTCTTTTCCTGCATAAATATCCACATTAATGCGAATCGAGCGGCGCGACTCAAAATAAACTTCTGGGACTAATGTAAGCTCCTGTCCAATTTGAATGATTTGTAAATATTCAAATCTTAAATCTTCAATCATATAATGATTATTTTTAAAAGGTAGAATATATTCATGAATGACACAGGTAACCGCTTCAGCTAATACTCCAATCGAAGCCGTCCCCAATGTATTCGTCATTTGCGGTGTTACTTTCAGCGAATATTCATGGCGATTCACACGATCGATAGCTTGATTAATCTGATCTGAAATCGTATTGGATACCTGACTTTGCTGCTGGATTGATTGCATCGCTTTCATGACATCTTGTCGTGAAACGACCCCTTTTAAGATGCCTTCATCATCAATGACTGGCATCAATTCATAGCCTTCCCAAATCATCTTATGAGAAGCCGCCGCAACATTGGTACGCAAGTGGACGGTTTGAGGATGAATTGACATTACTTCAAAAATACCCACATTGTCTTCTTTATGAATAATATCCTTTGGTGAAACAACCCCGATGACGCGATTATTTTTATCGATGACTGGGAAACGTGAATGCTTGCTTCTTTCATTTAATTTTTTATAATCAGCAACGGTATCAAGCTCTTTTAAATACATTGTGCGATCCACTGATGTGTAAATGCTTTCGACTTGCACAATTTCTTTTTGGATCAACTGGTCTGTAATGGCACGATTAATTTTCGTAGCTACCGTAAAAGTGTCATAAGTCGTTGACATGAGCGGTAATTTTTTCTTGTTGGCGAATTCCGTAACAGCGCGACTTGCCTCAAAACCACCCGTAATAAGTATCGCAGCACCTTTTTCTAACGCTAGCCGTTGTGCATCTTCGCGGTTACCAACGATGACAAGAGAACCTTCCGAAATGTAACGTTCCATTGCAGCTAGTTCCATCGCACCAATAACGAATTTTTTTAACGGCCGATCCAGTCCCTCTTCCCCGCCGAGAATTGTTCCTTCTGCAACGTTCAACACCTCTTTTAGCGTGAGCGTATCAATGGTCGGCTCTTGCGGTGGCTCTGTTCGAACGGTACCTACACGTTGAACTGTCTTTAAAAGTCCTTGATTTTCTGCTTCTTTAATTGCACGATATGCCGTTCCCTCACTCACATCAAATTGACGTGCGATTTTGCGAACAGAGAGTTTAGCACCTACAGGCATTTCTTCAATGTAATTTAATAACTGCTGATGTTTTGTCGTCATATCTTGCTCCTTTCTCACATATGCAAATCCAATGGTATATTTTCATAATAAATCGGGTCAAGGGTCGAGATGGTTACACCTAGCAAGCGCACACCGCGTGTTACATCG
The DNA here is from genome assembly GCF_000374325.1 of Allofustis seminis DSM 15817. Classification (GTDB taxonomy): domain Bacteria; phylum Bacillota; class Bacilli; order Lactobacillales; family Carnobacteriaceae_A; genus Allofustis; species Allofustis seminis. The sequence goes on along the minus strand of NZ_KB894082.1, from coordinate 41,076 downwards.
CCAAATTCGCGCCATAAATTCATCACATGTAAAAATAATTCCGAATCCGAGGCAATATATTCAAAACAAGTCTTTCTTCTTGTATAAGTATCAAAATTTCGATAACGATATTTAAGCACTACTGTTTTGCCATGAAGGCCATCTTTTTTTAAAGAGGCATAGACGTCTTGGCTCATTTTCTGTAACTGTCCAAGGATTTCTTTGTCCGTCTTCATTTCATGGATGTATGTTTTTTCTTTTCCAAGCGATTTACGCACATGGTGGGTCACTACTGGTCGATCATCAATCCCGCGGACACGTTTGTATAATGTTCGTCCAAATTTTCCAAAAGTAGCTGCGAGTTCCACTTGAGTCCAAGCAAGTAAATCTCTTCCTGTCTTAATTTCTAACTCGACCATTTTTTCTTTTGTCTTTGTGCCGACACCAATAAAAGCCTCAATAGGTAAATCAAGCAAAAATATCTCCGCTTGGTCTGGTGTAATGACTGTAAATCCTGCTGGCTTGTGATAATCGCTGGCAACTTTGGCTAGAAATTTATTATATGAGACACCAACAGAACTTGTAAGCTGTAATTTATCATAAATTTCATATTGTATCTGGCGACCAATTTTTATCGCTGATTTTTCATTTATTCTATTATGTGTCACATCCAAATAAGCCTCATCGAGCGCCAGTGGTTGAATGACTGATGTATATTCCTTAAAGATATCATGAATTTGATGGCTTATTTGACGATATCGTTCAAAGTTTGGGCGGATAAAGATTCCTTCTGGACATTTTCGTAAGGCCTCTTCAGCGCTCATTGCAGAATGAACACCATATTGACGCGCCACATAACTTGCCGTTGCGACAACACCATGTCCGCCATTTTCACGAGGATCTGGGCCAATGATGACAGGTAAATGGCGTAGCTTTTCATTTTCGCGAATCTCAACAGAAGCATAGAAAGCATCCATATCAATATGCAAAATTTTACGATCCGTACGGCGTTTCGGTTCTTTGAATTTCAACAAACTATACTCCACGCACCATCACCACCTATTACTGTACTCCTTATTATACATGAAATTATTTCAGATATACAAAAAAGCAGGCAGCCTCCGCTCCCTGCTCTATCAAAATAATTCTTCAATATTCATCTCATCTAATGTTGTCACATTATACACTTGTGCATCAAGTGAGACAAAGGTAAAAAAATCATTTGTTCTTATTTCCATTATGTCATGAACTTGCTCGAAGTAACGTGTGGGAAGCTGCCGTTTCCATAAAAAGGTCGTCACATATTCCCACAAGTCTTCAGCAGTTACATTCAAATATCCTAAATCGTGAAACTCGCGTGCCTTATATTCCAGCCATTCTTCAAACTGTGAATATTGGAGCTCATTTAAGTTAGGATTCAATGCTCTCACCCTGCCCTCTAGCTTATTCTAATTCATCACTTTCTTCATCAGAGGGAGCTGCTGGATGATTCGAGCTCACTTCTTCGATGATTTCTTCTTTTGTTAATTCATTAGCGGAAGATGTTGCAATGACACGCGCCACTGCATGACGTTCAAATGTTAAATAAATTCCTTCGCAATCTAAAACAATGGTATTGGTCGGTTCGATAATTTCATCGATAACACCATGTAATCCGCCAATCGTAACGACTGTATCGCCGACTTTCAATCCATCAAACATTTGTTTTTGTTGCTCCATACGTTTTTTGTTTGGACGAATCATAAAGAAATAAAAAATAATAATCATCAATAAAAATGAAACTAACATTTGCATTTCAGGACTCATATGAATTCTCCTTATCAATTATTTATTGGGTTAATTTTAATTGTAACAAATATCTCTCCGCATTGAAAAGAGCTGTTGCTTAAAATGAGCGTGCATTCGGTTTATTATAGCCATATTTTTCATAAAATTCTGCTTTAAAATCAAGCAAGTTGTCCTGCCGGATTGCTTCACGAATATCGCGCATAACATGTAAAAGGAAATATAAGTTATGATAACTTGCCAAACGTAATCCTAGAATTTCATCCGTTTTAAAAAGATGACGTAAATAAGCGCGCGAATAATTTTTACATGTGTAACAATCACAATGCGGATCCAGTGGACCCCAATCATGGGCATATGCAGCATTTTTAATGACAACACGTCCTTGACTTGTCATCGTCGTTCCATTGCGTGCAATTCGTGTTGGCAATACACAGTCGAAAATATCGATTCCACGTATGACACTTTCAAAAAAGTCAAGCGGCGTTCCCACACCCATTAAATAACGCACTTTATGCTCTGGCAAATGTGGCGTCGTATATTCTAATGCTTCATACATTTCTTTTGTTGTTTCACCAACTGACAGACCTCCGACAGCATAACCTGAAAAATCCATGCTTGCAATTGTCTTGGCATGTTGAATTCGTAAGTCTTTGTAGCCACCACCTTGTGCAATACCAAAGATACCTTGACTTTCCCATCTTTGGTGTGCTTTTAGGCCACGCTCTGCCCAACGTGCAGTACGTTCAATTGATTTTTTCATATAGTCATAACTTTCATGAAAAGGCGGACATTCATCAAAACTCATTGCAATATCGGCCCCTAGTTGATTTTGAATATGAATGGATTTCTCTGGACTTAAAAACAATTTTTTGCCATCCAAATGACTCTTAAAATGGACACCCTCTTCTTCAATTTGGCGCATATCCGCCAGCGAAAAGACTTGAAAGCCTCCAGAGTCAGTCAAAATCCCCTGATCCCAATTCATAAATGAATGTAGACCACCTGCTTCCGCAACTAATTCTTCGCCTGGGCGTAGCCATAAATGGTATGTGTTGCTCAAAATAACACCCGCACCCATTTCTTTTAATTCTTCGGGAGTCATCGTTTTAACCGTTGCCTGCGTACCTACTGGCATAAACATTGGCGTCTCAAATGAACCATGAGGAGTATGCAAAATGCCAAGCCGCGCTCCCGTATGTTTTTCTTTTTTTATTAATTCATAATTTACTGCATGCTTCATAAAACTCTCCTTTTACTTGATAAACATCGCGTCACCAAAACTGAAGAAACGATATTTTTCTTCGACGGCATGCGCATATGCTTCGAGAATAAATTCGCGACCACCTAGTGCACTGACTAGCATAATAAGGGTCGATTTTGGTAAGTGGAAATTCGTCGATAAGGCATCAACTATCTGAAATTTAAACCCCGGCTTAATAAAAATATCAGTCCAGCCACTTTGAGCAGCCATTTTCCCATTATTTAAGGCAGCAACAGATTCAAGCGTCCGAATAGACGTTGTTCCGACAGCAATAATTCGATTGCCTCTTGCTTTTGCACGATTAATTTGCTCGGCCACTTCATGACTGACATGGTAATATTCACTATGCATTACATGCTCGGAAATGTCATCCGTCTGAACAGGGCGAAATGTTCCCAATCCAACATGAAGCGTCACAAAGGCTAACTCGACACCTTTTGTTTTTATTTTCTCCAATAAATCATTCGTAAAATGAAGACCTGCAGTAGGCGCTGCTGCCGATCCATTCTCACGTGCATAAACAGTTTGGTAACGTTCAGAATCTTGCAATTTTTCTTTGATATAAGGTGGAAGTGGCATCTCGCCTAATTCTTCTAACACTTCCAAAAAGATTCCATCATATTCAAATTCTAAAATACGTCCACCTTGGTCAAGCTCCTGACACACTACTGCCTGCAAGCGACCATCGCCAAATAAAATACGGTCCCCCACACGTGCTTTTCGTGCAGGCTTCATCAATGTTTCCCAACGGTCGCCCTCAATATTTTGGAGCAATAAGACTTCCAAATGTGCTCCTGTTGCTTGACGAGTGCCATGAAGTCGTGCTGGAAGAACTCGCGTATCATTCATAACAAGAACATCCCCTGCATTTAACTCATCAATAATATCGGTAAAGACCTTGTCCTGATAAGTTTTTGTCTGAGTATCTAATACAAGAAGTCGCGAATGATCGCGTTCTTTTATAGGGGTTTGTGCAATTAATTCTTCTGGCAAATCAAAATCATAAGCATTAATATTATTCAAATCTTCCATCATGGTCATATTACAATTCATTCTTTCTTTTAATGGTCTAATTCAAAGGGAAGGTTAAAATGCATATAAGCTTTTTCTGTAGCCATTCTTCCACGCGGTGTTCGGCGGATAAAACCTTCTTGCAGAAGATAAGGTTCGACCATGTCTTCGATCGTTTCGACATCTTCTCCAATATAAGCGGCCAAAGTATTCAAACCAACAGGACCGCCACGATACATTTCGATAATGGTCAGCAATAAATCATGGTCCATCTTATCTAGTCCTGCCCGATCAACGTGCAATAATTCCAGTGCATGGTGCGCAGCGTGAGCGTCAACCATCCCCGTCCCTTCAATTTCTGCAAAATCGCGCACACGTTTCAACAAACGATTCGCCACACGAGGGGTTCCTCGACTGCGACGCGCAATCTCAATTGCTCCTTCATCATCAACTTTTGCTTGAAGTACTTTCGCTGAACGTTGCACAATCGTTTGCAAATCTTTTGTCGTATAATAATCCATATGCGCCAAAATACCGAAGCGATCGCGTAATGGCGCGGATAGTGATCCTGCACGTGTTGTTGCCCCAATCAATGTAAATGGAGGAAGTGGAAAATGAACAGGACGCGCTGTCTCGCCTTCTCCAATAATAATATCAATATAAAAATCTTCCATTGCAGAATATAACATTTCTTCAACAAACCGTGGCATACGGTGAATTTCATCAATGAATAAAATGCCTCCAGGTTCCAAATCATTAAGCAGAGCGACTAGATCGCCTGCTTTGTCAATGGCAGGACCGCTTGTCGTGCGAATGCTCGTCCCCATTTCATTGGCAATGACCATCGCCATTGTTGTTTTTCCAAGTCCGGGAGGGCCATAAAGTAGCACATGGTCGAGAGATTCTTGACGATTTTTTGCTGCTTGAATATAAATGTCAATTTCACGTTTAATAGCATCCTGACCAATGTATTCTGACAATGTTTCGGGGCGTAATCTCATCTCAGCGCTATTTTCTTCTTCAAGTGGCATCTTTGTACCTGAAATAAAACGTTCATCTTCGCTCATCTTTTCCCCCTCCTTTTATTTCTTGACTGTCATTAAGCCTTCATTAGGAGACTCAATGCATGGCGAATGTATTCATCAGTTGTCAGTGGTTGTTCTAGCTGTTCTAATTTTTTGATCACTTTATTACGGTCACGCGCTGTATAGCCTAATACTTCAAGTGCTTCCGCTGCTTCATTTAATGCAATATTTTCAGAAATTTCTTCTGCTTTTTGAGATGTGCCAAATGCTTGAACTAATTCGGGCGACAAATCCGCCAACTTCCCTTGCAAATCTAGAATAATTTGAGAGGCGGTCTTCTTACCAACGCCCGGAAATTTTTGTAAATATTTCGTATCTGCCGACTCAATTGCCTGTACTAAACCAATATGGTCTTCCAACGCTAAAATGCTGAGTGCACTCTTAGGACCAATGCCTGAGACACCAATTAATTTCATAAAAAGATCTTTTTCTTGTACATTGACAAACCCGTACAAGCGAATCTGATCTTGTGCTATATGTTGATAAATATATAGCGTACATATCTCATCTTCGCTCGTGTCATTATGTTTGGACAACATATTCAACTCCTGATGATCTGGCATATCAACAAGATGTGCACTTAATCGAAAAGGGTTGGCAATTAATAAATGATAACCGATACCAGCTACTTCAAGCGTTACATGTGTTGGCTTGATTTCAGTGACTTTACCTCTCATATATTCATACATTTTTATCCCTCATTCTTTTCACTTTCCCTAGTATATCATTTTTCTCCTGCACCCGCATTGAAACCTTGAGACTTTTTAAGTAAAATCTTTTTATTTGATATGAACATACCTTCTAAAATATAAAAACTGCCGATAATACTATCGGCAGTTTAGCATTTATATGAATAATGATAAATATTTTTCATATTTAGAGTGGGCAAGTTGATCCTTTGGAATGAAATGTAAGGCAGCGGAGTTGATACAGTAGCGTAATCCGCCTAACTCTTTTGGCCCATCAGTAAATACATGACCAAGATGTGAATCAGCTTCTTTACTGCGCACCTCTATTCTCTCCATTCCAAATGATTGATCTCGCACTTCGCGTAGCACGCGTTGTTCAATGGTTTGGGAAAAAGCAGGCCAGCCACAACCCGCATCATATTTATCTTGTGAAGAAAAAAGCGGCTCACCACTGACGACATCTACATAGATTCCTTCTTCATAGAAGTCATCATACTCTCCAGTAAATGGTTTTTCGGTACCTGCTTCCTGTGTGACATGATATTGCATAGGGGTCAATTTTTGACGTAATTCTTTTTCTGTATATTTTGGACACATAAAATACTCATTCTTTCTTTTTTAATGTGGATCTTGAATGCGTTTAAACATTTTTTCAATCTCCATTTTTGTCAAACGAATGGTTGTCGGTCGACCATGAGGACAATTATAAGGATTTTTTGTTCGGGATAAATCTGTAATAAGTTGGCGCGCTTGGTTTTCAGTAAGATAATGATTTGCTTTAATAGAACGCTTGCAACTCATCATAATTGCCGTAGCTTCACGAAAAGCATTCATCGATAATTGATGATTTTCCAAAAAGAAGTCAATCATCTCGCGCACCATCTCTTCCACTTCACCAGCTGCAATCCATGCAGGATGCTGGCGAATAATAAATGTGTTGCTCCCAAAATCTTCCAGATATATACCCGCTTCTTTTAATTTATCAAGATTTTGCTGGATAATAAGCGCTTCATCTGCTGGATACTCCAACATAATACTGAATAATAAATCTTGTTGTACTGTTCCTTCTTCACCAATCGTTTCACGAAAATATTCATATTTGATACGCTCTTGAGCAGCATGTTGATCAATGAGATAAAGACCACTCTCATCTTGCGCAAGTAAATAAGTGCCATGCAATTGGCCAATATATTCAAGCATCGGAAATGCTTGTATCTGCAATTTGGGCATCTGTTGAGATGCTTTTGTTCCTTCAAAGTGGCCTACATCGGCTGATTCATAAGCACTATGCCCAGCTGGAAACGTTTGTACGCTATTTTCTGACTCATTAAAATGAAAAACATTTTCTTCCTGGAATGGATAGAAAGTATCTCTTGTTCCATCATTTTCTTTGGAAATTGTAGTTGACTCATTGGATTCATTTTTGAAAATAAGCGATGTTTGTTCTAATTTTTTATTTTCTAAATGAGGAGAAAAGTGTTCTTCTGATGAATTCGCTGAGTTCGCGAACCATTCATTATCATCCATTGCATTTTCATCTTTTTGATTGGGCATATCATACTTTGCTGCACCATAAATATTTTCTAAACCGCTAGGGATACGTACAGTTCTTGAAAAAACTTCTGCAATCGCTTGCTGGATCAGCTGACCCAACTCTGACTCAATACTGATACGTATATATTGCTTGGTTGGATGAACATTTACATCAACGAGTAATGGGTCCAGCGTAATTTGCAAAATAGCAATCGGATGACGCCCAACCATCAATTTCGAGCCATAGCCAGATTCTATTGCTTGATTTAGTTTGAAATTTTTAACATATCGACCATTGACAACAAGCGTAATATAACGGTTGCTCGCACGTGTCAATTCGGGAAGCGACACGAAACCATTCACTTCAAAGTTAAAATTTTTGGCATGAATGGCTTTCATTTTTCTAGCCGTTGGTACACCATATACTCCTGCAATGGCTTGTTGCTGATCATTATTACCGAAAGTTTTTAAAAGCGTATGCCCGTCATGTATCAATTCAAATGCCACATCATAACGCGCAAGTGCAAAACGATTCATTAAGTCGGTCACATGACCCAACTCAGTCGGCAATGTTTTGATATGCTTTAGGCGAGCTGGTGTATTATAAAAAAGTTGTTCAACTTTTATTTTCGTTCCGCGTCGGGCTGGTGCAGATCTTTCTTCTTTTATTTCCCCGCCCTCTAACAAAAGATAAATTCCTGGGAGGTCGGCTTGGGCAGTTTCGATAGACATGATGGAAACAGATGCGATACTTGGCAAAGCTTCCCCACGAAAGCCCAAGGTGCGAATACGAAATAAATCTTCTGCACGATGTAATTTGCTAGTGGCATGGCGTTCAAATGCGAGGCGTGCATCTTCTTTGGCAATCCCACTCCCGTCATCTAATACTTGGATAAGTTTTAGGCCAGCTTCTTCTAGCGTAACTTGAATATTTCTAGCCCCCGCATCGAGTGCATTTTCTACAAGTTCTTTTACCACACTTGCAGGACGTTCAACAACTTCTCCCGCTGCAATCTGGTTGGCAAGCTTTGGATCTAGCACTTCAATCTTATTCAACGGCGCTCCCCTCCTTCCTAATCTTGAGCATTTAATTTTTGTTTTAATTGATGAAGCAAATTCAATGCCTCCAGCGGACTTGTTACACTAATTTTAAGTGTTGCAAGTGTCTGAAGCACTTCCTGTTCAGTAGTCGTATGAGCAGATGTCTGAAAAAGCGATAGTTGCTGCTCGGACTCTAATGGTTTCAATTCTTTTTCTGATATGTCTTTTTTATTACTTTTTTGCTGCATTCTCGGATAATCTATAAAGATTTGATCACGACTTTCTTCCAGCTGGCTGAGGATATCACTAGCACGTGCAAGTAAAAGTTCTGGTAGTCCAGCTAAACGTGCAACTTGAACGCCATAGCTTCGATCAGCCGTTCCTGGTGTCACCTGATGGAGAAATATCAGGGCTCCCGCCTCTTCCACAGCCCCCACATGAACATTTTGAAGTCCATTCAAGCGGTCTTGCAATGCAGTCAGTTCATGATAATGCGTTGAAAAAAGTGTCTTAGCGCCAATCTCATCATGAACATGTTCAATAATCGCTTCTGCTAGAGCCATGCCATCATAAGTAGCTGTCCCTCGACCAATCTCGTCAAATAACAATAGACTTTTTTCTGTTGCCGACTGCAGTGCTTGGTTGGTTTCAGTCATCTCAACCATAAAAGTACTTTGACCAGCAATCAAATCATCCATTGCACCAATTCGCGCAAAAATTTTGTCGAAAATAGGCAGTTCCGCATATTCAGCAGGAACAAAACAGCCCATCTGTGCCAGAATGACTGTTAATGCAAATTGACGCATGTAGGTACTTTTTCCCGACATATTAGGTCCTGTAATTAGTAAGATGCTCGTTTTCTCATCAAAAAAGATATCGTTTGGTACATATTCACTTTCTTGCATCACATGCTCAACGACCGGATGGCGTCCTTTGATAATCTTTACCATTTTTGACTGAGGCGACAATTTAGGGCGGACATATTGATTTTCTTCGCTAACTTTTGCAAGGCTTTGCAAAACATCAATTGTTGCCACGGTATGTGCCAATTGTTGTAATCGTTTCGTATATTTTTTTATTTCACTGCGAATTTGAATAAATAATTCATATTCAAGTGCTTGAGATTTCTCTTCTGCTTCGAGAATTTTCGATTCTAACTCTTTTAATTCATCCGTAATAAAACGTTCTGAATTAACAAGCGTTTGTTTTCTTTCGTAGCGTTCTTCTTCTAATTTTTCCAGGTTCGCACGCGTAATTTCAATATAATAACCAAAGACTTTATTAAAGCCGATCTTTAAATTGTTAATACCAGTAGCCTTACGTTCACGCTGTTCAATTTCAAGTAGCCATTTTTTGCCATTAGTCATCGCATCATGATAATCATCTAATTGATGATCAAAGCCAGACTTAATAATGGCACCTTCTGTTACGGATAATGGTGGGGATTCCACAATTGAGCGTTCAATTAACTGGCGAACTTCAGGGACTTCATCAAGTGCATCCTCTATTTCAGCAAAAACTTTATTTGCTCCTTCGCCACCCATTTCTTGCAAAATTGCTCGCAATGCTGGAATTTGTTCCAATGATGTCTTTAGCTGAATAAGATCGCGTGCATTGGCAGTACCGAATGCAATTTTTGCGACCAAGCGTTCTAAATCATAGACGCTTCCTAGGGATTCGACTAGATCTGCACGCTCAAAAAAATGATAAATCATTTGTTGAACTTGATCTTGACGCTTTTGAATATCAGTTTGTAGTAACAATGGTTTTTCTAACCATTGACGTAAAAGTCGACCACCCATTGCAGTTTTTGTTTGATCGAGCAACCAGAGCAGCGTCCCTTTACGTGAATGATCGCGCAATGAATAAACGAGTTCCAAATTTCGGCGAACATTTTGACCATAAATAAGATAATGTTCTGGTTCATAGACTTCTACATCCTGCAAATGATCAATCGTACGCATTTGCGTTTCTTGCACATAAAGGAGCAGTAGCTTCAGCGCATCCATTAAGTGCTGATCGATTTTTTCTAGATAGGTTAACAGTGCAGGATCAAGTTCAGTCATTTCAGGATGCGAGATTAAGATATTCAAATAATCTTCTAAAATATGTTGCAATTGTACCAGTTGCCCAGGAGCGAGCACTACTTCACGAACATCCAAACTCATCAATTCATTTAGCAATGCTTCTTGTGATGGCAGTGCACATATTTTTAACTCTCCTGTTGTTAAGTCAACATATGCAAGATAATATGTTCCCGCTTCAGAAGTAATTGCGGCGAGATAATTGTTTTTGTTCTCATCAACAGCTTCCCCTTGCATTACCGTTCCTGGTGTAATAACTTGGACAACTTCCCGCTTAACCATTCCTTGGGCAAGTTTTGGATCTTCAACTTGCTCACAAATTGCTACTTTATATCCTAATTCAATAAGCCGGTCAATATAACCTTGAACCGCATGATGCGGCACTCCTGCCATTGGAACTTGTTTTTTTGAATTTTTGTTGCGGCTAGTCAATGTGATTTCTAACAATTGTGCTGCTTTTTTAGCATCATCAAAGAATAGCTCATAAAAATCACCCAACCGATAAAACAAGAAAGCATCTGGGTAATCTTTTTTTATGGCTAAATATTGTTGCATCATGGGGGTATGTTCTTTTTTATGACTCATTTTAAGCCTCCCTTCCCCTCAAAAACATTGAATATTTATGCTTAAGTATAACAGAAATCCCTATTTGATAACAATTACGCTTCTTAATCATTTTGTTAAAGAGAATGCAAAATAAAGGAACCATTTTAGAAATAAAAAAATCAAAGCATGCATGCTTTGATTTTTTTGAATTTATTTTGCATAGTCAACGGCTCGAGTTTCGCGAATTACCGTTACTTTAATATTTCCCGGATATTCCATTTGCTCTTCGATTTCTTTACGAATATTATGTGCTAGTTCAACTGCTTGTAGGTCATCAATTTCTTTCGGATTCACAATAATGCGAACTTCACGACCTGCTTGAATAGCATAACTTTCTTTTACCCCGTCGAATTGATTCGAGATATTTTCCAATGTTTCTAATCGTTGCAAATAGTTTTCCAGTGATTCACTGCGTGCTCCGGGACGAGCGGCAGAAATCGCATCAGCAACTTGCACTAAGCAAGAGATAATACTTGTTGCTTCAACATCGCCATGATGTGACGCAATCGCGTTAATGACGGTATCTGGTTCTTGATAACGTGTCGCTAATTGGACACCTATCTCTACGTGCGAACCTTCTACCTCACTATCTAATGCTTTTCCAATATCATGCAATAATCCTGCACGTTTGGCCAATTGTGCATCTTCACCTAATTCAGCGGCCAATGCTGCTGATAATTGTGCAACTTCCATCGAGTGGGTAAGTACATTTTGCCCGTAACTTGTTCTGAAATGCATACGCCCAATAATTTTAATTAAATCTGGATGAATGGAGTGAATGCCTAAATCAAATATTGCTTGTTCTCCAATTTCGCGCACACGTTCGTCCATATCACGGCGTGCACGTTCAACCGCTTCTTCAATTCGTCCGGGATGGATACGTCCATCACTGATCAGACGTTCAATCGCCATTTTTGCAATTTCACGTCGAATAGGATCAAAACCACTAAGTACAACAGTTTCTGGTGTATCATCAATAATTAGATCCATTCCAGTAAGACTCTCAATTGCTCGAATATTACGTCCATCGCGTCCAATAATGCGACCTTTCATGTCATCATTTGGTAAATGAATGACGCTCACTGTAGATTCTGCCACGAAATCTACAGCACTTCGCTGGATCGCGACAGTAAGAATATCTTTTGCTAAACGATTAGACTCTGCTTTCGTTTGGTCTTCGAATTGTTTGATGCGCACCGCTTTTTCGTAGGATAATTCAGAATCGACCTTTTGTAAAATAATATCTTGTGCCTCTTCTTTTGATAAGGCACCAATTCTTAGTAATTCTTGTTCCTGTGCGGCTAATTTCTCATTCACTTCTTGTTCCAGTTGGTCTACTTTTTCTTGAGATTGGGCTAATTGTGCCTCTTTTTGTTGCATAGATTTCTCTTTATCACCCAAAGATTGTTCTTTACGATCCAAATTATCTTCACGATAATCCAGACGACTTTCTTGTAAAGAAATCTCATGGCGACGTTCTTTTAATTCCATTTCAGCTTCATTTCGGTAGGAATGTATCTCCTCACGAGCCTCCAATAACGCTTCTTTTTTTAGAATTTCAGCTTCTTTATTAGCATCTTCAACAATTAAAGCTGCAGTTTGCTTAGCATCTTTTTGCTTTTGCTTTTCAGCTTTTGTTGCATAAACATAACCCGTAAGAAGCCCTATAATTAAAGTAACGATAGCGAAGGCTACTGTTGGTAAGTCCATTTCGTCACCTCCGTATCATTATTAAATTTTATAAATGTTGTTTATTCATTTTGCCCCAAATAGCGACAATAGCTTAAAAAATTATAAACACATCCTTTATAACTATAAGACCCCTTCCGAAAAAAGTCAATCTTTACAAATGAAATGATCATCTTTGCTATAAGAAAATACATAAACACTTTGAGAAAACAATTAGAAAATAAGCACTCCCATGCCATTCACAAACACAAACAAATGGAGTACCCCTCGCAACATTTATAATATAATGCATCTGCAAAGTAAGACAATTACTAGGTATTTTACATTTTTGAAACATTTTTCAAAACAAGGCATCGAGTATTTTGCTCTTCTTGCAGACTTAATAAAAAATTAATTGCATAAAAAATACAAAATTTCTAAATAAATAAGCGTGCCACTATAATGTGACACGCTTATTTTATCTATTTCTATCTATTGTGCTTTATTCTGATAGATTTTCTTGCTCTTTATTATTTTTTGGATCATTCTTTTCTTGAGATTCTTGTTCAATATCTTCAAGTGATTCATCGCTTACATGATAGGCAGCACGAACTTTTCGAGTAATTTCTGCCAACATTTCAGGATGTTCTTCTAAATATTTTTTCGCATTTTCGCGCCCTTGACCAAGTTGCTCTTCTTCATAAGAATACCAAGCACCCGCTTTTGTAATGATATCTTTTTCAGCTCCCATATCGATCACTTCACCAATTTGAGAGATACCTTCTCCATATATAATATCAACAATCGCTTCTTTAAATGGTGGCGCCACTTTATTCTTAACAATTTTCACACGTGTGCGATTCCCAACAATTTCACTGCCAGCTTTGACACTATCTGCTCGGCGTACTTCGACACGAATGGTCGAGTAGAATTTCAGTGCACGTCCGCCCGGAGTTGTTTCTGGATTACCAAACATAATGCCAACTTTTTCACGAATTTGGTTAATAAAGATGGCGATAGTTTTTGTTTTATTAATGGTTCCAGATAATTTACGTAATGCTTGCGACATCAAACGTGCTTGTAAAGCTACATGTGTGTCGCCCATTTCACCTTCGATTTCCATGCGTGGTACGAGGGCTGCAACCGAGTCGATAACAACAATATCAACGGCTCCACTTGAAACAAGTGCATCTGCAATCGCTAGACCTTGTTCTCCTGTATCAGGTTGCGAAAGTAGCAATTCATCAATATTTACACCTAATTTCTCTGCATATGCAGGATCAAGAGCATGCTCAGCATCGATAAAGGCTGCAGTGCCTCCTTCTTTTTGCGCAGAGGCAATTGCATGCAATGCAACGGTCGTTTTACCTGAACTTTCTGGACCATAAATTTCGATCACTCTTCCACGTGGATAGCCTCCAACACCTAGTGCCACATCAATTGCTAATGAGCCAGATGATACAGTTTTAATTTTAGTGTCAGCATTTTCTCCTAAGCGCATAATAGATCCTTTTCCAAAATCTTTTTCGATTTGGCGGATCGCTTTATCTAGCGCCTTTTGTCTTTCATCTTTTGACATATTCGTCCTCCCTAATCTTTGCTTCGTCTTTACTATTTTACTGTTTTTAAAAAAGAATAGCAAGTAAAAGCGAACAAACGTTCAGAATTTTCTTGCTCATTTTTTATATTATCACTTTAAGCTTATTTTAACGAAAAAATAAAAAGGAGAAAAACTTTTCTCCTTTTTATCATATTTATTGGCCGAGACTATCTGCAAATATATCGCGTGCATGATAAAAATAATCCCACCCAGAGTAAATGGTAAAGACTAACGAAATATAAAGAAATATAGTTCCCAATGAGAAGCTCAGCGATTGAAATGGAAAATCATGCGCCAATAAGAGGATGATCGCTATCATCTGTGTAGCAGTTTTAATTTTTCCTGGCCAAGCAGCAGCAAGAACTGTACCGCCTTCTTCCACAAGTAGCAACCGCAAACCTGTTACAGCTAATTCTCGCGCTACAATTATGGCCACCACCCACGCTGGTGCCTGACCATTTCCAACTAATAAAATAAGCGCTGTCATAACTAAGATCTTATCCGCTAATGGATCTGCAAACTTGCCAAAATTCGTCACTAAATTCAAGCGGCGTGCCAAATGACCATCTAACCAATCGGTAACACTCGCCACCACAAAAATAATTGTCGCAATTATATGTGCTATTGGAATTATACCTATCGTACCCATTGAATAATCTAGCAACATAAAAATTACAAAAAATGGGATGAGGATAATGCGCAATAAGGTTAACTTATTCGGTAAATTCAAAAAAATCGCCCCTCTAATCTTAAGGTTGTTCTATGTTAAAAGTAATTTCTTGTCGAATTGCTGTTTCTGCTTCCTGAGGATAGGCGACTTCTTTTCCATCCAATTCCATACGCGTTGCAGGTGCATTCCCGATAATTGCTGTAATCTCTGTCACATCTTTGTTAATAGGTAATGAAATTTCTTCACCATCTGTTAACATATCACTGACAGTATTTCCTAAATTATCTGTAATGCTGACCCACGTTTCGCCTTGCTTACCCATTAATTTAAAAGTGGCATGTTCTGATAATTTACCCGCGACGGTAAAATTCGAGGTTGCTCCCGTTGAATTTTCTTTTTTTATTGTCAGATCTTGACGCTCTTCTTTTTTATTCTCTTCTTTTTCTTTTTTCTTAGAATCTGCTTGCTCTTCTTTTTTCTTATCGGCATCGCTATCTTTTTTCTTAGCCTCTTTATTCTCAATTACTTGTGCCGTCTCTGACTCTTGAATTAATCGTTCATCATCTTTATTGGCAACCGATTGTCGCCAAGCAAAATAAATGGCAAGAACAATCGCAAAGACAAGCAACACAATTAAAATCGTCGGTAATATTTCTTGCACACGCCCAGCAAAATCCGTTGCTTTTTTAGCCGTTGGATTGATTGCTGACGGCAGAGGTTCACTCGGTTTTTCAGGTTGACCTTCAAGCACTTGCTCTTCATGTGCCTTAATAAGTTCCGCCCCATCTAATCCTACAATATCAGCATATTGTTTGATAAATGCCTTCGCATAAAATGCTCCAGGTAAAATACTGAGTTGATTTTCTTCGATCGCTTTTAAATATCTTTTTTGAATTTTAGTCATCTGTTGCAGGTCGTCTAACGTGTAACCTTTTTGCAAACGCGCTTCCTTTAAAATTTCTCCAATTTCATTCACGTTTTTCACCTACTTCATTTAGTCTTGGTTTCAAAATGAGTATAACATAAACAAACTAATGGGTACTAGTTTTCTTATGTCATGCTTAAGACTGATTTATACTTTCTTAAATTTTTCTATCCAAGTATAACACTACTCATTGCTTCTTCTTGAATAACTTCATCTAAATATTTTTTGATATCGGGCAATGTCAGTGCTTGAATAATTTGTACATGATCAAATATTGTAGTTGCTTCTTCTTTTTGAGTCAAAAAGTTTTGAGCAATATATTCAAGTGAATTGAGCTGATGCAAAATATCACCTATTTTTTTACGCTTGACTAACTCTAAGTGCTGTTCGGACAGATCACTATTGTCATTGCGCGTCAACAAAATATTTTTTACGCGTTTCAAAAACTCCTCAGGATATTTCGTATCACATTCCAGCATAATATGATTGAACGTTCGCGCTGTTTCATAAGTGAAATTGAAGCTATCATCAATAAGTCCTTCATCATATAAGGTCAGATATGTACTTGAGGTCATGCTGAATAAAAGTGACAATCCTATACGAATTGCCAGATCGCGTTTAACTTTCTCTTCTCCAACATAGTGCATAATAGGTCCACGAATGCCAAACATCACTTTAGGACGCGAGAGGGCTGCTTTTTCGTGGCGAAAAGGGCAAATCTCATCAACGGATGCCATGTCTATTCTTCTTTGAATAGGAGATAGTGGGGCGAATTCTTTTGCACTTTGATTTGCCTTAATCAGCTGTAATGTCTTTTCTACATCAATTGGTCCAATGACGAAAAGCTGCATATTTTCAGGATGATAAAATGTTCGATAATTTTCATATAGAATATCTGGAGTAATTGCTTGGATGCTCTCAACTGTTCCAGCAATATCATGTCGCACAGGATGTTTTGGATAAAGATTCTCCAATAACAATCGCTGGATGCGCCACTCTGGCATGTCATCATACATTAAAATTTCTTGTGCAATAATTCCTTTTTCTTTCTCGACCGTCTGCTCAGTGAAATATGGCGTCTGAACAAAATCCAGCAGCAAATTCAAATTAGCATCGACATGATCGACTGTTGAAAATAAATAAGCCGTCTGCTCATAGCTTGTAAAAGCATTTGCGCTTGCCCCTTGTTCAGAAAATAGTTCAAAAACATCACCAAATTCTTTTTCAAATAGTTTATGTTCCAAAAAATGCGCCACTCCTAGTGGAGCATGCACCCATTTTTTCTCTCCTAAAGGGACAAAATCAATGTCGACTGAACCGAATGTGGTATTGAAAATCGCAAAAGTGCGCTGATAATCTGGTTTCGGATGTAGGTAGACAGTCAAGCCATTTTCTAATGTATATTCATAAGTTGTCTCTTCTAATGTAGGCATTTGATAGATTTTCATTGTGCTTCTCCTTTAAGTAAAAAGACTGCCTGTAAAGTAACCTGACAAGCAGCTGCTTGCACTTGGTCCATCGTCACTTTTTCAATGGCTTCAATCCAATGTGGCAGTGATAGATCGCGACCCGTCAAAAGTTCCTCATAATATCTTGAAATTATTGTCGATGGAAAATCGCTCAATTGTTTAATAAGCTGAATAAGCATCTGTTGGGTTTGCTTTAATTGTTTTGGGGTGAATTCGCCCGCTTGCATCGCGCACAATTGTTGCGCAATTAATTGTTGTACTTTTTCTGCATTGCCCGTTTCTATACCTGATTGAACAAATAATGTCCCGCAATATGGATCAAATTGACTGGATGCGTAATAGGCCATGCTATTTTTTTCGCGCACTTCCATAAATAGTTTCGAGTGCGGAAATCCACCAAAGATTCCATTAAATACTTGAAAAATATAATAATCTTGCGTGTAAGGTAAGACATGTGCAAAATAGGCCAAGTTCAATTTTGCTTGTGCTACTTTTTGCGATTCTTCCTGATAGCGAACATCAGCATGAATAGGCTGTGTATAGACAAGTTCCGTCTTTAATGCCTGACGAGGTTTAAATGACCAATTCAATATAGGAGCAATCACTCGTTCTTTTGCAACATCACCCACGACAATGATATCAACTTCACTTGTTGCCATCATGGCTTTATAGGCATGTGTTAAATCATCAGATGTGATCTTTTCTAGATCCTCTAATGAGCCTTCACTAGGAAGCTGTTGGGCACGACTATCAAAGTGTAAGGCAGACAATTGGTGTCTTGCATATGATACTTTGTCATCACTGAGTGCCATTAAATGCTCATATAAATTTTTTCGCTCACGCGCAACAGTGGCCTCATCAAAGTGACCATTTTCATCCCAATGTGGATGGAAGAGCACTTCTTCCATAAAAGCAACTGCTGCTTCATATACATTCTCATCTTGAAGATAGTGATCATTTACAATACTCATATTCAATGAAAAAATATTTAAATGACCTTTTGAAAAAGAATGACATGCAATCTTTGCACCATAAAGTTCTGCTAGCTTCTGGCGAAAATGAGTTTGTGTCGGATATTTTTCTGTATTTGTCACAAGTAACTGGCTGAGAAGTGAGTAAGTAGTTATTTTTTTATCTTTAAGTGGCATCTTGAATTGAATGGACATCTGCACTGTTTTGAATTGCTTAGTTGGCAAATAATGAATATTGACGCCTTGCACCAATTGTTGTTTCATTTTTATAATTCCTCTCTCTTGAAAAAAGAATGACACTCTCTCAGTCGAAAGAATCATTCTTTATATGCCCTGCTTACATTTTCTCCTGAGACTTGATCGCATCACGCAATATCTCTAAGCGGTCCAATCTTTCCCAAGGCAAGTCCAAATCTTCTCGACCGAAATGACCATATGCTGCTGTCTGCTTGTAGAGGGGTTGATCGAGTTGAAGCATCTTAATGATGCCTGCTGGACGCAGATCGAAAGTTTTTAAAATTGCTTGAATAAGTACCTCTTCCGATACAATACCTGTTCCAAAAGTATTCACTGAAATGGATACGGGATGCGCCACGCCAATTGCATAAGCAACTTGAACTTCTGCTTCACGTGCAAGTCCTGCTGCAACAATGTGTTTTGCAATATAACGTGCAGCGTAGCTTCCTGATCGATCGACTTTTGTTGCATCTTTTCCCGAAAAGGCCCCGCCACCATGATGAGCTGCACCGCCATATGTGTCAACAATAATTTTTCGCCCAGTTAATCCCGTATCCCCTTGAGGACCGCCAATAACAAATCGTCCAGTTGGATTAATATGGTAGATTGTCTGATCATCTAAATATTGTGCAGGTATAACAGGACGAATCACATGTTCGAGCATATCTTTCACAATTTTTTCATTTGCAATATCGTCATGATGTTGTGTGCTCAAAACAATCGTGTGAATGCGATGAATTTGACCTTGCGCATCATATTCTACAGTAACTTGTGCTTTTCCGTCTGGACGTAAATATGGAACGATGCCCTCTTTACGAACGACTGCCAAACGATGTGTCAACTGATGACTTAGCCAGATTGCCATCGGCATATAACTTGGTGTCTCATCTGTTGCATAGCCAAACATCAGTCCTTGATCTCCTGCTCCAATTTTATCAAGGCTGTCCGCATTAAGCGCTTGTCGTGATTCAACTGCAGCATCTACACCTTGAGCAATATCGCTTGATTGTTCATCCAAAGCGATTAGCACCGAACATGTATCCGCATCAAATCCATATTTTGCACGTGTATAGCCAATCTCTCTAATTGTCTGGCGAACAATTTTTTGAATATCTATATCAGCATTTGCGCGCACTTCTCCAGAGACAATCACAAGCCCTGTCGTTAAAAGTGTCTCACAGGCGACATGTGCATGTGGATCCTTGCGCAAAAACTCATCTAAAATTGCATCACTAATTAAATCGGCCATTTTATCTGGATGGCCTTCTGTGACCGATTCAGATGTAAATAATCTTCCTACTTTCATTTTTCTTCCCCCATTTTTATTGGTTACAAGGCTTCCGGCAATGACTGTGGCCGTCCTATCGGGAGTCCATGTCTTTTCATGATACCATATTTTTATAAGAATTCATTAATACTTTTCATTTTCTTTAATTTTTTATAAAAGTAGCGTATGATGAAATTAATAGTTGAGGTGAGAACACTGTGAAGAAGTCTTTAAATTTAAATTTTATGTTGCTTTTTTTCTTTCTTACGCCATTATTTTTTATTCTTTTTGGAGGATACGTTGGCATTATCTATTTTGATACATTTAGTTTTTGGCGATTAGCACTCCTTTATATAGGAGTTATCACAAGCGAGCTAAGTGCAGCATTCTTAAGCAACGTACTACTTCATGAGCAAAAATATAAGCGCGCTCCTTTTTTTATTTTGCAAGGAGTATTCTTGCTACTGCTCATTTTTTTATATTGGAAATATAGCTTGTGGGCTGCTGCTGGTTTTTTCTTTTATCATATGCTACGTCAGATGCTCATTCTTTTTCATTTTTATCCTTTGAATTTTTGTGCAACATTATTACAAACTTTGCTCCATCCCTTATTTTTAAATGCTTTCGCTTTTTATTTACAGCTTCATTTTATAAGTTGGAGTATTATGCGTTATTTTTTGCCATTATTTATTTTATATTTTTTTGTTGCCGCAACTTATTGGAATTTTTCTTTGACACGCACATATTCATTGTTATTATATTTAGCTTTTGCGCTGATAACATATGGTGTTGTCGCTTCTGCAACACTTCAAACTGGCATTATAATTGTTACTTTAAGTATTTTTTTATGGGGACTTCAATGCATACGCTCAACCCCACTGACTAGCCAATGTATTTTTGGGATCGGCAGTCTACTATATTTGTTTTTAATACAATAGATGAGGATCAATATTTATCATCTGTCGCATCCATCAAAAAAAAGCATCTTGAAAATTTTCAAGATGCTTTTGCTTTATAATATAAAAATGGCCCGGGACAGAGTTGAACTGCCGACACACGGAGCTTCAATCCGTTGCTCTACCAACTGAGCTACCGGGCCTTATATCAATTAACGAGTTGGTGATGACCCCTACGGGATTCGAACCCGTGATACCGCCGTGAAAGGGCGATGTCTTAACCGCTTGACCAAGGGGCCATTTGGCGAATGCAATAACCATGTTACCGATTTGTTTACAAGATGTCAAGCCTTTTTTAAAATAAACATTGAAAGCAATAATAAAATAAAGCGACTCCTTTAAAAGAAGTCGCTTATCTATTCATAAAATGTAGCAATGTGGATGCCTCGTTACATTCGAATATTAGAACTCATCTAATGAAAAATTTTCTTTTAAATGCTCTAGATTTTTTTGAAGCGCTGCTGTTGGCAACCCAACATTAATGCGGATAAAATATTTTCCTTCTTCACCATAGTCGCTTCCCCAATTCACATAAAAATGAGCATCCTTCATCATTTTACTAAGGAAAGTTTCGGCATCATGTGTAATCTTTTCAAAACCGATCCATGCTAGGAAACTCGACTCTTGCTCCATTACTAGCCAACGTTCATCCCATTGACGAAAGAATTCATAAACGAGTTGCAAGTTTTGGGCTAGCACTTTTTGCGATGCTTTTTGCCAAGGCAGTCCCTCTTGATAAGCGGTTTGCGTAGCAATTAAACCTAATACATTGGCCCCTTGTGCACCCGTTCGCGCATGCTCCGCCAAAAAGATGTCCAAGTTTTGTACATTTGGAATGATAATATTTGAGCATTGTAACCCTGCAATATTAAATGTTTTTGAAGCAGCAGAACATACAATACTACGGTCCTTTAGTCGCTCATCTATTGAAAAAGCAACGTGATGGGTATGTCCTTCATGCACTAGGTCACAATGAATTTCATCACTTACAAGGAACAATTGATATTTGATGACAATCTCAGCGATCCGTTGCAATTCATCCCTCGTCCAAACCCGTCCTCCTGGATTATGTGGACTACACATCATAAACATTTTTGTTTCATTGTTTGCTGCAAGTGCTTCAAATCTTTCAAAATCAATTTCATAATGGTCATCTTTTAAAATAAGAGGGCAACGTGCTATTTTTCGTCCTTGCGTTTCAATAACTTCATAAAATGGTGGATAAATAGGAGGCATCACAATAATGGCATCATTAGGATTCGTAAAGGCGCGCACAGCTGTCGCTAGGGCAGGCACTACACCAGCAGTTGTCGTAATCCAATTGTGCTCAATATTAACATGGTGGTGCTTTCTATAAAAATCTTGTACTGCTTGCAAGTACTGTACTGTCGGCATTGTATAGCCTAGGACATGTGAATCAATATATTTTTTTAATGCTTCTTTTATCATTGGAGGCGTAGCAAAATCCATATCGGCCACCGTCATCGGAATAATATCTTCTTCTGGATCTTCAAGCCATTCATTGACAGCAAGCCATTTGCTTGCACCTTCTTTTCTACGATTATATACTCTTTCAAAATCGTAATGCATTGTATCCCTCCTTATAATCTCTTCTTTTATTCTACTCTTTTGTCTTACTTTGAACATTAAAAAAGCATCGAGTCCACAAAAATCATTGGGACCCGATACTTGAGATTAACGAATTTCAGCATGCACTTGTTCTGTTAATGCTTTTATAATATGTGTCATCGCCTGTTTTACTTGTTCATCAGTCAACGTGGCCGCTTTATTCGTAAATGTGAGAGAGTAAGCGAGTGATTTCTTACCTGATTCAATTGAATGTCCTTCATATAAATCAAATAAATGAACATCAACTAAATGTGCCACTTTCCCTGCTTGCCAAATAATATCTACAATATGTTCATGTGTTACATCTCTATCAACAAGCAACGCAATATCTTGAGTAACACTTGGATATTTTGAAATCTCTTCATAAATGATCGTTCGCTCAGAAACTTTAAGCCATTCTTCCATGTTAATCTGGAATGCATATATCGCTTTTAAATCATAATCTGCAGCAACTTGCGGATGAATTTGACCAATAAAGCCTAAGAAATGCTCACCTAGATAGATTTCAGCAGTACGGCCAGGATGCATTTCTTCAATTGCTCCTGTCGCTTTAAATGATACATCTTCACCAGTTGGTCGCAGTGCTAATAAACCTTCGACAATTCCTTTCAACCAATAAAAATCAACTGTAGAAGCTCTTTTTTGCCAAGTATCTGTCATATCTCCAACCGAAACAAGTCCCCCTACAAAGGTCGGTTCATAAAAAGCATCATCACATTTATAAAAGACCCGTCCTACTTCATATTGGGCAATTGTTTTTGTATGGCGTGCCCGATTATAGCGAGCATTTTCCAATAAGCCAACAATCATATTTTGTTGTAACGTACTATGTTCCACACTCATTGGATTCATTAGTCTTACTGCTTCACCGAGCGCTTCTTTTTGGAATTTTTTAGCTGCTTCTTCAGTGTGTAAAGAGTAACTGATTGCTTCTGTTAATCCAACACTTTCTAAATAATGCTTCACTTGATTCATAAGCATCTGTTCATCTGTTAATTTTCCAGGAACGGTTTTCATTTGTGGCAAAGTACGTGGAATATTATTATAACCGTAGATGCGTGCTATTTCTTCTGCAACATCCTCAGCAATCGTAATATCCCAACGTCTCGGTGGAATGCTGACTAATAAATGTTCCCCATCTAATTCATGTTTGAAGCGTAAACGATCCAAAATTTCAACAACTTCTTGAAGTGCTAAATCAATGCCTAAGATATTTTTCATTTGCTGATGCGTAATTGGCACAATAACATCTTCCGCTTCAGGGGCATCAATCATTGCCGTTCCTTGAACCACTTTTCCTCCCGCAAGGTCAGCCATTAGCTGCGCTGCAAAGTCAAGTGCCTCTTGTACCGTCTGCATATTAATTCCTTTTTCAAAGCGAGCGCTTGATTCACTTCGCATATTTAAAGCGGCTGCACTTCGGCGTGTTAATGCTGGATGAAAAGCTGCCGCTTCAATGGCTACTGTTTTTGTGGAGGAAGTAATTTCTGTATTGGTGCCACCCATTACACCTGCAACGGCAACAGGAATATTGCCACTTGTAATAAGAAGCTGCTCTTCATTCAACTGACGGCATTTGCCATCCAACGTTTCAATTGTT
Organism: Allofustis seminis DSM 15817; assembly: GCF_000374325.1. Classification (GTDB taxonomy): domain Bacteria; phylum Bacillota; class Bacilli; order Lactobacillales; family Carnobacteriaceae_A; genus Allofustis; species Allofustis seminis. The sequence continues at coordinate 17,007 of NZ_KB894082.1, read as the reverse complement.
TCATTTGGATGTGCACGGCGTACCACAATTTCTTTTTCAGGCAATTTATCATAATCAAATGCATGGAGTGGTTGGCCAAATTCTAGCATGACATAATTCGTAATGTCGACCAATACATCAATCGGGCGAATTCCAGCGCTCATTAATTTTCTTTGCATCCATAATGGACTTTTAGTCAAGGTAACATTCTCAACAATGCGCATGCGATAATCAAGTGTATCTTTTTTACTTTCGGCAGATACTTTAATATAGTCTTTTATCTTTTTGTCCATCTGCTCTTCTACTCTTGTCGGTTCAAAATGTAATGAACGATTCAACAAAGCGGCAGCATCATAAGCCGCTCCGCGAAGGCTTAGTGCATCAGCCCGGTTAGGTGTAATATCAATATCAATTATTGCATCATCTAATCCTAAATAACCCTTCGCATCGTCACCAATTGTTGCATCTTCTGGCAAGATAAAAATACCTGCTTCGTCATATTTTGGAATAATAGAATCGCTAAAGCCTAATTCATCCAGTGCACAAATCATACCTTCCGAGTGAATACCCATTAATTTAGCAGGTTTAATCTTAAAGTCTTCCGGAAGCACTGCGCCAACTTTGGCAACAACTACCTTTTGACCTTTTTCCACATTTGGTGCACCACAAACAATTTGTAGCGGCTTTTCATCAGGATCAATCATTACATGTGTTACTTTGAGTTTGTCGCTTCCTTGAACTGGCTCAAGAGCAAGCACTTTTCCAACAACTAGACCGTCAATTTCTTTTCCAGGCTCGATGACAAGCTCCACTTCTAAACCGCCAAGCGTTAAAATATCAGCCAATTGCTGAGGAGACACATCTGCTAAATCTAAATATTCACTTAACCACTTATATGATACTTGCATTATTTTGTACCTCCTATAAATTGATTCAAGAATCTTTCATCATTTAAATAAAATTGACGAATATCATTTACGCCATATTTGAGCATCGCCATACGGTCAGGTCCCGTACCAAATGCAAAACCAGTATATTTATTTGAATCGATACCGCTCATTTTTAAGACGTTTGGATGAATCATGCCAGCGCCTAGTATTTCGATCCAGCCACTTTGTTTGCAGACATTGCACCCTTTGCCTCCACATTTAAAGCAAGAAACATCAACCTCTACAGAGGGCTCAGTAAATGGGAAATAACTCGGACGGAAGCGTACTTCACGATTTTCGCCAAAAATTTCTTTACTCATCAATTCTAAGGTTCCTAGGAGATCCCCCATTGTAATACCTTCTGCAACGACCATTCCTTCAATTTGATGAAATTGATGAGAATGAGTAGCATCATCATTATCACGTCGATAAACTTTTCCAGGACTAATTACTTTCAAAGGCCCTTTTGTAAAATCATGTTGTTCAAGCACTAATGGTTGAACTGCCGATGTCTGTGTTCGCAAGAGATGATGATCATCAATATAAAAAGAATCTTGCATATCACGTGCTGGGTGATCTTTAGGCACATTTACACGCTCAAAGTTCATCACATCAGAAACAATCTCTGTTCCTTCAACAATTTCATATCCCATACTTAAAAATAAATCTTCAATTTGTTGCATCACTTGCTCAATAATATGTGGGTGTCCTTGTGTGACTGGTTGACCAGGAAGTGTCACGTCAATGGTTTCTTGTTCCATTTTTTTCTGTAACACTTCTGCTTCGATTTCTTTTGTCAATCCATCAAGCGCCTCATTTATTGCTTGGCGAATTTCATTGGCACGTTTTCCAAGAGCGGGCTTTTCTTCTTTAGGCACATTTCGTAATTCTTTCATTAAGTCAGTTAGTGCACCATTTCGTCCTAAAACTTTAATTTTGAATGCCTCTACTGCTTCAAGCGTCTTTAATGTTTTTACTTCTACGTCAATTTTTTCGGCCAAGAGATTTAATTTTTCTAATAGATTCATCGTCTTATTTCCTCCTCATTTTATTCAAAAAAAGAGCCCCATCCCCACATAGGGACGAAGCATCGCGGTACCACCCTCGTTTAGCACAAGTAGAACATGCCTCCTTGCACTACACTTTCTTCACGATAACGGGTGATACCGATTGTCATTGATTATTTGAGCCTTTGACTCAAGCGACAAAAGTGAAATTCAATGATGCTATTAGATGATAGTCTCAGCTACTCTATCACTCTCTGTCTAACTTTCTCATTTACTAGTTTTTGTCTTTAATGGTTGAAATGTAAATTCAATTGTTTAAAGCGGATCATCATTACAGTCATCCATTGCATCCATTTTTCTGGATTCCCTTTTCCCACTTCATAAATGGAACAATATTTATCTGCAACAGTAACAATTCGACTCTCTAAATAGCGTGGTATCCCACAACGCGGCGTACATAAAAACATATGCTTCACAATAATATCTTCTTCAATGGGATTCAATTCGAAGACCGATTGTGCTTTTGCAAGTGCAAGATGTGGATGGACTGCATTGTGCGAACCGATATGCATCTGTTCAATTTCTTGGCGAGATTCTAAAAAGAAATCATGAAGCAATGCGCCACGTGCGAGCGATCTTAGGTCAGCACCCAATTTCTTTCCGATGACATAACTGACATATGAAACAAATAGCGAGTGATTATATCGTGTCGTAACGTGGTGATGTTCAATCTGATGAAGTTTCATAAATTCTTCATTTTCTAAAATATCAGCAACAAATTCAAGATACTGAGGATCCGTTTGCCAGTCTGGATATATTATTTGCAAATGAACAACTTCCTTTTTTCCTAATTTTTGCTCATTAGCCATTATACCTTATTGCATCAATTTTGCAACTTTTTCTGCTAATTGTGCTCACAATCCATTCAGTAACCTAATTTCAAATCTACACAGTTACGTACAAGGGGTTGGCTTCTTTGATATGCTTTTAAATTCTCTTTAAAAATTGCAAAAATATGTTTTGGATAATTTTCTACTACGCCTCCAATATGCGGTGTAATAGATACTTGTGCCATATCCCATAGTGGATGGTCTTTAGGAAGCGGCTCTTGTTCAAAAACATCTAGCCCCGCAAAAGCAACATGCCCACTTTCTAAAGCATATACTAAATCATTTGTCACAACGGACTGCCCACGCCCCATATTTACAAATAGTACACCTTTTTTCATTTGATGAAATAAAGCACTATCATAAAGATGTGTTGTTTCTTCTGTGAGAGGTAAGATGTTGACGACAATATCTGCACCTGGAAGAATATTTTGTAAGTCTTTCATTGGATAAATCATTTCAAAATTTTCAACTTTATTGCCACTACGATTTATGCCCAGAACATGCATATGAAAGGCTTTGGCAACGCGTGCTACTTCTTGACCTATTTTGCCAGCGCCGATGACAAGCATTGTTTTATCTACAAAATCAAAGCTCCATTCATTATATGCCCATTGGTGAGCTTGTTGACTTAAAGTATATTTTTTAAAACTTCTTGTATAACTAAGAAGATGTCCAAATAATACTTCCGTCATACTTGAAGTATGAATGCCACTGCCATTTGTCAACATGATCTGCCGTTTTCCCAGTAGCGCAAGTGGCAACTGATTCACTCCTGCATATGGAAATTGAATCCAACATACACCTTTAAAGCCACCATCCTTAAGCATTGTTCCGAATTCAGGAGACCAACCATATACAATCTCAACAGTGTCATCACTTGGCACTAAGGTCGTCGTCCATTCATATTCAGGTGCTATTTTTTTCAATTCTTGTCTTTGGCTTTCAGGCATTTCAAAAAGTAATAATATCTTCTTCATCTGAGGACTCCTTTTTATCTATTGCGGATCATACAAATGATACATCAAAATTGCTGCGGCAATGCTAACATTCAACGATTCAGCGCCTCCACGAATCGGAATATATAAAGAAGCATCAACTGCTTGCAAAATATCATTCGAAACACCCGCACCTTCATTTCCAACAACGAGTCCAAACACTTCTTGCGGTGAAACATCTTTATATTCAATCGCTTTTTGATGAAGTGCTGTCCCGTATATGGAAATATTCTCATGCTGCATTTTTTGAATTAATTGCTTTAAATCGCCAGATACTAAATGAATATGAAAATGACTTCCTTGAGCTGAACGCAATGTTTTTGAATTATATGCATCAGCTGTTCCTTTTCCTAGGACTACACCTTCAAATCCACAAGCTGCCGCTGTCCGAATAAGGGTTCCCACATTGCCAGGATCTTGCACCGCATCAAGCAATAAATAAGGACCCTTTAATTTTAAGTTTTCTTCCAATTGCGGCATTCTCACTTCCGCAAAAATTTCTTGACTGGTCTGTGTCTCAGACAGTTCTGCTACGATCTCAGCTGTTAAATGATAGATAGGGCATAAATGATCAACTTTTCCAAGCAATGCTAATGCTTTTTCAGACCCCATGATACAGCAAATTTCAACGGTTGTAGTATTTAACGCTTCTTCTACCAAATGAAACCCTTCAACAATATAAGTGCGATATGTTTCACGTCCTTTTCTTGAACGCAATTTTCGCCAACGTTTGACCTGTTGATTTTTTAACGATACAATATCTTCCATTATTTTCTCCTTATAAAATGAAATAAAAAGCATTCCAGTAAAGTGTCCTAGAATGCTTAAATATTTAAAATGATAAATAATTGGCAGGATTCACACGCTGTCCATTGATGCGTATTTCAAAATGCAGATGAACCCCTGTCGACAAGCCAGTGGACCCCATGATGCCAAGTTTTTGTCCTTGACTGACAGATTGTCCTGGATAGACACTCAGTCCTGGCTGTAGATGCCCATATAAACTGGATTCTCCACCACCATGATCAATAATGACGCAATATCCATAATCACCTAGATAGCCAGCCGTTGTCACGACACCTGCTTTAGATGCAACAATTGGACCGCTTCCAGCCAAATCAATTCCGCCATGAAATCCTGAAGAGTAAAATGGATCTGGGCCATAAGGGTTAGATACATAACCATTTGAAGGGCGAATCCATCCGCCAGAACTCGTTGTAGGAGAAGACTGGGACGAGCTACTTGAGCTTGAAGTAGATGTACTTACATGCTCCGCTTCATTGATCTGTGCTTCTCGAGCAGCAGCCAATTGACTTTGTTTTGCAGCTTCTTGATCTGCCACAATTTGATTACGAATTTCGCGTATTTCCCCACTTAAGTTGCTACTTTCTGCAGCAAGTGCCACATTTTGTGCAATAAATTCTCTTTTTTTCTCTTCACTTAAATGAAGCTGATCAGCAATTTTCTCGACTTTATAATCAAATTCTACTTGCTGTGCCAAAATGTTATTTTTTTCAATATCTAATTGTTGTTTTAATTCTTCTTGCTTGTGACGATTTTTTTCAATTTTAGCAACAGATTTTTTTACTGCTTCTTGATCATTTCGCTGATCTTCCATAATATCAAAGTTTGTTCCTACAATTGTAGAAACCAACTCCATACGACCAAGTAAATCGGTAACACTCGTTGCTTCTAATAAAATATCTACCACACTTTGTGGAGAACCCGTAACTTGAACTGAGCGCGCTTGAATTTTAATTAAATCGCTACGCTTTTCAATTTTTTCTTCTAATATTTCAATTTCTTTTTCTAATACTTGGACTTCTTCATCAAGTTCAGTTATTTTTTGCTGATGTGCGACAATTTTTTGAACAATCTCATCAATTTGTTTTTGAAGTTTTTCAACTTCTGCTTCCAACACACTCTTTTTGCTTTCAAGAGTGCCAATTTCTGTTTCTGTCTCATTGATCTTTTCCGACACATGATCGGATTCTTGTTGAATTTCTTCTTGACGATTTTGAAGATCCGAGATATCAGCAAGCGCTAGCAAACTATTTTGCCCAAGCATTAATAATAAGATGCTCGTAGACACAAGGATATTCTTTATTATTTTTTTATTCATCATTCACTTCTCCTTATGCTAATTTTTGCCCGTTGATAGTATATTGTATATTCTACTCGTTTTATGCTGAATACTCAATAAATATTTTGTGTTTGTAACCCTTTGTAAACTTACTGACATAAAGGGATTGACATGTCGAAGCTTTTTCTTATTCAATCTTCAAATAATTTTGCAGCTTTTGTAAATGAGAAATGGTGCCACAATACTTAGACTAATACATGATAAAGAGGGATTAAAAGTCATCAAGTTTTAACAACATCGCATTAATTGCCACAATGATAGTGCTGCATGACATTAAAATTGCACCCAATGCTGGAGTTAATGTAATGCCAATAGGAGCGAGGATCCCTGCTGCAAGTGGTAATGCAACAAAATTGTATCCTGCACCCCACCAGAGATTTTCTTTCATTTTGCGTGTTGTTTTGATTGCCAATTGCATAAAGGATTCAATATCTGATGGATTAGACTGCACTAGGATAACATCTGCTGAATCCAGTGCAACTTGTGTCCCAGCACCAATCGCAATCCCAACATCTGCAAGAGTCAAAGATGGAGCATCATTAATTCCATCGCCAACCATAATAACTGATTCACCATTTTCTTGAAGACGCTTGATACATTGATATTTATCTTCTGGTGACTGGTGGGCATAATATTCAATTCCTAACTCATCCGCCACAGCTTGAGCAGCTTGTTCATTATCTCCTGTTGATAAGATTGGACGAATATTTTGTTTATGTAACATGTCAATGAGTGCCATACTTGTTTTTTTCAATTCATCTCCTAAAGAAATAATGGCAACGGCATGTCCTTCTTCTGTTAGCACACTTCTTGTAGCATTTTTATATCGAGGTGAGACAGATGGAAGCTTATCTTCATAAGCTTCTTCACTAATGAGTGCATATTTTTTCCCTTGGATTTTCCCACTGACACCCATTCCAGCAATGACTTTTTTAGATGTGACAGAGGCTGGTTCAATTGCTAATGCTTTTGCCTGATTTAAAATAGATATCGCAATCGGATGTGATGATCCTTCTTCCAAGCCGGCCATCAAAGCCAACAACTTCTCTTGTGATAAATGATCCGAAAAATTATCAATATCAAGCACTTTAAAATCTCCTGTCGTCAGCGTCCCCGTCTTATCAAGGACCATTACGGTTGCTTTTGTTGCGCGTTCAAGTGCTTCCCTTCTTTTCACCAAAAGTCCATGATGAGCACCTAGATGCGTTGAACGTGCAACAACCATCGGAATTGCTAACCCTAAAGCATGGGGACATGCAATGACAAGTGTCGTAACCATATAGCGAATGGCCACTTTAAGATCAGCTACGATGAGCCAACTGAAAAATGCCACAACTGCAACAAGCAATGCAATATAAAAGAGTCGACTGGCGACTTTCTGTGCAAGATATTCTGCTCTAGATGGCTGGCGCTGCGCTTGCTCAATGAGCTGTTGTACTTGAGAAATAAATGATTTTTCACCCATTTCAACGATTTCCATTTCAAACGTTGACGTTTCATTGGTTGACCCACCAATAACTGTCATCTTTTCTTCTTTTTTTACTGGCTTCGATTCCCCCGTCAGCAACGATTCATTGATGCGTGTCTGACCTCGAACGATTATACCATCTGCTGGGACATTCTCGCCAACGGCCACTCTCACTCTATCTCCCACTTGCAGCTTTTGAATAGGCACCTTTACAGTGGTACCATCTTCTTGAATTTTTTCAGCATCTTTTGGAAGTAAAGCAGCCAAGCTTTTCTGTGCATCACCCGCTTCCATCATTGTCTTCATCTCAATCCAATGGCCTAAAAGCATGATTAAAATTAACGATGCAAATTCAAAGAAAAAATTCATAGTCTCCACTTGATAAAAGTAATGAGCAGCAACTGCCCACAGACTGTATAGATATGATACTGATAGACCCATGGCAACCAATGCCATCATGCCTGGTGATTTTTCTTGAAATTCCATCTTCGCGCCTTCATAAAATGGCCGTCCACCATAAATAAGCAAAATTGTCGATAAAATCGCCGCTAGCATATCAGAATATTCAAAAGTAAATTGAAAAGGCAATTGAATACCCATCATAGGCGAGATGACCATTATCGCAATTGCAAGTGGCAATGAGTTAAAAAATATTTTTTTGAAATTACCATGATGATGCATATGTTCGCACCCTTGATGATGCTCATGATGATGTTCATGATGACATTCTTGATGATTATGCTGATTGTTCATAGCTATTCCTCCTTTGGCTTCTTTTTAAGTTTACAAATATAAATCAAAAAGTCAACTACTTTAATAAAAAAAGACTTAAGAAACAAAAATATTTCTCAAGTCTTTGGATTATATTGCGATCATTGCCACTTTAGCTTATGCAGGAATTTCAACAATCATTTCAATTTCTACAAGCCCACCCACAGGCAATGCTGCTACGGCAATTGCGCTACGTGCTGGAAAAGGTTTTGAAAAATATTTAGCATAAATTTCATTAACCTTTTGAAAATCGGCCATATCCGTTAGAAAAACAGTAGTCTTGATCACTTTTTCAAAGCCAACGCCTGCTTCTTCTAAAATGGCCTGCGCATTTTTCAACATTTGCTCTGCCTGACCTGCTACACCTTCTACCATTTTTCCAGTTGCAGGATCAATTCCAAGTTGACCCGATAAAAAGAGTAAGCCTTCCGTCATAATAGCTTGTGAATAAGGTCCTACTGCTGCTGGCGCTTTATCAGTATGTATATTTTTCATTTTACTTTCCTTTCTAATTAACCAACGCTACCTTCCATCTCAAAACTAATCAATCGGTTTAATTCTACGGCATATTCCATTGGAAGCTCTTTTGCAAAAGGTTCAACAAATCCCATCACAATCATCTCTGTTGCCGTTCCTTCATCCAGTCCACGACTCATTAGATAAAATAATTGCTCTTCGGATATTTTGGAAACTTTCGCTTCATGTTCTAGTCGAACATCACTATGATGAATTTCGTTGTATGGGATCGTATCAGAACGCGATGCTCCATCCATAATAATGGTGTCACATTCAATATGTGAAAAGCTATTTGGGGCATTTTCACTAATATACACTTGACCGCGATAGTCTACCGCCCCGCCATCTCGCGCAATTGATTTTGAAACAATAGAACTAGATGTATCGGGTGCTAAATGAATAACTTTTGTTCCTGTATCTTGATGTTGATCCGCACCTGCCATTGCAACCGATACGACATTACCGCTTGCTCCCGATCCCTTTAAGATAATGCTTGGATATTTCATCGTTGTTTTTGCTCCAAGGTTACCATCAATCCATTCAACCGAAGCATTTTCATAAGCATGTGCCCGCTTTGTTACTAAGTTATATACATTGTCTGACCAATTTTGAATGGTTGTGTAGCGACAATGTCCACCTTTTTTCACAATAATCTCGACAACGGCAGCATGAAGTGAAGCACTTGAAAAAGTTGGCGCTGTACACCCTTCGATATAATGAATACTGGCTCCTTCTTCTACGACGATAAGCGTACGTTCAAACTGACCCATCTTCTCTTCATTAATGCGAAAATACATTTGAACGGGAACTTCCAAATGCACACCTTTTGGTACATATAAGAAGGTTCCCCCTGACCATACTGCAGTATTCAGTGCTGCTAATTTATTGTCATCATAAGGAACCACACTGCCAAAATATTCTTTGAAAATTTCGGGATATTCCTGCAAACCACTATCCGTATCCATAAATACGATTCCTAATTTTTCAAATTCCTTCTTCATATTGTGGTAGACGACTTCTGATTCGTATTGTGCTCCTGTTCCTGCAAGATAATCGCGCTCTGCTTGAGGAACGCCGAGTCGTTCGAACGTTTCTTTGATTCGCTCGGGAACGTCATCCCAACTACGGGCAGGGTGATCCGTTACAGTGCGATAATAAGTGAAGTCATCAAAATCAATTGTCGAAAGATCCGCCCCCCATGTTGGTGTAGGTCGCACTTTAAAATGTTCATAAGCTTTCAAACGCTCTTCAAGCATCCATTCTGGTTCTTTTTTTCGCGATGATATTTCACGAATGAGTGCTTCACTTAACTTCTGATCTGAATGATACAGATCTTTTACATCATCATAAAAGCCATATTCATAATTTCTCGTTGGTACTTGATCAGTCATTAGCGCATTCTCCTTCCTCATGGGGTGTCATACCTTCATAGCCTTCCCACGCCAGCGTAGCACATCGAATACGCATTGGAAATTGCGTGACACCTTCCAATATAATAGCTTCTTTCAATTCTTTTTTTTCTGCATCTTGCAACGTCTGTGTCAACATTTGACGAAATAATTTATCGAGACGATCAGCATGTGTTACTTTTTGCCCTGTCAGCAATTTACACATAATGTGAGCACTCGCCATCGAGATAGCACAACCTTGACCTGTATAAGCAATTTCTTCAATCGTATGATGGCAGATTCTTGCTTGAACAAAGAGCAAATCACCACACGAAGGGTTATATATTTCATACGTATGGGTTGGATGATCTATAAGATATTGATAAGCTTTATTGGTTGAATATTCCAACAACGCAGTGCGATATAATTTTGATAATGGATTAAAATCCATGACTAAAAAACTCCCTTACATGATTTAAGCCAACAATAAAATCATCGACTTCTTCCCTTGTATTATATATACCTAAACTCATACGTGCCGTTGCTATTTGACTGAGACGGCGCATCAACGGCTGAGCACAATGATGACCTGCCCGAATAGCAATACCTTGCATGTCCAAAGCAGTCGCTACATCATGAGGATGAATTCCACTCAAGTTAAATGCAATAACACTCGTACGTTTTCTAACATCTTTTGGACCATATAATTCAATGTCTGAAACTTTTTGTAACTGTTCATAGGCATACTTGTATACATCAGATTCTGCTGTCAATGCTTGATCAAAAGGCAGATCTTTCAAATAATCAATCGCTGCACCAAGCCCCACAGCACCAGCAATATTAGGTGTACCCGCTTCTAATTTTTGGGGAAGTTGCGCCCACGTACTTGAAAAATCATCTACTCTAGCAATCATTTCTCCACCATAGACTGCTGGTTGCATTTGCTCTAGCCATTTACGTTTGCCATATAAGATGCCAATACCCGTTGGTCCATACACTTTATGCCCACTAAAAGCATAGAAATCAACATCCAAATCCACTACATTGACGGGCAAATGTGCCACAGCTTGTGCTCCATCTGCGATAACCACTGCTCCTACTTTATGAGCTATTTTACAAATTTCTTTGAGCGGTTGGATCGTTCCTAGGACATTTGATACATGGCTGACGGCGATAATTTTCGTTTTGGAACTTACCATTTCTTTTAAAGAAGCAAGCGATATCTCCCCTGTATCAGTTAATTCAATATAACGTAATACAGCTCCTGTAGCCTGCGCAGCCACTTGCCAAGGGATGAGATTTGAATGATGTTCAAGCGCAGAAATTATAATCTCATCTCCTAATTCTAATCGGTCAACTACAAAACCTTGCATGATCTGATTTAAACTCGCCGTCGCACCACTTGTAAAAATAATCTCTTCAGGATGTGCCGCATGAATAAATGCTTGAACTTTTTGTCGACTGGCTTCATAGGCGTGTGTCGCCCGAGCACTTAAAGCATGAACACTTCGATAAACATTCGCATTTTCTTTCTGATAATATGCCACTATTCGTTCAATTACAGCAGAAGGTTTCTGAGTTGTTGCCGCATTATCAAAATATATGAGCGAATGATCATTTATTTTTTCTTTTAAAATTGGAAAATCATTGCGTACTTTATTTATGTTCAATGGCATAACGCATCATTTTCTCCTCTAGCATTTTTTCTAAATCGACAATTCCTTCATAAAAATCACCAGTAATTGTACTCTTCAAAAATCCTAATGCATACAATTTCAAAGCAACTTGTGGGCGAAGACCGCGACTTGTTAAATAATATAAATCTTGCGGCGGAATCTGACCAATAGATGCGGCATGCCCAGCCATAACTTCATATTCATCAATGAGTAAAATCGGGTTCGTATCACCGCGCGCATCTTTTGAAAGCATCAAAATTCTTGATTCTTGTTCTGAATTTGCATTTTTAGCCTGATTAATAATATGCCCAATGGCAGTGAAGGTCAGGGTCGAATGATCTAAAGCAACTCCTTTTTGATGAATATCAGCCATAGTGTGTGGTGCCATATTAACAATCTGACTGTTGACACCTACCACTTGTTGACCATCGCTAATGGCAATGGCTTCCAATGTTGATTCACTTCCCTCGCCTAACATATGAACACGCAAGTCCGATACTTCATGACTCTCTCCCAGCTCTACCTGCTTCCACATAATAGTAGCATTGCGCATGGTGAAACCTGAACGCAAAATATAAGCTGGATGAACATCATCTAGCATATTCACCGACAAGTAAGTAAAGTGACTATTTTCATGACCAAATACTTCCACTAAAATATGCGCCTGACCCGCTTGGCTGTCATTAGCAGAGAGGGTATGCACCAGTTCAACCTCGGCTTGCTCCTCTAAAATAATGAGCACATTGTGGACCGCCCAGCCCGCAATTTTCTCAGACAAATGAATCGGTTGTTTGCTCTTGAATTTTTTAGGGAAATAAAGCACCAGACTGTCAGAAAAAAATGCCTGATGTATTGCCAACTGTTTATTCTCATTGAGATATTGTTGCGTACAATGTGCAAAATATTTTGTCAGTAACGTTGGGCGTTCTTTTAATACTTGTGAAAATGGAGCAATATATACACCTTCTGCCATTAAAGTCATCTTATGTGCAACGTCAAGTGCATCTTTAAGCTTTGGCTCAGGTGCTAATGTTTTTAGAAATTCCTCTGAGTCATTAATATTTAGCCATTTTTCATAATCTAGTCGTTCAATTTTTAAAGGAGCAGCCACTTCATAGTGAATAGCACCTTCTAGTCGCAGATTAGTCAATGCTGCCGGCTCATTCAGTTGTCTTGATCGTTTCTCAAGCATTTTTTGTATCGTCAATTTTATCACCTACTCTTCCAATTGATGATGAAGTTGAAGTGATTCAATGATTTGTTGGTATCCTTCATTTTCGACATGCAACGCGAGCTCTGGTCCACCATTTTTGACAATTCTACCATCCATTACAATATGCACATAATCAGGTTCAATATAGTTCAATAAGCGCTGATAATGTGTAATGATTAATGCACCGAAATCTTTACCTCGCATACTATTGATACCATGCGCCACCACTTGCAATGCATCAATATCTAATCCAGAATCAATCTCATCCAAAATTGCAAATTGAGGCTCAATCATTAATAGTTGTAAAATTTCATTGCGCTTTTTCTCTCCCCCAGAAAATCCTTCGTTTAAGTAACGCTCGGCCATTTCTTCGGGCATATCAAGCAATTTCATTTTTTCATCTAATTTAGCAATAAAATCCATTACAGCCATTGGATCATCTTCATCCCGGCGTGCATTAATGGCTGCTTTTAAAAATTCAGCATTAGTAATCCCTGGAATCTCACTTGGATATTGTACCGCTTGAAATAATCCAAGCCTTGCACGTTCATCTACCGACAATTCCAAAATATTTTGATCATCTAACCACACTTTACCACCTGTTACATGATATAGGGGATGTCCCATGATTGCCTGTGCCAATGTCGATTTTCCTGTACCATTAGGACCCATCAGTGCATGAATTTCACCAGTATTCATCGTTAAATTAAAATCTTTTAAAATTTGTTTTCCCTCAACTTCAACATATAAATTCTCAATTTTTAAAGTTGCCACATCTATTTCCCCCTTTACCTCATTCATAACCATTGTATCAGAAATCAAACATATTCAATAAAATCAAACTTAAAAAAGTCTACCCATTTACGCCATGCACGCTCAATTTCAGTAACATGGCCTATAGAGTAGACTTATTTTTAATTATTTTCATATGGAATCTTATGGAGCACACCACGTAAAAGTGTCACATCATCTTCTGGATAACCTGACCAGCCCAGTGCTTCCTTTTTCTTCTGCTTTTGAATGTTACTTTCATAAGTTGTGACCGACTGACCCGTCCGCCATTCAAAAACCATCGCATTCAACATCGCTCCTAATAATAAAATAACATTTAAAAAATATAAAAAGAGCATAAATACAATGAAACCACCAATTGTCGCATTCGCTAGCATTTCACTACTGGCCACATTCGTATATAAGCTAAAAAACTCTGCCAATAGCAACCAGCCAATCATCGAAAAGATTGCACCAGGAATAGCACTTGCTAGCTTCAAATGATGATTTGGAACAACATGATAAATAATCATAAAAAAGCCAAATAAAAAAACGATAATAATAATCCAACGCCAAAATAGAAAACTCGTAATCAATGGTAATTCTATCGGAAGAAATCTTGAGGCAAAATGCAAGAAAGATTCTCCAAATAAAAAGATGGTCATTGACAGAATCATCAATAATAGCAACGCAACCATAACTAGAAAGGAAATAATTTGCGCACTAATATAATTTTTCTCTGCAGCCGTCCCATAGACACCATTTAACACTGTTTGCAACGTACTAAACACCCGACTTGCAGACCACATAGTCGTAATCAATGCAAAAGAAATCGTTCCGCTACCACTTCCATTATGCAAATAATTAAGCAAAATAGGCGCAACAATCTTATGAATATCTGCAGGCAAGGCTTGCTTCATAAGGCTAAGCACTACATCTGAATCAATAGGGAATAATGGAATCACATTAGCAATCAGTAATAAGATGGGAACAACAGACAATAATAAAAAATATGCCATCTTACCTGCTGATTGCATCGCATCCGCTCGTGTCCAATTGGATCGAATAATCTGAATAGCATTAAATATCTTTTCATTTTTTAATAGTTGATTGATATATTTTTTCAAGGTGGCAGCCTCCGCTTCATTAGGCATGTAAGTGATAATCTGCCAAAATCATCTCAACGCCATCCTCAATAGATCGTGCACTTTCTAATTTTCCTGAATAATTTTCCACATTAAAAAAGCGTTCCCCTTCGACATGACTTAACTTACCAATCACTTGATTTTTAATGACAACTTCCAGTTGCATAAAATCATCAGTACTCTCATCCGTAGAGCGCAACTCTACGCTCGCTTCATTTTTCTTACTCATATGTTTCTCCTTTAAATCTTCTTTATTTCATAATATTCCTTAAAATTGTAGACTATCCACGCACAAATTCTAAAATCTCATCTGCACTCATGGAACTGTCACATCGTACACGGACTGGCGTTTCCTGATCAGAATATAAAAGAGCAGGCACCGTCGCAATGCCATAATGGTCTCGAAATATTTTAAGTTGTTCTTCCGATCCTGCACGCTGTGAATGAACAAAATAAATATGCAAAGCATGAGCCTTTGCCACTTCACTCAACGTCTTCACAAATTTGCGACAAAAAGGACAAGTTTCACGTCCAACAAAAATAATATGTCCTGCACGTGCTTCAACTAATTCTTGTGCCTTTTCAGCGGTAACTTCTTCAAAATTTGCGACTTTTTCTAAAAACATTTGTTCTTCCATTACCAACACCCTTTCGCTTTTATCAGTATCATTGTAAAGAATCTTCGTTCAATAACAAAACTTTCTGCACTATTTTCACAAAATGACGGTTAGTTCCCACAAAGTCAAGATATGCTACAATTTATAACATATTATTTTATGGCATAAAAAAATCCCAATCGAGTATCTTTCAAAACGATTAGGACATAACAATGACGGGAAAGGAGGGATTTGAACCCTCGCGCCGGAAAACCGACCTACAGCCTTAGCAGGGCCGCCTCTTCAGCCTCTTGAGTACTTCCCCATATATAATATATTATGGGCCTGAGTGGATTCGAACCACCGACCTCACCCTTATCAGGGGTGCGCTCTAACCAACTGAGCTACAGGCCCGAAATGTATAAAAAGCGGGTGACGAGAATCGAACTCGCGACAACAGCTTGGAAGGCTGTAGTTTTACCACTAAACTACACCCGCATATTATAAAAAGAATAAAACGACCCCGACCGGATTTGAACCGGCGATCTCCTGCGTGACAGGCAGGCGTGGTAAACCGCTACACTACGGGGCCTCATTGCGGAGGTAGGACTTGAACCTACGGCCTTCAGGTTATGAGCCTGACGAGCTGCCAACTGCTCCACTCCGCGATAATATAAATCGGGAAGACAGGAATTGAACCTGCGACCCCCTGGTCCCAAACCAGGTGCTCTGCCAAACTGAGCTACTTCCCGGGTGGTTGTCAATACCGAGGACCGGAATCGAACCGGTACGGGGATCCACTCCCCGCAGGATTTTAAGTCCTGTGCGTCTACCTATTCCGCCACCCCGGCAAAACACAATAAGCGGAAGACGGGACTTGAACCCGCGACCCCTACCTTGGCAAGGTAGTGTTCTACCACTGAACTACTTCCGCATTAATATATCTTCCACCCATGCTGGCTAAAGGATTTGAACCCTCGACCCTCTGATTACGATTCAGATGCTCTACCAACTGAGCTAAGCCAGCTTCAAAATGACTTATATCGTTAAAAATGCCGGCTAGAGGACTTGAACCCCCGACCCCCTGATTACAAATCAGATGCTCTACCAACTGAGCTAAGCCGGCAAAATAATATGCGGATGAAGGGAGTCGAACCCCCACGCCCGAAAGCGCTAGATCCTAAGTCTAGTGCGTCTGCCAATTCCGCCACATCCGCTTATTTAATTTTGGAACATGAGCCATGCAGGAATCGAACCTGCGACCCTTTGATTAAAAGTCAAATGCTCTACCGACTGAGCTAATGGCCCGAGAATTTTTAATGGAGGTTACTGGGCTCGAACCAGTGACCCCCTGCTTGTAAGGCAGGTGCTCTCCCAACTGAGCTAAACCTCCTAGTTCGGCAACGTCCGGCTTTCACAAGGGGAAACCCCTCACTATCCTCGGCGCTCAGAAGCTTAACGACTGTGTTCGGGATGGGAACAGGTGGTACCTTCTTGCGATCGTCACCGTACTGACAAAA
>NZ_KB894081.1 GCF_000374325.1 Allofustis seminis DSM 15817 | reverse complement strand
GTCGGTAACCGTCAACCGTTGCTTTTCTGCGGTTCTTTTTTTCCCATTTACGGCTAGCTCTCAATTGTGCTTCACTCGTTTTATTTGTCATGACGATCACCCTTCTGTTTCACTTGTAGGTATAATAGATACAATAAAATAAGTGTAATGATTTGTGCCATTTGCATTTTCCCCTTTCTTTATTTATAATAAGGGTATGGGAGAGCTCTATCTCTCCCATACCCTTTAGACGATTAATTTCCTAGCTGGTGATTATCGTCTTTTTTGTTGCCTTTTTCTAACTCTTTATAAGTTAGATATGCGATATACGCAGTAATTAGATTTGGCAACGATTCAATGAACGCCGTGACAAGTTTTGTTATGTTGTCTTCATTCAAAATAGTGAACATCAGTTAAACTTGTGTAAACAATCAATAAACAGTGTAACAACAACGTTTTTATAAATGTGTATTCATATACATAATCATGCGTATATATACATTATCTACAAACATATCTACAAACATTTTGCTCGCCAGCATGATTGAAAACAAAGCGCATCTTAGATATTAGATACGCTTTTTTTGTTTGATTTCTAATGAGTTTTATACAAGGTTTCCGCAACCTTTTGTAATATTCTTGCTTTCCCAATCGTTAAATTTTCAACATCTTGTTTTTTCGTTCTCATCAAAGTGATATAACTTCTAGAAATTTTATTGTTTGCTTCTTTTTCTATTGCATATGTAGAAACACTTTTATCTTCAATCAACTTTTTAATTAAACCTACATTGATTTCATCCGACATGCTATTCCTTCTATTATTCGTCTTTTTTAATTTTCTGATTTTATTTTCAAGCGGCGGTCTTTTATAAGTTGCTCAAGTTCTTGAAGATCTTCTGCATTTGCTCTATTTCTAATGAATCCACGTGCAGCGGATCTTGCATTTAAATATCGGGTATATTCACGATTTTTTTCTTGCCATCTTTTATTTGCTTCTGTTTGTGAATTGCTTTTCATTTTTATTTACCAACTTTCTTTTCAATTTTTTGTATTTTATAGTTAGATAGCCTAAATATATGGACATGGTTATTAAAACAAAAAGCAATGCTAAAATAACGATTGATTGAATTTTCATACTATATAATCTAGCGTCAATCGATACTTATATAAGAGAATTTTTACTGTCGCTATGTTTAGACATTGAGCACACTTCGAAAACGATGTTAATGACTGATATCACATATAACAACCAAGAAGATGGATACCATATCGTAGACTTATTTAAACAAAAATGCCCTCAAAAATATAACAGCATTTATGATCATTATAAAGTAAACACATACTTAAAAGATATGTTCATAAAAACATATGGTTCGCCGCTCCCTATATGGGCACTACTGGAACTTGTAGATTTTGGAGCATTTACTATGATCCTAGATCTGTATATCAAAGAATATAGCATTAGAAAAAGCAAGGTTAACAATCTAAGTAAAAATCTTCGCTATGTAAGAAACGCTTGCGCTCATAACAACGTATTTTTACTAAATGTATACAACTACAAGAGTAACTATATTAAAAGACCGACACACTTATCAAAACAAATTGCAAGCAAGTCAGGAGTTCAAGAAATTAATAGATTTTATAATAAGCCCCATGATGTGTTAATTCTTTTTTGGATTCATAAAACAATATGTTCTAACGCACTAAACGTTAGGAGACACCATGACGGACTTAAAGTAATAGAAAGAATCAAAAAGAGTGAGGAAAACTATAAAAATAGTGATTCGTTATTAAGATTTTTCTCACTTCTTAACAAAATGATTGACTTATTGCACGCATAGTCGTATCATTATAAAGAGGAAACAACGAAAGTTGGCTTGCTAGCTTAATAGCGGTAAGTTATGGCGTGCTTACGGGCGCGCCTTTTTTTATTTCATTAAAACAAAAACACACGCCCTGCTCCCCAGCAATCTGCGTGTGTTTATACCAAAAAGCCCTTTTAAAAGGGCTTTTTATGTTATTTATTATAGAAGTATCTAACATGGGCTTTTTGCAGAAAATTAAAGAGTGGCAATATCAAATTAGTTATAAAGACGTTGATGGAAAATATCGAGAACTCTCATGCAGCGGTTTTCGAACAAAAACAGAAGCTATAATCGAAGCGGAAGAAAGAAAAAGACGTTTAAATTTGGGATACTCAGACGCTAGTTTGAATGGCGAACTAACCTTTATCGAATATTTAAGAAATTGGTATGATATCTTCAAGCGTCCTAATCTATCACCCGTAACAAACGATCGAAACAAGTTTTTTATGAAAACTATAGAAAAATACTTCAACAATATTAGACTAGACGAATTGAACAAGAGCGCTTATCAACAGAAAATAAACGCTATGGAGGCGAAATATGCAAAAACAAGCGTAAATAAAATGAATATATTATGTGCAGAATGTTTATCGCATGCAACCTATGAAGGACATATTAAAAGAAATCTCAGCTATAATATCAAAATATCTGGCAAACTTTCCGCACCAGCATCCAGCAAATATTTAGAAATCGAAGAGGCCGAGAAACTTCTTAAAGTTTTAGAAGACGAATATCAACCTAGTTACACCGCTCGTGGTATGTGTATTGTTTCTTTAAAGACTGGAATGCGATTAGGTGAAATTATGGCTCTCACGCACGACACTATAGATTTTGAGAAGAATACCATCCACATCACGAAAAGTTGGGATTACAAAGTTACAAAAGATTTTTTCCGCCAAAGACTAAAAATTCAATGCGCGATGTATCTATCGACGAGAAAACAAAAAGACTGTTGAAAAGCTGTATCCTTTACAATCAAAAAAGATATTTAAAGACGAGTATCAGACCCCGACACCAATTTGTATTTTATGGCATTGATTTTCAACCCGTTTCACATGCAGCAATTGCTAAAGTCATGAATTGGGCATGCAAAAAAGCAAATATTAAACGTATTACTTTTCATGGTTTACGTCATACTCATGCATCCATTTTATTGCATAAAAAAATCCCAATCGAATATATTTCAAAACGATTGGGACACGCCAGCACATCAATTACATTTGATACTTATTCACATCTGACTAAAGAATTTGAAGAACAAGAAAATGAAAAAACTGTAACGTTCTTAAATCAAATAAATGCAAAATAAATGCAAAATGATTTTATATTCTATTTCGTTTTATTCTTTTCTCATAACAAAAAATACACCGCTAACTTCATAAATTAGTGGTGTATAGCTATTCTTACCCATCGTTTAACAAGGGAATGCTTGTTCTCTTTTATATTAAAATGGAGCTGAGGGGAGTCGAACCCCTGTCCAAACATATCGTCACTTCAACTTCTTCGCTCATAGTTAATCGATTTAAATTTCGCGAGGCAGTAGCCGATTAACAAGCATCCTGCTTTGCTAGTCTGATGATCTCTTCTGAATTTTACAGGCGGAAAAATTCAGCGTATCCCACTATTAAATGAGACCCGCATAAGCACATGGGCGATACTTACTTGGATCAGCAAGAACTGCTTAAGCAGCTAATGCTAAATTATTATCTTTGTTTGCAGTTAAGTTTAAACTGAGCGTTTTAGAGTAGACGCAACCTACTAAGCGCTATTGAAGCTCGATCTATGCCTGTCGAATCCAGAACAGCCCCCTAATCGTATAAGCTATCATATCACAGATTAACATTAGAATCAAAAATCACTATAAAAATCCCCCTAAATGAATCATTTTGTCCATTTAGGGGGGAATAAGAATTTAAGCTTCTTCACCGTCATATAATAAACCATGGCGATTTAAAAATTCTAGGACAGATAAGATAACAGCGGCAATAGAGACTATTTTTTGCATCCGTTTCAAGTTTTGAGTTGATAAGAGTTTTCGCATTGATTAACGTAAAGGACGGATCCTTTACTCCTCCTCTCTGATAGATTTATTCTTCGATAAAATGAGATACATCGCCATAAGAGTCTAAGATATATTGTCCATTTTCATAACGAACTTTTGAGACACTTGCATTGAGTAGTGGCTCCGCTGCTGGGAGATCTGGAATTAGATTTTCTAAAATGACATGGATAGCTGCACCATGTGCCACTAGTAAAATGACATCACCAGTATCGCGGTGGCGATCTATGAGTTCGATCAGGCCTTGTTCTACACGTGACCAGAATTGCATGAATGTTTCGGCGTGGCCATAGGGGTCAATTTTATTAAAAGTATTCATATGTTCTAATGCGCCGATCGTTTTGAATAGATCTTCGGCTGTTTCCAATCCGAGAGCTTCGACAACTTTTTGGTATGCGACAGCATCATATTCTCCTTCAAATGATCCGAAGAAAATTTCACGAAATTCAGGCATCGAAATAATGGGCATGTCAGGATCTGTCTTTTTATTTTCTTCCAAAATAATCTCTGCCGTATCCAGTGTTCGTTGTAAGTCGCTCGTGTAGACAGCATCGAATTTTACATCTGCTAGCCCTCTGCCGCTAGCATGTACGCCTTTTTCGCCGTCTGAGGTGAGCGGTGTATTGGCCCATCCTTGCATCCGTCCGTACAAATTAAAATACGTTTGCCCATGGCGTACAAAATAAATCGTAACTCCTTTTGATTCTTTCATGCATACGACCTCCTATAATTTTTCACACCTTTATTTTAACAATAGTAGTTACGGCGTTTCAATTATTGCATTCCAATTAACTGCGGTTACGTGCAGCCAATGCACGAGAAATATCACGTTCTTGTTCACGGCGTTTAATTGTTTCGCGTTTGTCTTGGCGTTTTTTACCTTTTGCAAGTCCTAACAATAATTTTGCAAAACCATTTTTTAAATAGATACGTAACGGAACTAAGGTATTCCCTTCTTGTTGAACTTGACGATAGATTTCATTAATCTGTTGGCGATGCAACAGTAATTTTCGTGTACGCAAGGGATCATGATTGAAGCGATTGCCTTGTTCAAAAGGTGCAATATGTACATTATACAAAAAGACTTCATTTTGGGTAATGCCAGCATAACCGTCTACTAATGACACGCGGCCAGCACGAATTGATTTTATCTCTGTTCCTTTTAAGGCAATGCCCGCTTCATAAGTGTCAAGTATCTCATAATCGTAATGGGCTTTTCTATTCTGAGCGACCACATTATCCATCTTTTTTTTGGACATGCTAACACCTACTTTCTACGTTTTTTTACTTGATACATTTTTTTACTTTTTTTGTTTTGTGAAAGTTTTTTTCTTTGATGATCTTTTGGCTTTTTAAGGGATACTTTTTTCTTTTGATTTTTTGATGTTGTATGTTTATTTTCGTTTTGTTCTTCGATCAGTTCAAAATCAATTTCATATTGATTAATATTAACATCTGTCACCTTAATTTTTACGGGTTGACCAATTTGATATACTTTTCCTGTCCGTGTGCCGACCATCATCAAATGTTCTTCAATAAATTCATAATAATCATCTTTCATATCGGAAGCACGAACGAGTCCTGTAATGGTATTGGCCAGTTGTACAAACATACCAAAATTAGTAAGAGATACAATCATTCCATCGTATTGTTCACCAATTTTATCTGCCATATACTGTGCTTTTTTCAAGTCATCAACTTCACGTTCTGCATCAATTGCGCGCCGCTCAGCTACCGATGTGTCGTCCGCAATTTCTGGTAATTGCGCTTCAATCGCTTTTATTTTTTGTTTGCTTAATTTATGGGCATATTTATGAATTAACCGATGTACTATTAAATCAGGGTAACGACGAATTGGAGCAGTAAAGTGCGTATAATATTCAGTAGCTAGACCATAATGTCCTAAAGGTTCCACGTCATATCGTGCTTGCTGCATCGAACGTAGCAAGAGCATATTAATCACTGGAGCACTTGGTTCATCTTCAACTTGTTCCAATATTTTCTGCAAAGTTTTTGGTTTCACTTGATCTTTTTGTTTGGCAACTTGCAAACCAAATCGTGATGCAAATGTAATAAAACGTTGCATTTTGTTTGCATCTGGATGCTCATGCACACGATATAAGAAAGGAAGATGCTGCTTCTCATAATGTGCTGCAACCGTTTCATTCGCTACCAACATAAAGGACTCAATCAAGCGCTCTGCTACAAGACGCTCTCTTAAATAGACTGCCACAGGATGCCCTTGCTCATCTAATTCGAACTCAATTTCAGGCGATTCAAATGACAATGCACCGCGCTGATAGCGACGTTTTTCAAGAATATGATGGAGTGCTGCCATTTGTTCGACTAGTGGCTTAATTTCTGCATATTCTTCTATCCATGCTGATGACACATCTGGTGACAATAATTCATTGACTTCATCATATGTGAGGCGCCGATTGGAATGTATCACGCTTGGCGAAATGTCATAATGAATGACTTCACCTTTTTTATTAATTTCCATTGAACAAGTCATTGTTAATCGGTCTACATTAGGATTCAATGAACAGAGACCATTTGAAAGCTTGGGAGGTAACATCGGAATAACCCGGTCAACTAAATAACTGCTCACACCTCTTGCATAAGCTTCCTTATCTAGTGCTGTTCCTTCTTTCACATAGTAAGAAACATCCGCAATATGAACCATCAATTGAAAATGGCCATTATTTAAGGTTTGGATGCTGATGGCATCATCTAAATCTTTTGCGTCGGCACCGTCAATTGTTACTGTATAATGATCGCGATAATCCATGCGCCCTTCATATTCTTCAGATAAGACATCATCAGGAATCTTTTCCAACTGGGTCAAGACTTCAGGAGGGAATTCTGTATGAATGTGATGTTTTAAGGCAATGGAAGTGATCTCTACTCCTGGATCATTGATATGTCCGAGAATTTTTCTAGCTGCTATGATAAATTCACGAGAATTTTCATCAGGATATTTTATAATATCTCCTAAGACGACTTCACCTTCTACAGGGTGTAGTCCTTTTTTTGAAAGGAAAACAAGATTTTTCTGTAATTTACGATCATTAGGCATAACAGTCCCATAAAAACTCGTTGATGAGGTGATTTTTTCGTCATCACTTTTAAAGACACCAATAATTTGCTGCATATCGTGAGCAATTATCTTAACCACACGACCTTCTGCTGATTTATTTTCATGGACGCGCGCTTCTTTAATGACTTCAACCTCGACAGTATCACCATTAATTGCACCTAGTGTACCTGATGCATTGACAAACACATCTTCTTCAAAATCT
Organism: Allofustis seminis DSM 15817; assembly: GCF_000374325.1. Lineage (GTDB taxonomy): Bacteria > Bacillota > Bacilli > Lactobacillales > Carnobacteriaceae_A > Allofustis > Allofustis seminis. The sequence continues at coordinate 184,694 of NZ_KB894081.1, read as the reverse complement.
TCCACTTCTACAAACCCGAATCCCCGATCCGTTGCTCGAAAGATACCCGTAAATATTTTTGGCTGTCCATATAATGCAAAGCTTCCATCAGGCAAGAGTTCAATTTTCCTTTCAAGTTCCAACTCTGCCAGAGCTTGAACAAGCTTTTTAAACGCTTTAGCAGCTTTCATGTCTAATATCGCCGAAAAATCTTTAACAGATAAGCTTTTTGCGGGATCTTTTTTTAATAATTCGATAATTTTAATTTTTAATTTTTTCACACGTCTACTCCTTTCCATGAGAATCTATCATTCAATAAAAAAACCTATCGGTAAGACGACTCACCCGATAGGCCAATAGAGCATTTTTATGCACTCATCTTAATCAAGACTAGAGCGCAAGCAAAAAATAATATCAAACAAACAACCGTTACTCGAATGAGCACCGCTTCAAAGCCACGTGCTTTTTGCGTTCCGAATAGATTTCCACCGCTTAAAAAAGCGTTCGATGAATTTTGGTTTTTCGTAGGTTGAATGGCTATGACAAGAATTGAAAAAACGGATAATACTAACATTAAATTTAAAAGAATTGAATTCATTCACGTGCCTCCTCTGATACATTGTCTACTGTACCATAAATCCAGCAGACATTCCATCAATAATCTGTAAGTTTTTAAATGTATCCTACTAATTATAACAAAAAGAAACGCACAAAAAAAGAGTGAACGTTAAATAAACGTTCACTCTTTTTTATTCTAATACTTAATCATTATAGATTGTAAAAACTATCCAAGCCATCAAAACGTGCATCATCACCAAGTTGTTCTTCAATTCTTAAGAGTTGATTATATTTTGCAATACGATCTGAACGTGAAATTGAACCTGTCTTAATTTGACCTGCGTTAAGAGCTACTGCAATATCTGCGATGGTTGAATCTTCCGTTTCTCCTGAACGGTGCGACACAACGGCTGTAAAGCCAGCTTTTTTAGCCATTTCAATTGCATCAAATGTTTCTGTCAATGTTCCAATTTGGTTGACTTTGATAAGAATGGAGTTCGATGCTTTTTCTTTGATACCACGTGCAAGATATTCAGTATTTGTAACGTAGCTGTCATCACCAACTAATTGAATGCGATCGCCGACGCGTTCGGTAAGTTTTGCCCAACCTTCCCAGTCATTTTGGTCCATACCATCTTCAATTGATAAGATTGGATATTTATTTACTAATTCCTCAATATAGTCAATTTGTTCGTCCGCAGTCAGTACTGGTGCATTCTCATCTTGGAAGACGCGATAATCGTACTTACCATCTTTATAGAATTCACTTGCAGCGATATCAAAGCCTAAGAAGACATCTTTACCAGGCTCCAATCCTACATTTTTGATTGCTTGAAGAATTGTTTCGACTGCGTCTTCTGTACTATCAAAGCTTGGTGCATATCCTCCCTCATCACCTACGGATGTTTCAAGACCACGTTTTTTCAATAGTGCACCTAATTCATGGAAGACTTGTGCACCCCAGCGTAATGCTTCTTTGAATGAAGAAGCACCCACAGGCAAGATCATAAATTCTTGGAAAGAAATTGGTGCATCTGAGTGTGAACCACCATTAACAATATTCATCATTGGTACAGGTAAAGTTTTTGCATTGATTCCACCAAGATAGCGATAAAGTGGTAGACCTAGTTCATCTGCTGCTGCATGTGCAACTGCTAAAGAAACACCTAAGATTGCATTTGCGCCAAGTTTCCCTTTGTTAGGGGTACCATCTAGCGCAATCAACGCACGGTCAATTGCCACTTGATCTAATACGTCCATACCAATTACCACATCGGCAATAGGTCCATTTACATTATCAACAGCCTGTGTAACACCTTTTCCACCATATCGTGCTTTATCACCATCGCGCAATTCCACCGCTTCATGTTCTCCTGTGGAGGCTCCTGATGGTACGATGCCACGTCCAAATCCGCCCAATTCAGTAAATACTTCAACTTCTACAGTAGGATTACCTCGTGAATCCAATACTTCGCGTCCAATTACATCAATAATCATTGACATTTTATGACCACTCCTTTTTCTTTTAACAATATTTTTGGTTTAAATCATTGACTTTTTTAATCTTCATGTTGAATTAATGACTGTCCTGTCATCTCAGCAGGTTGAGCAATGCCCAGCAGTTCCAACATTGTCGGTGCAACATCTGCCAAAATACCATCTTTACGTAAGGTTATGCCTTTTTTCGTAATGATAAGTGGGACAGGAGTCGTTGTATGTGCCGTATGAGGGCGTCCTTCTGGCGTAAGTTCTGTTTCTGCATTTCCATGGTCGGCAAAAATAATTGCAACACCATCTTTAGCTAAAATCGCGTCCACCACTCGGCCCAAATTATCATCCGTTGCTTCAACGGCCTGAATTGTTGCATCTAATTTTCCTGAATGACCCACCATGTCAGGGTTCGCAAAGTTCAAAATAATCGCGTCATACTTATCAGCCTCGATGTCCGCAACGACAGAATCAGCTACTTCATAAGCACTCATTTCAGGTTTTAAATCATAAGTCTCCACTTTAGGTGATGGAATTAATGTACGCTGCTCTCCAGCAAATTCTTCATGAATGCCACCATTCATAAAGAATGTAACGTGCGGATATTTTTCCGTTTCAGCAATTCGAAGTTGCTTCATTTGATGTTTTGCAAGAACTTCACCTAGAACATTTTTTAAAAATATCGGTGGAAACACTACTGCAGCCTTGATATCATCGCGATAATTCGTCATTATTATTAATTGAACATCTTCTGGCACATGACCGCGGTCAAATTCATTGAAATCCTTCTCCACGATAGCACGTGATAGCTGAATCGCACGGTCTGGGCGGAAATTAAAGAAGAATATTGCGTCATGATCTTTTATTGTCGCAACAGGTCGTTGATCTTTTTCAATAACTACAGGGACAATAAATTCATCCATAACTTCTTTTTTATAGCTATCTTTTACTGCCGTTACAGCATCTGGCGCAACTTCTCCAACGCCATGATAAATCGCATCATAGGCTTTTTTGATACGTGGCCAACGATTATCGCGGTCCATCGCATAATAGCGACCACTAACGGTTGCTATTTCACCTAGACCAATTTTATCAATTTCATCTTGTAATATTTCTAAGTAACGAATTGCTGAATCTGGTGGCACATCGCGCCCATCTGTAAATGCATGAATATAAACTTTTTTCAGCCCTTGCTCTTTTGCTAACTGCAAAATCGCCGTCAAATGGCGCAAATGAGAATGAACTCCCCCATCTGATACTAATCCCATCAAGTGAAGTGCAGCATCATTATCTTTTACATTTTCAATAGCTTCAAGTAATGCGGCATTTTCTTGAAATTCACCGTCTTCAATCGCTTTATCAATTCGTGTAATGCTTTGGTAAACAATTCGCCCAGCCCCAATATTTGTATGCCCCACTTCTGAATTTCCCATTTGTCCTTCAGGAAGTCCTACCGCCAGACCGCTTGCGGTCATCGTAGCATGAGGAAATTCGTTCCAATAGCGATCAAAGTTAGGCTTTCTTGCTTGATTGACTGCATTACCATAATTTTCTTCGCGATGACCCATTCCATCTAAAATAATAATCGCTACGGGTGCTTTACTCATCTTCTGTCGCCTCCAAAAGTTGCAAATAAGAAGTTACATCTAAGCTTGCACCACCAACAAGCGCACCATCAATGTCTGATTGCTCAAGCAATTCTCTAATATTACTTGGTTTTACAGAACCACCATATTGAATACGTACCGCTTCTGCCAGTTCATGTGTATATAATTTACCAATGGTTTGGCGAATGGCGTGGATCGTTTCGTTTGCTTCTTCGCTAGTTGCCGTTTTACCAGTTCCAATTGCCCAGATCGGTTCATAAGCAATCACTACTTTTGGTAAATCATTTTCTGATATCTCTTGAAGCGCTTTTTCAACTTGAGCAGAAACAATGGCTTGCGTTTTACCTGCTTCATGTTCATCTAAAGTTTCACCAACACAAATAATTGGTATCATCCCGTGATTTAAAATGGCATGAGCTTTTTTGTTGACTTCTTTATCTGTTTCATGAAATAGTTCACGACGTTCAGAATGTCCGATAATAACATAATCAACGCCTAAATCAGCAAGTGCTTTGGGACTTGTTTCACCAGTATATGCTCCTTCATCTTCAAAGTAGCAATTTTGTGCAGCAATTTTTAATTTTGTTCCCTTTGTTAATGCTTTTAAATGCGCCACGAATAGATTAGGTGCTCCAATGACTGCATCAACAACTTCTGCCGAAGGAACTTTATCCATAACAACTTTTACAAAAGCTTCGGCTTCAGCGAGTGTTTTGTTCATTTTCCAATTTCCTGCGATAATCGGTTTTCGCATTTTATCACCTCGTTATCTTATTTATCAGAAATTGCAGCAATTCCAGGAAGTACTTTACCTTCTAAATATTCTAGACTAGCACCACCGCCTGTTGAAATGTGGCTAATTTGATCTTCGTAACCTAATTGTTGTGCTGCTGTAGCAGAATCACCACCACCAATAATTACAATGGCATCTTTCAAATTCACTAATATTTCACATAATTCTTTGGTACCTTTTGCAAAATTAGGCATCTCAAATACACCCATTGGTCCATTCCAGACAACCGTTTTAGCACCTTGTAATTCTTTTTCAAAAAGTTTTAGGGTTTCAGGGCCAATATCTAATCCTTCAAATCCTTCAGGAATATCGCCAGACACTACTTTACTTGGTGCATCATTATCAAATGCTTGTGCTACAACTGTATCAACAGGTAAGACAAGTTTACCGCCTGCTTTTTCCATAATTGATTTTGCGAGATCTACTTTATCTGCTTCAAGTAAGGAATTACCGACTTCTTTACCTTGCGCTTTAAAGAATGTATAAGCCATTCCGCCACCGATCAATACTTTATCTGCTTTATCTAATAAATTTTCGATGACACCGATTTTATCTGAAACTTTCGCGCCCCCTAAGATTGCAACAAATGGGCGCTCTGGATGATCTACTGCACCGCCGATAAATTTAATTTCTTTTTGAATGAGGAACCCGACAGCAGAATCCAAATGAGAAGCGATGCCCACATTTGAAGCATGTTCCCGATGTGCAGTACCAAAGGCATCATTGACAAATACGTCGCCCAAGCTGGCCCAATATTTTCCAAGTTCAGGATCATTTTTGCTTTCTTTTTTACCGTCCAAATCTTCAAAGCGTGTATTTTCAAACATTAAGACTTCTCCTGGTTGAAGTTGCGCAACAGCATGTTCTAATGCTTCACCACGCGTTTGAGGAATAAAGGTTACTTCTTTATTCAATAGTTCGCTTAAACGTTCTGCAACAGGTTTCATAGTGTTTTTAGCTTTATCTTCTTCTGTTTTTATGCGGCCTAGGTGTGAAAACACAACAATTTTTCCGCCTTTTTCCAGAATATAATTCAAAGTAGGAAGAGCCGCTTGAATACGATTATCATTTGTAATTTTGCCATCTTTCATTGGCACATTAAAATCAGCACGTACTAAGACTGTTTTTCCATCTAATTGTAAATCTTCTACTGTTTTTTTTGCCATTATTTTTCCTTCTTTCTATGTCCTTATAGAAAAAGGCAGGAAGCGCGATGCTTCCCGCCATTATTTAACACGTTATAGCGTTGTCATGTGTTCTAATAGACGAATCATATTACCTGTGAATCCGTACTCATTGTCATACCATGCAACAGTTTTTACTAATTGGCCATCTTCGCCTTCAACAATTTTTGTTTGGGTTGCATCAAAAATTGATCCAGCAGGGAATCCAATAATATCTGAAGAAACAATTTCATCTTCATTGTATGCAAATGAATCTGAAGCTGCAGCTTTCATTGCTTTATTTACTTCTTCTACTGTAACATCTGATTTAAGGACGGAATATAATTCAGTAACTGATCCAGTAATTGTAGGAATACGTACTGCAGTACCATCTACTTTACCATCTACTGAAGGAATTACTTTACCTACTGCTTTAGCTGCTCCTGTTGATGCTGGAATAGCGTTAGCAGCGCCAGCACGACTTTTACGTCCGCCAGGTGCATCTTGTAAAGATTGTGTTGCTGTATAGGCGTGGATTGTTACCATCATACCGCGATCTAGTCCGAATTCTTTTTCCAAAACATTTACCATCGGTGCAAGGCAGTTTGTTGTACATGAAGCAGCAGAGACTACTTTATCATCTGCAGTTACAATATCTTCATTTACGCCGAATACAACAGTTTTAGTCGTTTTATCTTTTGCAGGTGCTGAAATTAGGACACGTTTTGCGCCTGCATCCAAATGTGCCTGAGCTTTTTCAGCATTGTTATAAAAACCAGTACATTCTAGAACAATATCAATGCCTAAGTCGCCCCATGGCAATTTGCTTGCGTCAGGCTCTTCGAATGCTTTAATTTCTTTGCCCCCAACAATTAAGCTATCGTCACCTAATTCTACTGTATGCGGGAAGCGTCCTTGAGCAGTGTCATATTTCAATAGATAGGCGAGATCTTCGTTGCTCGTTAAGTCGTTGATTGCTACGACTTCCAAATTTGTATCGACTTCTAAAATACGACGAAGTGCAAGACGTCCGATGCGTCCAAATCCGTTAATTGCTACTTTTATTGACATATATGATTTCCTCCTTATAGAAATCTATTTTATATTTTTTAAGGGTATTATTTCCCTTTTAAAATCCATTTTGCTGCCGCCTCATCCGTCACTAACCATGCATGATCAGGTGCTATTCGCATATGTGCTTCAATTGCAGGAGCTTTTTTTATGCCACCTGAGACAATGAGTACATGCGGGACACTTGAAAGTGTCTTAAATTGAAGTCCAATATTCGATAATTTATAAATGACTTCACCTTTCGTATTAATAAATTCTCCAAAAGCTTCTGCCACAACCTTATGTTCAAGCAAATAGTTAATCACTTCTCCTGGTAAGCGGCGACGTTTTGCCATTTCTATGGGCTCACCAATACTATATAAAACAACTGACGCTTTTTCAACTAGTTGTAATGTATCATGGATGTCTGGGACATTTATGATACTAGAGTAAAGTTGCGGTTGGACATAATTCGGAGCATATAGGCGACGACTTTTTGAGTGATATTTATTCGCCATTGTCTGAGCAATCTCATTCGCTTCTAGTGTGGGTTCTTCATTCAATCCTCCACGCGCCGAAACAAAGATTAAGTCTTGCCCATCTGCTGGATAATGTTCTTCCATTTGAACAGCGACCATCTTCATCGTTGAGCCACCAGTAACCGCAATGATAGTCGCATCATGCGTGATAAATTGCTCAAGAATGGCATTCGTCTTTTTGCCAAGTTGCTCAAATGCAGCATAATTATCGTCAACATTTCCCGGAATAATAATGCATCTTTCAATTCCTAAATGTTGCGCTAATTCCTGTTCCATCTCATCACTCATTGCTTTCTCTTTAATAAGTGACGCTATTTCAATCGTTGCTTCTCTTCCTGAAGTTGTCAACTTCATTCCATTTGCATCGACCTGAATAAGTTGCACATTTTTCAAGAAGTCTATTTTTTTTCTTAAAGAGGTCTCTGAAATTGCTAATTTTTTTGATAAAGTACGCCGTCCTATTGGTTCATCATCACGAATCGTTTGAAGGATTTCAAAACGTTTCATCATTTCTTGATAGATATCTGGCATATATTTTTCTATAATCGTTAGCATTTTCACTCCTCCCTAACAATTTCATTATATCGCACACTGGGATATAAGTAAACCCTATTTCAAAGATTATGTGGGGCGTTTTTCATCCAACTGTATGAGTACAGCTCTTATTTTTAAAACAGTTGATAAAAAGCGAACCTTTAGCTAAAGGTTCGCTTTTATTTGTCATTCTAAACTTTTTGTATTTTCAATAATTTGGTCAATTAATCCATATTCTTTGGCAATATCTGCCGTCATAAAATTATCACGATCAGTATCACGTTCAATTACTTCAATGGGTTGACCTGTGTTTTTCGACAGAATTTCATTCAATCTTGCTTTTGTTTGCAAGATATGGCGCGCAGCAATTTCAATCTCAACGGCTTGACCTTCTGCTCCGCCTAATGGTTGATGAATCATAATCTCTGAATTAGGTAGGCTAAAGCGTTTGCCTTTTGCACCAGCTGCGGCTAACACGCTTCCCATTGATGCGGCTAAACCGATCACAATGGTCTGAACATCTGCATTCACAAAGTTCATCGTATCATAAATGGCAAGACCGGCAGTCACACTTCCACCCGGTGAATTAATATAAAGATAGATATCTTTATCTGGGTCTTGTGCATCTAAAAATAGCAGTTGTGCCACAACAGAATTGGACAATTGGTCATCAATCGGTCCACTAAGCATGATAATACGGTCTTTTAAAAGCCTTGAATAAATATCATATGCCCGTTCTCCACGTGGCGACTGCTCAATGACTGTTGGAATTAAATTCATGTAAGTTTTCCTCCTAAAGTTATTCTAAATGTATCATACTGGATTGGTCAGTCTTGGTCAAATATAAAGTTTCAACGATACGTATCTGCTAATTCTCTCAGTTTCCGCAAGCGATGATTGACTGCACTTTTTGAAATTTTCTTATCGGGATAGAGTTCCCCTAGCTGCTTCAAACTTGCTTCGGGGTTTTCTAGACGCAAGTAAGCAATTTCTTTCAAATGTGTCGGAAGGGTGTGCAACCCGACCATTTCATCAACTAATGTAATATCTTCGATTTGTTCTTGTGCTGCATTTACCGCTTTATTAATATTTGCATTTTCACAATTGACCAAGCGGTTGACGGAATTTCTCATATCACGTACGATACGGATATCTTCGAACTTGAATAAGCTATTCACCGCACCGATTACACGCAAGAAGTCGGCGATTTTTTCTGCTTCTTTTATATAAACAATATATCCACCATTTTTTCTTTGAAGCGATTTTGCATTTAAATGAAAGTGGTTAATCATTTCTAATAAATCATTATTATGCTCTTCATATGGAGAGTAAATTTCTAAATGATAGCGCCCTGTTTCTGGACTATTGACCGATCCTCTAGCTAAAAAAGCACCTCTTAAATAAGAACGAGCTTTTTGGTCATCTTCTTTGAATTCTTTAGGAATTCCGCCATGATAAAGCAGACCATCTAAAATTTTTAGATCCGCTAAAATAGGTTGGCTACCACTTCTTAAACGGATAATATAAACATTATTCTTTTTTAATTTCATTTTTTTGCGAACAATAATTTCCGACTGTACCTCATAGTGTCTTTTGATTAAAGTGTACATTCGTCGTGCAATGGTCGCATTTTCTGTTTCAATATTCAAAAGCCATTCGCCATCTATTTTCTTTAAGATGCCATTTAAACGAATGAATGCCGCAAGTTCTGCTTTCGCATGCTCATAGTGAACAGGTAAACGTGTAAGCTCATTTTTTACTTCTGCTGCATATGACATGCGATCACCTCTTTTCTTGCATTTATATTAATGATCCACATTTCTTCTTCGCTTATCATTAATTTCTTCGTATATTGGACGTCACTTGTGTAAAGATTTCTTCGGCAACCTTTTTGCCATCATGATAGACACCATTTTTGGTCACATTTAAGAAATTATCCGAAATAACTAGATCTGCTTCTTCTTTTACTCCGGAAAAATCATGACGCACTGGATATAAATATTCTTCATTATCTGCTTTCATAATAAATTGTTCGGGTACTTCACCAATGTTCACCAAAGCAATATCGATAAATTTCTTACCTAAATGGCGATGCAACACCCGTAGATGGTCCGCATCACTGAAATTCTCAGTTTCTCCCATTTGGGTCATAATATTAGCGATATATAAAACGCGTGCGGGTGTCTGACAGACGGCTGTTGCTATTTCAGGAATCATTAATGTTGGTAAGATACTTGTATATAAAGAGCCTGGACCTAAGACTACCAAGTCAGCATTCATAATAGATGAAACAACTTTTCGACCAGCTTTTATATCATGAGGGGTACCAGTTGCACCTGAGACTGTAACACGTTCAATAATTTTGTCGGGACGTGCAATTCGCGATTCCCCAGAGCCAACCGTCCCATCTGTATATTGTGCATGTAAGATGAGCGGCTCATCACTTGCTGGATACACATTTCCACGCACTTGCATCATGGCAGAAAGCAATTGAATGGCCTGATACATACTACCCTGAAGCTCGCTTGCTGCTAAAATAATCAAATTTCCCAAAGCATGCCCATCCAATGACTTATCTTCAGAATGAAAACGATATTGAAAAATATCACGCTGATATTTCGATAAATCACTCAATGCAACAAGTACATTGCGTATGTCGCCTGGTGGGACGATATTGAACAATTTTCGCAATGCACCACTGCTACCTCCATCATCAGCTACTGTCACAATGGCTGTAATATCTGCGTTTTTATTTTTTAAACTTTCCAAGACAACAGGCAACCCTGTGCCGCCTCCAATCACTGCGATTTTTGGTCGTTGTGAATGTGGAATATATTCTTTTATCATGAGCGCACCGTCGATTCTTTTCTTCGATTAATATCTCGATGAGAAACATTCACTTGATAGCCATCAACTCCCAGCTTTCCACTTACTCTTTCGGCAAGCGCGACAGAGCGGTGCTGGCCTCCTGTGCATCCGATCGCAATCGTTAAATTACTGCGGCCTTCTCGTTTGTATCCAGGAACAATGTATTCCAACAGCCGGCTAAATCGCTTATAAAACTCTTCCGTTTCTGGCTGTTGCATAACATAATTGTAGACTTCGCTATCTAAGCCTGTTTTTTCTCGTAATTCTTCTACATAATGGGGATTCGGCAAAAAGCGAACATCCATCACAATATCGGCATCCAAAGGCATGCCATGTTTGAATCCGAATGACAACACATTGATGTAAAAGCTCGCCAAACTTTCATCATCTTTATATTTTTTGATGAGCTTTTCTCGAAATTGTCGTGGCGTTAGGTTTGACGTATTAAAATAGTCATTGGCACGATGTTTGATTGCTTTCAACTTTTCGCGCTCCAATTGAATTCCGTCAATCAATCGACCGCCTACTGCAAGAGGATGCGAGCGACGCGATTCCTTATAGCGAGAAACCAATTCTTGATCTTGGGCATCCAAAAATAAAATGCGTACAAATAGATTGGCATTGCGGCTTAATTGTGTCAGTTCTTTTTCAATTTCTTCAAAAAAATCATAAGAACGCAAGTCAATGACTAGTGCCACGCGATTCACCTGGCCGCTTTCTTGAATTAATTGCATAAAAGTCGGCAATAAACTTGGCGGCAAATTATCTACAGTGTAATACCCCATATCTTCAAAACTTTGCATGGCAACAGTCTTACCTGCACCACTCATTCCTGTAATGATGACTAACTCTAACGGTTTCATTCGGGTCCCTCCTTTTCTGTTACATCTTTATTATTATACCATAAAGTTCTAAGACAAGCGTTTAATTCTTTTATAAGGAATGCTCCCACCGCTTTCCAACTCTAGTATAATACGCTTCATATATGATCATGTCCAGTGCAAAACAAAAAGTGCTGGATCTTCAGCACTTTTTGTTTAGTTTAATGTTTCGATATATTTAAAAGCATAATCGCCCGCAATTGCTCCATCACCAACAGCTGTTGCAATTTGGCGCAAGACGGTCTGGCGCACATCACCTATCGCAAAAATTCCAGGTATTTTTGTTGCCATCGTCTCATCTGTTATAATCCATCCTTCGGCATCTGTTATACCTAAGTTCAAAAAAGGTTCACTATTTGGCAAAAGGCCTACATAAATAAATACTCCAGCTGTTGCAATGCGTGTAACTTCTCCTGTTTTAACATTGCGAACAATTACTGCCTCTACACTCTGTTTACCTTCAATACGTTCAACTACTGTATCCCATACAAAATTTATTTTTTCATTTTGGAAGGCTCTTTCTTGCAATATTTTTTTTGCACGAAGTTCATCGCGTCGATGAATAATCGTCACTTTATTTGCAAATTGTGTGAGATAATTTCCTTCTTCAACGGCACTATCACCGCCACCTATTACAACAATCGGTTCATCTTTAAAAAAGGCACCATCGCAAACGGCACAATAGGAAACACCGCGCCCATTCAATTCTGCTTCACCTGGGACATCTAACTTTCGATGCTCTGCACCTGTTGCGATAATAACCGTACGGGTACGATAGATTTTATTTCCAGCATGAACTTCTTTATATGACTGTCGGTCAACAACTTCTTTAACTGCACCAAAGTCGTACTCAATGCCAAACTTCATCACCTGTTCATACATATCAGTTGCAAGAATAGGACCCATTATCGATGAAAACCCAGTATAATTCTCAATTTCAGCCGTATTATTTAATTGCCCGCCCGGAATCCCTCTTTCAAGCAGTAATGTTTTTAGATTAGAACGCGCAGTGTAAAGCGCGGCCGTCATGCCTCCGGGACCTGCTCCAATTACTACTACATCATACATTGTTTCTGTCATTCGAACTTTCCCTTTCCTTACTTTTACTCTGATTTCTTCTCGCGGCGCATCAAGGTAACAATTTGCTTTCTTGGGTCAGCACCTTCATAAATTACACGATAAATCGCTGCAGTAATTGGCATTTCAACATGGAGTTCCTGCGCTAATTCATAGGTCGACTTCACTGTAAACATCCCTTCAATCGCCATTCCAATTCGCTCAGACAATTCAGTAGCAGGCACTCCTTGTCCGAGAAGTTTTCCTGCACGGCGATTTCGTGAATGTTCACTGCCACATGTTACAATCAAATCGCCAATACCACTCAATCCATCAAATGTTGAAGGATCAGCTCCTAAAGCTGCCCCAAATCGTTTGATTTCGACCATTCCGCGAGTCACTAATGCTGCCATAGCATTGTCACCATAACCTAATCCGTCCAAGATCCCTGCACCAATCGCAATGATATTCTTTAGTGCGGCACCAATTTCTACACCGAGAATATCCGAATTCGTATAGACACGAAAATCATCATTCATAAAAATATGTTGTACAAATTCAGCTGCCTTCATGTCTTGACTTGCCGCTGTAATCGAAGTAACATCTCCGACCATGACTTCTTCCGCATGGCTCGGACCAGAAAGTGCTACAATAGCTTGACGATTTTGCGGTGATAGTTCTTCTTCTAATATTTCAGAAATTCTTTTATGTGTTTTTTGTTCAATTCCTTTTGAAGCATGGATAATTAATTTTGGTTGTTTGATCATAGCATTAATCTGTTGTGCCAAACCACGAATTCCATTTGTTGGAATTACTACAACTAGCACATCACTAAAGTTGACCGCTTTTTTTAAATCAGTCGTTGCTTGAACATGCTCTGAGAGTTTACAATTTTTAAAATATTGTGAATTAGAATGCGTTTCATTTATTTCTTTTGCAGAAGATTCAGAAAGCGTCCAAAGTAAGACATCATGCCCATTTTCTGAGAGCACTTTTGCTAGTGCAGTTCCCCAAGAACCTGCACCTAAAATCGTAACTTTCTGGTGAGTTGTCGTCATAATTTCCTCCTTGAATGCATGGCCTATTTTATTCCTTCGCTATAATAAGGGGGGGTGATTAATGTAAAATAACGGCGTTTGACTAACGAAAATATTCCAAATAGCACCATAACCAGCGATACTAGCTGCGATATACGCAAGCTACCAATATACAAACTATCCGTTCGCATCCCTTCAATAAAAAATCTGCCTACGCCATACCATATGCAATAACTATAAAAAGCTTCTCCGCGAAGTAGCCATTCTTTTTTTAAACGAAAAACATAGATAAGGACAAATCCGATAATATTCCATATTGACTCATACAAAAAAGTCGGATGATAATAAATGCCGTCAATATTCATCTGCTGAATCATCCACTCTGGAAGATGTAATTTTTTCAAAAAGGAAAGTGATACTTCTGCACCATGCGCTTCTTGATTGACAAAGTTACCCCAGCGGCCAATTCCTTGTGCCAAAAGTAAATGTGGAGCAAGCATGTCCAATAAAAATAAAAAAGGAACTCTTTTTTTCTTCGCATAAAAATAAGATACCGCCGCCCCAGCAAGCACGCCTCCATAAATCGCCAAGCCACCTTCCCAGATGCGAATAATCTCTTCTGGATGTGCCATATAATAAGGTAACTCAAAAAGCACATAATAAATTCTAGCCCCTACAATCCCTAATGGAATTGCTATAAAAGATAAATCAATCATAAAGTCATCTGGAAGAGCAAATTTTTCAGCTTCTCTTTGAGATAGAGTAATAGCTAATATCATACCAACCATAATAATAATGCCATACCAATAAATGGTAATCGGTCCTATTTTAAATGCTTCTGGTTGAATGACACCAAGTAGGGATTTAATTGTCCATTGATTCATATTAATCGTCCTTTTTATTTTTTTCAATTAGATGGGCCAACTTCTTTTCAAAGTCAATTGTTGCATCATAGCCCATCTGTTTTGCTCTTAAATTCATGGCAGCCATTTCAACAATAATGGACACATTACGTCCAACTTTTACAGGAATTGAAAGTTTAGGAAGTTCCACATTAAAAAATTTCATCGACTCAATCGTATGTCCCAAACGGTCATAGACTACTGTAGGATCGTACTGTTCTAATTCGATGATAAAATCAACTACCTTGCTTTCGCGAATAGAACCCACGCCAAACAAATTCACCACATTAATGATGCCTACACCACGAATTTCAATGAGATGACGCAAGATTTCTGGTGCTTCGCCAATAATACGGCTTTCATCCACCATATAAAGATCGACACGGTCATCTGCTACTAAACGATGACCTCGTTCAATTAATTCTAGAGCAATCTCTGATTTTCCAATCCCGCTTGCCCCAATAATTAAAACTCCCATGCCATAGACATCCACGAGAACACCATGTTGCGATTGTCGCTCAGACAGTCGTTCTTCTAAGAAACTTGTAACACTTGAAGCCAGTCGTGTGGTGGACCGATTCGAACGGATAATGGGAATATTATGTTTTTGTGCAACGTCATAAAGCTCGGATGGAATTTCCAAATTTCGCGACACTAAAAAACCAGGCGTCATCGGTGTACATAAAGGATCTAACACATCCAAGCGGTCTTTTTTAGGCATTTCATTTATAAAAGAAATCTCTGTCTGCCCAAACAATTGTAGCCGCTCCTCTGGATAAAAACGAAAATAACCCGCTAATTCCAGTCCCGGTCTAGACAGATCGCTCACTATTATCTCGCGGTCTAAGAAGTTATCGCCGCTGACAACTTGGATATGATCCATTGCCTCTACTAATTCCCCAATGGTCACTTTCATACTGCTGCCTCCTAACTTAGATTTCGTACAGTTAATGATATCACACTCAATAAGAAGTTGCTCAATAAAAAACCGACCGCATCGTGCCATGCAGTCGGTAATTGTTGTTTATTTTATTCATTCTTCATTGACACCCATCACAGAATTCACGAAAGATAAAATGAGGGCTACTCCCATTGCTGTCCCAAAATTCGCTACATAAAATCCATCGACAAAATAAGCAGTCAAACTGATCATTAGCCCATTAATGACGAAGGAAAATAGCCCCAATGATGCAATAGTAATCGGAAATGACAGGATAAATAGAATTGGTTTCACGACTGCATTCAAAAGGCCTAATATGACGGCCGCTATCAATGCACTCGTCCATGATGTTACAACAAAACTATCCATAAATCCAGCAATGGCTAGAAAAATGAATGAATTAATGATGACTCTCACCCACCACTTCATCAAAAATCACTCCAATCTTCCTCGGTAATTTTCGAAGAAGATTCTTCGACAGACGGTTTCGGGGAGCGTTTAACATCTACATATATACGCTGCTCTTTATTTTTCCGTTCTTTGGGCATAATCAATATACCTACTAAATAGAGAAATATCATATTTTCTTCAAAAATCATAAAGAGCAAGATGAAGATGATGCGAACAATAATAGGATCAATATTAAAATAATTCGCAATACCGCCTAAAACACCCATAATAATTTTATCTGTTCGAGACTTTGTTAATCTTTTTTTTGGCATAGTTATCGCTTCTTTCTTTTATTATTCAGCATCTGGAATAATAATGGCTAGTAAAATATAGACTAAGAAAGGAGAACCTGATCCTAATATTGAAAATAAAACATAAGCGAGTCGAACAAATGTCGAATCAACATCAAAATATTCGGCCACCCCTCCAAGTACACCAGAAATCATTTTATCATTTGCAGATTTAGTTAGTTTTTTCATTGTTTCGTCCTCCTATTTTTAATTCATTCTCTTCATTATCTTTTAAGAAGATGGAGCCAGCCGTTGTGCTAATCTCTAATGCTGCCTGTGTTTGTCCAGAACGCAAGATATTCACTTTACGCGCTTTGCTCGTTTTCAGATCGTCCAAATGTTGTAATCGTGTATGAATATTACCAAATGTCGTCTGAGCCGTCCCTTCCAATCCAACTGTACTTGGAATAGCAATCTTAATCGTGCCATTAACAGTCTGATTCGTAATACGAATAATATCCTCATTATAAAGTGTTTCGCGAATAGTGCCATTCACTGTATTGATTTGCGCATTTTGGACAGCACCCATTATACGAACATCACCGCTCACCGTATTAATGACTAAATCTCTCAGCTGTGCTTCTTTCAGAGAAATATCGCCATTCGTTCCTTTTAATTCTAACAAAGTTGCTTCCAAATGGTCAAAATTTATCGCACCATTTGTAACATTTAGCGTAATATCTTTCACTTTCAGCGGTTCAAAATGAATATCACCATTTAATGAGCGCAAATATAAATAATCATAAGTTTTTGGAGGAAGCCAAATTTTCAAATGAGCTTGCACTTTTTTGTTTGGAATATGAAATTTCAGTTGACCTTGTATGGCCTCAATTTCCATACGTTGGCTGATTGCTTCTTCTAATGTTCCATCGAAATAACCAAGCATTCTCATTTGTGCTTCTACTTTAATCGCGTCATTTTCTGCTTGATAGAAATGAATCATTCCATTAGCATTTTTAAAATCTAACACCGTCAAATCCGGCTGATCGAATGTCCATGTTTTGGTAATGGTTTCAGATAGCACACCTTTTTGGAGTTTTTCTTTTGTGTCTTTCCATTCAAATTCGTTAACTGCATGCGACAGCTTATTTAATGTACCACTTAAGAAACCACCCATTTGATTAACGGCTGTATCTAAGGCACTTCCCGCATCTGAAACAGTATCGCCTATTTTTTGTTGCCAATCTTCAGGAATTTCAATCTCTTTAATGGCGCTTGATGCTTTATCTGACCAAATTGTCATTTTTATTTGATGTAATTCTTTTTGACAGCTATCTTTAGCATTTATTACTTTTTTAAATTTTTCTTTTAATGTAGCAATTTCAGATGAATAGTCAACAATGTCTTTTTCTAATTCATTTTCGCTTTCAAAGCTTTCCAACTCGCGCTGTTTTGTCGATAATTGGTTGAGCAATTCCGCTAATTCATCTGCAACATCAACTTCTTCATGGATTTGTTGCACGACTTTAATTTCATCTTCAAGTGTAGCCACATCGGTTTGTAGTTGTTTTAATTTGTTATCATGGGCAGCTTCAGCTTCATTTTGTTTTGAGGTCAATAATTGAATATTTTCTTGCAATTCTTTTTCTTCACTACTTAAATGTGTAATTTTTTCTTCTAATTCTTTGCGTTTAGTTTCAAGTGCCTTCAACTGTGCATTTTGTTTTTCGGTAGCTTCTTTTTCTTGTTTTTTGTTTTTTTGTATTTGAGCTGATTGTTCTGCTGATACGGTAGATGTGTTATTTTCATTTATCTCTTGTGTTACTTTATCTTGTGCACGTTGTGTTGTGAAATTTACTTCAGCTGCGTGTTCAGCTTCTTTTTCGCCTAAATTTTCAAGAAGTTTCAGTGCCTCTTCTGTCGATAATATTCCCTTTTCAACAAGTTCTATAATACGCTTTTTGTTTTCCATATCATTGCCTCCTCAAACAATAGTATTTTTACTATATATAGTATGTGCGAAATATTATTCGATGTCATAGGTCTGACGGCTGATTTATTTATCTAAAAAAGACCGATTCAATAATCGGTCTTTTAAAATTTATTTCAATGCATCTTTAAGATATTTTCCCGTATAGCTTTTGTGATTTTTAGCCACTTCTTCTGGTGTGCCCATGGCAATAATCTCACCGCCACCTCGTCCGCCTTCTGGTCCTAGATCGATAATATAATCTGCGACCTTAATCACATCCAAATTGTGTTCAATAACTAAAATGGTGTTCCCTGCATCGACCAAACGATTTAACACTTCTAAAAGCTTGGCAATATCATGAGCATGCAAACCAGTCGTTGGTTCATCTAAAATATAAAAATTATGACCACTTTGTCTTTTTTGCAACTCGCTAGCCAACTTCATGCGTTGCGCCTCACCACCAGAGAGTGTTGTTGCCGACTGCCCAAGCGAAATATAACCTAGCCCCACATCCACAATCGTCTGTAGTTTGCGTTTAATTTTTGGAATGGCATCAAAAAATACTAACGCTTCTGATGCCGTCATATCTAAGACATCAGCGATCGATTTCTCTTTATATTTCACTTCCAATGTTTCAGCGTTATATCGCTTGCCATGGCACACTTCACATGGCACATAAACATCTGGTAAGAAATGCATTTCAATTCGTTTAATGCCGTCCCCGCGACATGCTTCACAGCGGCCACCTTTAACATTAAAACTGAAACGCCCTTTTTTGTAGCCGCGCATTTTAGCTTCATTCGTTTCTGCAAATAATTCGCGTATATCATCGAAGACTCCCGTATAAGTAGCAGGATTACTTCGAGGCGTGCGACCAATCGGACTTTGGTCAATGCTAACAAGTTTTTCAACTGACTCATAGCCCGTTATTTCTTTGAATTTTCCAGGTTTATCTGTTGCACGTCCTATTTTTCGCGCAAGTGCTTTACGCAAGACATTATTAATGAGTGAAGATTTTCCAGATCCTGATACGCCAGACACTACAATAAAACGTCCAAGTGGAAATTCAACATCAATATTTTTCAAATTGTTCTCACTCACACCTTTTAGTTGAATGGCACCGAGATTTTCACTTCGTCTTTTGGCAGGTATTGGGATATATTTTGCTCCTGAAAGATATTGCCCGGTAATTGATTTTTTATTTTGAGCGACTTCTTCCGGTGTGCCAGCAGCGACAACTTGTCCTCCATTTTCACCTGCACCAGGGCCAATATCAATCAAATAATCGGCTTCTTGCATTGTTTCTTCATCATGTTCCACTACGATTAATGTATTTCCTAAATCGCGCATCGCTTTCAATGATTCAATTAGACGATGATTATCACGCTGATGCAAGCCGATTGACGGCTCATCCAAAATATATAAAACGCCAGACAAATTTGAACCAATCTGGGTTGCAAGGCGAATTCTTTGTGCCTCGCCCCCTGATAAGCTGCCTGAACGGCGACTCAATGTTAAATATTGCAATCCTACATTTTTCAAAAATGTCAAACGATCGCTAATTTCTTTAATAATTGGTGCCGCAATTTTTTGGTCTGTCGGTGAGAACTCCAATGACCCAAAAAACTCCAGCGCATCACCAATTGATAATTCACTTACCTGTGCAAAATCTTTTCCTGCAACTTTCACACTTAATGCTTGTTGATTAAGTCTTTTACCATGGCAGACTGGGCATAATAGTTCAGTCATATATTCTCTCATGACACGCCGCGTAAAATCACTGCTTGTATTATGATAGCGCCGATCAACATTATTCATTACACCTTCAAATGGGATCGTGGTAACGCGCCCAGCTCCTTGTTGATTTTGATAGCGGAACTCGAATTCTTTTCCTTTTGAACCAAAAAGCACAAACTCTTGCTGTGCTTTTGTCAATGCTTCAAAAGGCACATCCATTGGAATATCAAAAGCCTGACATGCTTGCTGCAACATTTCAGGATAATAATTTGAACTGATAGGATTCCATGGTTTAAGTGCTCCCTCCGCAAGTGTCAGTTTTGGATTTGGGATAACCAATTCTTGATCTACAATTAACTGCGTTCCTAAACCATCGCATTCTGGACATGCACCAAAAGGAGCATTAAATGAGAATAATCGCGGCTCCAATTCTGGAATAGAAAAACCACAGACTGGACATGCATGGTGTTCACTGAAAAGTAACTCTCCACCCGCTAAATCTTCTACAATGACATAGCCTTCCGCTAATTTTAATGCCATCTCAAGTGAATCTGCTAGACGAGAGCGGATGCCATCTTTAATAATTAAGCGATCAACTACTACATCAATATTGTGTTTTTTATTCTGACTTAATTGAAAATCTTCTTCTATATCATGAACTTGACCGTCCACGCGCACTCGGACATAGCCTTGTTTTTTTATTTTCTTAAAGACTGCCTTATGTTCGCCTTTTTTTCCTCGAATAATCGGAGCCAAGATTTGAATTCGGCTTCGCTCAGGTATCGCCATTATTTTTTCAATCATTTGGTCGATACTTTGTGTCGTAATGATCGTGCCATCATTTGGGCAGATTGGGACTCCCACTCGTGCAAAAAGCAGTCGCATATAATCATTAATTTCAGTCGTTGTGCCAACCGTTGAGCGTGGATTATTGCTCGTCGTCTTCTGATCGATTGAAATGGCTGGACTTAATCCATCAATACTGTCGACATCTGGCTTATCCATTTGCCCGAGAAATTGACGCGCATATGCCGACAATGATTCAACATACCGTCTTTGCCCTTCCGCATAAAGGGTATCAAATGCTAGCGAACTTTTCCCCGATCCCGAAAGTCCCGTCACAACGACAAATTGATTTCGTGGAATTTCCAAATTAATATTCTTCAAATTGTGAGTGCGTGCACCATGCACAATAATTTTGTCGTTCCCCATTCTGTCAACCCTTTACTTTAGTTTCTTTCTATTGTAGCACATGTGTTCGTTTTTCAAAAATATGGACATTTATTTTCAATAAAAAATAAATGCTTTCGAAATCGCTCGAAAGCATTTACTAAGAAGTGAGGGATTCACGTCAATTAGTTTAATTCACGAATTTCGCCTGTTTCTAAATAGACAATTTCTTCTGCAATATTCGTAACATAGTCGCCAATTCTTTCAATATAATTCGATACCAGAACATAGTCAATGGCGCCCCATACAATATCTGGGTCATTTTTCATACGTTTGATAGCACCTTTTTTTACTTCATGTGTCAGATAATCAATTTCATCATCGCGGCTTGCAACATCTACCGCATGCTCCATATCAAAATGCGTGAATGCCTTGACAATCTCTTGTCCCATCCATTTAATAATTTCGCCCATATCATTTAATGCCGACTCGATATGATCACTTCGTTTATTTCCTTTTACACGAATCGTGGAATAACAAATGCTGACTGCATGATCTCCCATTCTTTCAAGATCATTGGATGCTTGAAGTGTTGTCACAATGCGGCGCAAATCAGAGGTGTTCGGCTGCTGTAATGCAATCAATTCAATACATAATACATCAATTTCTTTTTCTAAATCATTAATTTTTTGATCCTGTTCAATGACTTCGGTCGCTAACACCTTGTCATGGTTGATAAATGATTTTACCGCTTTATAAATGGCATCATTTACCAATTCGCCCATTTCAGTAAATTTATCTAACAATTCTTCGAGTTCATTATCAAATACTTGTCTCATGTTACGCCTCCTTTTTATCTTAACCGAATCGTCCCGAAATGTAATTTTCAGTCTCCTCTTTTTCTGGATTTAAAAAGATCTTACGGGTTTCGCCTGACTCTTTTAAGTAACCATTCAAGAAGAATGCCGTACGATCTGAAATACGACTAGCTTGTTGCATATTATGTGTCACAATCACGATAGTATAATTTTCTTTCAACTTGTTGACAAGATCTTCAATTTTAGCTGTTGAAATCGGATCAAGTGCACTTGTTGGCTCATCCATTAATAGAATTTCTGGCTCAACCGCTAATGCACGTGCGATGCAAATACGTTGTTGCTGACCGCCTGAGATGGACTGCGCATTGCGATCCAAATGATCTTTGACCTCATCCCAAATAGCCGCTTGGCGCAAACTACGCTCTACAATTTCATCCAATTGATGCGTATCTTTAATACCATGTGTTCGCGGCCCATACGCAATATTGTCATAGATACTTTTTGGGAAAGGGTTAGGATGTTGGAATACCATACCAATCTTCTTGCGCAGTTCATTCACATCCACTTCTGGATTATAGACATTTTGTCCATCAAACTCAACTTTCCCTTCAATACGTGCTGTAGGGACTAGATCATTCATCCGATTTAAGGTCTTTAAAAATGTTGATTTCCCACAGCCACTAGGACCAATCAAAGCCGTTACTTGATTTTCATAAATATCCAAATTTACCGCATATAACGCTTGGAAATCACCGTACCAAAGATTTAAATTTTCAATTTTCATTTTTTTCTGATGCATAATGGTTCCTCCACTCATTATTGTTTCTGTAGGTGTTGACTAGCTTTTGTCGAAATAAAGTTCAAAATTAATACAATTACAATTAACACAACACCTGTTGCATAAGCTTGGTTCACATGAAGTCCTTCCTGTGCCAGCATATACATATGTACTGCCATTGTTCGTCCAGATTGCCCTAAAGATGTTGGTAAAATAGTTGCCGAACCTAGCGTATAAATCAACGCTGCTGACTCTCCTACAATACGTCCAATTGCTAGAATAATCCCAGACAAGATTCCCGGCATCGCAACGGGGAGTACCACATTAAAAATGGTACGTAATTTTCCAGCACCTAACCCATAGCTTGCTTCGCGAAGTGAAGGATTGACTGCAATCAATGCCTCTTCCGTCGAACGAATAATAAGCGGCAAGATCATGATCGTTGTCGTCAATATTCCGCCAATCAATGAGAAGCCGAAATTCAGTGCTGTTACAAACATTAAAAAGCCAAATAAACCATAAACAATAGAGGGTACAGCCGCCAATGTATCAATCGCAACACTGATAATTTTTACAATTGTCGATTTACGATTGGCATACTCCACTAAATAAATGGCCGTAAATACCCCAATCGGTGTCGCAAATAGCAAAGAACCTGCAACGACCATTAAGGTAGTTAACAATGAGGGAAGGACGGATGCATTTTGTTGTGTATACGTTTTAGAAAAGAAGTCCAAATTCACATAAGGAATGCCTTTAATTAAGATAAATAGCAACAAAAAACCTAATGTCCCAAATGTTATCATCGCAGCAATGTTTACTAGAATACGAAGTCCTTTTGTTTTCATGATTATTTGGCCTCCTTATTCTTCAAATATAAAAATAAACTGTTAATTATCAAAATAAAAATAAATAATACAACGCTTGTCGCAATCAATGCTTCGCGATGTTCCCCTGCAGCATATCCCATCTCCATCACGATGTTAGTCGTCAATGTTCGCAAACCATAAAATAATCCGCGTGGCATTACTGGCTGGTTGCCTGCAACGAGGACCACCGCCATCGTTTCACCAATGGCACGTCCGATTCCTAAAACAACGCTCGATAACACGCCTGATTTTGCTGCAGGTAACATCACATGAAAAACTGTATGCTCATGTGTTGCACCCAAGCCAACCGATCCATGATAATATGTTCTAGGTACTGTTCGGAGTGAAGATTCCGAAAGCTCAATGATTGTCGGCAAAATCATAATAGCTAAAAGGAGTTGTGCCGTTAACATGCTATAACCATTTCCCTGAATTTCGCGTACCATTGGCACTAATAATTGCAACGCAAAAAAACCATAAACAATTGAAGGAATCGATGCCATTAAACTAATGGCAGGTTTCAAGAAACGATACAAACCTTTAGGACAGAATTCCGCCATAAAAATAGCTGTTAATACGCCGATAGGAACCCCAATAAGTGTCGCCCCTAATGTCACATATAATGAACCGAACACCATTGGGAGCAGTCCATATTTTGGTGTAGCACTTGTAGGTTTCCAGACTTTTCCAAAAATAAATGAGCCTATTCCTTGGCGAAACATCACAGGCAGTCCATTAGAAAATATAAAATATATAATTAAAGCTAAAGAAATAACAGACATCAGTGCCGAAATAAAAAACACATAATGCATCGTCTTTTCTTTCATCTTTATTGAATGATTCATTGCAACGCTCACCTCTTTCAATCCTTTAAAAAAGAATAAATAAGAATAGGAGGAGTCGAACCTCCCATTCTTTTTGTTTCATTATTGAATAACTAATTACAATTCGCCCCAAGTTAGAAGATCACCTAAATAAATGCTTTTAATATTTTCAAGCGATAGATCATCTGTCTTATTGTCTTTGTTAACAATCACGGCAATGCCATCAATTGCCATTGATTTTGCTTCTTTTACTTTGCTTATTTCATCACTTTTCAAGTCGCGACTTGCCATACCAATATCTGCAGTTCCATCAATTGCTGCAGTTACACCTGCACCGGATCCTGGAGCTGTAATTTCAAATGTTACATCAGGGTTATGCTTTTGATAGGCTTCAGAAATCGCTTGAATCACAGGCTCAACAGATGTAGAACCTACGATACTAATTGTTCCACTCACTTTTGCTGGAGTATACGCTGGAGCTTCTGATTCTGCTGCAATGAATCCTTTCTCTTCTACGATCGTTTGACCTTCGGCGGAAAAAATAAAATTCCAAAAATCTTTAGCAGCTTCACTTAAATCTTTTCCATACATTAGATTAAAGTTACGCGCAATTTCATAATCACCAGCTTTAACGCGTTCTGGTGTTGCCTCTACTCCATTAACTTTCAATGCCTTAACAGAATCATTGAGTGAACCTAAAGAAATGTAGCCAATGGCCGTTTTATCACCAGCAACTGATTGAATAACTGCACTTGTACCATTTTGGATTGTTGCAGATTGAGTCGTGGCATCTTCTTTATTTTCATCTACGATGCCCACGATTTCTACGAATGCGCTACGTGTTCCTGATCCATCCTCACGTGAAATAACATGAATATCTTGCGTATCGTTAGTAGCTCCGCCTTCTTTTTCATTATTTTTTTCACCACAAGCGACTAAAGCTACAGATGCTAGTGCAATTGCACTCCATTTAGAAACTTTCTTAATATTCATTCCAAAATCTCTCCCTTAAATAATTTAAAAGGCATGACTCCACCTTCTGGCTTAATCATACCTTTTGATTATTTATATAAAATGTAGCTTATGTAAATATCATGTAAACTTTCAAAATAAACTTCAAAATGAAGAACATATCTGCTATGACGGCTCTTCTTCATCCAATGTTAAGACCTTTGGCAAGATAACAGCAAATGTTGAACCTTTATCTACTTCGCTCTCAACTTCAATTCGGCCTCTTAGGCTGCCAACTAACCAACGTACAATAGACAGTCCCAAACCTGTTCCCCCCACATTGCGACTACGCCCCTTATCAATACGGTAAAAGCGTTCAAAAATACGGTCAAATTCAGAGGGATCCATTCCAATCCCATTGTCACTTACTTTAATGATACCATTTGTTCCCATATCCTCTAATTCAATGACAACTTCCCCTCCCTCTGGAGTATAAGAAATCGCATTGCTAATTAAATTAATTAAAATTTGCTTCAATTGATTGCGACTTGTCTTTAAAATCAAAGAATTAGCAACATCAAAATGACATGTCATTTGTTTCATTTCAAATTTTTGTTTTAATATTAATAAAATTTCCTGAACGACTTGTGCCACATCAACAGTTTCTACATGTAACGAAACTGCATGTTGTTCCAATTTTGAAATTTGTAAAATATCATTCACGATAGAATCAAGTCGTGTGGCTTCCTTGTCAATAATTTCGATGAACTCTTTCAACGCTGTTGGATCATACATTGCACCGTCCAATAACGTTTCCGAAAAGCCTTTAATTGCAGTAATTGGAGTGCGTAATTCATGCGATGCATTCGCCACAAAATCCGTTCGCACTTTTTCCAGACGATGAATTTCCGTCGTATCATAAAGAAGCACAATTAAATCGAGCTCATGATTAATATTATTTTTCAGAGGAATAATATTTAAATCCAAAATCCGTTCTCTTTCATTGAAGAGCATCAATTTTGCATTTAATGGTTCTTGCTCAGCGAATGCCTTTTGAATATATTTTTTCATTTCTTTACTTGAGATTGTTGTTTGATAATTTTTGCCAATAAATCCATATAAATTCTCTTCCAACATCTCATTGAGTGCTGGGTTAACCATCGTAATTTCTTGGCGACTATTAATGGTCATAACTCCAATAATTAAATGGTACATCAACTTACTTGTTTGGC
The DNA here is from genome assembly GCF_000374325.1 of Allofustis seminis DSM 15817. Taxonomy (GTDB): domain Bacteria; phylum Bacillota; class Bacilli; order Lactobacillales; family Carnobacteriaceae_A; genus Allofustis; species Allofustis seminis. The sequence continues at coordinate 158,268 of NZ_KB894081.1, read as the reverse complement.
GGACATATTGCTTATATTCACGCTTTCTTCGCTTCAGGCGATCTTTTAAGTGCATGATTTCTCGCTGCTTCATTTCTTCTTCTTTTTGTAAGTTATAAAAATAAATCGTTGTTAAAACAAGCATCAAGATCAAAATAAAAGCAACATTCATTGAGAATACAACGGTCTGAACATATATAGCTTGATAATCAATCAATAAATCCTTTGAAAATACCAAATATTTCATGTCATCATTTTTATCTAAATTTAGCGGCATTATGCCAAATATTTTCTTGTCATCAATAAATGTTCTCACTTCGCTAATTCCATCTTTCATTTCACTGCGCAGACGCATTTTACTTTCATTTGACCAGTCTGCGATTTCTTTTGGGTAGATTAGGTCATAAGATGGATTATAGACAGCCCACTGACTCTCTGTATCAACAAATAAAAAGTCATCTTTTACTAACCACTCAGTGGACGCAGCAACACGCTGTTTTTGTTTGAATTTACGTTCTTGATTTTCCAATACACTTTCGACATTTTGCGTCTCTTCTTGCACCATGCGTTCTGTTATACCTCGATAGAATAAAAAAGTAGACACAATTAGCATGATGGCAGCAATAACAATTAAATTTTTTTGATGATGGGTAATGATCTTTTTCATTGTCCTCCCTCAAATTTATAGCCGAATCCTCGGACGGTTACAATATGTTGTGGCTGCTTAGTATTCATTTCTATTTTCTCTCGCAAATGACTAATATGAACGTCTACAATACGCGTTTCGCCAGCAAAATCATAATTCCAAACGGCATTCAACAACTGCTCACGTGTAAATACGTGTCCTTCATTTTCTGCTAAGTATAAGAGCAACTCAAATTCTTTCGGCGTAAAGGAAACGACTTCACCACTGACTTTTACCTCAAATTGTTTCGGATTGATTTCTAAATGGCCAAATTTCAAAATTTCATCGCTTCTCTTAGATGACATTTCTTGACTATGTTGATATCTTCTCATCACGCTACGAATTCGTGCAATTAATTCGCGTAGACTAAATGGCTTAGTCATATAGTCATCCGCGCCCATTTCTAGTCCTAATATTTTGTCAATTTCACCATCTTTTGCTGTAAGCATAATGATAGGCGTGTCCACTTTAGCTTGTTTTAATCGCTTGGTCACCTCGATCCCATCCATTTTAGGTAGCATCCAATCTAACAAAATTAAATCAAATTGGTTAGAACTTGCCATATCATAGCCATCTTCCCCATCATATGAAACGGAAACATCATAGCCTTCTTTTTCCAAATTGTATTTCAATAATTTAGCAATGGATTCCTCATCTTCAACAATCAATAATTTTTTCAATGAGCTCACTCCTTATTTCAATTCTACATTATCTAACAATACAATTCCTAAATCATAAGCATCTTCTTCATAGATAGGAGTCTGTGCGATCATTATCTCACCATCTAGTTGACGTACTTTTAATTTTACATATGAACGATTGTCAAGCAACATCCCATAAAATGTCTCAACATTTTTCAGTTCAATATCATTGCCAACTAGCAATTCATCGCCCGCTTGAATTCCCATACGTTCTGCTGGAGAATCTACACGCACTGCCACAACACGCAAGCCATCAGCGCCAGGTCCATATTGGAAATGCCAACGCTGTTCACGTATACGATGACGCCATAACACTATTATTCCGCAAGCAAATAAAATTCCTAGAAAATAAATTGCCAAGTGTGGATAAAAATATGAAATACTTGCTAAAATTGCACTCAAAATACCAACATACATAAATTCTATTTGAATCTTCAAATTTGCAAGGAGCGGATCTTGTGCTTGAACTGTATAGCGTAGTCCTATTAGCACTGGCAAGATGACGAATGAATAATGATTGTCCCCCCAGCCGAATGTCGGCCACCATGGAATGAAGCGCGTAAAAATATCTCCTGGCACAACCATAAGTAATGGTAAAAGCCAAAAAGGTTTCATACGATATCGCGCCACAATTTTCCCACGCGGTGATTTCATAAAGCGCGGGTTCATTTCAACATTCCACTGCTTTTGTAAAACAAAAACTCCTGCAAAAATAATAAGTGTCAGGATAATTAAGACATTTCGGGCAATGTGTTCAGGCCATAAAATCGTTTCAAAAAATCGCGGCAGACCCGCAATAGATGGCACCATTTTAGAAATTGAAAGCGAGTTAGGAATATAAAAAGAAGCCAATAAATAAATCCCAGTTGCGGTACTCATCGTAAATAGCGGATGAATCAAACGATACCCAAACAAAATCAAAAATAATAGACTTACCATCTCAAAAATAATTATCCATTCCCATGTTACTGGAATCCCAACACCAAAAGAAATGGCTGAAATTAAAAGACCAGGTAAAATCCCCCATTTAAAAAAATTCTTCCATTCATAATATGAAGAATCAATTGGAATATTGATTGTTTTTCGCTGAACATTTACCCGCGAACGATAAGATAAATAAGTTGCCAATATTCCTACAAAAAATGTTGGCATGACAAAAAATAGTAATAATTGCTTTATAATTTCGGCTGACAAACGTATCACGCCTTTCTAATTGAATCAAATGATTATCTTTATCTTACCTATTCACTCTCAAAATAGCAATTATGAAAAGAGCATCTGCTCAATTTTAAACAAAAAAATTCCCTCATCAGTGTCTGTAAATATCTCACTAATGAGGAAATTTTCAAATAAATTTATCATTTAAGAATCAGTAACGACCGAATCCTGCAACATAATTAGACCAGTATCCACTTGTAATGGATTCTACAGAAATACCGATACGTTCATTTTGTGCACCAATAAATTGTCCACCACCTAAATAAATCCCTACATGGTCAATGGAGCCTGATTGGTTGAAGAAAATCAAATCACCTGGTTGTGCTTCGCCATAAGAAACTCTTTGAGATGAAGCCATTTGCGCACCTGCTGTACGTGGGATTGATTTACCGCTTTGAGCATAAACATAAGAGGTAAATCCTGAGCAGTCAAATCCTGATGGTGTACTTCCGCCATAAACATAAGGCGAGCTAGAGTTAGCGTAGGCATTTGAAACAACACTTCCACCATTAGCTGATGGCGCAGCAGATGTAGCAGGTGCAGAGTATGAGGCACTTGCTGTTGTCACTTGCGGACTATTCTCAGTTACTGTTGCAAGTTGACTGCGTGCAGCTTCACGAGCTTCTTCATCCTCAATAGAAGCTAATAGCTGTGTCGTTTCGTCCAATTTTTCTTGAAGTTCATTTTTATTTGCTTCAAGTCGTGCTGTTAATTGCATTAAACGTTCATTCTCTTTTTTAGCTTCTTCTTCTTTTGCAGCAAGTTTTTCTTGATCCGCTTTTTGTTTGTTAATGGTTTCTTGATTTGCGGAAATTAAAAGATAAACAGTATCCACGCGGCCTACTAAATCTGTAATTGATTCTGCTTGGAATAAGAAGTCAACGATAGAATCTGCTTGACCAATTACTTGTACAGAGCGTACGGATTCATCTAATTTATCTTCACGTTTTTCAATCAACGCTTCGATTTCTTTCATTTCTTCATCAAGTTTATCAAGCAATTCATTTGAAGCATCCATTTCAGCAAGTGCCGATTTTGTTTCTGCTTCATTCGTTGCAACAGCGGCTTCCAATTCTTTGATTTTTTGAGTAACTTCTGTTTTAGATGCGCCTGGCGTTGCAAATACTGGCATTGCAGTCATTGCTGCGCCTGAGAACATCATGGTAGCTGCCAGGGATACGGTTAATAATCTTTTCTTCATTTGTTTCATTACCTCCACAAATTGTTCTGATTCTTATCTTTAAACGTTTAAAAATCTTCGGATCGATAATGCCGAACCCAGACTACCGATCATTACCCCCATGCCAACCATCAAAGCGGTTAATTCCCATAAAAATGGATTAGGGGAGAGTAAGGAATAAATGGAACCTGATAGGAATGGGGTAATATTGTTATATGCTCCATAATACCCAATCCACACAATAAGCACTGGAACGATTGCACCAAAAAGGCCGATTAATGCACCTTCAATAATAAATGGCCAGCGAATATACCAGTTTGTTGCTCCAACTAATTTCATAATTTCAATTTCAGTTCCACGTGAGTAAATGGTAATTCGAATGGTGTTGGAAATTAGGAAAATTGCGGTAAAGATTAATGCCCCAATAATAACTCCCCCAACATTTCGAATTCCTTTGGTTACTTTAAAGACACGATCGGCTTTTGCATCACCATAACTTACGCGTGCCACATAAGGCATTTCGTCAATTTGTTTCGCCGTTTCTTTCGTATCTTTAGGCTCTTTCGTGCTCACAACGAAAACGTCATATAATGGGTTTTCGTCTTCATCAATAAGATCGAATGAGTCGCCATAACCTGAAATAACATTTTCTAATTCTTCATCGCGACTTGAAAAATCAACACTTTCAACTGTTTCAAGTTTTTGGATCTCTGCTTGAAGTTCATCGCGTTGCTCTTGATCCGTTGTAAGGTCAATATAAACTCTGACAGAAACATCTTGTTCAATATCTGTAGCAAATTTGTTGACATTAAAGAGTAGTGCCAACATTCCGCCAACAAGAAGTAATGTAATAGATACAGCACTCACTGCCGCAAAACTCATCCAACTATTGCGAACAATATTGCGAACACTGTCAGATATATGTTTGGATAAAGTTCTAAGCTTCAAAGTCATATCCCCCTTCTTTATCATCGCGAGAGATACGACCATTTTCTATTACGATCACTCGGTGTCTCATTTCATTAACAATTGATTTATTATGAGTTGCCATAATAATGGTAGTCCCTTGAGCATTTATTTGTTCAAGTAATTCCATGATTTCCCAAGAGGTTTCAGGGTCAAGGTTCCCTGTCGGCTCATCAGCAATTAGAACACGTGGCATATTTGCAATGGCTCTTGCAATGGATACGCGCTGTTGTTCTCCACCCGATAATTCAGCGGGTTTCATTCGTGCTTTATGTTTCAAACCGACTAAACTTAGGACTTCCATAACACGATTTTGAATTTGTTTTGGACTTTTCTCAAGTACTTCCATCGCATAGGCGATATTTTCATAGACTGTCAAGTTCGGTAATAATTTAAAATCTTGGAACACAACACCAACTTGTCGTCTAAGATATGGAATTTCATTATGTTTGAGCTGAGGAACATCATAACCTGTAACTTCAATTTTCCCGCTGCTCGGAATTTCTTCGCGATACATCATTTTAATAAAGGTTGATTTACCAGCACCACTTGGGCCTACCACGTAAACGAATTCACCTTGTTCGATATGAACGCTAATTCCATTGACTGCGGTGATGCCATTGTCGTAAACTTTTACGACATCTTTCATTTTAATCATTTAAACAACACCTTATTTTTTATTTGATCTTTCGTTTGAATATATTAATTTCTAAATAAATATTGCTCATTTAGAATTCTCTGCTACAGATTATAGCATGTGATCATATTATGGAGGTTATCATAATATTACAAAACAATTTCAAATTCTCTCTTTTTTGTCAAATGTGTCATGTAACAGATCATTTGAAAAATAACAATAAAAAACTGCAGCAAATATTTGCTGCAGTTTTTTTGTTAATGATGAATATGCCATTTTAAATACGCTTCGATGAAAGGATCAAGACCGCCATCCATTACAGCATCAACATTTCCCGTTTCTTCATTTGTTCGATGATCTTTTACCATCGAATAAGGATGGAAAACATATGACCGAATTTGCGAGCCCCAACCGATTTCTTTTTGTTCTCCACGGATTTCAGCTAATTGCGCCGCTTTTTCTTCCATTTCTTTTTGGTATATTTTCGCTTTTAAAAGCTCCATTGCCGTTTGGCGGTTTGCCAGTTGGCTTCTTCCAGCTTGACTTGTTACAACAATACCAGTCGGTAAGTGTGTAATTCTTACTGCCGAATCCGTCACATTTACGTGTTGTCCACCAGCGCCACTTGAGCGATAAGTGTCAATCTTTAAATCTTCTGGATTAATCTCTACTTCCACATCTGTTGGCATTTCAGGGATGACATCACACGATACAAATGAAGTATGACGTCGCCCTCCAGAATCAAATGGTGAAATGCGGACTAAGCGGTGGACACCTTTTTCAGCTTTTAGCATTCCATAAGCATAAGGGCCTTGGACTTTTATTGTTACACTTTTTAGGCCTGCTTCATCTCCTGCTTGGTAGTCAATCACTTCATACTTGAAATGATGAGCAGTGATCCAACGTGTATACATCCGATACAACATCTCGCCAAAATCTTGCGATTCGGTACCGCCTGCTCCTGGATGAAGTTCCAATATGGCATTGCTACGGTCATAAGGTTCTGACAATAGCACTTTTAATTCAAATGCACGAATGGCCTGATCCCATTTTTTTAACTCATGTTGTAAATCTTTTTGCAAGTCTTGATCCATTTCTTCTTCCAGCATCTCGACCATCAATTCAATGTCATCGCCTATTTTTGTTAAATTCTCGAAAGATTCATAAGTTTCTTTTAAGCCATTTAATTCATCAATCACTTGTTGGGCAGCTTGAGAATCTTCCCAAAAATCAGGTGCCAGCATTTTTTCTTCTAAAAGAGCTATTTGCTGTTTGATTGCCTCAAAGTCAAAGAGACCCCCTAAATGAAGCAATTTTATTTTTCTGTTGTTCTATTTCTTTTTTTATTTCAAACCATTCCATAGCCAACTTCCTTTCGAAAAAATTAACCCCCTTGAACTCAAGAGGGTTTAATCATTAGACTTGTTCTCTTTCAAGGTTTTGACGCACTTGTGATTGTAAGAGTAGTCGTGTCGTTTCATAATCAATCTCAAAGATCATCTCTTCAAAGAGACGGAATCCTTCTTGTTGATATTCAGTCAATGGATTGGATTGACCATAAGAGCGCAAACCGATACCTTGGCGCAGTTGATCCATCACATCGATATGCGTGGTCCATGCCTGATCCACTACACGTAAAAGTACTACTTTTTCAAACTCTAAGAAAGTTTCGTCATTCCCAATATTTTCACGTTGCATTTCATAATTTTCGCGTGCCCGTTCTACCAATTCTGCTTTTAGCTGTTCACGCGATTTACCTTCAAAATCTTCAATCGAAATCTCATCATCGCGTAAAATCACTGTATGCACGAATTCAACCAAATATTCTAAATTCCACTCTTTTGCATCTTCAGACATTGTATACATATCAATGTAACGTTCAATTGTGCGGACAATCATCGGAATCGTCACATAAGCAAGTGAATCTTGTTCCATAATAACTTCTTGGCGCTGTGAATAGATGACCTCACGTTGTTCACGCATGACATCATCATATTTTAAAACATTACGGCGTGTATCGTAGTTATTTCCTTCGATACGTTTTTGAGCTGCTTCAATCTGACGCGATACCATTTTACTTTGGATGACTGCATCATTTTCTTCAATTTGGAATTTCTTGAATAACTGTTGAATGGCTTCACTACCAGCACGCAACATCAAGTCATCTTCAAGAGACAGATAAAATTGTGTCACACCTGGATCACCTTGACGCCCACTACGTCCACGCAGCTGGTTGTCAATACGGCGAGATTCATGACGTTCCGTTCCAATAACTGCCAAACCGCCCAATTCTCGCACGCCAGGTCCTAATTTAATATCAGTCCCGCGACCTGCCATGTTCGTTGCAATAGTTACCGCTCCTGGTTGACCTGCATTCATAATAATCTCTGCTTCTCTGAAGTGATTCTTAGCATTTAATACTTCATGTGCTATACCTTCTGCTTGCAGCAACTCACTTAAATGTTCCGAAGTCTCAACTGCAACCGTTCCAACAAGAATAGGCTGTCCAGCTGCATGACGTTCTTTTATATCTTCAACAACCGCTTTAAATTTACTGTGTAGGTTCGGATAAATAATATCTGAACGATCATCACGAATGACGGGCTCATTAGTTGGTACCGCAATAACATTCATATTATAAATTTCAGTAAATTCTTCTTCTTCCGTTTTGGCAGTTCCTGTCATTCCAGAAAGTTTGTTATACATACGGAAGAAGTTTTGGAATGTGATTATTGCCATTGTTCTCGTTTCTTTTTGAATTTCTACATTCTCTTTTGCTTCAATGGCTTGGTGTAAACCGTCCGAATAACGGCGACCATCCATAATACGTCCTGTAAATTGGTCAACAATTTTCACTTCACCATCATCTACCACATAATCCACATCACGCATCATAATGTAGTTAGCGCGTAATGATTGATCAAGGTGATGCACTAATGCTTGATGAGAGACATCATATAAGTTATCAACATGGAATGTATCTTCCGCTTTGTCGATTCCTTCTTCAGTAAAGTTGATCGTTTTCGATTGGACATCTATCGTATAGTCCTCATCTTCTTTTAATCCTTTTACAAAAAAGTCACAACGTGCATAAAAGGATGTAGACTGTGTGGCTTGACCCGATATAATCAAAGGAGTTCTTGCCTCATCAATTAAAATCGAGTCCACCTCATCTAAAATCGCAAAATGAAGCGGGCGTTGAACCATTTGTTCTTTGTAGACCACCATATTATCGCGCAAATAGTCAAAGCCAAGTTCATTATTCGTAGAATATGTAATATCTGCACTATATGCTTGACGTTTTTCTTCCGCTGAAAGCTCATTCAAATTAAGTCCAACTGAAAGACCTAGCCAACGATAAAGTTCTCCCATTTCTTCCGCATCACGTGTTGCCAAATATTCGTTAACTGTAACAACGTGAACACCTTTACCAGCAATAGCATTCAAATAAACAGGCATCGTTGCCGTCAAAGTCTTTCCTTCACCTGTTTTCATTTCAGCGATATTCCCTTCATGTAGGGCGATACCCCCCATGAGCTGAACGTGGAAAGGATAAAGACCGAGTACACGTTTTGCAGCTTCACGAACAACTGCAAAAGCTTCCACTAATAAATCGTCTAGCGTTTCACCTGCTTGATAACGCGCTTTAAATTCTTCTGCTTTTTCTTGAAGTTGAGCATCTGATAAAGCAGCCATTTCCCCAGCCAATGCTTCAATCTGATCTGCAACCTTATCATAGCGACGAAGTGTTTTTTTATCGCCATCAAAAACCTTTTTTAACCATTGGATCATTCTTATGTCTCCTAACTCCGACAAAAATTTATATACTGAACCTCATAATAAGATCACATTATATACTAACACGATTTTGAAATAAAAAAAAGTAACAAACGACTAAAAGTCTGTTCTTTCACTCGTCAGTTACTTATAATTGCAAAAAATACTTACAAATTTATTTAATTCTTTTAAATTGATCAATCGCAACTGGCAGCGGTTCTTTTGCTGAAATGAGTGATATGTGGCAGTAACCCGTTGGATTCTTCTTCAAATAGTCTTGATGCGCATCCTCCGCTGGATAAAAATTAGTCAATGGTTTAATCTCAATAACAAATTTTTCAGCATTCGGTGCTTTTTTCATTAAAGACTTAACTTCTTCACCGAGCACTGCCGATTCATAATAAATGCCTGAGCGATACTGTACCCCTCGATCATTTCCTTGTTGGTTGATACTATATGGATCGACAATGCGCAAAAAGTGCATCAAAATCTCCTCAGTTGTTATTGCTTCAATATCATATACAACGCGAACTGTCTCAGCAAAATGATAGGCACCGCTACATACTTCTTGGTATGTGGCATGCGCCTTCGTACCATTAGCGTATCCAACCATAGTATCAATAACACCTGCTACACGCTGAAAATATCCTTCAACGCCCCAGAAACATCCACCCGCTAAATAAATCGTCTGTTGTCTTTCATGCATCTTCGCTCACTCCCAACTTCTTTTTTAGAGAGTATCAAATTCATTAAAAAATGTAAAAAAACTTGTTTTGAAATAAATGATTTACAAAACACATAAATAGATTATATATCGTCATCGCCAAAAGAGTTATTTCATCTTTTTGAAATGAATAAATTCTTTTAATTTTTTATGTATCAAATAAAAATGCTGAATCATTTTCACCTTTAAATAACACAACATTAATTGTAGATCAAAATAAGCCAACATCCAACGACCTAAAAAAGCACTCTTAACCTAATGTTAAAAGTGCTTGAGATAATGATGCAATTAAGCTTCACAGGCAAGGCAAATACTGGACTGATAAAATTGTTGCGCAGCATTTGTACTATGTTGATAGTATAAGGTTTTGATACCATTTTGCCAGGCATATAAATGTAGTTCATTTAATTCCTTGGCAGACGTTTTGGGGTTGACCATAATATTTAGCGACTGCCCTTGGTCAATGTAGCGCTGACGAATACTTGCCTGATTAATCACCTCATACTGATTAATTTCTGAAAATGTTTTAAATACTTCGCGCTCCAAATCTGTTAAATAATCCAAATGTTGGACAGATCCATCATGATTGCGGATATCGATCCAAGTGTCTCGCGTATCTTGACCATATTTTTTAAGTACTTCACGTAAATATGGATTTTGGACGGTAACTTTTGCTTTTGAGACATCTTTTACATAATTATTCGACCACAAAGGTTCAATGGACTGCGATGTCTGACCAAGAATGAAAGCAGAAGAAGTATTCGGCGCAACGGCCATCAATGTCGCATTTCTTCGACCCATCCCTTTCATAACTTTAGGTTCACCATATTCTTTCGCTAATTTTTTAGTCGCAGCTTCTGCTTGATTTCTAATCGTTTTAAATAACTCTTCATTCAATAAGCTTGCTTCTTCTGACTCAAATGGAATCATCTGGGATTGGAGCAGTGAGTGCCAGCCTAAAACTCCAAGACCCAATGCGCGGTTATCTACCGCAAATTGATAGGCTTTTTTCATAAAATGAAAAGCATCTTGGCTATTGCGTTCTTTCGAATCACGCAAATGCTCCAATTTTTCGATGAAATCCGTCATAACAGCATCTAAAAAATAGATCAGCGTTTCCACTGCATCTGTATCTTTCCACTCTTCAAAATGGAGTGCATTCATACTCGACAAATTGCAGACAAAAGACCACTCTTCATTATCTGGCAATGCAATTTCAGCACATAAGTTAGAATGTGTAATTAGATAATTTTTGTACCATTCTGGTTTATTTTTGTTAACAGTGTCTTCAAAGAAAATATAAGGGTAACCCAGTTCCACGCGGCGCTGTAATAACTTCGCCCATGTCATGCGTTTTTCTTTATCCCCGCCGATCATCTCTAAGAGCCATTCATCTGAAACGGTAACACCATGGTTTAAATTCTGAATTTCATTCCCTTCGACACCAATTTCCAAAAATTCATCAATGTCAGGGTGATCAATGGGTAAATAAGGCGCAAAACGTCCGCGGCGTGCAGAACCTTGACTGACAGTGTCCGTCATTTGTTCGAACAATTTCATAAAATGAACGGCACCAGATGATTGTCCATTATTTGTAATCGCGGCCCCACGTCCTCTTAAATCGCCAAAATAGCCTGAGGTTCCGCCACCATATTTTGACATCATCCCCACTTCGCTAGAAGCATATAAAATACCACCCATATCGTCTGGAATATATGAACCAAAACATGAAATAGGTAAGCCACGACTAATGCCGAAATTTGTCCAAACTGGTGTAGATAAAGAAAAATAACCTTTGCCTAAATAATCATAAAATTTATTCGCAAATCCATCAATTCCTAGATATTCTTCCGCTTTATCTGCAATCTCACGCAAACGTTCTTCAGGTGTCTGACCTTCTCCTAAATAGCCACGACTTAAAAATAGACGGCTATTATCTGTTAACCAATAATAATCTTTTCTCATTTTTCCACCCCTTAAAATAAGTCATCCGCCGTAATACTTTTAGAACGTTTCGTATAGTTGACTGAACGTTTCTCAAAAAAGTCAACATGTTTTGTTGCAACGACCTCATCATCGAACCAATCTGTTTTCTCGACTTCCGCTTCATCCACATCAAAAATTCTCTCTAAACCGATCGCTTCCAAAGAATTGTTGAAACGATTTTTTATAAATTCTTGCACCGTATAGCGCGGCATAAAGTCCAATTCGCCATCTTCAAAAATCCAATCCAACACTTCTTGTTCTGATGCATAAGCTTCCCGACAAATATCATAAACATCGCGCGCCATCTCATCATCAAACCACTGTGGCTGCTCTTTTTTGATAGTCAAAATTAGATCAACCCCGAACTCACCATGCAGCTGCTCTTCTTTTGAAGTTGCTTCAATTACATTGGAAATTCCACTAAATAAATTTTGATATTTATTAAATGACATGATAATTAAAAATTGACTAAATAGTGAAATATGTTCAATAAATGCTGAAAATAAAAGCACCGCAATTGTAAAATCACGATGAGTACCCGTCAGGGCATATTCATTATGTTTTTTTAAATAATTCACGCGGCGGTTGAGTGCTGGAATTTCTTCAATTCGTTCAAACTCGCCATTCAACCCTAACAACTCAAGTAAATGTGCATAGGCATCACTATGGCGCACTTCCGATTCGGCAAAAGTGTACCCAACATTAGCTAATTCCGGTTTTGGCAAACGTTTGTATAAGTCTCCCCAAAATTCCTTAACAGCCACTTCAATTTGGGAAATGGCAAGCATTGAATTTTTGATTGCCGTCCGTTCATGCGGCTTCACATTAACTTTGTAGTCTTGAATATCACTAGTGTAATTGTATTCAGTGTGTAGCCAGTAAGAGTGCTGAATTGCTTCTTTATAAGATTCCAATTCTGGATATTCAAAAGGTTTGAAATTCTTTCGTGGCTTGAAAATATCTAACTTACGCTCTTGAATACGCTCCTGACGATATAAGATATAAGCTTTTGCCGTATGAATATGCTGATTGAGCATCAGACACTCTTCTACAAGATCTTGAATAGATTCAACGTCAAGAATCTCTTGGGCAATCTTATCAATTACTTCAGAAGTAGTAACTTCAATATCTTCTGCACTCATTTCTTTTGTTTCATTATTTGCTTTTGTGATTGCTATTTTAATTTTGTCACGATTGAAAGGGACATGGTCGCCATTGCGTTTAATTACTGTATGAATCATTTTGAATTACTCCTTTTATTTATAAATAGCTTAAGATATCATTGAATTCATTAAAATCAATAAATTGCCCGTCCACCATAACTTGCGGTAACGATTTGCGACCACTTTCCAGTATCTCTTGACGTGCATTCTCATCCTGACTTATATTTACTTCTTCAAAATCAACCGCTTTAAGCTTGAGCCACTGTTTTAGTAGCTGACATTGCCCACATTGATCTTTGCTATATACTTTTAACATCTTCATCCTTTACCTCCGTCATATTTTTATGGCCTTTTAATGTTCAAAAATGCATACGAGATATCATCATCAAGACACCTAAGTCTAAATCAAATGTCAATAATTTCTCTCATCTAAAGCTACCACATATATACAGCACATACTTTGCATCTAGCACAATAACAATAATTGCCACTTGCTTCTTAAAAGACTGCATACAACTTGTCTTCATTTTTTGTATGAACCACTATATGTTGCCTTATGCTATCGCAAAAACACTACATAATCAACTTAATAGTTTGTATATTTTCTTACAAATTCATACTTTATTCCCCTTTTTTTATTTTTGTAGATCATCCATTATTTTGCTCATAAAAAATCAGAATGATCGCTTGATCTTCGGTTATGTCCCGAATAGATACGCTTTAATCATTCTGATTTTTATTTTGTTCAAGTTGTAATAAGAATTGCTTTTTTTCGATACCAGAACTATATCCACCTAATTGCCCATTCGCATAAATGACGCGATGACAAGGAACAATAATTGCTAGTGGATTACGTCCATTTGCATTGGCTGCTGCACGTATAGCACGAGGACATCCGATCCCTTTTGCTAATTGCTTATAAGACATCGTACTTCCATAAGGGATGGCCAGCAAACCCATCCACACCAACTGTTGAAATTCAGTCCCGACCGACAAATCAATGGGCAGTTGGAATATTTTACGCTTATGTTCAAAATACTCCAACAACTGCTTTTTTGTAGACTCTAATAATGGGGTCATCTCTTCCACTGCTTCCTGTCCAAAATGCGTGGTCCATTTAGCCACCCATTCATCCACATTATGAAATGCTTCCCCATATTCCACACTAAAAAGTCTATGCTCCGTTGCCAAAATAAAAAGCTCACCTAATAAAAAGCTCACCTAAAGGAGAATTCAAATGATTATAAAATAACATATATCCTCCCCTTTCCAATAGTATAAGCAACCACGTGAAGGCTTAATTGAAGTCATTGACATCGCTTTTATTACTCATATCTTTTATATTAATTCATGTTGGCTTTATCCATTCAAAACAACATCAGCGAGTTAAAATAAGGTTTATCCGCATTCAACTCTTGTGGCGCTGTCTCGGCGCTTTTTTTATTTCAAAAAAAGCAGTGGATTTTAAGAATCCACTGCTTTATTTTATTAATTAATAGAAATATTTACATTTTGATTTAGGAAGAAGTATTAGAGATATTACTATTCATTATTAACTTCTTAATAAATAGGACTGGCGAAATTAAGTAATATAGCGGAAATAAAACTCTTGAGGTTGCCATTTGTCCGTAACGATAATCTGTTGGTGTGACCTTTGGAAATGTTAGAAGAGCCACTCCAAAATAAATGCCTAACAATGTCCATGGGAACTCTGTCAATGATAAATGAAAATAATCTACCAACAAATAATAAGCACTCGCTGTAAATAGACCGCTGAGGCTATAGAGTACTATTTCTTCAAGAAGTCCAGGATGTTGTTCGATTTCAATGGAGGTATGATTATTAGATTGTTCGATATCACTTATAATATTTAGTTGTAATAATTTTTCAAGTTCTAATAAATTAGATGTACTGGGCACTGTTTGTCCTGTCTCCCATTTTGAAATGGCTTGACGGCTGACGCCTAATTGTTCGGCAATATATTCTTGTGAAAGTCCCAATTCAGTGCGACGATTTTTTATCTTTTCATTCAAACTCATTTTTTCACCTTCCTAATTAATAGAATATCTTCGGCTACTTTAATGGTACTGCTTTTTATAACAGTTGGACCACCAGTTATTTGTCAACTATTGGTTGCTTCTGTATTTTTTAGATGTTTTTGCCTTTTTTTCATTTGCGACCAGCTGATATATCCATAGATATCATTAACTAAAAAGACGATAAAACAGATGACCATCGCACTATAGCTTGGGTCTTCAAAAGTGGCTAGCAGCCATAAAATAATAAGAACGCCGTCATTGGCGGCATAACCGATGGCGAAATATTCACTGCGCCGCATCGTTAGATATGAGGCAACAAAACTTGTAAAAACTGACAAAGTGCTCCAAAAAAGTGCTGCAGTCGCAAATGTTTTCAATATAAAATAAAAAACAACTGTCACAATTGTTCCAAGTCCAAGGATCATCACATATTCTATGGTAGAGAGATGATTCACTTTTACTTCATTTTTCCCCGCTTCTGCTGGATTTTTCCACCACGAAATAACTGACAAAATAGCAATCGGTGCAGTCATGCCCAAGTAAGTTATCATCTCACCATAATAGGCGGTCTGATAGGAAATGATGCCATATAAAACACTGAAGAGAACTGTCAATACTTGACCCCACACATTCCCCTTCGCATTCAAAATTAAAAAAGTCGCACCAATAATTGAAGCGATCAATGTTAATATATCTAACGACTGAAAAATAACTGCCGCTCCTATAATCGTCATGGTCGACATTGTCCACAACATTTTTTCAAAAGGTGTGAAATAGTCGCACACTTTTTCGAACATCATAATCTCTCCTTGTACTAAAAAACGCATTTCTACTCACGACGTTTCGGATGATGTCGTAAATAAAAATGCATCTATGCAACTACTCTACCGTAGTAAATTTATTGGATGATGTGTATATTGTAACATATTCCTCTAATTTTGGCAATGCCTGCGACACTCTAACCATCTAGTAAAATTTGTCTAGCATTTTTTGCCTTGTGATTTTATTGAATTTTTAATAAAAATAGCGATGTAATACGCTTTCATAGCGTTTGTTTAGTTGAAGCTAAATAATTATTATGATAGGATGAACATGATCAATAAGAGAAGGAGTACCATTATGAAATTAACATTAATTCGTCACGGACAAAGCGAATGGAATAATCTAAATTTATTCACAGGATGGGAAGATGTACGCCTTACAGAACAAGGAATTGAAGAAGCTAAAAAAGCAGGACAAGCACTCAAAGCTTTAGATATTCCTTTTGAAACGGTCTACACTTCTGTTTTGTCGCGCGCAATTCAAACAACCTACTATGTATTGAGTGAAGCTGACCGACTCTATTTACCTGTTACCAAAGCCTGGCAATTAAATGAACGTCATTATGGCGGCTTGCAAGGATTGAATAAAGCAGAAACTGCGGAAAAATATGGTGATGAACAAGTACATATTTGGCGCCGTTCATTCGATGTCACACCCCCTAACGCTGATGAAGGGGCTCATGATGTGCTTACTCACGATCCTCGCTACAAAGGAGTTAATCCATCACTTATTCCTTATACTGAAAGTCTAAAAATTACCATGGAACGCACACTTCCTTATTTCGATAGCGATATCGCCCCCCGCATCAAGGCTGGCGAAAATGTTTTGATCGTTGCACATGGTAACTCATTACGTTCACTTATTAAAACATTTGAGAACATTAGTGATGAAGATATTCCACAACTTGAAATTGCAACAGGTGTTCCAATCATTTATGATATCGATGAAGCATTAAATGTTGTCGATAAACATGTCGTTCGTTAAGCGAACTCTTAATTTATTCGGTATTAAAAGACACTCAATTAAAGGAGGCCATTGAATGAACAAAGAACAATTCAATCAAATGAAAGAAAAAGCTGGCTTTATTGCGGCACTTGACCAATCTGGTGGTTCAACACCAAAAGCCTTAAAAGCTTATGGTATTGATGATAGTCACTATCATACAGAAGATGATATGTTTGACTTGATTCATGAAATGCGCACACGCATTGTAACGGCACCGGCCTTTACAAGCGAAGAAATTATTGGCGCTATTTTGTTCGAACAAACGATGGACCGTAAAGTCAATGGAAAATATACAGCAGATTACTTATGGGAAGATAAGGGGATCGTTCCATTTGTAAAAGTTGACTTAGGACTTGCAGCAGAAGAAAATGGTGCTCAATGCATGAAACCTATTGACAACCTTGATCAAACATTAGAACGTGCAAATGAACGCCATATTTTTGGTACAAAAATGCGCTCCGTCATTAATAAATACAATGAAAAAGGAATTAAAGACGTTGTTGCACAACAATTCATGTATGGAAAACAAATCATCGCTGCAGGACTTGTGCCAATTATCGAGCCAGAAGTAACAATTACTTCTCCTGATAAAGAAGCCATTGAATCAACATTAGCAGAATATATATTAGAAGAATTAAATCAGCTCAACAAAGATCAATTCGTTCTCCTAAAATTAAGTATTCCAACGCAACCAGATGTCTATCAAAAACTAGTCAACCACCCACAAGTCGTGCGTGTCGTTGCATTGTCTGGCGGCTATCCAATCGATGAAGCCAATGCTTTACTTAAACGCACTCCTGGAATGATTGCATCATTCTCTCGTGCATTAACTGGTGATTTAACAGTTCAACTAACTGATGAAGCTTTCAATCAGACATTAAAAGAAGCGATTGATTCGATCTTTGATGCATCCGTCAATAAATAATAATAGATCAGCACTATCATATTATAATAAATGGCGAGGAATAATTCCTCGCCATTTTTATTTCGTCTGAGTTAGTAGTACTCACCATTTTTGCCACGTGTAGCACTAAATTTTAATTACTCATTGACGCTCACTTCAAAGAGGACTATAATAAAATCTCCAAGCGGATATGGCGGAATTGGCAGACGCGCATGGTTCAGGTCCATGTGAGGCAACTCGTGAAGGTTCAAATCCTTTTATCCGCATCAGGCGGAGTGATAAGCACTTCGCTTTTTTATTTGGCAAAAAAATATGCTCCTCTAGAACGAATTTCTACAAATGTCCTAGAAAGAGCATATTTATTTATAATTCTTAACGATTAATTGAGCGGGCAATTCTTGAAAATGTATGTCTTCGTCCTCTAATTGCAACGCTTAGTGCATAAATATTTTCTGGAACTGCCATGCCATGGTAACCAGCATCTCCAATATGTTGAATGTCCACACCTGCAATTTTGTTATCCAGTGCCATTTTTTTAATGGTATCAACATCACTAGACTCTTGACTTGTACCAATCGCTGACATAACTAAAGCACCTTTTGTATGGACATGATCAACAACTTTATAAATGTCATGTGGACGTACTCCTGGAACAGTACCAATTGCAGGAATTAATAAGATGTCGGCTCCTGCTTCAATAATTTCTTCAGCAACTGCTGCAGTAATGACCGGCTCATCTACACCAGCACCATGCATTTTCCCTGCAATAATCAATCCATCAAAATGCTGTTTAGCAAGTGCAATGCTTTCAATAATCGTTTTATTTGTAACACCTACTCCTGGGTTACCTGTTAAGCAAATAAAGTCCAAGCCTAATTCATTTGCTTTTTCAAATGTTTCAACACTTGCTTGTCTTCCCTTTGAGATGGTGCTTCGAACTTCTAACAATTCTGTTGCGGTATCGACAGGTTCAAGGTTCATTCCAATTAATCTTCCAGTGTATTTTTTTAAAGCGTGAACGAAATTTTGCTGTTCTTCTTCATCCAATCCTTTGATAATTGGATCAAAAATATCAACGCCATTCAGAAGAATCATATCTGATCCACAGGCACTGGCGAGTTCTGCCGTTGTAATATCTCCAACGCATGTATCTCTTTGTGCCACAACTTCTGTTACAATCGTTCGCCCCTCACTTGCTTTAATACTTTGTTTCACTTCTTGCGGTGTCATACTTAAAATATCTGAAGTATTTGCACTTAAAAATCTTTTTTTCATAATGACTCCCTTCTGTGATTCTTATACTATCTCATCATTCTCCTGCTGTTAGTTAATTATTCCATTAATCAACTTCTTGTTCCATTTCTTTAAAGCTATGTTCAATACCTCTAAAGAATACATAATACACTGCAGTATCCATTACAATTAAGAGTACTTGTAGCACACTCGCTTTCCAGTCATTCGTTGCCAAAAATCCGGAAATAACTGGTGGCATCGTCCATGGAACGTTAGCTCCTGTTGTTTTTGCAACGATACCGCTTCCCATCGCAATATAAGAAATAACTGCATTCATCATTGGCGTTATAATAAATGGCACAAGCATGCGTACGTTCATCACAATTGGAATACCAAACATCAAAGGTTCATTAATATTAAAGAGTGCCGGTGTTGATGTTACAGGCGCCAAAGCTTTGGTCAATTGACTTGAATTTTTTCTTCTAGCAATAATTGCAATCGCGATAGCTAACCCAATCGTTGCACCGCCACCACCAATCCAAACAAATAAATCAAGGAATGGCGTAGTAATAATATTCGGTAACTCTTGGCCTGCTTGGAATGCCAATCTATTTTCATCTGTCAGCATAAGCCAGATAGGGTTCATTACAGAACCGACCATTGTACCGCCATGAATGCCCATAAACCAGAAGATAGAGTTCAAACCAACCATGACAAGTGTACCAAATAAGTTACCTCCGAACACGCCCAAAGGTTTACCAAGAATGACCGCAATGACTTCATGAATATTTCCAAAGCCTAAAGCATCCACTCCTGCTGCTAGAATAATGCTACCACTAATAATCGCTGCTGCTGGAATCAATGCCGTGAAACTTCTAGAAACAGCAGGTGGTACAGAATCTGGCATCTTAATTACAATATTTTTATTAATAAACCAAGCATAAATTTTTCCAACAAGTAAACCAAGAATAATTGCTACAAATAAACCTTTTGAGCCCATCCAGCCTATAGGGATACCGCTTCCGATCTCTTCCGCGCTAATAAAAGGTGTTACTGTAATAAATGATGATATCGAAATAATTCCTGCAGGTGTTCCATCCACCCCAAATTGATGTGCCATACTATTGGCAATTCCAAATGAAGCGATCAACGCAACTAAACCGAAACTCGAGTTAACAGCTTTCCATAAGTAATCTGTTGCTCCCACATTTGTCAAGAAATCCGTAAATGCTTGAATTGGAAAACTTGCAATAATCATAAATGCTGACCCCACAATAATAAGTGGCATCGCAAGTAAGATACCATCGCGCATTGACATCAGATATTTGTTCGTTGACAATTTAGTAGCAACTGGCAACAACTTACGCTCAATTTTCTCCGCAAATGTCATAATATCTTTCCTTTCTATTTTTGAAAATATGAAAATATTAGCAATAAATTCAAAAAAAGATTATCATAAATGACTTTCATCCGCAAGCGTTTTCACGCAAAGGCAAAACCATTTTTAAACTTAAAATGCGCAACCACAAAGGATGGAAGAGGTTAAAAACTAATAACTTTAAACCTCCCAATAGCATCATAAATTTATAGTGATACTTTTTAAGAATTTTTCATAATGGACTTTTTCAAAAATTCATATAACACATTTCAAATACTTTTTATCGCTTACAATAGTTAATGATATCGGTTGTAATTTCCAAAATAAAAAGACGATATTATCGCCTTTTTAAGTAATATAAATATTTATTTTACGCAAACTATAGTATTTATTAACCCTATTAAATAGAGGTTAATTCTCCTTAATTTCAATTAATTTAGTACTGATGTCACAAGTTTTATGATATATACTTTTATAAATTTGAAATATCTTTTTATAGAATTCAACATTTTTTTGATTAGGCGATATAGGTGAATTATAACAAACTAGTTTGTGAGCACATTCCTCCAAAGAATTAAACCAGCCAGCACCAACGGCAGCTATCATAGCAGCTCCATAACCCGGGCCTTCTTCTACAGTAAGTGTAATAATTTCCGAATTAAAAATATCTGCTTGAATATGTTGCCAATACTTACTTTTAGCTCCTCCCCCTAAACTCACTATCTTATTAAGGCTCTTCTTTGTTTCCGTTTCAATTAATTCTTGTGATTCCTTCAGGGAAAATGTTATTCCTTCAATAACTGCTCTAGAGAAATGATTGATAGTGTGCGCAATATCTATCCCAACAAAGGAACCTCTTACCGTACTATCTACATGAGGAGTGCGTTCTCCAACAATATAAGGCGTGAACAATAAACCATTTGCTCCTGGTTCGATCTTGCTTGCCCCCTCTAATATCTCTTCATACTTCGCATTTTTAAAGAAACATTTTTTGAACCACTGTAAACTATTTCCAGCAGCCAAAGTAACACCCATAGAATAACTTAATCCTGGAATTACATGATTAAATAAATGAACCTTCCCATTATAATTAGAGTGAGCCTTACCTTCTGGACTTAAAAAAACACCCGAAGTACCGATACTTACCATGCTTTCATTTTCATCAATCATTCCAGCACCTAACGCTGCGCATGCATTATCAGCACCGCCAGCAAAAATTTTTATGTTATTTTTGAAATTATATTTTTCTTTGTAACTTTCTAGTAAATCTCCAACATAATCAGTCGATTCCACCAACTTAGGCAATATAGAATGTCTTATATTATACTTTTCTAAGATTTTTTTCGACCATTTCTTTTTATTAGCATCTAATAATAGCGTCCCTGAAGCATCTGAAAAATCCATATGACACTTACCTGTCAACTTATATCTCAAATAATCCTTTGGTAAAAATATATGCTCTGTTTTCTTCCAAATTTCTGGCTCATTTTGTTGAACCCACAATATCTTAGGCAGTGTAAAACCTTCTAGCGCTATATTACGTGTAATCTCGAGTATCTCCTCCGAAAATTCGTTCATTATTTGCTCACATTGAGTCGTATTTCTTACATCATTCCACAAGATTGCAGGCCTTAATATATTGAAGTCAGAATCAGCAAGAACAAGGCTATGCATTTGACCAGAAAAACTTATACCTACCAAATTCTTATTAAAATCAACATTTCTTATTGCTAAGTTTTTTAAAATATAATGACATGCAATTATCCAATCTTCTGGATTCTGTTCACTATATCCAGAACTAGGGTTTGAAACGGCATAAGGCTCCGAAACCGTATCTACTAATTCTCCCATCTCATTTATTAATACACCTTTCATTGAACTTGTGCCTAAGTCAATCCCTAAGACATATGGCATAAAAATCCCCCCGCCGCAATTATATTATTCTATACACTATCTTATTTTCGTATTCTCGTTTTAAATATTCATTATCTATATTGATGAAATTTGGCTTTCGTTGAGCTTCAAAAGTAATTCCAGCAAATTTCACTATATTATAATCAAAATAATCATTTGAAATTTTATTAAGTGTGTAAACAACAGATTCTTGATTTGTTATAATTTCTAAAATATTTCCATTACTACTTTCTTCCAGCCTAATGGCTGGGGCATCTTTATCAACTGAATCTATCATATAAGCTAGGTCAATGCCGCTATTACATAATTTAGAAATGTCATGCTTATTGTCGAAGCTTTTGTTAATTTTTTTCTTTTCACTAAAGTTTAGAAAATCAAATTCTTCTTTTAATAAATCGCCATATTTATTCAATGGAACGAACTCAGAATCTACCAGTTGCACTTTAGAGCTGTTTACCGTCAAATAGTGGTTTGAAATTGTTTTTTCACCTGAAAGATTAAAATACATATGGTTAGTAATATTAAAAATTGTAGGGTCTTTCGACTCCCCTTTATAACTTAAATGAAATTCATTATTTATTAATTTTAGCTCAGCATAAAGATCTGCGTTTTCATAAATGCTATTTTTATCACTCAGCTTTAAATTTGCACTTTGAGCATCCATGGATAATATACTCCATTGTTTCGTATGAATTCCTTTATAACCACCATGCAAATGAGTTTCACCTTCATTTGTATCAAGTTTAACTTTCTTATTATCAAAGGTACTGTATTCAGGAGGTCGTGTTCTTCCTGCATTTCGTCCGATAGTCCTTCCAAGGTAATAAATATTTT
Source organism: Allofustis seminis DSM 15817 (assembly GCF_000374325.1). Taxonomy (GTDB): domain Bacteria; phylum Bacillota; class Bacilli; order Lactobacillales; family Carnobacteriaceae_A; genus Allofustis; species Allofustis seminis. The sequence continues at coordinate 135,123 of NZ_KB894081.1, read as the reverse complement.
CTTTGTAATTATTAAAATCCTCATATTTTAGCAGAAAGTTAGTATTGTTGCTCTTCTTAATAAGATCTATTATTGTTAAACCCGATAATGAAAATACAACTTTTATATATTTATTTTCAATGACATATAAATTTTCATTAAGATTGTTAGACATCCTATGATCCTCCCTCTACATATTAAAAGGGTGTTAAAATAACACCCTTTCTCATTATCTTATTATTTCAGGATCAGTAAAGATATCCGTATCATCATGGCTTGTTGAAGAAAATTCCGAAATAACGGCACCTTCTTTTCCAGATACAAACCAATGTTTTGTATCTGGTTTAATGGTAAATTGCTCTCCTTCTTTCAAAAAAATACCATTTTTTACAGTATAGTATTTTTGCTTTCCTTCAGGTAATGATATGTCGTTATATAAGCCTGTATCTTCTCCTTCAACAAATAAGTAAACTGAACCCTTTCTACAGCGGAATGTTTCTTGCTTGCCCAAAACGCCATTAATTGTTGGATGTTTATGTTCGGGACATATTTGGCCAGGCAATAGTACCATTTCTTTTGCACAATATCGTTCATTATTTTCGTATATAATGAGATTAAGTCCTTCCGACTCAATATTATTTAATCCAAAATCAGCATATTCAATGTTATTAACTTCACTTTGGGTAAAGCACATTCCTGACTGATTAAACATATCAATAACTTTATTTTTGTACTCTTGACTAATCATAACTTTACCTTTCTATGAAATCTTAACAGAATCCCAATCAATCTCTTCCTCAGGTTCGTCAATCGCAACATCTACTGAATTAGGATCTTTTTTCGGTAATAATAAGAGAATTACAATAGCATGTACTAATGATCCAGCAATTGTTGCTAAAAAGAAGGCCCATGGTTTAGTAGCAGTAAACATAGCTATCATACCCGATGCTGGTATATGACTATCTGCCCCCATAGCATACTTAAAGCACCCGCAACAGCGCCTCCTACTCCAGTTGCGAGCATATGTCTAGGTAGGCTTTTTAACACAATTGGAAAAACTCCTTCAGTAATTTGAACAATTCCCATAGGGAATGCAGTTTTTAGTGTTTCGATATCAACAGAGTCAAAAATGTTTTTATTCACAACTTTTCCAATGAAATATGCTAAAGTTAGCCCAAATGGCGTGATCATAGAAACGATAATCAAAACCGTAATAGGCTCATAAATTCCCTCTGAAAATAATGCAAATACGAATGCAAATACCGTTTTATTCAGTGCACTTCCATAATCAATAGAGGCTAAAACTCCAATAATTGCTCCATATAAAACTTTCTGTGAAGGATCCAAACTTCCTAGATAATTTAAAATTAAATTAGTAAACCAAGTAATGGGACCTCCCACCACATAGTACATTAGTAACCCCGCAATTAAGGTGGCAAAAGTAGGAATAACCATTGTTGGCACCAAACCTTGCATCCAACTTGGTACTCGTATATATGAAACAATAGCAGCAGTTACATATCCAGCAAGGAATCCAGCAATTAATCCACCAATAAATCCAGTTTGAATGCCTTGTGCTACAAATCCAACAATCAATCCAGGAGCAATCCCTGGTTTGTCAGCAATGGAGTAGGCAATAGCTGTCGCCACTATCATAGGCAATGCTCCTAAACCATACCCTCCCATTGTGGTCATTGTGTCTGCAAATGAAAATCCATCTGAAAAGTTTTCAATTCCTGAGCCGCCCATAATATTACCGATAGCTAATAACATTCCCGACCCAACAACAATTGGCAAGAAAAATGAAATTGCCGTCATAACATGCTTTCTCAGTTCAAACTTTGGCATCTTATTCATTTGAATTCCCCTTTCTAAATTATACTTTCTTCTAGCTTCTCAAATAGTTTATTTGGTGATTTTACAGCTACATTTGTAGGAACTTCGATTATCTTTTTCCCCGAAAATCTTTCTCGTCCATTTACTTTAATATCAGCTGCTATAATAACAACGTCGGCAGAATCAATGTCCTTTTGTGAGAGTTTATTCTCAGTGCCAGCTAATCCCTGAGTTTCAATTGAAGCTTCATGACCACGTGCCTCTGCTGTCTTTAACAACTTCTCTCTTGCAATATATGTATGCGCAATCCCCGCAGTACACGCTGCAATTCCAACTATCTTCATAGTAATTCACCCTTTAAATTATTTATAATAATATTTAGCCTTATCAGCTGAGTTAAATAAATTAATTTTTTCTTCTGCAACCTTTTGAGTTGCTTCAATACATGAAGGGAATATAACGTTTGGTTCTCTTAATTCCTTACGATCATTCTCCATAACTACCTTCATTTGCTCATAGAATGCTATCTTAATATCACTTGAAATGTTAATCTTATTGATTCCCTTTGTAACAGCTACTTTAATTTCTTCATCAGGGTTACTAGAACCACCATGTAATACCAATGGCACATCTATTTTTTCAGCAATCTGATCAATTAGCTCTAGTTTTAATTTTGGTTTCATATTTTCTGGATATAATCCATGCGCAGTCCCCACAGCTACAGCCAAGCTATCAACATTTGTGCGTGTCACAAATTCTTTAGCAACTTCAGGGTCAGTATATATAATTTCCGTTACTCCACCTTCAATACTATCTCCAGTATCACCAATTGTACCTAACTCTGCTTCAACAGAAACATCTACAGCATGTGCTGCTTCTACTACTTTTTTACTAATTTCTATATTATCTTCAAAATCCATATGTGATGCATCAATCATTACTGAGGTAAAACCTAACTGGATTGCATGGATAACTTGTTCAAATGTCGCACCGTGGTCTAAATGTATACAAACAGGTAGTGTTGTATTATTAGCGTAATATTTTACTTGATCAACAAAACTATCGGTCAAAAAAGATAATTCATCTGGGTGAATGGCAATAATGACCGGAGAGTTTAAATTCTCACAAGCACGCATAACTCCCTCTAATAACTGACCTGAACCTGCATTAAATGCTGGTATTGCAAAATTTCTTTCGTGAGCAATTTTAAGAATTTCTTTTCCGCTAACTAACATAATTTATTCTCCTTTTTTATGAATAATAATATTAAAAATATCTTCCGCTTTATTCATTGACATTACTTCTTCAATAAAATTATCATCAGCCAATAAAATAGCTACTTGTTGGAGCATTTTGATATGTATCGTACTGGCATCATTATTCTTTACAGCAAACATAAATATTAATGATACCTTTCTATCATCAAGAGACCCCCACTCAATTGGCGTTTTTAATTTTGCTATGGCAATTCTTGTTTTAATGACCGCATCTGACTTTCCATGTGGAATTGCTACACCTTGACCAATTCCTGTCTCACCTTCTGTCTCTCTTTTATATATATCGTTCAAAAAAATAGTTTTATCATTTATAACTTTCTGGTCATATAGCAAATCAACCATTTTTTGTATACAATCATCCTTATTATGGGCATCAAGTTCAGCAATGATTAATTCTTTCCCAATAACTTTTTCTAAACTAATTTCTTTCAACTTTCTCCCCCCCCTCAACACATTTGTAATTATTTCAATATCTCTACTTGTTAATAATGGTGATATATTTACAATTGGCACATGCTCAATATCAAGATTTTCAATATCAATATTAATAGTCGTAAATATTCCGTCTATTTTTCCGTCATAATTAGTAATATAATTTTTTAATGTCCTTTGACTAATCGAATCAATAACTTCAATACCTGTGAATTGTGCCTCTATTTTCATTCTTAAAAGCTCAGAAGTGCCAATACCTGTTGAGCAAACTAGCAATATTTTTTTCTTTTGCCGTTGTGTCAATTCATACTTTTCAAAATACAAAACAATGTATCCGATGTCACTTTCTGAAATTAAAACTTGAAAATTTTCATTCTTAAGTTTTTTATTTATTTTTTTAACAATTTTTTTGATTTTTTTATATGTACATGGATACTCTGTTTTGATTTCATAACTTAATATGTTTTCGATATCTATTCCAGAATTTAGGCGATATAGCATTGGTTTTATATGACTTTTTAAGTCATTAATTAAGTTTTTAACTGCATTACTTTTTAAAAAATCGTCTTCTACTTGCTTAAAGTATTCATTAATTAAAGACTTTACGACCTTATCGCTCAACTTTTCATAATAAGGAGAAAATTTTGCATAATCAGATTGAAATGAGTTGAGATACTGTAATAAGAAAAATGGCTCTAGTTCGTGTAATTCTCTAGAAATATACTGGGAAATATTCTTTATAATTTCATTTGAAAGATCAAACAGATGCCTATTGCTTCTTATCATAAACTCTTCATTTTTATCTATAGGTTTTTGATTTTTAATCAAATTTACTTCGCCATCTCTATATCGTTTAATCAATAAAAAAAGATGAGTATATAAATTTACATCATATGGATATGACAACTCAGCATTTAATTCTTTTTCTATTATTTGAATTTGTTGTTTTAAAAATTCATCATCTTTTTTTGAAATATCGTTATTTAATTTTCCTAAAATTGCGTTATTATTGCTTTTTTTAAAGTAATATTTTATTGCATCCCTCACATCTTTTTCAGAACCTTCAACGTTGAGTTCCTCATCTTTATAATTCACAATTAAATTAAATTCAGCTAAACAAGTTTTTATTTTATTAATCTGTCTTTGCACAGTACTAATACTCATGTAATCTACAGGCATGATGTCCTCTACTTTTGTGCTCTTCGGAATTTTAAACAATATCTTAATGATCGCATTAATTTCAGTGTCGCTATTATTACTATTAAGCAATTCATAAATATGATAATTTGCAAAGCTAACATTCAACTTATTACCTTTACCTGGTTCTGTAATTATTAGACATTTTTTATATTTAGAGTTCGTTACATCATTAATTTTACTTATCAACCGATATACTGTTTTAGTTGAAACTTTTAAATTATTTGCGATTTCTGTAGCAGTAATAAAATCACTAAAATTTAAAGCATCTATTAATTTATACTCGTTATGACTCAGCGACATTTAACCCACCCCTCATTAGGCGATATTGTGTAACCTCCTCCATTACAATATATCAACCATGTAAGCGTTCTACAAATCAATCTTTGTCTACTTCAATGGACATTTTCTCCTATTTACTAAAGGTTTACAGTTTTAAATTAAACGTCAACAACCTCCAAAGAGCATCATAAATTTATAGTGATGCCTTTTAAGTATTACAAAATAAAAAAGGTAGCGGAATAATTCCGCTACCTTTAAGGGTTAAGCTTTATTTTTATTATTTTTCTTTTTTGGTATACATCATAGCACTACCAGCGGCGATTGCAATGATAGAGAACATGAATACCATTGCATTCGATTGAATTATTGCGCCTGCTTTAGGCAAATGAGTTGTCGATTTTTCTTTTGATTGTGCTTTTGATTTTTCATCTGTTTTTTTGTTTTCTTTTCCAGGAACGACTACATTTGTGCTATCTTTTTGTGTCCATTTGGCATAAAGTGTTAAGTTGCCTGTAACTGGGGCACTAAAGTCATATGCATTCACACATTCAGCTTCTGTATACCAACCACCAAAGGTGTAACCTTCTGCCTCTGGTGCAGATGGAAGGGCTACTTGACCATTTTCTACAATAGTTTGTGCTTCAGGTGCTACACCATGACCATTTGCATCAAAAGTAATGGTATAGTTCACAGCAGGTGCAGGGTTTTGCGCCCATTTGGCATAAAGTGTTAAGTTGCCTGTAACTAGAGCGTTAAAGTCATATGCATTCACACATTCAGCTTCTGTATACCAGCCAGCAAAAGTATAGCCATCTTTGGTTGGAGCAACTGGTTCTTGTGCTTTTTGTGCATGTGCAACTTCCTGATTTGGAACAGGACTTCCACCATCTGTTTCAAATGTTAGGGTATGTTTTGGAGTAGGTACCCATTTAGCATAAATTGTTGTATTTCGAGTGATTGCACTATTAAAGTCAAATGCTACTGATTTAAAGGCATCAGCATACCAGCCAGCAAAGGTATGACCTTCTTTTGTCGGGTCATCTGCTGGTTTCATTGCTTTTTCTCCCTCTTTTACAGTTTGCTCATCAACGGTTGAGCCGCCATCTACAGCAAAACGTACTGTATATTTAGGTTTTTCAGGCACTCTGACACTTTTTTTCTGTAAAAAGCGGAAGCCTTGGTTCGCATTGCCATCCCAATAAATCATAGGTTCGCCATTAAATGTTATATTGGCATATTCTTGATCTGCATTAAGACCGTTGCTCACAAGTTTATAGCCGTCTTTTGCTTTATATGTAATAAAAAATAAATAATGTTTTCCTTCTTGGAAAGTTTCAGTATCCGTCATCTGTGCACCCAAATTGTCTTTTGATAACCATGAGTGATCAGCTTTACGTACACTATTTACAGTCGCAGTATAGCCTTCACTAATTGGTGTCAATTCAATGTCGGATATTTTGTTTCCTTCTTTAAAACCTGCCATGGTGGCGCCAAAATCTGCCACATTATTCTCCGCAAAAACGGTCGTTGGTATCATTGGCAGACATAGAATAATAGCCATGAGCAGTGTTAATAATCGACCTCTTAATTTTGTTTTCATCATAAACCTCCTTAAACATATTGCACTTGAACATTCAACTCTAAAAAATCAAGTCCATCCCAAATGCAGCGTTCTCATAGAATGCATCATCTCAGAGGATAGCTCCTCAAGATATGACATTCTTTTGAGATAAAGTAATACCATATATTTTTTATAAAATTCAACCCTTCCTTAAAAAAATATACACACTTCTCAAAAATATTTATTTATGTCAAGGAATAAACCCTTTATGATTGAAGTGACAGGTAATATTTTCAATAATCATATTTATTTTTTTCATTTATTCAATTAAAATAATTCTATATTTATTTAGAATGCCATATTGATAAAAATAGCGAATCTAAATTTTTATTAAGCATTTATCTTAAAAACTATCATATTGTTAATTAGAAGGAGTTATTATGAAAAAGAAACTTATTAAAATAGTAGTCAGCGCTTTGCTTCTATGTGCGCTACTTACTTTTTTTGTTGGAAATTATTTTGTAAATTATGCACTCTTAAGAGATGCAAAAGGTGGAACAAGAGAAGTAGAAGATGAATGGGTTGTAACGGATCACAATCAACAAGTCGTCCAACAAAACAAACAAAAGCAAAAAGAAGCAAGTGAAAAATTCTTAGAAGAAACAAAAGCAGAATCAGTCGAGATCAGCTCAGATGATCATCTTAAACTTAAAGGACATCTGGCAAAAAATGATGGCGATACGCTCATTCTCATTGCGCATGGCTACCAAACAAGCGAAAAAGAATCATTACCACTCGCAAAAGCATTCTACGATATGGGCTATAGCACGCTAACAATTGATATGAGAGCACATGGCAATAGTGAAGGCAAGTTCATCGGCATGGGTTATTTTGAAAAATATGACATATTAAATTGGATTAATTTTATCAATGAGCATTTGCCAAACCAAAAAATATTCCTCCATGGAACGTCCATGGGTGGCGGAAGTGTGCTACTTGCGGGAACACTTGACTTGCCATCAAATGTAAAAGGAATCATCGATGACTGCGGCTATAGCAGTGCCTATGAAATGTTTCAGCTAGAACTTAAAAAGCGATTCAATCTTCCAAGTTTTCCAGTCTTAGATATGGCTAATATCATGGCCCAAATAAGAGCAAATTATAATCTTAAAGACACTGATGTTCTAAAAAACATTGATAAAATTAAGTCTCCTGTTCTTATCATTCACGGCGACAAAGATAATTATGTGCCCGTTGAAATGGCTCAACGCCTCTATGACAAACTCCCCGGTGAAAAAGATTTGCTCATCGTTGAAGAAGCAGACCATGCGGACAGCAAATATCTGGATCCAGAAACTTATTATGAAAAAATTCAAGAATTTATAATAAAATATTCTAAATAATACACAAAGAACCCTTTGCTTTACAAAGCAAAGGGTTCTTTCATATGTGATAGATGCACTTCTTTTTTATCGTTATATCAAAAAATTATTTGTTCACTTTTTTGCGGTGCATCATACCTACTGTTAAGATACCCATTGACAGCATCATTAATCCAGCATAAAGCGCGTAAGTGAGGTTATGGCCTGTCTTCGGTAATTTTTTCAAAGACTTACCTTCTACAGTTTCATCTTGTTTTGATGATTTATTTGATTTATTCGGTTTATTTGATTTGTGATGTTCTGTTGTCGAGTCTTTTTTCTTATCCTTGACAGTTACTGTCGCTTTTTTCGTTACTGTTGCACCATCATTATCTGTTAAAGTAAAGCCAATCTCATACTTGCCTGGGGTCATATTATCAAAATCATCTGCATCAATGACGACTTTATCGTTCAGGTTGGTGCCATCTTCTTTATCTTCGGCTTTTTTAATTAAGGTCTTCAAGTCAAGTGCGTCGCCTACAGTAATCGTTGCATCCTCAACTTCGAGCGTTGGCGGATTATTCGTCCACTGCGCCGTAAATGTAACATTTTCTACTACTGTATATGATTCTTCTGGATTATATTTCGATTCATTCGGGCCTTTCCAATAATCAAAAGTATACCCTTGTCTTGTTGGAGCATCCACGATAATAATCTTTTGACCTATTGCAGAGTCGATCATTATGCTACGTGAACCATCAACGAATTGACCACCATTTGCATCAAAAGTAATGACCTTAGTTGGGTTTTTATAGTTTATATCATGGTTATTAAGCAAGCTTTTAACTTTCAATGTGCCATGTTCTACATCCGAAGCATCGCTGAATTTCAAATGCGTAAAATCTTTATAGTTGGCAGGTGGTGTTTCTTTACCTGCTTTAGCTTCGTTGCCTAAAAATAACGTTGTATTATCTGTTGTGATATTTTTATAAGCTTTAGGATCTGTTATTGGATCTTCATACTCAAAAGGAATCGTATAGATCGCCCCGCCCTGACCCATTTCAGCAATATTGCCATGAAATTCTGTGTGATCCGAGATGTGGACATCTATATCTGCTTTGGTGGCGACAATCTCTCCTTGTGCATTACGTGTGACACCATTTATAGAAATTGCTCCTCCAGAGCCGAATGCTTTATTCTCCTTAAAGACACTCTTAACAATGGTGGTTGCTCTATCCATAACATTTATTGCACCACCAGAACCTGATAGGTGTGGATTTTGATGATCTCCTTCTTTAAAGATCGCATTGTTCTTCCAGAAATTAGATTCAGCAATAGTTGTTGGAAAAGCGGTAAACACTGCTCCCCCTTGGAAGGCTTGATTTCCTGTGAAGTCTGATTCCTTCATTGATACTAAAGAGTCTGCCGTCGATATATTGCGTGATGCCGTTGTTGCAACGCCTCCACCATAAGATGCCTGATTATCAATGAATTGGCACTGTTCTAAATCAATCTTGCTATTCGCATTGACATATAGGCCACCACCGAATCCTCGGCAAATATTCTCCTTAAAGATTGCTTTCTTAAAAGTGGCTGGATTAGGAATGTTATCGGCAACAAATACTGCGCCACCCCCAATTCCTGCTTCATTTTTCAAATAGGCTGCATGCTCTACATTCATCGTACCTTTATTTAAATTCACTGCACCGCCTTGGTAAGTAGCAGAGTTGCCAGTAAAGATTACAGGTTTTTGTACTGTTCCAGCAATATTTAAGACAGCATTTCGATTGACATAGATCGCTCCACCACCTGTTGCTTGGTTGGATTCAAATATACCACCTGTAATATTAGCTGAAGCAGTATTATCAACAAATGCTGCACCAGCAAATTGGGCGCTATTAGTCTTATAGGTACCGCCATTGATCGCAGCACTTGCCCCTCTACCAGCAATTACAAAGGCACCACCATTTTTTGCTTTATTTGACTCAAAGGTACCGCCATTGATGGTTAACTGGCTATTATATGAGGCAATTGCACCTCCGCTAACTTCTGACGTATTATTCGTAAATTGGCCGCCATTAACGACAACCGTTCCCATAGATAAAATGACACCACCAAAGGACTTGTTCGTATTATTTCTAAATACTCCACCATTTATAATAAGCGTGCTTTCATCATCTACAGAAAGTGGTGCATTGCTATTAGCGGTAACAGTATTTGTATTATTTTCAAACACAACCCCGTCTTCAATCGTCAAACGAGAGGATTCCAGACGTAAGTTATTATTTCTTCCATCAATATTTTTGAAATTTCTGAATGTAGCGCCTGCATTGAATTTAACATTTGAATTATTAATCAACATCATATTCGTTGTATTATGTCCGTCCAATATAATGTTATCAAAACTCGCATCACTTCTACTTATTTGCATATTATTTAGGTTATTCCAATTTAAGGAAAAGGGACCGCCATTTCCAGAAGTAATGCGTACATTAATATCACCGAAGATATATTCGCCATCATGGTCCGCTACATCATAGTCCTTGTTAAGATAGATAGTAAAGAGATAATCTCGCGCATTAGTTGCTGTCCCTTGGCGCACAAAATTATCATAAGTATCAAAGTCGCCCACTTTTTCTTCTGGAGCATCAGGCGTGGCAATCAATTTCTTCGTAATGGTAAATGTTTTTTGAACCGCTTCATTTGTCTGTTCATTTTCTAATGCAACGGGATTAGACGCTTTAAGCGCTGCAGATGTCGCATCTTCTAAATGAAGCGATGCTATTTCATCATTTTTATTAGCTGGCGTTTCACCCACTGATGGGCGCACTTCATCTGCGTCATTATTAGCAGCAGGAGTGTCAGTGTCGGCTACTATATCATGCACCGAAGCATCAGCCTCTATGGATTCCGCCACAAGTTCATCGCGTTCTACTTGATTAGAATCATTTGTACTCTGCTCCGCAAATACATTAATTGGCAAAATAGATAAGAATAGCGCAACTGTCAGAAGACCTGCAAGCCAGCGTCCTTTCAATCTCTCCTTCATAATAAAACCCTCCTCTTAAAATTCCTCACTTCTTTGAAAGCTACTGCCCATCCATTCAAGCATTCTCTTGAAGTGAACACTGTCTTTAGATTGCATGTTATCCTAAGGCAGTGTCATTAGAAACATTATCTGTTCCTTAAATTTATTTTGTCCTATTATAAAAAATTATAGCATATTATAATCATTATCGCTATGTTACAATATGCCTATGCCATTGGTTTTTATAGGCTGCATGCATTTCAACCATTGCATCTTAATTCCTATCATTTTCTTCTTTGCACAAAAATAAGACTTGCTAGACTATATCCATTAAAATAGTCCAACAAGTCATTATAATTCTTTTTCTATCTAAGCTAAATAGCGCCTAAAACTGATTATAAACAAATTCTGGTGCACTCGATAGATCTGCTTTTAATAGATAGATGAGAATGAGTAGCCCCAAGAAATAAAAAATACCTGTCCACACTGTAATATTCAATGCAGTTGATGTTTTAATCTTGTTGATGATAGAAGTTATAAACAGCTTCATCGAAATACACCCATCCTTTCCACCCAATATGCACGGGATCTTCAAAGAAATATTTCTCATATTCCCTATCTGAGAAATCCGCAAGTGCCACCCCATAATCCTCACAGAGCGTTCTAATTTTCTCATAATAATCCAATCGACCCTGTTTTGAAAATTCCGTATAGTCATACCAGTAGCCATTGACAGGAATGCTGACAATAAGTGGTTCAATATCGAGTTCCTTACAAATATCAATGAATAACTCAAAATCATCATACTCTGGCGATTTTAGGTAGCTCACTTTTCTTTTAGAGCCCTTTAATGCTTTGAACTGATCTTTAATACGGTTATTATAGTAGCGATCCTTGATGCCGAATTCATTATTCGTGATTTCCTTCGCTCCTTGAACTTCTGCATCTTTTAGCAATCCATCAAAATCTAGCTCTTCCACCTTTACTGTGCCAGCATCGGCAGAAGCTTCTGCTGACAGTTGCTCGGCCAACATGTAATTGTTTTTAAAGTCCATAAAAGATCGAAAAAGATTCACTTGCCACATTTTCAAAAGATTTGGATTATGCTCTAGATATTTTTCTTTATATAAGTTCAGTCGGGCTAGTTGTTTTTCGTCTGCCGACAATAATGTTTCTAATCGTTCTGTTACACGCTGCTTCAAATCATCAGAAAGTGATGGATTCTCCATCATCTGCAAATATATTTTTTCGGAAAAGCGACTAGCATAAGCTTCTGATTTCGCGCCTGAACGCGAAAACCACTGCGGCGACAAAATCAAGACGACTTTATGCTTTGGCAATATATCTGCATATGCTCCTACTGTCATGGCATGGTGCAGACTTTGCATACAGCTTCTGCCACACAATACCATCTTAAAATCAGAGGCACTATTACCAAACAAATAAGAAGGATAGGCAACAGTATCTGGATGCTTCAATTCTGACGAACCGAGCACAACGGCCGTATTATCGTCTAAAAGCATACTCAATTCCGATTTTGAATTATTCCGCTCATCAGTATTCAATTTATAAGCCTTAGCTACATTATCCTCACGCGTTATAACATCTGTAGAATATGCATTGAGGCCGACAATCGTGATGCCCAACAATAATGTAGCCAACACAAGTGCGAGAAGTTTTCTCATAGTTGATTATTCCATTCTACTTTTTACTAAGTTTATAATTTTTCTTGGTGTATCCATGTCATCTCGACCAACATCTGATGGGGAGATGATCACACCGAATTCATCTTCAATTAAAAATAACAACTCAGCGTATGCCAGTGAATCTAACAAGGCGCTGTCAATCAGTTCCATATCTAAATCATCTTTTACTTGTTCTTCATCACATAATTCTGCCAAAATACTTAATAATTTATCTTCCATGATTGCATCCTTCCTTTATTGTCCTAAATATTTTGTAAATGCTGCAACCACTGCACTGAACTGGCCTGAGAATATAAGAAAACCAAGCATTACAGCATTCAATGTCACAAACCACGAACAAATTTTGTAAATCGCATGATCTTTGTATATTTTATAAAACTTCGATTTCTTCTGATAAAATTCAGTAATACCCAAAAGTACGCCATGATAGACCCCATATAAAATATAATGTGCTTCCAGCCCATGCCAAATTCCCATCAAAGTCATATTCAATAGCAAACCGACTAATGCAGCTGTTAAGCGATTATTGAACCTTCTCTTGCGTGCAGAATCAATAATAAAGCGCGTAAAAACAAAATCTCTAAACCAATGGGAGAGTGTGATATGCCATCTATTCCAAAAATCTTTCATATCGATACTGATAAATGGTTTATTGAAATTATCTGGCATTTTTATTCCAAGAATGTAGCTCGTTCCAATCGCCATCAAACTATATCCCGCAAAATCAAAAAACATATAAAATCCATAAAAATAAGCATACCCTATCACATGAAGGGGATCGAACTTATTAAGCATGTAAGTATTCATAATATACAAAAAGGTACCTGACAAGGGAAGTTTATACACCAAACCAAGCACAATCTTGACAATTCCTTGCTCTAAAAGCTCATTATATTCAGCTTTCGTATAGATTTTCTCATCATCTTGAAAGAAACGTCGACTCCGATCAATCGGACCAGAACTGAGTGATGGGAAAAATAGAAGAAATGTTAAAAATTGATAACCATTCACGTCTTTAATTACTCCATCATAGATTTCCATAATGGTCTGAACGACACGGAAAAAAATGTATGACAATCCTAAGAATCCATATATGGTAGTATCAGGTCCTAACAAACTCTGACCCATGAAAAGCTCAATCTTGCTAATAATCAATGGAATTAAAACAATTAAAACCGCATGACCATAAATATACTTATTTCGACCATAGCGCGCTCTTAAAAAACCATACAACTTTACGACATATAACGCTAAAATCGCATAGCTCAAGAGAAATAATAGTTCTTGCGGCGACTTATGATAAATAAGAAAGATAAATGCCCCCGTTAAGAACATACGATAAAAGCGTAACGATTTTTCCCGCAACCCTAATAGGATCGCTGGAATCAGCGCAATGATGAGAACTACAAAGAAATCAAATCCTGAGAAGAAACTCATACAATCATACCTTTTATGGCCTTTCTATCCATTTTCCCATTAAGAGTCAATGGCAAATAATCGACACTGACATATTTTTTAGGAATCATGTAGCTTGGAAGTAAGTCTGCCAAGTCCTGTCTAATTCTATCTCTTAAGTCCGATTCAGCAATCGGTTCAGCAAGCACTAATACTGCTGTCAGACTGACCACCTTGCCATTTCGTTCCATTGGGCAGACACACACTTGTGCAATGTATGGCAACTGGATGAGGTTGCGTTCGATATCTTCAAGTTCAAGTCTATAGCCATAAAGCTTCAGCTGCAAATCAATGCGCCCACTACAATACAAATTACCCTCACTAATATAGCCAGCATCTCCCGTTCGATAAAATCTAACGTCCTTGCCATCAACATGCTTAGTGCCGAATACGGCGTGCGTTTTTTCTTCATTCTTCCAGTAGCCAGTGCTGACCGTATCGCCAATTACTACAATTTCGCCTTTTTCATTCTCTGGAAGCACATTTCCATTTTCATCTTGTATTTCAATGATTGTCCCTGGTTTTGGAACTCCGACAGGTAATGACTCATTCCGATCACAAATGGTTTCATCAATTGTCACATTCGTAATCGCAACTGTAGATTCTGTCGGTCCATATGTATTAACAATTGCGACATCTGGCAATACTCTCAACAAGCGGCGTGCCATCTTATTCGATAGAACCTCTCCACAAAAGAGCATCATTTTCAAATGGTTCAATGTCTCTTTATTAAATGAGCGATCCGTCAAGCACACTTCCGCAAAGGACGGAGTCGACACCCAGACATCAATATCAGAAGCTGCAAGAGCCGTCATCACAGTTTTCATATCACTTTGCGTTTCTTTATCAAGTGCCACAACAGTCCCACCCGTAAATAGCGCAAGATACGTATCCATCACTGACAGATCAAAAGAGTAAGGTGCCTGGTTGAGAAAACGCAAACCCTTGTCCGCCACATCTGCTGGAAGCAAGCTTTCCGCCCATTCAACAAAATTCTCAATACAATTGCGCGTAATTTTTACACCTTTTGGCACACCTGTACTACCAGACGTGAAGATAATATAAGCTGTCTCGTCACCAGCAAGCAACTGTGCATCAGAAATTTCATAGTTATGATTCACAATCTCTTGCATAGAAGACAATGTCACGATGCGCTCATTATATAGCGCCAACTCTTCTGTACATAGAATAATCTCTGGATCCACCTGATCGATGATATCTTGAACACGTTTTTCTGGTACTGAGACATCGACTGGACAATAGGCATGCCCCGCACGCATACATGCCAAAAAACAGACGAGCATATAGGGATGCTTATTCCCTAAGACAATGATTGGATTATGGTACATAGTATGCTCTTTTATATATTCTGCTAATTTACCTGAATATTCCCATAACTGTCCCCATGTCAAGAAATTATCTGCATTATGATTGATCAGATCATTCGCTTGTTCATATATTATGCGCTCTGGATGCTTCAATGCATTCTCTTTCATCACATTAATAATATTCATATTTTCGCTCCTGTTTCTTATTTGTCGCACGACCTAAGGCAACATGATCAAGCAACGCTATCCCACTTGTGCAACTTTTATCTCACGACACCGCAAAAGACTACCCTTCTATTAAATATACCCTAAAATAAGGCATGAAATTTCGCTTTTTTAAAACCCATCTAAACTCGGTTACGTCCTTATAATATATAGTAAAATATCGATCATTTCAACTATAATAGGATACTGAAATGATCACATCCATAGACAAACTCTCACTACATTCATTCTGCTCGCTATCTCATAATGTTACACCCACTCCAAGATTTAATTCATCATTTTCTACTTCTAATAATCCCAACTTGTTGCAACAAACTCAACTTTTTTAAGATACTTTTTAACAGTATCATCTAGCAGTCCTATCTAAGTGGTATATATTTTTAAACCTCATGTATCTCTAAACTATGAATCACATGGCCGTTTCTTTTCCATAAAAAAGCACACTAACAATTGTTAGTGTGCTTCATCTATGAGTTGCTCTATCTTATCAGGCTGATAAGCTTTTTTCTCAATCAATCAAAATAACCATCTTCTTTGGCACTATCTATATTCTTTTTAATGTAGGAACTACATTTGTTTATTGACGAGATAAAGATGGCAATAAAAGCTACCCCCTTACGCGAAAATCACGAAAGGGGGTGCCGTTATCTTGGATATCCAACAAAAAAAGCGACCGCTTGAAATTATTAAGCTAATTGTTTTTATAATGGGCATCATTATAGAAATAGCTAAACTTTTCAAGCTTTAACCCCAAAAACGGTTTGGGCGTCATTGACGCCCTTATCCTTTATTTAATACTACCATAAGAAAGGAAATAACGCAATGAAAAACAAAACAATTCACATAGACGAAATAGAAAAGCTCCTTTTTTCTTCTGGACTGTCATCATATAGAATAGCTAAAAAGCCCACCCCCGCTTACGCGGGAACTACTTAGAAAGTTAAGAAAGGAGGAAAAAGGCTTGATGGATATAATAAAAATCCTAGCACAAGAAAAGGCCACAACCGTTATCTTGGTACTAGGATTGATAAATGAGTCAAGACACTTTTTAAAAATAATTCTCGATTACAAAACCAAAAAAATGAAAATTGACTCAATTAAAGAAAGTTAAACAAGGGGGCAACCCCCTTTCTTAATTACAGTATATCATCATGCCATAAAAAATGCCATGATTGAATTTAATATTATTTTGCTTATTTCTTGGATAATTTTATTTACTGCGAGAAAAAGTTATGAAAAAAAATAATAAAAATGAAAAGGAGTGAGGATCACTCCCGCTTACGCGGGAACTACGCAAAAAGGGGTGGCGATTATGACTGAGCAACAAAAAAGTCGCAAATTAGTTTTAGAAGTCTTTAAACTCATTCGCGACATAGCATAATCGTTTGGGTATAGGGATCACTGCCCGTCCCCTTACCTTTAATTAAAATATAACATAAATAGAAGGTGGTGGCAATGGAAAAGAAAACAAGAATCACCCCCTCTTATGCGGGAACTATATAAACCATTGTTATTCCTCCTTATTTTTTCTATAATAAGGCTAGGGACCGTTACTCCCTAGCCTAAGCGATTACTTATCTTCTTGGTGAGTGTCGCTTTTTTTGCTTTCTATTTTTTTATAAGGGATCACTCCCGCTTACGCAGGAACTATGAGTTGCAAACTGCAATTACTACTGTGTCCACAGGATCACCCCCGCTTACGCGGGAACTACGTTGGATCACTTAGGATGCGCCGCTCTCTTTTAGCTTGAGATTCGAACAATCGATCTCTCCTAACTTGATTTCCATTATTCTATTCGTCAGTACATCGTAAGTTACTTCAAAAACTCTTGTATAATAGTCAATCCCTAGGTCAGGACGCACTACACGTACTTTATCGCCAACTTCAGCATTCGAGTGGGCTGTAGTTGTTTTCATCATCACTTGCGGATGGCTCGTTTGCTCTAACGCTAAATAGGTTTGTCTTAGTAAATTTTCTTTGCCCTCTTCTTCGCTAAACTCAACAAATCCAATCTTCGGCTCCATTTTTTTAATTCTATATGATGTATATATCTCCAAATTTTTCACCTCGTTTACTGCATTAAACTTATTTTCAAAATATAAAAGCTATCTTTTGAGATAGCAATTATACGCTTTTAAATCAATTTAAAGATTAAATAAATGACAGTTCCAACAAATAAAACGCTTGGAATAATTCCCACTTCAATGTTAATATCAATTCTCTTTTGTTCGTTTTGGATGGGTTCTTTCCATACCCAAGTGCCGAACCACTTCTTTTTACTCATACTAAACAACCTCTTTCTATTTTTTATTGAAAGGAGTACTTTAAAATGGTAAACTTTTAACTAGAAAGTAATCTCCCTTCTACAGGGGCTTTCGACATGAGTCTAGACGTGTTTCTAGATGGAGTTCATGATTCTGTGAAGTTGCCACAACTGAACTACCATCTATACTTCAAAAAATAAACGAAGTTTCTGAAAGTCTTTCTGAACCCCGCCAAGAAAAAGTTTACCACTTCGCCGAACATCAATTGGAGCAACAACAGCTTGAAGAACATTATGCGGACTACGTGGTGGGGCAGACGGATGCAGACGAACCCCTTGTCGGACAACAACCCGTTCCTTTTATCGGCTTGGAAACTATCCGCCTCATGGTCAACGGCGACTCCATGGAACCCGATTTTTTTGATGGCGATATTATCGAATACAAACTACAACTTGTACTTGAAAATGGCGAACTTGGCGTTTTTGCAGTAAACGGTGGTATTACCATGAAAAAATTTAAAACAAATGGTGATGTCCGCTTACAGTCGTTGAATGATAAATACGAAGATATTATCATTAAAGAAGAGGACGATTTTAGTATTTTAGGGAAGGTGGTCATTTAATTTTGAAAGGAGTATAACTTTGAAACAATACATAGTATTACAAGTTGTTTTAAAAGAAAAATTTTTCGGTGTCGGTTCAAAAAACTTAACACAACTTGAAAATGTAATTAATCAGCAAGCTGAAAAGGGATATCGACTACACACTATATCTACTACCAATGGAGGTTCAAAAGGTTTCGGGGGTGGAGACAGAATTCAAGCAACTATGGTGTTTGAGCGAATTGATTAGTGCCCGAGTTAGAGAAAATAGTTATAAAGTAATAAAAAGCCTAGACTTTTATGTATGGACGGGATACATTCTTTGCGATTTACTGATTTATTTGCTGGTATAGGCGGTACTCATCAAGCCTTTAAAGACGAAAACACAGTATGTGTTTTTAGTTCGGGATGGGATAAATTTGCTCAAAAAACATATAAAGCAAATTATGACGAAATCCCACATGGAGATTTATTGCGTTAAATTGATGGATGTTAGCATGTATCAAAGCCCACAGTCACGTATTTTTAGAAATTAGGTGTGGATGCATCATAAATTTATTTCGGAAAAACTCCGGAAAAAAACTACATAAAATTTTGACCATTTTTATAAAGAAAAGCCATTAAATGTGATGGCTTTTTTTAATCATTTTCTTCCATCAATCGATCGGCGTATTCTGTAAGTTTAGATGCATTCCCCAAACTTATATTTTCTATACTAGTCTTCCCGTTTGCTAGTGTAGAAAGTGTGGGTTGTGGGACTCCTGTTTCTTTAGCAATACGATATTGAGTTGCATTTTTAAGTAGCCATTTGATTTTTTCGCTATCTGCGTACATATTTAATCACCTCATTATTCAAGTCAGATAAAAAGGAATTATCTAACTAATTGGATAACGTCTAAAATTATAGATAAAGTCAGTAAAATGATAATCAAATAATCATATTTTTTTATCCATTGCATATACTCCTTTTTTGTTTTAAAATAAAGTGGAAGGGAAGGTCAACCTTCCACTCGGGTTTTATTTTTTAAAAGCTGTTAAGATTAGGTGAAGTAGTGCCAGAACTACCTTTAAAATCTTAATAGCTTTTTCATTTTGTTCTTCTTTAATTCTTTGTCTTTTTTTCCATTCATTTGGTAATAAAATATTCCTCACAATATAAAAGGAATTACATAAACCATTGAGACTCCCTGCCCCTTCGAAACCGCTTATCTTTTAGGTGGGTATCGCTTTTTTGCTTCATTCATACATTCTAAGATCATTCCCTTTTATATAAGGACTACTAAGATAGCCAATATTGAATCAAACATTAACATTTGTTATTTGTTGTGATATTTTAATATGTACCCCCCCATTTTTGGGAAAGAGAAGTTACTCATTTCTCTTCTTTTAATTTCCGATAGAGATAGGTGAGAATTTTAAATACTAACATGTCATCATCATCTTTTGCCATATGAACGCTCCTTTCTGTAAAAATAAAATTCGATATTCTTTAATCATTAGTATTCTTCATCCATTAATTGCTCAATTTTATCAGCAATTTCAGCAAAATCCTCTGCAGCCTCTGTGTCTTCTATTTGAGCATAATATATTTGTTTTTCTCTAATTGAATCAACCAATACATCGGATTCGTCTTCTGAATAATCTTTTTCGGGCAAGTAATTAATTTTTCCTCTTTTTAAAATCTCAACATCTTTTGTGTTTAACTTTATATACATCTTAATCACTCCCTTATTTATACTTATTTCTTAAACGAGTAGATGTCTTCCAAGTAGTAACAACTTTCCCTGTGTCCGGATTTATAACTACGGTAGCTTTTTCACCGATTACAGGATCACCCCCACTTACATGGGAACTATTCCAATAAATGTGACTATTAGTGATAGAGTTTTTGTATGATTTCAAGTAGGGACTGCTCCACTTATATGGGGACTATATTGCGCCCATTTCTGCCCCTAGGTCATCCAAAACGACTGCTCCACTTATGTGAGGATTATATAATATATTCTCAATTTTAGAATAGTCGATATTTAGCTAATAAAGTGTTAACAACAAATAGGCTTAAAGTACAATAAAGTTTAAAAATTTTGTCATTTAATGCATTGGTTATATCATAACCTATAATATAAGTTTGAATTGCACTTAGGATGATTAATAATGCGCCAGATATGACTGCACTAAATATAAAAGAGAGGGCCATCTTGCCCCATTGATTATTATTGCCTTTCAATTTGATATACTCCATCGAAATATGAACATATACGCCGATACCTACTAAAACTAGCATAAAATTAGGGACTTCAATAAAAAATGCTAGGATTAACAATAAAAAGTAAATAAAACTTGAAATGAGTAACAAATATTTTTTATTCATATCAATCACCAAACTTTCTCGCAAATTCCCTAAGTAACTTCCTATTAACGAAATGATGCCATATACTACGATATAAATCCAAGCACTCTCATTGTAAAAGATAAATAGTGTCGGAATAAAAAGCAACATCACTAGCAAAGGATACAACCAACTGAATGAATTTTTCATGCCATAAATTAAAGCCGCAATAAAGTTTATCATTGGAATTCCCACCAATAAAATAAACATCGCACTACCTGTATCTTTAATAATCAGTGGTAATATATAAAAAGCAAAAAAATTAGCTGCTATAAAAGGAATCATTTTTTCTAACTTTTTCATTGTGCTAGCCTCCCTTGAAGTGTTATAAATAAAAAGGTGCCAGTTATTCTATCCTCTTCAATAATTATTTTATGAAGTGCTATTTTTTGAAATATGCCAACTTTCTCCAGAATCTTCAGAATAAAATTCAATCCCATTAGGCTCATCTACTCCTGCTGTAACAATAATAAATAATTTACCTTCCTTATATTGAGGCATGGACATATATTTATAATCATCTAATGTTAGGCCAATTTCTTTTCCTTGTGTTGGTATATCTGTTACCTTATCCATTGGTAATTGAACCTGTCTGAAATTCATGCCGCCATCTTTTGTAAGATATATTTGAGAATATTGTCCAGATGCTCCTTGAAGACCAATAAAGCCAAAGTCATTTAAAAAAAATATGATACCCTCAGCCACTCCTGTTTCGTCCATAAAAGGATTTTGGTTAATCATTTCCCAATGACTGCCGCCATCACTTGATTTCTCTAATGCATAATATCTTGAACCAGCAGCCGCATCAATAACAACAAGTCGGTAGCCTATCTCTTTATTATCTGAGATAAAGTGATAGACTGTACTATCCGTATCATCTATGATCCAACTTTTTGAATGCTTTGCCTCTTCAATTATTGTACGCTCATGCTTATTTTCAAGTATTTCTGATGATATAAATTGTGGCTTTACTAAATATCTAATAGGTGGGATATCTTTGGTATTCAATAGATAAAGAGAGGCTTCATATCCACTTATTGCTCCCCCTTCGGATAATTGAGACATCATCGCTTCTGAATGATGCGCGCCAGTGCTATCCACTATATAAAGCTCTGTTGTTGTATTTATAGTTTCCTTTCCTGAATATAAAAAACCATAGTGTTGATCATGTGCCATCCAATGTCCATGCTGAATCTGTTCTTTAAAAGAGGAATATTGGAGAATTGTAAAAAAGGGATGTAATAATCTATCTGGATCAATGCTTACACCTTCACCTTTATTCATCCACACATCGATTTTATTCCCTTTTTTATAGTCAAAAGAAATTAAAAATCCTCTCAACTGTCCCTTGTCATTTTCTCCATATAGCATGGTCTCAACATTTGTAATTGTGCCATCTTCTGTAAATTCAATATAAAAATCTTCTGCCACATAAAGCGAATCTGGCAACGCAATTTTTGCTTTTATATCATCGAGTATGCCGTCAATACCCTCTTCATAAATATTATTTTGCACAAAAGTTATTTGCTTATGATTTAATAAGTCATCTATCTTCCAAGAAAGCACCCCATTATAAGGAATTGCAGTATGTACTATCATGCCCCCAAATAATAAGGTAATAGAAATAAATAAAGCTAAACGAAATTTAAAGCCGCTTGCATGATAGCCTCTATGTCTTAATACTAATCCAATCATCAATAAAATAATTAAGAGCATTGCAAAAGGGAACATTCTATCAAGCCAATAGCGCACTCCCCCAGACTTACAAATTTTCCAGATCATATACATACAGATTGCATATACAACCAAAATAGCATAACCCGTTGCTTTTAGTTTTTTCATCATAATTTCCCCATTTCATCTTAGCTTCATTTCATTGCTTTTTAGATCTATTTCCATATCAAATTCCTATCTTTTATAGCAGTCATTGTAAAATGGGTGGCAACTCCTTCTTTCATATACTCAATAAATTCTTGCCCATTAATGATGTCTTTATTGTTCAAATCATTTCTCCAAGCATAGTTTTGGACAGGACTTACAATCTTCCACACTTTTTCAATATTTCATGAAAAAGTGCCATGATGTTAAAATTGTCATATCTGCTACTTCTTCTTAAGATTATGATAATAAATGATTGCTTTTATTATCACAGTTATTACTTTATCTTACCATTTTATATTTTATTAACAACATTCCCATAATCTCAATCTCCTAGCAGTCAAAATAATTGCCCAATAATCTAAAAAAGAGGTGCCAACAATTATTCCAAAATGGAACAATTGATTGGCACCTTTTAATTTCAATATTTTTCAGCTTTTCCTTGGTATCAAATAGATGGTCTCCATATTCATCTTTGTAAGAATATATCATTTAGCACTGGCAATAATTGTTATATGATGATTTATATTATAGGTAATAACAGGCTAACTTTTGCACCATTTCCATCTTTTCTATTTTCTAATTGAATATTTCCATCATGCATATGAACAATTTCTTTTGCTATATATAAACCAAGTCCATGGCTTACAGAAGAATGTCTGCTTTTATCCCCTTGATAAAATTGTTCTGTTCCATGAGCTAAATCTTCATTGGAAAAGCCTTGGCCTTGATCAGATATGGCGATTTTAAGATAATTATTCATCGTCATGATGCTCAATTCAATAGTGGATTTTTCGGGGGCATATTGAATGGCATTGCTTAATATATTTTGGATAACTCTTTCAAATAATTTTATATCTATCATCACATTCCCATCTTTAAAATTAATGGTTTCACGTAGCATAAGATTATTGATAGATGTTATTTCTTTAGCGAGTTCTTTTGTTTTTTCTACAACTTTTATTATTTGAACTTTTTTAAGTTCAAAATCACTCATCTGATCTAGCTTATTCATATCCATTAAAGTGATTGAATAGTCCGAAATGCGATTAGCGCTTTTTAATATAAAATCAACATATGTTTTTTGTTCTTCCGAAAGATGTGTATCTTTTAAAAGCTCGGCATTGCCTTTTACTATTGATATTGGGGTTTTTAGGTCATGCGTTAATGCCGATATTTGCTTTCTTTTATTTTCCTCCTGCAGCCAATTCTCCCTTAATGAATCGCTTAGAGCATTTTTCATCTTTTCAAGGCTATTTAAAACATCATTGAATTCTTTTATATTAGAATTTCCAACTTCAAAATCTAATTGTTGCTTTGCAATTTTGCTTGATGCATCAAACATTGGGGCTAATTGTCTTTTTATACGTTTAACCCAAATAAGTGTTACGATAAAAACACTTATGGCACAGAAGAAGATTAGTAAAATAGTAAATAAAAAGTCAATTTTGGGAAAATGTTTCTCCATCCAAGCACTTGTATAATATGGTGCAACTTGATAACTAATGATAACATAGCCGTCCATTCTTTTAATTTCTATAAGAGATAAATATGGCACATAAATATCTTCGCCATTATGAAATTGTTCAGCTTTCTGCTGGGTCTCTTCATTCATATTAGACTGAATAACTTCGCCATCTGTTGATAAATAGACATAGTTTGTATTGGCTGGTATCAGAGATTCATCAAATTTTTCTGCATTCGAAATATTTGATCTATTCTTAAGTATCTGATTTTCAGTATAGTTAGCTGGCACTATCACACCCGCACTATAAAAACCATCTAAAATAATCATCGACAGTAAAATAGCAAGCGCTAATCCCGCTCCTACACCTAACAAATATTCAAAAAAGATTATTTTAAGAGACTTCCCCTTTCGGTCTGATCCCATTTATAACCAATCCCCCAAACTGTAGCAATTGGAGTTGCTCCAACGCTTTTAAACTTTGCCCTGATATTTTTTATGTGCTCTGAAATAGCCGAAGAATCTCCAATTCCATCAAGTCCGAACACCAATTCATAAATCTGTTCCCTCGAAAAAACTTGCCCTTTTCTTTTTGCAAGTAATTCAGAGATTTGATACTCTGACTTCGTTAAATTTATTTCTTGTTCATTCACGAACACTTGATTAGAAGATAAATCGAATCTTATATTTCCAAGACTCAAGCTAGAGTGTTTTTCTCTTTGTTCTCTCCTTAGATGGGCAGCTACTCGTGCTAACAATTCCTTCACACCAAAAGGCTTTGTTATATAATCATCGCCTCCGCACAATAATCCTTCTACTATATCCGATTCCATTTCCTTTGCAGTTAAAAAAAGGATGGGACAGTCCACTTTACTTCGGATTTTTTTTGCAAAAACTCATACCATCAATATCTGGCATCATAATATCAAGCAATATCAAGTCATATTTGCTTAACTTATTTTCATCTAACGCTAAAGGATGTTGACAAATCTCTACGATATAATTTTCTTTTTGCAAAATATTCTTAATAAGAATTAACATATCGAGCTCATCATCAATGACAAGAATTCTTGCCATATTATCACCTCCAAGCGAATAATTGATAGATTACTATACCATTTTTATATGTTCACCTTTAATCACTACTATAGGGTTTGCCGTCCCATTTATTAAACCAAATGAAAGAACATATAAGGATACATATTGTCATTGGAACTGCAATATAAAGCCACATACTTAACGTATCATGGAGATAGGTGCTATCCGCCAGACTACTTCCCACACTATAAGTTGCAGATAATCTTGATGGCCATGTGCAAGGTAAGAAATACCATATCTTTTCACCAAGACCCGTCATTGAAATTAATGCAAGTAATGTTTCTGCAAAACCTAAGCCAATGGATGCACTCCCTCCTATCATAAGGGATATCCACAAATGAATCACATATGTGGCGATGCATCCAACAAATAGTAAAAATCCCTCAATTACCCATGCAATATAACTTTGTTGTCTAAATAAAAAACTAAACATTAAAATAGCCAAACTTATCGAAAATAAAGCGCCTATTAATAATAGGAGTAACTTGCCACCATAAGCCTTACTTCTAGACTTCGTAGTCGATAAAAGAACTTGAAAATGTCCAGCATTTGCTTCCATATCAATCACTTTAAATGTAATTGCACCGCAAACAATTGGCAATATTGCCCCTAATAGCACCAAATATGTTTCTATAATAGAAATAGAGGCATAATCTTTCAGGCCTGTTATTCTAACCATTATATAAAAAATAATAGCATATATAATAGGTAAAATAATATGAATATGTGGTAGATACGTGTGCTTCAGTTTATAGAACTCTGACTTTAATATCTTCACCATTACTTCACCTCAAGTTTTGAAAACCAATTCGTTGTAATGACTGTTAATAATGTAAAAAGAATGATTGACAAAGCACAAGGAAGTAGCAATGACGTATTAGAAATCAGCGGATCTGAAGCTTCCGCTGGCAAACCATTTGGCAAGATGTGCATAATAGGAAGCATCAATCGTATTCCCCAAGAATAAGGGCACAAAATCCATAGCGATGAAGTAGAAAACAAAATTCCAAGTGCCGTTCCTAATATAGCATTCACTCCAACACTGATAACAAAGCCTAATTTTTTGGCCAAGAATAAACATAAAGGTATCTGCCAAATATTAGAAAGGATTAAAAGTGCACTCGCCATTAGTAACGTCATCAGTCCATAGTTAGGAATTAACTGCTTATCAATTAAAAATTGAATCCCATATACTCCTATCATATGCAGCAAAGATGTAATGCTCACATAGACTAAAGCAGTTAATATTTTGGCTATCCATATTTTTTTCAAATTGACATCAAGCGAGAAAATGGCTCTATAATTGAGTTTTCTTTCTTCTTTTCTATGCATCATGGCAGAGATCAAAGCAAACATGGCAGGTAATGACACAACATACCACCAGTTATATGCATTTACAGTAAAATATAACGGCATTAATATAAGCGCCTGTACCACCGCAACTAATGGTGCAATCATTAGCAATTTATTTAAAAAAGTATGTTTATATTTTATGCATTCGGCAAGAATGTAATTTTTCATAGCATTATACCCTCTTTCCATTTTTTACTACATTCATGAAAAGCTCTTCTAAATTCTCACTATGGTTAATTAAATTTTGGTATTTTAGTTCACCATCATTAATAATGCCAATGTGATCTGCAATTTGTTCCACCTCTGCCAAAATGTGGCTTGATAAAATGACTGTGATTCCTTTTTCAGGAAAGCTTCTAATTAAATTGCGTAATTCTTGGATACCTAAAGGATCCAAACCATTTGTTGGCTCATCCAATATCAAAAGTTTAGGATTATTCAGTAGCGCAATAGCAATTCCTAATCTTTGTTTCATTCCTAAAGAAAATTGACTACTTTTCTTTTTCCCAGTATCTTTTAAATCAACGATGTCTAAAACTTCATCAATCCTTGATTCAGGTAATCCTAAAAGCAATGTTCGCACTTTAAGATTTTCTCTAGCGCTTAAATTTTCATATAGAGGGGGTGTATCAATTAATGCACCAATATCTGATAAATCATCCCTACTCCATGGATGCCCTTCAAAGATGATTTCTCCTGATGATTTATGTAGCATCCCTGTCATCAGCTTCAATGTAGTAGACTTTCCTGCCCCATTAGGCCCAAGTAATCCATAGACAGAATTCTCTTCAATTTTTAAAGACACATTATTTACAGCCTTTTGTTTGCCAAAAATCTTCGTTAAGTTCTTTGTTTCTAATATAAGTCGATTCATTTATAATTCCTCCTTTTTATTTTCTAATGGGATTGTAAAAAATAAATTTAAGGATTTCATAAGGAAAATATCAAATGATTCCTTACAAAACATACATAAAGCAACGATTACATTTCCAATAGCTATAGCTCACACATTCCCTGAAATATTCCACAAGCAAGCATTTCCCAGCAACTTTTTCAATAAAAAAAGCTTTTAAGATATAAAGAAATCTTAAAAGCATTTGATTGAACTCATTTTTTTATTATGGTTTTATTTTATTGATATAATGAATGCTCGCTATTTGAATATATGTCTATTCATTATTCCCCATTTTTTGCTTATATATTTATATAATAGTGATGAATTTATGATAATAAAAAGGTTGTCAAAGACTTTTGACACAATAAATCTGCCAATTCAAAAGATATTTGATAGTTTCCAGAGCAATAAGTAGCTAAACTAAAGCTAGAAAGGAGGAAGATTTGATGTCTATTGGTCAACAACTCAAAAATGCTCGACTCAATGCGAACATGACCCAAGAAGATGTAGCAGAGAAAATATTCGTCTCACGGCAATCCATTTCTAACTGGGAAAATGACAAAAATTATCCTGATATTATCAGCATTATTCATTTAAGTGATCTGTATCACATCAGTCTAGACAAGCTATTGAAAGGGAGTGACAATTACATGAAACATCTCGCCGAAAGTACAGATGTTGTGAAAAGTAACACCAAGTTAGCAGTCTTAGTCGTTGGAGCTCTTATCGTCATGATTGCAGCTTTACTCTTAACCCAATGGTTCCCAGAAAAACTGACTCTCATCGTTGTCTTTACTCTAACAACTATTGTTACTGCAGTCATCTATCGAGAAATTATTCATCGATTTTAAAGGAGGAATTGAAAATGGACCATTTATTAATATCACTTGTTATTTCTGGGGCAGTAACCAGTGTGGGGGGAGTCATTCTCCTATACACTATTTATCAAATGACCGTAATCGATGCGATGTCAAGAGGCATCAAGCATCCTAAACTATGGGGGGTAGTGAATGCATCAGGCAACAATAGTAGCACCTTCTTATTACTCTATTTAATTAATCGCCGAAAATACCCTGTCAAAAATCTCACCGCTAATCAAAAGCTAGAACTCGAACTCTATAAGAAAAAAGCACTAGTAGCTCTAGCATTCCATCTGATAGCAGGTCTAGTCTTTGCAACTTCTTTAATTTATTATTTGAATTAGTTCACCTATTTTAAGAAAAATATTCTTAACAACATTCACCCCTCATCAATAACAAAAAGATGAGGGGTGTTATCACTATAATATTATGTAGGTCATTTTGATTCAGCGAAATTTGCACTTACAGTATTTGAGTAAAACTAGCTTCTTTACAATTAAGTTCTTTCTTTAAATCATTAAAATAAAGCCGTTGTTGCTTACGAATATAAAATCCTATAAAGGGTTTAAATATAAAATTTTTTGAAATGATATTTTCAGTAAAATCTAGCGTTGTTCTATCTCCATGGGAATAAAATTTCCCTATCCAAGTCCCAGCGATATTTTCATTCTCTATCTTGAATGCCCAACACTTATACTTCAAAAACTCTGTAACTTCAAAATGTGTCTCAATTCCATCACTGCTGATTTCTACAAAATTATTCTCATCTATAATCTTTATATTCTGTAAATCACTTCTCCATGAAAAATCATGTAGATTGGTTACCTTATGCCATACTTCTTCAATCGGGCACATCAATGTAACTTTAATGTTTGCAATCGCCATAATTGACATCCGCCATAACTGACATCTCCCACATATTCTATTTCCTTGACATCAGTACTAGCATACCTTAACAAACTATAAATGTTTATTTCTTATAATTCCCATTGAACTCCCCCTCAAATTCAAGCCTCTTGATTTTAAGGTCTTCTGCCCTTTTTTTATTTTTCCTTATGTTCATGAATTTGTGCAAGAAGATTTATGGTTTCACTATCCCATTTACTGCTTGTTAGATTTTACTAATTAAAAACTCACATTCGCCTATCTTCTTTTGTTTTGCCTCATTATAGTATATTCTTAGATGATTGTTAAGAATTTAGGCGGTTATTTATATTCAGCACTCTTTTTTGTATTATAAAATAAAAAACAGCCTGTCCCATAATTTAGGACAGGCTGTTTTGCTCTGACTTGTAAAATTGTTTGTTCTCTTTTAGATGACAAGTCTGCTATTTATCTCATCAATCGTTTCAACTATATTCTTTGCGACATCGACTTTGTTTTCAAAAATCGTAACGATTCCGCCCGCTTTAGCAAATGGAAAATCCGCCAACACTTTTTTGTCTAACGAGCCATTTTCTATAAGATAGCTCACTATTTTATTTACAAAATTTATTTGATCAGCGTTAAGCGATTTGTCATTTAAAAATTTTGAAAATTCAGCGATTGTAGCTTCTCTATCCATTCCTGCAATCTTTGCCACAAGATTCATAAGTGGTCCTTCTCCATATGCCATCTCAAATGTCTCTTTATTCCCAAGCTCTTCAAATAGAATCTTTTCAAAATATTTCAGATCGCTTTTTGTGAGTTTTTTGTTGTTTCTAAGTTTGTATATGGGAAGATTGTCCTTGTATTTTTTGAAATACTCTTCTACTTTTTTCTTATAAGCTGAAAGATCATTTATTTTGTAGTGCCCTTCTACCTCTTCTATACCCATCGTTTTATCAGAAAAACTGGTGTAGTAGAGTTGTCTGGTCTCTTTTTCTAAAAGTTTTACAAGATCTCTTAGAGCTACTCTTACCATTTCGAAGTCAAAAATATTTCCCTCATTCCAAAATTCAGATCGCGTCGCTTTTGTAATGAGCTCTTTCTGCTTTTTGACTTGATCAATTGAGAATTTTTCAAAGAGCAGATTTGCAATGGTAACCACTTTATTTATCGGGTTTGTAACTTGTTTTCCAAGAAGAGTTCCAAGAATTATCGTATACATCAGATAGTCAAAACTCTTCGCCATTTCATCTCTATCCGTAGAGATTATAAGTGGTGCAATCTCTTTTTTGAGCTCGTCTAAATTCTTTTCATCCAAACATTCATATGATCGCTTATCACCATATTTGTCCAAGAGGTGAATCTTCATCATTGAGTCAAATCTATTTCTACTTATAGCATTTATCTCACGCAAGATATTTTCTATTAACTCTTCTCTATATTTTACATAGGCCTCTTCTTCAAAATCCACAGGTTGAAGCGCTTTTATGATGTCAAGTTTTACCCCAAAGAGGTTTTCTGTTAGTGATTTTGCTATAGGTGTTGAGGCTTCTTTTTTATTGGCTTGGAAAAATTTGAAATTTTGGTAGTAGTCAAAGATATAAAATTTAGTCTTATCCAGACCTGGTCCAAATATATCTTTGCAAAGTCTAGTGCCTCTACCGATCATCTGCCAGAATTTTGTCTTAGATTTTACTTCTTTAAAGAATACAAGATTTAAAATCTCTGGCACATCTATTCCAGTGTCTAACATGTCTACAGATGCTGCTATGTGAAGTTTGGAATTAGAATTTTTAAATCGATCTATAAGATCATCCACATAATTTATGCTGTGATATATTGCCACTGCAAACTCTCCCTTGTATTCTGGGAAAAGAGCATTGAATCTTTCTACAATAAAATCTGCATGCGCTCTATTTGCAGCAAAAATAATCGTCTTCCCAAGAAAATCTCCACCACTTACCTTGAGCCCCTTTTCCATAAGCTCCTTCAAAATCATATCGACTGTGGAAGTATTAAAGAGACTTCTATTTATTTTCGTGCTAGGAATATCCTCACATGATTCAAACGTTTCTTCAAACTCCTCTTTTTCTTCTTCAGAAAGCTTGTCATAGACAATTCCTTTTCTCGTAAATTGAGACACAGAAACTGTAGGAAGTTCATAAGGAACTAAAAAACCATCATCAATGGCTTCTTCCAATTCATATGCATAAGTAGGGTTGCTATCTTCTATATCAAAAATTCTATAAGTATTTCTGTCGATTTCATTCACTGGAGTGGCAGTAAGCCCTAGAAGGGATGCATCAAAATATTCAAAAATTGCTTGGTATTTTTTGTAGATAGATCTATGACTTTCATCTAAAATAATAAGATCAAAATGACCCGTTGTAAAAACTCTATCCTCATCATCATTTAATTTTTCATCTATCGCATTCATGATGGTTGGATAAGTAGAAAAGACCATCTTACTATTTACATCATCTTTTCCATCCAAAAGATTACAAAGGGACATATTTGGAAGAAGTGACGCAAAACTTTCCTTGGCCTGCTTTACAAGGGCCGTTCTATCCGCTAAAAACAAAATGTTTTTAGCGTAGTTGTGTCTTGTAAGAATATCAACGATTGCAGCAGCTGTTCGCGTCTTTCCAGAACCTGTAGCCATTACAAGCAGTGATTTTCTTGCGCCTTTTTCAATATTTTCAAGAACTCTTCTTACAGCTTCTATCTGATAATATCTTCCTGCAATATTAGGATCTGCCGTTGCGTTTTCCATAGAAATCTTATTTTCTCTTTTGAAAAATAGCGTTTCAAGGTCCTCTTTGCTATAAATTCCAGAAACTTCTCTTTCAGGAGTAGATTCATCATCCCAAATGTAATATTTTATTCCATTGGTATAAAACATTACCGGGCGCACTCCCGTTTCTTTTTCCAGAGCATCTGCATAGAGTCTTACCTGATGTTTGCCAATGATTGGGCTTTTTGAAGTCCTTTTTGCTTCCAAAACGGCAAGAGGTTTTCCATTATCAGAATAAAGAACATAATCTGCATAGCCAGCTTTAGAAGTATTTGGCGTATGAGAGACTTTTACCTCTTTAAAAAAGTCATGTTCAAATTTCCAGCCCTTCATCTCAAGATCTAGATCAATATATTGTTCTCGCGTCTCTTTTTCAGAAATTGTTTCAAAATTAAAAGGTCTCTGATGTTCATTTTGTATGCGGTGCGCTTGGTTTTCTTCTCGAAGTTTTTTGTTCTCTTCTATGATTTGTTCAAGATTTTTGTCTTTTAAAGAGATTATTTCTAGAAGCTCTTCTTTTTCTTTTTGAGTTTTGCTAAGTTTGTCATTATCTCCAAGGAGAGATTCATTAAATGATTTTTCTTCATATTCCTTGGAATACCACATATCAATGGCATCAGTAAAATTAAAAAGATTTCTAAGAGAAAGTACTGCCTGAGATCTTGTAACTGCCATATTAGTGTGCGCCGCTTTGTTGCCAAGAACTCGTATAAAATCAATCGCCCGATACATTTCGAGCCCCACAATATCTTTAAAATCAAAATCATTGATAAGTGCTGCAAAATTATCGTTGTATGGAAGATTAAGGTCCTTATCATTAGCATACATCCACTTTACCGCCAGTTCCGCAGCACGTCTTGTGTAGGCCGCAGCTGCAGAATAAGAAACATTCATAAGACGTTCAGCTTCGCTACACGCCGATGCAAAAGAATGATACATTTTTTCTTTATTTAAAAATGAAAAATTCGACTCCATAAAATCCCTCCTAAAGCTCTCCTTTAAAAGCCCTGTCCATCAGAGAGTTGTAATTTTCTTTCAAAAGGATAAGGGACTTTTCCAGTAAAGTTTTTTGGTCTTCTATTGCTTTAACTTTTTCTGCAAATTCATTTTGTAAATGTAGGGGGGCAAGATAATTTCAAGATTTGATAAAATCTTTTGATTTAAGTTTTGTATATTTGCACCTCTAACACTTTTTGATAATCTATTTTTCATAACACCGTATTTAAATTGACTGTTTAGAAAAATGATATTTATATTATTTTCATATTTCCTAAACCTAATACAAAATCCACTAAAAATAATTTTGTTTTCACCTGGATATACAATTATACTTCTGCCAACCAAATTTTTGTTTCCATTTGATCTAACGAATAAAATATCTTCCTTTTGTAAAAAATATACATCGTCTAACGGTTCTTCTAAAGCAGCTTCATTTAAAAATTTAAAATCAGAGATTTTAAATAAAGTTTGAAAGTCTCCCACACCTATATACCTTATTACATTGCCCTTACTATTTTTAAAGAAATTTATACCGTTTTTAAATTCTCCAAACTCCCCAAGTTTTTTAACTTCCCAGCCCTTATCATTTTTTACCGGGTCGCCAAAGGTGTCATAGAAAATAGACTCTATAAGCTCATCAAGATTTTCAAGCTCTTCTTTTCTCTTGTCTATCTGTAGGGAAGTCAAACATTTGTGACATAATCCCCTGATTGATAGTTTGCTGAAAAGCGGTTGGCTCTTAAAAATATTTCTGAAGAGTTTTGTCAATGGCCGTTCGAGCGAAGCATGCCTTGACAAAACTTGGAAGAAATAGAACCTTGCTAGGCCGCTTTTCCAAAATATTCAGACACGACTTCATTAGGGCTTTTGAAGTTTAAGATTTTTCGATAGGTATTATTGTAACTTGTATTGTGCCTACTTAAAGCCTTCTCTAGTTCTTCTTCACTGGTGAAACGCCTTCTGCAGTAGAATCTTTCTTGATCTTCTCGGTGACTTCTTTCTACCAATCCGTTTTGCCAAGGACTATAGGGAGCTGTTCGTTGATACTCGATCTTCAAGAGGTCTAAGAATTGCTGAAATCTTGATTTCTTATCGGTTTCCTGAGGATCGTTAGTAAACTCGCGTCCATTATCAGTCTGCACCTTGTCTATTTTAAAGCCCATGCGTTCCTCTAAGTTGAGAAGAAATTTTGAGCCGGTATAAGTACTGTTTTCATTCAGCAAACTCAGCACCCTTTTGCGAGAATAAGCATCGATTGCCGTGATTTGGTCGTACCTCCTGTGGTGACTTCTAAAGCCTATGGAGTTAACAGGTACGTATTTTACATCGATTTGAACTAGTTGGCCCGGATAGGTGTATTGAGGTTTCGATTTTTTCTTCCTATAGCTTATCTTTGGCTTTAAAGCTTCCTTTAGACCCATTTCCCTAATCTGTCGACACATAGAGTCATAGCTTCTACTATAGCCTTCATCTCGGCATTTGCGGTAGACATGGGCCAGACCACGATGCCTATGATGACGATGCATATGTTTC
Source organism: Allofustis seminis DSM 15817 (assembly GCF_000374325.1). Lineage (GTDB taxonomy): Bacteria > Bacillota > Bacilli > Lactobacillales > Carnobacteriaceae_A > Allofustis > Allofustis seminis. Next base: position 100,459 of record NZ_KB894081.1, on the reverse strand, counting down.
ATTAACTTGATTTCTTCATCGCAGTGTTGATTGGGATGTGAGTGTGGACGAGTCGATTTCTTTCGCAAGGATTCAATCGTCCCATCATATCTCTTTCGCCATCTCTGAACATATTGCCTAGACGTGTAATACTTTCTCGCTGCAGCAGCGTTATTATTAATTCTTATTGCGTATTTAACAATTCGTTCGCGGTGTTTCATTCCTTCTGTTATAATTGACATCTAAGAGATCCTTTCTAGAGGTATGGTCTTTTTAGCAGATCTATCATATCAAAGGATCTCTTTTGTTTTAATCTTTCATGTCACAAATGTATTATCTTACTTCAATCCAACTGAACCATACCAAAAAAACAATAACCGATCTACAAAAAAATCATTTTTGCCTCTTTTACTCTTAGAGACTGTAATATAAATTTCAAAAAGAAAACTCTGCACCGATACCTTATCCAGATGTCCCTTAGCTCAATTTTATTTGGGCCTAGCCGGATGGTCAAAATAATGAGGCCGAGTCGCGCAAGATCCATTTTTCAGCGGCCTAGATTTTGCGCGACACCTAAAAAATTCTGAGCCTTATGTCATAGCTGATTTTTCATATAAAAAACTCCCTTCATTTTCGAAGGGAGTTCAAAAGTTAAATTAACTTTTATTCAAAAACACATTGAGTCATAAAGAGTCCAGCTGCTAGGTAAACAATTGCCACTGCTATCAGCCATGGACTTGTCACCTCACCTGCTTGTGGTAGTTGTTGAGCAACTACTGCTGGTTTACTTTCAAATTGCTCTTGTTTGGGAAGAGCTGGTTTTTTTGGAGCTGGCTTAACTTTCTCAACGACTTCTTCAGTGGTCGTAAGTTCCTCTTCTTCCTCATTTGGTTCAGGAGTTGGATCTTCAACTTGAGGTTCCTCTTTTGGTTCTTCTTCTGGGCTTGGAGTTGGTTTTTCTTCAGGTTCAGGAGTAGGCGCTGTCTCCTCTGGCTCCTGAGCTTTGTACATCACTGCTGCAATATCTCGATAATCCTCATCAGCACTCACATAATAAAGGACTGAAGGATTTGCGCTTAGATTAAAGATTTCCGCATATCTAAATCTTTTCTCATCTTCTTCCACATCTTCCCCAATGATTGCCCAATGATCTGTTCGCTTGGTAAGGCCGACTCCACTTCCGAGTAGACCGTCCTCACTTAATTGATCTTCCGTAATGGTTTCTGGTTGAGAAACATAGGTCATACATTTTTCAAGTCCTTCTTTACCGAAGTCATATAAAGATTGCCCACCTGCCTCTTCACTTGCCGGTGGAATATTTTCACCAAAGCTGCGCCAAGCCAGTCCCATATACAGAGGAAGAATAGATGTCTTTTTAGCCTGATCTTCTGTAACAATATATTCCACTCGAAGATCGAAAGGGAAAAAACTATTGTTTGCAGTGATGACGTAGTTCCTTACTCGCCAATCTCCTGAAAGACCCATTTCCTCAAGATAATCATCCGGCATTTCAAAAACACCACCAGGAACATGATTTATTCCTTCTGCCTTTAAAGCTTCACCTTCATGATACCAGGCTAAACTTCCCGGTAGTAAAGCATCTTCATAATCCGGGGATAATACGTTCGTCCGGCGTATGCGTTCCTCCCACTCGTCAAGGAGTTCGTAATAGGCCTCTTCATCTTCAGCCATATGATAGCGATATACCTCCAAAGGCATTTCAATATCTCGAGCATATTTCTTAATAAATTCAGAGTCGTAAAGGAATTGCTCATCATTTTCAGCAAGGTCTCTCCAATAGGCGACCTTGTCATAGGTGCCAATCTGAGTGAAACGAATCTTTCCAACTACTTGAGGAACAGCTGAGTGGAAAGTGTTGGCCGTTTGTATGTGATCGCTTGATTGGATGCCTTGAAGGGAAACTTGAAAGGAATATTTGATTTTGCCCGCTTCTAGTTTCTCGGCCTTTAAGGGAGTCACATCTACTCCGCCACCGTTTGATTCGATATTATCCGACATTGTCCCGTTCCGCAGATGGGGTGTGGGACTTGGTGTTTCATCTTCTACAGCTTCTTCAACCTCTTCCCCTTTCCAGACAGTGACTTGTTCTTCTGGCAAGTCAGCAGACGATTCTTCGGCATAAACCCCTATCTCTGCTTGACTCATAAAAACCAAAATCATGAGTACCGTGAGGGAAAAGCCCTTTAGTTGATCAAACCATGAATGCCTCGTCCTTGCTTTGGGCGATTTAAAACTCAGCTTGCTTTTTCGTCTATTTAACATGTCTACATCTCCTATCACACACCTCACTTTCATTTTTAAATATTCTGATTTTCTTGTGTTTCATCAATTGCCTACTTGTTCTAAAAACATCATCTTACTTTAAGCGGGAAAGAGCCGCTCGACATCAAGGTCGAACGACTCCCCACTTAAGTGTTATAGCTTTATTGCCTTTATTAAGCGACTTGTTCTTCCTTCTTTTTAGTGGTTAAAAGGAGAGGTAAGCCTGCAAGTGTAAGGACAAGTCCAAATACTGACAGATTGGAACTTTCACCTGTTCGTGGGAGAGTGACAGGCTGAGGTGTTTGTTCTTTAGCAATCATTGGACGCGTTGTTGGTGCTTGCTGTGGAGTCTCTTCAAGCTCTCGTTCAACAATAATCCGCTGAATCGCTGCATACTGCTTACCATCAGGGTTGGTCACTGTCACCTTAATATCAAAGACTCGCTCTGTTTCGCCTTCTTGCCAGTCTGTCACTTGAGCAACGCCTTTGAGTTCACCCGTTTCAAAGTCAAAAGTAATCCCATCTGGAATATTTTCAACAACATAGGTTGGCACAGCTGAAAGGTCTTTTGGCAACTCTTGCGTGACAGCTTCAGAACTGTCCACCTGCTTCAGAAAATCCTGAGGTCGTGCAGAGTAAATTTCTGTTCGACTGCTTCTGCCTGTAGGAACAACAAGCAGGTGTCCGCCTTTTCCTAGTCGGCGGGAGGTCCCCATTCTTGAGGCTGCTACCGGCAATTCCGGACGGTTCGGATCGCCGCCAGGTGCAGTTGGACTGATTGGCACAAATTCTAACCGCATTGGCTTAATCACTGTGCCGTTTTTGTACCGAGCTTCTTTAGGGATTGGCTTGTAGTTTGGAGCTGGTGTGCCGTCCTTGCCGTCTTTGCCATCTCGACCATCCTGGCCGTCACGACCCGGTGCTCCATCCTTACCATCTTTTCCTGGTGCACCTGGGTCACCCTTATCGCCCTTGTCGCCTTTTTCACCTTGTGGACCCTCAGGACCTTGGTCGCCCTTGTCGCCTTTTTCACCTTTTGGACCTTGTGGGCCTTGGTCGCCTTTTTCACCTTTTGGACCTTGTGGACCTTGGTCGCCCTTGTCGCCTTTTTCACCTTTTGGACCTTGTGGGCCTTGGTCGCCCTTGTCGCCTTTTTCACCTTGTGGACCTTGAGGACCTTCAGGGCCTTGGTCGCCCTTGTCGCCTTTTTCACCATGTAAAACATCAAAGGTTTGGTCAGGCTGGCCTTCAATCTTAATGATTATTCGATGACCTTTATTGTCATCAAGGGGCTGAGTTTCAATGATTGGAGTCTTACCATCTTTGCCCTTAACTTCTCCCGCATCAGTAGTCTCAGTGCTTCCATCTGCGTGAGTTAAAGTCACCATTAAGTGACCTGTCTTTTCATCAACTTCAACATGGGTGATGCTTGTTCCATCTTGACCATGTTTAACGTCAAAATGTTGGTCCTGCTGGCCTTCAACTTTAACCGTAACCCGGGTACCTGAACCATCTGGTAATTCTGTGAATTCAAAAGTTGGGGTTTTGCCATCCTCGCCCGTGACTTTGCCCAAATCTTTCGTAGTTGTATTACCTTGGCTGTCTGTAAGGGTCACAATCAAGTAGCCTTTCTCATTAATTCGAACATCCGTTATGCTGGTTCCGTCTTTTCCGGGATCGCCTGGGTCACCTTTCTCGCCTTTTTCACCTTTCTCGCCTTTTTCACCTGGGGTGCCTGGGTCACCTTTTTCACCATCATTTATGGTAAAGGTGTTAACCACTTTGCCGTCAACAGTAACCGTGACAGTGGTTACACCGTCAACTTTGTTAGTTGTAATCACTGGCGTCTTACCGTCGGCTCCCGTCACCTTACCAGCGTCGACAACTGTTGGTTCTCCTTCGGCTGGTGTGACAGTAACTTTTAAGTGACCATTTTCATCAATGGTTGCGCCGGTAATGCTGGCACCATCTTTACCGTCTTTACCATTTTCGACCTTGATAACCTTCGGTTCTTTACCTTCTTCGGTAATGGTAATGGTACTGCTGCCATCAGCGTTAGTTGTTACTTCAATGCTGGCGCCGTCTTTGCCATCTTTTCCGTCTTTAACGGTAAAGCTTTGATCTTCCTTGCCTTCAATCTTCACAACGACTTTGGTGCCGCCGTCAACTGGGACAAGTTCGATTGCAGGTGTCTTACCATCTTCACCCTTGACTTTACCGACAGTGATGTCTTTTCCAGGCTTACCTTCACCATCAGTAGTTTTTAGAACTAAGATGCCACTGTCTGGGTCATAGGTCGCACCTGTCACACTAACACCGTCTTTACCATTGGTACCGTTGATTACTTCAATATCTCGTGTCGTTCCATCTGGATTAGTAATGGTAATCACAGTCTTCTTAGGATCGCTAGTGTCAACGTTTGTGACGCTGGCTCCATCTTTTCCGTCTTTGACAGTAAAGACTTTATCTTCTTGACCTTCTACTTGAACGGTGACTTTTGTTCCACCGTCAACCTTTTCAGTCTTGATAGTAGGCGTCTTACCGTCTTTAAGTTCTACTAGAATTTTTTCATAACCGTCTTCGCCCGGCTTCTTAGTTGGATCGATTTGAACAACTTCGTAAGTGCCTGGTGCGTCTTTCTTCTCACGAACGGTGATTGACTTACCATCTTTACCGTCTTTGCCATCTTTCCCATTGCGAAGTTCTTTATTCATCACAAAGTTTTCTTGGAAAGTTTGTTCCTGGTCAGTTCCTTTATTAATAGTAATCGTTAGGGTGTAGCGACCGTCTTTATAGTCCAGCTCATTAATTCGGAAGAAGCTGGTGTTTTTTCCACTTGCAACGGTCTGGTCTTCTTCGTTAGTGACAACATATTCAATGGTCTTAACACCTTCAAACTCAATACTTGAAACCATGTATCCTTCAGGGTTGTAGTGTGGGGTTGGCTGTCCGCCGCTATCAACGCCTGGCTCTTGACCGCCAACAAGCTGCCCTTTGAACTTCACTGTTCCCGCTTGTTTTTCATACAGGGCATTCACATAGTAAGCACGGTCCAGCGGGGTGGATGGGAGGCGGTCCCACTCTTTAAAGCTATAGCCATAATCGGGTGTAACGGCTGGTGCTTTAAGGTGTTTCAGTTTCAGCTGGGCGGGGAGGAGAACTTCGGCAATAATATTATCTCCAGCGGTAAACTGGCCGTATGAGCCAGGCTTAAAGTGAATCCGCACATAACGCTCAGCCGCTGAGTGATAGGATGGGTTATAGATGACGTTTGGTCGGTTGATGGCCTGAACTGTCAATGGGCCTTCAATCACCTGGTCATCTGCCACACTCCACTCACCCAAGAAGGTGTAACTCTGGTCTAACCGGTCCGGCACTTGTTTCGGCTGGACGGTTGGCTTCTTCAGCTTACCGAGTCGGACGCGGTTGCCGAGGAAAACGTCATAGACTAGAGTGCCAGAGACCTCACCGTTGCGGTCTGATTCAAAAGTCACGCGAGCGTAACCTTCAGGCACTGCTGGGTAAGGGGTCGTCTGTCTTGGGATAATCTCTTCAACCAATTCCGCCTTAAAAGTTGCCGTTTCTGCCATGACTTCATCCGCTCCCACGCGTGAGCCATCAGTCTTCAACCAAGATTGGGTAAAGCCGTAGTTTTCTTTCGACTGAACAGTTGGATGCTTGAGGTCTTTAAAGGTCTTGTTGGCTGCGATAAGCACATCCATCACTTGAACTCCACTCAAGCTTCCACGATCAGCATCCGCTGTAAAGTTGATACGAACATAACCCGGCTGAACTGGGCCTGTTGGGTTTTCGATGATTTCTTGGCTGTAGGTCGCCGTCACCGTCATATCCTGATCAACTAAGGTAGCGTCTTCCTTGTCCCAACCTGTATGTCCCCAACCGTAGTCTGCTTCAATTGTCGGCTTGGTAAGGTCACCCAGAGTCTTATGGGTTCGAATCAAGACATCATAGGTCTTGACCCCTCTTGCGATCTTACCGTGGTTGCCGGCTAAGAATTTCACCCGGGCATATCCATTAGGCGGGGTGTTGCCTGGTGGGTCTTCTACAATATCGGCCTTACGCAAGACAACTAGTCGTAAACGCTCTGGCTTAGAGACTCGACCTTTGGAGTCGGTCGCCTTGACATCAATCTCAAAGACCTTCTCCTTCTCGTCCGCCTGCCAGTCTGAAATCGTGGTCGTTCCGCTAATCTTGTCAGCACTTCCGCTTAAAAAACTAGGGAGGTTGTCATAGTTGACGGACTGGACCGTTGCCCCTTCAAAGGTCTTGACCTTAACTGGCAGGTTAAGTACTTCACTCTCATAGATCCGGACTTCCTTAAAAGGCTCAACGACTGGGGTGTTGTCCACTCGAGCTTGGACGGTTTCCCTTGTGGCCGTTTCTTTTTGGCTGTCGTTGATGGACTTGAAGGTGACTCGGGCGCCTGCCTTCAAGGTGTCGCCGACCACCCGGATCTGAAGCTTACCATCCACAACCGGAACTGGCTGACCATTAGACACATAATCTTTACCGTCTTCGGTCGTTAAAACAATAGCATTCGGCAGGCCGGGGACGGTGATTTCAATTCTTCGCACCCACTCATCCGGGTCAGGAACCCCCACTTCCATCTTCAAGTCACCCTCAGTCAGAGCAGTTACTTCTAAAGGAGAAGGAGCCGGTGGGTAAAGGGTAATTTTCCAATCCCCATAGCCATTAGGTTTACTGACTCTTTGCCGGGTAAAATCCACCTTCTTAAAGCGGTACATAACCTTCCCGTTAACCTCGACCTTCTCCAGATATTCTGGGAAGTATTCATCAATATACTGACGAAAACCCCTGAAGGTGTAAAGCGAGTTGTCTTCCACATCAAAAAGATAAGCAGTCGGCTTGACTTCAACGGTTTGATTGCCGAATGCGTTGCTGTATATACTAGCAGCTGAGTTGATCTGTCGAAAATCGCGAATCTTGTTGTTGGTAAAAACCTCGGTCCCTATATTTGTCACTCGGGGCAGACTTACACTGGTCAGCTGGTTGTTCCTAAAAGCATTGTACCCTATACTTGTCACCTGGGGCAGACTTAAACTGGTCAGCTGGTTTCCTTCAAAAGCCGCGCCCCCTATATTTGTCACTCGGGGCAGACTTACACTGGTCAGCTGGTTGTTCCTAAAAGCATCGGACCCTATACTTGTCACCTGGGGCAGACTTAAACTGGTCAGCTGGTTTCCTTCAAAAGCCGCGGCCCCTATACTTGTCACTCGGGGCAGACTTACACTGGTCAGCTGGTTTCTGGAAAAAGCATAGTGCCCTATACTTGTCGCTTGATCAGATTCAAAGTGAGTCAGTTTATTATTCGCAAAGGCATAGTGGCCGATCGTTTCAAGATGACTGGTCTCAAGGTAGCTGATAGAGTTCGCGTTAAACGCGCGGGTGCCGACTTTTTTCAGCCCGCGGGCGACCAGCCCCAAGAACCCGGCCCCGTCAAAGACCGCGTCCCCGACTTCTTCTACATGGTCGGGTAGGATAATCTTTTTAGACATCAGGGCGTTGATCACCCGTGTGCCGGATTCGTTGACCCGGACAATCTTGTGGGGATTGGAGGGGTCAAAGTCAAAGTGACTGTCTTCCATTTGAATATACTGCGTTAAATCTTCTTCCGCATGAGCGCTAGGTGTTCGAGACACTTGCGGCCATGCCATACCTACCGCCAGCAAAAAGGCCAGCAGTAGGCTGGTTATTCTCTTCTTCATTATTCTCATTCCTTTCAATTTAAATCATGAACGACACCTCATTACTTATTTATTCAAGGCGAGTTGTAAAATTAAGTGCAACAAAAATAAATAAGTAAGAGTCATTCTTCCTCTGATATGATGAATGTGTCTAAACCAACAAAAGGAGGAAGAAATAACTCAATTATATTCTATCAGATTACGGGAAAAAAGGACACACTTAACCTACGATGACCGATTAACGATTGAAAAATTGTTTATGGATAATTACAAAAAGCCTAAAAAGGATCGTCTAAACCAAAGCGATATTGCTGAACGCATTGGTGTCCACCGGTCTACGATTTCAAGAGAATTAAAACGAGGCCATTACATAAAATATGATACTACACTCGCTCCTATGGATGCTTATTGTGCGGATTTAGCCCAAAAGGACTATGATCGCAAAGCGACCGCCAAGGGACCGACACTAAAGATCGGAAAAAATCACGAGCTTGAGCGTGACCTCGAAAAAGAGATTTGCGAGCACAAAAGATCCCCCTATTCTGCCTTAGAAAAAGTGAAGGATAAAAAGTCTTACAAGAAAAGGAAAATCGAGCAAAAGAAGCTACCGCCGAGTTGAAAAACGAGTCCGAGATCCTTTGGCCAAATCAATCAATGACCGACCACAAGAGGCCAATGATCGAAGTGTTTTCGGACACTGGGAGATGGATTGTATGGAGTCTGGCAAAAAGAAAAGCCGTGCCGCGCTATTAACCATGGTTGAGCGCAAAAAGAGACATAGCCTTCTCTTTAAAATCCCTGCAATGACTCAGGCCAATATTCAAGCTATATTAGACGATTTAGAGAGAAATGGGCACTGAGGCCTTTAGAGAGATCTTTAAGAGCATTACTGTCGATAACGGTTCAGAGTTTCTGGATTGGCAATTTCTAGAGCGTTCGATTGATTTAGACGACCAGGAGCCGCGAACACAGATCTACTATTGTCGCTCCTATAGTGCCTGGCAAAGAGGCAGTAATGAGCAATTAAATGGCCTAATAAGACGTTTTATCCCCAAAGGTAGTGATCTAAGCCAGTATAGCACTGACGACATTCAGAAATTGGAAGACTGGCTAAACTCAACGCCTCGCAAACTCTTTGAAGGGAAATCATCAAATGAGATGGTTGAACAAGCGGGGATAAAGTTAGCTAGCTAAAAATTTTCCCACCCCATGGGGTGGGAATGACACTACGTTATATCAGGGATTTTTGTTGCATTTCAATTTGCAATTAGCATATCTCAAATGATTACTTCCATAAAAATTATATACATTATTCTTCACTCTGTGGTACTTGACAGTTGCCTATAAAGTTAAAGTAAACATCAACTTGTTGTTTTCTATATTTGCCTTTTCTTCCTCCTGTAGATTCATGGACTACAACTTTTTCAATGTATTCATTTATCATAGGTACTGTAAGTTTTTCAATATTGGTATATTTTTCTATCATTTTTAGGAATTTATCGGTGTCAACTTTTCTTTGATGATAGCTTTCAATTTCTTGTTCAAAATACTGTATTTGTTTTTCTAAGTCTTGTTGCTCTGTATCATAGGTATTAAATAATCTATCAAAGTGTTTTACAGGAATTTTCCCAAGTGCGTGGTCTTCATATAGCTTTGTAATGAGAGTGGTTAGTTCTGCGTTTCTTGATGACAACTTTTCTAATTTCGTTGTATCTTCTTGATACTTTTCTTCTCTTTTTTCATCGGATAACTTGTTCATCACTTTTAGAAATTCTTGCTTTTCTTCTTTTGCAAAGTTGGTTATCTCTTTGATTGATTTTAGGAGAATCTCATTGACTGTTTTTACTTTGATATAGTGCATACTGCAAGTGCCTTTTCTGTGTCTGTAATGTTGGCATACAAAACAATAATCACAATCATATTTCTTTTCTTTATGTTCTGCCGGCTCTCGATAGCTTAGCTTTCCTCCACAATCGGAACAGATTAAAAGTCCTGTAAATGGGTGTGAGGTTGTACCATACTTTGGACTTCTTCTTACTGTTTTTCTTAATCGTTGAGCGTTGTTCCATGTTTCTTCGTCAATGATGGCTTCGTGGGTATTTTTGAAGATAATGAGTTCATCTTCTTTTGCCTTTCTTCGCTTCTTAGTCTTATAATCAAGGCATATTGTTTTACCAAGTACAGTGTGTCCCATATATTCTCTTTTTTCTAAAATATAACCTACTGTGGTCGGTGTCCAAAAATATGGATCGTCTATTCCTCTTTTCTTGGAGCTATGGTTATTTTCGGGGTAATGTATTTCTGCATAGGCTGATGGGATAAGGACTTTATCTTTGGTTAATATATCTGCTATCTGTGTTACCCCATATCCCTCTATTACAAGCCTATAAATGCGTTTTACGACCTTTGCACTCTCTTTATCGACAAGTAGCTCCTGTTTGTTCTTAGGGTTTCTATAATAGCCGTATGGAACGCTGGGTGATACTCTTTTACCCTCTTCCATTCTTGCTCTAAAGATGGATTGTATTTTTCTTGAGGTATCTCTTGCATACCATTCATAATGTTTAGAAATGGGGTAAAGTCGCTTTCTGCTTGTTTTTCGCTATCTATTCCGTTATTGATGGCGATAAACCTTACTCCCTTTTCTTTGAAAAGTATTTCGGTGTAAAAGCCTACTTTGAGGTAATCTCTGCCAAACCTACTCATATCTTTTACTATCACAGTAGATACTTTGTTTTCTTCTACTGCTTTTATCATCTTTTGAAATCCTTGTCTATCAAAGGTTGTTCCGCTTACTCCGTCATCGGTATAATGATAGATATTTACAAAGCCGTTTCTTTTTGCATAACTTTCAAGTAGTTGCTTTTGATTGATGATAGAGTTACTTTCTCCTTGAAGCTCATCATCTCGACTTAAACGCTCATAAAGGGCTGTTTGTCCTATTCTTTTCGTATTTGACATGAGAATTACCTCCTTTCCAAGTTCTTATTATTTTCTCTGTCCTTATAAGGTTAATCCTTTTGGGAAGATTTGTCAAGGACATAAACAAAATTTCTTTGACAAATTTATATCTTCTCTGTTTCTCTCTTTATTAGCTTTAATATTTTATCCTTGTATGTTTCCCCTGTACCTTGCTTAAAATGTAGGTTTACAGTATATTTTGTCTTTCCAATATCCATTATTAGCTGTTTATGTTGTAGTTTTTTTATATCTCTTTTTTCTTCTTCCATGTGTCCTCCTTTCCACTTTTAGACAAAGAAAAAACAGTAAATCTTTTTTTCAATTTACTGTTCCTCAAATTCTTATATTCAATTAAGCAAATTGGGAGTTGTCTATCCAAAAGGGAATGGAATAATAATATTAAACAGGAATGCAAGAACGATACTAATTGTTCCCATTAATGCAAAACTCCTCAATGTATCTCTCCTCAAAACAATAAGTCCAATAATAAATACTATCAATTCCAACACTGACAATGCACTAAAATACCAACACCCATATACAAAGCACATATTGAACAATACTGCCAAAATCAGCACCGACAGTATAAATGCCAGTTTGCTTTTCCCCTTTGCATACCAACAAACAAAAGCCAACAATGGAGATATAGCTGTAAATCCAAACCAAATCATCGCATAACTTCTTGGGAAAAATCCTGCAATATAGTTTGAATACAAATAGTAACTTCCAACCATACCAACAAAGAATATAAAAACATTGATGCTTGCTCTTTTTGCAGAATTGCTATAAATAGAGATACACAATGCAATCAATGTCCATATTGCAAAACGTCCAAGAAAATTACCAATATCTAATGCTCCATTTATTGCCATAAGCACACTCGGAAGTTCAGCTTGACTAAAATCCAAATATTTTGAAAAAGTTCCCAAAGCTATTCCAAGAAACAATAGCACAATAGTATTTATAATTTTTTTATTATTAGATATTGGATTTTCAGCATTCCTTATATCATTCAAAACCCTTATCATAAATACCCCACAAATTCTAATTTGTTTCACTCTATATCCATGATATTATACCACATTTAAGCCAAGTTTTATAGGTCTAACTCGTTCCTCTTTACCTGTGTTAGTCGCTTTTCTTGTTCCTGTAACTGCTCTATACAGGTTTTAACTTTTTCTGCTTGTCCTACTTCCTCTCGTATCTCCAATATTTGATTATATAGGCTATTTTTCTCTTTCTTCAAAGTGGTAACTTCTGATTTCCATTTTGATATAGCTAAGGTCTTGCTTTCTCCTAAATGTTCTTTTAGATATTTTCTTGCACTCTCAAATAAAATAATCTCTGCGGTATATTCGTTATAAAAATCTTCCTGCTTGCTTTTCTTTATCTTGGTATAGTTTTTATATATGTCTTTATGTTTCAAATATTTTTCTGCTTGGTCGATAAGCTGTACTCTGTCATTGGTTTTCTTTTCAGTATCTTTTATGGCTCTTGTAGTCTTGTAATTCTTATCTCTTAATGCTGATATACTTTCTTTCAATTCGTATATTGATGTAATATTTTTTTCTTTAAGGAATTGATAGCTTTCAATATATTTTTCTAAGTCTGCATTGTGGTTATCTGAGTTTTCTTTTATGAAATAAGAGAGCATATCTGTTAAATCATTTTGTTTTGGTAGGGTAGTGGATTGTATAGCCATATCGTCCTGTTTATCTTTTGAAGTATCATTATTTTTATCTTTCGTTAAACTCCTTATCCATCTCATTAAGGCTTTTATTCGTCTTGCAATTTCTCTTAATATCTTGTTTTGATGTTTGATTTCTCGGTTGATATTTCCTCTGTTGGTAACAATACCTTTTTTCTCCATTTGACTTGCCGATACTCCTAAATGAATGGTCGGTATTTGTTCTATGCCTTGTCTTTCATAGGAGCGGTGGTCAACTTTTTCCTGTATACTGTTTTCTTCAAGATATTTGTTTGTAATATCTGCCCACGACTTTCGCCACTCTTCTGCTTTGTCTTGCTCGTTCCAATCGACTGTATCTATTTTTCTTGTTTTGTAATTGCCGTTTTTAAGTTTTACTTTTTCTCCGTTTTCATCAAGGATATATTCCTTTTTTGATTTTGCTCCCCATGTTGTATCTTCATTTAACGGTCGCATTGTTAGTAGGATATGTGCGTGTGGGTTTCCATCATCTTTATCGTGTAAGGCAATGTCGGCACACATACCAACATTTACAAAATTATCTTTTACATACTCCCTAACAAGTTCAATCTGTTTTTCTCGATTTAGTTCTTTAGGTAAAGCAATTTCGATTTCTCTTGCAAGCTGTGAGTTTTTACTCTTTTCTATTTTCTCTACGCTATTCCATAATGTTCCCCTGTCTAAAAATGCCTGTGGTGCATTTTGTGGCAATAGGATTTCTGTATGGGCTATTCCTCCTTTTCTTGTAAAGTCATGGACTATGCCGTCATACTCGTTTTTTATCTTTTCGCCACTTCGATAGGCGGAAGCTGCTACTGCACTTTTGCCTTTGCCTCTTGAGATAATCTTTATGCAAAGATGATATATCGCCATAGTCAAAAACCTCCTTTCCATTTTTCGATATGGTTATAGTGGCGATAGATAAGACTTTCTAAAAAAATCGGATAACTTTTTATCCGATTTCTTTTGGGAAGTACACAAGGGGTAGGAAATTTATTTCCGTAGGGGAGTGTAGCTCCCCTGTATCAGCTTTAGCTGATATGCTCTCTGCAAGAGCCTTCGGAGAACGCACACACCCTTTAGGGTGTATAAGTGCGCCCTTGTAACCAAGGGACTATTCCTCTGTGTTCATTTCTTCCTCTTGTGTTTCTGTAATTTTATTTTCGCTTTGTCCTCGTTCTTCTACTATTTTTAAGATTTTTTGATTGACTATTTCTTTTATATTCGGAAATGTGATTAGCTGATAAAATTCGTCTTTGGTAAAATCCCTACTCTCGTTAAAGATACTTTCAAAAACTGCTCCTTTTTCATATATCCTTTTATCTCTCTTTTTTCTTTCTTCCTGTTTCTGCTGACTGATGAGTTTTCTTCTTTTGTTTTGTAACTGCTTAATTTCTTCTTCTGCCATTAAAATTTTTTCATCTATGTTTTTCATTTTGATTTCCTCTCTTTCTAAATTTGAGCAAAGAAAAAACAGTAAACCTTTTTTGATTTACTGTTTCTGTGATTGCTATGTTATAGCTTTTATTTAATTGTTTGAGTCAGACAAACCAGGATTTATAATTCTACAAAAATTCCAAAACACCTAAAAGAATGCTTGAAGCTGCTAGTAATAAAACTCCAATAACTTCAAGTGTATTTTCAATGTTTTTGTCTTTTTTATATTGCTTGATAAATTTAGGAGACATAAAACCTAAACCTATTCCAAATAATAAATAACCAATTCCTTTTAACATTTTATTTCCCCCAAATTAGCAAATTCTAATTATAAATTGAAAATTTAAATCTACTTCTTGTAGTTCATTCCCACAACCATACCCAGTAACATACCAATAGACATACCAATAGCTAAATTGTCTTTGTCAAATGCTATCCCTACTGCAGTTCCTAGACACATGCCAATAGCCATGCCTTCAGACATGAAATTTTCTTCTTTTTCCTTCTCTTTTGCGCTATCATTATTAGATTTTTTCTTTACAATATTGATTGTGAAAATTGCAACTAAACTTACTAATATCACAGGTAATATTATTTTTATAATTTCCACTATTTATATCCTCCACAAATTCTAATTTATCTCTCAATATTCGCATATATTATACCATTTTTAAGCCATTTTTTCTATATCTACTTTCTGTGGTACTTGACAGTTTCCTATAAAGTTAAAATACACATCAACTTGTTGTTTTCTGTCTTTGCCTTTTCTTCCCCCTGTGGCTTCATGGACTACAACTTTTTCTATATACTCATTTATCATTGGTACTGTCAGTTCCTCAATGTCGGTATATTTCTCTATCATCTTCAGGAATTTATCGGTATCAACTTTTCTCTGATGATAGCTTTCTATTTCATTTTCAAAATACTGTATTTGTTTTTCTAAGTCTTGTTGCT
This sequence comes from Allofustis seminis DSM 15817, assembly GCF_000374325.1. Classification (GTDB taxonomy): domain Bacteria; phylum Bacillota; class Bacilli; order Lactobacillales; family Carnobacteriaceae_A; genus Allofustis; species Allofustis seminis. The sequence goes on along the minus strand of NZ_KB894081.1, from coordinate 85,411 downwards.
CTGTATCATAGGTGTTAAATAATCTATCAAAGTGTTTTACAGGAATTTTTCCAAGTGCATGGTCTTCATATAGCTTTGTAATAAGGGTTGTTAGTTCTTCATTTCTTGATGACAGTTTTTCTAACTTTTCTTTATCCTCTTGATATTTTTCTTCTCTTTTTTCATCAGATAACTTGTTCATCACTTTTAGAAATTCTTGCTTTTCTTCTTTTGCAAAATTGGTTATTTCTTTGATGGATTTTAGGAGAATTTCATTCACTGTTTTTACTTTGATGTAGTGCATACTGCAACTTCCTTTTCTGTGTCTGTAATGTTGACATACAAAGCAATAATCACAATCATATTTCTTTTCTTTATGTTCTGCCGGCTCTCTGTAACTTAACTTTCCTCCACAATCTGAACAGATTAAAAGTCCTGTAAAGGGGTGTGAGGTTGTCCCGTACTTCGGACTTCTTCTTACTGTCTTTCTTAAGCGTTGAGCATTGTTCCATGTTTCTTCATCTATGATAGCTTCATGGGTATTTTTGAATATAATGAGTTCATCTTCTTTCGCCTTTCTTCGTTTCTTGGTCTTATAATCAAGGCATATTGTTTTACCAAGTACAGTATGTCCCATGTATTCTTGCTTTTCTAAGATATAACCTACTGTGGTTGGTGTCCAAAAATACGGGTCTTCTATTCCTCTTTTCTTGGAGCTGTGGTTATTTTCAGGATAGTGTATTTCTGCATAGGCTGATGGGATAAGGACTTTATCTTTGGTTAGTATATCTGCTATCTGTGTTACTCCATATCCCTCTATAACAAGCCTGTAAATGCGTTTTACGACCTTTGAACTTTCTTTATCGACAAGTAACTCCTGTTTGTTCTTAGGGTTTCTAAAATAGCCATATGGAACGCTTGGTGATACTCTTTTGCCCTCTTCCATTCTTGCTCTGAAGATGGATTGTATTTTTCTTGAGGTATCTCTTGCATACCATTCGTTCATAATATTTAGAAATGGGGTAAAGTCGCTTTCTGATTGTTTTTCGCTGTCTATTCCGTTATTGATGGCGATAAATCTTACTCCCTTTTCTTTGAAAAGTATTTCGGTGTAAAAGCCTACTTTGAGGTAATCTCTGCCAAACCTACTCATATCTTTTACTATCACAGTAGATACTTTGTTTTCTTCTACTGCTTTTATCATCTTTTGAAATCCCTCTCTATCAAAGGTTGTTCCGCTTACTCCATCGTCTGTATAGTGATAAATATTTACAAAGCCGTTTCTTTTGGCATAGCTTTCAAGTAGCTGCTTTTGATTGGTAATGGAATTGCTTTCTCCTTGCATTTCATCATCACGACTTAAACGCTCATAAAGGGCTGTTTGTCCTGTTCTTTTTGTATTTGACATGAGAATTACCTCCTTTCCAAGTTTTTATTATTTTCTCTGTCCCTAAAAGGTTAATCCTTTGGGATCAGTTACACAATAGCTACTGTGCATCTGCATTAAGTTAGGTTTGACATAAAATCGGGTTTTTCCACTTCCTGAACCACCGATTACAAGTACATTCTTATTTCTTGCATACTTTGGATTTGCCGGTCTGCCATTCATTATCAGTCTTTCGGTTTGTGTAAGCAAAATATTATTTTGAAACTTTTCATCCATATATGGCTCTATATCTTTTTTAGTTCCCCAAGAAGCGTTTTGTCAAGTACCTTTTTATATTTATGGACGCTTTTTCTATAAGGTGTTTTTACTTTTAGGCAAAGAAAAAACAGTAAACCTTTTTTGATTTACTGTTTCTATGTTTGTTTTTATAAAAATGTGATTATCTGTTAAATATCAATGTTATAACTGATATTAACAAGCCAATAACTGAAAGTATCAAATATTTCTTTTCTTTTTCCTTTGAAAAATAATATCCTAAACCACCGCCAATAGATAATAATGTTGGTAATACCACAGCTAAAATTTTAGGGTAGGTATTTGATGGATTTCCTGATATATCTATCTGTACAGTTACCATATCTGGTAGTACCATATAACCATAAATTCCTAATCCAAGTGATATAACAATGATTATACCTAATAGAATTTTTTTGCTCATTTTCATTTCCTCCATTTCTACATTTTGTTTTCAAATTTAGAACGCCAGTATAAAGCATATATTTGTATTGAAAGATATATCGCCACTATCATTATGATTGCCAATTTATCAATTCCCATCAAAGAAAAAATAATCAACATTGCAGCGAATAAGTAAATCATTAAATCATAGGCTTTCGCCTTGGATTTTTCGGCAATTAAAATATTTCTTTCATCATTTTTCTCAATCTGAATTTGTCTCTCTAATTCTTCATGATTTTTAGTAGAGAAATATTTGATTACATTACCCATAAAATGACCAAAAATTCCACAACCAACGCCAATAAATATATATGGAATAGTAACTATCATTTTATCTGTACTAACACTATTTTTGTGAATCAAAAATCCACATGCAACTAACCCTATTCCTAAAAATGTAAAAAAACAATCTTTTGTAACATTCTTATTTTTTTTCATCTTCTTCTCCCTCCTCATAAATAAAAATATCTTCAATGCTTAAGCCAAAATACTTAGCGATTTTAAAAGCTAAAATAATCGAAGGATTGTATCTTCCATTCTCTAAAGAACCAATCGTCTGCCTTGATACCTCCAGAATAGAAGCTAACTCTTCTTGTGTTATTCCATTCGCTTTTCTTATTTCTTCAAGTCTGTTCTTCACATTAAACCACCTCCCACAAATGACAAGCCAACTTTACATTTATTATAATCATTACTTTCAGAAATGTCAAGTATACTTTCCGTTTTTCTCTAAAGTTGAAAATCTTTACCCTTGATCTGTGTTAGTTCCTTTGAATGTTCCTGTAATTGCTCTATACAGGTTTTAACTTTTTCTGCCTGTTCAACTTCTTCTCGTATCTCCAATATTTGACTGTATAGGTTCTTTTTCTCTTTCTTCAAAGTGGCAAGTTCTGATTTCCATTTACTGATGGCTAAGGTTTTACTTTCTCCTAAATGGTCTTTCAAATATTTCTTAGCACTTTCAAATAAAATAATTTCTGCAGTATGCTCGTTATAAAAATTCCCCTGTTTGCTTTTCTTTGTCTTGGTATAGGCTTTGTAGGTGTCCTTATGCTTCAAATATTTTTCTGACTGGTCTATGAGTTTTGTTTTATCATCAACTTTCTTTTCGGTATCTTTTAAGGCTCTTGTGGTCTTGTAATTCTTATCTCGTAAGGTAACTATACTTTCTTTTAGCTGGGATAATGAAGTGATATTTTTATCTTTGAGTAGCTGATAACTCTCAATATATTTTTCTAAATCTGCATTATTCTTATCTGCATTTTTACGGATAAGATTTTCAAAGATTGACTGCAAATTTTCTTTGAGTGGGAGGGTGAACTTTATATTTTCATTTTCTGTATTTTCTTCTTTTCCAATTCCCCTTATCCAATTTAGCAAGGCTTTTATTCTTCTTGAGATTTCTTTTAATATCTTGTTTTGATGTATGATTTCTCTGTTGATGTTTCCTCTGTCTGTGGATATGCCTTTCTTTTCCATTTGTGTTGCTGATACTCCTAAATGAATGGTCGGTATTTGTTCTATTCCTTGCCTTAGATAAGAGCGATGATCCACTTTCTCCTGTATGCTGTTTTCTTCAAGATATTTGTTTGTGATATCTGCCCATGCTTTTCGCCACTCTTCTGCTTTGTCTTGCTCATTCCAATCTGTTGTATTGACTTTTCGTGTTTTGTAATTTCCATTTTTGAGTTTTACTTTTTCTCCGTTTTCATCAAGGATATATTCCTTTTTTGATTTTGCTCCCCATGTTGTATCCTCGTTTAGTGGTCGCATGGTAAGTAATATATGACAATGTGGGTTTCCATCATTTTTATCATGTATTGCAATATCGGCACACATACCTACTTTTACAAAATTTTCTTTTACATATTCTCGTACAAGATTTATTTGTTTCTCTCGGTCTAATTCTTTGGGTAAGGCTACTTCAATTTCTCTTGCAAGTTGTGAGTTTTTACTCTTTTCTATTTTTTCAACACTATTCCATAATGTCCCTCTATCTGAAAATTCCTGTGGTGCATTTTGTGGTAAAAGAATTTCTGTATGGGCTATTCCACCTTTTCTTGTAAAGTCATGGACTATACCGTCATATTCGTTTTTTATCTTCTCGCCACTTCGATAGGCGGAAGCTGCTACTGCACTTTTGCCTTTACCTCTTGAAATAATCTTTATGCAAAGATGATATATCGCCATAGTTAAAAACCTCCTTTCCATTTTCTGATATGGTTATGGTGGAGATAGATAGAACTTCCTAAAAAAATCGGATAGCTTTTTATCCGATTTCTTTTGGGAAGTACACAAGGGGTAGGAAATTTATTTCCGTAGGGGAGTGTAGCTCCCCTGTATCAGCGTTAGCTGATATGCCCTCTGCTAAGAGCCTTCGGAGAACGCACACACCTGTTAAGGTGTATATGTGCGCCCTTGTAAACAAGGGACTATTCCTCTATCTTTGTTTCCTCATCTTCTTTTTCTGTGTTTTGAGTTTCTATTTCTTCTCTGCTTTCTATGATTTTTAAGATTTTAAGATTGGCTTCTTCTTTACGAATTAGAGATATGATCAGCTGATAAAATTCATCTTTGGTTAGATTTTTGCTTTCTGTAAAGATACTTTCAAAGACTGCTCCTTTTTCATATATCCTTTTATCTCTCTTTTTTCGTTCTTCCTGTTTCTGCTGACTGATGAGCTTTTTCCTTTTGTTTTGTAACTGCCTGATTTCTTCATCTGCCATTAAGATTTTTTCTTCTATGTTTTTCATTTTCTCGTTTCCTCTCTTTCTAATTTTGAGCAAAGAAAAACAGTAAACCTTTTTTGATTTACTGTTCCTGTGGTAATTTTTATTAAATTGTTAGTTCTACAAACTGGGATTTATTTAGTTAAAGTTTTCCCAAAAATAAAATATGAAATAGTCCATAAAACTATACCTACAAATAAAAATATTCCAAATACTTTTACATAGTCTAAAACACTATTCAATTTATACCAACCACTTATATATAATAAAGGCAACACTGTTACCAGCATAATTAAGAAGTGTATGACTGATTGCTTAAACAATGACCAATTTTCGATTTCATATATTACAGAAGCTGCAGCTACCGAAGCTATAATGATACCAACTATGAATGTCCCTCTAACCTGGAAAGGATCTATCCCTTGATATTTCATTATTATTGATATTATTGTCATTATGATTAAAGGAATAATTCCCCTAAGTATTGCTATCTTTATTAACATTTAATTACCTCTACAAATTCTAATTTGTTTATCTATATTGACTAATATTATAGCATTTTTTTCGATATTTTTCTACTGTCATATTTCTCTACTCACTACTATTTGTCCTTTGAATGTATTACTTTGAACAGCTTATCTTGAAATGTCTCTTTACTCTTTTTATCAAAATATATCTCTGTTACAAAGGTCTTTCCATTTATCTTCTTTGTAAGAATGCCATCGGGCTTTTGATGTTGTTCTGTCTGTATTTCTTTAATATCTGTTTTCTCATTTTCTGCCATTTAGTTCCTCCTTTCGACTTGCACAAAAAAAAGATTTCCTGTGATTAGGAAACCTCTTTTGCGATTAATTGATATTTGGTTTTAGGTTGTTGCTTGTAGTTTCTTTTTTGCTCTGTATTCTCTTGCTTTTAATTTTTCATACTCTCGGCACTTTTCAAGATTTTTGGCTCTGTATGCTTTAGAATATGCCCTATGATAAGCTCGTGATTTTTCTCTCTTTGCTTCTTCTATTTCTTCCCTCATCTGTATCATTTCTTGTTCTGTCGGCTCTATCTGTTTTGTAAGTTCATTTTCAAATTTTCCGATATAGTTAAAATAAACCTCTATTCGTTGAACTACATATTTTGCTCTTTTTACATCTCTTTCATGCACTGCGATTTTACTGATAAACTCATTGATAATGGTAGGGGTAAGTTCTTCAAAGTTGGAATAGCTTTCTGCAAGTCTGATAAATTTCTTTGCTCTTTGGTTTGCATTTTCACATTCGGATAAGCGTTCTTTGATTTCTTCTTTTTCTGCTTTTAAGGTGTAGTATTCTTCTGCATACTTTCTTGATAACTGCTCATAGCGTTCTGTATCCAGATTTCCAAGTGCATTATCTTCATAGAGTTTATTCATCACTCTTTCTATCTGTTCCATTCGATCTGTGATTTGTGGCATACGCTTTTGATTTTTCTTGACTTCTTCGGTCTGTTCTTTATACAGACTTTTCTTTACAAGTTTCTCAAATTCTGCTTTGTTTTCCAAAGAATACTGTGCTATCTTTCGCAAGACTTCTGCGATATTTTCCATAACCTCATCAACATCAATTCGGTGTGGGGAGTTGCATTTGGGGTGCTTTGCTTTCCCTTTGGCATATTCACTGCAATAGGTTACATGCTGTACTTTTTCGTTTTTGTGTATGGTGCGAATGTGCATTTTTGTTCCGCAATCTTTACAGTACATCAGTCCTGATAATGCGTGAATTTCTCCGTCTCCGTTTGGTCTTTTTACAGGTGCATTTTTTAACATACGCTCTACATTTTCAAAGGTAGGTCTATCTATTATAGGCTCATGCACATTTTCTGTTATTTGCCATTTGCTTTTATCTACATAATGGTTTCTCTTATCTCTGTAATGCTTTTCGGTCTTGAAGTTGACTACATCACCACAATACTCTTGTCTTTTCAGTATGCGTGTTAGAGTTGCTTTGTTCCAGTTATATCTGTTTTCTTCATTTAGTGGTTTGTTTTTTGCTGTTCCTCTGCCTTGTTGTTTCATATAAAAGGTTGGGGTTAGTATTTCTTTTTCTTTCAGGTAAACAGCTATCTGATTTCTGTTTTTCCCCTCCATAAATAGCCTGAAAATGAGTTTTACAACTTCGGCAGCTTCTTTATCGACTATCCAATAATCTTTGTTCTCAGGGTCTTTTATATAGCCGTATGGGGCTTCTGTTGCAACAGGCTTTCCGTCTGCTCCTTTGGTTTTAATTCCCGTCTTTACTTTCTTGCTGATGTCTCTTGCATACCACTCTGACATGATGTTGATAAATGGAGCAAATTCCAATGTGTTTTGGTCAATGCTATCTATTCCATTATTGATAGCGATAAAGCGTACATTGTTTCTTCTGAATATCTCCATTGCATTACCGACTTGAAGATAATCTCTTCCCCATCTCGTCATATCTTTCATGATGACAATTCCGATTTTGCCTTGCTCTACATCGCTTATCATCTGTGTATAGGCTGAACGATCAAAGAACCTACCGCTTTCATCATCGTCGATATAATGGCGAATGTTTATCAGCTTTTTATCTCTTGCATACCTTTCTAAAAAGGCTTTTTGATTGACAATACTATTACTCTCGCCACCGTCTCTATCTTCATCACCAACTGAAAGGCGGGAGTATAGTGCTGTGATTTTGTTATGATATTCTATCATGCAATATCCTCCTTTTCTCGTGTCTATATATCACTCCTGTTCAGTTAATATTATGCAACCCATCTTGCTGAGCCATACTCTTTTCCCTGTCTAAACTTTTTAGCATTTTTCCCTTTGGTATATACGATAATTTTGATTAAAACAGCTACTACCACGCCCATTATAATATCCGTAGGATGAAGGCTTGGAAGAAAGCTCATCGTATTAATCTCTAATATCCCTTGAAATATTTTATCTATCACATCTCCTCCAATATAGCTTCTTACATGATTTGAAAAGATGTTTCCTAAATAGAAAAATGCAAGATAGGGAATATTCTGCTTTAGAAACTTTACCTTATCCTGCACCTTAAATAAGCCTTTGATGTCTTTTAATATCTTATCTATCATAGGCTCTGCTCCTTCTGTTTATTCTTAACTTTATCCTTAGGAACAGAGTTCTTTGCCATTTCCTTGAACTTTTCAATATTCTTATGAATGGACTCTTTTCTTTCCGTTTTCTTTTCTGATTCGGAAAGAGCGTGCTTAAATGCTTTGTCCATAACCTTCATATCTTTAGCTTGAAAGAATACTGAATATTTCCCGCTTTCCTTGTCTTTCATCACAGAAAACTTAACACCATATCTATTCAGCTCTTTTTTCAATTCCTTAAGCTCTGCTTCCTCTACCGGAATTTCTTCAAGCTGTCCTTTTTTAACCATATCTTTGAGTTTTACTTCATTTCCATTAGCATTAACCAGCTTTTCAAGTCCACCAAGTTTTTCTGCCTCTTTCATCAGCTTCTTTAGTAATTCCAATAGAAGTTTCCCTGTTACCTTAGCAGCTCTTACTTCCATATTCAGCGTTTTTCTTGCTATCTCTTCATTGATCAAGTTCTCTCACCTCCATTCAGTAGCCTCTCTTTATTACGAGCCAGCTTACCCTTTTGAATAACCTTTCTAAAATCTTCTCCTACAACCATAACAGGAATACACATCTCTACGATTCGTGAATAAATCCTCTGATACTCCACACTTTCTGTGCAATTTAGAATTGTGTCATAGGAAAGGTTTGTGGTAAAAATAGTCGGTTTTTGTTTTAAATACCTGTTATTAACAATGTTATATACCTGTTCTTTTGCATAACTTGTATCCCTTTCAATTCCTAAATCATCCAAGATAAGAACGGAAGTATTTACAAGAGATTCAATATATGCGTTTTTATCAAAGTCAAATCCGCCTTTTTGTAGTTCGTTGATAATCTGTGCAAAATTTCTTATCTTAACCCCTACCTGATATTGTTCAATTAGAGCATTGGCGATAGAACAAGCAAGGTATGTCTTTCCACTACCTACCGAACCATAAAACAAAAGTCCTATATTTTCCTTTTTCATTTCCTCATAATCTTTTACAAAATTCTTGGCAATAATAAGGCTTTGATTTTCTTCTCCCTGATAATTTTCAAAGGTATATGACCACTGAATAACAGAGTTAAAGCAGCTACTCTTTAATCGCTCTATATACATCTGCTTTTGTCTTTCCTTTTCTTTTGCTTCTCTATTTCTATCGCATTTACAAGAAATCTTAAATATCATCTTGTTATCAAAGAACTCCATCACTTTTCCGTCTTTTCTTTCGTGGCAAACTTTGCAATAGGCGTGTCCGTCCTTGATATATTCTTTTTCAGGATCAAAGCTATATTCCACATCTTCTATCATCACTTTTTCTAATTCCTTATTCATAGATGTACTCCTTTGTTATATTCCTCCCATGTAGGGATATTGGATTTTTTCTTACTTCTCTGATCTTTATAAAACCAAGAAAGGATCGTCGCTTTATGGTCTTTATATGTCTTTCCGGTACTTTGAAGATAGGTTGATAATCTCTCAATGTAGTTATCAAGCTCTCCTGCCATTTTAATTTGTAATTCGCCTATATCTTCATCCTTTAAAAAGACATTTTGAAATGTTCCAAGTCCGTTTTCGCAAAAACTATATTCTCTCTTACTATACTTACTCTTATTATTCTCTATATAGTTAGAGTTAACATTTTGAACTTCCTGAAGTTCATTTTCTTTACTTCTGAGGTTAAAATCTTTTACTTCTGAAGTTAAATTTTTTGACTTCTGTAAGTCATTTTCTTTAAACGGAAATACGCTCATAAAGTCTTTTACATAAATGATGTTCGGCTTACCAAGTCCAAGCCTTACTCTTTCAATCAGTCCGATTCCTTTTTTACTGTCTAACTCATCCAATGTTTTTATGGCTGTCGGCTTTGAAATATTTCTTCTTCTCATAATTTCTTCAACGGTAAAATAGATAAATACTCTGCCTTCCTTGTCTATCCATTTATTTTTAAAGGACATCCCTGTACGCTTTAGAAGCATAGAGTATAGGATAATTGCTTCCGCTGACAGCCCCTTAAATTCTTCTCCATCAACTAATATCTCCGGTACTTTAAGAAAATTAAATCTCTCTGCTTCACGATTATAGAAATAGTCAAAGTCCATCGCTTCACCTCCTTCCTTAAAATTTACAAAGAAAAAGACGATAGTTTTTTCTCTATCGCCTTTGGTAACCATTTTGTATGAAATTTTTTAGATTGATTTTATCTCTTCATTGATTCCCTGAAAGAATGCTATAACGGTTGCTCCAATCATCGGTACGCCGTATGGACTAACTAAAAATCCTAATACCAATGCCTCAATGCCAAGTGATATATCTTTTTGCATAAATGATCCTATTGCAGCAACTATACACATAAGCATTAAGAAATACAGAATAGTTGTTCCTATGCCAAGTATAAATGTCAGAAAGGCAGTAAGGATACTCAGCAACAAGCTGATTGGAAATAAGATTATTTTTATTATCCATCTCATCATTTCTTATTCCTCACTTCCCAATTCACCCTTTGTATCTCCACACACCATATCAATGCAAACATAAACATCAATATAATTTTTTAGGACTTTTTTTCTTCCTCCATCGCCATCTTCATTAAAGACATAATGCTTGTAAAACTGCTTAAAATGCAGGATTTTCACGATTTCACTCTTTGTATCAACGCTATGCACTCCACATGCGTTGTCTTTTGCTTGGGAACATAAATTTTTATCCTCGTCATTCTTGTGGGAGCACAATTTATTAATGTCATTGTCTTTGGCATTTTTTCTTTTATCTTTAAAGTTATTAGAATCTTGACTATCTTTAACTCCTGTTTTGAAGTAGAATGTCAGGTCATATGGATGAACTTTTCCGTCTTTGTCAATTCTACCTACCACGACTTTATCAACTATGCTTTCAAATACTGTTCTGTTAAATTCCTCTATAATTTCTTTATTTTCTAAGACCTTTTTAAATTGCTTTAGTCTTTCTTTAATAGAGTTTTCATCTTTGATAGTTAGCTCTAGTGTTTTCTTTTCATCAAGTAATTCTTCTTTTTGTTTTGTAAGTTTTTTATACTTTTTAGCATAAACTTCTTCGTCTATACTATCTTCTAAATGAAGATCAACTAACTTTCTTTCTTGACTAATGATTCTATTTAATTGATTTTCTAACTTTTTCAAATCTTTGACCAAAGTCTCATCATTTATTTCTTCTTCAACAATTTTTAAAAAGTCATCTATTACTGTTGAATCTGCATGGCATAATTGCCTATAGCTTTCAACAAATGCTTTTTCTATTGCTGCTTCTTGTATTCCTTTTGAATGAGGGCAATATTTTTTACCTTTTTTGGTTGACTTTACACATTGCCAGTTAATTTTTTTGTAAATGGAACTGGTGTGCCAGGTTCTTCTTGAAAGTATTTCACCACAAAATCCACATTCCAGCATACTTGAAAAAGCATATTGCCTTGATAGTTTCTCTCTTTTTCTATCCTTATTAGCAATGGTGTTTCTATTTTGTGCTCTCCTAAGTCTAATCTCTTGTGCCTTTTCAAAATCTTCTCTTGATATAATTGGCTCGTGATGATTTTCAATGTGGTATTTATCAGATTCACCAAAGTTTGCTAGTCTTCTTTTTGTTATGGGATCAACTGTAAAAGTTTTTCCCATTAGTATATCGCCAATATACTTTTCATTTTTAATTATTCCTAACACTGTAGTATCAGACCATTTTGTTTTACCTCTCGGGGTGAGATATCCTTGCTCTTCTAGTTCCCTACCAATGACTGAGCCACCATTGCCCTCTAAATATCTTTTAAAGATGTATCTGACAATTTTGGCTTCTTCTTCATTTATAGAGATACTTTTTGTTATCGGGTCATAGTCGTATCCAAGGCAACCTTGAAAACCAATAAGTTCCCCTTTTTCCATTTTCATTTTCAGCCCTTTTTTCACATGGGCTGAGGTATTTTCTACTTCTTGTTGAGCTACTGAACTTAATATTGTTAGTAATAGCTCTCCATCCATTGTCAAAGTATCTATATTTTCTTCTTCAAATACTACACCAACATTATTTTCCTTTAATAGTCTTACATACTTTAAGGTATCTAATGTATTTCTAGCAAATCTTGATATAGATTTAGTAATTATCATGTCTATATCTCCATTTTGGCAATCACTTATTAGTCTCATGAAATCTGCTCTTTTAGTAGCAGTTGTTCCTGTTGTCGCTTCATCTGCATATATACCAGCTAAAGTCCAGTTCTTATTATTTTTTATTAGATTTGTGTAATAATCAACTTGCGATTTATATGATTCAAGTTGGTCTTTACTATCAGTGCTAACTCGACAATATGCTGCAACTCGTTTTAAGTCTAAATGTAGTGCATTTCTATTTCTAGCTCCTGTATTTGAAGCTTTTATTAATTTTACTTTAGTATTCATTTTACCTCCTTCCCGTTTTGTATCTTTCTACAGTGTTATTATATCACAATAACAATTACTTTCTATCCATCTTCTTATAATCCTTTTCTAGCCTGTTCTTAATTTTTGTATATTCCTTCTCATTAATTAATCTAAGATCATAAAGCCTACATAACATAGCAACTCTCATACTATAAATCTTTATTGCTTGCATTTTAATCTCCTATGTAAGTTATTTTTTTACCTTGATAAGTGAATTAAATTTGAAATATGCTAATCTCACATAATCAATTTCAAGAATATTCGCACTTCAAAGTATTTTGATTTTTATAGAAAGATAACAAAATACCCCTCACTTTATAAAGTGAAATTTGCCCTCTTTGGTAACCAGAATTTTTATTTTTTTATAGTATTTTTGAGTTTTAATGATTAATTTGAACATAAAAAATGAGGACTTATGCTATTAGGCATAAATCCTCTAAAATAAAAGAAACTTGTTCTTTTTCTATATTTTAAATTTGATTTTTTATGATAATTACCAGTAGACACTAAATAATACATAGCAATTATTCAAACTATTTAATATATTTTAGATCACCTAAAAATCATCGTTTTAATTTTTAAATTATTAAAGCAGCCTTTTATAACTATACAATATGATGCAACTATTAAGAATTGCTTAATAGTTCAAGCTAAATTATAAGAGAAATAGAAAACTAAAACTTATAGGAAAATATTGTATTATGCTTTAAAATCAATAATGAAGAGTTAAAAACTCTCGTACCTATTTGTGGTATATAGTTAATAAACATCTATATAAATTTGTTTATTACAAACAGAAATCTATAAATAACAATAGAAAATTTAGATTAGTAGCTCAGTATGTATTTAAGATTTTAATTTTAATAGACCAACTAAGAAAGTCAATAGTTATTTTTAAAAATTTTTTAAAAAATTTTCAAGTCATAAAACTTAAAAATGTGCATAGCAAACAAGCCTCATACACTTTCATTTTTTGAGGCAACACTTTTAATAATTTATGCGACTAACTTACTTTTTTCTCGAATTAGTTTTTGATGTTCTTCGGGTGTTCTTAATTCAAATGATTTTTGGTTTCTGAGAACAGCAAAAATAATTTGAACCATTTTACGCATAATTGCACACATTACAACTTTGTATGGTTTTTCAGCTATTTTCTTTTCAAAATAAGCTCGCATAACAGGATTTAAATACTCTCGGTTGCGATTTGGATACACATTAGATTTTGCCAGCATATGGAGAATTGAGCGAACATGAGGTGATCCTCTTTTAGAGATTTTATTGTTTTTCCTATTGTATGTTCCACTTTGGGATACTCCTGGATCCAAGCCAAAGAAGGCAACTAATTCTTTCGGTTTCGAGAAATTGGATATATCTCCAAGCTCCGATAAAACTACACATGCTGTATACTCTCCAACGCCTGGAATACTTTGTAAAAGCACTATTTCTTTATGAAACTTTTCATCTAAAAGAGATAGTCTTTTGATTTCATCATCGATTGCTTTCAAAGCTTCCTCTAAACTGAAAATAACCTTTACAGTTGTTTGAATAAGTACTGCTGAACTAAGGCTTACTATACAAACTTCAATAGATTTATTAGCAGCTTTCAATAGTTTTTCATATTTTGCTTCAGCATAGGAGCTGCTTTTATGTGAATTTTCTTTTATCAGTTGAATAATATCTTGCTTATTTTTAGGAGATAATACTTCCTGTATAGTAGGATATTTTTCAAGCAAAGACAAAGGTGTTTTCCCTTGCAAATCCGTAAATACTTTCTTGAAATCTGGAAAGGAAATATCTAAAAAAGTGATTAATCGGTTGATATGTTCCACAATTTCATCCGTCAATTCTTTATGCTGTCTGCAAAGCTTTTTGATACTGTTAACCGTATCTGAGTGTGTAATTGTTTCGTTGTAATTCTTAATACGATATAGCAACGCTATATTATATGCATCTGTTTTATCTGATTTAATTTTTCGGATATTGATATTTTTCAATGCTCCACTTTGAATCGGATTAATTACAATGACTTCGTAATTATGCTCACGGAAAAAATTAGCTAAAATTTGATGATAGTGTGCAGTAGCTTCCATGATAATTACTGCTCTGTCTTCGTACTCATCTTCTACCTTTTCAAGTACATAGATGAGCGACTTCATACTATTAATATCATTAGAAATTTTAAGTCTTTTGATGATGTCATTATTGGGTGATAGAATACAGATATCATTAAAAGCCTTACTCACATCAATTCCTACAACAATTTTTTCTGACATAATATACCTCCTATAATTTTGGATGCCCTGTTAATCCAAAACCACAACAGGCTCACGAGTTATACAGGTAATCAATAAATGAACCTAACCAACCGAAAAGATGAAAGGCAATGGAATGAGGGTGGAGTCTACTAAATGAGTAATTCCTAAATTGGAAACCCAGCAAGCACATAAAACAATCCCATTTCATCCCTAATATCTATAATTTTATCATAGATGATTAGGTTCATTTTTAAGAACTATGCTTAAAGCTGTTCTTATACTATTAGTATATGAGCAAGCACAGTAAGTGAGTACCCACTCACGAAAAATTGATGAAGCAGAACCTTTATGGACTGCTTCTTTTTTTATCAATTTTACCTTGTTAGGGAGAACCCTAAGACCCCAATATTTTATGATAAGGAGATATACTATGGATAATAGAAAAAGAAATAATCAATTAAAAATATATTTAACAGATGAAGAAAAAGAAACTTTTGAAAAGAAAATGAAACTTGCAAATTGTAAAACAATGTCCCACTTTTTGAGGAAATGCGTATTAGAAAAAGAAATTTATGTAGTAGATTTAGAACCATTTAGAAACCTACAATGGCTACTTTCAAATGCAACAAATAATATAAACCAGATTGCAAAAGCTACTAATACAACTGGTGTTATATACAAAAATGAAATTGAGTCTATGAATAAGCAGATAGAAAAATTATCAAAAGAAATATGGCAGATTCATTCCCTACTTCTTAATAAATCAAAAGAAAGTTCTGGTGACTAATATGGCAATTACAAAAATACATCCTATAAAGTCAACTCTAAATTTGGCAATAGATTACATTACCAAGAGTGAAAAAACTGATGAAAAAATCTTAGTATCTTCATTCAAATGTCACTCATCTACTGCCCATATTCAATTTATGAAAACACGAGAAGACAATGATACTAAAGGTACAGTTTTAGCTAGGCATTTAATCCAATCTTTTCTACCAGGAGAGGTTGATCCTATAAAAGCTCACGAAATTGGAATGGAATTATGTAAGAAAATTTTAAAAGAAGATTATGAGTTTGTACTTGCAACTCATGTAGATAGAGGGCATATCCATAACCATATTATTTGTGCGTCCATAAGGTACGAAGTAAATCCATTTTAGCAAAATGGTAGAATAGTAGTTTTAATATCTAAGGTCAATAACTAACTTAGAGGAGAAATCCAAAGAGGACATTAGCACGTTATTAAAGTCATAAGTTGGATAGATATCATTCCACGACTGAATGGCGAGACCTAAAGTTGATATAAGGATAAAGTCTAAACTGATTGAATGCCAGTCCGAGGAACATTTGTGGTGGTCATAACGAAAGATATCTATATACGTTATGTTGAGTGTACCTATGTAGCGAAGATTAATGCAATAGGCAAAACTTTACACTCAATCCGCTTGCATAAGCATGAAAGGACGAAAAGCATATCCGACAATCAACGTCCGCTTTTTACTTCGATACTAAATGGAGATTACCTAAGTCAGAAAGCGATAAAATGCTATGGTTTTTAAGAGCCTGAATATCTGATATGGTAACGGAGCCTTCGTAGTAATCCGAGAGAGATAATGACTCTCGCATGGTGAAGGAAGGCAGTTTATTCATTCAATTCAGAGGAAAGGAAGGTGCGAGAGGCACTATGAGAAATCCCAACAATGTATTGATTAGTTTGAGAAAACATTCAAAAGATGAAAACTACACTTACAAAAGATTGTATCGTAACCTTTACAACATAGACCTGTTCTTACAAGCATACCAAAATATTTATGCTAACGCAGGAAATATGACCAAAGGTGTAGATAATCAAACAATAAGTGCAATGAGCTTAGAAAGAATTAACAAAATCATTGATTCACTAAAAAATGAAAGTTACTCACCCACACCAACAAAAAGAGTATATATTCCAAAGAAAAACAGGAAATTAAGACCATTAGGCATACCAAGTATTGATGATAAATTAGTACAGGAAGTATGTAGAATGTTATTAAATTCCATCTATGATGAAAGCTTTGAGGACACATCTCATGGCTTTAGAGATAATAGAAGTTGTCATACCGCTTTAAGACAAATTCAAAATAGATTTGTAAGATGTAAATGGTTCGTTGAAGGAGACATTAAAGGTTTCTTTGACAATATAGACCATAACATTATGATAGACATTCTATCCAAGCGTATTGACGATGAAAGATTCCTAAGATTAATAAGAAAGTTTCTTAAAGCTGGATACATGGAACAAAACCAATATCACAACACCTACAGTGGAATGCCACAAGGGTCAATAATAAGTCCCATACTTTCAAATATTTACTTGGATAAGTTTGACAAGTATATGCAAAGTTACAAGGAAAGCTTTGATAAAGGTAATAAAAGAAAGCAAAATAAGGAATATAAAGCTCTTTATGATAGAAGAAAAAGACTTGAAAATAAGTTAAGCAAGACAACTAATAAAATTGAAATAGATGATATTAAATCAGAAATTGAAGAGATAAACAAAAGATATTTCAATATACCTTGCTTAAATCCTATGGATAAAAACTTCAAGAGAATACAGTATGTTAGATATGCTGATGATTTCATTATTGGCATTATCGGTTCTAAGGCAGATGCTGAAAAGGTAAAACAAGACATTGGTCAATTTATCAAATCAGAATTAAACCTCGAACTATCTGATGAAAAAACACTAGTAACAAAATCAACAGATAGAGCCAAGTTCCTAGGTTTTGATATCAGAATAACTCCTAGAAGTAATCATACAAAGAGGACAAAAGCAGGTATAAAAGCAAGAAACTTTGGTGGTAATGTAAGACTTGAACTATCAACTTCAACAATACAAAATAAGCTAGTAGAGCTTGGAGCATTAAGAATTAAAAATCTAAATGGAAAAGAAGTATGGTTTCCTAAAGAAAGAACTAAACTAACATCAAGAACAGACTTAAGCATATTAGAGCAATATAACGGAGAAATTAGAGGATTCTGTAACTACTACAGACTCGCAAATAATTCTTCAAAACTCCATAAGTTTAGATACATTATGGAATACAGTCTGTATAAAACATTGGCTTGCAAATATAGGACAAAGGTAACGGATATTATAACTAGATACCGCACTGATAAAGATTTTGGTATAAGTTATACAGATAAAAATGGTAATAACAAAACTCGTTTACTTTGGAAAGACAGCTTGGCTAGAAAAGAATTTCCCCAATGTGATAATGCTGATATGATTCATAAGCAAAAATTCTATCTTAAGAAACCAACACTAGGTTTAAGATTAAAAAATAATAAGTGTGAATGGTGCGGGAAAGAAACTAATAATCTAAAAGTGTATCAAGTAAAAAAGCTTAAAGACTTAACTGATGAATACGCTTGGCATATTTTTATGAAAAGCATTAATAGAAAAACTCTAGTAATTTGTAATGAATGTTTTGGAAAAATTAATAACTCAAATGAAGAATAAATGGAAAGCCGTATACATCGAGAGGTGTACGTACGGTTTGGGGGCGAGTATCTAAAAACCTACATTAGAAATAATGTAAGGCGTTAGGTGCTTAGCCTACTTAATAATGTTAATTACACGACTGGTAAATGCTACCAATCCAACAGAAAAACTTACCATAAAATCAGGTATCAAAGTGACGAATTATGTAAAGAAAATAAGCTTTCAGTCATTGATAAATATTATGAAGCTTACAAAAGAAAATATAAAACTGCGGGTAAATCCTGGTATGAATATGACCAAAACAAGAAAGGAAATTCCTGGAAATCTAAACTACAATTTGATATAGATAGAATGATTAATAAGTCTAAACCGTGGGAAGAGTTTTTAGAAAATATGAAGGATCTTGATTATGAAATTAAGTTTGGTAAACACATTGCTTTTCGTCATAAAGATAAGCAAAGATTTACAAGATCGAAGACTATCGGAGACGATTACACTGAAGAAAAAATCAAAGAACGAATAGATCTAGCAATTAAAAATAAAGCTAATCCTATTAAAAAGCGAGTAGGAAATGTTATTGATATATCTACTAATAAAAAAGCTCAATCCTCTAAAGGCTATGAAGTTTGGGCAAGAAAACATAATATCAAAACAATGGCAGATTCAATAATTAAATTAAGAGAACAAGGAATTAATTCAATTACTCAACTCGATGAGCTAATCAAAAAATCTGCCGATGATAGGCAAGATCTGTTAGATAAAATAAAGAAAATTGAAACTGAAATGAAGAGTTTATCCCAAAATATGGAAAATATAAATACTATAAATAAGTATCGTGAAATCTATAAATACCACAAGAAAAATCCTAATGATAAGCAATTTGCAGATGAGTATTATAGCGAACTTTCCGTCTATAAAATAGCCGCTAAAGAGATCTTAGAAAATTATAAAAAACTACCAAACACAAAAGAAATATTAACGAAACTCGATGAATTGCAAGAAAAAAAGAACACCCTTATGCAAGAGTATTCTTTAAATAAAGAACAATTTTCTGACCTTGTTCAATATAGGAAAAACTATGAAAATTACTATGGGAAGGAAGTAGAGAGGTGACTGCATTTTTATGCATCATTCATATATTTCAAAATTTCATAGTTTTGAATATAGTCAGGCTCATTTAACAGATGATATTTATCATTGTCTAAAATCTTAATATGAACTTCAGAATCTATTTCATATTCATTTTTAGAAAACCCTATAGATGATATTATCATCTGATTGAATTTATTTGATGATTCTAAAATAAATTTAATTAAAGCTATCTTTTTCTCTTGATCGGTTTCAACATTATTTGGACTATCAAACACCATTGGAAATTCAATTTCTTTAAAATTGTACTTTTGTTTTAAATCATTAAGTGTTAGATACCATATAACAGTTGATAAAGGTTTGTTACTACCACTAGCACAAAAATTTTTAGATAAATTCTGATAGCTTGTATCATCTAATTCATTTAAATTAAATCTATTTTTCAATTTATCGATTAAATAATAATAATCTTCGTCAACAGATTTAATCCTTTGACTAATTTCTTTTATTTCTTTTTTTATAGGTTTAATATCATCTTGTGCTTGTAAGACCATGCCATTATTAAATAATAGATCCTTATTTATTTTATCTATTAAGTCATTTAGTCCTTTAAATTTTATATAGTTATTGATTTCCTTTCTATTACTAGATATTTTTTCATTATGTTCTTTCAAGTGAGCCGCCAACTCAGAATAATCTTTTTCATATTTTTCAATTTCTTCTTTGATTTTAATGCTTTCTACATTAATTGTATCTTTTAAATCTATCGCGTTATCAACATTGTTGTATCTCTTGCTCCTTATATTTATAGTATCGTTTAAAATAGTGTGGCACTCTGGACATATATGTGTTAATAAAATATTTTTAATTTCTTTTTCTTGTTTTTTTGCAAATTTATCAATCTGATTCAGGGCAATTTTTTGTTCCTCTAATTGATTTCTTAGTTCCACAAGTTTATTTCTAATTTCACTCATTTTATTCATTAATAGTGAATACTCTTTCGATTCTATTTTTAATTCATTTTCTAGAGCACTACTAGTTTCTGGACAAGAAAATCCCTTAAGCATTGCTAGAGTTCTATTCTTTAACTTATCTAATTCCTGTATCTCTTCTTTAGTGATTTTAATTTTACTTTCTATTTCTTCCTTTTGCTTAATTAGTTCAAAGTAATCTTTATTATATATACCTAAGTGCGTGTATATTACATTTATTTTAAAATTGCTATATTGAGCAAGATTATTAAAAGAACTGAATTTAGTTCCTTCGTATTTATCTTGATCCAAATAATTTAAAATGAAACTATACACGGGAGGTGCAACTTCTAATTGTTTTGTATTCTTATTTGGTAAAAAAATAGTAAAACCAAATAATTCCCCCATAAATTTTGCTAATTCAGATCTGTGAATTGTCTTGAAGATCAATTGATTTTCATCATCAAATATTTTAAACAATCTTTTAGATCTATAAATTGAATACTTATTATCATCTACACTAAATTTAAGGATATATACTTTATCTTTTTCATTCCATTTTGAATCAAAGTTCGCTTCAGCTCCTAAAGAATGATATAAACTTCTAAGCAACACGGACTTTCCTCTGTCAGTTCCGTCAACTTCACTGGAAGTAATGATATTTAATCCTTTGTAAAAAGTTTGTGTATATGCTTCTTCTTTATTTATATCAAATATGTATATTTGATCAAAAGTTAAATTCATTATATTTCCCCTCCAGTCGCATAAATAAAATAAACTATTAAATATTGCACGTCTTTCATATCATTTGTTATTTCAATATTAAAATCGTTATTAAAGACTCTAGATATTTTATTCAAATAATCTTCTTCATCAATAAATGAATCTTCATTTTCGCGAATATAATTAAAAATTTGTACCCTTATTAAACGTAAACTCTCAGTATTTTGAATTTCTAGTAAATCACTTAATGCAATATTATATTTTCTTTGTCTTCTTAATGACAATGTATTGATAAAATTTTGTGTTTCATTAATCCCATTTTTCGATTCTTTTTTATGAGAATCTAACATTCTATCAAACTCAGTTCGAGTAATTCCCTTTTTCTTTTTTACTTCTTCATAATCCTTTACATCTAACTCATATGCCGCTTTCTGTTTTACCGTGTCCATAACCAATCTATAAAGTGCATTCGGATTTTGTGGCTCTTCATTTTTTATTTCTTCAAAAGAACTTATTAATTTACCTTTAATTGCATCTTCAGGGTGTTGAAAATCCATCTCATCAAATATATAAAATACATTATCTATATTTACTGATTCTATGTTTAATTCTATACGCAACTTATTTTTTATTTCATCAATTGCATCTTTGTCAATTTCTCCAAAACGTTTTTCGTAAAAATCAATATCTTTTTTTCTTATTTTAAGCGGTTTATTACACACTATAGCCAATTTTATATTTTGATTAGGAGAGTAAAGAGCATATAACTTGCCTAAAATAGAATTATTTTCTTTATTATTTATTTTGCACAAATTATTTTCATTAAAACTTCCAGATTTTCTTGTTTTTATTTGATAAAAAAACATCTCTTGTTCTTTGTGTAATTCAATATCACATTTAAAATCAAATATTACCGAATAATCTTCACTTTCTTTATGGGCATCAATAATTTTACTTACACCCCATAATAATTCCATCCTGAATCTATTTTTTGTTATGCTTCCAGATAAATCTTTAGGAAGTGCCATATAATATTCTTCTAAGTTCATATACCCTCCTTTCCATATTTAACTTTATTAAATCGAATAATGACTTTCTTCTTCAGCAGCAATTTTAACATTACTGTAATCCGTAAAACTACCTACATATATCTCATCATTATCATACATCGTAAATGAATCAACATAAGATAGTCTCCCAGATTTTAATTCTTCTGCAAAATAAAGTAAGTTTTCTACATTTATAGCTCCACCATTTACTCCAGTTCTATTAGCTATATGCTTCAAATTGTTTTTAAAGTTTCCCTTAAAGAAAGATGATACAAATAAATAATTAAAGTCTTTTACCTTCTCATCAAAGCTTTCCCACCATTTATTTGAATTTATTTTTTCATCTCTAGTTTGATTTTCTTCGATATATCTAATCATTTCATCTGCTTGATTAATAGGTAAATTATATCCAGTAGAGTAAGACTTGTTATCAATGATTACGCCATTTATATCATAAGATATAATTCCATCTGGCTTTCTGCTTTCTCCTAGACGCACACCCTTAAACTTAAGCTCATTTATTAAAAGATCGATTGTTTGAATTTCAAAATCTCTATTTGCAGTTCCGTCATAAGCTAAGTCAATTAGAGCTAGATATCTGTGGTCAACATATTTTAATTTATTTCTTACTTTATCCTTTAGTTCTAATACATTTGTCTTAGAAATTTTTGTTCTAGGTATTTCTAATTTTATTATATTGTCATCTATCACATAGCCATTTCTACTATGTTTTAGTGATAGACCAATAGCTTCAATGACTTTAAGCTCATCTTCTATAGTTGTGATGTTCTCTTTAATATCATTTTCTAATAAATAGGATTTTATATTTTCCAAATTTCTTTCTCTGTTATTAATTGCTTTAATTATGTGCCCACGTCTATTTCTAATATAATCTCTATCTTTACCCTTAGTAGCTAGCATTTGCCAATATACTATTTTATCTGTCTTTGGATATGAAGATAATCCCCTTGCTCTTTTAAGTTCTTTAATACCCAGTAAAGTAATTCTAAATGAATGACCTATATTAATTTTATACTCAATATTACCTATTTTTGTTGATACTTCTTTTGTAACTCTTTGCACAAGCCCAACCTTAGATAGCCAGCCTGAAATCATTCTTGCATACTTATCTGCTGACCCTTCTGTATTTGAACGAATACTTGCTTTGTCTTTATCAGCTGCTAATTCTATTGCTTGGATATATAAATCTTGAGGAATTGATGTAAAACCAGCTTCTCCAAGTCCTCCTAATTGCTTACCAAGTTCAAATTTTGTTAGATGGTCTCCATTTTCCAGTAAAGTTAAAATTCTTACGGCTGGTGGATATGACAAAAAAGCTGAAATTAATATTTCTTTATCTGGGTCTTCAGAATTAGATTTTACAAACTTTTCTCCTAGTTTTGTTATAGAGACTGTATCTTTTTCTGTATCATAATCTAAAAGTCCGATGGATATTCCCCATCTTAAAAATCCATCAGCAGTCCAATCATCTGTATAAGCTCTACCGCCTTGTGTTGTAATGGCAGCTTGAACAATACCACTACACTCTGCATCAGCTCTTTTCTGACCTGATTTTATACCATGACCTTTTAATAAAACATAGTCCATTTCAAGTGGATCTTTTTCCAATTCTGAAATAAGTTTATTTTGTAAATCTAAATCTTTTACTAATTTAGGAAGTTTAGTATTTAAGATTTCCTTGTATATATCAGAATTTTTATCAAAAACAGAAACTACATTTTTTAAATTTTCAAAACTTGATGGATTTTGTATCCAGCCTAATGTTCTTTCTGCCATATTTCCTCCTAGTAATTTGTAATCAAAACTTCTTTGGTTTCACCTAGCTTATTACGTTGATAATTACTGTTTGAGTAATTTATCTTTAACAAGTGAACTTTGTATTTTCCACTCCACTTTTGTAACTCTTTATTAGCTAATCCATTATTAAAAAATACATTTGATAATGCAAACTTAATTTTTCTATCATTTAATTCATCTAATATCTCAAATAAAGCTAGATCATCATCAAGAGTCCAGCCTTCAAACCCTCTTTTACCATCATTATATGAACCTACAGAGCTTCTATAAGGGGGGTCACAATATACAAAGTCTGAACCTTTAATCTTAGAGAAATCAAATTCTTTAAAGTTTTTATTGCTAAATTCTATATTGAAAAGATTATCTCTAAAAGAAGTAAGTCTATTTTTCATATTTTCATTAAAACTACTCCTATTAGTTCCAGCGGGGTTATTATAGTCATGATTTGAATTAAACCTAAACTGGTAATTAAAGGAATAACACATCAAAACATATAGCAAAAGCGGGTCTTTGTTTTTATTGTAATATTCTCTAAATTCATAATATGATTCTTTATTTTCTTTAGATAGATTAAATTCACTTATTACATTATCAATATTTCTTAACAGCTCTTTGCTATCAGTCCTTTTAAACATTTCTAAAATTTCAATTACAAAATAGTTTATATCATTAGCTATTTTTCTATCAGCTTTAACATTAACAGAAACATCTAGACCACCACAAAATACATCATAGAAAGTATCTATATTTTGAGGAAACAAAGGCAATATTTGAGCTAATAATCTATGTTTATTTCCAATATAATTGAATGGTGATTTTATATAATTTTCACTCATAGTTGCTCCTTTTCTACAAAATATAATACTTCTTTCAAGTTTTTATTCTTATTTGTTTGGGCATTCTTATATCTTCTGTAATCTATAAATTTATAGCCCATAGTACTTTTCTTTCCATATTTTTCTAAAATACTAATAATATCATCATGGGATAATAATCCCTCTGTGTTATAACTAAGAATAATATATCTTGAATTAGTCTTCCTAATTAAATCGTCAAAAGCATTTAAAACCGAATCTTTTCTACAATAGTCACTTTTTTGTTCAGAATAATCTCTTAATCCAGTTACTCCTTTTATTTTAGGAGAATCATATTTAGCTATTGTTTCTAATACATGATAATTGGGCAAGTACTGTCTTTGATTATATGGTGGATCGAAGTAGGCTAAATCTGTTTTTATATTTTCAATTAATTTATTAGAATCTTCATTATATGCTTGTCCTACTGAATTATTAATTGATAAATCTACATTTTTTAATTCTAAATTATTTAATGCTCTTTTATCCCAGTGCTTTAAATAAGCTCCATATACACCAGTTATATTACTTACATAAGGTACTGCTTCTATAAGACACGTAAGTAAATAAAAATACTCGTCTTCATTGATAAGAGAATCGTTATACCAATTTTCAATTTGAACCCTAATTAAATCAATTTTTAAAGCATTTTCTTCTGTGAAATACATCCTTCCACTCTTAGGACTATAATTTTGGTATATAAAACATTTTGATTGGTTTATGTTCATATTTCCCGAACTAAGATTATTTAAATACGCTATTGGGTCTGATACACCTAGACTTTTAAACTCTAATTTAGAATTTATCCCAACTGTTCCTCTTAATAGAACATAAGAAAAATACATCAAATCGTTAGATATAACATCATATCCGAAATTTTTAAATTCACGAGAAACTACTCCTGAACCAGCAAATACATCTGATATACTTTTCACATCTATTGTTTTTTCTTTAATTAACTCTATTATATATGGTATAATCAGCGTTTTGCCACCAATAAATCTCATTTGATTTCCTCTTCGTTCTTTCTTTTGTATTCAATAATATCTCCAATATCACATTGAAAATACTCACAAATCTTTCCTAATGTTTCCAAACTTACTTTTTCGTCTCTTCCCATTTTTGCAATTGTCTTGGGTGTAGTTTCTATTGCACATTGTAAGTCTGTTTTCTTCATATTTTTATCTATTAATAACTTCCATAATTTATTATATGAAAATCCCATATCATTCTCCAATTCTATATTTTACCTTTCTAAATGTATAGATTAACTACCTAATTATAGCATATAACACAGATTCCTTTCAATTATATGATTTACCGCGTTAAACTGAACAGAAAAGAATAAAGGCAGTCCGAAAACTGCCGATATTTATTTCTCTGTACCTTTGTTATGGTCTTTCTTATTTGACTTACTTTTGTCATCTGCCTTAAAGCTTTTTATTTGCCATAATATAGGCTTTTTATCTTTATCTTTACTCTTTTACTTGTTCTTTTGCTTTTAAGAGCTTAGAAGACAAAATATGGACATTCTTATGTTCCTTTCCATTGCTATCAATGCTTGTTTTTACTTGTCCAAATATTTTAACAAAATCTCCTTGTTTTAAGTTCCCTAAATCTTTAATCTGATTTCCTAGAAAAAACAATTTTCAAAAACATATTTATTCTAAAATTCTCTAACCTTTAAGTAAAAAAAAGAAGCAGAGTAATTCCACTTCTTTAATCCTTAATATTTTCTTATCTATAATTTGCCAGACAGTGTCTGTTAAATTACATCTCATTAATCCTATTTGAAATAATTATCACTACACCAAGAATCTTATCAAAGGTAAGATCTCCAATATACTTATTTTCACCGAGATATACTACCCACAAGGATCTCAGGTATGAATCTTCTTTTATGTCCTCGATTATTTCCTTATAGTCTTTCATTATCTCCTGACTTCCTCTTTTGTGGGAAGTTCTTTCTATTGCTTCTTTTAAAATTTTATAATCTATATCATCTTTTTTTAACTTGTAGAGGGTGTATAGGTCGTAAAAGTCTCTCATTCGTGTTGTTGTTATATTTCTTCTGAATATGGTTTCGTATTTTTCAGCTAAAATTGTTTCTAATGGGTATGCCATTATTTTTATATCTTCTTTACTAAAGATACAAGGATAGGTATATTCTATTTCCCTTGGTGTTATTGCATCTCCTGTTGTTAGGTCTAGTTTCATAGGATTTTTAGTCTTCCCAACATTAGCTATTAGTGAAATTCTAAAGTTTTCGTACTCGTCCTCTTCCCTAATATAGCTGATGTCTTTTATTTCAAATTTTATTCCATCATCTACATTGATATTTATAATTTCTTCTACGATTTCTTTTATTTTTTCTTCTTTTAGGGCTATGCCTTTAATGGTTGTGTCCATGTCCATAGTTGTTCTATTTTCTATCCCGATTAAAGAAGATATAAGAAATCCTCCCTTTATTATAAAATTATTTTTGTACTTTGATTTAGATAGCCTTTCTAAAAATCTTTCGAAAAAATATATTTGCAGAACTTCTTGGGATTTCAGATTTTTCTTTTTTGCCAGACTTCTTATCTTGCCCTTTATACTCTCGATATTAATCACGATAATACCTCCATATATTTCCTAATTTCATCTTCTATTTTAAATAATCTACTGTATTTTATGAGTCGTCTTAGGTTTTTATTTTGTGATTTAAAGTATCTTTTTATGGCTTCTGTAAAAATTTGCTTATCTATTTTTTCTCTTTCGATTATGATATCGCAAATTGTTCGATCTATATCGTAAACCGGAATAAGGTTGCCTTGTGGTGATTTTATTTCTGTCTTTCCAAATTTGTATAAATCTTTTTTTACATAGTGAACTTGTAGATCTTCATATCTTTTTTTGATATGGCTTGCATTGTAACCTTGGGGGACAGATATATGAAATACATTTGGAGTTCTGTCTGATAGGTCATGAAGGTAGAGGGCTGTTTGATGGGAAAATATAATTCGATTACTATTTGATGATATTAAAACAAAATCGTCTATAACTTTTCCTTTTAATTGATATAGTCCTGGTCTTAATCTTTCTAATTGTCCGATTTTTGTTAATTCTGATAAATTATGCCTAGTATATCCAAGTTCTTCTGCTTCTTTGTTAGTTATTACTAAATTTTCTTGTATATATTCTTTAAGTGTATCCATAGTCCGCCCCCTCTCGTTTACGCTTTTATTATATGTTATAAAAGCGAATATGTAAAGCTGGGCTATGAGTAATTTATATTTTGAAAAGGATGTAACGAATCCTTACTCCCTTCAATAAAAAAGAGCAGCCTTTTAAGCTACTCTTGTAGAAAGTACAAAATGAGTTAATTATATTTTTTGTGTTTCCTCATACTAGTCTCAAAACTACTCTTACATCCATGTAGTTTTTTTGAGTCTTTTTGACGTATCCTTCTTCATCTTTATCAAAGACAAAATGCTTATAAAACTGCTTAAAATGCAGGATTTCTAAGTTTACATCTTTTGTATCAACGCTATAGTCTCTACATGGCTCGAGTGAACGGTATGGATAATATTTTGATTTTTTAAGAAAGCTAGTTCTTGGTAACTTGTCGACTATTGTTTATTATACCAAGCAAAGCAATACAAAAGACAGCCTTGAATCCTACAAAGCTGTCTCCTGCTATCTGTCTATTTCAACCTCTAGGCCTGATTTAAAGATTACCTTAAACTCCTCTTCATAGACTTCTATTCTCTCAATCAATTTTCTTACTAGGCTTTCATCATATTCATATAGAATCATTTTTTGCTGATTAAGGAAGACTTTCATCTCCTGCAATCGGTTTTGAGTAGCCTGTTCTTCAGCTAGTCCTAGTAGAATATTTTCTTTTTCCTCTCTTAATTCTTGCACTCGATTTGCTAGGTGACTATAGTCTTCTTTAGCATTTGCTACCTTCAACAGTTCCTCTTGCACCTCTAACATTTCATTATCTATTTCCTCAATTTTCCCTTCTGGATCTTTTGAAATCACTTTCTCGATGTTCTTGTTAACTATTTCTTTTAATTCTATCTTTTCCTCAATCAGTCTGTTAATGGCATCAATTGTTACTTGATGGAGGTCTTCTTCTTTAATTGTGTCAGCGTTACAGGCCTTCGGTCCTTGTTGAACTCTGGTACAACAGCGCCAAACTGTAGATTTCTTCCCCCTATTATTCCATTTTATTCTTCTGTAGATATCGCCACAATTGGAACAATAAACAATACTAGAAAGTGCATATTTACTTGAATAGACTCTTCTTTTACCTTTGCCACTTGTCATATTTGCACGTCTTAGCTTTTCTTCCTGAACTCTCATAAAGATTTCTTTAGGAATAATCGCTTCATGGCTGTTTTCTACATAATATTGAGGGGCGATTCCATCATTCACTACTCTCTTTTTGTTTAAGAAATCAACCGTATAGGTCTTTTGTAAAAGGGCATCGCCCATATACTTTTCATTGGTTAGAATTTGGTCTAAATTTGAAATGTGCCACTTTTTATTCCCTGCTCCATTTAAAATTTTATCTTTTTCTAGTCCTTCTTTTATATCTCGTAGGCTACTTCCTTCCAGGTACTCCCTATAAATCCTTTTTATTATCTTTTCTTCTTCAGGAACAATAACCAGTTTACCATCTTCGTCCTTAGTGTAGCCTAGAAATCTGTTGTGATTTACAGTTATCTGTCCTTGCTGGAATCGGTATTGAAAGCCTAGTTTAACGTTTTGCGATAGGGATTGACTTTCCTGTTGTGCAAGGGAAGCCATGATAGTAATAAGAACCTCTCCTTTAGCATCCATGGTGTTGATGTTCTCTTTTTCAAAGTAAACAGGAATATTATGTTCTTTTAGTTTGCGGATGTATTTTAAACAGTCTAGGGTGTTTCGTGCAAATCGACTAATTGACTTAGTAATTATATAGTCAATGTTGCCTTTTAAGGCCTCTTCAATCATTCGATTAAAGCCTTCTCTTTTCTTCGTATAAGTTCCACTTACACCCTCATCAGCAAAAACACCAGCAAACTCCCATTCGGGATTCTTCTTTATAAAAGAAGTGTAATGCTCGACTTGTGCCTCATAGCTTGTTGCTTGTTCATCGCTATCTGTTGACACCCTTGCATAGGCAGCAACTTTTAATTTCTTTGTTTCCTCTTTAGTAATCGTGTTCCCTATTTTCTTCTTGGCTGGAATAACAATGACCTTACTGTCCATATCCATCACCTACTATCTTAATCAGTTCATATTGCTTTATCGCTCTTTCAATGGGCAAGTCTGGTAGGATCTCAACTTTGTCATATTTAAACTTTGTAGGTATTGGTGATACTTTGTCTTTCTTCAAAACTCCTACCTTTCCTAAAGCGTTAGCTCTTTCTTCAAGCATTTGTTCTGCCTGTTGAAAAGTCTCTTTATCGATAATTTCAGGATAGCCATGTTCGCCAATATATCTTTTGTTCTTCAGCATTCTTCTAGCTTTTGCATGATTTCCTTTAATTCCTGCCTTCTTCAACGACTCCTGTTGACTACATCCTTCTAGGTAGGTTTGAAAAAGCACTTTTACTTGCTCAGCTTCATCTTCTTTAACTACATATTCTCCATCTTTAATTTCATAGCCATAGGCTATTTTTCTTATCACTCAATCATCTCCTCTCTTAAAGAAAGACCACACTTCAGTTTAAATTCAAAGCTTTTCCTGTCAATAACTAGAATTTCATCAACTACTTCTTTAAAAATCTCCTCTGGATAATCTTGATGCATATTTGCTTTTTTCGTATAGCTTATAAGTTTCTCTAATTCCTCTACATGTTTTTTGTTTCCTAAAAAGGAATTTTCAAGATGGTCTTTTCTTTCCTCAAGCAACTTATATTCTTGGTCTATCTCTGCTTTTTCCTTTGAATAAATGGATGGTTCCAATAACCCACTTGTTATCAAGGTTACTAACGTTTGCTTTCTTTCACTTATTTTTTCTAGCTCTTCATTTAGTTTTGCTAATCTCTCTACTGCATCTTCCGTTTTGCTGTTCTTTAAAGCCTGCAATAAGGGAAGCAGAATCTTCTCATGGCCAAAGATAAGTTTGTTTATCATCGTAGTAAAACACCACTTAACATCTTCATCTTTAACGTATTTCATAGAACACTTATTGATGTCTTTTATATGCTCGTTACAAGCCCATGCTATAAAATTTCCACTTGGCTTGTAGTGATGTCTTCTTCTAAAAGTTCCACCACATTCAGAACATCTGATTTTTCCTGAAAATTCATATCGGTTTTGGTATTTGCTTGTATTATCACCATTGCCTTTCTCCCTTGCTTTTTGCCCTAGTAATCTTTGTGCTTTTTCGTAGTCCTCTCGAGATATAATAGCTTGGTGATTATTTTTGATAAGATACCGATCCTTTTCACCCTTATTTCTATGCCTTTTGAATTGGTCATCTGTATAAGTTTTTTGAAAAAGTACATCGCCTATATACTTTTCATTTTTCAACATGTCACGTATTGTAGTTCCACTCCACTTCCCTCCTCTCTTGCTTGAAATCTGCTTTTCATTTAGTAATTTAGCAATGTCATGTACTCCTTTTCCTGAAAGATATGAAGCAAAAATCTCTTTTACAATTTTTGCTTGTTCTTCGTGAATGACCATTTTCCCATCACAGTTTTCATATCCATAAGGCGGATAGACAATAACAAAGGTACCATTCTGAAATCTTTTCTTTATCGACCACTTTTGATTTGCTGATATTGACTTGGACTCACTTTCTGCTAAAGAGGAGAGAATCGATAGCATGAGTTCACTTTCCATTGACTTTGTGTTTATTCTTTCCTTTTCAAAATAAATGCCAGTATCGAGTTCTATAAGCTCCCTTACTATTTCAAGAGAGTCTATTGTATTTCTTGCAAGCCTTGAAATTGATTTAGTCAATATAAAGTCAACCTGTCTATCTTTGCAAGCTTGTAATAAAGCTGATAGCCCGTCTCTTCCTTTCTTTTTTGTTCCACTAATTCCTTCATCGAAAAAAAGTCCAGCATAAATCCAGTCTGGTTCTTTTTCAATCAGCTTTTCATAATGAGCTTTTTGTGCTTCAAGGCTCATTAGCTGATCTTCATTGCCAGTAGATACCCTAGCGTATGCAGCCACTTTTAATTTCTTTTTCTCTGCACGTTTTGGCTTTATCTTTGTTATCTTTTTCATTCGCTCCACCCCCTTTCTTTTGATGCTATATTCCCGTACAAATAGCTATTTATCAAGTTTTCTATTGATATAAGGGAGCAAGGAAAGGAGCGAATGCCTTCATGTTTTCATTCCTGATTTTTCGGTATTCTTCTAAACTAATCTCCCCTAACAGGAAAAGTTCTTCTATTAGTTTTTGACTAAGAAAAAAGTCAAGTTCAGAATCGAGTTCCTCCCTTGTATATCCCTGAGGGCTTATTTCTTTTTTACTATTTAACTTTTCTACTCGCATAATATACCTCCTGTATCACAGGCAAAAGAAAACGCCATGTTTTTAACCTGTAGTTCTTTGCCTTTTATTTCTCTAGACCGAGTGGGAGGTTTTTGAGCAAATAAAAAAAGCCTAGCAAGGAAACAACCCCACTAGGCAAATTTATATTTAAAGTAGTTCATTCACTTTTTTTTGTATTTGATTGTAATTATAACCCGCCTGCGTTAATCTCCTTTTTCTTTCCACGCCATTACCCCATTTCCCGTTGATGACTTCTCTAGCAATGATGTCGACCGATTTCTTTCCTACAGAGATGATTTCATTCACTTTTTCCTGAACGGTGTTGTAGTCATAACCAGCCTGGCTTAATCTCCTCTTTCTCTCATCCCCGTTACCCCACTTACCATTTATCACTTCTCTAGCAATCGCATCAATCGACTTCTTAGTCTTTTCTACAGGGTAAACTTGCCTTCCACTACCATCAAACACCCTATAGCCTTTATACTTATTGACACAGGCCTTCGCGTTATTTAAGTTTCTAAAAGCCCCCTTTTGACTCTTAGCATCCTGCCAGGTCTTTCTTACACGATATAGCTGATTAGATTTTATAGAGTTAGGTGCTTGAGTATTACCCCTCAATCTCTTATTCACTTCCCTTGAAATATATGGGAAGAGACTTCCAAGATAAGGACCTGGACAATTAGTGTTTGAATACCATTCGTGTTTTTGAAGTACTCCGTCTTTACCACCTGTATAGCTACAATCCTTAATACCATTACGCCTACAAATGTCTGTCACCAAATCAATAAGAGTAGCTAAAACTCTATCACTTACTGGCCAATTACCGCCGTTTCTTGAGTTGGCGACTTCGATGGTAACAGCCCTATTATCACACCACGCACTTGAAGTACACCAGGATCTATTTTTCTCATCAACGACTAAAATCACCTTATTGTCATTGCCAATTCCATAATTACAAGATGCCTGTCTTGCCCTTGGCTTAAAGATATGACCAATGGTTGCTGCACTAACAGCACCTGCTGTATGATGGATAGCAATCTTTGTGATGGGATGAGTCCTTTTCCCACTGTGGTTAGGACTATAATTTACTAAATTAACGAGTGGACTATTGCTCATCTTTATCCTCCTTGTCTCGTAACTGCTTCAAAATTGCCTTTAACTTTTCAGGAATAGGTAGACCTAAATGGGCCGCATTTTCTAAAATAGAAATTCCCTCATTGGATAGATAAAAGACAATGACCACTGTTCGAAGGGCGCTCCCACTTCCTATCACTTTCACATCCAAAATATTGGCAATACCTACAAGCAAAAAAATAAGGATCTTTCTAAAGATCCCCTTGAAACCAATAGCGCTAGATAGCCTTTTATCAGTGATAGCACACATGACCCCTGTAATATAGTCAATAAGAACAAAGGCAATTAAGCCATGAATGAGACCATCCACACCTCCTAAAAAATAACCTACATACCCACCAATTCCAGCTAATATAATTTGGAATGTTTTCCAGTACTCTTTCATATTCAACTCCTCCTTAAAAATAAAAAAGCTGCCTTACTTGGCAGCCATTCTTTCTTTTAAATTACTGATTTCTATATCCAACTGATCCAACAGTTTGTACACTTTGAAAATGTCATGATTTAAAGCATCTAACATTTCTAAGGCTTCATCCTTTTGCTTTTCTTTTTCAATCAATTCCCTTTCTATTTCTTTCATTTTCCCTCCTAACCTGTTTGCAACCACGACCCAGAATTATATCGATAAGATTTCATCGGTGTATTGTTATAACCAAACATGAGCACCGACCCATGATTTCCACCAGTATATTTGTGAATGATTGCTACACCTTGTGTTGATGCATAGATGTGAGCAATCGATATGCCTGTTGGGACTTTAGAATCCCAATATTTCTTCACTACTCCGATATAATCACCAGAGCTAACTTCGCCCGGAGCTGTATAAAGGCTTATATACTTTATAAAATCATAACCATTTATCCTTGAAGGATTTAACCATAAACCTTCTGCATTCGATTCTGGAATGGTGCCTATCCCAACAGATTTTTTACCAATAACGAAGGCTGGTTCTCCTTTCGGTGTTGATACAACGGTAGATATGGTAGAGAATTGATCCCCATAAGTAATTGTCCAATTTTCACTCCTTGTAATAGGGACCCTAGCTTTAGTAAAACTTATTGATAAACTCCTTCTTGTCTTACCGTCATCGCCGATTTTCCAATGGGGTGCATTAATGTTTTGTCCTGATGCATCTTTCACTGCAGTGATTTCTAAATAACCTACAGCCCTTAAAGTAGGTCCCATAGGATCTTCAATTGAGTTGGTATATCTTTTTACAGAAAAATTTTGAAGCTTAGGACTAGCATAAGACCTTGATATAACGGTCGCTATCGTTTTTGTTGTTTGATTCCCTCTATCATCAGTTACTGTCACCGTGACGGGAAGTGAACCAGATTTTGTTATTTTGGCAGAGACACTTTGGGAATTATATGTATTCCCTTGAAATGCCACATTAAAATTTCTTATCGTCGCCCCATCTCTTCCATATGCAGAGACATATATATTAACGGCATGAACATTTTGCACGCCATATAAAGAGTTCCCAAGTAAAGCTTGATTCTGCCCTGATACCGTAACACCTCCATCGTAAATCACTGGAGGTGTTGTATGAATTTTATCGAGTACTGCTGTACCAGTTCCTTTTAAATTGTAAGTTCCCGACCAATAAGCACCAGCCTCTATGGATATTGGGACAGATTTTGTCCCATCAGCATTATGAGTAATCGTCGTATTTCCACTTGCAAGGACGGTCCCATTATATGCCTTACCATAATAGGAACTTGAGTGGACGACAGAACCGTTAATCACTACTTTTGAGTTATAAAACACATACCAAGAAGCACTATAAGGCATTCCTCCGACTTTTAGCTGCCAATATATGGTGCTGGTCTTTTTTACCTTATCCTGTGACACGGTGTTCCAGTCCAGTTGAACATGGACACTGTTACTGTAAGAATCATAACGCCATGAATTTGATTTGATTGAGCCACTCTTTGCCATTATAAAACACCTCCTGTCCATCTAAATATCGTAAATTCACTGCCATACTTATCCGCTGTATGGTTTCCAAAACCGATGGTTTTTGTGACATATAAAGAAGTAGCTTCAACATTTCCATCTTTAAATGTCATAGTTTCTTGTTCATTAGAAACGATAGATATCCCGTCACTTCCAACCCTCACCTTATTTAAATCCCCAGATGAGCCCCATTCAGTATAGGTGTTTCCTCTCTCATCCATTCCACTGACAATCTTTGCTGATAATTCTTCGATGTTGACCCTGTTGTTTTCTATATTTTGCTTAAGGCTTGAAAAGAGTAACTCAAAGTTTGCCTCATTCTGTTCAAATCTAGTAATACGCTTGTTTATCGCTTCATTGTTGGCATTGTAATCAGGAATGGATACCTTTTGAGCAAGGAGAGCTTCACTTTGCTCTTTAGAAGATTGATGGTCCTCCTTTGTGACAAAATCTTTTTTTACAGTCTGAGTAATGGAAACATTGGAGGATAAATCCAAACTTGAACCAACATCGGATGCTAGTTTATCTGCAGTAATGGATTTAGCACCAATCCTGTCTCCATTAATCATGCCATCAAGAGTCATCCCCACTGTGTAAGGTCCTTTATAACCATTGGTAGAACCAGCGATACCATTCATATTAATTTGAAGAATTTTAGTAGCCGTTTCTTTATCCATGGTATCCATGTATAAATCTCTTAACCACCTGCCATTTTCATCATATTCTGTAAGCTTATATCCCCCAGCCGATGTGGTCATTTGACGATTTAATTCATCAATCATGGATTTAATTTTTGAGTAATCCTCTGTCCTTTTTTGATTGATTTCGTTCATCATAGTTGAGTAGTTAAAACTTACACTTTGTGTAAAACCAACCTCTCTTGATTCACCTAAAGCAAGTCTCATATCTCCTGGTCTTTGAAGGGGGATGGTTTGCTTAAGAAGTGGGAATACTTTATCCATCCCATAATCTTTAGAAATGCATCGTATCCTATCACCGATTTCTATTGAGTCATATGGATAGCCAAGTTCTGAAAGATCGAGTGCCGTAAGATTTAAAGTTAAGCGTTCAAACTGGCTTGTTGAAAGATACTCCTTTGCCTTACGCTGTAAATTAGAGGGAAGGGTGACATTTTGCCAATTGACCACTTTGGCAATAAAACCAAATCGATCTATTGCATCGTTTGATTTGACAAAATAATCGCCATTATTAACCGATGACACATTGACATATTTTGTTAAAACGCTATAAGCTTCATCCTCCCCAGTTTCTATTTCTGCTCCTAGTGGCAAAATTGCCGTGACCAGTTCCTCTGAGGATAAGTTATCTGAATAGTCCATAAGGTTATGGCCAAACTGTATCGTTTGATTTGACAGCTTTCCGTAATCGCTAATATTGATATAGTCAAGAAGGAGCTTATCTTCTACAAATCGAAGACGTAAAAAACCACCTAGCCTATCGATTAGCTTTGACTTGATCGCTTCAAAGGTGGTTTCATAATTGGTCATTCGATATAAGGAGTCGTTTGTGTCAGTCACTGTTACAACACCCAGTTCCATCTTCTTTTTATCTTCCACTTGAAAATTGTGCTCCCTAAGTAGGCTTTTTAGAAATTCAAAAACAGAGATATTTTGATAGGTCCTCTGTGGTTGAATGGAATCGGCTAAATAACTTAATGCACCAGCGCATGTGACCTTCTTCTGGCCATTCATATCCTTTTCAATGGTTCTGATGTCACCATGAAAAATCTTCTTTTCTTTTTTATAAACGCTAATAATCCCTAATCGATTTTGAATTTCTTCATATAAGAAGTGGTCTTTCGATATGGTAAATTCCAAAACACCTGCTGTATTTAATTCTAATTTAAGTTCTGGATCAATTAAAAAACACCTTTCATCATTAGGATAGAAAAGTGTCTTCTCATCGTATTTAATTTCATACATTATAAATCACCCCTTTTATAGGATATTTCTATCTCTCCTCTTCCTTTAAAGGAAAGAGTCACTTTATTTTTACCTTTTATTTGAGGGATGATATTTTCTCCATCATAGAGCTTATATTCTTTCTCATTAAATAACACTCTCAAATTCGATGACTCCCTCACCGTAAAACTAGGCTTAATAAGCATATTCATTTCTTCATTCAAGTGGATTCTAGCTGCAGTCCTTGATTTAACGCTTTGAATGATCCTTACACCTAATCTCTCGATGTCTTCCTGGAAATACTTGTAAGGATCAAGAACATAAGAAATCTTAATAAAGCTGTAGTTCTTGTCTGTACTTAACCCATCAACTTGAAACCTACCATAATAAAAATATTTGTCATCAACCATGAGCGTTCGCTTTTGTCCATGAACCTCATTTAGTAAGTTTTGATAGGCAGGTTCAAATTTCTCAATATCAGAAATCATAAATTCTAAACTTCCTTCTCGGGTAGCGTATAGGACTTCTTCCTTATCTTCCAACTCAATCGCACCCTGAACTCCTGGAATTTCAATATATGAAAATCTAGGACTTGGAAGATTAATAATGGGCTTAGAGGTAATAACCAACCCCAAGTCTTTATATAAATGGATCTCTCCTATTTTTACTTCATACTTCATCTCCTACCATCCTTTTTGTTTTCTCATCGATAATTTATTTAGTTCAATATCCATGGAGCTGGCCATTTTGCTGGCTAATTCTTTTGAGTCAATGTATATAGAGTTATTTGCAAACTGTGGAAAGTACTCAAGCATGACATTAAAAATTTGCCCCATTAACTCAAGTGAGGCTTGATTATTATTTTGAGTCATACTTTCTAATGTAGATAGTCCCATTATCACTTCAGGACCTTTTTCCCCTCCACCTAGAAGGGTATTTCCTTTTTGCCCAAAGATGGTCGCACCATTTAAAAGCATGGGCTTGTTCATTGCTTTTTTATACCAATCCACAGAAAACTTTGGGATAGAAGGAGGAGCCAATGAAAATTTTCCTTTAATAGAAAAGTGGGGTAGCTTTATCTTTGGAAGTGACCATTTGAAATTAAAGAACCCCTTCATTTTATCAATAGCACCTTTCACAAAGTTCTTCGCGCTATCAATTGGTCCAGTAATAGCTGACTTAATACCATTCCATACATTGGTAGCAGTTGATTTAATACTATTAAATACAGAACTCACAGTACTTTTAATGCCATTTAAAGTAGAGGAAACCGTTGATTTTATCGAATTCCAAATACCAGATAAGGTATTTTTAATCCCATCCATCACACCCTTTATAGTGGATGATATTTGTGACCAAACGGAAGATACTACTGACTTTATTGCTTCCAGTACACTAGATACCACTGTTTTTATTTGATTCCAGATAGTGGAAAAAATCGTATGGATCGTATTTAATACCGTCTCAATAACAGACTTGATGCCAT
The DNA here is from genome assembly GCF_000374325.1 of Allofustis seminis DSM 15817. Taxonomy (GTDB): domain Bacteria; phylum Bacillota; class Bacilli; order Lactobacillales; family Carnobacteriaceae_A; genus Allofustis; species Allofustis seminis. The sequence goes on along the minus strand of NZ_KB894081.1, from coordinate 46,818 downwards.
TAATCGCATTTGAGATATGGGTCTTCATAAAATCCCAAATTGGTATCAAGATATCCTTACAATTCTCCCAAACAAACTGGAAAGGCAAGGTAATAATCGTAATTGCAGCATTAAGGATTTCACCAATGGCCATAACACCAACTTGGACCACATTTTTAATGGTCTCCCAGGTATTTGATAAAAACTCACTGATTCCTGTCCAAATCCCTATAAAGAATTCACTAATACCTGTCCAGGCCTCATTCCATGAGGTGCCAAACCAGGATAAAATAGTATCCGCTAAATTTTGAATCGTATTAATGACAGTCTCAAATACACCCTTTATTCCCTCCCAAAGGGAAGAAAAGATTTCTTTTACCCCAGTCCAAGCCTGCTCCCAGTTGCCTGTAAATAGACCGATAAAAACATCAAGAATTCCTGTTAAAGCCCCTAGAGTCGTCTCAAGAATCGTTGCTATTAGTAAAAAAGCCCCCTCAAAAAGAGGGGCTAGTAAATCACATAACCCCATCCATAAAGCTTTTAACGTTTCTACTAAGCCTGTAAAATCAATATTTAATGCTTCAAGTCTTTCTTTGATTCCTTGAACAAAGGAGGATATGGTGTTTTGAATACTCGTCCATATCTCTATCATAGAATTTCTAAATTCTTCATTGGTATTCCAAAGAGTGACAAAGGCTGCAACTAGTCCAGCTACTACACCAATGACGGCCGTTATTGGTGCAGTGATGCCTGTAAGAGCCGTGGCAAGTTTTCCAACTACGCCTGAGCTACCTGTTAAGACAAGCTTAAACTTTGAAAAACCCCCTGCTAGCTTGACAAAGGCCTGCATAGCAATACCCACCTTGGATATTACTGTTCCAAGAATAACTAAAAAAGGACCAAGGGCAGCAACTATAAGTCCTATCGTTAAAACGACTTGTTTTTGCTCCTCACTCATCCCATTGAGCTTATCAATAAAGGCTTGTATGCCCTCCACTACTTTTCGAATCACAGGAACCATCATATCCCCAAATGATATCGCTAACTCTTCTGCAGCGGAGGATAATTCTTCCAGTTGACCACCTAAGTTATCCTGCATGGTTTTTGCCATTGACTCAGCCGTCCCATCTGCATTTTTAATCGCTTGAGATAGCTTGTCGACATCTGCTGGGGCGGCATTCATAAGGGCTAAAAAGCCTGACATTGCCTGTTTTCCAACGAGCTGTTCTGCTACATGGGCTTTTTCTGCCTCGGTTAACTTACTAAAGGCCTCCCTGCAGTCGCCTAAGATTTCAGACAAAGATCTCATGCTACCGTCTGCATTGGTTGTTTGGATTGTAACCTCACCGATAGCTTTACCACTTATCTCAAAGTCTTTTGATAAGTTGGTCATGATATTTCTAAGAGATGTACCTGCTTGAGATCCTTTAATACCAGAGTTGGCCATAAGACCGATCGCCTCTGCCGTATCCTCAGCAGTAAAGCCCAAGGCCCCAGCAATCGGGGCTACATACTTAAAGGTTTCACCCATCAAGGCTACATTCGTGTTGGAATTTGAAGATGCGGCCGCTAAAACATCTGCAAAATGAGCCGAGTCTTTTGCTGTTAAACCAAAGCCTGTTAAAGCATCCGTTACTATATCAGAGGTTAGGGCTAAATCCTCGCCACTTGCAGCAGCAAGGTTCATAATCCCATCAATACCATGTAGCATATCCTCAGTCTTCCAACCCGCCATAGCCATATAGGTCATAGCATCAGCTGCATCTGTAGCAGAGAATTTGGTTTTGGCTCCCATCTCTCTTGCCTTATCTCTTAGCTTTTCAAAGGCCTCACCAGTTGTCCCTGAGATGGCAGAGACCTTGCTCATGGAGGTATCAAAGTCAGAAGACATTTTAACTGCACTAAAACCAAGACCTGTTACTGCAAGACTTGCTGGCATGACTTTTTTACCAACATCAGAGATTTTATCCCCAGCACTTTCTATCTTTGAGCCCACTTCGCCCATTTTAGCTAGGGTAGAGTTCGTGGTTTCTGATTGGAGTTGGAGGGATTTTAGTTTTTCTTCTGTCTCTATGATTTCACGTTGTAGGGCATCATATTTATCTTGACCTAATTCGCCACGTTCTAATTGAGCCTTAGCTTGTTTGTCCGCTTCTTTTAAAGTCTTTAGCTTTTCTGATGTCTCATTAATTTCTTTTTGTAGTAGTTTTTGTTTTTGTGCTAGCAAGTTGCTATTGGTTGGGTCTAGCTTTAAAAGTCTATTTACATCACGTAGACCTGCTTGCGTATTTCTTATAGAAGTGTTAACTGATTTTAAGGCCTTATCTAAACCAGTCGTATCTCCACCGATTTCAACGGTAATGCCCCTAATTCTTCTAGACAATAAATTCCCTCCTTTCTAAATAAAAAAAGCCTATGATATATAGGCTCATAGGTATCTTAAAATTTATCAAACTCTGCTTGGCCAGCCAGCCTCTGATACTTCACATCATCATTTGATTTTTCTGTCCAAATATCCAAAACCAATCCAATGGTTACAAAATCTAAATCTCCTATGCTTAAACCAATTTCTAAGCATCGTAAGAGAAAGAGTGGGGTTGTCATTTCCCTTGTGCTTTTTTCAACTTTTTTTTAGATTCTACTTCCGTCTGCATGTTTACACCCCATAGTTCTAATATCTCAGGTAAAATCTCATAAATAGAAAACATCTCAAAGTCTTCCAGCCACTCCTCAATCGTTGGAGGTATCGTTTTGTCCGCATGATAGGCCATAATATAGGCAACATTTTCAAATATTTCTAAATCTTCAATTTCAAAGTTTCCGTCTTTTTTATTAAAGGACTTTTCTAGTTTCAGTAAATCTTGAAAGATATCCCTTTTAAACTTTGCTCGATACAGTCTTGGTATGCTAGCTGATGCCTTAAACCTAACCTCTTTACTTCCAACTTGTACTGTTTTTTCAATCATGTCTTTTCCTCCTATGGTCTTGAACTAGATACTGGGCTTGCCTCTTGAGGAATATAAACCTTCTTATACCAGTTTTTATAAACCTCATCCTTTGTGCTGTCCCCTGTTCTTGATTTCACTAGACCGTCTTCTCTTGGATCTGCTGTTAAGCTTAGGGTTTCTGTTCCTGGCTCTATAGTGTCTTCCTTGGTTTCTGATTCGATAGAAGGTCTAGATGCAGAGCAGTTATATAGCACGTGACGAATGGCATTTACATCCCCATCAAATTCAAAAAGTAAAGCAAACTTCTCTGTCTCTGCAATGCCTGCATTCTCAACTAAGACTGAATTGGCATCAAGAGTTTCTTTTAAGATATTGACTCGAAACCATTCAGGAATAAGAGCCATTTCCAAATCACCACTGTAGCCGTTATTGGCTAGTGACCTAAAATAAACAATCCCATCTGCATAAAAAGGCGTAGATTCGCCTTCAGCATCTAGGCTAATACTCACAGCACCTGGTATACTTACAGGTGTTTCATAGGTATAAGAACCCCTACTTTCGGTTAATTTCGCCACATGGACATTCTTTAAGTTGTATTTAATTTTATTTGCCATAATTTTCCTCCCCTTCAAAAATATATAAAACCTCATAGAGCTTTTCTGATTCTATATAGGTCTCTAGCTTGTCATAAAAAATACCGTGTCTATCTAGCACGGTTTCAATTCTTTCTTCTTCTATAAAATTTTTATTATCTGTATATAGCTCCAAATGAATCACTTGTATTTTGTAGTAGGCCAGCCCATCTGCCGAGAAATTCTCACTTCTTGGATAATAGTAAATAAGAAAAGGAGGCTTAGGTGATTTTCCTTCAGCAAAATGATGGTAGGCAAAAGGAAGACCTATCTCTTTTAGTATGTCTTTCATCAAATCCTCCTTATCGCTTTTTGAATATCTTCTTCTAGCTTCTGTATACCTATATCCTCAGCAGGTTTAATGTGAGCCTTACCTGCTACTCGTCCACCTCCTCTTTTGACATGGCCGTGCTCTAGAAGGTGGGCTAGTTGATATCTGTTTCTAGAATGAACAATTAGCTGTAGGGTGCTAGCAGTCTCCTTATCTTTTTTTACTAACCAGGACTTTTTATAGGCTCCTGTATCTACTGGGGCTTTTGCTTGTATTTCTTTTCTCACAGTCCTACCAGCACCAGTTACAGCTTTTTTCATTCCATCGGTCGTAAGTTTGGCATATTCTTCTAGACCCTTTGCAATTTCATCTGCCATATCATCAACGCTTACCTTTTTCATCTTTTCACCTTCTTTGCATAAAGTTTTATAGCCTTTTTCTCATAGTTCATAAAGTCAATTCCTTTAATGTCATAGATGTCTCCTTTAAATACGATGCGATAATCATTAGTAGTGAGACTGGCAAGCCTTGGAGCATATCGAATCGTAAAAATTAAATCACTATGATCTACCGTCATTCCTGCTACCTGCATTTCACCACCAGCTTGTCCACGAGAATCAACACTAGCACGACAATGATAAAAATCTCTCCAGTTACTTGTGTAAACTCCCATCGCATCTTGTATAGGCCTATCCTTTTGAATCTGAATCCGTACTCTTAGCTTATTTATTTTCACTTAAAAGCCCTCCTGTCTTACTCCAAATAGAAGGGCTCTTAAACTAAGGGTAAGTTCTTTATGGTCCGCTTCTTCTCTATGCTCATAGAGATAGGCTACCGTATAAAGCATGGCGATATCTAGGTAAGGATATTTTTCTATCGCTTTGATATCTTCCAGCCTTGCTACATCAAGACAAATTTCGCAAGCGACTTCAATTAAATGTTCAATTAAGTAATCTTCAGAATCATCATCCACCCTAAGATATCTCTTCGCCTCTTCTAGTGTTAACATCTACTCCCTCCTTAGGCTGTTCCTCCTACTTTAAGGATTTTAACTGCTTCAGGAAGAACAAGTTTTCCATCGACTCTTTCCTTAGCTACAAAACCGACCATGCCATTACCTGCAAAGAGCTCTTTTAATTCTTGGAAAGAACGAGTTCCTCTGTCTCCAATGTTGTAATATGAGAAGTCCCCAAAGGCAATCGCAGGCTTTCCTTTTGCAATCTCAGGCGCATAGGCTGAGGTATAAACGGGATAGCCTAAGATTTTGTCTGGCTCTCCTTGTTGGTAGGAAGGTTGCCAGATATAAGCCCCGTTACCGTCCTTCAGCTTTCTAATGATTGCTAGAGAGGAGTCATTTAAGATAAAGGCAGCATTTTTCCTGTAAGGTCTTTTTAATGAATAAACAAGAGATAGGATTTCATCTGAAGTAATCTTCTCATTGGCAGAGGTGACTCCTAGCTCTCCGCCTCCTGTTTTTACAAAGATTCCTAGAGGCTTATTTTGGCCATCCCCATTTAAGAAGGCGTCTTCTTCCGCATTGGCTAAAGCCTTTGAAAAGCTTGATAGAATATACTCTTCAAGATTAAAGGCACTATCATATAAAAGCTCTTCTGTTACTTTAATTGCTACATGAAGTTTATGGGCATCTAAGACAATCTGGTCAAAGCTTGCATCACCAAAGCTAAGTGCTGCACCTTCTTCAATCCAAGCAGCCGCTGGTTTAGAACCTGCAATATTAATCTTGTGCTCTCCACTTGTTGTAATCGTTGTTCCTAGTTTTCTTAGGATATTTTCTTCTTCTAAACCTTGAATCAGTCGTTCATCATATTCTTCTGGTACTAGATAGCCTCCTTGCCCATCAATCCCTTCTTGTAGAATATTTGAGACTTGTCTAAAGTTTGTACGAAGAGCCTGTAGCATGGACTTCTTATATTCATTGCTTGCCCTACCTGTTTTTTCTTCTCCTACGGTGTTATTAGGATTTGATGTAATTGGTTTGTTCATTGGCATATTCAACTGATCCTCCATCTTGCTTTCTCTTTCTAAGCGTTCAATTTCACGGGTATAGTTATGGATTTCTTTTTCCATTCCCTCATATGTCTTATAATCTTCATCAGACAAGGTTCCATTATCCTGCTTGTTTTCTTCAGCAAAGGTCTTGGCCTTATTCCAAGCCTGAGTTCTCTTTTCGATAAGTTCCTTAATAGTCATACAATTTACCTCCAATTATTTTTTATTGTTTCCAGTCTTTCTAAGACTTCACTTACTGGTTTTCCTTCGGTCTTTCTTAGCTTTTCAAGTAGTGAATTGGTTACAGCCCTTCTTGAAAAAATCATGGCATTTGAACTTATCCTATTGCTTGATGGACTCATCTCTTTTCTTTCAAGAAGACCATCACAAAAGCCATATTCTTTCGCCATGTTCACATCCATCCAGGTCTCAGCATCCATTAAGTTAGATAATTCCTCTCGACTAAGTCCTGTTTTCTTTTCATAGGCATTAATGATGGAAGCCTTAACACTTAAAAGCATCTGATGGGCCTTGGTCATTTCCTCCTCATCACCAATGGCAATGGTCATCGGGTTATGAATCATAAGCATAGATACGGGGCTCATTAAGACTTCATCTCCTGCCATAGCTATGACTGATGCAGCCGATGCTGCAATTCCATCCACTTTTACTGTGATATTGCCTTGATAGTCCATGAGCATGTTATAGATTTGAGCAGCAGCTATACAGTCGCCACCTGGTGAATTAATCCAAATGTCGATATCACCACTATCTTTTTCCAGTTCCTCTTTAAACATCTTGGGTGTGATATCGTCATCGAACCAAGATTCCTCAGCAATCGTTCCATTAAAAAAGAGAGTCCTTTTATCTGACTCTCCTGTATCTTTATTCCAAGACCAAAATCTTTTATTTTTCATTCAAACTATTCTCCTCCTTACTAGTCGCTTTCAGCTTGTTGGGTTTGGTCATTATAAAAACTTCCTGCCTTATCTAAAGGAAGCATATTCCCGTTAACGAGATACATATCCCCGCCTTCTTCCTTTGGAATTAAATCTAAATTTTCTAAAGTCCTAATATCATTAGCACTCATCCAGCCATTTTGCCTTGCAACGGCATAGCCATTCATCCTGGATTCATAATCTCCACGAAGTAAGCCATCTACATTGAATTTAATAAAATATTCTTTCTTATCATCTGGCCTTAAAAGGGATTTGTTTAGGGCCTGCTCCCAGCGGATAATCCAAGGATCTAAGGTATACTTCACAAACTCTAAAGATTGCTGTTCAATATTAGAAAAGCTTGATTTATCTAGGTCTCCCACCATATGGGGTGGCACCCTAAAGATACGGGCGATCTCATTAATCTGAAACTTCCTCGTTTCTAAAAACTGAGCTTGTTCAGGTGAAATGGATATAGGAGTGTACTTCATTCCTTCTTCCAAAACGGCTATCTTATTTGAATTAGAAGAACCACCAAAGGTCTGAGACCAAGACTGTCTAATCCTTTCTGGGTCTTTAATAATCCCTGGATGCTCTAAAACTCCACCAGGCTGTGCTCCATTAGCAAAAAACTTCGCTCCATACTCTTCTGTAGCAATGGCCATACCAATGGCATTTTTTGCCATAGCAATGGGAGAGTAGCCTATTAGCCCGTCAAAACCTAGTCCTGGAATATGAAGAACATCGTATGAAGATAAGTTAATTGTTCCCTTTTCATGACGGTATTCATAGATTATCTCTTTTGTATCATCATCTCTTTTTACTCTCATCTTATTTGGCATTAAAGGATATACAGCTATGACTTCTCCCTTCCCATTTCTTATAAGCTGGGCATAGGCATTACCCCAAAGTAAAAGATGGCTCATCAAGGTTTCCCTTAAAATGAAGGAAGTCATCTCGGGATTTGGTTCATCGTGAAGGATAAAGTATAAGGGATGGTCTCTTGCCCTTTCCTTATTACCAGCTCCATTTGTCCTATAAAGATGAAGGGGTAGGCTTGCCACAGATTCTGATAAGATCCTCACACAGGCATAGACAGCCGTCATCTGCATGGCCGATTGCTCATTGACCACCTTTCCTGCTGTGGTACGTCCAAAGAAAAACCTATTCGATGAGATGTATTCATTTTTCGGTTTCGATTTTTCAAATCGCTTTTTTATTCTTTCGATTAAATTCATTTTTCACCTCCATCCTTTTGCATTAAAAAAGCACCTACCAATGTAGATGCTTAATATGTTCCTATTTTTTTATATATCTGGTACTTCGTCCTTTTCCAATCTTTTGAATCAAGTTATTATCTTGAAGTTCTTTTAATGCCCTTTCTATTGTCCTTTGAGATATATCAGGACATAGAATCATTAAATCCGACTTAGATAAAGGTTCTAAAGAGTTATTAAAAACATGCATAACCCTTTCTGATGAACTTAAGCTTTGTTCACTTATTAATAAAAACCTTTCATCACATATCCTATATGCCTTTAGAATAACAGATAACATATACCTAATGAATGGTAGTTCATCATTTGTCCCCTCGTGCCAATTTTCACTTGATGCTTGAAGTTCACTATAGTAATCATCTTTGCTTTCTTCTATTATCATTTCTAAACTGATATATCTGCCTACAAAAAATCCAAATCTATATAGTAGAAGTAAGGTTAAGAGTCTTGACATTCTACCATTTCCATCATTAAATGGGTGAATGCATAAAAAATCATGAATAAATGTCGGCACTAATAGCAGTGGTGGTACTTCTATTTTAAGTGCCTCATTGAAAGCATTTAGCCATTCATTTATATATTTTTCTGTCTCAAAACTAGATACAGGGCTAAATATGATTTTTTCCTCTCCCAACGCATTTCTTTCTACAATAGCATTATCCATGCTTTTAAATTTTCCTCTATGTGATTCATAAGAATAGGAATAAAGTCTACTATGCAGAGTTAAGATGTTATTCTTGTTGAGTTCGATATTTTCATAATTGTCATGAATTATATCCAAAACCACTCTATACCCATAAATTTCTTCCTCATTTCTGTTTTTAGGTTCAGATTTTTTACTCATTAGTTCACCTAAACGCCCATCACTTGTAGAAATACCTTCTATTGCGTTTGAAGCTTTTGTACTTTGAATCTTGGCTACTTCTATCATTTTTTCTAATACGTCAGGATAATTTGCAACGTATAATTCTTGTTTACCTTTACATTCATAAATTCCGGCTATCAATTTATATATATCCACCGGGAGATTTAGATTAAGTAATTTACTGTAATTGAATTCTCTCATATGCCACCTCTTTCTTAGCCATTATACCTTATTTGGCTATGAATATTCAACTTTGGCGAGAATCATCTTAGCCATTATTTGTTATTTGGCGTTAATAAAACATGTTTGGCGAGATTAAATTAGTAAAAGACCTCTACTTTCATATACTGATTCACTATTATCATTTCCATAGCGTATTGCTCGATCAAGTGCCATAATGGTGGCTATAACGCCATCGATTTTTTCTGTAGACTTTTCCTTATCTGGTTTAATATTTCCTGCTGGGTCAGTTCGAATAAAGATATTATCCATATTCCACCTAAGTACAGGATGACCTCCATGGGCAATTTTCTTCTCTAGGGTTAACTTCATTAACTCCTTAGTTGGTGGACTCATATCCTTAAAACCTTGACCAAAGGGAACCACTGTAAAGCCCATACCTTCAAGGTTTTGAACCATTTGTATAGCACCCCACCTATCAAAGGCAATTTCACGAATGTTATACTTTTCTCCCAAATCTTCTATGAATTTCTCAATAAAACCATAATGAACCACATTTCCTTCCGTTGTTTGCAAATAGCCTTCTTTTTCCCATATATCGTAATTTACATGGTCTCTTGCAACACGTAGAGATAAGGTCTCTTCTGGTAGCCAAAAGTAAGGTAGGATATGGTACTTATCATCTGCATCCTCTGGGGGAAATACCAAGACAAAAGAGGTCATATCTGATGTTGATGATAAATCTAAACCGCCATAACAAACCTTACCTTCAAGCTCTTTAGGATCAATCTTAAAAGCACATTCATCCCACTTATCCATTGGCATCCACCTAATGGATTGTTTAACCCATTGATTGAGTCGTAATTGCCTGAAGGCATTTTCTTCTGTCGGATTTTGTTTAGCCGATTCACAGGCTTGCCTTACCTTGTCAATATGAACCGTTACTCCAAGAGATGGATTTGCCTTCTTCCAAACCTCCTCATCTGTCCAATCATCATCCATATCAGCTCCATAAATCACTGGATAAAAGCTAGGATCGGTCTTTCTTCCATCAATGATATCGACCGCCTTTTGGTGGGTCTCATAACAGATGGACTTGGTGTCCGTTCCTGCTGTTGTAATTAAAAAATACAAAGGCTGTGTTCTTGCATCCCCAGAGCCTTTCGTCATTACATCAAAGAGTTTTCTATTTGGTTGAGTGTGAAGTTCATCAAATACTACTCCGTGGATGTTAAAGCCGTGCTTGGAATAAGCCTCTGCAGATAAAACTTGATAGAAAGAGTTAGTCGGCCTATAGATAATTCGTTTTTGAGATTGAAGAATCTTCACCCTCTTGTTTAAGGCAGGGCACATTCTTACCATGTCGGCTGCAACATCAAATACAATGGTCGCTTGCTGTCTATCTGCAGCGCAGCCATAAACCTCTGCTCTTTCTTCAAAGTCTCCACAAGTTAAAAGAAGAGCTACAGCAGCAGCTAACTCAGACTTGCCTTGTTTTTTAGGAATTTCTATATAAGCCGTATTAAATTGTCTATATCCATTTGGTTTTATTACTCCAAATAAGTCCCTTATAATTCTTTCTTGCCAATCCATTAGTTCAAAAGGCTTGCCTGCCCATTTGCCTTTTGTGTGTGTTAAACATTCAATAAAAGTTACTGCATAATCAGCCCTTTCTTTATCATAGAAAGAATCTTCCTTCATAAACCTGGTTGGCTTATAATTTTTTAACTTTCTGATAATCTTCACCTCCCTCTTTTGAAAATTGGCATAAAAAATAGCCACATTACTGTGACTTTTACCACGACAAAAAGAGCCTAGTCCTTTTGTCTTTTTATTATCTTTTATAAGTTGTCTATAAAGTCATCAAACCACTTGGCTCCAATTTCAAGCCTTATCAAAGGAAGTCTTCCTAGCTTATTATACTTAAGGCTAACGATTCTTAAATCATCCTTAAAATCAGTCCCATAAAATTCATTAATAACTCTGCCTTCGGTAACGTATATAGTGTCATCTTCTAAATATTCTTTTAAGTACTCTTGGAATGCTAAATCTCCCTCTTCTCCTTCCACTAAGCCAACCATGGTAATAGCTGATGATTGAATTAAATCGTTTAGGTCTCTTTGAGTTTTCGTGAACTTGTAAGCCATCTTAGTTTCCTCCATTTAATTCTAAAAACTCATCATAGGTAATGAGGCCGTCATCATAAAGCTCATAGTTTTTATTGCCCTTTGATATTTTTCTCTTTCTTGGTCTTTTCTCTTTTTACTAAGCTTTACGTATTCATTCCAGCCAATTTTCCCATTATCGTAAAGTTCTCTTTCTGGCTCTCTCTCATAAAGTCCTCTTTTTTGTTCTTTATATCTTTTTGTAGCTTCTAAAAATGTTTGTCTTTTTAATTCTTTGTTTGTCATCTTTGACCTCCTTGCTTTTGTGTCTACATATTCCCGTAGGTCCAAAAGGAAGTCAAGACAATTTCAAAGAATAATGGCTATAAATAGCGCTTAGAGGAGGTTTCTTTGCTCTATATTTCAAAAAGAATCGATTAAGTGGAATAGTCTACCTTCACTAATTTCTCAAAAATATAGACTGCACATGGTAGGGCGATTCCGTTGCCCCACATTTTGTACTCAGCCGAATCTGTATGCGGGTCTTTAAGCCATTTTCTTATTTGCCTATCGGTCTTCTCTTTCTTTAATCTTCTAATTTTAGTGTCTGTTTTAAAGACCTTTCTCCAAAAGACCATCTCTTCTTCTGTTGGATTTTCTGTCTCTAAGTTTTGACACCAATCATCAGGAAAGCCTTGTAACCTCCCACACTCTGTAGGAGTAAGTCTTCTTATATACTTATTAAAAACAAGAGGTGGATCTTTATAATCAGTTGCAACCAGTGAGGATGTTTCATTGACCTGTGTGTTTGTAAAGTGGGAGTTCTTACTAAGTGAATAAATATCTCGAATCACTGCTACTCCACCTTGGTTTCTTGTAGGTGGATTGCCACTCGTATCAACCGTCCTTGCAAGATTACATTTATAAATATGATGTCTTTCATTTTTTGTGTTTTCTGATGTTTGTCTTATATCGTAGGCCACCAAAGGCTGGTTATTTCCTCCTGTTCCAAGAGTAGATAAAAGGGTCGGTGACTCCTCCAAAGGTCCCTTAAATCGGCTGTCTTGGCCGTGGTTTTCAAAAACTAAGGGAGGGCTTCCTGCCTTTGCTCTTAAAGTTCCTGATTCTTCATTTCTAATATCTATTCTCTGGCCACCTTGGTCATTTAAACAGATTGCTTTTCCAGTGCAGTTTTTAGTGGCCCAGGGATTTCTTTTCCTTTTTTCCTTGCTCTTTTTAAGATTCCAAGGCAGGCCTTCTTGGTCAAATAGTATTTGTCCGGCACTTCTTCCTCCAAAATCTGCGATAAGAAAGATTCTTCTCCTTCGCTGGGGCACTCCGAAGTATTTTGCATCAAGAACCCTCCAAGCAAGGCTAAATTCTTCTCCCATAAGTAGATCGGCATAGGGCCATTTGCCTTGACTAGGCATAGGCACTGAGGGATACGCTCCTTTGATGGATATAATTTCATCAAGGACTCTTCTAAAATCTTCTCCTTTGTTTGAGGAGAAGGCTCCTGGGACATTTTCCCACAGGATGTATCTTGGATATTTTTCATTAGTCTTCCACCTCATTTCCTTAATAATCCTTATGGCTTCAAAAAAAAGATTTGATTGTTCTCCTTTCAAGCCACCCCTTTTCCCTGCAATAGATAGGTCTTGACAGGGAGAACCGAAGCTTATGATATCAACAGGCTCTATCTTCTCGCCTTTAATTTCTCTGATATCACCTAAATGTTTTACTTCCGGTAATCTCTTAGTGGTTACTCTTATGGGAAAGGGTTCAATTTCACTTGCCCATATAGGCTTAATACCATTAAGTTTAGCTGCTAAGGAAAAACCACCAGACCCATCGAATAAAGAACCTAGGGTTAAATTACTCGTCATTAAAATTCACCACTTCAGTATAGGAGAATCGGACTCCATCCCTTTCAACAGAAACGTCATCCACTTTACCCACTTGCTCGATATATCTTTTTACAATCACATCAGCGTACTTTTCATCAAGCTCCATTGTGTAGCAGATCCTATCTGTCTGTTCACAAGCAATAAGACTTGATCCACTACCACCAAAACAATCCAATATTACTGAATTAGTAAGAGATGAGTTCATAATGGGATAGGCCACTAGTGGTATAGGTTTCATGGTTGGGTGGTCCTGATTCTTCTTAGGTTTATCAAACTCCCAGATGGTTGATTCTTTTCTTCCTGTATACCATTTATGCTTGCCCTTTTTCTTCCAGCCAAAAAGTATGGGCTCATGTTGCCATTGGTAAGGACTTCTACCTAGAACTAGGGACTGCTTCTTCCAAATACATGTGCCCGACAAATAAAAGCCTGCATCTTCAAAGGCCCTTCTAAAATTTAAGCCTTCTGTGTCTGCATGAAAGACATAGATACTAGCGTCATCTGCCATAACATGTTCCATATTTCTAAAGGCAGCAAGTAGAAACTCATAAAACGAACCCTGATCCATATGGTCATTTTTTATTTTCCCAGCTTTTCCTTCATAGTTGACGTTATAAGGAGGATCAGTAACTACCAGATTGGCCTTCACCTCTCCCATTAATTTTTGATAGGATTTTTCCTTGGTTGCATCACCTACTAAAAGCTTATGTCGTCCTAAAGTCCATAAGTCGCCTAACTTTGATAGAGCTGGCTTTTCTAGTTCTTTTTCAACATCGAAATCATCATCCTTAATTCCATCTGAAAGACTATCTTTAAACAAATCATCAAGTTCAGGAAGGTCAAAGCCAGTTAGTGAAACATCAAAAGCTTCTGACTCTAAATCAGTGATTAAAAGCATCAATTTTTCTTTATCCCAATCACCCGATATTTTGTTTAAGGCAATATTTAAGGCCTTCTCCTGGGTTTCATCCATAGAAATGACCACACAGTCAATTTCTTTATAGCCTAAGTCTTCCAACACTTTTAGTCTCTGATGGCCACCAACTACCTGCCCCGTCTTTTCATTCCATATAACAGGTTCAACATAACCAAAAGTTTCAATCGATTTTTTAAGTTTTTCATACTCTTCATCACCTGGCTTTAAGTCTTTTCTTGGATTGTAGTCAGCTGGAATAAGGCCTTTTATCTTTTTCTTTTGAATATCCATACATCCTCCCATTAAAAAAGACCCCACTCGGCAAACTTCTCAAAGCCACCAAGGGAATCGATATACTTTCTTGCTATTTCTACAATTTGCTTGTAAGGCCTACCGTCCACTTCTTCATCTCCAATTGCACAGGAAAGTTCTACAGGCCTCCCCGTTTCTTGTGCCTTTAAAAAAGCGTAGATGTTCACGGATACATCTGCCTTAGATAGGTCTTTTCCATGAAGGCCACCACCCGTTACAGAATCAGCCATATCTGAACCAAGTTTTCTGTTGGTTGCACCAGTATCAACATTGGGTCCACCTGTCCAATAGCCTAGAGGATTAATCTCTGCTTTTGGATACAAGGCTTGTAAGTCTTCTTTTTCTGCATGAGATTGGCAGATAATCAGCCTATCCTTATCAAGTATGTATTTACCATCAAAGGGATATTTTGAGTAGATATCTCTTGCTATTTTACTTAGCTTTTTATCTTCTTCACTTAAAGGTGCTCCCCTAAATATGCCATTGTCTCCACACTTCATTTTTTCCTCTTGGTTATGAGAGAGGCTAATATCTTGAGGGAAAATGGCAATATCTTTTTTTATATCTCCAGCAATCCTTTGAATAATGGACTTAATTTCCCTAAACTTTAGCCTAGTGCCTGTCTCTATGATGACATGGCAAGTGCCATGACCAATTAACACTTCAACAGCTATTTTAGGGTCTTGCTCCTTTTTATAGGCTAAATCAACAATTGCACCTGCTATCCTGTCGGCTAGTTTATCTGGATGCATTGGGTTTACTTTTTCTATCATATTTTCTACCTCTTTCTTGTTCTTAGTAATCTTTCCATCACATCATCTTGTGGTGTTGCGCCCTCATAGTCGATGGATGAGTTTTCTTTTACAATGTCATAAATCTGATACCAAATCTGATTGACTTGCTTCATATAATTCTGACTCATGCTGACATAAGGAGATGCTATGGCTTGACCTGTTGTTGGATGTTTTGCTAAAAAGCCAAATTCAGAAATAGCCTCCTCGCACTGAATCCATCTTGAAACACTCATGGCGTATTGGTTTAAAAGCTGAGTCCCAACGAGCTGTTCACAAGAGAACTTTTTAAGCCAATCCCATGTTTCTGTATAGATTTCTTCTGCATAAAGGTCACTTCCATCTCTTTGTTTTCTTTTCATGTAATCTTTTACAAGTGGCATATCGGCTCCACTTAAATCTTCTGTCTCTGGTAGGTCAATCACCTTGGCATCTAGGCCTGCATTTATCTTTTCAATTAAGGGTTTAGATTTTCTACCAGCTCCCGCTCTTTTCCCACCTCTTCTTGTTCCATCTTTTGCTATTTCTATCACCCCATTTCTGAAGTGGGGTTAATACCCCCTTTGATTTCCCTTTTTTGTGCGTGAGAGGGGCCGCCGTTGTCCAGGGGCTAAGCTTTTAGAGATTTCCCCTCCCCCTGCCCTTTAACGGTCTCCTCGATCACGGTGAATTTTCTCATGGCAAGATTTACACAAGCTCATCAGATTATTTTCCTCGTGATTTCCTCCCTCAGATAAAGGAAGGATATGGTGGATTTCCTCTACTAGGGTGGATTTTCCTTCTTTTAGACACATCTCACAAAGAGGATGCATCCTTACATAGCGCTCCCTTATCTTTCGCCAGCTTCTTCCATATCTTTTCCCTGATGAGTAGCCACGAGTAAAAGACTCATAGTGTTTAGTCATTAACTTTTTATGTTCATCGCAGTAGACATCATCTGATAGGTTGGGGCAACCTTGATACCTACATGGACGTTTTGGTTTTCTTGGCATATTATCACTCCATACAAAAAGCCCTGAGACTTCTCCCAAGGCTTAAAACTTTTATTCTTTTTTCCTATCCTAACAATACTACAATAGCCTACTCTCTTTCTATCACATCTACTCTCAACTTTAATTGAACATCATCTAAAGCCTTACTATGAAGCCTAAAAATATGCTGGATGGAATAGTTCATATCGACTGCTATCTCCTCCCAGGTTTCAAAACAAAGATATCTCTTTTCAAGTAAGGCTTGCAGTTCCTTATTTTCCACTTGCTTTATGATTTCTACTATCTCTCTTTTTAAATCGACCAGCCTATCGATATCCCTATTAATCTCTTCTTGAAGGTCTATAATTTTAACAATCGTATCTTCAAGTCTTGATGTTCCTCGATTTGGACTCTTTGGCATATCCGATAGGGTAGATGATGCTTTAGTAGCTAGGGCATTTAATGACTCCAGCTGTTCTAGCTTTGAGTTGATTCTTTTATCTAAATGAAAGGCCTGTTGTAAGTATTCCTTTGCCTTCATCATCCCACCTCCATATTTGCTTTTACTGCCTTTAATAAGGCCTCTTGGATTTTACTCTTGTTCTTAAGAGCCATAACCACATCTTCATCGATGGTTTCTTCGCATAAAATGTGATGGATGACTACAGTATCCTTCTGCCCTTGCCTAAAAAGCCTAGCATTGGTCTGCTCGTAAAATTCTAAAGACCAAGTCAAGGAAAACCAGATGATGGTTGAACCCCCATGTTGAAGATTAAGCCCATGGCCTGCTGATTGAGGATGAATCATAGCTAAAGGAATTTCTCCCTCGTTCCATCTTTTAAAAGCCTCACTAGTCCTTAGTTCTCTTACATCAAAACGCTTTTTGATTCTTTCCAGGTCATGCTTAAAGTTATAGACAATAAGGACGGGCTTTCCATTAGCTGCCTCAATTAAATCCTCCAGGGCATCGAGCTTTTTCTCATGTAAGACGACATAGTCTTTATCCTTTGTATAAATTGCCCCGCTTGCTAATTGAAGTAGTTTGTTGGAAAGAACTGCCGCATTGACGGCATCTATCTCTTCATTTTTAAGCTCCAAGACCATCTCTTTTTTAAAGTCATCATAAAGCTCTTTTTCCTTAGGACTCATCTTTACCTTGACGTCACTTATTATTTTCTCAGGCATTTCAATAAAGTCCTTTGCCTTCATGGATACCGTAATGTCTGCTATCTTTTGATAAATCTTCTCCTCCGAGTCTGGCAAGGGTTTATAGGAGTATATGATATGACCATTTCTCTTATCTGGCTTAAAATAAACTTCTCGGTAATAGGAGATAAATTTTCCCAACCTGTCACCCATATCAAGGAGTCTAAACTGTGCCCATAAATCCATCAGTCCATTTGAGGAAGGCGTTCCTGTTAGACCCACCATTCTTTTCACTTTAGGTCTTACCTTTATCAAAGCCTTGAATCTTTTTGCCCTGTGAGATTTAAAAGAAGTTAGCTCATCAATGACCACCATGTCATAGTTAAAGGCATAATTTTCAATCAGCCAGACCACATTTTCTCGATTAATAATATAGATATCGGCTTTTTTCTCTAAAGCCTTCTCTCTTTCTTTTTGAGAGCCAACCACAACAGAATACTCAAGTAAGGATAAGTGATCCCATTTTTCTATCTCATCTTTCCAGGTATCTCTTGCAACTCTCAAGGGAGCAATAATTAAGACCTTGGATACCTCAAAAGAGTCAAAGAGTAGATTATTAATCGCTGTTAGACTAATGACCGTCTTTCCAAGACCTAAGTCTAAAAAAATAGCAGCTATCTCATGGTCTTCGATATATTTGCTTGCATATTCCTGATACTTATGTGGCTTGTATTTCATCTAGTATCTCCTCAATCTTTTCTCTATCATCTAGGACAAAGACTAGAAAGCCTAAGTCTTTAAGTTGTTTTATCCTAAGCTCTTGAATCTTTCTTGGTCTTTGTCCTTTTCTTTTTACTTCAACAAATCCAATCTTCCCCCTTGGAAGTAGAATCATACGATCAGGTACTCCCGTCAGGGAGGGGGAGGTAAATTTTAAGCACAGACCATCTAATCCCCTTACCTTTTCTACTAATTTTTCTTCAATTTCTTTCTCTAACATCCGTTTTTTCTCCATTGACCCTCACTAACTTTCACTAAAAAACCTCTACAAACATTGATTTTATGGGAAAGTGGTGCCCAAGACACTCTTTTAGTAACCTTTTATATATATAATAAAATTTATTATTTTATTTTATTTTATTTTTATTATTAATAGTAATAGACTATCACCACTTACATATAGCTCTTAAACCCTTATGGTTACTTCCTTTCAAGAAGTGATAGTCGAGTGACAGTGTGAGGGTCTTGACCTACACCACAGAGAACTCATCATCTTTTAGCCTCACACCATGGATGAAACTTCCCTTATTTGTCTTTCTACGAATAAAACCTTCTATATCAAGAGCATTGTAAAAGTCAGTCGTACTACGGATATGCTCTCCTGTACGCATGCAATAAGCCCTATATTCTTGATAAAAGACCCCAGACTTTTGAACAAAATCCTCATCTAGCTCACAGCAATCCTCGATGAACTTTCCTAGCCAGTCATTGTCTTCCTTGTATTTATTGATGGCATCTTCGACTTTTCTTGGTCGTTTGAATTTAAAATCTAAAGCAATGGCCTTTTTTGCCCCATCAATAATCCACTGTAAGATATATTCTGAAGACTCCTTGTATAGATAATCGCCATAATTTTTGATATCATCCTTGGCCTTAATCTTGGCTAAAAAGGGAATGACAATCAGTCTTCGCCAGGTACCATCATCAATAGCACCAACCTTTGGTAGGTGGTTTGTGTAAAGGACCAGGGTATGGGTTGGGGTAAACTTAAAGGGTGCCTTGAATTTTTTCTCCGCATTTACTTCATCAGTAGAACAGAGCTGTTTGATGATTGAGGTTGATAGTCTCATTCCTTCTTCAAGCTCTGCTGCAATAAGAAGCCTTTTTCCCTTGGTCTCAGCGATTTCTGGTTTAATATTTCTCGTATTATTCGCCGACAAAATATCAGAGGAAATAGTCCCACTGTAGGAACCTAAGACCCTAGCAATCACATTCCAAAAGGTTGACTTGCCGTTTTTCCCATCACCGTAAGCAATAATAAGGGCTTCAAGATAGACTTTTCCAATCGCAGCAAGGCCTACAATCTTTTGAACATAATCAATTAAATCCTTATCCTTCAAAAAGAAAGTATCCAAGGCATCAAGCCAGATGTCTTTTCCTTTATTTGAGGGCTTTGTGTTTGTCATCTTACTTAGGTACAAACTAGGCTCATGGTCCAAGCTTTCACCAGTTTTTAAGTTGACTACCCCATGGTGACAATTCAGTAAGAATTCATCCCTATCAAAGATACTGGGGTCGACTTCTACCATAGGCATAGCCTCCTTAAGTGTGGCATTAATCGCTCTTGAATCGCCTCTTTTAATGGCATAGGCTAAATACTTTTCTTCTTCTTCCAAAAGATTTAAAAGTCTTTTTTCATCACTGGATAAAAGGGCCATTGCCTTTGCCTTGGATAAGCCCGCCATCTTCTCATAGATACCAAGCTTTATCACCTTATCTTTTATCTTTTGAATAGAGGCTTGCGCCTCTTCCATCTGCTTTTTTACTAATTCTTGAGATAAAAGCTGGGCCTTTAGGTCTGACTCCTCCCAGAGTTTTCCTGTATAAACCATGAAGTTGGTCGCTTTTGAATATTTTAAAATATCCTCATATTCTCCTACCAATACACTCGCTTGTCCTAAATCAGAAAAAGGATCAGGCCTTAAACTCTTCTCATAATCTTCTGGTGGGATATAGCTAGGTGATTTTTTAATCTTGGAATAAAAACCTAATGCAGACCTCCAAATTTGATTTAATTCGTCATCATCTAAAGGTGGCACGCATTGTTCAGCTTTTTCATAAAAGAGTTTTTTAGCCTTTTCACTTTCTCCTAAGCGTACAAGAATCGAACCTGCAAATCGACTCATGGTCGTATTTCTACTGCCTTGTTTTATCTTGTCTAAGTCTTCAAAATCATCATGTAAAAGACTTGTGACATAATTTCTACCTCTTATAATCTCAACGACTGGCCCATCTACCCCATAGAAAAACCTAGCTCCATCTAAGGCATTCTGGTCAAAGTATGGGAAAAATAAGGCGAGCTTTTCCTTATAAGAGACATAAGTTTCTAAATCGTAAACCTTAGGAATAGGAAAGTAGATGTGAAATCTTGGCCTAGCAGACTCCGTGCCTTTTTCTTTCATATGGTTTCTGCTGTAACAAATCCCAAATTTAATCCCATCAAAGTCTTTCTTGATATCACGGATACCAACCCACTTTGAAGTATCATCCGTTCCTGAATTATCTATATCCATGGCAATACAGTCAGATTCTAAAAAATTATCATTGGATCTTTTATTGTTTTTATACTTGGCCATAACGTGGTCATAAGATGCTAGTTTTTCAAAAGACCTAATATCTGTCACCTTGATCTCATGAGGGTAAAGTGTGTTTTTCTCATTACCTCTTGTATCTGAGTGGAAAAGTTTCATAACATAACCTCCCTTATTGGAATGCCTAGCTCTTTTGCTTTTTTGATTTCAAAAGCCATTCCTTCCGTAGTGAATGCCCCACAGACCCAGATTTCCTTACAAGCTTTTAAGACCTCAATATTAAGAGCTAGGGCCAGGTCTCTTTCACTTTCTTCATCCATAAATTGAGGGAAAAGAAGATGAGGTGCAAGAGGGACAGAACCCTCCTCCATCGCATATCTCGAATACTTTCTAGCTATTTTTATATTGGTCTCAATATCTCCTCGAAAGGGACTGGCGATATATACAAGCATTAGGCTACCTCTTTCTTTTCAATAAGAGGAACATAGCCTTCACTTTTAAGTAGGTCATAGATAAATAGTCTACCCTTTTGAGTCCAATAGGTATGAACTTTAGAACCCATCTCTCCATTTCCTTTTGGATAGGCATGAGTCTTCGTGCAGGTATAACCTTCTGCTGCATAGTCTTGATATAAAAGCCAGATTCTTCCCTGTTTGTATTGAACGCCTAAATTATGAAGAAGTTTATTCATTCTTCTAGCAGACCAACCATAATCTTTAGCAATCACAGAAATGGCGACTGCCTCCTTGCAGTTTAAAACCACATCGTAATATGAGGCTTTGGGTTTAAGCTCTAAGTTCTGTTGTTTTAATATGGCCTTTTCTTCTCTTTCCTTCTTTAATTCTTCAAGGACTGCAATCATTAAATCAGGGTTATTTAGTATCTCATCAGTAGCATAAAGCCCTCTTTTTCGAATAGAAGGTAGGACTTCACTAGTCACCCATCTTTTAAACTTTTTCGCTGAGGGAAGCTTACTGGATAAGATAAGGCTATAGAGACCTGATTCGTTGATAAATATTGGCGTTTGCTTTCTTCCCATGGAGTCACGAATCGTTACCCCATCTTTTTTGTCTTCTTTATCAACGTGATCAAGGATCGCTTTTCGTGTATTGCTATATCCCAAGTTCTGAGCGATATCTTTTCCTACAAACCATGGCTCATTATCTATAAGCATTGTTCTTATATCTTCAAATTCTTCATGTTTATATATTTCTAAATTCATTATTCTAATCCTTTCTATAAAAATCACAGACAAAGCCCTCAGCATCAAGGACCAGTCCCTTAGCCCATGAGGGGTTTTGGCACATAATCTTATTGATGTCTTCTAGATCCTTTGGGTAGCCATCAATCACCACCTCATCATGAACGTGCATGACAATTTCGTATTTTTTATTTAAACGCTTAAGGCTACTTGCTAAAATATCTCTAGCTATGGCCTGAACGATATTCTCTACAAATTTCCCACCATAGGATTCTTGTCTTTCCCACTTGCCTCCTGTAGAAGTAAACTCATAAGTGATGGACTCGCCACCAAAACGATTCATACCAATCCCTGGCCTCATATAGGCAAGTCTTCTTTTCGATGGGAGTGTAATAAAGAGAATCCCTTTTTCCATAGAAAATAAAAGATTTTTGTATCTTTCTCTTCCTCTAGACTTAATCACTGATTTAACGATTCGGTCGATTTCATACCAAAGGTTTACAATATTGGGATTAGCCTCTCTCCAAGAATCTACGACGGACTGAAGCTCATCTTCTGAAAGACCCATCTCAAGTCCTCCCATGGCCTTAAGTGCCCCGACAGAGCCTTGATAGCCACAGTTATGGACTAGTTTTCCTGATACGGTAAAACGATGATGTGGTCCGGCATTTCGTATGTCATAAACTCTAGCCTTGCCTCTATCAATCGCCAGTTTTTCCTTTTTTCCTCTACAGCAGTTCTGGCATCCTGGATGACTTCTTTTCTTGATAGGCCTTGAGATAGTTTTCTTATAACCACACTTCTCGCATAAGGCCAATACTTTTGATGAAATTCCGTCAGTACTGTAGACCTTTTGTTTGAGTTGTTTTTTGAATGATCTACAAATCGAATATTTCCCTTTTGGTAGTGCCCATTGTTGTCTATTCTGTCTATTTCTAATTTTCTTGAGGGTATCCCATATTTTTCTATTAAATACAGGCCCGCTTCTAGAATGCTTTTGAATTTGAATTTTATTCCTCTTTGCCCATAATTCTTGTACTGCGGGTCCTTCTTGTTTTCGCATCTTTGCTTTGCTGCTGTTAATCGCCGATTTAGCCACTTTGGTATTTGTCTTGGTTGAGAGCATGACTGACACCCCATTGACTGACCTGATGTTAGATTTCCTCTGTCTTGCCATTGAACACTTCCACATCCTTGACATTGAGTGAGTACGTAACAGCTGTTCCAATTTTTTGACCATCTTTTTTCTGGGCTTATAATTTTCACCCAGCCGTATCTCTCTCCTACCATCTCCTGTTTGTAAGAGATGTGCTCCGCTATTGGAGGCTTGTCCAAAGTGTATCGGCCTCTGTTGCCCCTCAATCCATACGAGGTGATCTTTTGTTGCTCTGAGTCCTTCATATTCAATCACCTCTCTTATTCCTTTATAAACGACCCCTTCGTGGGTCACCCATGAATTTCCATCCCATAATTTGTGATATAGCTTAACTTCTTCAATAGGAACAAGGCCTCGATTTGTTAGGACTAGTTCACCTTCTGCAATACAGGCAAGCTCAGCTATTTTTCCTTTTTGTCTAAGATGACCATTAATACCATGCTTTTCTACTGGTACACTAAACATCTGAGAGGCTGACTCACAGTAAATATCGACCCCTCTATTAAATGCATCCATCCTCCAAGTCTCGCCAGAGAGCCATGCTAACACCCTTGCTTCGATAGCTGTGAAGTCTGAAACCACTAAAACTCGACCTTTACTTGGAACAAAAGCTGTACGAATAAGCTGTGATAAGACATCAGCAGGTGAATCATATAAAAGACTCAATAGTTCGTAGTCACCATCTTTTACGATAGATCTTGCAAGCTCTAAATCATCAAGATTGTTTCTTCTTAGGTTTTGCACCTGGATAAGTCTTCCTGCATAGCGTCCTGTCCTATTTGCTCCATAAAACTGGATGAGCCCTCTTACCTTTTTATCCTTCGTTGCTACATTTTCTATGGCATTAAACTTTCTAATAGAAGACTTAGAAAGCTGTCTTCTTAATAAAAGGGCCTCTCGAACCTTACCCGTTGACTCTTTGATGGCTTTATCCACTTCCTTCTTAGCAAGAGAGTCCATTTCTAGTCCCTCTTTTTTTAACCATTCACGTAGCTGTAAAGGTGAGTTCGGATTTTCTAGTCCTGTTAAATCCATTGCTCTTTTCATATTTTTCTCATAGAGCTTTTCATCAATATCTACAGCACCCTTTACAAGGTCTAAATCTACACAGATACCACGGTCATTAATCACTTGGTCGATATGATAGTTCTCCCATTCAAAATCTGGTATAGGAAAGGCTGATAATTTTTTATTGATGGCTCTTTCTACTTCCACATCCCTCTTGTTATATTCCTTAAAAAGCTCCCACTTTTCTGGCTCATCAGCTTTGGTTAATCTGCTTTTGTAACCATTTGACTTAGTTGGAGTAACGGGAATAGAAAAGGTGCGAATGAGACTTCTTCCTTCCGACATTTTCTTTGTATCAAATCTTAATACCTCTGCTACCTTTTCAAGAGATAAAGGAAGACCTAAGTAAGCAGACCAAACCATCGAACAATACCAGGACTTTGGATTTAGCCTTCTTCCTAAATACCTAGACAGACAAACTCGTTCAAAGTTTGCATTAAAAGCCCACTTCTCCACTTTGTCATCTTCTAAAGCATGTAAGATTTCTTCTGGGATTTCTTCACCATTAGCTAAATCAATCACTTGTATATCTTCATCATCGATAGCGTATGCAAAGAGGAGGATCTCAAAATCCTCACTCTCGGCATACTTATACACACCTGATTTTCTTAAGTCTCTTGAGCTATAGGTCTCGATGTCCATCATCAAGTTTTTCATTTTCCCTATCCTCTCTCCTATATCTTCTTTCTGTAATCGCATCGATGTTTGCTTGGATTAGAAAGAAGATAATTTGAGATAAAATAATCAGAAGTAGAATGGAAATAATAGTTTTCATGATTTACCTCCTAAGATAAAAAGTCTTCTTCGTCATCATCGCCGTAAATATCAAAGTCATCACTTGCATTAAAACGTCCACCGAGTGGATCACCATCAGAAAGCTTTTGAATGTTCCCAAGTCCACAGGCAACTCCCCTGTTCCCATTGACGTTAAAGGCGTAAAAGTTTAAGCTCACACGAGCATAGACACCTGAGTAAACTTCACTTCTATCGATAATTGGCTCGACATTTCTATCCACGATTTGAGGTGCTGTTAAGGAATTGGCATTAACAAAGTAGGCATCCCTGTAAGCCCCGTCATCTTTCTCAATATCGCCGTCACGAAGGGGCAGTTTAATTGCATTCATGTTTGGCATTTTCCCACCAAATTTACCTAAGTCTCTTTCAATTGCAGCTTTAATGGCTCGCTCGATTTTTTCAATGGTTCTCGTATCAGTTTTTGGAATGATGATGGAACAAGAGTACTTTTCCTTGCCACCATTAATTGATTTTGGCTCCCATACATTGGCATAGCTAAGTCTTACTTTTCCTGTTGTTACTTTTGTTTGATTTAAATTTGTCATTTTATTCTTCTCCTTCTATCTTTGAAAATTCATCTTTTGCATTTGCAATTTCTGGACGACTATCTGACCTTGGTACAAGGATTGGTTTGCCCTGTGGTTTACTAATATAGGGCGATAGGTGTTTGTCAAATTCTTCCTTGCCTAGGAGTTTTGTCATCTTGGTAATACCAAGAAGTTTTTTCTCATAAGGGTCATAGCCCAGTTTCTTAACGGTTTCTACAATCTTTTCTTCATCGCCGTATTTACGTGTTGACCTGCCTTCAACGAGTTTGAAGTTCTGCCATGTTTTTCCTAGCTGGGCCTCTTCTAAGGCGTATTCTTTAACGTCTACTATCCAAGACTCAAGACTTGGAATGATAGCTAGGATGTCCTCAATTTCTGAATCCATCAGTAGTTCTGGTTTCTTAAAGTCATACTTTAAGCATTCCAGTACATACTCAGCCCTTCTTCTTCCTCGACTTTTTGCTGGCCAAAATCTCATCCATGGGCCATCTTTAAATTCACCTTGACCATTGATGGCCTCTAAAGCTTTAGGCTTTAACACCTCTTCAGCCCACTTGTATAAGTCTTTAGGAGTCATTGAAAAAGATGAGATATTGGTACGTCTTGGCTGGTAGATATGCATGGTGACCTTAGTAAAGTCGTAAATCCCATCAAAGAGATATAAGGCACCTAGGGCATAAATCATCAGTTGACTATTGTTTCTAGCATCAACTTGGATACCTAAGCCATATTTGAAATCTACGATGTGAAGTTCCTCACCACCTGCAATAATGGCATCGGCTGTTCCATAGGCTTCTGGGATATACATGGACAAATTAAGCTTTTCTTCTACATATACTTTTGGCTTAGTAAGACTTGCCATGATTTCATTAATATAGACCACATAGCCTTCTGCACACTCTTCCATTTCCTTAGAGTAAAACTCCAGCTTGTTTTTAGGATTTCTGGTTTTCATTCCTAGATTCTTTTTAAGGAGGTGCTCTGCATATAAGTGAGCCTCCGATCCTTCCTGTGCATAAGGTGAACGCTCCTCTTGAAAGAGGATTTGATACTTGACACTAGCTGGTGAATTAATCCATCTCTCAGATGAGGATGGGGATAATAGGGCATGGCTCATTTCAGTGCCTCCACATCTTTTAAGAGACTCTCATAGTCTTTTGGGTCAACCTGAGATAGCTTGTCTGAGCCATACTTTTTAAGCAGGGCTTTTATATCCTCTGTAAAGCCAGCTCTCGACTTATTAGCCAGAGTGTGTCTTACCTCTTCAATCTCAATACTTACTTTCTTTTCTGTCTTTTCTGTCACTTCTTGGCCATCGCTATATAGTAGCGTTGCCAAATCCTCTGTTATCTCTACTAAGCTCTCGTGTATTTCTTTTAGTCTTTTCATTCTTGCCATCTCATTCACCTTCCTTTACTTCTTTAATATCTACTGACTCGATTTGTTCACCTGGTTTTAAAAGGTAGATTTGTGTAAAATCTCCAAAGAAAAACCTAATAATTTTCTTAGGCAAACTCATTTCTGCAGCTTCTAGTACCTTCTTTTTCTTGCCGTTAGGACGGCTTACGTTTACTACAACCTTGTGTTTCAAGACCTGTCCTCCTTTCTTGAAATTTGTAGGGTGTCTCCCTTACAAATCACAGGCAAAGAAAAAGGACGAGTTTTTAACCTCGCCCTAAAAATTTATTTATAATTCTTTTTTATGAAGGCCTCAGCCTTGTCTAGGTGCTTTTTAACACCTGCTGATGATATGCCGAGCATCCTTGCAATTTCTACTTGCTTATATCCTTCGACATACCTTAAGTTAAGAATTTCTCTCTGCCTATCAGTGAGCCCTTTTAATAAAGACTCCATCTTCTCTGACCAGGGAGAAAAAATCTCACTATAGTCATCTAAGGTACTGGTTTCATAACTAATACTTTTTTTATCTGAGTCAAGTTCTCCATCTTGGTCATAATCTAAGGAAAGATTATAATTCCTGGGGAAGACCTCATTTGCCATCTCATCTACATCAACTTGATTTGGCTCGTATCCATGTTTTGCTTTAAAATCTTCCACATATTTCTTCTTCCACTTTTGGATTTCTTCTTTTTCTTTATCGCTTCTATTGGGTCTTAAATTCTTGTTGTTATAGTAGACTTCACTATCATCCATCGAGTGGAGCATTTTTATATCCATCTCCGTTACGCCATCTTCTCCTACCTTAAGTACCACTTTTCTTCCATCACTGAATGAATAGGTATAGTCTCTTCTCTTGTCACTTCTTGTTTTTCTTGTTTTCATCTTTTCGTTTCCTCCGTGAATTTGCTAATTCTCAGGGGAAACAAAATTGACCTATACTTTTCTAGACACAAAAAATGCACATTAAAAAGAAACGTAGAGATCAAAAGCTCAGAGAAGTCCAGTGAACTTCTTTAGCTATTTTTGTAATCCCCTACGTCCTAATGCGCATCTCGGACTTGAGAATATTATTTTCGTTTTTAGCTTATTTTTATTCGCCTTTCTAAATAATGTCTTTAGTAAAACGAAATAAGCTGTGATATAATTTAATTAGTAACTAACTTTATATCTGAATTTATTTTACAAAACTGGATCTTTTTACATGGTCGGAATTGGTCCAGAAAAGTCCATGGTCTAATCGGACCACAGAAAGGAGGAAAATTATGGGAACAACACCTTTTTCTAAATTCATAAAATGTATAAGACCACTTAAAGAAAATAAAGAAAGTATTGAACATTTTACGGAAAAGATATTTGAAATCTATACGCCTTATACCGAAGAAGGAATGTCTGATGTAGAGAGAAGCTCTTCTACTATTAAGAAATATGCTTATGGATCGACTAATATTTCAAAGGATGTTGCTATAGAACTTTTAAAATACAAGGATGAGCAAGCCTTGGCGGAATTTATTGATGACACTGATGATTCAATTTGCTCAGCTATGTATGAATTATTTCAGTCTGAGTTTTCAATTGATGGCCTTAATCTTTTTAACTTAGGTAGTAAAGCAGCAGAGCTTCTTACGAATATACTTACCGATATAGCTACTAAAGGAAATAAAAAAAGTCTCCAACCTATAAATGTTGAAGACTATATAAGTAAAGTAAAAGTAGAAAATGGAATGTTAGTTTTTGGAGATGCTAAAATACCTATGCCAATTTCAGATTTACCTTCAGAAGACATCCCTGAAGATGAAATGAAATTAAAGTATATTGGTGCTTTAATTGATGCCTACAATGATGCAGGAAAAACTGATATTGACATTTCAAATAGAACTACCTTCAAAAAGAAATATAGAGATAACTTTCAAGAGCAAAGAGTTAATTTTTATGAAGCTGAGAGTTTGAAAAATTTTTCCAGAGACACCATTTCCTCAGAATCTGATGAATTTCAAAAACTTCTAGATGAAACCTATGATGGTGTTATAAGTACAAGTAGAAAAAAATATTCTGATGGATATGATAGATTACTATCTGTTTTAGAGCAGGCAGCTAAAATTGAACTCAATGGCTCAAAGCTATATCACTTACCAGAGTTGGTAACCATAAAAAGAAAATGTGGGTTTTGCCACATGTTAGTAAATGATAGTCGATTATTCTGGGTTGAGGAGGAGGAAGATGAGTAAGTTATTTAATTCTATCTACGAGATCTCCCTTAGAATCCTTATACAACTTTTTGTTCTTGATGGAGAAGAGAAAACTGCAGACTATATTTCTTCTTTAGATTATTTAAGCTTATACTCTAAAACTTTTAAGATTGGAGATTATGACTTGCATGGAGAAAACCCCTATCGATTGGGGGAACTTGCTACTCGTTTAAAATCAGGAAGACAGGCTCTAAAAACATTAGTATCCAAAGGTTTCGCTTCAGTGTCAGGAACGAGTAAAGGTTTTGTCTTTAAAATCACAGATATAGGGAAAGAAGTTATAGGAGAACTAAAGCTAGACTATGCAATGAACTATATGAACATTGCAATTGATGTACAGGATTACTTCAGTGAGTACGCAGATACTGAAGTTTTGAATCATATTAATGGAATTTCACGTGAAAGGAGGATGTAAGTGATGGCTAAATATTTTTATATAAAATCAATTCAAAGCATTAGCAAGAAAGGCAAGATATCTAAAGTTGACTTTGTTAATGGATTCAATCTTATCCATGGCCCTTCCAACACGGGTAAGACTTTAATCTTAAAATGTATTGATTATCTTTTCGGTGCAAGTAAAGTTGATGGTTTAGATAATCAAGATTATTTAGTTATAGACCTTGTTTGTGAAAATGGTTTTATTCAAATTAAAAGGTATTTAGAAGAAAATAAGAATAAGGTGTATTTAACAAGCTCTATTCCAGATATAGAAAGCGGAGAATATCCTCTAGTTTCTAAAACAAAAACAACTCTCTCCGATATATTCCTTACTCTCCTTGGAATAGACCAACTTCCAATTAAAGTAATTAAAAATGAAAATTTTGCAACACAAAATCTTACTTGGCGAACTTTCTTACACATCTTTTTTCTCAAAGAATCTGAAATTTTACGAGAAGGTTCTATTTTAGATTCAAAGACAAATACTTCTTTAACCGCTTTTCGTTCCTCTCTTTTATTTCTTATAAATGGTGAAGATCAAGCCCCTTTAGAAAAAGAAGAATCTCCTGATAGCATAAAGTTAAAAAATCAAGCAGTTAGAGCATATGTAAATAATAAACTTAAAAAGATTTCTGAAGAAGAGTCTAAAATATCTGAAAACCTAAAAAATATAAGCAAAGAAGAGGCTGAGAAGCATTTAAATGATGCTTTACATCAAGTTAACTATAATAACGATGCACTATCCAAAATTACACAGGAAAATAAAAGGCTTACAGAAGAAAATACTTCTCTTTTTGTTGAAAGGGAAGAAAATAGCGTAAGTATTCGAAACTTCAAAGAGTTAATTGCTCAATACAAGATTGATTTAAACAGACTATCTTTTATTGTTGAAGGCCACAAGCCGATGCATACTCACGAAGAAGAAACCTCTTGCCCTTTTTGCGATGCCAAGATGACTAAAGAAGATGATTTAGTAAACTTAGAAAGTGTAGCTACCGAGCTCAAAAATATACAAATTAAATTAAAGGATTTGACTGCAACTCTAGAGCTTCTTGAAGAAGAGGACATAGCTCTAGAGAAAAAGATTAATTCTAATCATAATACAATTAATCAAAACAGTTATCGAATTAATAAAATACTAGCTCCCGCAATAAAAGAATTAGAAGACACCATAAGAGAATACAATACGTATTTTAATTTACAAACGGAAAAAGCAACTTTAAGAAAAATGGCTTCTGAGTGGAATGAGGATCTTAGTGATTATGACGATGATAAAATTGAAGATAATAAATATAAACCATTAGATAGGTTGCCTAAAGAATTCTTCCGTAATATGAGTACTATTCTTGAAACAAATCTTGAAAAATGTTCGTTTCCTCATTTAAGCTCTGCAAGATTTGATAAAACCACATTTGATGTTGTTATCAATGGTGAACCTAAATCTAGTCAAGGTAAGGGTTATCGTGCTTATTTAAATTCGATAGTAAGTTTATCCATGCTAGAATATCTAGATATAAATGCCAGATATCCAATTCCACTGTTCATTGTTGATACTCCCTTATTAGGTCTGGATGAGGCAATCGCAGAAAAACAGGCTACAGAAGCGAACCTCTATAATATGAGATATGCTTTCTATAAATTCCTAATAGAAATAGGAAATCACAAGCAAATCATATTGATAGATAATAATAAGAATTTACCAAAAGTGGACTGGAAGGAATATAGCCTTCATACAGTAGAGTTTACTAAAAACGAAAGCTTTGGTCGCTATGGATTTCTTGAAGGCGTGACAGACTAGGAGGTTAAATTTTGAAACTACAATTAAGCTATAACAAGCTATGGAAAATTTTAATTGATAAAAATATGAGCAAATTAGATTTGATTAAGCAAGCAGGTATAAGCTCTTCCACTTTAAATAAATTGAGTAAGGGTGGAAATGTAAACACTAGCTCATTGCTAAAAATCTGCGAAGCTATTGATGTTAAGTTAGAAGATATTGTTGAGACACTACCAAGATAATGAAGTGAAATCACTTTGTTATAAAAAACTTCTTCATCACTTATCTAAAGCATGAAGAAGCTAGTAAATCTAAATTATTGCATAATATAATCAGGTTAATATATAGGAGGAAATATTTTGAGTAGTAATTCTAACATTTTAATATACGGTTTGGAAAATGCATCACATGATTTTACCCAACCAGAATCATTAGGAAAAAATATTTTTACTAATGCTTTTCCAATCTCATTAGCTCAATATTTATCTAATTTTAAACAGGTGTCTATTCCTGTGATTAAAGCCACCTTAAATGATGATAATAAAATTATAACTGAACATGAACATTTACAGTGGAATGAAATAATTGGCACTGACTCAACAACAGCTAATTTTTTGTTTGAAGAAACCTATAATGGTTATAAGCCATACACAAATAGTATACCCAACAAAAGTGATATTGTAATATCTGACGAAAATGAAGTTCATACTAGGGCTTTGGAGGTAAAACTAATGGTCGTTCCGAACTCACAAACGGCAAATAAACCTCACGACGAGCAATCCTGTGAATTGGTTGTCAGGCCACCTTCAATTGAGCAATTAGCTTTTTCTATCGCTAATTCATATGGACAATCTAGACGTTCTGAACTCCTAAGATTAATTTCTGCCAGCCTTGTAACACCAATGGACTATCATTGGAATGATGAAGATTGGATGAAAACAAAAATCCCAAACATAGTTAAAGCGGCAGATGAAATTGTTAAGAGCAGTATAGAATCACAAACTCCATTTATTCTTACAGCAATCTGGAGAACTGAAGGTCAAAAACCTATACTTGAACGTAACGCTTTTGATGTTTTCGTTTGGACAGACATGGCATTCTTACAACTTTTTATCAATAAAATGCGCAGTCGAACGGCTAACTCTCAAAGACGTATTTCCCGTCCAGAAAGATCAGCAATTTGGTTGATTTCATCACTTTTCGACTACGCTGCACAAAATACCTTAGATTTTTCAAAGCATCACTCAAGAATAACATACGGTACACAAACTGATAAAGCTGGTGCTTTTGCTGGAGATGCCCCTTATGAACACCTATTGAGTGACGAGTTTTTAAAGCCGCGAATACTTAGAAACGAATTAGAAAATATTGTTTCTGAAACAGCTTTTGAGTATCTTATGCCTGAAAGAAGATTAGATAGTACCCTTTTAACTCAACATCTATTTAAAATTCAAACTGATGAGATTTGAGAGTTTCTTTAATTTGACTAGCGACATATCTTGCTAACTCTACAGGAACAGCGTTCCCAATCATTTGCTCATTATTCGTTTTTGAGCTTGTGAATCCAAATTCATCTGGGAATGTTTGTAAACTAGCCCGCTCTCGAGTTGTTAAAGGTCTTGCTTTTTCAATAGGTCCTGCATCACCTGGGTGTCCTTCATATCCTTCAGGGATAGGTCTATTAACACCGCGAATTGTTGGAGATGGTTCGTCTACTGAGAAAATAGCTCTTCTAGCATAGCTTCTCGGATGTCTATAGTAGTATTCAACATCTAATCTGTCACCAAACCAATCTCGCACTGTCATTTCTTTAGATGATAAATTTTCTTCTAATTTTTTTATAAGTTCAGAAATTAGCTCTTTATCTTTAGCACCAAAGGTAAAGAGTCTTTTTCTTCTTTGAGGAACACCTGCTTTAGCAGCATTCAAAACGATATGATCAACAAAATAGCCATTTCCTTTAAAAATTTCCAACGCTCTCCCATACGCCGCTGCTTTTTCTGCTCTCGCTACATTTTCCATAACAAAAAATGATGGTTGCAATTTTGAAACTATGGTCGCATAGTTCTCTGTTAA
Source organism: Allofustis seminis DSM 15817 (assembly GCF_000374325.1). Classification (GTDB taxonomy): domain Bacteria; phylum Bacillota; class Bacilli; order Lactobacillales; family Carnobacteriaceae_A; genus Allofustis; species Allofustis seminis. The sequence goes on along the minus strand of NZ_KB894081.1, from coordinate 13,553 downwards.
ATCAGCTCTAGCACCTTCCTGTCTTTTCCCCGCTGACGAGAAATCCTGGCATGGTGGACCACCTATTATAATTGGTTTATTCCTTTCCATAAAGTATGGTTTTAAAGTTTCAATGCTTTTTTCTATATCTCCTAAATCAAGAAGATAAGCAGGATGCTCAAAGTTAGCATTGTAAGTTTCCAAAGCTTTATCCCAATTGTCAAAACCTGCTAAAATATCAAAGCCTGCCTTTCGAAAACCAAGAGACATTCCACCACAACCAGAAAACAAATCTATTACTTGAGGTAAATTTTTATTGATAGGCTCTGTTAATTCTAGGTTGTATTTTTTATCTGCAATATAAATATCAATAGTTTCCTTAAGCCAAACGGCACCTCCATTTATATCATTACAAGTAGGTGAAGGCAAGGTCCCTCGTGCTTTCATTGAGCGTATTGTAGATGGCTTGACATCAAGTAATTCTGCTAACCTTTTTACATCGTATAAACCTGTTGCGATATCATAAGTCATTATAGACTCCCTCCTTATTACTGAATAATAGCATATGGGGTCTATAATGGCAACGGATGCGTCTCTTTTTTGCTTTTATAGCGTAGAATGACAATACATATGAAACTTTTCCTCTCGAAGAAAAAACAACGGCTTCATATTCTTAAAAGCGAAAAAACAAACAAGAATATATGAAAGGTAGAACAGTGCCTTCTACAATATCTTAATATAATATAAACGAAGTATCCGCCACATATCCCTACTATTCCTTCCAGGCTTGCTTGCAAGTTTTACGATAGCGGGTGATTTTCTGGGTAAGTTTGTATCCTAGCCATACTAGTGAAATTCATTCGAACTAATAAAAACATCCGTCCTGTCTACTCAACCTCTAAATATCCATAGTGTCTACACACCCTAGTAATTTTTAAAGTTGGCCAGTTTCCTAATAACATTTTTAAAGCAAAAGAGGGCTTTCAGGATTCATTCAAAAATCCTAAAAGCCCCTGATTTCAACGCTTCTTAAAGCCTTTATTCTATTTTCTTGACATCAATACTATCGTCTCCACATGTTTTGAGATGAGGGGATAGCTGTCAAAAATTAGTCACTTGAACATTATTGTCTTTGAGGGAAGATATCCACTGAGGGCTTGCGTATGTGGGAACATATCCATAGACTTCGCTGTTTTTTGAAAACCGAGGTATACTGTTAATTCTTAGTAACCAATGCTCTAAATAACGTTACTCTTCTATTCACTAATGTAATTCAACAATCTTTCTAAAATATCATGTGTAACTTTTAAGTTGTATTGTTCAAGAAGGTGACTTCGCAAATCTATAACTAACAGTAAGGAATTTTTATAGGCTTCAAATAATTCTACCTTATCTAATCGAGCAGTGGTCTTTGCAAACTTTTTATAATTTTCAAGGCTAATTTCTTTTTCAAGGTTCTTACTCATATTTAGCCAATTATCCGCATTTTTTTCTACCATACGTATAAGTTGTAGTATATTTTTTTGAAGCTGTGATAAGAGTTCTAAAGAACGAGCATATTCTCCTCTTTTTAGAACATTGATTCCCATCAACCATAGATTAGAGAAATCACACAACAAGAAATTAGCATTTTCTTCAGTAAGTCTATTTGGTCTTGCACCACTTATCTCTAATAAATAATTTTCTAATTGCCCTGTTTCATCGTAAATAAGCATATCCTTCATATCAGGAATATAACCTGAATCTTTAAACGAGGGGATTATGTTCATATCTTTTTCAGAAAGGAAATGAAATTCCCCACGTATAAGATTATCAAAAATAACTACCTCTGTTCCATACTCATTTTTATAAAGCATCAAGTACGGAGCTACGTCAAACAACCAGTTGGATGAATCAAAGTTCGAGGTTATGCTATCTTTCAAAAATATATAGAACTCTATATCCGAGTATTGGTCACCTTCTCCTTTGGTAAACGATCCATACATCATACAAGCTGTAATTCGTTCATCTGACTCAGTAAGATTCTTAACATTTGCAATTAATTCTTTTTGTTTTAACATTTCTTCACCCTTTCATCTAAATATCTTTTAGTTATTGTGGCAACTCAAAATCTCTATAGACATAAATTGATATTTTTCGTACAAATATTATTGCAAAAAGCATCATCATGCTCCACAAACAATAGTGTAGGACAATATTCTAAAATCATTTTTTCAATTTGGATACGTGAAAAAATATCAATATAGTTCAATGGCTCATCCCATATATACAAATGTGCACTTTCACACAGGCTTTTAGCAATTAGTACTTTCTTTTTCTGACCAGCACTAAAATCCTCCACGTTCTTATCAAACTGTTCTCTATTAAAATCCAGTTTACGAAGAATCGTTTTAAATAAAGTTTCGTCAATCTTATTATTATAGGCAAACTCAGATAGATTACCTTTTAAATATGAAGTATCTTGCGAAATATAAGAAATTTTTAGTCCACTTGCTAAAATAAAATTTCCGGTAAATTTAATATCATCTCCATTAATCAATTTTAGGATACTAGACTTACCACTCCCATTTTTTCCGATAATGGCAACTCTATCACCAATATTGATTCTGAAATTAAGATTACTGCATACTTCTTTATCTCCATAAGACAATGATAAATCATTCGCTTCTATTAGGCACTCTTTGTGAAATTCAAGTGGCGAAATTTTTAAGTCGTCATATTGTTCGATGTTGTGGAGCAGCTCTGATTTTTGTGAAACAGCTTCCTGATGTCTTGACTCAATATTTTTGGCACGTTTCATCGCTTTTGCAGCTTTATGTCCAACATAGCCCTTATCCAGTTTTGAGCCAGAATTTGTTGTTCCATATTTACTTTTTTCTACTTTATTTGACCAATTTGAACTACGTTTTGCTGCATAAGACAACCTTCCTATTTCTTTAAGGAGTTTCTTGTTTTCCGCCAGTTCAAAATTATCTTGTAACGCTTTGTTTTCCCACCAAGAAGTAAAGTTTCCTTTTTGGATTTCGATATTCGTTTTATTGATAGATAGTATATGGTCAACACATTGATCAAGTAGACTCCTATCATGAGATACCAAAATAAACCCCTTCTTGCGTTTCAAATAGTTTTGCACTACATTACGTGCATCGAGGTCAAGATGGTTTGTAGGTTCATCAATAAGCAGGAAACAACTCGTTGTAAGGAATAAAGATGCAAGAAGGACCTTTGTCTGCTCACCATTTGACAGTGTATTAAACGGACGATATAAAACATCTTCTTGAACATCAAGCAATGATATTTCACGAAAAATCTCCCAATCCATACATTCCGTACAAATACTCTTCATTACTTCAATTGTATATAGACTCTTATCTTCCACATCGTAAGGAAAACACTCAAACTTAACTGTAGAACTTATATTGCCGGAATACGCATATTTGCCAAGCAATAAATTTAAGAAAGTAGTTTTTCCGCGTCCGTTTCTTCCAATAAAACCGAGTTTCCAATCTGTATCTATCTGAAAACTTACATTTTCAAAAATATTGTCATAACTTCCTTCATATGAAAAAGTTAGATTTGAAACATTTATTAAAGACATGTATTTCTTCCTCCTTTACATTATAAAAATTTTATAAGCAAAGTTGGTTTTCGGCATTAATTACTCTACAATGTTATCCAACTCTGCATGGATTTTGTCATGGATGGCATAGTGTTATTGTCTATCACATTTATCTTCCTTTCTTTTACAAATATTAAAAGCCGCAAGAAAGTAAATTCTTACGGCTCAAAAACAAATACTATTATTACCTTTTGTAATATATAAGGTTACTGTAATGTATTATTGAGTGTCGAATACTTAACTTTCTTGCAATTTGCACAACAAAACAAACGGTTCTATATCCGTTTCTTTAAATATCTTATTATGCATCATATAATTAGCAAGAAAAGTTATACATTCTTCCACCTCCAAGTCTTTTTATTATATCATATTATCTTCAAAAATCCAATATAATTTTTCTGCTTTTGTGATTTTTCTGTTTTTTTCTAAAGATTACAACTCTATATCAATTCTGACTTTTGACTTGAATTTATCGTGAGTTTATCTTCATATTATCACAACTTTTTCATATTTCCATTTCGATGCCAGATTTAAAGGCTATGACGAAGTGTTCTTCATAGACTGTAACGCTCTGGATTATCTTCCTTACAAGCTTATCATCGTACTCTAAGGTACGGAATTTGTTCTTGCGGATAAATTCAATCAGCTCATTGATTCTCTCGTTCTCGCCACTGAGGGAGGCATCTTCTACTAAAAGGAGCTGTCGCTTGTCTCTCAGCTCATCAATCTCATCTGCTAGATGTTCATAATCTTGACCCTTATTAGCCAGCTTGATGAGTTCTTTTTGCTTTTCCTCCAGTAAGTTGTTAATCTCTGAAATTTGGTATTCTGTCGTTTCACCAATCACCGCATGAATATTTTCTTCCAGTGTCTTTATCATGTTGTTGCCACCTGCAAGTAGCTTATTAATTGCGGTCATTACAGCACCATAGAGTTCATCTTCTTTTACGGTTCGGTTCTTACAGACCCCAGGACCCTGCTCGATTCTAGTCACACATCGCCAGACAAATTCTTTTCTGCCATGAATATTCCAATAGGTTCTCCTATAAATATCGCCACAATCTCCACAGAAGGTGATGGCACTTAAAGCGTACTTGCTACTATAAATTCGTTTGTTCTTGCTTGCTCCTGTGTAGATATTGCTTCTTCGATGAATTTCCTCCTGCACCTGTAAGAATAATTCTTTGGGAATGATAGCCTCATGGCTATTTTCAACATAATACTGAGGAAGATGACCTTCGTTCTTCACTCGTTTCTTGGTAAGAAAATCTACTGTGACAGTCTTTTGCAGAAGGGCGTCTCCGATGTATTTTTCGTTTTGAAGGATCTTCTTAACGGATTCTGGTCGCCATATTGGTTTTCCTGCTGCTGTTAAAATACCATCCTTTTCAAGACCTCGACCAATGCGCACTAGACTCTGACCTTCAAGGTATTCTCGGTAGATGCGTTTGATAATCTCAGCTTCTTCGGAGACAATAATTAAATTTCCATCTTCATCTTTCGTGTAGCCCATAAACCGCTTATGGTTGACCTGCACCTTTCCTTGTTGGTATCGGTACTGTAGCCCAAGCTTAACGTTTTGTGAAAGGCTCTGGCTTTCCTGTTGTGCCAAAGATGCCATAATAGTCAGCAAAACCTCACCTTTGGCATCCATGGTGTTGATATTCTCTTTTTCAAAGTAGACGGATATGTTCTTATCTTTGAGCTGTCTAATATATTGAAGGCAGTCTAGGGTGTTACGTGCAAATCGGCTGATGGATTTAGTAATAACCATGTCGATGTTACCATCCATACACTCTGCAATCATACGATTAAATTCGTCACGCTTTTTAGTGTTTGTACCGGAGATACCATCATCTGCAAAGATGCCGGCAAACTCCCATTCATTATTTTTCTTTATAAACTCTGTATAGTGTGCGACCTGAACCTCATAACTAGAATTTTGTTCTTCTGTTTCTGTAGAAACACGGCAATAGGCAGCAACACGAAGTTTCTTTATCTTTTCTTTTGCGGCTGTACTTCCTACTCTTTTACGAGCAGGAATAACCATTATATTTTTCTCTGTCACTTTATTCCTCGCTTTCTATCAGACTATATAAGTATTCTGCTCGTTCAAAAGGATCAACTGGCATCTTATTATCTGCCTTTTTCATTTTGAATCGTTCTTTGGGAGGGGGAGAGGTGAAAGCGGCAAGCTCTACCACTCGTCCTAAATCCTTTGCACGTTTATCTCTAACTTCTTCAGCTTTATCAAATATCTCTTTATCAATAATTGCTGGATACGTATCATTTCCAAGGTAGTTGACGTTTTTCAAAATGCGCCCCATCACAGAATGTGTCTTTTCAATACCTGCCTGTTCGCCAGCCACTGTAAGGGATAGTCCTGATATGTATTTCTCAAAGAATACCTTTACTTGACCTGCTGCCTTTTCATCGACAGTAACCACTCCATCTTGAATTTTGTATCCATATGGAATATATGCCATTTATCTCACCACCTTTTCTTTCAGGGAAAGACCGCATTTCAAATTGAATGTCAGCTCATCCCTGGAATTTACAATGATGTTCACTACAAATTCTTCAAATAGTTCTTCCGTGTAGTCACCATTAAAATTATCTGCTGACACATAATTAATGAGGTCCTTTATCTCGTTTGCTCGCAAAACCCCACTCGCGGAATTTGATACAAGGTTTGTTTTTTCGGTTGAAAGATTTTTCATCTCACTATCTAAAACATTTCGTTCCTGATTAAAAAGAGCTGGCTCAAGGAAACCTTTGGCCATCAGTGTAATAAGGGTGTTGCGTTCTTCCATGAGTTGCTCCATTCGCTTATCAATAGCATCCATTCTTTCACGGTCGCTTTCTTCATCGATTTGGCTAATTGATTTGAAAAGTGGCTCTAGGATTAGCTTGTTACTGAAAGCAAGCTTATTCATCATGGTTGTAAATGTGGCTTTAATTTCCCCATCTCGCAGAAACAACATGGAACAGCTCTCTTTGTCTTCGATATGACCGATGCAACTCCAAGCAATGTAACTCCTACCAGCTGAGTAGTTTGTCTTTCTCCTAAAATTGCGACCACACTCTCCACAGACAATCTTGCCACTTAAAGCATATCGATTAAGATAAATGTTCTCTTTCATGCCCTTACACTTCATCTTGGCTCTTTCATCAATGAGATCTTGCACCTTAGCAAAATCTTCTCTGCTTATAATAGGTTCATGATTGTCCTTGTAATAGTACTGGTCTTTTTCCCCTGTATTTGGATGGCGATTGTAGTTGCTATCGGTGTAGGTCTTTTGTAGTAGGACATCACCCATATATTTTTCATTTCGAAGCATGTCTATCACCGTGCCTGCACTCCAGTGATTACCTCGACTTGCAGGGATTTTGTCTTTGTTCAAACCTTTTGCTATAGTACCTCCACCTTTTCCTGAAAGGCACTCAGCAAAAATACGTTTGATGATTTCTGCTTCTTCTGGGACGATTACCATTTCACCATCTATATTGGTGTAGCCGTAGGGTGGAGTACCAACATAACTGCCATTTTGAAATCTCTTTTGAATGGACCATGTTGAGTTTTGTGAAATAGATGCTGACTCTTCTGCGGCAAATCCTGAAAGAATAGAAAGCATCAGCTCACTTTCCATATCACCCGTATTTAGATTCTCTTTTTCAAAATAAATGTAAACACCGATATCAATCAGCTTTCTTACTAACTCTAGGCAATCTACTGTATTACGAGCAAAGCGGCTGATTGATTTGGTGATAATAAAATCTATCCGACCTTGCTTACAATCTCGTATCAGGCGGAGCAGTTCAGTCCGTTTCTCCATCTTGGTGCCGGAGATCCCTTCGTCATAATAAAGACCAGCAAACTCCCATTCAGGATTAGACTTAATATAGCGCTCATAGTGTTCACGCTGTGCCTTAAGGCTTTCAAGTTGTTCATCACTATCGGTTGAGACTCTAGCATAGGCGGCAACCCTAAGATTCGTATTAGGTAGTTGTCCTTGGGGCAGTTCATCTATTTTTGTTATCTTTTTCATCATCTCACCTCGCTTTCGCCCATTACATACATCACTCTAAAAGCTATTAATAGCAAGCTTTTTAGGACATAATCTCGGCTAAACGGGGAGAGAATTTCTGCCTGTTCAAGGCTGATATTTTGTGTAATTCATCCGCTGTGATTTTGCCTTCTTTATATAGGTTTGCGACAATACTCTCGGCTATGTGAAAGTCATATTCCTTTTGTAATTCTTCCTCTGTCATCTGCTCGGTCTTGCCCTTTAAAGGACAGCCGTCTTTTACTTCATAAATGTTCATAGAAAAACACCTCCTACCTAGTAGCCACGGCAGGAGGTGAAATCTGATGATTCCTTTAATCTTTTTGATAAAATTCACATTCATAGCCATCGGCGTCAAGAAGCAGCCCTTTTGCCCAAGGTGGCACTTGACTCATCTGTTTACATACTTCAGTAACAGATATTTGAGGATTCGCTTCAATAATGACTTCATCATGGACATGAGCCACAATACGATAAGTACTAAGCATCTTCATTGAATACATCAAAATATCACGGGAGATGGCTTGAACAATATTCTCTACAAACTTAGGACCGTAACTTTCAAGACGCTCCCATTTCTTTGTTCCACCTACCCCTTCATAGGTCACAGACTCACCACCAAACTGATTCTCACCAATTCGAGGTTTTACATAGGCAAGCCTTCTGCCGGAGGGAAGAACGATAAAAAGCATGCCACTAAAACAATGAAACTCGATGCCATGGGTTTCTTGTGATTTGTTTTCCTTCACGCATTGTTTAGCCGCCCGATCTACATCCCACCAGAACTGTGTGATGTTGGGATTAGACATTCTCCAGGCATTCACAAGCGGTTTTAACTCTTCCTCTTCAAGCCCCATCTCTAATGCACCCATGGCTTTTAGCGCACCAACAGAACCACCATAACCCAGTGCCAATTCAGCGATTTTACCCTTCTGTCTCAAGTGACCGTTCACACCATGCTTTTCAACGGGGACCTTAAACATCTGGGAGGCAGATGCACAGTAGATATCACCCCCACTGGCAAATACCTTTGTTCGCCATGTTTCGCCTGCAAGCCATGAAAGCACACGAGCTTCAATGGCTGAGAAGTCAGCAACAATAAACTTATGACCAACTCTTGGTACAAAGGCTGTACGAATCAGTTGTGAAAGGGTATCGGGTATATCTTCATAGAGCAGTTCTAGTGTTTCAACATCACCATTTCTGATAATGTTTCGTGCCTCTTTTAAGTCTGGCATATGGTTTTGAGGGAGGTTTTGCAATTGCACAAGCCTTCCGGCAAAGCGTCCGGTTCTGTTGGCTCCATAAAACTGAAACATACCTCTGGCACGAGAATCACTACAGACCGCATTTTCCATTGCTGTATATTTCTTTACCGAGGATTTTGCCAGTTGCTGACGTAGCGAAAGAACTTCTTTTAGTTCACCATCGGTTTCCTTAAGTTTCTCAGCGACAGCTTTTTTACCGAGAGTCTCCATCTCTAGACCATTTTCACAAAGCCAGCTTTTCATCTGTTGTACAGAGTTTGGGTTATCGAGATTTGTTATCTGCTGCATGGCAGTTAGTAGTTTTTCATGAGATATGTCATCCATGGCAATGGCCTGCTTAACAAAATCCATATCCACCTTTATGCCTCGATCGTTGATTTCTTGGTCGAGATGATACTCATCCCAGATGTCCTCTGGTACTGGAAACTTGATCAATCTTTGTTGTATCTGTATTTCTGCCTCCACATCACGCTTGTTATATGCTTTGAACTTCTGCCACTTATCGATTTCATCAGTGGGTAGGTTACGGGTTCTACTACCATTTATTTTTGTTGGAGCACATGGAAGACAAAAATATCGTATCAAGTCCTTGCCCTCCGTCAGCTTTTGCTTTTCAAGTCCCAGCACTGCACCTACACCTTCTAAAGAAAGTGGTAAACCCATATAGGCAGACCAAACCATGGAGCATTTCCATGAGGAAGGGTTTAGATAAGTCCCCGTGGGGTAGCCCAAATAACGTGAAAGGCATACCCGCTCAAACTGAGCATTAAATGCCCATTTCGTAATGGTTTCATCGGTTAAAGCATCTAGGATTTCTTTTGGAATCTTTTCTCCATCCATCAAATCAACGACCTTAACTTCACCACCATCAACCGCATAACCAAACAGCATCACCTCAAAGTCCTCTGCTTCTACATAACGATAAACACCACTCTTTTGTAGATTGGTAGATGAATAGGTTTCGATATCAATTTCTAAGTTTTTCATAGCTACCACCTTTCCTAAATGAAAAAAGGTGGCAGAGGGAAGACCTCCACCACCGTCAAGTTTATTGTTTCTATTAGGCAAGGAAGTCATCATCGACAAGAGTCGTAAAATCATCTATTGCAGAAGACTTACCACCTAGAGGTTCTCCGTCTCTAATTTTTTGAATGTTACCAAGGCCACAAGCTACACCTTTATTACCATTTGAGTTGAAAGCATAGAAGTTAAGAGAAACCCTGCCATAACAACCGCTGTATACCTCGCTACGATCCAGTATCGGCTTAACACTTTTGTCTACAATCTGTGGCGCTGTCTTGCTATTCGCATTGATGAAGTAATGGCCTTTATAAGCCTCATCATCACGCTCTACATCACCATCACGCAGCGGTAGTTTAATGGCTGCCTTATTTGGTTTCTTACCACCAAACTTTGCGATACCTTCCTCAATGGCAGCATCAACTGCTGCATGGATGGCATTAATGGTTTCCTTGTCATCCTTTGGAATAAGGACGGATACGCTGTACTTTTCTGCACCACCATTAATAGATACAGGCTCCCATCCGTGGAAGTAAGAAAATCTTGAGTTTACACCTGTGATAACTTTTGTTTTGTTTTGCATATTTGCCATAATATTTAATCCTCCATAATTTCGTTAAATTCGTTTTTAGCATCTGCTACGTTCATTGCCGGTCTTTTATCTGAGTTTGGAACAAGAGTCGGCTTACCCGGTGGTTTGTAAATGAGGTCACCGAGGAGTTCCTCAAACTTAGATTTACCCATCAGTTTTTGCATCTCTGTCAGCGGAATAAGGCTCTTTCTGTAAATGTCCTTATATCCACCTGCCACGGCTTTTTCTGCAATGGCTCCTTCATCTTTGTACTTGCGAACCGAGCGACCTTCCACAACTTTAAAACCGTTCCACTCTTTACCGTGATTGACTGCTGCATCAGTGGCATAGGCTGTTATTTCATTCGCCCACTTGGTAAGGTCGGGAAGAATAAGTAAGATTTCTTCTATCTCAGCATCCGTCAGCAGAGGTGGCATCTTGAATTCTTTCTCTGCAAGTTTTAGCTTTTCTTCGGCTCTGGCCCGACATCTGTTTGCCGCTTTACAGAAGGTACACCATGGACCGGGGATGTATTCACCCTCACCGTTGAAGGCCTTGACCGCCCTAGGCTTTAGTTCCTCTTCCGCCCAGCCTTTTAGTTCTTCCACCGGTATTGTCCAGGTGCTGACATTCTCTCTTCTAGGCTGAAAGATCGTCATGGACACTTCTTTAATGTCGTACAGGTGATCATAGATTCCAAGTGCTCCTATGGCATACAGTTTCATCTGTGGATTGTCCACGGCATCGACTAGCACACCCAGCCCATATTTAAAGTCTACGATGTGAAGTCTGTCATCTGAAATGATTACACAGTCTCCTGTCCCAAAACCATCTGGAACATAACAAGAGAAGTCAAGACGTTGTTCAATAAGAACGATAGGATCTGTGCAAGACTTTCTCGCAAGTTCCACCTGCTCCATGATGAAGGCAACATAGTCATCTGTGCATTCTTCCATCTCATCTGAGTCATATTTTGATATAGGGCGCTTACTCCTTATATGGAGTGCCTTTTTCAGTTTGTGTTCACACAGGTCATGAGCCGCTGTACCTTCTTTGGCTGCCTCACCACTTTGGTCTTCAAACTCCTGTTCAAGTCTTGCAGAGGGTAGGCAGTTGAGCCACCTGTGGGATGAAGATGCAGATAATATTGCATGATTACCCATTTCCAAGACCCTCCGCATCTTTCAAGATGTCAGCATAATAAGTCTTATCAACAGCACTTAACTTGTCTGCACCATACTTTTGAATGAGTCCTCGCACTTCGGCAGTAAACCCAATCTGGCTCTTCTCAGCAAGTACCATACGCACTTTTTCCAGTGGGATATCCGGCTCTTTTACTGGTTCTTGTTCAGTTGTAGCTTTTGCACCTGGAGCAGGATCTCCTTCTGTCATCGCATCGCAAACTGCCTGTATGCTGTCAGCAAGACATCGCATATCATTGACCACGTCAAGCAGTAACTTTATTTTGCTCAAGGTCAGTTCCTCCTTTCGTAATTTCACAGATAGATAGTTCCTCGATGCTATCTCCAGGGATCACAATCGTTACACGCTGTTTACTCCCTAAAAGAAAGCGAAGAATTCGTTCCCTTACGGACACATTACGGTAGGCAACAAGTCCGCCTGTCTGTGGTTTCTTAGAAACACTAATTTTGAGATTGTGTTTCATATCCATCACCTCTTTCCAAAGGGCGATTTATTTATTGCCCTCTACCTAGTAGCCTCGGGAGGTGATAGAATCTGACGGTTTAGAAAAAAAGAAAGCCTACCAAAGAGAAGTACTCCTTGATAGGCCATGTTTATACTTGTGAACCCATAATATACCGTAATGCTTTCGTATCCATTCCTTCATTTACATAGTTAGTACAGAATGTATGTTTCAAAATGTTTGGAGTGACATCCTGTTTCTAATTTGATAGGAACAGTAAAATGTATAGAGGTGGTTTATTATGCGTAAAAAGGAAGATAGATATGATTTTAGAGCCTTTGGTTTAGCCATTAAAGAAGCTCGATTGAAGCAAGGTTTAACTCGTGAACAAGTGGGAGCATTGATTGAAATTGACCCACGTTACTTAACCAATATTGAAAATAAGGGGCAACACCCAAGTATACAAGTTCTTTATGACCTTGTATCATTACTTCATGTTTCCGTTGATGAATTTTTCTTACCTGCTAATAACTTGGTAAAAAGCACCCGACGATTACAGATAGAGAAATACATGGATAGCTTTACAGACAAAGAACTATCCTTAATGGAATCTTTAGCCAGCGGTATCAACGAAGCAAGAAACATCGAAGACTAATTAAAAGAATCCATACATAACGGAAAGAGCCGATAAAATGAGATTGTATTAATCTCATTTTATCGGCTCTGCGTCTTTGCGTCTGGCTCTGTAATCACAGTTACTTTGAACTGCTTTATTTCAATTAAATTTTCTTGTCTGCATTTCGGACAATAGAGGGGGAATTTTTTTAATTCAGTATCTTCCCTTATCTTTAATCGTGTTTTATTTCCACATACAGGACACAATATCCACTTGTAGTTTATAATAACTATCTCCTCCTTTACACTTTAATTCAAATCTTTATTAAAAAATATTTCATCTTATTTAACAAGAAACCATATTTATATAACAACATAAAATACACTAAGTTATTTTATTGAACATATATCGTACTTTATCTATCCGACTATTTGGACGACGGGGCTGGCAAACAGGTTCACCGGTAGTAACATGGTACCCTTTTAACTCTGTTAAACAAACACTACGTCCATTTGTAAAGAAAGTTAAATCACTACGATATTCTTGAATACACCGAGCAGGGATTTCTCCACTAAGAATGACCTCATTATTTTTCAATTGAGTGTCTACGATGTTCGCACAATATTTAGGAGCATCGTTGTATGCTCGTGAAAGATATTCCTGTGGCGCATAAATTTTAAAACTAAGATATGGCTCTAACAATTCTGTTCCAGCTTTTTTTAAGACTTGTTCCAATACAATAGGAGCAAGCATCCGAAAATCTGCTGG
>NZ_KB894080.1 GCF_000374325.1 Allofustis seminis DSM 15817 | reverse complement strand
CGTTGAGTAATGCCATTTGTGCTAATTTTTCTTTTTCGGCTTGTTCCATTGCATGATGAGCTTCTGAACGTGCCACTAATGTTTTTAAATCGACACTTGCGGCATTAGAACGTCCACAGCCCACAAGAAAAAGGGCAACCAATGCGATTGCACTAAAACACCATGCTTTTACATTCATCTTTTGCATTTTAATTCCTCACTTTCATATCTCTCCATAAATCTTGTGATAAAAATAACAGACTGCCCTATTTACTTCATTTTAACCACCCCTTTCATAAATTGCAAGGCTTAAATAAAAATATACTCACTTCTGTTCTTTTTCAGCGATCTTTTATTCCAACAAAATATCGGGATTATGGATAAGCTCCACCAGATCTGCCGACAGTTCCGACTGCCCCATCGACTGCTGGGAACGTCCATAGTCTAAAAATAAACGCTTGAATGCCATAAAGAGATAGTCGTTCGGACGCTGCACCTGCCCTTGACGAATCTGATACATGCATGATTTAAACGTTTTCGCCAGCATTTGGTGTAAGTATGACCCGCTAGGATCAATCTCAAAGCCCACACCCAAACTATAGCCCAAGTCTTTCTCCGCCGACTGCTGTGCAAACATCACCTTATCCGCATAAAGCTTCAACGCTTCCGCATTGCCGTAGGCAAAATTCTCAAGAAGTTTTAAAAGCGTTTCGCCATAAAAATGTTTAAAACTCATATTGTCTAAATACTGGTGCACTAACTCTAAATTAAGCGTTTCTGAATTTTGACTCTCGGACACATTTTTCCAGAGGATGGAATTTTCATCGCTTGGGCGATCTTTAATCTCTTTAAGATCTTTATAGTTATCTTTATATATATAGGGCGCAAATTTTGCTAGTCCGCTTGTATCAAGGGGTTTGGTCACTTTCTCTCGAGGCGCAAATTTTGCTAGTCCGCTCGTATCAAGGGGTTTGGACCCCTTTTTAGCGTTTTTCACCATTTTTTCAGGGGGCGACACTTTTTCGTCTGCCTCATTTTTTGAGGACATTTCTTCTGAAAAATCCTCTGATTTTTCGTGTAAATGTTCCGAAGAATTTTCTAAATCATTGGATAAATGATCGTCTAATAAATTTTCTAAAGGATTTTCTTCCGCTAAAAATTCACGATCTTCATCAGTCAACCCCTCATCGATCCAATGATCGATCGCTGCCGATTCTAATACACGTTCTTCTTTTTGTAGTTTATAAACATCTGTGGCTTCCACATCTAAATCTGCTAAATATAAACGGTTAGGAAGATTACGTTTTTTCACAGGGTCAAATCCTCGTTGTTTTTGAAGCAATAACCCCTCATCAATCAACTCTTTTTTAATCCGTGAAACCGTTCGATCCGAACAATTCAATAAACATTCCAATTCTTTATTTGTAAAAACAAAAAAACTGTCCCACATCATACATACTCTAGTATTAGAGCATATTTGAAAGGTGGGACAGTTATGGTCGAACATATGATATTAAAATAGCGTGCCTTTAATATTGAAATAACGTTTGAAGAAGAATCTTCCAGCAAGTGAGAATGAACCCATTGCGATAATTACCCATGCAGGTAAAGCTGGATTAATGGCTGGAATCTTCAAGGCCAGATAGCGCATGGCACCCAGACCGACTACCCAGATTACCATGGCACCGATACTTGCCGCAAAATAAATGATAAAGCTATTTTTCTTGCCAGGTTTTGGAGCATATTTCGTGAAAATTAACATCACGACACCGCCAAGCACGAAATTCATAAGGATCTCTCCGAGACCTGCTGGTTCATATTTCAGTGCATTCGCATTCATGGCACCGACTCCATTAATCAATGCAAAGAGTCCGCCGAGTAGTAGCGCGCCATCAATATAGCGTTGCCAGATTGGTGAGGCGACACTTTCTTCTTCAGGTGCCAATTCTCCCGTTCGCAGCTTGCGCAAGAAGTCCGTTACCGTTCCAAAATGACGGCGTGCTGGAACACTTTCCTCTTGTAATGTCATGGTTTTTTCTAGCATTTCATGCAAGATTTGTTCACGTTCATCTTCGGGATATCCTTCCTCTGTCAAGCGGCGATCCAATTGGAAGAAATATTCTTCATTTTTATTAGTTAATTTTTTGTACATTAAATGATTTTCTTCTGCAATACTTAAAGTAGGCTGTGCTTGTTTTTCTTCTTGTTCTTTCATTCATTGACCTCCTATTGCATACTCTCTAGACATTAAAGCGGAAAAGCATGACATCACCATCTTGAACGATGTAGTCTTTTCCTTCTTGGCGCATACGTCCTGCTTCACGTGCTCCTTTTTCTCCATTGTATATGTCATAATCTTCATAAGAAATCGTCTCAGCACGAATGAATCCACGTTCAAAATCAGAATGGATAATACCCGCTGCTTGAGGGGCTTTCATGCCCTTAACAAAAGTCCAGGCACGCACTTCTTTTTCTCCTGCTGTAAAATAAGTGCCGAGGTTCAGCAACTCATAGGACTTACGAATCACACGGTTCAATCCCGGCTCACTTACACCTAGATCTTCCAAGAACATGTTGCGTTCATCGTCATCAAGTTCCGCAATTTCTTGTTCAATTTCGGCAGAAATACCCACGACTTCGGCTCCTTCTTTTTCAGCAATTTCTTTTACAATTTGGAAATAGTCACTTGCTTCAGGGTTAGCAATCAACTCTTCGTCAACATTTGCAATATAAAGTACTGGTTTGCTCGTTAATAAGAACATCTCGCGCACAATTTTTTCCTGCTCTTTTGTGAATTCTAGCGCCCGTGCTGGAATGCCGTCTTCAAGGGCTGGCTTTATTTTGTCATAGACTTCCAATACTTCTTTAGCACCGGGTTCATTGGCTTTCGCTTGCTTTTGAATTCGATCATATCGGCGCGTGACAGCATCTAAATCTGCTAAAGTCAGCTCAATATTAATAGTCTCAATATCAGCTGCTGGGTCAATTTTGCCAGAAACATGAGTAATCTCATCATTATCAAAGCAGCGTACCACATGACAGATGGCATCCACTTCACGAATGTTGGCAAGGAATTTGTTCCCAAGGCCTTCGCCTTCGCTTGCACCTTCGACAATTCCTGCAATATCTGTAAACTCAAAAGTTGTTGGATGAATTGCTTGAGGATGGACAATCTCGGCCAGACGTTCCAGCCGTGCATCCGGAACTTCTACGACGCCCACATTCGGGTCAATGGTCGCAAAAGGATAGTTTGCAGCCTCCACTCCCGCTTTTGTAATTGCATTAAAAAGGGTCGACTTCCCAACGTTTGGAAGTCCGACAATCCCAGCTGTTAAAGCCATTTTCTAATCACCTGAATCTTTCTCTGCTTCATTAATCATTTTTTTGAATTATTCTTTTCATTTTTTTGTTGAATTGGCGGCGCGGTAATAAGACGAGTTGACCACAACCGATACATTTGATACGAATATCGGCTCCCATGCGAATAATTTCCCATTCATTATTTCCACAAGGGTGCTTTTTTTTCATTTCGACATGATCATGCAAACCATAATCTCCTTGACTCATCTTAACCTCCCCATTTCATTAATCATCCAAGTTCAACTGCAATACATCCACTAGAATACGATGTAAATCGCTTGCGCTCGTATATTCAATTTGGATACGGCCGCTTTGCCCTTGTTCTTTAATCGTAACATCGGTGCCAAATTTATCCATCAGTTGTTCTTCATAGTGGCGCACAAAAATAGATTTTTTATTTTTCGTAGTTTTCGGTGCAACTTGAGGGCGATTTTTCATTTCTGCTACTAATTTTTCTAATTGGCGCACCGTTAAATTCTCTGCGGCTGCTTTTTTCGCTAATTTAATGATCGCTTTCTCATCAGTTAATCCGCGGAGTGTACGTGCTTGTCCCATTGAAATTCTCTCTTCATTCAACAACTGCTTCACTTCGTCTGGAAGTGTACGCAAACGTAAATGGTTAGCAATGTGTGAACGACTCTTACCCAATGCATCGGCTACTTTCTCTTGCGTTAAATCTAGTCGCTCCATCATTAAATGATAGGCATCCGCTTCTTCAAGTGCCGTTAGATCTTCACGTTGCAAGTTCTCTAAAATGGCATACTTGATCATCATCTCTTCGTCCATTTCACGAACGATTGCTGGAATTTTCTCCGCCTGAATAAGCTGGGATGCACGAAATCGGCGTTCACCCGCTACAATCTCGTAGCCTTTCACTTGAGAGCGGCGGACGATAATCGGCTGCAATACTCCATTTTCACGAATGGACTCTGCAAGTTCTGCCAGTGCTTCTTCATTAAAATGGCGGCGCGGCTGATAAGGATTGGGGCGAATTTCACGAAGTTCGATTTCGGTCACAGATTCGCCATGTGTCGGTGTTTCTTGAATTTCGATCTCTTGAAAGAGTGCTTGAATGCCTTGACCTAATCCTGTTTTTTTGCTACTCATTTGCTAACACTTCCTTCGCAAGGGCTTGATAGACTTCGGCACCTTTTGAACGAATATCATAATCAATAATCGTTTGCCCATAACTTGGTGCTTCAGAAAGGCGAACATTTCGAGGAATAATCGTATCATATACTTTTTCGTGGAAATATTTCTTCACTTCTTCTACTACTTCTGTTCCTAAATTCGTACGTGCATCAAGCATTGTCAGCAATACCCCTTCAATACGTAACGCTGGGTTGAAATGTTTTTGGACCAGTCGAATCGTATTGAGCAGTTGACTCAGACCTTCAAGTGCATAATATTCACATTGAACAGGAATTAGGACCGTATCTGCAGCAGTAAATGCATTAATCGTCAAATGCCCTAAAGATGGCGGACAATCAATTAGAATAAAGTCATACTGGTCTACCACTGATTCCAGCGCTACTTTTAGGCGACTTTCACGTGCTGGAAACTGTGTCAATTCGACCTCAGCTCCAGCTAATTGAATGGTCGCTGGAACGACTTGCATATTTTGCCGGCTCGTATCGCGAATCGTATCAACTATGGGAACATCATTTACGAGCACATCATAAATGTCTTGACCGACTTCTCCTTTTCGCACACCGACACCACTTGTCGAATTACCTTGTGCATCCATATCAATCAATAAAATGGAACGTCCTTCATAAGCGAGGGAAGCGCCTAAATTAACGGTCGTTGTGGTTTTACCCACGCCGCCTTTTTGGTTAGCGACTGCAATAATCTTTCCCATGACTTTCTCCCTTCCCAAGTAACCTTCTTTTTCAATGTTATATTTTTTTATTTTTATCTTTTAATTTTCGAGCGGTTTTTTGTTGACAAGCCCCGCCTGACGCGGATATTTTTTAGGCGTTTTTTGGATTTTTTTAATTTGAATCACGCTACGCTCACCCGCTTCTAGTGGCAATTCAAAATGTGCCACTTGCTCAACTTGTCCGCCAAATGTTTGAATGGCGCGTTTTGCAATTAGCAACTCTTCTTCACCCTTGTCACCTTTTAATGCTAGGAATGCGCCACCTACTTTTACAAAAGGCAGACAATATTCACTCAAGACACTCATGCGTGCCACAGCACGTGCTGTCGCCCAATCAAATCGTTCGCGAAAAGCCGCATTCTGTCCAAAATCTTCAGCACGTCCATGAAAAAGCTCCACATCATCCAGTGCCAATTCTTCAACTAATAACTTCAAAAAATTAATGCGTTTATTTAAGGAATCAATAATCGTTATCTGTAACGAGGGCAACAAAATTTTTAGTGGCAAACTTGGAAAACCAGCGCCGCTTCCCACATCAATTAGTGTATCCCGATCTTGAAAAGCCACATAACGTGCGACAACCACGCTATCATAGAAATGTTTTAAATAAATCTCTTCCGTCTCGTCAATGGCCGTCAAGTTGATTTTTTTGTTCCACTCCTGCAATAGTTGCACGTAGCGTGCAAATTGATCCATCATCTGCTTTGTAACAGTAAACCCTAGTGCCTCTAGCGCTTTTTTGAATTGTTCCGGTTGCATCATACCGCGCCTTTTATCTCTCGTGAAACAATCAAATGTTCCACATACACTCTCTAACTCTACTAGAAAACAGCATAATTTTCAACTATGATTATACATTTGAAAAATGCTTATAATGTGCAAATTGACCCATTATAAAAAGAGAATAGTCTCATTTAATAGGAGTAAATAAAATTACTATATCTAAAAATTTATCCCTTTTTCTCCATAAAAAAACTCGGAACACTGCCGTATTTTTACGAGTGTTCCAAGTTTTTATGATGTTATTCACTGTATAGCCTCTACTGCCTAAAACGCATAAGGATAGACAATGGCATCTTTTATTTCATTTGCTTTTTCTTTGCTTATCAATTCTTGGATAATGGTTAATGCTAGGGGAATACATGCCCCCATACTACGGCCGGTGATCGCTTTATCACTAATGACTACTGATTGATTATGATAATATGCGCCACCTAGTCGATCTTCCCAGCCTGGATAGCATGTTACTTGACTTTCTTCAAGCAGTCCGAGCTTGCCAAGTACTGTAGGGCCAGCACATACTGCTCCTAACCGTCCGCCCGCAGCGGAAAAATCTGACAAAATCTGTGAAAGTTTGGCGGATTCATACATACGTGCCACACCTTTCGCACCACCTGGAATAAATAATAAGTCATAGCCTTCTGCATTAAAGTTCGTAATAATCTGATCTGCCTTGAGCAAGATGTCATGCGCGGAATGAATTACTGCATCCGCTTCAATGGATACCGTCTGCACTGCGATACCTGCTCGGCGTAAGAGATCAATAACAATAATTGCTTCACTTTCTTCCGTTCCATGTGCTAAAAATACTGCAACTTTCTTCATATTTTTCCTCCTTATGGTGTTGACGGAAATTTCTTCTCTAAAATTGGGCGTAAAATCGGGACCAACAGACTAAAAAAACCAATATTTCCCAAACCATGCAACATGTCAAAGGGAATACCGCGCATATAATAAGCTAAAAAGCTTGGCATCTGATACATATAGACGGAAAATATAGAAATAATAAATCCATAAAGTAACCCAACTAGTCCGGCATAAAGGGTCAGTAGCATAAAATGAAGCGGGGTCTGTCGAGCATAAAGCGGGCGCAAAATTCCGGTCAGTGCCATCACGATCATATATGTGCCTATCTGGTGCAGTGTCCATGGCCCCATGCCTAGTAACATATTCGTCAACAAAATCGAAAGTATCGAGACAATGATTCCGTCCACAACACCAAAATGCAAGGTCACAAGCAACAAAATGGTGGTCATTGGCTGAATATTAGGTAAGAAGGGCACGGCAAATAACCAGCGACCAATACATCCTAACGCTGTCAAGAGCGCAAGTAAGGCAATACGCTTCGGTGTAAAATGTGATACATGAGAAGAAAGCACCCACGTGTAGGGTCCCCTATTTTGTGAATGCTTTTGTTTTTTGTTATGAGCGGTACATTCTTTGCCAGTGATGTCGGTTTTTGCGCTAGCTTTTGCTCGCTTGCTCTTTACATGGCGCTGAGAGTCCATGTCACCTTATCGCCATCTTTTAATGTCATCTCACCAGCATCCACTTCAGCCATTTTATCATTTACTGTATAGAGCCAGAATTTGCTTGCAGATGTATCTTCTTCAACGCCGTCAATGGCTTTGATATATTTTCCATAGTCCGTATCCTCAGCTTTTACTTCAAAATTAGCATCCAACACTTCAAATACTGTTGCACCTTCTTTGAATGTTACTTCTTTGTCTGCAAGTGTATCGTCACCATTTTTAATTTCAAATGTTGCTTTCAATTCTTCTTTTTGAACATCGGCGGTGGCAGGGGCTTCTTTATTTTGGGTCGCATTGTTTTTAATGTCTGTACCACAAGCGACTAATGCAAGCACAACAAAAGATGCAAAACCTAACTCTTTCCATTTTGAATTTTTCATGTGGGTCACTCCTTTAAATTTTCATTTTTTAAAATATGTCCCTCTCTTTCAATAGTAAGGGAAGCTTCTTCTTTATTTTATCAGCCTACAAAGTAGTGTCAAGTTGGAACTAAGGCTTTAAAATGAGAGATAAAAAAACAAGCAAGGGCGGGAAATAGATATTTCATTCTCGCCACTTTGCTTGTTCATCTGTTAGATCTTTATGCGCTGTCCTTTATTCTTCAATTTTAATCTTGTTTGCACTGCGGACAAATACAGCCCAAATCAAGAATGCTACGACAAAGTTCACTGCAGCTACTAAAGCGGCGGTGATGCTTCCACCTGTTGCTAAGAATGCATATAAAACAGGTGGCGTAATCCATGGAATAGATAAGAATACTGGTGGCGCAAAGCCGATAGCTGTTGCAAAGTATGCAATTCCAGCACAAATCGGTGCCACAAATAGCCATGGAATAATGTAGACTGGGTTCAACACCATTGGGATACCAAATGTTACAGGTTCATTAATGTTGAAGATACCCATTGGCAGGGACAGACGTGCGATAGTACGGTAGTCTTCACGTTTTGAGAAGACAAAGATTGCAATCAACAGGGCCAAAGTCATTCCACTACCTCCAAGTTGCGCATAAGCATCAAAAGAGCCACGCGTCCAAAGATATGGTAAGTTTGCTGTTGATTTTGTTGCTTCATAGGCTTCAGTGTTCGCAATAAGCGCTGGCATATAAATTCCGTCCATAATTGGTGCCAATACGTTATGTCCATGAAGTCCGAAGAACCAGAATAATTGAACTAGGAAGGACAGTAAGACCACGCTGAACCAGCCTTGGGATAATCCAAGCAATGGTTGTTGAATGTAGAAACTGATGAGGTCATTAATGCCTTGTCCGCTCAATTTAGTTACGATCATCGTAATCAGACCGACTGTATAAATAGCTAAAGTACCTGGAACAATTGCTGCAAATGCTTTATTTACAGCAGGTGGAACGCTATCTGGCAATTTAATAATTAAATCACGTTTGGTCACCCATACGAAAATCTGTGTCGATAAAAGTCCAATAATAAGTGCAGTAAATAATCCTGTAGCTCCTAAGAAGTTAACGGATAATCCGCCCCAGTCACTTGCAACAAGATGAGTTGCACCTTCTGCAGATTCAATCGTCAAGCCCAGTCCTTTTAAGGCTTCGATTACGCCTGCATCAGCAGCTGTCAAGTCCACATTAACATTGAACATTTGTGGAACTGTTGCAATGAATGAAGCAACGGAAACTAAACCACCTGAAAGGCCGTTCACTCCGTAACTTGTAGATAAGCTATGTCCTAAAGAAAAAGCAAAAACAAGTGCCATAATCGCAATCGTACCGAAATAAACATAGCCATTAATTTCGATAAGCGGTTGCATCGTTTCAACAAATCCTGTCATTTCAAAGGTATTTGGAATATCGCGGAAGAAAACGTTTAAAAGTACTGCAATAGATCCCGCCATTGTTAGAGGCATCAATGCAATAAATCCGTCACGAATCGCAACTAAATGACGTTGGCTTCCGACTTTTGTCGCAAAATCCATGAAACGACTTGTTAAATTACGATCATTAGACATTTTGTTCATCTCCTTTATTTATTTTTTGTTTTTTTATATTGTTCCCTAAATTTAGATGAGCAATTTGCTCAATTTTTCGCTGCACGCCTTGTTTAATTTTCTTCTTAAACAAAGTACCAATCAATAGTTCATTCCATCGCTGAAAAATATTGGCGCTCTCGGTCGTTTCCCGATATGTAATAAGTGCGCCATTATCATCCGGTGTCGGTTCAATTTCATAAATAATATGTGTCCGACCGCGATTGGAATAGATGACGGTTTCGTAGCGTTCATTCGGAAGTAATTCATGCAACTCAACGCGATAACTGCCCGCTTCGCTCTCTACTTGATAAGACATTCCTGCCTCCAATGACAGCTCTTCAGGTGCATCAGCCATTTGTCCATGATGATAAGCATATTCTAGTTGAATAGAATGCAACAAATTTTGATAAAAAGTTGCAGCAGATACATCGACATGTTGTTGAAATTGCATGAGAAATTCCTTTCTATCTCTTAACGATCAAAGCCGTTATTTTCGGAGAGTTTTTTGAACCATTCGCCTGATTTCTTAATGCGGCGCTGTCCTGTTTCAAGATCCAACTCAACTAGACCATAGCGATTTTTGTAGGCATTGAGCCAGCTCCAGCAATCAATAAAAGTCCATACAAGGTAGCCATGGCAATTAGCACCTTCTTGAATGCCGCGGTGCAGTTGTTCAAGATGTTCTTTGAAAAAGTCAATGCGATAATCATCTTGAATCTGACCATTTTCAAAAAATTGTTCTTCTCCTTCAACACCCATACCATTTTCAGCAACTACCCAGTCGATATTACCATAATTATCTTTCAAATTGAGTGCAATATCATAGAGGCTTTCGGGATAAATTTCCCAGCCGCGGTGAGGATTCATGCGGCGTCCTGGCATTTCCCATGGTTCAAATGGCAAGACTTGCGTAGTATCTGTCGGAGCTTTGACACGAAGCGGTTGATAGAAATTCACACCTAAAAAGTCAATCGTGTTCTCTTTAATAATGGTCAGCTCTTCTGCTGTATATTCAGGCATCCAGCCTTTTTCTTTTACCCAATCCACGAGTTCTTGCGGATATATACCTTTTACAGAAGGATCTAAAAAACTGCGTGCTTGGAGAAGTTCCGCCATTTTTGCTGCATGCTGATCGGCTTCATCTTCGCTTCTTGCATATGCTGGTGTCAAATTCAAGATAATACTCATTTTATTGCCACCTAGCAGTTCATGATATGCTTTGGTTGCATAAGCGCTCGCCACTTGTGTATTGTAGGCTACTTGAATGGCACGCTTCGGATCGAAAACTGCTGGCAAGTGGAATTGTCCAAGATAGCCAGCTTCGACTGGAACGATAGGTTCATTAAAGGTTGCCCACCAATCGACTAAATCGCCAAATTCCTCAAAACAAATGCGTGCATAACGATGATAGTGGTCGATTGTTTCTTTTAATTCCCAGCCGCCGCGTTCCATCAATGCCATAGGCAAATCAAAGTGATATAAGTTGACATATAAGGTAATTCCTTCTGCTTTAATTCGTTTGAAAACATCGCGGTAAAAGGCTACAGCTTTTTCGTTCACTTCGCCGTCACCAGTCGGAATCAGGCGCGACCATTGAATCGAGGTACGAAAAATGGTATGACCTGTCGCTTTCAAATAAGGAATATCTGTCTTGTAATTCTCATAAAAAGTTGAGGCTTTTTGTGGACCTACTTGATCGAAAAATTTCTCAGGCTCTTTCTCAAACCAATAATCCCAAACATTATCGCCTTTCCCGTCATCTGCTAGACGACCCTCAGATTGTGGCCCGCTTGTTGAGCTGCCCCATAAGAAATCTGATGGGAATTGAATGTCTACCATAAGACCATCTCCTTTATATCGCATAATGTAACGCTTACATTCATTATAGTGACTCTAGCATAAAAAAGGAAATCATGTTACTATTTATGTAAAGGTTTAGTTTTACATAAATAAAGCAAATGTCCCCATAAAGGAGAAAGACGATGAGCCGCTACCTAAAGATTGCCAGTGATTTAAAACATCGGATCGTCCATCAAGAATTTGATTGCCTATTGCCAACGCATCATGAATTAGCCCAATATTATAATACGAGTCGGATGACCATTTCAAAGGCTATTCAAGTATTGAAAATTGAAGGGTGGCTGATGACAGATAGAAGAAATGGGACCTTTATCCGCCCGCGAAAAATCGAACGCTATGCATATGATACTCCTATTGATCATTATGATGGTGGGACAGCTTATTATGGCTCACGCGGAACATTATCCACACGAGTAATTGCCTTTGCTATTCAGCCCGCGGAAGACCACGAGATTGACCACTTACAACTTGATGAGGGAGATCTAGTCTACAATATCATCCGTCTTCGTCTGATGAATGATCAGCCTATTGTGCTAGAATACACTGTTATGCCAGTCGATTTAATTCCGAACGTTACCGAGGAAGTATTGCACCACTCAATCTATCGCCACATTTGTAATAATCTAAACTTAATGATTGGTGCAGCATCGCGCCGAATACGTGCAGATCGTTCGGATGTCTATGATCATATGCACTTAAAATGTGCCCCCAATACGCCAATTCTTGAAATTGAGCAAGTTGTCTTTTTGGAGGACGGTCGCCCTTTTGAGTTCTCTCAGACGCGTTATCCCTATGATGTGACAGAATTCACTTATACCACATTTCACCATAATTAAAAGAGCCACGACAAATGAGATTTCTCATATATCGTGGCTCTTTTTTTATTTATTTTATTTAGCGTTTTGATTTTCTCTTTTAGCAAATTGTGGCATTACCAATCCTAACCCGATTAAAAAGAGTGGAGTCAAGATATTCATAGCAAGTTTGAATGGATCATCTGAGACCATTCCCATGACACATGCAAAAAGTGTAAAGGCAAAGCACCAACCTGCTGCCAAATAACCGGCCCATTTTTTCTTCGTGAAACGATACTCCGCTTGCGCATCTTTTGCACTTCGTTTCAACATAAAGTAAGCAAAAAATACCCATAAATAACGCAGTGGCATCACGACAGAGTTCAAACGAACAAGCCAGCGCACCAGCTCATCCATATTCGAAATACCAAAGGCTGGCAAGATAATCAAAATCGAAATAATAACAGCAATCAATTTATGACCATTTGTATAAGCCCCATATTTATTTTGTTTACGCAGTGCTGATGGAATATATTTACCGTCAGTCGATTCGATCAAAATACGAAGTGGCGCATCAATTGACAAGACCATAACAGATACTTGGCCAAGAAATTCACTGATCGCATAGATGATCATGAATAATTTTCCAACACCATAATAATTCCCTAAGCTGGCAAAGGCGTAATAGTCCCCATTTGTCATCAAGTCAGCAGGCACATTATTTGTATCATAAAAACGTGCCAATGCAATCGTTCCTAACACGGCCGTTGTGGCGACCATGACCACAAGTGCAATCATTCCAATTGGAAAATCTTTGGAAGGATTTTTCATATTGTTAACATAAGGCGAGATTTTCTCACAGCCCCCGACAGCAAATACTAAAATAGATAAGTTCAAAAAGAAGGACGAATCAAATTTAGGAATGAGATGTTCTGCCGTAATAGATGCATCATAAAGTTGTGTTGAATCGCCCAAGGCTGGTGCAGCAATGGCTAAAAGAATAAATAAGAGCGACATAACAAATGACGACATTCCTGCAACACTTGAAATGGCCTTAACGAAATTAACTCCACGACTTGATAAATATAATACGACAAAGAAAATAGCTAGCGATGCTATTTGCACTAATTTAACATTTGCCTCGCTAATGCTCGGATCCCCATTGATAATCCAACTCAACGCAATAATAATACGCGATGGTTTTTGTGAGATATAAGGCATATGGACAATCCAATAAGTCCAGCCTGCATAGTAAGCTAGCTTCGCAGTGGTCGTCTCATTGACCCACGAACTCACGCCTCCTCCAGCATCTTTAAAGGCACTTCCCATCTCGCCGACCATTAATGAATAAGGAATAAAATAAAATCCAAAAATTAATAGCCACGATACGATCGCTTTCAACCCACCATATTCAGAAAAACCATTGACAATGTTTCCGAAACTCCATACGGTAGAGAATGCCATTAAAGCAAGCGTATACCACAAGATATTTCGCGTTTCTTTCTTCGGTTGTGAATCCATTGTTCTCCTCTTTCTATTTTTTCTTGGATATAATCCGCTTTCATTATAACGCTAAGCTATAGTACTGTCTAGGTAAAACCAAAAGACACCAGTTGCGCAAATTTTCCTCCTTGCATCTGTTAATCTTTCTACTGCTAAAGCGGTCAACGGCGGTCTTTTACCTGATAGCGCCTTAATATTTCCAAATAGATGCGGTATATTTCTTTGTTTGACTTACTATCCCATATGAATTGATAAAAAAAGCCCTTTAAAAAGGGCGCAACTGCACGAACTTCTTAAAGGGAGCTATTATTTATTGGCGTTCATAACCGACAATAAGTCCACCATCTTCGGCATAAAAAGCGGTCAAACCTGTACCTGGACGGATTGTAATTTCGGCATTTGGATATTTCGCTTGTACTGCTTTTTTGAAATCTTCCGCCATGGATGGATTTAAATGTTCCGCAAGCACAATGCGTCCTCCCACGTAACCTTCTTCTTCCATTTGGGCGATTGTTTTCTTAATGACGCGAGCATTGCCACGAACGCGATGGGCTAATTCGATCGTTCCTTCATCTGTGCGGCGACCAATCAAGCGTAAATTCAAAAGACCAACAATTGAAGCGGCCACACTACTGACTCGACCATTTGTCACTAAATTATCGATCGATTGCAAGATAAATACAAGGCGCGTATGTTGATGATAGGCTTTTAGAGCATCCACGACTTCATCAAAGTCATCATATGCATCAATAAACTCAACGGCTTTTTCTACTAACATATCCATCTCTGGACCTGTTGAGCGCGAGTCAAAGACAAAAATATTCTGCTCTGGATTATCTTCTAGTGCCATTGTACGTCCATTCACTGCACTATTGTAGCATCCTGAAAGGCCTCCTGTAATCGTAAAGCAAAGCACATTGTCTGCACCCGCAAAAGATTCCGCAAATGTAGCGGGAGATGGGCATGCTGTGGTACATTTGTCTGCGGTCTTAAATTTTGCAAATAAGTCCGCAAAATCAATCTCAGAATTATCAACAATCGTTTCATCATCAATTTGTAAGTAGAAAGGGACGACTTCAAGGTCAATAGCTGCTGATGTGTCGGGTAGCTTACGGATATTCGCTGAGCTGTCCACAACGATTTTCCATTTCATCATTACCACTCCTTTATTAAGCTAGCATTATTATAGCATAGTTACACTAAATATACTCCGTTTTATATTAGTCCCATCATTTGGCAAATATTTATTTTGAAGCATTCTCTGCTATATGATAAGCATTTTAGACTTCTCTAACAAAAAGAGCTGTCGTTGACCCTAATCAACGACAGCTCTTTTTATTTTAAATATTATAGCCAAGCGCCTGACTTAGCAAATTGATACCATACACCAGCAATTTTCTCCCAGCCTATAGCCATTGCGCCTGATGATTTGAGGTAGTACCATGTGCCATCTACTTGCGCCCAGCCCGTAGCCATTGCGCCTGATGATTTGAGATAGTACCATGTACCATCTACCTTCGCCCAACCTGTAGCCATTGCGCCTGATGATTTGAGATAGTACCATGTACCATCTACTTGCGCCCAGCCAGTGGCCATTGCGCCTGATGATTTGAGGTAGTACCATGTACCATCTACTTGCACCCAGCCCGTAGCCATTGCGCCTGATGATTTGAGGTAGTACCATGTGCCATCTACTTGCGCCCAGCCCGTAGCCATTGCGCCCGAAGATTTGAGGTAGTACCATGTGCCATCTACTTGCACCCAGCCCGTAGCCATTGCGCCCGAAGATTTGAGATAGTACCATGTACCATCTACTTGCACCCAGCCCGTAGCAAATTGTCCGTCCGCTTTTTTATATTTCCAAATATCGTCTGCTTTCTGCCACCCCATATCAACGGGTGCTTGGTCAGAAGAGCTATCGCTCACTTTAGGTTGCTCTCCTGCTAAATAATTCAGATAAAAATTTGGCATATGACGACGATCATCAAAATAATCTAAGTGATAAGCTTCAATTAATTGAATTAATTTCTTACCGTAGTAGGGATCGGTACAATATGTTCCAGCTAGCGCATTCGCTTGTGCCTGATAACTATCGGCCTGAATGACCGCTTGGTAATGGTCAATATACCACTGTCCACGACTTGTTAAAAAAATCGCATGATCTTGAACAGATTCTTCTAGTGAGGAATATTTTCTAAAGGTTGATTTAAAAGGCTGTAATTTCCCATTCACATATTCATCACTCACTTTGTCATAGGTCGCCCCATTCCATTTGGTCGCCTTAATGCCGAAGTGGTTGTTTGCATATTTTGCTAAATCTGATTTTCCCCAGCCTGTTTCTAAAATCGCTTGTGCAATTGTAACTGAAGGGTAAAATACATCATCATATTTTTGTGCATAAGTACCAATTTCTATAATGTAGCGCTGTTGTGCATTTGGCGTCTGTGAGACCGCACTCACATTTCGTGGCGCCACCAGTAAAAGTATGAGCAAGCAGAAAATAGCTGCTTTTATTTTTTTCATTGTTTCACCCCTCATGAATGGTTCCGAAATGGATTACTTTATTTTTTGGACAAGCCGAAATGTTTCGCAATAACTTCAGAGATATTTTTAACGAGTAAGTCTTCATTATCTAGCAATTTCTTACTTTCATCATAACTATCATGGAATATGTGTTCCACAAGCAGTGCGCACGCTGCTTTATTATCGCGAAGCTCACCATAATAATTTTTCATGTTCTTATTCACTTGGTTGACATTATTTGTAATGTTACCCGTATAATAATCTCTAAAGCGTACACCGCGGTTTGGAACATCTAATGTTTTAGAAATGACTTCACCTAATTCCTTGGCAAAATCATAATAATCTAGGCTTTGATAAGAGAGATAAATCTCTACACCGCGACCACCGCCAGCGTTGGTATGCCATGAATAGTATAATTTAGAGCCTGCGCCATAATCTGAACGCGTCTGTAAGCTCCAATCAATGTCGCCCATTTTCGTACGAATTTCGCTGAAGCTTCCTTGATAATGCGCCGTTAAATACGCGACCATCTTGTCAGTCATCTTTTTATTTTGGTCGCCCTCATTGAAGAGGACGCCTCCACGGTTGTGTGCAGGTCCTGGTCCATGACCAGCCGAGAAGTGAATGACATCTCCTATGAGTCGTTCACCACTTGGCGCAAATTCCATAATTGTTCCGTCAACATTGACGCGACCTGTCTGCATCACACCTGATTCATCAAGATAATATTGTTTGCCATTAGCAAGTGTAATGAGGCCTTTTTTCATTAAACTATTTTCGATATAGTACCATTTACCTTTATAGCTGAGCCACCCATTGTAGCCAAGACCCTCTTCATCGAAATAATACCAATCTTTAATCCAATAATTCCAACCGACCTTTGCAGCGCCTGATGTCTCATCGAAGTACATCCAGTTATCGCCACGTTCAAGCCAGCCTTTTGTCATAATGCCAGTGCTTTTTAGATGGTAGAGCTTCTGGCCGATTTTTTTGAAGCCGGTCTGCATAATTCCATCTTCAATATAATACCACTCATCTTTATGAGAGAGCCAACCTGTACGAGCAAGCCCATCACGGTTGAAATAGTACCACTTGTTGCCCGATCGCATCCAACCTGTTTCAGCGCTTCCGTCGGTATTAAGATACATCAATGCACCGCGTACTTTCTCCCAACCAATGGCCATAATACCTGAATCATAAAGATAATACACTTTTCCATCATCTTCAATAAGACCTGTCTCCATTAGACCATCTGTAAGATAGTACCAATTATCATTATATTTAAGCCAACCATTGCGCCCGGTTCCACTTGGATTAAAGTAATACCATTTTTGATCTAATTTCTTCCAACCTGTAACCATATGGCCACTTTCGTCCAAATAAAACATGCGACCATTATCTTGAACCCAGCCACGCATCATTAAGCCGCGGTCTATATAATACCATGCATTGCTTGCTTTTGCCCAGCCACTATAGCCAAGACCATCTTCATCAAAGAAATACCAATCTGATTTCCATGCCATCCAACCTGTTTCGGCACTTCCATCCGCATTGAAATACATCCACGTTCCGTCAATTTCTTCCCAACCTGTAACCATCATGCCAGACGCATTAAGATAGTAGGTATCTCCATCTACTTTGATAAGACCCACTTGCATCATGCCGCTTTTGATATAATACCAGTGACCACCTGACTTGATCCAGCCTGTTTTGCCAGAGCCTCCTGGATTGAAATAGTACCATTGATTGCCATCTTTAACCCAGCCCGTCTGCATAATGCCTTCACTATTGAAATAATAATGATCGCCATTAATAGCATAGACTCCGCCTGTTAATTTATGACCTTCATCATAGTAGACCCATGTATTATTTTCTTTTTCCCAACCTGTCATTTCAGCAGCTGCTACTTTTTGATTTGAATATACAAAAAATAAAGCAACTGTCAGGCATAATATTGCCACGATTTTCTTAATCGACTTCATAATTTTCTCCCGTCTAAACAATTGTTTTACTTACCTTTATTTTTTATTTTTATATTATACCAACTTCATAAAAATAACGGTAGATTTTTTTGCCCACAAGAAAAGAAAAACCAATCACGTCCCCAGCTTCATCCAGCAGCGGACTCATATTCGTCAGCTCACTTTCTAAAACATGAAAATGCTGGGCGATTTTTTTTAAAATAGGAGAACGTGTATCTTGTTGATAGGTCGGGTCAAATTGACGCAATTCTTCAATAGAATCGAATTCATGAATTACCCCATCAGGATATTTTCTAATTTTCATTTTCAATACATCGGTATGTTCTAAATAAATATCTTCCCAATATTTTTCTTTTGTTGCTTCTTCAGGATATGCTTCTTCCAAAAAGGCAACATATTGCTTGCTAAAATGCTCATCGAAAAAGACATGCCCATAAAATACCCAATGCGCATTTCCACCAATTGTAACTTGCACAATATTGCCTTTCTCATCGAGTGTCGGGCACCATTCATCCGTTGCCGCCGAATGATAGACGGTTGCATAGTAGCTTCCATCTACTTCTTTTTCAAAAGGATTCTCGCTAAAATAATTATCTGATGAACAAATATATGTATTCTTCAGGGCGTGGCGAACAGCATAGAGTGATGAATGATTATTTCTCGTAGCATAAGCTTCATTTTTCACTAATTGCACGTTGAATTTCGCTTTTAAATATTCAAAATCTTCACTCTTATAACCTGTTACCACAATAATCTCATCAATTCCAGCAGCACGTAACTGGCGGATTTGACGTTCGATTAATACCTCGCCGCGTACTTCAATGAGTGCTTTAGGTTTCTCATAAGAAAGTGGCGCAAATCGACTTGATTTACCTGCCGCCATAATAATGGCATTGTCTACAATAAAATGCATCTTTCGATATCTCCTTTACTCTACCACTCAATGGCTGCCATTAATGAGCCGCCAACAACAGCTGCACCTAGGATCACCGTCTTAACGTCAATGGTGCCGCCGAAGAATATACTGAATAGTACTGCCCATGCCACATAAGTAATATTCAATGCAACTGCCTTAGATAGACCAATCTTATAAATGGCACGATAATAAAGCAAATAAGAAGCTGTACCAAAAAGTGCCGCTAATATAATAATCCAAGAAGCAGCAGACAACACTGCTCCTTTAACAATAGGAAAACCATGAATCAGCGGAATAATCACTCCAGCATAGACAATAGCCGAGCTCAGCTGACGAATTTGAAGGGCATGTTCATCCTTAATCTCTTCTTCACGCATGCCATAAGAAACGATGACCCCTTCCAAGCTCCAGCCTAAACAAGCAAGCATTGCAAAAAATAATCCAAGCAGATGATTACTACCTGTTGCAGTATCTGAGCCAAGATTTAGCAATACGACACTTCCTAGACAAATGATAAGACCGATGATACGATTTCTCGACATTTTTTCTTTTAAAAAGACATAAGAGAAAAAGACGGACAAAGCAGGATAAATTGATGAAATAATCGCCGTTAATGAGGGACCAAGATACTTAATCGATAACACGTAGCCACTCATGCCGACAGGCCCGCCGAGCAATGAACCGATCACGATCGCACGTCCACTTGATGTTTTTAAAGCACGGAGGATAGGTTGCCACTGCTTGCGAATAGATGTATAAATAATCATCCAAATGCTTGAAAAAAAGTCATGCAAAAATGTGCTAATAAGCGATGCAATAAGTGGGGATCCTAAGCCCATACGTTCGAGGAATAGCCCAATCAAGAGCGTATCCAATCCCCACAATATTCCTGAAAATAATCCGCTGGTCATAGTACTTTTTTCTCCTCTTTTAGAATTTTGTAATAATCTTTCGCATAGCGATACTGAGCAATTGAATAATCGCCAAAATCGATTCCGAATTTGCGCTTATATTCACACCAGTTACTCCATAATAAGCCAGCTGCTGCAATATAAGCATAAATAAGCGTTCTTTTTTCTTCGGGAGTTTCCCCTTCATAATAAATATCAATCACGCGATCTGTTTCTTGACGATCTAGCATCGAATAAATTGCAAACATTGCAATGTCAACCGCTGGGTCATGCATTGCAGCATATTCCCAATCAATAAGACGTACATGTTCTTTTCCGTCCGCATCGGAATAGATGAGGAAATTATCTGCATTAGCATCAATATGGGACAAGATTTTCTCGCCTGCATGGTGATCAATATAATGTTTTATTTCATAAATTTTGGCTTTTGTTTTTTCATAATCAGGATAAGCACTTGGCTGCCCCTCCCAGAGGTCCTCGTAAAATTCTAGCAGCTCAAAAATATCAAATGTATGATCGACTTTTAATGCTAATTGATGGAATTGGCGTAATTTCCCCATGCAAAGCGCTATTTGTTTTGGATCATGCGGATCGCAGACGTGGGAATCTTCCATAAAAGCAGTAATCTTATATCCACTTTCGGGCTGAATATACAATACCTCATCACAAATGCCTTGATGATTGATTTTCTCATAGACAGCTGCTTCTTCAAAGCGATTAATTAATTGATTGGATCCTTCGCCTGGCATCCGCATAATGTAACGTTTTCCATCAACTGTAAATAAGAAAGAACGGTTCGTCATACCCGCTTTCATGGTTGTAACGTCTTTAACTTCTTGTGGCGAAACATTGAACACTTCCGCAATTTTCAAAACAGCCTGTGTTTCTAGCGACTGTGAACGATCATCCGCTGCGCGCAAATCTTCATAAGTATTAATCTCTAGCACATGGTCATTAGGTGCTATATGTGCATATATGTCAAATGCTGTCTGCTCAAATAAAATCTCTTCCCAAAAAGAATGCGCAAAATCATTATCTTTTGTCGCAGCATGGATGGCATGGGCAAGCTGTTTGAATTCTTCTTTTGGGAAGTAAGCGACACCCGTTAAATAGTTACCTTCCTCTGTCAAAGTCGTTTCGATAATCTTTT
This sequence comes from Allofustis seminis DSM 15817, assembly GCF_000374325.1. Taxonomy (GTDB): domain Bacteria; phylum Bacillota; class Bacilli; order Lactobacillales; family Carnobacteriaceae_A; genus Allofustis; species Allofustis seminis. The sequence goes on along the minus strand of NZ_KB894080.1, from coordinate 196,019 downwards.
GATTGTTTGCTACTTTAAATAAACTGCGCCCTTTGGCATCTGTTACAAGATACCATGCATAAAGTGCTTCTTGTAAGAAAGGATTGTCAGCCAACCAGACATCACATGGCACAACGAATGTATTCTTCATGTGGCTCATACCAGTTGCAAGTGAGTCAATATTGTTCTTATCTTTGTATTTTGTATTGACAAGTAATTTGACAGGATATTTATCCATAAGATATTCATATTTTTCTTTTTGAAAACCGACCACAATTTTAATATCACTGACTTGTGCTGCCAACAGTTGCTCAATTAATCGTTCAATCAAGCGTTGTCCTTTTACTTCAACTAAGCCTTTAGGAATTTCGTGGTTAATTGGGAGCATCCGTACCCCGAACCCCGCTGCCAAAATAATCGCCTGTTTCTCTTTAAGTGAACTGAGTGTGTCCTCAGCTTTTTGGGTCAAGGTTTGTTGCTTTAGATAATCCGCTGCACGCAACTGCTTGAGACCTTTATTAATGGCACCTAAGGAATGCCCTGTACGTTTGGCAATGTCGCGCTGATTTGTATAGCCATGTTTTTTTAGATTTATTAATAAATTGGAAGTTATAATGTTCACGATCATTCTCCTTTGGTTGTTCAGAATAATTATTTTTTTTATTTTCGTGAACATTGTACCAACTTTCATTCTCCCTTGCAATATTATTTTGTTATTTTTATATAAAAAAGGCGGCGCGCCTTCTTCATTCAACACATGAACGAAGAAGGCACCCCGCCTCTTTTAGCAATTAGTGTTCATTTGCAAATTTAACAATTTCTTTTCTAAGTTCTGGTTCAGGCATCTTAAGCAATTTCGCTGCGAAGTCCATGACCGTTTCCAATGGCACATGAGTTACGTTCCCAATAAATATCTTCTCAAAAACTTGATTGGAAACTTGTTCAGTGTTAGTCAACATTTCTTCATACAATTTCTCGCCTGGGCGAATTCCTGATTCGACAATTTCAACTTTTCCTTGTTTGCCACTGAGGGAGATCATTTTCTTCGCCAAGTCATAAATGCGTACGCGCTCGCCCATATCTAGCACGAAGATCTCGCCACCACGCGCCAACGCTCCCGCTTGAATCACTAGACGACTCGCTTCAGGAATGGTCATAAAGTAGCGGGTCATCCGGAAATCAGTAACGGTTACTGGGCCGCCATTTGCAATCTGACGTTTAAATAATGGCACAACGCTCCCGCTTGAGCCAAGAACGTTCCCAAAACGAACAGCTGAAAAAGTTGTCTCACATGTTTCATCATTAAGGCTCGTTACAATCATCTCTGCCATACGCTTCGTAGCTCCCATAACATTTGTCGGGTTAACGGCCTTATCTGTCGAAATCATGACGAATGATTTCACGCCATTAGCTTTTGCCGCTTCAGCCACATTTTTCGTACCGTAGACATTATTTTTAACGGCTTCACGTGGATTATATTCCATTAAAGGAACATGTTTATGGGCTGCTGCATGGTAGACGACAGAGGGTTGATAGCGTTCCATTACTTCAAACATACGCTCCCGATCTTTAATATCGCCAATAATAGGCACCAAATCAACGCGGTCAGCGTAACGATGTTTGAGCATTTCTTGATGAATCGTATAAATGGCAAACTCATCTTGACCTAAAAGTAAGATTCTTTTTGGAATGAATTCCATGATTTGACGTGTAATCTCAGAGCCGATCGAACCGCCCGCACCCGTTACAAGAATGGTCTGATTAATAATCTTATCTGAAATTTGTTTCGTGTCTAATTTGACTTCGGAACGTCCAAGCAAGTCCATGACGCCAATTTCTTTCATTTCATTGACTTCATAATTTCCAGAAATAACATTCTCAACGGACGGCATCTGGTTGACTTTCACATTGGCTGCACCTGTATGCTCTAAGACGCGTTCCAGATCTTTTTTCGCAAGCGATGGAATTGCAACGGTTACCTGATCCACGTTATATTGCTTGATAATCTTGTCAATATCTTCAAATGTTCCAAGTACTTCAACGCCGAAGACTTTCGTATGCAATTTGTCTACATTTTCATCGACAATACCAATAATATCCATCTCTGGTTCATTTTTCATATGTCGAATGAAGAGTGAGCCTCCCTCTCCAGCACCGACAACTAACGTCTTAATGGGATGAACGTGTGTATTAGCAAAGCGGCGTTCGCGGTCCATATGTTCGACAATCAAGCGCCAAATGATACGCAAACCTGGAAGAACCATGGCAGCAATCAAATAAGTCAGTGCAGTAAAACGCAAGCTATTAATCTCATAACGCATATAATAGATGGTCGATGAGATTAAAAAGGTCAGCGTGACTGCCAAAAAATGTGACAATGTTTCTTTAACGCTCGTGTAGCGATTAATTTTCTGATAGACCTTGAACAAGTTGGCCACTAGCAAATAGATCGCAATATTGCTCAAAATGTGGAAAAACATGCTTCTTTGATTCAACCAAATCATCGGGCTCAGAAATAAATAAGAAAGATAGCCAGACGTTAAAAGAATAAAGCTGTCCACTATCATCCATATGATTTTTTTCGTTAAACGACTCATGCGAATTCTCTTTTCTGTTAATGTTTTATATATTTTTTGTATAGGATATTTTGATTATAGCACAAAAATGAATGGCATGTTTATCGAAGATGTTGTTTATGCATAGATGTTGGCCGCAAGAAGTAGACATTAACTAGCACTTAGCACATGATTTAGGGCTTTATTACGTCTACCACTTAAAAAAGTTTGCCACTTTTAAATTTTTCGCTTAGTAATGGAAGTTTCATTAATTTTTAAGTATAATAGGAGCTAACTTTAAAGAAAGTAATAGGTATATGTCATGACAGACCAATTCTCCTTACGTGAAGTACAACATATCGAACTGCAAATATTAAAGAAAGTAACCGAAATTTGTGACCGCCATGCTATCGACTACTGGATAGACTGCGGGACACTTTTAGGGGCCGTTCGTCATAAAGGATTCATTCCTTGGGATGATGATATGGATATCGCAATGCTGCGGGATGACTATGAACGTTTTGTCAAAGTCGCACCCGCTGAATTAGGCGATGAATTCTTCCTTCAGACACGAAAAACAGATCCGAATTATCCTTTCACCTTTGATAAAGTACGCAAAAATAATACGACCTTTGTCGAGTGGGCCACGCGCGGACTGGACATGCACCATGGTATCTATATTGATATCTTCGTCTACGACAAATTGCCTGAATATGGGACGGATCGTTATCTTGATGAATGTCTAGCATTGGATCGCAAAACGATTCGCAAATATGTTCCGACCGTCGATAAAGCACCTGCTTTTACAAAAGATTACCTCATCGGACTCTTGAAGAAAAAATTGGCATACATTTATTATATGTTCAAATCGTCTGAAGCGCTCGACCGTGAGCTGCTGGAGCTATTCACAAAATATCGCAACGTGTCCTATGACAACATAAAATATACGTGCTTAAGTTTTCGTGAGAAAGATATTTTTTATCATCATGATATCTTTCCTACGCAGCCGATTGAATTCGAGGGATTCACCTTCAAAGCACCGAACAATCCAGATAAATATTTGAAAGTCTTTTATAATGACTACATGCAAATTCCTGCAGAAGAAGACCGCGCTGGGCATGTGCCTGCGCAAGTGAATACACACCGTGGCTATGATGCAAAAAAAGACGCCTTTTTTAAGACGCCTAAATTCTAGTCCGCATAACTATCAAAAAAAGCGCCGTTACCCATGCATAGCCGGGTAACGTGCGCTTTTAATTTATTCACTTATTATCTCATTTTGGCAACTTCTGTCTGGATTGTCTCAATGATGAAATCCACTTCTTCATCTGTTAATAATGTATGAAGCGGCAAAGTAATTTCATTGATATATTGTTGATAAGCATTTGGATAGTCTGCCATTTCAAAACCTAAATCATGGTAAGCTGTCAACAGCGGTAATGGCTTGTAATGAACATTTGTAGCGATACCTTTTTCGGCTACACGCTTGATTAATTCATTTCGCTCTTCCAGCGTGAAATCTTTCACGCGTAGCAAATATAAATGACCGCTCGAGGCTGCATTTTCAGCCTTATGAACTGGCGTAATAAAGTCTTCTCCCGCAAATCCAGCATTATATTTTGCAATAATTTCATGGCGTCTGGCAATAAGTGCTGGGTAACGTTTTAGCTGTTCACGTCCCAATGCAGCATGAATATCTGTCAAATTCGCTTTGAAATAAGGGGCTACAATATCATATTCCCATGCTCCTGCTTTATTTTTCGATAAAGCATCTTTTGTCTGACCATGTAAGATCAAACGCATAAAATGATTATATATCTCTTCATCATCTACGCCTGGGATGGATTGCCACGTTACTGCACCGCCTTCTGCCGTTGTCAAGTTCTTAACGGCATGGAAAGAAAAGCAACTGAAATCCGCATATGCACCCGCCATTTTGCCATTGCGCTGAGCACCAAGAGAGTGGGCACTATCACTTAAAATGACGACACGATCAAAATGTTCTTGCAACGTGCCCGCTTTTGGATGATATAAGTCTTTTTTGGACTCGGCCACTTCAAAAATCTTATCATAATCACACATCACACCTGCAATATCAACAGGAATGATTGCTTTTGTCTTATCCGTTATTGCTGCCTCAAGGGCATCATAATCCATCTCGAGAGAATCTGGTGTCGTATCGACTAGAACAATCTTCGCACCCACATGGGCAATCACGCTAGCACTTGCCGTATAAGTATATGCCGATGTAATGACTTCATCTCCTGGTCCAATGTCCAACAGACGTAAGGTCATTTCCATCGCTGCTGTTGCAGAGTTCATCGTTGCCACACGTGCAGTCTTACAAAACTGTGCCAACTTCACTTCGAAATCTTTCGTTACTGGACCTGTTGTTAACCAGCCTGATTTCAAAACATCTACTACTGCATCAATTTCCGCTTGTGTAATATCTGGCGGTGAAAAGGGTATATTCATTTTTTTCGACATATTTGTCTCTCCTTTATTCCTTCAATCTCTATCTTCATCCACTATTAAACGATGCCCTGTGCTAACATTGCTTCAGCAACGCGTTCAAAGGCTGCTAAATTCGCTCCGACATTCAAATCATACGGTAGTTGATAAGCTTCACACACTTCAACACATGTCTGATGGATATTCTTCATCAAAATCTCCAGTTGCGCATAGACTTGCGCCTCAGCTGTCGGAATAAATGATGCATTTTGTGCCATTTCATAAACTGAACATGCCACACCACCTGCATTGGCTGCTTTAAATGGGGCAATCATTTTACCTGCTACTTTGAGAATATGAGTCGCTTCACGCGTTAAAGGCATATTAGAACCTTCAACAATATATTGCCCGCGACTTTTTGCGATCGCTTCAGCTTCTATTTGACCAATTTCATTTTGCGTGGCACATGGCATATAAATATCACCTGACACATGCCAAGGTTGTTCATTCGGATAAAATGTTGCGGATGGGAATTTCTCAACAAAATCAGCAAGTGTCTTGTCGCCGTAACGAATTTCACGCATGAAATCTACTTTTTCACCGCTTATACCCTCTGGATCATGAATAAATCCTTCAAGACCAGAAATGGTGATCACTTTAGCGCCTAATTCATTTAATTTTTTAGCGGCGCCCCATGCTACATTACCATATCCAGAGAGGACAACTTCTTTAGCTGTCAGATCATCCTGATGGTAGGCTAACATTTCACGAGCAAAAAAGACGACACCATAACCAGTGGCTTCTTCACGACCAACAAGTCCGCCATCTACTGGCGACTTCCCAGTCAATGTGCCTTCAACGCGATTTGTTAATTTTTTGTATTGACCATACATATAACCAATTTCACGCTTGCCAACGCCAATATCACCTGCTGGAACATCTGTAACTGGTCCAATATGGCGATACAATTCATTCATAAAACTTTGACAAAAACGCATGATTTCCATATCGGATTTTCCGATAGGATCGAAATCGGCACCGCCTTTTGCGCCCCCAATCGGCAGACCAGTCAACGCATTTTTAAAAGTTTGCTCAAAAGCTAAAAATTTCACTTCATCAACACTCACTTCAGGCGAAAAACGCAGTCCCCCTTTATAAGGACCAATCGCACTGTTGAATTGACAACGGTAGCCCGTATTCACATGTGTAACTCCTTCATCATCAACCCAAGGCACGCGAAAGCTAATGATGCGTTCTGGTTCAACTAAAAGAGGGAGAACATATGAATCAACCAAATCTGGACGTTTCTTTAGAATAGGTTCGACCGACTCTAGTACTTCTTCTACTGCTTGGGCAAATAGACTTGCTTCACCATTTTTTTCTTTTACATTTGCAATTACAACATCCACTATACTTCCCATGGTCATCTTCCTATTTAATAATTTTCAAATCTTTTCCTTTATGGAAGTCTTCTACAATTTGGGCAATTTGATAGGAGACTTGCGGATCAATAAAGGTATTCCCCTGATGATATGTAATCTCATTCACAAAAGCGACAAGCTCATAACGGATGCCTTCACCTTCTAATTGGTAGAAATAGCGTTTGTTCTGATTTTGGTTTTCAAAGCGTAACTCAAAATAATCCGTCTTCCACCACGGTGCAGGCACATAGATGTACCCTTGCGTTCCAGTGATGCGCAGGTCCCCTTCTGATTTGATCCCTTTTCCGACTTTCATCTGTGCAACGGCATTCGGATAGATAAAGTTCAGTTGGGTGAATGCATCAAAGCGCTGTGCTTCATTTAAGAATTGAGTAACCATCGTCTTATCACAGTACTCCGTTCCAATCATCTGGAAGATCGGCAACAAAGCGGTCGGTCCCCATGCCGTCATACTGTTCCATTTTTCGGAAAAATCACTCACATCCCGATAATCTTTCCAGCTGGTGCATGTCACATCAATCGATTTGATATCTCCGATTTTACCACTTTTTGCTAAAAGAAGTAAACGAGAATAAGCTGTCGAATAAGCTGTCTTAATCGCTTCCATCAAGACGAGTTTCTTTTCTTTTGCTAAGTTGAACAATTCTTTCGTCTGCTCAAGTTTTAACGTAATTGGTGATTCAACTAAGACATGCTTGCCCGCTTCAAGCGCTTGTTTTACATCGCGATAATGATGCGATGGATGCGAAATAATATAAACTGCATCGCTTGCTTCTAGTAGCTCTTCATATGCATTGAAATAGGGTAAAGTAGACATTTTATCTTCATGATAAGCTGATTGATCGGCACCATAAATGCCGCTCACTTCGATGCCATTTACCGCAAGACTTTCTTCGAAATATTTTTTTAAGATGCCAAGCTCTACACCGCCGACCAATCCAAGGTTGAGTGCTGATTTACTCGAACGCAATTCTGAGCTAGAAATGCCTTGCGTACGATCTAAATAAACGACTTCACAATAATCTTTCAAATAGTCGAAATAACCTTCCCAGTCAGAGCCTACTGTGAATATATCAATTCCCAGACGCTGAATATCATTAATCTTTTGGCCTTCATATTCTTCGATGATAATCTCATCTGCAAGACCTGTTTTGCGAACGGCTTCTACGCGCTCCATTAGTGGCTGTTCTACGTTAATTTTTCCGCGCATCGCATCGAACCCGTCAGATGTCACACCAACGACTAAATAATCGCCCAACGCTTTGGCTCTTTCCAACAAACGGATATGCCCATAGTGCAATAAATCATAAGTCCCGTAGGTAATGACTTTTTTCACAATACATCCTCCTAATTAAATCAATCCACGTTTTTTTAAATCGTTAAATGCTGCGATTAAGGTATCATTATCTGCTGGTGTCAAATTGCCAATATGTCCCACGCGGAATATTTTCTCTGCATATTCCCCACCATTAGGACAGACCCAAATATGGTATTCATCTTTTAGAATTTGGAAGAGATCTGTCGCTTTAATAGTTGTGGGCATCAAGGGAGTTACCGCATTAGGTAAGCTTCCAGATACAACCTCAAATGGAAGCCCTTTTATCTTGCTGCGGAAATCTTCTGCTTGATGTGCCACTCGCTCAATCTCAGCTTCTACACCGCCCGCTTTTTCAATATCTAGCAAGCGTTGATGAATTTGAAGTAAAATCCCAACAGCTGGTGTAAAAGGTGTCTGGCCACGTGCTCCATTATCGAGTGCAGATTGCAAATTAAAATATAAACTCTTCACTTCATGAGCATAGATACGGTCAACCGCCCGCTTAGAAAGGACCATAATCGATACTCCTGGAGGGCAAGCAAGTGCTTTTTGTGAACCTGTCAGCAAGACGTCAATGTGAGCATCCGCCATATGAATTGGATCGCACAAAAATGAGCTGATTGCATCGACAACGAAAATTAAATCATTTTTCTGACAGAAAGCACTTAGCAAATCCAAATCATAAAGAATTCCCATAGAAGTCTCGTCCACATTGACTAGCAAGCCGGTGTAACGGCTATCCCCATCAAAAGGCGCTAGATCTTCGCTTGTCACACCTTTACCAAAAGCAGGAACAATTTCTGTATAAGGAATGTCATGAATTTGACAAATCTCAACAAAACGGTGCCCGAAACTGCCACCATTAATTACTAGCAAATGGTCATCTTTCGTAAAAACATTCATTACACTTGCTTCCATAGATGCACTTCCTGAGCCAGTAATGAATAATGCACGCGCATCATCGGCAGCTTTAGCGAATTTCTTCATTAATCGCTCATTCTCAAGCATCACTTCAGAAAATTCTGGCGTTCTAAAGTAAGGCACATCTTGCGCCCCGATCGCTCGTACGCTCTCGGTTGAGTGCACGGGTCCGACTGTAAAATTCAACATTGCGGTTCCTCCTCTATTAATGCATCAGACGTGTTAGTTTTTTTGTATTCGTCTTATTATAAATCATTGGAATTAAAGTTAACAAATGTAATAGTGCAATATTGTAATACATTGGAGAATAGCTTGCTTCTACAATCCCACGCACGACAAAAGAAACAGAAGAGACAATAAAAGCAAATTCAAAGTATGTAATATTTCCACGTAAAAATATTTTGAATCCTTCAACAAAGCGCATCACCGTATAAATTAAAAAGAATGCTCCACAGATGATGCCTCCATCATATGCCATTTGAATCCAAATATTGTGCGCATGAATTGGGATTTTGTGCTTGCGTTTGTAGTCACGATCCAGTTCCCGCTGACCTAACAATTTCAAACGGCCCAAATAATCTTGCCAAATTTTCAAACGGCCACTTAATACACGGTCGGTCGATTCTTGCTCTTCTTCAAATCGTCCAAGAAAATTTCTATTCTTCGCATCTTCTTGCGTAACGACCGACTCATAAAATAGTGGTAACTTTCTACGGTTTAACGTACGAACCGTTTCAAAATAAGGATTATGTGGTGGGGCAAATTCATTAAAATAAGTAACCCCCTCATTTTTCATTTCAATAGCTGAAATCGTGCCTAATGAAATAAATAGAATAACAATTAATTCACCGCAGCGGCGCAATAATTTCTCTTTGCTCCACTCTCTAAAGGATAACATGACACTTGCAATGGTCAATGCCACAAAAGTAATAATGATAGTTCGCGTTTCTGCTAACAAGACAAATCCAAATGATACCCCAATTATCATATATAAAAATAAATTGAGCGTTCGATTGGCATTCCGATATTTCAAAATAACTGCACATGTTGCAAAAAATAATGCAAGTGCACCGATCACATTAGGGTTAAAAGATAGTGCAGGATAACGTGCCCCAACATAAGGCATCCAAAAAAAGGATAAGACATAATAAATAGCGGCCAGCACCACATTCATATATAAGTAGCGATTAAAGAGCTTGTCATAGTTTTTGAATTGGCGGCTTTGCATATAAATTGGTACGACAATAAGTGCCACAATAATGACAAATTTCACGCGGCCAAAACCAGCAGTGAATAAGGAAATTCCCCAAAATAAAATATAGCCAATAAGCGGGAGTATTAATTTCTTATTGATCTGCTGGGGAAGATTATGGTAGTGTTCGACTTTCTCGCGAAATATCGGAAGAAACATTAGCAACAATCCGACTGAAAAAGTACCCTCCCATAAAAAGCCTTGCATTGCCCCTAAAAGTGGAATGCCTTCCGTAAATAACCACAAAAAACTCATATTGTTAAAAATCAGTTGAATGGACAAAATAAACGTTCCAATGAACGAAAGTATTGTAACCGTTCTTTCCGAAAGAACCAGACTGAGGTCGTGGTATAACTGATTCAACCGATAATAAAATTCATTTATAAAAGCCAATAACATGAGCGCCTCCTATTTTTTGAATGGCCCACCAATATATTTGGCGGCATATTCTAATGTTGTTTTGAATTCTTGGCTACGGTAGGTTCCCGCAATCCAAATCAGTGGGAAAATCACAAGAACAACCAAAAATCGCAAAGCAAAAGATGCCAAGCCATAAGCTGGGCTAATCGTACAACTTACCCAGTATGATGTTACGACACCGAGAAATGTCACACCAAATAAATAGACAACTTTTGCAAAAAAATGTCTCAATGATTCATCAAATTCATTCTTGATGACCACTGCTGCTTCCCATGGAAAATAGACAAAGAAAAAGACAAAAATTGTTGGCACAAGCACCCCAATAATACTCTGCGTTGTTTTGACCATCCAGATGCTTCCAACTAAGTTGATAATCATCCCAACATATGGCTTAAGCCAGTCAATATTCCAAAGTCCTCCCGCATTGCGATATGTCATCATCATAATACGGAACATCCATGAATAGAAATAAAGTACGACAAAATAAACAATAAAATCATTCAAGATATATTCTGGACCTGCCCATGCATAGATGAAAGGCTGATACAGACTAAGCATAAAGGCTGCCGAAACTCCGACAAGTCCCATCCATACATAATTCATCAATAAGAAGAAATGATAATTATCTTCTTTGGAATCTGTAATCAATTTATTCCCGATAGCAGACAGGCTCCCACCAGTGAATACTTGGATCAGACCATTGACTGCCACGAGAATATAATTGTAGTTACTATAAATAGAGACTGTAATCAACCCTAAGTAGCTCGAAATAATAATGCTGTCTACACTCACTAAAAAAGTGTTCCCTACATTGTGTCCAAAAAGGGTCGCAACTTTTTGATAGACCGTCTCTTTTTGTTCGGCCGTCAGATCTCCTTCACATGTAATATGCGGATACATTTTTTTTGATTCGATCAGATAGCCGACACTATTAACCGCCACCATAATCGGTAGCAAAATGGCATAGATATAGTAATCTTTAAATATAGCAAGCACTGCCGCTTGCAATGTATATTGGATAATATAGCGCACTGTCTGAATTTTTAGTATGACATCATCGCGCTGATGTGCCGTAAATAGCGCCGTATTATAGGAGAATAGAATATAATCGAACACAACTTCCATTAAGAAAATGAAAAATAGCAACTGTAAGTTGAGATCGCTAGGAACATCTCCTTTGACAAGCACATTAAGAAATGGAATGAGTGCCACGCCCATTGTCAAAATGATGAATCCTACTGTACGGTGAACTTTTTTAAAGTAGTTCAACATTGCCGATAATGCTTGGCTATCATTATCGGCCACCGCTTGATACATCATATAAACTAATGATGAGCTAAATCCTAAGTTCGTCAAGTTCAGGACAGTCAATATCGACGTAAATAGCCCATTCAGCCCATTGTATTGAATCCCTAACTCGCGGATGATAATAGTTTTAATGACAAAAGGGCCGATCAGGGTAACAATGCGATAAATGATCCCCCACAGGCTATTCCTTATGGTGTTTTTTGTTCGATTCATTACACTCTTCCTTTAACTCAAATGCAGAAGGATACGGAAATTTCTCATGTAGCACGCGCTGCATTTCTTTTTCTTTTTGTTCAAAATCAAAATCTCCTGGATCATCATTAATACAGACCGTTAGATTATGTTCATCTGCCAGCATCGCTTCAATCTCTTCAATAGTAACTTTTCCAATATTGACATATTTTGAATCGACCGCTTTCGGCTCGAACTTGCCACTTGCCAGTTGCCAGTAGCGGATTAGATATTGATTGACATCTTCCTTGCTGCGGAATTTGTTGCGACAGGTGCGGTCGAGAATGTCTGGATATTCCTCCCACAACTCTTCCAGCGTACTCTTCAAATAGCTATGTGCCGTATGAAAATTGCGAAATCCTGTAAACCCAGGCCAGACACTTAGATAGAGGTTGTATAATAAATATTTACCATATTTAATATTGAACCACTTGCCAAGGTTGTTTTTTAGCATTTCTTTTTTAGAGAAATGCTCGCTCACCATGCCTAGCATATTAAGCATAATATAAGGCATAAAGTTCTCTGTCCCATCATTTTTGATGATGCCAAATACTGCCGAGTCACAAGGTAGTCCATTTTTGAAGAAGTCTTCATCAGTCGCTGGATTCGCCAAATAAATATCATCATTAAAGTAGATGAATTGCTCAGACAAGTCTGGGATACGGTGTAAGTTCAGCTCTAGCGTATGTGAGCTGAATGTCGGTAAATATTCTTCAGAAATAAAGTCTTCATGTTTGACAATATGCAACTTTGGATGGTTGACATTCAACCACTCCGGAATATGTCCAAAGGTCACAAAATGAATGGTACGCACCCAAGGGGCATTCCATTCTATTGCACGAAACCAGTAGCGGAAGCAATCCCACGTCCGATAACGCGCCTCATCCGCATCCATCATGCTCGTTGGTTGGTACTGCTGCAAACATTGTCGCCACTGCGGATCATCGCCGTCCACCCAAGGGATGACAATGTCAATGGGTCCTTTCATTTTTTACACTCCTTATGATTTGTAAATATCAATTCCACGTTCTAAATCTTCTTTCACATTAACACTGAATCCGACAGAGAAATGCTTCTCGCGGTCTTCTACTGGCGGAATTTGCATATAATCGCCATATTGATTTTTTAAATATTCATGCGGGTTGTGTGGCATCTGAATCATCATATCTTCAAACTTCGCCTCACTTGTTGGATAATACACATCTTTTGGCATCACATGACCAAAATAATGCCCAATATCAGTCGGTACCGCCCACAAGTTGGAGTCCGCTGGCCCTTGAACGAAGCGATCAAAAAGATTCGCCCACGTTTCATAATGTGCAAATGAAAAGATAAATCCAACAAAGCAGCGCAGACGATAATTAAAGCGTCCTGCTGGTGTCTGGTAGAAGAAGTCTTTTTTCTCGGGGCTTCTAAATGTATAAAATAATGATGACACTGCAATAAATTGCAAAATAATCGCAATGCTTCCTTTGATCGCCCGCATAACCTTATTCTCAGGGACGGCATCGATCGCAAAAATATCGATATGAATGCCCTTTGGAAAAGGTGTATTAAAGGCACTGAAAGTTGCTTTTAAAGTATTCTTTTTATAGATAGCTGTAATTAAGCTCTCAATAGGATATTTTGAATTAGGGGACGTCATTTCATACTCTTGTCCAAGTGTTTCTTCGAAGATTTCCACAAACTTCTGCAAATCTTTACGTGGCATAAGGATATCAATATCGTCATCCCATGGAATAAAACCTTGGTGACGAATAGCACCTAGTGCCGTTCCACCTGCTGCCATATATGTAATGTTATGCATCTTGCAGACATGATCGATATCTTTCAATATTCCCAAAAAGCATGCTTGTAGTTGCTTCAATTCCGCATCTGTCAATTCATGAACGATATCAGTTGGCGGATTTTGTTGCAAAACTTTTCGTGTATATAGTGCATTTTTAATTCGCTTGATCATGTTTTCCCTCTTTTACTGCATAATATTTCCCGCGGTAAGCTGGGTATGGTGTGTGCATATCATAAAAATAAATATCGTGGCGTAAAACGCGCTCCTCTTCTGGTGGCAGCTGCATATAATCGCCATAAGACATTGTAAGCCACGCATCATAATCACGCGGCACGGGCATCTGTTCACCTTCAAATGTTACATATGCTGGTTGTTCGATCCAGTCTTTTGGAAAAGTCTGTTTCATAATGGTCGGTCCTTCAATAATTGATGCAACATGACCATTTGAATGGCGCCCTGCTTTAATCATCTGATCTTCGCAATATTTCCAAATCGCATAGCGTGCCTGAAAAGATGGTACGAGTTTCAAAGCAATCTTAGTCATCTCATAGATGAGTTTACTTTTATGGTTTGGCAGACGCTGGAAATTATAGCATGCAAAAAGCATTGCATGAATTTTTTGGTACAGCTGCATAAAGCGCGAAGCAGGGACATCATCAAGTGGAATGATATCAATCATCAATCCCTGATTCATATCCAAATCCTTGCTATGATCATTGATAAATGTTGTGTAATTATCACGCACTTCTGTCGCTGCATGGTGAATATTCAGTTGATCATTTGAACGCAAGATGGTATATCTGTCCGTATCGGCATACTTATTCCATAATGGAATAAGCTTCTCATAGTCCTCACGCAACATAAAAACATCCAAGTCATCATCCCAAGGAATAATGCCCCCACTACGAATAGCACCCAAGCAAGTTCCGCCAGCCAGCACAAAGCGTAAATCATGTGCTTGACAGAAATCGCTAAAATAAAGCAAGATTCCCAGTAGCTTCTCTTGAATGTCTTTAATCCCATATTTATTTTCGTGATCCATTTTCTCACCTAATCGTTTTTTCGTCTTTTTTATTATTTTAAGTGCAACATCATTTTGTTGATGGACACTTACATTCTATTCATTTTATCACACTTTTAGCATTTTAGGCTATTCATTATATTTTTTAGCCTTTTTTGCAGGGGATACTATGAGTCTTCATTGATTTTTGGCAATTTTTTTGATAGCATGAGGAAATAACGCGCGCCCTTTTTTGGCCGTATAGTAAAGGATTATGCAATATGTTAACTTCGTGGAATGCTTTGCCAAAAGCCATGCAAAATGACAATGTACGTCCCTATTACCAAGCACTTAAAAAGAAACGCTTCGCCCTCTTCATTAAAAGAATAGGCGATATCTTATTGTCACTGCTGCTATTAGTACTTCTTTCACCACTTTTTTTAATTATTAGTCTTATGATTAAATATGATTCTAAAGGGCCCATCTTCTATCGCCAAACACGTATCACGCGCGATGGCAAACCCTTTAAAATCTTCAAATTCCGGACAATGGTTACAGATGCTGACAAAAAAGGTAGTCTTGTAACGACCGATCACGATACACGCATTACACATGTCGGCCACAAAATTCGCGACTATCGCCTCGATGAAATTCCACAACTTTTGAATATCTTGCGCGGTGAGATGACTTTTGTTGGCACACGCCCAGAAGTCCCCAAATATGTCGACAGCTACACTGACGAGATGCTTGCAACGCTTCTGCTACCTGCAGGCGTTACTTCTATCGCCAGCATCTATTATAAAGATGAAAATAAATTGATTGCACAAGCATCTGACGTGGACCGCGTCTATATCGAAGATATATTACCTCAAAAAATGAAATATAATTTACACTCCTTATTAGATTTCGGGTTAATGTCCGATTTGCGCATTATGTTCTTGACCATTTTTCATGTTGTGCGCTAACGCTTAGCAGATGTTATTCACTGAATGGGCTTGCCGCCTATTTTAAGTGGCCTATCGTACTATATCATGCATCAGAAAGTAGGGAAGAAATGTCTATATTAATCACAGGTGGAGCTGGGTATATCGGTTCACATACAGCCATTAAACTCTTAGAGGCTGGTTATGATATTGTGATCATTGATGATTTTTCCAATTCACATCCCATCGTCTTAGATCGCATTCGTGAAATTACTGGAAAAGATTTTACCTTTTATGAATTTAACTTGTGTAATGCACAAAAAATTGAACAGGTCTTCGCAAAAGAATCGATCGAGGCCGTCATTCATTTTGCTGGATTTAAGGCAGTGGGAGAATCTGTCAAACAACCTATCACCTACTATCAAAATAATTTAATCGCCGTCTTGAATGTGCTACATGCCATGCATCAATTCCACGTCAACCGGATTATTTTTAGCTCAAGCGCCACTGTTTACGGTTATGATAACCCCGTACCATTTACTGAAGAAATGCCTATTTCAGCAACCAACCCCTATGGTTATTCCAAAGTATTTACAGAAATTATGCTCGCAGATATTGCTAAAGCATCCCCTGATTTTTGTGCCGTCAGCCTCCGCTATTTCAATCCAGTTGGAGCACATGCCTCTGGAAAAATTGGAGAATCACCTGTCGGTACACCGAACAATCTTATGCCTTATATCTCACAAGTTGCCGCTGGAAAACTTGACCATCTCGCCATATTCGGCAATGATTATGACACCATTGACGGGACAGGCGTACGCGATTACATTCACGTGGTCGACTTAGCACGTGGTCATCTGAATGCACTGAATTATACATTGCAACATACTGGAAATATCGCCATTAACTTAGGTACTGGCCAAGGCTATTCCGTACTTGAGATGGTTCATGCTTTTGAAAAAGCAAACCACGTAACTATCCCCTACACCATTCAGCCGCGACGTGCTGGCGATATTGCCACTGGCTATGCAGACCCAACTAAAGCAAAACAACTTCTCCACTGGGAAGCTACCCATACATTGGAAGAAATGTGCGCCAGTGCATGGCATTGGCAAAAAAATAATCCCAACGGTTATAGCGAAAATCATACCAACTAACTACCGCCACTTGACAACTTACTGCTTATCTGTCATAATGATAAACGCTTATGGGATCTTAGCTCAGTAGGGAGAGCGCCAGCTCGACAAGCTGGAGGTCGCTGGTTCGAGCCCAGTAGGTCCCATGATATGAAAACCCTTATGGTTATCATAGGATGCGATGAGCCGCAAATGAAGAGCCGCCTGACGGTTCTTTTTTTATGCACAAAAACAAGACGCTAAAGTTAAGCGTCTTGTGGTCATCATATATGATATTTATTCTTTAAACGGTATGATATGCCTCTATTTTTAGTTGCTCATTATGGATTCCCTCTGAAGTTATAAATTCTAAAGTGGGACAGTCCATTAATATTTTGCTTATTTTTCATAATTGCCTTAAATAAGTGGCTGCATCGTCCATAATATTCATTTGCATTAGAGCATTTGCTACCATGATATGGGACCGACAATTCATCTGAAATAAAAGCTATTCATACTACTGCAAGATATAATACATTTCATGCCAGACTTCATTCCCCCATGTTGACTGGGCAAGTCCTTTATCATGAAATCCCATATTTTTGTACATATTCACTTTATCATCGAGGCATGTTAATGTGAGTGTTTTTCTTTCATTATTCTTTGCTCGCACCTTATATTCTTCTACTAATCTTCTTGCAAGACCATTTCCTCGATATTTCGGAAGAACTGCCAATCCTAAAAGCATCACATGCTCTCCTTGATGGTCATGTAAGGTACTATCTGTAAAGAATTCATCTCGAAAAGCCGTCTCAGCAGTGGCGATACCATTTAAAAAGCCAGCAATCTCTCCTGTCTCACAATGCTCTGCTACTAGACACATCTGTGGTGCAGCTTTTATTGTCGCTTTCACATCATCTGGTTGACACGCTTCATGCGGTGGAAAACAGGCCGCTTCAATGGCACTAATGGCCTGCCATTCAAAGCGTTCAATATTTCTCAAGTTGAAAGTGTCAGTTGTATTGCTCATAAAAATCCTCCATATTCTTACTCCAAATGTGCTAGAACTTTTATATTCAAAGTTCTAGCACATTTGTTTTTGTCATTATTTATTATAGCACATTCCCAGCTTTCCCCTCTATTCCTTCTTAAGATTTGTGCTACCTTTAGCGTTAGAGGCTACTCCACTATAACTTTTGCATTTGTTTCTACTATTATATAAGATGCCTTTTCCTCTATAAAAAAGCAGCCGCAATATGCGGCTGCTTTATAGTTGCATTTTTTAAATATATTCTTTTTCAACATATTCGGATTGTGTCGTCATCAACATGGTTTCATACATCAGATGAAATTCCATAATGTCACCCAATTTATATTCGCGGTCACTATCTGTAACATCAATGATTGTATGGTCACTGCTGCCACCGATAACATCAATTTTTTCATCAAGTGGGCGTAAATGGCCGTAGTCTCCAATGTCTTGTTTGCCAACAGCAATCAGTGCACGCTTACGAATTCCTTTATCTTCATACTCTACTTTATCTCCAAAAGCGTTGACAGCAATTTCACCGATAGGATGACTTGGTTTGTCTCGCAACTCGACAATTTCAGCTTGCAAGGTAAGTGCTTCTTTTTCTAATGTTTCAAAATTGAAGCATTCATCTAAATCATTAATATATAAACCATCACCGATACGTAATTGTGTAATTCCTTCAGGCGTTTCCCCACGACCTACAAGTGGATAGCTAGTCGAAGCACCTCCTGAAACCACTTCAATTTTTCGTCCAATGGTTTCACTTACTAGATCTGCTAATGCAATCAATTCATTCATTTTTTCGACCGTTGGCATGATCGATCCATAACAGCCAAGGTTCGTTCCAATACCGAGTAAGTTCAAAGAGGTGAGATCTTCCTCTACTTCTTTCACAACTTCCAACAGCTCTTTCTGATCGTAGATGCCTTCACGTAAATCGCCAAGTTCGCACATAATGATCACATCATGTGTGATACCTTTTGCTTTACATACAGCATCAATTTTTTCAAGGACTTCAAGTTCAGAATTCAAGCTGATGTCGGCACTTTCAACTAATTCTTCAATTTCGCTAAGCATTGGAATGCGCAAGGCATAGGTTTTGATATGTGGGTTCATTTCTTTTGCTTTGCGCAATTGACTAAGACGCGAAGAGGCAATCGTTTTTGCACCAGCTTCCATTACAACTTCCATAATGCCAGGTAGTCCATTTACCCCTTTGACGACTGCTACCACCTCAACGCCGGATTTTTCACATGTATCAATAATATTTTTAATATTATCTCGCATGGTTTGACGATCAATCACTAACTTCGGATAACTCATATCATCTCATCCCTTTTCTATTTTACATTGTTGCAAGATCTATTGTTCCATTTAAGATTAATACCAGACTAATAATCGCTAAAGCAACAATTCCCAGAGCTATTGCTTTTTCGTAACCGACTAAGAATGCGCGATTGTTTTCTTTTCTTGCAATGTAATAAATAATCATACATGGCGCAAATAATAGTGCCGTAATGATGATATAATTCCATCCCGTTGAATACATGAGATAAGCCATGGCAATCGTTGAAATAATTCCCATCCAAGCATTTATTCCAAATTTGCCTTCAATTTCTTGTGATTGTTTTACCATTGTTAAGCTAACAAAGAAATATGGAACAAGCATTGTACTAGAAGCAAAAAGAGCCATGACATTATATATGGATTCATTAATCAAAATGGTAATAAAGAATGCTTGTTGAATTAAAGTCGAAACAAGCAGTGCATTGGATGGTTGATGATTTTTATTTTCTTTTGCAAAAAATTGTGGAACAACACGATGTTCTGCTGCAACATCCAATACTTCTCCAGTGAACATTACACAACCAAACCAGCAACCCGCTGCGGAAAGGAAGATTGCAAAATTCATCAATACTGCACCCCAACGCCCAACAACAGCTTCAAGAATTCCTCCAAGTGCTGGAACGTCCATACCAGAGATATCCATTTGGCTAAGTGCACCAAACGATAGTAATGTAATTAAAATGTAAGTGACACAGATCACAATATAAGAAACAACGATTGCTTTAGCAGCATCTGCTTTCTTTTTGGCGCGAGCAGAATAAATAAGGGCACCTTCTACCCCAACATATACCCAAATTGTCGCAGCCATCGCGGTACCGATTTGTCCGCTTGGAGAAGCTGGAAGGCCATCACCTGCAAAGGCATTCGTCCACAAATCATTAGTAAATAAATCTGTCTTGAAAGCTAGTGCCATTGCCACAATAAAGACTAAAATTGGTACCATTTTAGCAATCCAAATGAGTGTATTAACTGCCGAAGCCGTTTCTGCACCACTTGTACAAATAAAATGAAAGACCCATAACATAATAGAAGCTAAAATTAAAGCAGGCACCGTATTCCCACCGCGAAGTGCTGGGAAGAAATAGCCAAGTGAACTTACAGACAATACACCAAGGGAGACATTCCCAACAACAATTGACAGCCAATATCCCGTTGCAGATAAAAATCCAATAAATTGGCCAAATCCTTTTTCAGGGAAGCTGAAAATTCCAGCATCTAAATGAGGATAGTTGTCTTGTAAATATTTCAAACAATAAACAAAGACTGCAAAAGCAATACTTGCAATAATAAGTGCGATAAGCGCAGGACCAGCAGCAACTTGTCCAGCTAAGTCTTTAGGCAAGTTGAAGACACCTGCTCCCACAACAGTCGTAACAGTTAGCGCCACTAAACCTAACAAACTAACGCCCTGTTGTTTTGCATCGCCTTGTGTACGTGATGCACTATCTTGGGACATAATAATTCCTCCTTATTCTATGTAGGGTATCTTAAGTGTAACGCTCAATTATAAAAAAAATGAGGAAAGAACATAAATGCTCTTTCCTCACCATTCATTCAATTAAAAACGTAAGGATAAGCAGCTTAGTCCACCGTCAATTTTGCAATATTCTGAGGTATCTACTACTAATACTTCATATCCTAAATGTTCCACTGCTTTTTGTACTTTTGGATATCCTGCAGGAACAATTACTTTCCCATTAACCCAAATACAGTTTGCGGCATATGCTTCATCAGGATCTACAACAATTTTATTGAATTTTGCAAAAAGTGGATTGTCAATAAATTCCCCAGAAATGAGTAAGTTATTATCTTCGATATAGTTTACGCCCGTTTTGAGGTGTAATACTTCATTTAGCGGAACTTCAATGACTTCTTTTCCATAACTTTCAAGAATTTCACGCATTTGTTTGATACCTTCTTTATTTGTACGTGCAGATTCACCTACATAGAAAGTATCGCCAACCATCATGATATCGCCTGGTTCCACTGTTCCTGGTGCTTCAATTTCATGAATATTGGTATAGAAGCTTGATAGAAGTTCTCTGAAGTCTTCTAATTTTGTTTCATTTTGACGAGTAGCGGCTCCCGGGCGAGAAATAATAGCACATTTATCTGTACATAATGCGGTGTCTTCCATGAAGCAAGAATCAGGGAAATCATCATTTGGTTGTAAAATATTTACTTTAACGCCACATTTTGTAAGTGCAGAAATATAATGTTCATGTTGTACCAGAGCTTTTTCATAAATTGGTTTGCCTAGTTCTGGGTTTGATGTGATACCTTCACTAATTCCATGACCTGGGATACGTACAATAACATTTTTGAAGTGTGTCATTTAAAATTCCTCCTATATCTAAAATTTAATGTCTACTTACACACTAACTTACACAACGTTGTGCTAAAATTCTCCTCCTTTTTATTAATAGAGTAAGCGCTTAATTCCCCTTTAATATAGTACTTAATAGATGAGATTGCAACCTTATTTCTTCAAAAAATCATTCGATTTTTTAATATATTTTCTTTGTGAAATGTCGAAGACGTTATATTTTATGTGAGAGATTATCCTCTTAGGCAGTGTGAGTGATTTCACATTTGTAGTTAACAAATATCACAAAGGAATTTTTGATATAAAAAACAAAAACTCCCGCTGGACATTTATAATTAATTGTCCTTTTTGGGAGTGTTAGATGCATTTGGTTTTAAATATTAGCGATGATATTCAGAGTCACAATAAATACAATGATACTCTTTTGTGTCAGGATTGACGAGTTTGAATTTTTGGACGATGGATGGTTCTACAGAAGTAATGCAGCGCGGATTGTTGCATGCGATGATGTCTACGAGTTCATGCGGTAATTCAAGATGCAATTTTTCAACTAATTCATGGTTATGAACTCTGTTGACAGTGATTTTGTTGTCAAGGTAGCCTAATGCAGCAAAATCAAGCGGGATATCTTCGTCAATTTTGATAATATCTTTTTTGCCATATTTAGTACTATCCGCATTTTGGATAATGGCAACACTGCAGTCTAGGCGGTCCAATTTCAACAATTCATAAATTTCCATACTTTTTCCAGCTTCAATATGATCCAAGACGATACCGGTTGTTACACCATCAATATTCATTTAATTGTTCCTTTCTTTTTAGCCAATGCCTATTCTAGACATTTTGTGTGCCGCCTGTTGTGATACCTAAGAGGAATAAAATGAGTGCCATGCGAATATGTTTTCCACAGAGCGCTTGGAAGAAGTAGCATGCACGCGGGTCATCGTCCACTTCGGTTGCGATTTCGTTCACTCGTGGAAGTGGATGCATGATGACAAGTTCTTCTTGGGCATGACGGAGTTTGTCCAGATCCAAGATGTAGCTATCTTTCAGGCGGATATAGTCAGCTTCATTAAAAAATCGTTCTTTTTGAACGCGGGTCATATAAAGAATATCCAGCGCTGGTAATGCAGTCTCTAGATCGGTCGTTTCGGACCATTTTACTTGTGCTTCATCCATTAAATGTTTGAGATAGTTAGGAATCTGAAGCTCATTAGGTGAGATAAGTACGAATTCTACGCTGTCATAACGGGTCATAGCTTCGATGAGAGAGTGAACCGTTCGTCCGAATTTCAAGTCCCCACATAGCCCGATGGTCAGGTGGTCGAAGCGCCCTTTTTTGCGATGTATGGTGAGCAAATCTGTCAGCGTCTGTGTGGGATGAAAATGTCCGCCATCTCCTGCATTGATAATAGGAACGCTCGTACGTGAGGCTCCAACAACTGGCGCACCTTCTTTAGGGTGGCGCATCGCGATAATGTCGACATAATTTCCTACCGTTTGAATGGTATCACTAACACTTTCACCTTTTGCTGCAGAGCTGGAGTTCGCTGATGAAAAGCCTAGCACCGATCCGCCTAACTCTAGCATAGCTGCTTCAAAACTGAGTCGCGTGCGCGTACTTGGTTCAAAAAATAAAGTGGCTAATTTCTTATGCTGACAAATATCTTGGTAATGTTCTGGACGGGCTACGATATCGTCCGCCACTTGAATAAGTTCTTCAATTTCTTGAGTTGATAAATCGGTGATATTAATTAAGTTGCGAAGTTTTTCCATTGGCAAGTGCTTCCTCTCTACGCATGATGAATCCAGCGGGTATCTTGGGGATTGTCGCGGAATTTCAAGATTCTTTCGATATCTATTTCTTTTATATAGCCTTCAATATGTGCCACTTGAACAAGCGCATCCAAATTCGTCAGGCTACGCAATTGTACATGATGTTTGGCCATATTCTTTTGTGCTAGTTGCATACCATAGGTAAAGATACTCACAATTCCTAATACTTCGGCGCCAGCATCGCGTAGTGCTTCGACTGCATCTAGACTTGAACCCCCCGTTGAAATGAGATCTTCAACGACCACAACGTGTGCCCCTTTTGGTAGGCGACCTTCAATCTGGTTGACGCGACCATGACTTTTTGCTTTGCCACGTACATAACCCATCGGCAACTGCAATAAATGACCCACAATGGCAGCATGTGGAATCCCAGCCGTTGCTGTTCCCATTAAAAGTTCAACTTCTGGGAACTCTTTCATAATGAGTGCAGCTAATTGTTCTTCTATCACTTGACGGACGCTAGGACTGGTCAGCGTCAGACGATTATCACAATAGATTGGGCTTTTTATGCCAGATGCCCATGTGAAAGGCTCATCTGGGCGTAAAAATACCGCTTCAATCTCGAGCAGGTCCTTGGCAATGCGTTGTTCTACAGTTTGTTCCATTTTATTGCCCCCTTAGTATTTTTTATCATTACATTTCATCGACAAATTCTTGCACACAAAAATGGTATGCCGCTAGTGGGTCAGCACTTTGTGTAATTGGACGACCGACAACGATATAATCGGCACCGCCAGCTTTGGCACGTGCAGGTGTCATTACGCGCACTTGGTCATCCGCAACCAATGTCTGCGCTTCAAAGCGGACGCCCGGGGTGATGGTTAGGAAATCTGTGCCACAATGTTCATGAATAAGATGTGCTTCTTGTGGTGAACAGACGACCCCATCTAGCCCCGCTTTTTTCGTATTTTTCGCATAAGTGGCGACAACATCTGGTAATGGATGTGGAATTAGTAATTCTTCTTGCATTCTCTTTTCATCGGTAGATGTCAGTTGTGTGACAGCAATCAGGAGTGGTCCATCTTGACCGAGCGCTTGTTTTGCGGCGCGCATCATTTCGATCGTTCCTGCTGCATGCACATTGACCATATCAATATCCAACCGCTTCAGTGAATGCATGGCCTGAGCAACAGTGTGCGGGATGTCATGTAATTTCAAATCGAGAAATATACGCAATCCTCTTTCTTTCAGTTCATGGATAATTGCTGGTCCTTCTTTATAAAATAATTCCATCCCAACTTTTACATAAGGACGTTCTGGCAATAAGCGGTCCAAAAAGTTAAATGTTTCTTCTCTTGTTGGAAAATCAAGTGCAATGATGACATCTTTTCCCATAGTTGCCCTTCTTTCTTTTTTATCCTATATGGTCTTATATTCTACGTATTATAAGGGTATCCCAATAATATCCGTCAGCTTCTTGATTCCTAGCGCTTCCATCGTCTTTGGCAATTCTTCGATAATCTCTTGACATGCCCATGGATTGACCAAGTTAGCGGCTCCAACTTGAACTGCGGAAGCACCAGCCATCATCATCTCAATAACATCTTGTGCAGAAGATACTCCGCCCATACCAATAATGGGGATATGGCAGGCTTGACCCACTTGATAGACCATACGAATGGCCACTGGGAAGATTGCAGGCCCTGAAAAACCGCCAACTTTATTTGCCAATACAGACTGACGTGTCCGAATATCAATGCGCATTCCTAACAATGTATTAATTAAGCTCAGACCATCTGCTCCTGCTGCTTCACATGCTTGAGCAATTTCGACAATATTCGTAACGTTCGGACTGAGTTTAATGTAGACAGGCTTTTTGGCGACAGCTTTTACAGCACGTGTAACTTCGGCAGCGGATTGGGCGCTGACCCCATATGACATCCCACCATTTTTGACATTAGGACAGCTCACATTAATTTCTAAAATGCCAACACAATCCACCTTATCAAAAGCGGCTGCCAACTCTACATATTCATCAATCGAAAAGCCGCTAATATTGGCAACGACAGGTTTATGATAGACCTTCTCAAGTGCTGGAAGTTCCTGATCAATGACATGGCGATAGCCTGGATTTTGGAGACCAACCGAATTGAGCATGCCTTGCGTACATTCGGCAATACGTGGGAGTGGATTGCCTAGTCGTTCATCGCGGGTCGTGCCTTTGAAACTAATAGAGCCTAGAATATTTAAATCATATAAGTCTTTGAATTCTTGACCAAATCCAAATGTTCCACTAGCTGGAATGATAGGGTTATCCAAATGGATGCCACTGAGATTAACACTTAAATCAACCATTGCAAATCCTCCTTCCAAAGTACTGGCCCTTCCTTGCAGATGCGTTTGTAGCCGGTGGTCGTCTGCTGTGAACAGCCCATACATGCACCAAAGCCGCATGCCATCCGCGCTTCAAAACTATATTGCCCTGGGAGGGCGCCACCCATTTTCACAACTGCTTCAAGCATCGGAATTGGACCACAAGCAAAAATATAGTCATAAGTTAAATGTTCCATCACATGCGTAACGAAACCTTTCGTCCCCAATGTTCCATCAACTGTTGCAACATGGACAGTTACTTCTGGATGCATCTTTTGAAAAGTGTCAACTGCAAATACATCTTCTTCTGATTGAAAACCGAGAACAACTTGAGGAATCTTCCCACAAGCAATAAGCTGTGCTGCCAATGCAATAAGTGGTGGTGTTCCTACACCACCCCCGACAATTAAAGGGTGCGTAGTGTCGACATTAATATCGAATCCATTCCCTAAAGGCACTAATAGATCCAAAAACTCTCCTGGTGCTATCTTCGCCATCTCAGCTGTTCCGCCTCCGACAACTTTATAAATGATTATCAATTTTCCTGTTGTTTCATCGCCTAACTTCCAGTCTGCAATCGACATCGGCCGCCGTAAATAGTAAGAAGCCACTTCAATGTTGACAAATTGTCCAGGACATTTTATTGCGCGTGTATCGCCCAACAACTCCAAGCAGTAGACATCTTTGGCAATGCGCTTATTATGCAATACCTTGAATTTTTTTCGGTCAAAAGCCATACTATTCTCCCCCTCTGGCACAATTCACATAGACAATCTCACCATCACAAATGGTCATAACAATTTGTGCGCTTACTTTTTCGCCGTCAAATGGTGTTGCCTTCCCTTTTGATAAGAAATGCTTTGCACAAATGGTATCGCTAGTGCTTGGATTAAATACTACCAAGTCCGCAGGTTGTGGCTCAGGCGAGAGTGCAATAGGGCCTGACAAGTTGAATATTTTTCGCGGAGCAACGGCCATTAGTTGCACCAATTTCTCAAGTGTGATGATCTTTGTGTCAACTAAATGCGTCTTCAAAAGGGCAAATGCGCTCTCAAGCCCTACAATTCCAAAGGCACTGCCTTCAAGGCCGCGTGCTTTCTCTTCAGCACTGTGCGGAGCATGGTCGGTTGCGATCATATCAATTGTCCCATCTAAGATCCCCTCGATTAGCGCCGCTCGATCTTCTTTTGCACGAAGAGGTGGATTCATTTTGAAACGCCCATCTTCTTGTAAATCCTCATCGCATAAGATGAGATAATGTGGGGCCGTCTCACAAGTAACAGGTGCACCTTTTGCTTTTGCTTCACGAATGATCGCCACTGATTCTTTTGTCGAAACGTGGCAAATGTGATAAGGACATCCTGTTTTTTCGGCAAGTTTGACATCGCGTTCTATCTGTACCCATTCACTCTTTGAGCAAATTCCGCGATGCCCATGACTTTTAGCATAAGTGCCATCATGAATATAACCTCCATGTAGCAATGTTTCATCTTCACAATGGGCAACAATTGGTCTATTTAGCGTGCGTGCTTTATTCATCGCTTCTTCCATCAACTCTTGTGCCTGAATGCCGACCCCATCATCTGAAAAACCTACAACAAATGGTGCCAACTCTTCCATGTCGGACAGTTGTGAGCGCCCATCTTGTTGTGCTGTAATTGTGCCATAAGGGATAACATGAATGAGTGCATCCTGTTCAATAATCGCTAACTGCTGTGCCAATGCTTCTTTATTGCTTGGAACAGGATTCAAATTCGGCATAGTGCACACTGTCGTATAGCCGCCCGCCGCTGCAGCTTGCGTTCCTGATTTAATTGTTTCTTTATAAGAAAAACCCGGCTCTCGCAAATGCACATGAACATCTGTGAAACCCGGGGAAATATATTGACCATTACATTGAAAAATGCGATCAAATGAAAAAGAATCATCCGCCGCAACACGTGTTGCATCTGGCGAAATCAAATAAGCTTTATTGCCATCTATCATGACATCATATCTTTCAAATTGCTGACCTGTAAAAACATAACCATTTGCTAATAAAGTTCTCATTGCCGCTTATCTCCTTTCAATTTATACCTAAACTTCCAACATTATAATGGACGACTTTTTGCCTGTCAACGAATAACCTACCAATTTATAAATTTTTTTGTTGCCGTCATTTTTGCTCACTTCTTTGTGCTTTTTTAAAGCTTTTGGCATATTTAAAGGCACACCTATAGCTACCATCTACCAAACCCTCTATAATAAGATTAATATCGAAAAAAGAAAGAAGGGAAGAGATGTCACTCATTCGCCATTATATTTATTTGTGGAAAGATGCATTCAATTTCAAGACGGTCAATCAAATGTATGATTTATTCATTTATATCGGTGGCACATTGGCACTTTATTTTATCGTTTCGCTCATCGGCGCAATCGTTCCCAGTGCAATTCAGAGCATCTTGCGCTTTGCCACGAACATTTTCTTATGTGCTGCTATGGTGCCACTCATCTGCATGCTCATTAAGATCTTGCGGTCATAACGCTATGCACCACCTGGTTCAAACTTGCTATCTATAATAAAAGTGGACCCCTTATATGTGGTCCACTTTTTTATTTTTTCTATTAATTAATCACTGAATTTCAGTGCCAAATCATCCATAATCTCCACCAACTTGCGGAACATATGCGCTTCTGAGGCATGACTAGACTCTTCCAAAATGGAAAAACGTGCATGCGGACATGCTTTTGCTAAATCATAAGCACCCGATGGACGACAAATCGTGTCAAAACGTCCATGAACGATCGCCATCGGAATATTTTGCAACTGATAAGCATGATCCAAAATGAAATTATCGCTTTTTCCTGGGAAGAAGCCATGCGCAAAATAAGCGGCTTCAAGCAGTCCAATTGTTTTCTGCCATTCAAGCGCTACAGGACTGCCTGAGAAATCTGGTTGTAATGTAACTTGCCCACTTTCCCATTCTGCCCAACGCTTCGCTGCTTCATCGCGTTCTTGTGCTGTTCCTTCGGTCATCATCTTAAAGTAGGACTGTACCAATTGATGGCGTGATGTTTCGGGTATAAGCTGGGCAAATTGTTCATACTCTTCAGGATAGAACTCACTAGCGCCCCCTTTTTCAATCATCCAATCAATATCGCTTTGACGTCCAAGGAAGATTCCACGCAACACAAGTGCCATGACAAGTTCTGGATGCATGATGGCATAAGTCAATGCTAAAGTTGATCCATAACTGCCTCCAAATACAATCCAGCGATCAATCCCTAAGAACTTACGAATTTTCTCAAGATCTTCAACGGAATGGAAGACTGTATTGTCTTTTAATTCACGTGTCGGCGTGCTTGCCCCGCATCCGCGCTGATCAAATAATATAATGCGATATCTTTTCGGATCAAAAAAACGGCGCGACTTCTCTGAGATACTTCCACCTGGTCCACCATGCAAAAATACAACAGGAATCCCAAAAGGAACACCACACTCTTCAATCATCAGCGTATGGAGCTTGCTAACTTTCAACTGATAGGTCTTTCTTACTGGCGTGTGAAAATATCCAATCATACCATCACTCTTCCTTATTTATATTTCTCTTATAGTATAAGAAAAAAAGCTTAAATAAAAAAGAAAAATGCCAAAAGACTCCACTTCAACTGCAATATTTCAAAGTCCACCTACCCCAGCAAAAAGCAAAGAGATGCCATAAGCGACTACATTTAGCACACCGGAGAAGATAATTACCGCTATGGGGTGCCATTTCAGCCGCACTAAGGCGAACACACAAAAAACAAAAATCCCCAATAGGTGCCATGACATATGATCAAGTGCTACTACGTCTGTTGGCCATAAGGCATGTTCCATAATAGATACACCCGCTGTCGCAATCATAGCTACAACTGCCGGACGTAATGTACTCAACACGGATTGCAAACCAGCAAGGGAACGATATTTGAAATAGAGCCAACTGATACATGACACAAGTATAATGGCAGGCAACACACTGGCCACGCTTGCCAATACACCTCCAACTGGACCTGCTACACGAAGCCCTACAAAAGTCGCCGAATTGACTGCAATCGGTCCTGGCGTCATTTGCGAGACTGTTATCAAATCGGTAAATTCGCCCATCGTCAGCCACGCTCTTTGTGTTACGATCTCTTCTTGAATAAGTGGCACTGCTGCATAACCGCCTCCGAAACTTAATGCACCAATTTTCAAAAAGGCGATAAATAGCTCCCAATAAATGCTCATGCTCCGTCACGCCCTTTCTGATGCCAGTAACGAATAATCCCTAATATTATTGCACCGCCGATAATGAATAATACATTCACTTGAAAGATAGCATTCAAAATAAATGCAACGCCCATTAATAATATGAGCAGTCCATCGCGACTTTCAAGCACATTGCCGCCCATTTGAAAAACGACTG
This sequence comes from Allofustis seminis DSM 15817, assembly GCF_000374325.1. GTDB lineage: Bacteria > Bacillota > Bacilli > Lactobacillales > Carnobacteriaceae_A > Allofustis > Allofustis seminis. Next base: position 166,036 of record NZ_KB894080.1, on the reverse strand, counting down.
CCGCAATAACTGCCCCAACGCCCGCTTGCATCCCTTCTAAAAGCAGCGCAATCCAGAAATTACTGCGAAAAGCCGTATAAAAAAGCGACAAGACTCCAATAATGACAAATGGGGGAATAAGTGTCCCAACAACTGCTACGACAATGCCGAGAAAGCCAGCAAGTTTGTAACCAACGACTAATGCACCATTCACTGCAATAGCCCCTGGAGCAGACTGTGCAATGGCGATCAAATCCAACATCTCCTCTGCATCAATCCACCCTAGCTCATCAACGAATTTCTTTTTCATCAGGGACACAATCACATAGCCACCCCCAAACGTAAAGGCACTTAAAAAAAGTGTCGAGAAGAACAGCTGCCATAAAATATGCGAATATCTCTTTTTATGACTGTCCTCTTTTTTATTTGTGATATCTGAGGAGGTACTCCCGCTAGAATTCGAGAGTTCTAACTGTTTTGCCATCTTTATTGCTCCTTTATTCATATGAATGTCCACTCTTAGATTCGCCCGATAATAAAGGGGTGCATCATGCTGTCACCATATCTTCACCTTTTTATATTCAGCTTAAAAATAATATATATGAAATGCATCATGCCACCCTTTATATTTCTATTATACTTATCATATCACATCACACCTTGCCAAATGCTTGAATTGATGAAGGTGCTGAAGATGCAGAAGTTCCCCATATAAATTGGAATTTCAACACATAAGTGATCACCATCTGGTCAATATTTGCATTCTTTTCACTTTTGAGATGATCGCCTTTTATTATCTCAGGCTTTTCTTAAGATATTTAAAAAGCACTCACCCTTTTATCAGGCCAGTGCTTTTAAAATGATAGATATATTTAGATCCATTTGCCATATTTTTTAATATAAAGGTCTTTGATAAGTTGGACAGTGACCATATAGCCGAGCAAAAGTAAGATGAGCCATGGAATAAAATGAAGCGGTAAAATGGCCATATCTAATCCGATCGCTAATTGTGAGCAAGCGATAATCATGGCAATAATGCCGATGCTAACCGTTGAGATAATCAAGCGTTTGGAGGCGATACTTTGAATAAATGGTCTCTTCTCAGTTCGGATCATATGGATAATAACAATCTGCGATAAAGTACCATAGATGAACCAGCCCACTTGGAAATTAGCGGCTTTTTCGATGCTATTTGCTCCCATAACAAACCATAAGATCGCAAAGCATAAGATATCAAAGAGCGTACTGACCGGGCCGAGCCAGTGCATGAAATGTCTGACACTCTTAGTGTCCCATGCTTTAGGTTCTTTTAGATAGTCAGCATCTACATTATCGTAAGGCATGCCCAGCTGCGAGAAATCATTCAGCAAATTTTGCGTCAGCAGTTGGACGGGCTTCATTGGAAGAAATGGCAGGAAAATACTAGAGAGAATGACGGAAATAATATTTCCATAATTACCACTCGTTGCCATTTTGATATATTTCATAATATTGCCAAATGTTTTGCGCCCTTCGATGACTCCGCGGTCTAAGACCATTAAATCTTTTTCGAGCAAAACAATATCAGCGGTTTCTTTTGCGATATCAACGGCCGAGTCGACCGAAATGCCGACATCTGCTTGTTTTAATGCTGGGGCATCATTAATGCCATCTCCTAAGAAGCCTACAGTATGCCCTTTTCTTTGATAGGCAGTCACAACGCGAACTTTTTGTTGCGGAGAGAGCTTGGTAAAGAGTTGACTTTTTTCAACGGCTTGCCCAAGATCTTCATCTGTCATCTTCTCAATGTCACTGCCAGTATAGATGGTACCTGTATCAATTCCAACAGCTTGGCAGACGTTAATGGCGACACCTTCACTATCGCCTGTTAAGACCACTGTGCGCACTTTATATTCTTCCAAAGCACGAACAGCTGGCGTAGCACTTTTTTTAGGAGGGTCAAGGAAGCCCATGAATCCAATAAGCACCATGTCCGATTCATCTTGGATACTGAAGTGGTCGCTGTCTGGAATATGGTCTTTTTGGGCAATCGCAATCATGCGCAAGCCTTGATGATTATATTTTTCATATGTTTTTTGGGCAATGGCTAATTTCTCATCGTCCAGTGGTTGAACTTGACCATCTAATAAGATGCTTGATGAGATAGCCATCATTTCTTCGACTGCGCCTTTTGTGATAAGTTGGCGTTTGCCTTTTTTATCTCTTAAGACGACACTCATGCGGCGACGGTTGAAGTCAAATGGCACTTCATCAACAATCTTATAATCAGCAGCAATCGCATTAATCCCATAACTGTCTGCACGCCGTATAATGGCATTGTCCATCAAGTTCTTCATACCCGTTTGGAAATAAGAATTCAAATAAGCTTGTCTTAAGACTTCACGGTCATCATCGCCATACAAGTTCATATAGCGTTCGACAATAATCTCATCTTCGGTCAATGTACCTGTCTTGTCTGTACAAAGAATGTCCATCTCGCCAAATGATTGAATAGCACTTGTGTTGCGGACGATAACTTTCTCTTTGGCCATATTCTGTGCCCCAACAGCTAGTGTGGAGTTCGTAATAACAGGAAGTATTTCAGGTGTCAATCCGACAGCGATACTCACAGCGAAGATGAGTGAATCGGTTACGTTGCCCTTGTCAAGGACATTCAAAATGAAAACAATCGGAACCATAATGATCATCATGCGAATAAGCATCTTACTGATGTCTTCAACTCCACGCTCAAAACTATTCTTGGCACGGTCCCCTTGCAATGAACCGGCCATTGCTCCGAAATATGTATAGTCCCCCGTTGCAATAACGACACCGCGGGCGCTACCACTAATGACATTTGAGCCCATAAAGCCGATATTGTTCAGATCAGTTAAGCTCGTGTCTTGACGTGTAATCTCATCGGAGAATTTCTCAACAGGTACAGATTCCCCCGTAAGTGTCGCTTGGTCAATAAATGTATCTTTCGTTTGGATAAAGCGCAGATCGGCTGGCAACATATCACCTGCACCTAGATGGACGATGTCGCCAGGAACAAGCTCTTTTTGCGATATTTCGATGAGCTCATTGCCTCGATAGACATGACTCGTATTATTAATTTGGCGTGTTAGCTTCTCAACTGCTTGGCTAGAAGTCTGACTCTGAATAAATGAGATGGCACTAGAGACTGTTACAAGCAGTAAGATCACGACAAAAGTAAAGTAATCCTTCTCCTGACTGACGAGCACATCCGTTACGAGTGTAATGATTGCAATAATTATCAGAATAATATTAAATGGATTCACAATGGCATCGAACAGTCTAGACCAGACCGTATCTTTAAAGTCCTGTGAGATTTCGTTACGCCCATAGGTTTCATATCTATCTTGTACTTCTTGTTCTTCTAAGCCTGCCAGACGTGTGCGATATGCGGCAAGCACTTGGTCGGTTGTCATTCTTGCATATTCTGCACTATTAATATGCATTCTTTTCATATATATCTTCCTTTCTCAATCTTTCTGCCTCAAGAGGTAGCGTCATTTGAAAGTCTAGATGTTCCGTAACAACCGCTCTACCCGACAAGAGGCTATCTGTTTTGTTGTGATTATTTTGTGCTTCTTACAATTTGAAAAATCATCCATCCCTGTAACCCCTTTCGTAAAAATAAAAAAATCTACTCAAATGTCTAAAGGTACACACTTTAAAAATTTGGTAGATGTTTATTCAATAGTATTCTTGTTACATCGATCCGTCCAAGCTTTAACTTCGCTAGACATGAACTTACTCTAGTTGGAACCTTCGTCGATAACAACTGCTGACCAGTGCATAATGTCTCCATTATTTTACGGCGGTAATCTTAATTCTAGCGGTAGCCTCACCTACCCTCAAAATCAATACTCACTAAGTATAGGAGCCTTTAGAAGCTTTGTCAATTTTTTCATTTGCTAACTTTTGCTACCCAAACTTTTTTATCTATTCCAGATGAGACATTGCGCTATGATATGTCGCAAAATGTCATAAGAAAAATAGAACCACACCATCTTCAGCAACCGCAATGTGCATCCCTTCCATAAAAAATCCCTCGACCATTCACGGTCAAGGGATAGGTGGTATCTATATTGATAAGCTTTCTTTGTTAATATATCGCGCAATACCCGCAAGAACTCCGATACCTAGCGCTATTAAAAGTGTGCCATTCATTAATGATATATGCATCATACCAGTCTTCGGTAATTTTTTGCTAGGAACATTGCCATTTGGTTCATTTGGCTTTTTGGGTTCATGTGGCACATTTGGTTCATGCGGTACATTGGGTTCGTGCGGTACATTGGGTTTATTTGGAGGACAAGCGCTGTTCACGATTGTGTATCCGTCTTTCATTGTGCCAGTAATTGCCACATGATACCAGTTGTCGGCAATTTTTATTGTATCTTTATCCGTTGTGCCAACTTCTTTGACTGTATAGTCATAATCTACTGGATGTGCAACTGCTTCATAGACTGGCAAGTCTTTAAATGTAACGCTCCAATTATTCGCCGCATTCAATTCTACCATTTGACCCGTTGATGCACCATTACGATAAAGTTCGACTTGAATTGCATCTGTCGGCGCAACAATCGTCTGACCTTTATCATCATGCCACTGCTTAGTAACATGAAGGTCTCGCGTTGGAGGAGCAAGTGGCGTCAGTGGCTCTGATGGAACCACCGTATTCGTTAATACAAAGCCATCCGCTGCATTGCCCTCTACCGCACTTGTATAACCTTCAATCTTTTCTTCTTGAATTGAGTAATGAATTGCTTCGCCATCTGCTTGCGTTGGAAGGTCGGAAAATGTCGTCTGCCAATTATTAGCTTCATTTAATTCACGCATTTCGACAACCTTATCATCATTGGCAATCAATTTGATTGTAATAGCTGCTGGGCGTGTATGTTCAGCATTTTCATTATCTTTCCATTTCTTCTGCACAGTAACTTGCGTCTCTTCATCTTCGACTCCAATCGTTACCGTTCCATTACTGCCAATACCGCCGCCGCGCGTTGCGGAAGTGTTGCCAGAAATAATAACTTTTGCAAGACTTTGTGTGAAAGCATTGCCAGCAGAGTCTGCATATAATGAAAGGCTGGTGCCCATTGTCAGCTTCCCTTCATATTTGTCATCTTCAAGCAATGTGCCATCTGATTTAGTCCAGCGATAAGGTACACCACCAAGCATACGTTTGGATAATTTATACTCTGGAATGCCTCCATGAAGACCGCGGACTGGATCAGATAATAAGTAGAAATCTTTTCCAGCAATCTGTGTATGATTGCCATAGATGGCACCACCATCATTGACATACATTTTAGTCTTGGCAATTGGGCAAGCTGCTAGTCCTGCACCTTGCAATTTGGCAGTGTTGTCAGTGATGAGTACATTTTTTAAGTATAATTCACCATTAGCACCATTGACCCCGTACAAATTATTAGCACCATTGACGTAGATGCCGCCACCGCCGAAGTCATCATTAGTCACTCCTGTGCCACTCATCGTATTGTTTGTAATCTTACCGCTAGAGATATAAGCTTTAGAAATTCCACCTTGGAAATATTTCGCTTGGATAAATAATCCCCCGCCAGCAGCTCCTGCAGTGTTACCATCAATTGTGCCACCTGTCATATTAAATATATTGCCAGCGCCCCACTGGTTAGAGCCGATACTGATACCGCCACCGATCTCATGAGAGAAATTGTTAAGAACCGCTGCATCGCCTGACATATTGAGCGTTGAGGCTGCCTCTGCAGCAATTCCACCACCAGCAGCATAATATTGTGTTCCACTTCCAGAATTATAGCTCACAAGCTCACAACGATTATCTCTAACAATTCCGGACGAGAAATTCATAGTTGACCGATTTAAATAGATGCCTCCGCCATAAGTGCTTGGTTGCCTTCAATCAGTCCACCCATCATATTGAGGGTTGCACCAAAAATACCAAGTGCTCCACCTCTTGTTGGTAAGTCGACTGATGTTTTATTTTTATTATTTTTCAAAATGGTTCCTTCATTAATATCAACAACTGCGCCATCTCTGGCTTCAATCAACGGTTTAATTGTCGTTGTATTACCCTCAGAATTCCCATCAATCACAATATTAGTAAAAGTTGCATGCTGACCAGCATCAACTTGTAATAATTGAGCATTAAATTGATCGCCTCGCACTAATATCGCATTAGTCCCTGCAAGGCTGACCTCACCTGAAACAGTCGTTATCCCTATAACGATAATGCGCTTAACTGTCTGATGCGCTGTCGCTAATTCTTTTGCTTTGGCAAAGGTCTTGACAGCTTGTGCTTGTGTCGTGCCATCAAAAGTGTCTTGGCCTATTGCACCATTCAGATATATAACGTCAGAGATTTCGCCTGCTTTTTGAGCATCTGGCACTGTCTCTTCTTCCATCTCTAAAGCAATAGGTGCGATATCTTTTTCTTCTGTCTCTTCGGTCGCACTATCTATTTCTGACGCCTTAGCTTCTTCGCCTGCATTATCTGCTTCGGTCGCTATCGGCTTTTCTACTGTAACAGCTTCATGGTCTTCATCAGAGTTAACAACTTGTGCTACTTGTTCTGACTCTACTTGCTCATCTACTAATGCTGGCACTTCTTGTTGTGATACCATCTGATCAGTCAATGTACTGGCTGGGTCAGTCTGTGCAAAAGCAACAAGTCCAGGTAAGACTTGACTGAGCAGTAGCGCGAAAAATGCTACAATAGAAAGCAACTTGCTCTTACCATTCATACGTATCCTTCCTCTCTAACACATCTTTCACACAATAGCTATCAAAAATTAAAAGCGGTAACCATTATTCATGGTTACGCTCTTTTTTTATGATAGCTCATTGCATGCGTGCATTATATCACAAACTTTTTTCATTTACTACCTCGCATAGCATAAGAAATTGAAGAAGAATGCGTCATCACACAAAAAGGCCACTACATCAACAAGTAGCGACCATGCGCCATACATTGTGATATAGGACCTTTTGGGAAGGATATTTAAGCATAATTTGGCCAAACAATCATCTTATAAGCTTTCTGCGCTACGAGATAAATAACTAAATAAACAACGACAAACACTGCTGACACGACAGCCAGATGTTCCAAATAAACCATATGAGAACGCACTAAGAAAATGCGTAACATCACCGACAACATATGACTGGCGAACAAATTATGAACAACCGCTACAAGAATTGGCGACAAAAAGACGGACCGCATCTGTTTTTGGATCGTATGGGTCGCCATTTTCTCGCTGACTCCTAATTTTTGTAAAATGAGATAGCGGCGGCGATCTTCTTCTGCTTCATTCACTTGTTTGTAATAAAGAACAAAACTCGTAATAACTGTAAAGATAATGGAGAGCAAGATACCAATGAAGAGCAAACCTCCTGAAAAAATTTCCAAAAATTGAGCCAATTCTTTTTGAGAAACATATTCCATCTCATGTGAAGCAGCAAATGCTTGCAAAGTTTCCGATAGATGTTGGCCTGCCTTTTCGTCAATGAATAAGTCATAACGCAAAGCATTGCCGAACCCTTCATTATTTGCATTTTTAGCAATGATCTCGCCCATAGGATCATAAGTATCAAACACGAGGAATATTTTTTCAAGTGCCATATTCTTAGCGCTCTTATCTTTAATCGGTCGGGTCATATAGGTCTTGCCCCCAATACGGATGGACTGCAAGTGGCGAATTTCAGGGCGCGATGCATAGTAGTAGACTTCACCAGCTTGCAGATCAGGCAATTTTACATCGAAGGCCCGCTCATAGTAATCCTTAGTCGTAACTGTTAAATAGTTGACATGCTCAGCAGAGATCTTTTCCTGCTGCAGATCATAATCAATTACTCCATCCTGATCGATCTTAATTAGTCGTGAAGCAGTAATAAATGGACGATATGAGATATCCGCATCCAATGTCTGGGTAATGGATTGTTCCTTTTCCTCAATCATATCTTTTGTCGGAATCTCCTCCTTAGAATAATCAGGAAAATAATAAGTTAGCTCATAATCACTCTCTAGATTCGCATCTTTCAAGCCGATACCAAGACTGTAGCTTCCTGTGATCGTTAGAATAACGGCCGAACATAAGATAGCAATGGTTGCAAGGCTTATGCTGCCACTTTTCATGCGATACATTAAGTTGGATAGTGATAAGAAATTTTCTTTCTTATAGTAGATATGGGAATTAGCCCGTAACATTTTAAGGACAAAGATTGAACCTGCAATAAATAAACAATAAGTCCCTATCACAACTAACACAATGGCCACAAATAGTGTTACAATTGCTTCGAGCGGATTTTTGATTGTGAGAGCCAAATAGTAGCCTCCCCCCAATGTCAATAGCCCGAGAATAAAGAGCAGTACATTCACTTGAGGTTCTTTTTCAGCTTTTTTATCATAAGACATCAATTCTGCTGGCGACTTCCGTGCAACGTGCACAATATTCAAAAACAAATTTCCAATGCAGCCCAGCATCAAGACACCTAAGGTAATAAGTAGTGCTTTGGGATCAAATTTGAAGTGGGTCAAAGACTCTAATGTCATATGCAAAAAGCGTGTCAGTGATAAAAATGAAATGACCCCTATCACATAGCCTGTCAATGTTGTTAAGGTAGCTGTCACTAAAAAGAGGCAGAGTGATTCTTTTCCAAGCATTTCTATAATATGCTTTTTCTCAAGGCCAAGCACTTGATATAGTGACAATTCACGTGCACGGCGTTTGAATAAGAAACGTTGAACATATAATGTGAAGATTAGTGCAATAACTGAAGAAACTACAGCCCCAAAAGTGATAAAAGAGACCAAATGTTCATTGCGCGTGCGCACATATTCATTGTCAATCAATGAATAAAAGACAAAGATCAATGCATAGATAACAGCACTTGCAACGATGAAGATCCAATTATTTTTGCGGTTAGCACGCAAATTTTGGGAAACGAGTCGATTAATCATTTTCTTCGCCTCCCCCAGTGCGATTAAGTAACGTGAGCGAATTGGCAATTTTTTCGGCAAAATCAGCCGACGATAATTCCCCGCGATATATTTCGTGGTAGATAATGCCATCTTTGATAAATAGAACACGTTTGGCAGAAGACGCTGCTTTAATCGAGTGCGTAACCATCAGCAATGTATGTCCTTCTTCATTTAAACGCGAAAAAACGTCCATCACAGCATTAGCTGATTTACTATCAAGCTGTCCCGTTGGCTCATCCGCCAGTAGCAATGTTGGATCGTTAATTAAAGCGCGTGCAATAGCGACACGCTGCTTTTGGCCACCAGAGATTTCATTGACTGATTTTTCCAGAAGTGGTTCGATATTTAATTTCTGAGCGATACGGTCAATTTTCTGATCGAAGCTTTTAGGATCGACATCTGACAAGACTAGCGGCAATAAGATATTATCGCGAACATTAAAGGTCTCAATTAAGTTGAAATCTTGAAAGACAAAGCCGAGCCGTTCTCTTCTAAAGGTCGCAATCTCTGTTGGATTCATAGCTTCGATATTTTTCCCGTCAATAAAAATCTGCCCAGACGTTGGTGTTTCGAGCGTTGCGATACTATTGAGCAATGTACTTTTTCCTGAGCCACTTTCGCCCATAATGGCGACAAATTCATGAGCATCGACCGTGCAATTCACATCGCGCAGCGCTTCGGTTTGTGTCTTAGGATAGACTTTTCTTAAATGATTAACTTCCAATACTTTCATAGTCGTTACCTCCTAATATTTTAGCTATGCTTATTATAGATAACGCCCATTCTGTTAGCTTTTATCTAACCTTACAATATTGCGAAGCGAACCTTACAATTTTGAAAGCGTGGGAAAATGAATGCGAAATTCGCTAAAATGCTGTTCAACTGAAGAGAATACTTCCACTGGATGATCTAATTTTTGTGAAATTTGCTGGACCACATACAACCCAATCCCTGATGATTTATGCGAATTCATCTGATTGCCTGCTGAATATCCACGCGAGAAGATGATGGCCTGCTTTTCTTCGGCAATGCCTAGCCCTTTGTCCCTAATAAAGAAATAATCTGCCTCAAATCCGATCGTAATCTCTGTACCAGATGCATATTTCAAGGCATTATTCAATAATTGTTCGATCATAATCTCCAAATAATTCGCATCTGTTACAACCTTTTGGCAAAAAGGCTTATAGACAAGCTTAGTCCCTGATGAAATAAAATGGGTGCGATATTTTTTTAAGAGTTTGTTGACAATATGCGATATTTCAACGCTTCTAATTTCCATATCTGCAGAAAAATCCGACAATTTTAAATAAGTAAGCGCCATTTCTGTATAATTTTCAATCGCAATAATGAGCATCTTCAATGTTTCTTTTTCTTTTTGGCCTAATGATTCTGCAAGCAGTGCCAAAGATGTGAGCAGTGTCTTAATCTGATGAAGCCAAATAAGAAAATAGTCGCGTAAATCATTGCGATAGCGGATCTTTTCCTCTTCTTCTGTGCGCACTTGTCGCTTTAGCTGCACAATTTCGGCACGATAGTCGGCTTGTCGCTTATAAAAAGAAAATGAAAGGAGCGTATAATATGTCGCAATCAGTCCATAAAGGAGGAGCAACACAAAATAAGCATCTGCTGGCATCTCAAATAAATATAATATGCCCATCGTTGATAAAAGAAGCAGTGCTAGTAAAATATATTCGCCTTTTTTCTCTTTAAAATAATTAGAGATCTTCTTCATTGAATTTATACCCTACATTCTTTTTGGTTTCGATCACATCAGGTAATCCAATACTTGCCAGTTTTTTGCGTAAACGACTCATATTGACAAAGAGCGTATTATCATCAATAAATTGTTCACTTTCCCAACAAGTGTCAATAAGATCATTGCCTGAGACATAGTGATTTTTCTTCGTCCACAGTGCATTTAGTAGCAAATTTTCTGTCTTCGTTAATTCCACCTTCTTATGATGATAGGTAAGTGTCAATTTTGTTTCATCATAGTCAATTTTACTTTTTAAATCAGACGCACCATCATACATATAAGTTCGCCGCAATAATGCTTTAATTTTGGAAATAACAAGACTCATCGCAAAAGGTTTAACAATAAAATCATCTGCCCCCATCTCGATCGCCATAATCTGCGTCATCTGATCTGCCTGCGATGAAATAAAAATAATGGGTACTTGGGAGATTTTGCGTATTTCTTGCGTAAAATAATATCCATCAAATATAGGTAATTTAATATCCATTAAGACTAGTTGCGGACATTCTTGTTGGAACGTTGCCAATGTCTGATGAAAATCGTCCACTTCCGCCACTATAAAGCCCCATTTTTCTAATTCGTCCCCTAGCATCTGGCGGATAAAATGATCATCTTCAACAATTAATATTTTCATCAGGGTCCCTCCTTTATTGGCTAATTTTTGCAATATATGATTTTACTCAGGTGCCAAGCTCCTTGTGGCATTTTAATTCATAAGTTATTTCTATTTTATTATGTTTTAGCGAAATGGCAAAACTTTCTCTTATTTTTGAGCAAATAAAAAGGATTTCGCATTGAAATCCTTTGTTCTCTTATTTATGTTCAGTTTGTGCAGAAGTACTTAGTGCTAGCGCGGATGCATTGTCCCAAGCAAAAAATAGCGCAACTGCTAAAAGTAATATAATAGAGCAAGCATGAAATCTGCTATAATGTGCCATAATTGCCATTTGAGGCTGTGTCTTTATTGGCAATGTATGCGTAGGGATAGAAGCTGAATATTTTGTCGATGTCAACGATTCAACAGGGGCAGCCACTGCTTTTTGAGTCTGCACTTCAGATGAGGCAGAAAAGTCTGACACTTCCTGAGAATTCATCGCCAAACTCGTAATCCATAGCACTAATCCCGCCGCGACTACAATAGGTAATACATAGATTTGGATATATTTTTTCATATTTTATGGCTCACTTTCTAAAGGAGTTAAGAAGATGCTTATTTCAGCATGCTCCTTCTCCTATCAGGTAGCTATTTTTAATATTTAGCCTTACCTTAATTATTAAATATCTATCTAAATTTTGCAACTTTTTTCAACACATTTGAATTTTTTTCGGTCACGGTCATCGAATGATTGGCAGCCTTTTATTTTATGGTATACTACAGATGAAATCTTAAAGAACAAGTGAGGGATTGTATGAAAAAAGCATGGCGTAGAGTGTTGCAAGTAATCGGAGTTGCCTTAATTCTTATTGGACTCTTTCAACTGGCAGCACCAAGTATCTCTAATTGGCTCATTGAGCATAATATTATTAAACAAGAAGAAGTCTATGACGGACTATCAGCGGATGACCTTGCAAAAAACAAAAAAACAAAAGCGGAATTCGACTTTGGAACAGTAACCGCTATTAATCCGTCCGAAACATTGCTCGATCCTAAGAATATTGATCCAAACCTAATTATTGGCAAGCTCTATATTCCAAGTATCAGCGTGAATTTGACATTATTTAAAGGACTCGATAATAGTATCTTGAATGCTGGGGTTGGCACTATGCGCCCAGATCAAGAGATGGGCAAAGGCAACTATCCTATTGCGGGACATTGGATGGGGCGTGATGATTTATTGCTTTCAGCACTTAAACATATGCGTGAAGGGGACAAAATCTACATTACCGACAAAGACAAAATCTATGAATATGAAATGTATGAGATGAAAGTCGTCCATGAAACAGAAATTGGCTGGATTGAAGACCAAGTAGCGGAAGAACATGGCTCCCCTATTATCTCATTAATGAACTGCGTCTACGAAAAAAATAAAGGCTTCGGCTTCAGTGATACAGGCAATCGCCGCTTCGTCTTCGGTGAATTAAAAGATATTCGCGACTATGACGCTTCTGAATTTGAGAAAAAAGCAAAAAAACCAAAGAAAAAACCGCAGAAAAAAGAAGGAGCTGTATCGAATCATCCGGCTCAGACATTCTCGGATGCTGCTTAATTTAAAGATTTAAAAAAATGTCAAACCTTAAAAGGTTTGACATTTTTTAAGTTATTGAATTACTGAATGCTAATTATTGAGGCAGCTACTTCTTAAGTGCTTGACGGTCAAAGATGCCAACTGATTCAATATACACCTTGTCGCGATCGGCGGGGTTGCGCGTCAACATAAAGCGATCAGGCACACGGTCAACACCCCCTTGGTGAAAAGGATGACAACGCAAAATACGGCAAATCGTCATGATACTTCCTTTAATAGCTCCATGCTTTTTGATAGCATCTCGCCCATATTGCGAGCATGTTGGATAGTAAATGCATGAAGGTTGCTTATGTATAGACACTTCACATTGATAGAAATGAATGGCTCTAAGCAAGCCTTTTTGTAGCAAATTCATCGCATTCCCTCCTTTTTCTCTCTTCTATTATCAAACAAAGACATGGCACAATCAATATTTGCCACTTGGTTTCATAACTATTATTCCAGTCCAAAAAAGCATAGCCTGAACTCAGGCTATGCTTTGAATCACTTGGGCAATATGTCACATTAGATCTCTAATTGAAAGATATTATCTACTGTACGTTTGACATAGCGTGCACCACGTATCGCATCATACAGATGGTCGCCCTCTTTTTTGAAGACTTTTTGATTAGAAATCGTGTCCATTGCCGCTCTGACCTGCGCCTCTTCTAATTCAAGAAGCGGGTGATTAATCGCTAATGTACGTTTTTTCCCTTCAGCAGTTTGAAATTGCAACTCTAATTTAATCGTTTCATTCATCTTTTAATTCCTCCTAATGCTTATAATACATCGTCAATGCGGTAGATCTCGGAAATTGTCATGCCATCCAATTTTTCTGGACATAAGGTTGCGATTGCTCTTCCTACGGCACCCATTTGATCGGCCGTTGCATCTTGCACCACATTCCCATACCCCATTCGACGACTATTCCCTTTCTCATCTACAAAATTTAAGTTCATGCGACTGGATTGCCAAATTTTTTCCATGTATATCATCCTTTATTTTGAATTTGTCAGGCCTTGACACCCTTAACAACGAAAGAAAGCTCTAAATGGGTCGCCTTTTCTGTAATATTTTAGAAACATTTGAAACCTTTTTGCAAAATAAGCTTTTAACGGTTGCCTTTTTTTGATATACTGACTCTACAGTTGACAAAAATGTTAGAAATAAGGAAGTGTCAGTCATTATGGAAAAGGCGAAGCGCATTCGGCTTCTGCTCTTAGTGCTTGGTGTATTATTAATGGCGCTGGGCATCTATTTTCATCAAAAAATGTTTACCATGAAAAAGTGCAAGCTCGTATCGCAGAAGTAACAGAAAAAACAAAACAGCAAGATGTTGTAGAAAGTGATTTTCCCGGAATTCATATTGCAACATATGCAACGGAGTCAGAAGATTTTCGCCGCTTTATTCAAAAGCCGCTCTTTGACGAAGAAATACTCAATGCACCCGTCGATGATTATATTGAAGAAGTGGTCGCTACTTTTAATGCATCCGTTACGGACACGCTTAAAGTGGCTGGGCTGGACGAATTGGACATGATACCGAACTTGTCCATTAATTTCGAAATTTATCCATTTGGGCATAACCTTTATTCCATTGTATTCACTATTCATGAATTTTTTGGTGGGAATACACAAGATTTACGCACCAAGATTTTTCTTGTAAATTTGAATGAAAAAGAAATGCTCAACCCTAAGGAATTAGTAACTGAAGATGCCCCCGAGGCTATTTGGCATCAAGTCAAAGAGCAACTGGTCGCACAAGATGAACTCGCTGATTATTTTATGGAAGAATTCTTTGATGAGAATATAACACCCGAAGATATTCTTGAGAAAATGTATATCACTGAAGATGCTATTCATTTTATCTTTGATAAATATACTGTAGCCGCTGGTGCAGCAGGTATACCCGAAGCAGTCTTTACACTGGATGATTTTCATACTCATTTCAATGAAGCATTCAATACAATGCTTGGCTACATTAAAAATGTTCCTGGACGCGTTGCCGTCAGCGGTGCTGATCGTTGGGATCACATTGATAAACCTCATATTATCACGCATCGGCCTGAAGCGGGCAAAAAAGTCGCTCTGACCTTTGATGATGGGCCACACCCTACTAATACGTTGGCGGTTTTAGATTTGCTCGCCAAATATCATGCAAAAGGTACATTCTTCATGATTGGTACATCGGTGAATTTCTACCCAGACCTTGTCGCTAAAGTCATCGAAAATGGACATGAAGTGGGGGAACATTCTTGGACACACCGCGATTTTACAACACTTGATGCCGCAAGCATCCAACAGGAATTCGATCAATCAGATGCCGCATTCCATAAAGTAAGTCCTTGGACGCCGACACTTTTCCGTCCGCCTTATGGTGCATATAATGATGCAGTCAGTCAAGCCATTGGCGAGCGCCATATTGTGCTATGGTCCATTGACACGCTCGACTGGCAATCACACAATCCACAAGCTATTTTAGAACATGTCAAAAATAACTTGCATGACGGTGCCATTATTCTAATGCATGATGTGCATGATACATCTGTGCCAGGACTAGCCTTAGTGCTTGAATATCTTCAAAGTCAAGGCTACGAAATGGTTACAGTGTCCGAACTTTATAATGATTAAAATAAAAAAGCCACGCTATACAGCGCGGCTTTTTTTATTTTAATGATGAATTAAGTTGCAGCGGCATTGCCCTGGAATACAATGACAGTCAACTTCTGTTGGAGCCATTTCCATTTTTTTCGCTACAATATCTTGGATGACTTTCACGTCAGATTTGCTGAGCGGATGTGTTTCAATGAGATATTGAATGAGCGCTCCTGCTTCTTTGGCACATATCATAGAAAATAGCGTGTCCGCTGCTTCTTGCGCCATTTCTTCTTCTGAAATGATTGGTGTATAAATAAAGCTACGTTTTTCTTTCGCAATCGAAAGCACTTGTTTATCCACTAAGCGGCGCAATAAGGTCTTAATTGTTGCGGGCTTCCAATTCATCTTATCGCCTAAGATTTCGATAACTTCTCTACTTTTGACATGGTCATGCGCCCATACAACGCGCATCACTTCCCATTCTGCTGGACTTATAGAATGATGACTCATGACACTCCCCCCATTGATTTCTTTATTGGATTAAATTTACAAGCTATTCCACACCCTGTCAACTGTAAAACACAAATGCATTTTTTGGATCGCTCTTTTTGATTTAAGGATGCAAATAATTTGCATCTTGCAGATATCCTTCATTGACACCATGGACTATTAGAATAAGAGCAATTCTTTCAATGAATGAAAGGCACTCAGCGGGACTTTCTCAGACAAAAGACTGATTTTAAGAAAAAGGTTTGACAACTAAGTGTATTAATCATATAATACAGAAAAGAAATGTTAGAATGCATTGATTGAATTCTATTGAGGAGGGGAGCTCTAAGTTATTTTTATTATATTTTTTTGTTCATAGTGTATTAAGAGGTTGATACATTATATTATGGAATGAAGGGAGTGTGTGCAATGGCAAAACCTACATTTAATATGCGTGAACCCATCTATCAACAGATTATTCAGTACATTAAAAAAATGATGATCTACGGTCAAATCAAACCCGGCGATGAATTACCATCGCGGCGTGAATTAGCACGCTATCTCGATGTCAACCCCAATACAGTACAACGAGCATTCAGCGAAATGGAAGAACGCCACTGGATTTATACGGAGGCAGGACGCCCAAGTCGCGTGACAGAAAATCATTCATTAATTGAAGAGATGAAAGCGGAGTGGCTAAATTTAACAATTCATGAATTTTTTGAAGCGTTGCGCCGCGTGGACATTCCATTTGAAACGGTGGAACGCCAATTACAACAAGAAATGAATTGTCTAATTAAAGAGGAGGATTCACATGATTGAAATAAAAAATGTTCATAAGTCATTTGGGCGAAAACATGTCTTAAAAGGTGTGAACTTTGAAGTACCCAAAGGACAAATTACCGCACTTATCGGCGTAAATGGTGTCGGAAAAACGACCTTACTCCAACATATTATGCGCCTCACCCCAATGGATCAGGGCGAAATTCTCATTGATGGTCGCAAAATGAAATCTGATCTTTTTGAGAAAGTCTGCTTTATTCCAGACAGTCCTGTTATGTTGCCCGAAATGACCATTCGCGATTCAATGAATTTCATGGCGGATTATTATGACTGCTGGAATGAAGAGCGTGCACTGGATATCTTACGCTTTTTCAACTTAAAAGAAACGGATCGTCTTAGCGACTTATCAAAAGGGAATGTGGCAAAAGCGAATATGCTCTTTGGTTTTGCGCTTGATACAGACTATATTCTGATGGATGAACCTTTTAGCGGTGTCGATATCTTTACCCGTGAAGAGATTACCAATATCTTCTCTTCTTATCTTGTCAAAGATCGCGGGGTGCTCATCACAACACATGAAATTAATGAAATTGAAAAAACTGTTGATCGCGTAGTCATTATCGAAGAGGGACAAATTGTTACGACATTTGATGTCGAAGATATGCGTGCCGAAAAAGGAAAATCCATTGTTGATGTCTTGAGTGACTTGCACCACCGCGGGGACACACTGGCGGAGTTCGATCAGCACCTCGTCGATCCAAAAGCAAAATCGCCCTTCCCAATGGAGAACTTCTTAGATGATGACGGCTTTGAGGCATCTGCCGAAACTGATGATGCATCTCCTTTTGAGCAATCATTAGAAAAAAGCAAGCAAGAAACGATGAAAGGAGAGAAAAAATAATGAAAAAGTTTTTCAACCTTTTTGCATTTGAATATAATCGTCTGACAAAAATATTATTTCCTGGACTTTTGATCGCTTTAGGCATTGAAGGGGCTGCTTTATGCACGAAGGTCTACCAATATACACGCTCAGTAAAGCATGTCTTGCTTAGCAATCCGACACTTTCAACAGATGAGGTGCTCACACAAGTAAATGGACAATTCAGTGTAGGCGGCTTTTTTGAATCACCTTTTCTTTTCTTTCCACTTTTAGGAATTGCTGCTATTTTTGTCTTTTATGCCATTTATACATGGTATCGTGACTGGTTCGGCAAGAATACATTCATCTACCGTCTGCTCATGTTGCCAGTGCCTCGCCTTTTTGTATATTGTGCAAAAGTCTTAGCATTTCTAGTCGGTGGTTTGACGGCACTAATGGCACAATTCTTAGCCTTTTATCTTTTTGAAAAGATAGTTATATTACTCGTTGCACCAGAATATTTGGATCCTACACCGATTACGCTATTTATCACAAGCATTATGCCAAGCGCTTTATTTTATTCCAATGAGGTCATAGATATTGTTAGCTTATTCTTATCATCTATTTCATTTTTATCTGTACTCTTTACGATGATCTTGGCAGAACGCAGTTTCCGTATGAAAGGACTGTTAGCGGGCGCTTTATTATTCGGCGCTTACCTTGCGTCTTACGTATTCGTTAGCACACATTCGCTATTTTATACGGTCTTTCACTTTTATCTGTTGCCAAGTGAACAGCTGATGGGTACTTTATTGGTACATACAGTCTGGTTGATACTATCGGCATTTATCAGTCGCTACTTGCTTGAACAGAAAGTAACCGTCTAGTAGAAAGGATGACAATTATGAAACAATGGAAACTTATATTAAGCGGCGCTTTGGTCGTCAGCGGTCTATTCTTTTATCAAAAAGATATTTTTTCGGCCAATAATACGCTGAAAAACTTCACGCTAGACGTGACTTCTGGTGATGCGGCACCTATAGAGAATTTGGCGCTTTCATTTAATGATATGGGAAATACCTCTTTTTATTATCTTAATGGTAAAGCTCATTCCTCTAGAGAAAGCGGTCCTTTTAAACGTGCCGACTTAGATCTAACAGGTGGAGATCCTGACTTAATTACCATTTTAGATAAGAACCCTGGATTTTTCCGTGGAACACAAGGGGATGCCTGCATGGTAACGGATCAATATGCGATTATTTTCTATACCACTTATGACAGTCAAACTGCTACTTTAATGAGCAACATTTATAATAAGGAAACAAATGAAGTCAAATCGTTGCCACTTTCATCTGCAGCAAATGTCTTCCGTGAAATTTATAATGTGTATATCGAAGGTGATACGGCATATCTACTCTTTTGTTCGAGTGAGTTCTCTAATCAGCAAACCCATGAACAATTCATCATTGAACCGCTCAACCTTAAAACATTTGAAAAAGGAGAAGCTATTACCTTTGAATTCCCAAATTATGTTTATCCTGAATGGTTTGGTAGCATTAGACAACAAAATAATCCCTTCGTTATCTTGAAGGCAGGATGGAATGATGAAAATAATAAGGTTAATATTGTAGATGGTCGTACTGGTGAAGTACTTATTACTGAAACACATGATGCTGAAAGTAGCGATTGCTGCTACTTGCGTGATGCACAGAGCATTTATCGCTTTAATTTCTCAGGAACGCCAGAAAATACGCACATTGAAGTTGATGTTGCTCATTTATCCGAAGGGCAGACAAGTTTTGAAAAACAAGTAACACTTGAAGAGGCACCATTTTCTTATGTACAACAAGGCCCAATGGTTCCTGTTACATATGACACATCTTATAGCGAGAATGGCGAGCAACAACAGCAGCTCGCGGACAAATTCTTCTCTGCTTATTCATCTTATATAGACAATGGTATCTTATATCTTTTCCCAACTCACTTGGATCCTGCCGAAAAAGAAGGCTTAAATGGATATATCTTCGATTTGTCAAGCGGGAAATTATTGACAACTACGCGCTTAACACTTGAGACGCGTAACATTGATATCCAATATATGCTCACACAATTGAAAAAAGTAACACTTGTTACGCCATAAATATTAATGGCTGCAAAGGATCTGTCTAGTCCATCATAGGCAGATGCCTTTGCCATTTTCATATACATCTTTACGATATTGTGCTAACATGGACACTATCGAATATTATTTTAAGAGGTGACATCATGAAGAAACATATGAAAAAAATTATTTTGGGCATTGTACTCGTTGCAACCATCGCTGTCGGTGGATATTACATTTGGCACGCCTTCTTTTCTGATGCAAGTCACGAAGCCGATCCAGCAGAAGGAGGACGCGAACTCTACACCTTACATGAACAAGATCCGATCTCCGCTAAAGGGGTCGTAACACTTGAAGTCAACGATAGCTACACATTCAAAGAAGACTTAGGTAGCATTGATACTGTCCATGTGGAAGATGGCCAGTCCGTTGAAAAAGGACAAGCGCTCTTCACCTATCGTAAAACAACTGGTCCTGAACAAAAAGCAGTTAATGAAGCATCGCGCCAAGTGGATGCACTTGTTGCACAAAAAGATCGCTTAGTAGCACGTGGTCCTGCCACTGTGTCTGTCCCTAATGATGACAAGAATCCTGAAGCACAAAAAGCTGCGACACAAGCCAATCAGTCAGCACAAGATGAATTCAATTCACAAGTTGCCGACTTAAAAGCACAAATTGATTCCGCTAGTGCTGCATTGAATGATGCAACAGAGGCACTGACGACTACTATTGTCGCAGCACATCCAGGCGTTGTTAAAATAAGTGAACAAGGCCGTACCAATGCTGCTACGCCATTTATGCGTATTACTGGAAAAGAAGTCTATATTCAAGGAAGTGTCGACCAATTCGGTTTCTTCGCTTTAGGAAAAGATCGTAAAGTGACCATTAATGTCGATGCAACAGGTCAATCTGTTGAAGGCTTAATTACCGATTATGACGAAATCCCACCAGCCCAAGAAGCGGGCACTACCTCTGGAAGTGCTACTGCCTTAAACGCTCTTGGAGGAGAGGCAAATGCTCCAGCAGCTAGTGCGGGAGGTAATGCTGCTCATTTCAACTTTATCGTTCGTCCAAATGAATATTTACAGCCAGGATTTTCTGTTGAATTGTTAATTCACATTCCAGGAATCGCCATCCCAGAAGAATCTCTCGTTAAAGAAGGCGACCGTTACTTTGTCTTTGTCTATGAAGAAGGCAAAGCTAATAAACGCGAAATTAACATTCAACGCCAAGGTCTGAATTATGTCACAACGGATGATGCTTTCCAAGATGGCATGCAAATTATCATGCATCCTGAAGGGCTAAAAGATGGCGATGACATTCAAGCACCAAAAGATGCGAATATGGAAGGCCAAATGCCTGAAGAGCCTGAAAAAGAAAATGGAAAAGAAAAAGAAGAAAATAAAAAAGATGAATCATCGGAAGAAAATGAATAGAAACTGGGTGGTATAGATGACCGAACAGATGAATAAAAAACACCCATTAATTGCACTCCATAAAATAAATAAATATTACCAAATGGGTGAAAATACACTACATGTATTGAAAGACATTGATCTTACCATTCAAGAAGGCGAATTTGTGTCCATTATGGGGCCGAGTGGCTCTGGAAAATCGACACTCATTAATGTGCTCGGTTTTTTGGATAATGACTTTGCGGGAGAATATTTCTTCCAAGGGAAGACCGTTACACACCGCACCGATCGCCAAATTTCCGAGCTACGCAATCGCCGCGTAGGATTTGTCTTTCAAGATTTCAACCTTATTGAAAATATGACCGTTGCTGAAAATGTTGCACTCCCGCTTATTTATAGCGGACTCTCATCGCATGAAGCACGTCCGCGTGTACAAGAGGTCCTTGACCACATGGGAATCGGTCATAAACTCAATGCTAAACCTTATGAACTCTCAGGGGGTCAGCGCCAACGTGTCGCTATTGCACGCGCTTTGGTGAATTCGCCTGATTTCATTATTGCAGATGAGCCAACGGGAGCGCTGGACACCAAAACATCGCGCAAGATTATGGACGTCATTGCCAAGATGAACCAAGAAATGGGCGTGACAACCGTTGTCGTAACGCATGACCCGTCACTTCAACGTTATGCGACTCGCCACTTAATGATTGTGGATGGCCGTCTTCGTGAAAGTGATGTTCATGAAGCGGAACAAGTCGCTGAACAAGTTCGCCAAGAACGACTAAAACGTGAGGAGGATGCACAATGAATCCAACCGAATTACTGAAGTCCGCCCTCACCACGATGCGCATGAACAAACGTCGTACCTTTTTAACGATGTTCGGGATTGTCATCGGGATTGCCTCTGTTATTACGATTTTAAGTCTCGGAAATGGCTTTCGCCAACAAACATTGACCGATCTAGCAAAAGATGAAGGGGGACGCCGCAATCAAGAATTTTTCTTTTCAAGCAACGATTTTACGACTGACCCAGCAAAACTAGATCCTTTTTCACACACGAACCTCAGCGACATTAAAAATATGGACGGGGTCGATGAAGTCAAAATCGGCGAAAGTCACAGTCGTGGTCCAGATGATATAACATATGCAACACTCACCAGCAAGAATGTTACTGAAATGTATTCTGGAAAAACTGTAGAGTCCTCCAGCGAAACGATAATCGCTGGACGTAACTTAACGTCTTTAGATAATGAAGGAAAACGCCGCTATGTGCTCATCGGCTCCAATGTTTCAGAGAAGCTTTTCCCTGGAAAAGAAGCCGAAGAAGTCTTACATCATGCCGTCAATATTGATAAAAATAGTTATACTATTGTTGGTATCTATCAAGCACAGAATAAAGCTGATGAGGAAAATAATCCATTTATGATGTTTATGGAAGAAGCGGGATTTTATGTGCCAGCGGCAGCCTTTAAGTTGGGACAAATCGAAGATGACTGGAAAGCTTCTATTGTCGTCTACTTTAAAGATGATGCTGACATGAAAAAAGTGTCAAAAGATATCCAAAAATATCTCACTGAAAATGGAAAAGAAAAGAATACTGGAACATATTCTTACTTTGATATGAGTGAGATGATGGAAGAAATTGGCAAACAGCTGAATAATATCACTTACTTTATCACTGCCATTGCGGGCATCTCGCTCTTTATCGCGGGTGTTGGTGTTATGAATATGATGTATATTTCTGTTTCTGAGCGTACCAAAGAAATTGGTATTCGCCGCGCACTCGGGGCAACTGCTCAAAGCATTCAAGGGCAATTCCTGCTCGAAGGTGTTACCATTTCGCTTATCGGTGGGCTAGTAGGCTATAGTCTTGGCATCGGGCTGTCTTATGCTATCGCTGCAGTCTTACCATTCCCTGCAGCACCTGATGTAATGACTGCACTCTTTGCAGTCGGTGTATCGACTTTTATTGGGATTATCTTCAGTGTCTTCCCAGCAAAAAGTGCCGCAAGCAAGAATGTGGTCGAAATTCTACGTTAAGCAAGATATGCGCTATCACATTCTTATACAAGGGCAGATGCTATATTATATGAACAAATCAAAACGCATACCACAAAAAGTGGTATGCGTTTTTTGATTGGGAGGGGGAAAGGTCTAATTAGGTCATCTGAAAAAAGTAAACATAAAGTGATAGGAGAGCGCCGAGACCGACGACCAACACAACGGCACTCGTCCAAAATTGAACGGAATACTTTTGTTGGGTACTTTTTTCACGAATATAACGTGAATGCCCAAGATGAACACTTGTCAATACTAAAAAAGCAACCCAAGTTAGAAACATCACAACATCTTGAATTAGAATATGGCCAAATATAAACCATAGGATAATATAAAAGATGACTAATTCACTTAAGCATTTTGTTGTCTCACGTTCGGTATTCTTGCGAATGATAATAGCATCCAATAATCCGATGAGTAACAATAAAGTAATGCCCCATGTCATCTTGACCCTCTCCTTTCATTATGGTCTGTCTCTTTCTTCACTTCTATTATAGCAACTGCTTTGAGACTTTTGGGAGGATTTACAATCCATTAACAATCTTAACTCAATCCATAAGCAATTAAACTTTAGCAGTAGATGATGGGAGGGGGTTGGAAGCTTTTGCGGTATTTTTCGTGCAATTTTTCCGCTTCATCGGTAAAATAGAATTGTACGTATGGCAAATAATAAAGGAGGAACTTGAATGAGAGCATTAGGTATTTCAATCTATCCCTCACACTCAGATCCAGCAAAAGACAAAGCATATTTAGAAAAAGCAGCGGCACTAGGCTACACACGCATTTTTACTAGTATGTTGGAACTTGATGGCGATCGCCAAGAGGCCCGCAACAAATATCAAGAGGTCATTGAATTTGGAAATCGTCTCGGTATGAAAACGACTTTAGATATTAACCCGGGCCTTTTTGAACAATTGGGCGTGAGCTATGACGACCTCGGCTTTTTCCATGAAATGGGAGCGGCAGGCATTCGTCTGGATTTAGGTTTTGATGGCAAAAAAGAAGCGTTGATGACCAAAAATCCATATGGTTTACACATTGAAGTGAATATGAGTAGTGGAACAAAATATATCGACAACGTGATGAGCTATGGCCCAGATACTGATCGCTTAATCGCTTCACATAATTTCTATCCTATGCGTTATTCTGGTCTATCTCGTGATCATTTTATGAAGACCACACAGCAATATCAAAATTATTATCTTAATACGGCGGCTTTTATCACAAGCCAGACGGGGCAATTAGGACCATGGCCAGTGCAAGCAGGTTTATGTACGCTTGAAGAACATCGCACCTTACCACTTGCTATACAAATTACTCATATGCGCGAACTCGGCGGTATCAGCGATATTATTATTGGGAATGCCTATGCAAGTGATGAAGAATTGAAAGCTGCTGCAGAAGCTTTCTTCAGCCCTCATCTCCAAATTCCAATTCACATTCATGAACAGGCAACGGCCTTAGAACGCCAATTATTATTGGAAGAGCTACATGCTTACCGCGGCGACCGTTCCGCTTATATGATTCGCTCATCCATGACCCGCGTGAAATTCAAAGACCACAACTTCCCAATTGGGCATATCCCACATCATATTCAACCCGGTGATCTCCTCATTGGCAACAACGCTTTTGGTCAATATAAAGGCGAAACACAAATTGCACTGCTGCCAATGGAACAAGAAGGACAATTAAATGTTGTCGGCCATATTGACGAAATGGCCATGGCTTTAATTCAAGATATGCCACCATTTAGCACCTTTGAACTCTATCACGCCAACGCCTAAAGAAAGAAGGATTTAGATGATTATTGTGAATAGTCCCTTAATGCATGACGAAATCAAAACTATTTTAGCCGAAAGTACGACACCTACTTTTACATTTGAAAAAGAAGCGGGCATCAAGCTCTACTTCCAGACAGACCACGATGATGTAGAAGAAGCTGCCGCCATCGCCAAAAAATTAATCAAAGAGGGCACTGGCAATGTGCTTTATTTCTCTGTTACAACGGAAGAATATATGTAAGAAATTTTTATCATATCTGCACACAAAAACCCGGCGAGAACTAAAAGGTTCTCGCCGGGTTTTGTTATTAAATTTGTCAATTTTTAAATAAGCGTTTTCAAGAGTACAATTTTAAAATGACCGAGAATAATTTTGGACTTTAAAGTGTTTAAGTATTTTTTTGCTTTTATGTATAGTTAATAGGAAAGGAGAGTTGCTACAGATGAATTATAAAATATCATATCTTATACACCCAGATACTATTAGTACACTTTCCATTCAAGAAGCTAGGGACTTAACTGGACTAGAAATCGAAAATGTCTTACAACAGCTTGATGCTTTCGATTATCAAATAAATGGAAACCAACTGTGCATCCCCCCTATACCAATTGAAAAATGGCTCAGCAAGTTACTTAATATTCAATCCAACAAATCAGAAATCATTTTGAAAACAGATGATCGACAAGCAATGATTTATTTAATGATCTATTCGCAATATCGTCATTTTACGGTCTATCATTTTCAGGACCTGCTAGATGTTTCTAGAGGAACTATTTTTAATGATATTGCCGAATTAAAAGAAAAAATTTCAGCAACAGGACTTGATATAAAATATGATCGCATAAAAGGATATCACATTGTCGGCCGTCACAATGAAGTTTTTAAATTAGCCAAGAATTTTATCTCCAGATTGTGCTATTCCGATGAAGGGCGCTATTTTCTTTTTTACTACATTTTCTCAATGAATTATACATTATATGGCCAAGCCCGCGACTTATTAAAAAAATATATTGATGATGAAGGTTACCGTTTTGTTTTAAGTCGAACAGATGAGATTGTTTTTTTAATGATTTTATCTAAGCATATGATGAAATCCTACGACTTCACTCCCATTGACTCCTTTGATAAAATTAAAGATTTGAAAATTTTTAAATTTTGCTGCAATCTGCTCCTTAATTTTTATGAATTGGAAGAGATTTCCACCTACAACACTTGCATATTTACTATTTGTGTATTAACAGTGCTACAAGGCGAAATTCATGAACCGGCTTTCGACTTTTTATTATATTTATCTGCGGATATCATTCACCGAGTCGAACAGCTATTAGTTGTTTATTTTAGTGACTTTAAACGTTTATTATTCGATTTTTATAATCATTTAGTTCCCGCTTTTTTCAGAATTAAATATGACCTTGAAATAACAAACCCCGCAATGGCTACTATTTATAAAAAATATGACACTTTGTATAAGATAACAGCACAAGCCGTACAACCCTTAGAACAAGTGACTAAGAAAAAAACACCAGAAAATGAAATTGGTTATTTTACTATTTTGTTCGGTGGAGCAATGAACTCATTAGGGCAAAAAGAAGAAACACCTGCCAATCCGCGCGCATTAATCGTTTGTCCAAATGGCGTAAGCTCTTCATTAATCTTGGAATCAGAACTCAAAAAAACATTTCCGACCATTACTTTTACTGGTGCAGACTCTTTTTTAGAATTAGGAAATTTGTCGGAAAGCAGCTATGATTTTATCTTTTCAACTGTTTATTTAAAACATACAAAACCTGTTTACCTCGTCAACCCCATAATGACCCAACAAGAAAAAAATCATTTAATTGAAAAAGTAAGAAATGATTGGAAAATTGACGGTTACAATTTCCCAAGTGCCAATGAAATCATACATGCTATCATGCCATATATTCATTTAAAATCTGGAGTTACTGAAGAAAAGTTATATGGCGTCATTTATCATCTAATCTATGACTTTAATCACCAAAAAAATAATGACAAAAGAAAACCAACCCATTCTTTTTCCAAGCTAATCACAGAGGATAAATTTATTACATTAGAAAAAATAGATAACTGGGAAGATGCTATAACATTAGCATCTGAACCCTTGCTCAAAAATGGTTCTATCGAAAAAAGATATGTCAACGCCATGATAGAAAATGTTAAAGCATTTGGTTCTTATATCTATTTGGGAGAAGGCATCGCAATGCCACATGCTCGTCCTTCAGATGGCAGTCATGCCTTAGATATTTCAATTTTAAAAATCAAGGTACCAATAAAATTATTGGAAAATGAAGAACATCAAGTAGATACCTTCATTATATTGTCCACGTTAAATAATCAAAGCCATTTTGAATTAATCGAAGAAATTAATACGATTATAAATGATCGAAAACTTCTCATGCGCTTTAAATCTATTAATAATTATGCTGATTTAAAGCAATTACTTAATGAAATATAAAATATTAAAGGAGGGGATGTTGATTTGTTAAAGAAGGTTATGAATAAAGATATGATTCGCTTAAAGGTCGATTTAAATTCCTGGGAAGAGGCGATTAAATTCGGAGGGGAATTACTGCAAAAAGCAGGCTATATCGAAAATGAATATATCGAAAAAATGATAGAAAATGTCAAAAAAAATGGAAGTTATATTGTTGTAGCACCAGGAATTGCAATGCCGCATGCTAAAGCGGATGAATATGTTTTGAAAAATGGTGTAAGCATTGTGACACCAAAAGTTCCTTTATCTTTCGGACATGACACAAATGATCCAGTCAAACTGATCATAACGCTTGCTAGTATTGATCCGAATATACACTTAGAAATCATACAAGATGTAGTAACCCTTTTAAGTAATCATGATGCCATAGCAATGATAGAAGCATCTAATGATAGTAATGAAGTCATTCAATTGATTAATACAATTTAAATAAGGAGGATCATAATGACTTTTTCTAATCAAATAACGCAAAGGATTTCTATTTTCAATGAGATCTTAAATGATAAAATCGACTCTATCCAACAAATAGCAGATTTAATAGTAGAAACTATTGCAAATGGCGGAAAAGTTTTAACGGCCGGTAATGGCGGAAGCGCAGCAAATGCTCAACATATTACAGGTGATATTGTCGGGCGATATAAGTTAGAAAGAAGAGCATATCCATCCATTACTTTGACAGTCGACCCTAGCCTTGTAACTGCAATAGCTAATGACTATGGATATGAGCAACTCTTTGCTCGTCAAATTGATGGATTAGGAAATAAAGGAGACTTATTAATCGTAACTTCTTCCAGTGCGCATTCTCCTAATATATTAGAAGGTGTACAGAAAGCGAAAGAAAAAGGACTCACAACACTAGGTGTCCTAGGAAATAATGGGGGCATACTAAAAAATGAATTGGATTACTCTTTATTATTTGACTTCAAAGATTCTGACTTAGTTGAAGAGATGACCATGGCAATTTTCCATATGGCCCTAATAGATGTAGAAGAAAGATTAAAAAGAATGGATGATGAAAATGAAAATTAATACAGTATGTGGAAATGGACTAGGCTCTAGCCTTATTTTAAAAATAAATGTTGATAAAATCCTAAAAAAATTAGGTTACTCTGCACAAGTTGAAGCAACAGATATTGGAACAGTTAATAGTAGCGATGCTGAATTAATTGTCACCACTTCACAATTTAAGCAGAATTTAGATCATTTAAATAAAGAGATTATCTATATTAATAATGTAATGGACAATGACATCTTGGAAGAAAAATTAAAAGAATATTTTGAAAAAGGAAAGGAGTAAAAAGACATGTTAAATTTTATTTATAGTTTCTTTAATCAGCCCGCTGTTATTATAGGTATCATTGCACTTATCGGATTAGTTGCACAGAAATCATCTTTTTCTGATACATTAAAAGGAACGGTAAAAACAGTTATCGGATTCTTAATTATGTCAGCAGGTGGTGGCATTATCAGTTCAACATTGAGTAGTTTAGCACCTGCATTTGAAAGTGCTTTTAATGTGCAAGGAGTTATTCCTAATAATGAAGCAGTTATTGGTTTGGCCCAAAATTTATTAGGAACTGAAATGACTTTAATTATGGGGCTTGGTTTTGTATTTAATATTATTATTGCACGTTTTACAAAATATAAATATATTTTCTTAACAGGGCATCATGTGTTATTTATGTCAGGACTAGTGACAGCTGTTCTGGGAACGATCGGTTTTGAAGGCTGGCAACTTGTGTTAATTGGATCATTTATCGTTGGCTCTACCATGGTATTAACGCCTGCTTTAGTTCAGCCTTACTATAAAGCAGCTACAGGGACGGATGCCATTGCAATGGGACATTACAATGCATTTTCTTATGTTGCATCTTCTTGGATTGCAAAAATCACAGGAAATAAAGAGAACTCTACAGAAGAGATTGAAGTTCCAGACAAATTTAGTTTTATTAGAGATAGTACAGTAACTACCGCAATTGTGATGATCATTATTTATGTCATTGTCTTTTTAGCTGCTGACCATCAATTAATTTCTGAGCTATCAGGTGGAGATAATGCCATTATGTTTGCGATTGTTGAAGGACTCAAATTCACTGCAGGTTTTGTTGTAACACTCCAAGGGGTTCGTATGATGCTTTCTGAAATCATCCCTGCTTTCCAAGGAATTTCTGAAAGAATCGTGCCAGATGCAACACCTGCACTGGATGTTCCTGTACTATTCCCATATGGACAAAACGCTGTAATTGTAGGATTCCTTTCCTCATTAGCAGGAGCTTTTGCCACATTCTTATTACTCCCACTCACTCATCTACCACTTATTATTCCTGGATTAATTCCAATATTCTTTGTGGGGGCTGGGGCTGGCGTATTAAATAATGCTCAAGGTGGCGTTCGTGGAACGATTATCGGAGGATTTATCAATGGGGTTTCATTAATTTTACTCCCTGCTTTTATGCTTCCTCTATTAGGCGATTTAGGTTTTGCTAATACTACGTTCGGAGATACAGACTTCGCTACTGTTGGCATCATTTTGGGATACGTTGGTAATTTAGTTAGCAAAACTGGTGTATATGCCCTAGTTGGACTGCTCATCGCTTTATACTTATTTTCTGCTTTTCGCGCAACAAAAGATGAATAAAGAGGGATTTCATGAAAAATTTTATTAATGAATACAATAAAGAATTTATTCAAGTCATTCAAGCACTCGATGATCAGAAAATGATTGAACTTTATCAATTATTAGAAGAAGCTATATCTAATGAACGTAACGTATTCATCATGGGAAATGGTGGCAGTTCCGCTTCAGCCTCCCATTGGGTATGTGACTTCAATAAAGGAATTAATTATCATTACTTTCCAAGAATAAAAATGTATTCTTTATCAGATAATACACCTATTTTTTCAGCTTTGGGAAATGATTTTTCATATGATGATGTATTCATCGAGCAATTAAAAAATTATCTCACACCAGACGATCTTGTGATCGGTCTATCCGTATCTGGCAACTCAAAAAATATTGTCAAAGCTCTCAAATATGCAAATGAAAGTAATGCGAAAACTTACGCTATTATCGGTGATTATGATGGTGAGATGGGCGATATTTCAGACCATGTTCTTTATGTTCCATCACAAAATTATGGAATTGTTGAAGATATTCATATGTACATATGCCATGTCCTGTCTCAATATATGCTTAAAGTACGCAAAGGATAAAATAATTATCAAAAAATATGCAGATTTTTATCATATCTGCCACACAAAAACCCGGCGAGAACTAAAAGGTTCTCGCCGGGTTTTGTTATTATTCTTCTGCTTCGGGGTCGTCCATGTGATGTACGAAAAGGCGTGCGGTATTTTCCGTAAAATTGAAAATCCCGTCAGATACATGAACAACTTTGCGGTCGCGCTTATTAATAAAAACCACATTGCCCGCTTTAATCGGCATCACTGCGTCCATATGGTGTGCAAGAAGTGTGCGCGTTCCATCCGTTGTAGGAATTGACAGACGTTCAACTTCTTGCTCATAGTGAGCGCCGCCCGGTGTAATAATTTTCGCTATAAACATAATCCATCCCCCTAAAATCTATGATTTATGGGATGCAATGACATCATCAATGCTTGCTTTATAGATGAAGTGGCTTTCCGAAATATGGTCGACTTCGCCATCCAAAATTGCTTTAAAACTGCGAATGGTGTCTTCAATTGGCACAAATGCGCCAGCCATACCGGTAAATTGTTCCGCAACGTTAAATGGTTGACTCATGAAGTTACGAATTTTACGTGCGCGGTTAACGATTAATTTATCGTCATCACTTAATTCATCCATCCCTAAAATTGCGATGATATCTTGAAGTTCGCGGTATCGTTGCAAGATGCTTTGAACGCGTCCAGCAACTGCTACATGTTCTTTTCCTACATGTTCTTCAGTTAAGAAGTTAGAGTTGGATGCAAGTGGGTCAATCGCTGGATATAGCCCTAGTGAGGCAACTTCTCGGCTAAGGACAGTGCTAGCATCCAAGTGGGTAAAGGTAACAGCAGGGGCTGGGTCTGTCAAGTCATCCGCTGGAACGAAAATAGCCTGAATAGATGTAATAGATCCATCTTTTGTCGTGGCAATTCGTTCTTGGAATTGTCCCATTTCAGTAGCTAATGTTGGCTGATAACCTACTGCACTTGGCATACGTCCTAATAAGGAAGATACTTCCGAACCCGCTTGAACAAATCGGAAAATGTTATCAATAAATAATAATACATCTTGTTTTTGTTGATCGCGGAAATATTCTGCCATTGTTAGCGCAGTAAGTCCTGCACGCATACGTGCTCCTGGCGGTTCATTCATTTGACCATAGACAAGTGCTGTCTGATCCAAAACGCCCGCTTCTTTCATTTCATAGTACAAGTCATTTCCTTCGCGGCTACGTTCTCCGACACCGCCAAATACGGAAAGTCCATCATGTTCTTTTGCAACGTTGTGAATAAGCTCTTGGATAAGCACCGTTTTTCCTACACCGGCACCTCCGAATAAGCCAACTTTTCCTCCACGAGGATAAGGACAAAGCAAGTCAATCACTTTAATTCCCGTCTCAAAAATGGAACTGGTGGTTTCTAAGTCTGCAAAATCTGGTGCTGGCTTATGAATTTCTGACATTTTCACGCCGGCTTTTTCAAAAGGCTTCTCATCAATTGCTTCGCCTAATACGTTAAACATGCGGCCTAAGGTTTCTTTTCCTACAGGCACTGAAATACTTTTGCCTGTGTCCGTCACTTCCAGTCCACGTTTTAGACCGTCCGTTGACTGCATTGAAATACAGCGAACGCGGTCGTGCCCTACGTGTTGCGCAACTTCTAATGTAACGGAGGGTTCCGTTTGAACAATTAATTCATTGTAAAGACTAGGAATATGACTTCGATCAAACTTAACCTCTACGACAGGGCCAATAATTTGACTAATAATTCCTGTATTCATTTATCTACTCTCCATCCCAGATGAAAGTTCTAAAATTTCTTGTGTAATCTTCTCTTGACGCAGACGGTTATATTGCAGCTTCAAGCTGGCATGTAAGCCTTCTGCATTATCCGTTGCAGTATCCATCGCCAGACGTCGAATCATATGCTCGGTTGTTTTTGATGAATAAAGTGCATCATATAGTGTCAATAACATATTCATTTCAACAAAACGCGCATTAGCTTCTTCATAATTAGGGTAGAATTCTGTGCCGCTGAGATCTGTTAATGTTTCATCAGCGATTTTCCATTCGACTTCTATCGACTCTCCTGAAACGAGATGAGGACGGGCCACAAAAATCTGATACGTTTTCATCCATTTTAATACCTGTTGAAATAATGCTTCCACATCAACATCTTCACTGGACATCATTTTCTCGTTCACCATGTTGAAATGGGGGTCTTTTTTAATGCGGTCATACATTTTCTTACCAATCCATAAGACATTTTCAATGCCGGATGACTTCAACTCTTTATAGAGCGTATTCTGATAGAGTGAAGCGAGTCCCAAATCTGCGGAAAAACAAATCGCAAGTCCGTTTTTGGTGTCCAAGGTATCCCAGTCTTTGCTTTGGCTTTGGATGGTTTTCATTTCCTTCATAAAAGCTTCAAAACCACCCGTTTTGCGCACATACTGCTGATACTTACTCATCGACACTAATTTCATGGCGTTTGTAATCTGCGAGGTACTCTTGACCGTATTCATCCGATTTTGAATGTCTCGCATATTATTCGCCATCTATACGCATCCCCTTAAAGTCATCATAAATTTGTTGCATTGCTTGTTGAATTTTGTTGACTAATTCTTCTGTTAAATCATAGTCTTTTGCTAATTCGTCCAGTAAGTGTGAATATTCATTTTCAAATGCACGATGCATATATTCTTCAAATGGACGGACTTCATCGATTGCTAACTTGTCAATCCAGCCATAACGGTTAAGATAGATACTTAATACAAGCAATTCATGTTTTTTAGTTGATATAGCACCTTGTTTCAGCAGTTCTGTTAGGCGTTTTCCATGATCGATAATTTCTTGCGTTTCAGGATCAACATCCGTATCGAACTGTGCAAAACTTTCCAATTCAGCATAGTTAGTCAGCTCAATTTTCAAGCTTTTTGATACTTGTTTCATCGCTTTTGTCTGGGCATCGGACCCTACACGTGAGACCGAAAGTCCAGAATCAATCGCTGGACGATGACCTGAGTGGAAAGCAGATGTATCAAGGAAAATTTGACCATCTGTAATCGAAATCACGTTGGTTGGAATATATGAACTGATATCTCCTTGCTGGGTTTCGATGACTGGCAGTGCAGTAAGACTTCCGCCACCATGTTCTTCATTCATTTGTGCAGCACGTTCCAAAAGACGTGAGTGAAGATAGAAGACATCCCCTGGATAAGCTTCACGTCCACTTGGGCGGCGCAGTAGCAATGAAATGGTACGATATGCAACAGCATGTTTAGATAAGTCATCATAAATAATGAGTGCATCTTCACCGCGTTCCATCCAATATTCTGCAATTGAGCACCCTGCATATGGTGCAATATATTGTAATGCAGCCGAATCATTAGCAGAGCTATTCACCACAACGGTATAATCCATCGCGCCATGGTCTTTCAAGCTTTGAACCATACGAGATACCGTTGATGCTTTTTGCCCAATGGCTACATAGACACATTTTACATTTTGACCTTTTTGGTTCAAAATCGTGTTCAATGCAATACTTGTTTTCCCTGTTTGTTGGTCGCCGATAATCAATTCACGTTGACCTTTTCCAATTGGAATAATTGCATCAATCATTTTAACACCGGTAAATACCGGGCTGTCCACGCTTTTACGTGACATAATACTTGGTGCATTTCGTTCAATGTCATAATACTCAGACGGAATAATTTCGCCCTTGTTGTCAACGGCACGTCCTAATGGATCAACGACTCGCCCGAGCAATTCATCCCCGACACCGACACGTACAATCTCTTCTGTACGATAGACAATATCATTTTCTTTAATATTATCGTCACTTCCTAAAAGAATGACTCCGACTTGATCATCTTCCAAGTTCATCGCCATTCCCAAGGTATCATCATTGAAACGCACTAATTCATTTGCTAATACATTTTTTAGTCCATCGACAAAGACGATCCCGTCCCCTACAGAGATTACGCGACCTGTTTCTAGCGCACTATAATCCCAGTCGATTTGTTGAACTCTTTCTTTTAAAGACTGAATGATTTCTTCACTTCTAGTATCCATATTACACCTCTCTTAATATTTGATCGATGCGTGATTTGTATGTCGCGTCAAAGACTGCTTCGCCTACTTCTAAGCGAATTCCTCCGATTAGGCTCTGATCGACAACATATTTCACTAGGTAGTGAGGACCCCACTGTGCTTCAACTTTTTCCAGAACATGTGCTTTCATTGCATCAGAGAGTGGTTTGGCACTATAAATTCTGACATCATAATATAGTCCTGCACGAATCAGGCTGTCCTCATAGTCGTGGACCAGTTGATGCACACGATCTGAAAGTTCTTCATAAATTTGTTGAAAAGCGGCGGGATCATTTCTTAAAACGTCAAAATGCTCGCCCAGTCCGTCTACGACTTCACGAATCACTTGCAAATCATTGAGATATTTGACCGCAATATCTTTTGGTAATGATTTGATGAGTTCATCGGAAATACGATCATTACTTCGCGTCATGAATCACACGGTCCATTTCCGCTTCAAGGGACTTCAATGTAGCTTCTTCGCTCACATCAACATCTTGAAGGGCACGTTTGGTAATATTTACAGCTAAATCGACAGCGTGTTCTTCGATGTCTTTTAACATCGTTTCGCGACTGGCTTCGATTTGTTCGCTAGCACGTTCAATAATACGGTCACTTTCGGCACGTGCTTTTTTAAGCAATTCTTGTCGTTCTTGTGCAATGTCTTTTAAAGTCTGTTCACGCAAACGATCGACATTTTCGAGAGCTTTTCTATGTTCAGCTTTCAATTCTTCTTGTCGCGCTTTTGCTTCTTCTTCTACTTTTTCAGCATAATTCTCAGCTTCTTGCATTTTTTGTGCGCGAGCATCTAAGTAATTCACCACAGGTTGGTGTAAGAATTTTTTATAAATTAAGTAGATGATAAATGTTGCAACAAGCTGTACCAAAATCGTCATCGGATTCGGTATAAGTTTTTCTAAAATATTTGGCATTACACTCACCTAAATTCTACTTATTCTTAAAGCACAAACAAAATAATAATCGCAATTAATAATCCATAAATAGCGGAAGTTTCAGCAATCCCAAGACCTAAGATCATCATTGTACGGATTGTGTTCTCTGCTTCAGGGTTTTTTCCAACCGCTTCAAATGCACGACCTGCTCCAAGTCCTTGTCCAATTCCTGTTCCAACACCTGTAAATACTGCAATAGCTGCACCAATTGCTTTTAATCCTGTTGCTAAATCCATTTTTCTATTCTCCTTTTAAAGTCATTTATTAAATTAAAATTATTCTGTTACATTGGTTCCAATAAAAATAATTGAGAGTGAGAAGAAAATATATGCTTGCATAAGTCCTGAGAAGATGTCGAAATAAAGATGTAAGACACTTGCCAAGACGGGTCCTATAAAGTCAAATTGTCCGATCACCGGAACAAAACTACTCAAATAGGCTGTAAACATATATACAAAGCTCATAATAATTGACCCTGCAATCAAGTTTCCAAAAAGACGCAGTGCCATACTGAGCAATGTTGCCACTTCACTCATAATGTTCATTGGTAAAAATAGTGCGAACGGTTCAAGATATCCTTTAAGATAATTCTTAAAGCCGTTATGTTTGATACTAAACGTCTGAATAAGAATCCATGTGATGGCAGAGAAAACAAGTGTGACGGATAAGTTTGTCGTCGGTGCTTCAAGTCCGAGAAGCCCACTTAAGTTAGCCGTTGCTAAATAAATGAGGACACTTCCCATATATGCCGATAAAATACGTCCATATTTTGGACCCATCGCATTTACGACCATCTCATCAATCGTTTTCACCAGTTGCACAGCTCCCGCTGTAAATCGACTAAAGCTGCCTGTTTTTTGGCCTTCTTCAATTTTTTTCCCTGCGACAATCATCACTAGACTTAAAGCAATTGTAATAATGACAATTGAAAGTTGTTCAGCTTGTAAATATTTTGCCAACTCACACCCTCCTTTTCTCATTGAAATAGTGCGAGACTATCCAGTAAATTCGCTCACAAAAGAACGCTAAAAAAATGGCAAGTATACTATACTTCTGTCCATGCTTAATGCTCAAAGCAAAAGGCATCAACACAATTAATAGGACCAAAAATTGATGCGACATCACATCAAGAATAACACGTCCTTTATTCCTTAAATTATTGAAAATTCGTGGATACATCCATTTGCGATAAAGCTGCAAGATTGTCACAAAGACCATTCCAAGCAGCCACCCTTGTGCAAACGATTTCCCGAAAAGCCAATAAAAAAAAACGGCCATCAAACTAATGATGCTAGCAAGGAGTCCCCATTTAAAAAACTCCTTTTTCGGTATAGATTTTTGCATCTTCTAGTGCTCCATTCTAGTCATTTTTCCTGATTAGTCACTAGTATATTATAGCAAAAGCACAACAAATAGTCATCTTCTAACTTAATTGTGCTTTAATTTTTTGGTGTTTCTGTTTCATGTTTTTTAAAGCTGTCTTTCAGTCCACGAATATTATCATGCACGATCTTACGTGCATCGCCATGTCCTTCATCTGCCACTTGTTTTAATTCCCAGTGCAACAAGACGGTAATAATGATACGAATAATGACTACGGCTGATAGCACCACTAATTCATACGTGTCGCGAACGGTTACCGTTTTAATAATTTCGGCACCTAAGTTAAAAGTCAAACTCAATGACAACGCTTCGCCAAAGTTAATCAAAACATCGCGATCAGAATAATTCAAACGTGACTTAAATAACAACAAAAGGGTCTCGACAGCGGCATATACGATAATCGCAATTCCGATAATTTCGAGTACATGAATGGCAATATAACTAGAAATATATAATATTTCTTCAAGCGCTGCTTCCATAATATCCTCTCCTTTTTATTCCAAAAAAAGAAAGGGAAGAGGCTCCTCTTCCCTTTGCTCTCTTAAATTGTTACATCTTTTAGTTTTTCAAAGCTAGAAAAAGGTTGGCTAGTCCCATTAAGCCTAGACCTACCCAAGCCATCGTTTCATTTCCGGTTTGAAGTAGGGCATATAAAACTGCAAAAGCAATCCAGACAGAAAGGATAGCAAATACTTTACCTTTTAATACACTATCTAGTTTTTCCATAATTCTCTGCCTCCTTTATTATAGACCCATACCGGCACTAATGAGTAAGTATCCCATAATACCGATCACTAGTGATTGAATGACGTTGATAATTCCGGTAACTTTAAGAATTTCACCTTCACGTCCTGAAAGTCCTGATACACCAGTACCAAGTGCTGCGTTACCTGGTGAGAAGGAGTTGGATAGTGAACTTGCAGTTGTTTGTAATGCAAGAATGATAAATGGTGAAATTTTCAAGATGTCTGCTACTTCATATTGCATGCTTGTGAACAAGATGTTAGATGAAGTTCCAGAACTTGTTACGAATCCACCTAAAAGACCAATGAATGGTGACAAGATTGGGAAGAAGTTACCTGCTACAGAAGCAATTCCATATGCTAAGTAAGTGGTTAATCCCCCTGCTGTCATAGTAAGTGCCATCATAGTCATTGGCATGATGGTTGCAGTAGATCCGATCGATTGTTTTAGGGTTTTATTCCATGCAATGCCTAGTGCATTTTGTGGAAGTAAACCTTTTGATTTGTAATAAGCTGCTGCCAAGAAACTTGACAGAACGATTAAGCTTCCTGGAGTGGTCAAGATTTTAAGTGGTGAATATTTAGCAACTGCTGCTTCGGTATAACCGAATGTTGTTGCAATCTCATCAAATGCCAAGCCCACTTGGAAGATATCTTGTTCCAAGAAGTTTTTGACAGGTGGGATAAGATATACGGCAAATACGACAACGATTAAGATAACATAAGCGCTAAATGCATCGCCGAATTTTTTGCCTTTAACTTCTTCAGGTTCTTCAATCGCATCAGCATCAGCAGCTGGACGATATTGTGGGAATTTCGGTAAAACGAAACTTCCAAAAGCAAGTCCTAAAGCACCTGCGATAAAGGTTGCGATATATGGGGATACAAAGCTTGTAATTGCCATTAATGAAACGCCCATGACAAGTGATAATGAAATAACTGCCACGATACCTTCTTTAAGTGCTTTAAGTCCGCCATAGTTAAGTAAGATCGCAAATCCAGTTAAAACGCCACCAACTGCGATGAATACACCGCCCCAAACTGCCATGTTATGAGGATCAACTGGGCTTAAGTTAATCAATACAGAATAACTTGCACCTAAAGAACCAAATGTGATTCCCCATGAGTGTCCAAGAAGTGAGGTGATGGTTGCGGTCATTGGATCAAAACCAAGACCAATTAAAAGTGGTGTTGCAACTGCAACAGGAACACCAAATCCACAAACACCTTGAACAAATGTTGTGAAGCACCATCCAATAAGTAAAAGTTGTAGCATTTTGTTGCCATTGGTCAATTTCGTAAAGGTGTGGGCAATCACTTTAAAACTACCCGTCACTTCTACGATGTTGTAGAGGAACATCGAGCTCCAAACAATAAATAGAACGAACAGCGTCGACCATAACCCTTTAAGAGTACCGGTAGCGAGAACATGCACGTCTCCGCCAAATGCAAATAAAATAACTAGAACTGAAACAATCCACGCAATAACTCCAGAACGTGATCCAGAAACTCCCAAACCAATCATAAGCCCAAGTACTACGATAATTGGGAGAGCTGCTAGCATCCATGTAAGTCCGGACATTGGCGGCAGTCCAGCTTGTGACATTAACTGTGACATACCTTCTAACATAATAAACCTCCTATAATTTTAAATAGAAAGTTCTGCATCTGCTAAAGTGTTAGTCAATGGCAGATGTGTTTGGGCTTAGTCGCATCTGCTAGTCAATTTACGAATAATAGCTTGCTGATACACTTTAAATTTTAGATATTCTAAAATTTGAACGATGTAGAACCTTTTACTTTAACTTTTTAGAAGCTAAAATGAGAAAAATTTCTCATTTCAGACTCCACTTCTATATTATACGTTTTTAAAAAATACTATCCTATAGCAAGTAAGTATAGTTTTTGGATGTTTTTTTATCCATTATGGTAAAAAGCAATAGGAGATTCTTTTATTTTTAAAAGTTGCTTCTTATTTATTATGTTTTGCCTTTTTTCTTGTTTATTTTATGAAGGATTATTTGGCATGCATGTTGAATTTTCCTTGTTCAATATAGACCGACAATATTGCAATATCAGCCGGAGTTACGCCGCTGATTCGGCTCGCTTGGGCAATCGTTTCAGGCCGGATTTTTTCAAGGCGCTCGACTGCTTCGGCTTTTAGACTATTGATTTGGTGATAATCGATAAAAGATGGAATAGTTTTATCTTCCATGCGTTTCATCTGTTCCACTTTTTGCAAAGATTTTTCGATATAGCCTTCATACTTAATACGAATATCAATTTGTTCTTGTTCATGGCGATCAAGTGCTACTTCTGCTGGGAAAAGTTGTGCAATTTCAGCATATTGAATATTAGGTCTACGTAAGAAATCATAAGCTAAGATACCATCTTTTAATGGTTTTTCTCCTTTTTCTTCCAACAAAGCAGCGACATCTTTCGGACGCAAACGTAACTGTGTCAGTCGCTCAAGTTCCGCTTCAATTCGTTGTTTTTTTAGCAAAAAGCGTTCATAACGTTCATCAGAAACAAGTCCTAATTCATGACCTTTTTCTGTTAAGCGGAAATCTGCATTGTCATGACGTAAAAGCAGACGATATTCAGCCCGGCTTGTAAGTAGACGGTAAGGTTCAACCGTTCCTTTCGTTACAAGGTCATCAATCATCACACCAATGTAGCCTTCATTACGTTTCATAACATATGGTTCTTTTCCTTGTGTGTAGCGTGCAGCATTAATTCCTGCAATAATACCTTGTCCTGCTGCTTCTTCATAGCCACTCGTTCCATTAATTTGACCTGCACTAAATAAACC
Source organism: Allofustis seminis DSM 15817 (assembly GCF_000374325.1). Taxonomy (GTDB): domain Bacteria; phylum Bacillota; class Bacilli; order Lactobacillales; family Carnobacteriaceae_A; genus Allofustis; species Allofustis seminis. The sequence continues at coordinate 125,322 of NZ_KB894080.1, read as the reverse complement.
ATGCACTAATTTAGTTTCAAGAGAAGGGCGCAATTGGTGCGGCAAAATAATATCATATTCAATCGCATAACCCGTCCGCATCAATTCCACATCTTCAAGTCCTTTAATAGAGCGCAAAATGTCCAGTTGCACTTCTTCAGGCATTGCGGTAGACATACCTTGAACATAGATTTCGTGGGAATTATCGCCTTCTGGTTCTAAAAAGAGTAGATGGCGCGGTTTATCATGAAAACGGACAATCTTGTCTTCAATCGTTGGACAATATCTTGGACCCACTGCGAATTCTCCAGAATAAGTATAAGTACGATCTAAATTATCTTGAATAATTTGATGCGTCTGCTCATTTGTATAAGTTAACCAGCATGATAATTGATCTTGACGATATGCTTTATCTGGTGTCTCAAAGCTGAAATGATTCGGCTCTTTATGTCCAGGTTGCTCTTCAATAGCTTCATAATGAATTGAACGGTCATGAATGCGTGGTGGTGTACTCGTTTGGAAGCGATCCAATTCAAATCCTAATTCCAATAAATTCTCTGATAAGCGAACAGAAGGCAATGTATTATCTGGACCACTGGAATATTTTAGTTCGCCAATTACAATCTCACCTCGACTTGACGTGCCAGTCGTTAAGACGACTGCTTTTGCTTGATGACGTGCCCCTGTACTTGTAATAATTCCTTTAATCACACCATCTTCAACAATTAATTCATTGACAAGCCCTTGACGAAGTGTCAGATTTTCTGTCTCTTCTAGCACTTTTTTCATATTTCTTGAATAATAATTTTTGTCAGATTGTGCACGTAAAGCACGCACTGCTGGTCCTTTTGCAGTATTGAGCATGCGCATTTGCACATAGGTTTTGTCGGTATTGCGTCCCATTTCGCCACCTAAGGCATCTACTTCACGCACCACGATACCTTTAGCGGGACCTCCAATGGCGGGGTTACATGGCATAAAAGCCACTTTATCTAAATGAATGGTCATAAGCATCGTTTTTTGTCCCATTCGCGCTGCCGCAAGTGCCGCTTCTACTCCTGCATGACCTGCTCCTACGACAATCACGTCATAAGGTTCTGATGGATAAATTTTTACTTTGTCTTGCATGGCTTTCCTACTTCCTTTTAGGTTAGATTTATATTTTATGAATTGTTTTAATGCACTATTTGCACCTTTTGGGGTCATTTGAGTTGTATTATATGCTATTTCCCAAGGCAAAAACGACTAAAGAGTTGATCGAGCAACTCATCTTGAACCGTCTCCCCTGTAATATTTCCCAACAATTCCCAAGCACTCGTAAAATCGATTTGAACAAGATCTACTGGCATGCCTTGCTCTATTCCCAACAAGACATCATCAAGTGCTTGGTTTGCTTTTTCAAGCAATGCAATATGGCGAATGTTAGACACTAGCTGTGCCCCATGAAGCGCTGTTTTTCCACTGAAAAATAAAGCAGCAATTTTCTCTTCTAAGCGGTCTACTCCTGACTTTTTCATTAAGGACAATTCAATCACTTCTGCTGGTTCAACATATGACATAAGCGTGTCAAGATCCAACTGTGGCGCAAGATCCTGCTTATTCAAAAGCACCAGACGCTCCATCTTTTCAGTTTGTTCTAATAGTGCAATATCTTCAGCTGTTAGCGGGCTACTTTGATCAATTACCAATAAAATAAGATCTGCTTCTTCAATAACTTCACGACTGCGCTCGACACCAATTTTTTCTACAATATCTTCTGTATCGCGGATACCTGCTGTATCAATAAGATGCAAAGGCACTCCTTTAATATTAATGAATTCTTCAATCACATCACGTGTTGTCCCTTCAATATTCGTAACGATCGCTTTTTCTTCTTTTAATAATGTATTGAGCAGACTGCTTTTTCCAACATTAGGTCGGCCTACAATTGCTGCTTTTAAGCCATCGCGCAATATTTTTCCTTCGCGTGCCCCTTGAAGCATGTCATTGATTTTTGCTTGAACATTTCGTGCTTCTTTTTCGATTAGTGCTGTCGTCATCTCTTCAATGTCATCATATTCAGGATAGTCAATGTTAACTTCCACTTGAGCCAAGGTCGCTAAGATCTGTTGACGCAAAATTCGTATTTGTTCTGCTAGATTCCCTTGTAGTTGCTTCATTGCAACTTTCATGGCACGATCCGTTTTAGCTTGAATAACATCCATTACCGCTTCTGCTTGCGATAAGTCAATCCGTCCATTCAAAAAAGCGCGCTTAGTGAATTCACCAGGTTCTGCTAATCGTGCCCCCGCTTTCAAGCACAATTCCAACACACGCTGCGTTGCAACCATTCCTCCATGTGTATTAATTTCTACAACATCTTCCACTGTATATGTTCTTGGAGCTTTCATAATGGAGACCATCACTTCATCGACACGCTCATCACCGTCCATAATATAACCATAATGAATGGTATGAGAATCCTGATTTTTTAATGATTTTCGTCCCATATGATACAATTTGTCCGCAATCGCAAGCGCATCGCCACCGCTTAGACGAACGATACTAATGCCCCCTTCTCCTGGAGGGGTCGAAATAGCAGCAATGGTATCATCCACATATTGATTGGTCATTGTCTCTCTCCTTCCTACATCAATTCATAAAAAAAACACTACATCTACTCTCACACACAACTGGTGCAAAAAGTAGAGGAGTGCTTTCACCACTTCTCTGATTTATTTATTTTTATGCAAGCTTATTTTATCATGTTTGGCAAAAAAGGCAACCCTAAAATGCCTAAAGTCTAGGCTTATTTTTTAAAAGCCTTTTTTAAGGCGCCTACCAAATAAAGTGAGCCAAATTGAATCCAAATAGCATCTTTATTAATATCTTGTTCAATCATTTGGCGAACTTCCTGTGCATCTTGGGCATAGATAGCTTCTTTTCCACGATGTGCCAATTGTTGCGCTACTGCTTTTGCATCAAATCCACGAACTTCATCTGGACTAACAACAATAAAGCGGTCCGCCATCTCCCAAACTAAATCAATCATTTTTTCGTACGCTTTATCTTTCATCATACCAATAACAAAAGAAAAATGATCTATTTCAAATTGTTCTTTTAATGTTTCAACTAATCGTCTCACAGCAATTTCATTGTGTGCCCCATCAATAAAGAATAAGGGGTGATCAAGTATTTTTTCCATGCGTCCTGCCCAAAATGCTTGGCGCAGTCCTTTTTGAATTGTTGATAATTCCAAGTGAAATCCATGATGTGCAAGATAATCCGCCACAATAATTGCTAGTGCAGCATTTTCTGTTTGATGGATGCCAAGTAGCTGAATTTCATAAGGGACTTGTGCATAAGTAAATTTCTGGGTGAAATATGGCGTAATTTTTGGCGCAAGTACTTTTTTAGAAGAATCTACTTTATAAAGCGGAATATTAAGTGCTGCGGCACGTTCAGCAAAGACAGCATAAATGCTTGGCTTGAAGTCCCCAATAAATGCTGGAACTCCCGCTTTAAAAATTCCTGCCTTTTCAAAGGCAATCGCTTCTTCAGTATCTCCTAACACGCCCATATGATCTAGCCCAATTGATGTTACAACCGTTGCATAGACATTTTCAGCAGGAATAACATTTGTTCCATCTAAGCGTCCGCCAACACCAACTTCAAGTAGCACGACATCAGGGGCTTTTTTTGCAAAATATAAAAAGGCAGCCGCTGTAATAAGCTCAAATGCCGAGTAACGTCGATTAACTTCTGCTTCAATTTTAAGAGCAACCATTCCGACTTTTTCCATCAAATGCTCAAATTCTGCTTCATCAATCAACTCACCATTCAAGCGAATGCGTTCGCAAATACTTTCTAAGTGCGGCGAAGTAAATAAGCCGACAGAATATCCTGCTTCTGTCAAAATTGAAGTTAAAAAAGCGCTTGTTGACCCTTTGCCATTAGTGCCTGCAACATGAATATAGCGCGCTTTTCTTTCAGGATGGTCCAATGCATCCATTAACTTCTTCATCATTGACAGATCTTTTCTGCCATGTGTCCCGCGACTTTTTTGTACCATCTCTAGCCATTTTTTTTTGCTCATTTAGTCTTCTCTTTTCTTATGTTTATTAATGGGTGATACCAAAAAACTTAAAACACGATCTTCCACCATTTTATTCACAGTTAAGCTGACAGGACCATAAGTGATTTGATCGCCTTTTTCAGGAATGCGGTCAAGAAGTTCAATAAAGAAGCCACTCACGCGTGTCGATTCAAACGTACGATCTGGCACAATGCCGAATTGTTTCATAAATTTCTTCAAATTCATATCCGCTACAACTTCATAAATATTTTCTTTGATTTGGACAACGTCATCATGGCGTACATCGCCCTCATCCCAGATCTCGCCCACAAGTGCTTCAAGCACATCTTCCATTGTCACAATTCCAACTGTTCCCCCATACTCATCTTTGATCACCGCCATATGCAAATGCGTCCCTTGCATCAATGTAAGCAGCTTACTAATGCGTGTTGTTGGCGGTGCATAAATGACTTCCATAATCAAATCTTGCAAGCTGACCTTTTCTTCCAACAAATTAAGCATATAACGGCTGAATGTTTTTTCATGAATAAATCCTAATACATCATCAATTGTTTCATCATAGACAATGAGGCGAGAATGATTATTTGAATAGACAACTTCTTTTATTTTCTCTAAATCATCATGAATACTGAATCCTTCAATGTCCATTCGCGGCGTCAAGACACCAGACACTTCCATATCGTCAAAAGCAATGGCTGAACGAATAAGACGCCGTTCATAATCGCTCAAATTACCTGTCTGCTCTGCACGGTCAACTAATGAGAAAAGTTCTTCATCACTGACAATATCTTCTTGTTCTTTTTTGAACAAAGATACAATTAAATTCGTCAACTTTGAAAGCACCCAAATAAATGGCGACAAAATAAGTAAGATTAATCGTAAAAATGGCGCAAAAGTTCGTGCTACACCTTCTGAATGTTCAGTCGCAATCGTTTTCGGCGTAATTTCACTAAAAATTAAAATTAAAATAGTCATGGCAATAGTAGAGATGACTCCGCCATATTCTGGCGATAATTGTAAAAATAAAGTCGTTGCCACTGCGGACGCGCCAATATTGACGATATTATTACCAATTAAAATACCCGACAATAACCAGTCAAACTGTTCGCGCAATTTTAATATCAAAACCGCTTTTTGGTCGCCTTTATCTGCTTGAGATTTTAAGCGTATTAAATTAATAGAAGTAAAAGCACTTTCGCTTGCTGAGAAAAAAGCAGACATTAATATAAAAATTAAAATCAAGAAAGCATTCAGTGCAATATTGTCTTTCAAGGGTGATATCCTCCTTAAATAGCCAAAATAGGCAACGCTTCATTCATTCGTCTTGAACGAGCGCGTTGCCCTTTTCGTTAATTATTCTTCATCGTCTAATGGCTCAACGACGAGATAACGGTAAGGCTCTTTGCCTTCTGAGTACGTTTGAACTCCCGTATAATGATTTAAATAGCGATGAATTTGTTTACGTTCATGTGCTGGCATCGGGTTGAGTGATACGCGTTGACCTGTTTGGACAACTTTTTCTGCTGTACGATCAGCTAATCTTTCAACCGTACTTTTGCGACGTTCACGATATTTTTCTGCATCAACTTTTACAAAAAGTTTGCTATGTGCTAGTTGGTGCATATGATTTTGGGCAAGAATTTGTAGACCATTCAATACTTTCCCATGGCGACCAATGACAAGCCCCGCGCTTTCCGTTTCAATATCATAAGTTACAAAGTTGTCAACGCGACTGACAAATACTTCAACATCATCAATCTTCATTGCGCGGACAATCATTTCTAAATAATCAGCAATTGCCTCAATTGCAGCTTGATCTTGTTCAGCTGGAATCATTGTTTCTTCATATTCTTCATTATGTAGATTATCTGTAGCTGATTTGGCACTTTGCACCTCATCTTTTTTAGCTGTTTGCGCATGTTCTGTAGCTTGTACCTTATCTTTTTCTGGTGCAGGTGTTAGATTTTCAGCTGCTTTTTTTGTTTCATTTTCTTTTTTTGCAGTTACTTGAGGTTTTGAAGGGGCAACATCTAGTGGTTTAATAGGTTCCAAAAGATCAGACACTAAGTCTTTCTTCTCGAGACGTTCCACCACAACAATTGCATCACGTTGTCCAATTCCTAAAAAACCTTTTTTTCCTGGATCTTGAACTGTAATTTTTGCTTCTTCTTTCGTAATGCCTACCGCTTCGAGCCCTTTTTGAATGGCTGCTTCTTGTGTAGGAGCTTGTGCAACATATTTATCAATCAATTCGGAAACCTCCATGATTATTTTTTCACGCTGCGGCCTGTCTTTTTCGCTTTGCGAATAGCTTGACGACGGCGGCGTGCTTCTTCTTTTTCTGCTTCTTCTTTTGCTTGGCGTTTTTCTATTTTTTTGAATGGATTATCAAAAACTAAAGTTGTAACCACAGTATAAATATTACGTGTCGCAAAATAAAGAGATAATGAACTTGATAAGCGGAATGTAATAAAGAAAATAAGGACTGGCATGAAATAAATCATAAAGCTGCCGCCTGGATTTTCGCGACCAATTTGCATCAAATAAGCATTCAAGAGCAAGCTTAAGGCTGCAATAATTGGAATAATCATATAAGGATCAGGCTGTCCTAGTTGCAACCATAAAAAGTCTCCTGTTGCCAATTCTGGTGTACGAACAACTGCTTGATAGAGCGCAATAAAGATTGGCATTTGAATAAATAATGGCAAAAATTGCGACGACATACTGACGCCCGCTTCATCTTGAACGCGTTTGATTTCAGACTGTAACTTTTCTTTAGTAGCTGCATCTTGCGCTGAATAGGTGTGTTGTAATTCTTTTATTTTAGGCTGCAATGCCATACTCTTGTCTGCATTTTTTTGTTGATAAATGGTGAAAGGAATTAATAAAGTTTGTGTAATCAATGTAAAAGCAATAATTCCTAAACCATAATCATGTCCGCAGATTTCTGAGAGTTTAATAAGAAATTGTGACAAATTATAAATAATCATTCTATCCCAAAATCCAGTGCTATCTGCCGTAATAGGCGCTTGTGGTTGCGGATTTTTTGCACATGATGCTAGAACAAATACAAATAAAATAAGTGCAAGCATTTGAAGCGGTTTTTTATATTTTTTTATAAATTCTTGCAACGTTCTCTCTCCTTTATTGTAGACTACCGTCTTATTATAACTTAAATTTCTGAATTTGTAGACTCTTTTTTTATAGGCGGATGTAGGAATAATTCGCCCAACATTAGGACATGTGTCAAACTAGAAGTCATCTGCTCAAAGGTCATATGAGAAACTGACTGGCGTGCGATAATCACCATATCATACATTGGTGCTAGCTGATAACATTGATCCAAATGACGCATAATGTGGCGCATTCTTCTTTTGATCCGATTGCGCATGACCGCATTTCCTAAGCGTTTACTAACCGATAGTCCGACGCGATAATGATCGCAGTCTTTTCGGCGAACAAAATGAATTACGAATTGGCGATTAGCAACTGATGCCCCCTCTTGGAAGACGCGCTGAAAATCGCGATCACTTTTCACACGATATTCTTTTTTCATTTTTTCACCCTCCGTCATATGATGACGTCCTTAAATCTTCAAAAAAAAAGTAACAGCGCATGAGCGTCTGTCACCTTTCATAGTTCATTAATGCGTTAAACGTTTTCTTCCTTTACGACGACGATTTTTCAAAACGTTTCGGCCGTCTTTCGTGCTCATACGTTTACGGAATCCATGGACTGTTTTTCTTTTACGTTTTTTAGGGTTATAAGTTAATCCTTCAGACATCTCTGCACCTCCTGGTAATCTTAAACTATTCTTTTATTTAAAAAATGTGTGACCTACTATCAAACAACATAGACAAGCTACAATATTATAGAAAAAAAGCGACACATTGTCAACTCCTGCTCTAAAATTCACTTGAAATATTTTAAGATGCTTTCAAGCATTCTCCTACATGATGAAAAAAATTAGTTTATCTTTTTTTGATTGCATTCAAAATATTCTAAAAATATAAGGCAACATCGTTGTCATCCAAATGGTTGATTACTATTTTGATGACTGTTTCACAGAAAAAAAGGAGAGGTTTTTTTGATTTTTTTTAGCTACCATATATGGCGGTCATTATCCAAGAGTTATCCACATATCGAGGGATAACTCTTTTTTTTTTTTTATTTATACACATCTTTTTTCCACAAAATAGCACTTATTCACAGTAGTGGGAGAACTTATCCACTTATCCATAAAAAATGTGCAAAACTTTCTAAAAGTGTTGCTATTATTGCATTATAATTGTCTGCTTTTTCCCACATTTTATAAAAAATCTTACTTTTTCACAAGAGTTATCCACAAAATTAACAAGATGTGTATTTATTGTTTCACAACTTTTTGATAGTGCTGTGCACATGTTGCTCCTTCTGTGGAAAACTTTTATTCGATATGGTAAAATTCCTTTGTATTGAAAGAAAGTGAGGGACTGGAATGAATGAACAAGAGATTTGGAATTTTTTAACACAAAAATTTAAAAATACCTTATCAAAAGTGAGCTATGATACATGGATTGGCAGCGCTGATTTATTAGAAGCTAATGAGCAGCATGTACGAATCAAAGTGCCAAGCACACTTCAAAAAGATTATTGGGAGCGCAATTTAATCACAAAAGTAGTGGAATATTTATATGAATTTACTCAAAAAGAACTTACACCACAACTAGTGACTGAAGATGAATTAAAAAAACAACTTGCTCCCACACCTTCTGCTCAGACTTTGCCCCCTTCAGAAAAACCGCAACTTGTGGAAAATTATACATTTGATCGTTTTGTGATTGGCAAAGGCAACCAGATGGCACATGCTGCCGCACTTGTTGTTTCAGAAGAGCCCGGCGAAGTCTACAATCCGCTTTTTTTCTATGGCGGGGTTGGCCTTGGAAAAACACATTTAATGCATGCTATTGGGCATCAACATTTGCAAATTAATCCGCAAGCCAAAATTAAATATGTTACAAGTGAAAAATTTGCCAATGATTTTATTAATTCCATTCAAAATCGTACGAGCGAACAATTTCGTCAAGAATATCGCAATGTTGATTTATTATTAGTGGATGATATTCAATTTTTTGCAGATAAAGAAGGCACACAGGAAGAATTCTTTCATACCTTCAATACGCTCTTTGATCACAAAAAACAAATTGTATTAACGAGCGACCGGTTGCCTAATGAAATTCCAAAATTAGAAGAACGTTTGGTGTCACGCTTTGAATGGGGGCTTTCTGTAGATATTACACCGCCAGATTTAGAAACACGAATTGCTATCTTGCGCAAGAAAGCAGACGCTAACTTGCTCGATATTCCCGATGATACACTCAGTTATATTGCAGGACAATTCCAATCAAATATTCGTGAATTGGAAGGAGCCCTTGTGCGTGTACAAGCTTATGCCACTATGCAAGGCAGCGAGATTACGACCAGCCTTGCCGCTGATGCACTCAAAAGCTTAATTCGCTCCAGCGACCGCAAAGTAACGATTGATAAAATTCAAGAAACAACCGCAAAATATTATCAAGTGAGCATGGACGAGATTAAAGGAAAAAGTCGCGTACAGCGGATCGTCATCCCTCGTCAAGTGTCCATGTATCTTGCAAGAGAGATCACCGATCTTTCCTTGCCAAAAATTGGAGCTGCATTTGGTGGAAAAGATCATACAACTGTCCTTCATGCACATGATAAAATTTCAGAATTAGAAAAAACTGATCGACAAATTAAACAAGCCATTCAAGAAATTAAAGATCGTCTATAAAAAATGGTAAAAAAAGACATGTGGATAAGTTCAAAGTTATCCTAAAAGTTATCCCACACTTATCCACATATAAAAAGAGAAGCTATCATTTATTTGTAGGAGTTTTCCACAATATACACAACCCCTACTACTATTACTATTAATTATTATATAATATAAGAGTAATAGCACATCTCAAATGCAGAAGAAGTGTTACACTCAAAAATATGGACTAGAAAGAAGGAATATGATGAAATTTTCTGTTAATCGTCTTGTATTTTTAGACAAATTAAGAACTGTTCAACTTGCTATTTCAAGTAAGACTACGATTCCTATTTTAACTGGAGTCAAAATTGAAGTATCACAAGAAGGAATTAAATTGACAGGAAGCAATGCCGATATTTCCATTGAAGCTTTTTTAGAGACTACGGACGATGCTGCCCAATTAGTCATTGAAGAAACAGGATCACTTGTTTTGCAACCGGCGCGCTTTTTTGCTGATATTGTAAATAAATTACCGGATGAAACTTTCTCCTTTGCAACACAAGATAGCTTTCAAGCAATTATTAAATCGGCCACAAGTTCATTCAAAATTCATGGCATTGATGCCGATAATTATCCTTATTTACCTGATATGGATGAACATTTAGCATTTAAATTGCCAGTTCAACTATTAAAACAGGTCATTCAGCAAACCGTTCATTCTGTATCGCCCCATGAAACGCGCCCAATCTTAACAGGGGTAAAATTCGATATCGGCGGCGGAAAATTAAAAGCTGTTTCGACAGATAGCCATCGTCTGAGCCAACGTCAAGTAAGTGTTGCTGAAATAGACCATGTGGAATATTCTGTTGTTATTCCTGGCACAAGTTTAAATGAATTAGTCAAAATTTTAGATGATGAATTAGAAGAAGTGTCTGTTATTGTCGTTGAAAATCAAATTTTATTTATGACAGAAGATACTTATCTCTACTCGCGACTGCTTGAAGGAAATTATCCAAAGACTGATCAATTAATTCCAACAGAAACTAATACACAAATTACATTAAATATTGCAGCACTTCGTGGAGCTGTTGAACGTGCAAGCCTCTTAAGTCATGCAGGCAAAAATAATATTGTGACCTTAAATGTGGCTGAAGGCATCCTTCGTTTAACGGGTCAATCCTCTGAAGTAGGATCAGTTGTGGAAGATATTCCTTATATTTCTATGACAGGTGATCCTATTGAGATTTCATTTAATCCTGATTATTTAAAACAAGCTTTGCAAACTTTTGTAGGAAATGATGTCACCATTGAATTCATTTCAAGTTTGCGTCCATTTATTGTATTGCCAGCTGCAGCTGCTAATCGTGTAGATTTTGTTCAATTGATTACTCCAATTCGTACACGTTAAATATAGAAGCTATTTTTCATCATTTTAATTCTTAATGATGTCATAAAAAAATGTCCTAAGACACTGAATCGACTTGCCAATATTTGTTTGGAAGTCTTATTCAGGTAAAGGGCATTTTTTATTTTGAGCGTTAAAAATTCCATTTAAACGATTTTTTGTCAAAAAGAATTAAATTGAATAAATTACCAAAAATTAAAATTAGGGGGAATATGAGCCGATTAACGAAGTCGCCCTTTGAGTTTTGCTCATTTTTTTAGTATAATGGGAATATATTTTAAGTGAAGGGGTATGGGGATGGAAAAAGAGCAACTTACCATTAATCGTGAATATATTACATTGGGGCAATTTTTGAAAATGACGGACATTATTTCAAGTGGTGGCATGGCCAAAGCTTATTTGCAGATGATGCCAGTACTTTTAAATGGTGAAGAAGAACGTCGTCGCGGTAAAAAATTATATCCTGGCGATGAGATCGTTGTATCAAATGTTGGCACATTTGTGATTGTTCAAGATCATGTATCGGATTAGGAATTTTCATGTATTTGGAGCAATTACACCTTAAAAATTTCCGCAATTATACCCACGCCTCCCTTCAATTTTCAAAGCATGTCAATATTTTTATTGGCAATAATGCACATGGCAAGACGAACTTATTGGAAAGTATTTATTTTCTAGCACTTGCGCGCAGTCATCGCACGAATAAAGATAATGAATTGATTTTATTCAATAAAAAAAATGCCTATATTAGTGGCGATCTTTTTTTGCGTGGTCAAAAAGTAGCACTTGAGATTATGCTATCTGATCGTGGCAAGCAAGCGAAAAGCAATCATCTAGAACGCAAAAAATTAAGCGACTATATTGGCACGATGAATGTTATTATGTTCGCGCCAGAGGACTTAGAATTAGTTAAAGGCTCACCAGCAATTCGGCGTAATTTCATTGATCGTGAATTAGGTCAAATGGACAAAATTTATTTATATCATGTGAGCCAATATCAGCAAATTTTGAAGTTGCGCAATGAATATTTAAAGCAGTTACGTCAAAAAAAAGCACATGATACTTTATATTTGGACATTTTAACGGAACAATTAGCGGCCGAGGGAGCAGAAGTGCTTGCGCGCCGTTTGGTATTCACGCATCAGTTAGAAAAATGGGCGCAACCGATTTTGGCCGATATTTCGCGTCAAAAAGAAACATTAGCAATTAATTATCAGTCCAGCCTACCAAGTAGCGAAGCATTACTAGAAAATGAAGAAGAAAACACAATCACAATGGCCTTAAATGAAGCATTCTTAAATGCTTATCGAAAAATTCAAGCAAAAGAAATTGAACAAGGTACGACAACCATTGGTCCGCATCGTGATGATTTATCTTTTTTTGTTAATGGCCAAAATGTGCAAAATTTCGGTTCACAAGGGCAGCAGCGGACGACAAGTTTGAGTGTAAAGTTGGCTGAAATCGAATTAATGAAAGAACAAACAGGGGAATATCCTATCTTATTACTTGATGATGTATTAAGTGAATTAGATGATCAGCGCCAGACCCATTTGCTCTATAGTATTCAAAAGAAAGTGCAAACTTTTTTGACAACAACTAGTATTGAGGGCGTGCACACAAAGCTTTTACAGTCGCCTAAATTATTTGAAATTGAAAATGGACAGATCTTATCAGAAAATTATTTAGAAAAGGGGCAGATCCGTGAAAAACGATAAAGCAGCGATGAGTCATTATGATGCGAGCAATATTGAAGTCTTAGAAGGGCTAGAGGCTGTTCGCAAACGTCCCGGAATGTATATTGGAACGACCAGTCTAGAAGGCGTTCATCATCTTGTTTGGGAGATTGTTGACAATGGGATTGATGAAGTAATGGCTGGTTTTGCCGATGAAGTAACCGTAGAAATTCATCCAGATAATATAGTACGCGTAACAGATAATGGACGCGGAATTCCTGTTGATATTCAACAAAAAACAAAACGCCCAGCTGTTGAAACTGTTTTTACAGTATTGCATGCAGGTGGTAAATTCAGCGGTGATAGTTATAAAGTGTCCGGTGGACTGCATGGTGTAGGTGCAGCAGTCGTCAATGCACTTTCCAGTTTTTTAGAGATTAGAATTCATCGCAATGGCAAAATCTATCATCAACGTTATGAACGGGGTGTCGTTCAAAAAGATTTAGAAGTCGTTGGCAAGACGGATCATACGGGAACAGAAGTCTTATTCCGTCCAGATGAAGCGATTTTTCATGAAGGGATTGATTTTGACTATCAAAAATTAGCAACACGCATCCAAGAATTAGCTTATTTGAATAAAAATTTAAAAATCTCAATTACTGACTTTAGACCAGAAGAACCTATAACGAAAATCTTTCAATATAGTGGTGGTATTAAAAGTTATGTAAGTTATTTGAATGAGAATAAAACTGTTTTATATGATGAACCCATTTATTTAATGGGTGAACAAGATGATATTGAAGTCGAGCTTGCCTTGCAACATACTGATGGTTATCATATGAATTTAGTCAGTTTTGCTAATTATATTCATACGCATGAAGGGGGCACGCATGATTCTGGATTTAAAGCAGGACTAACACGTGCGATCAATGACTATGCACGCCGCAATGATTATTTAAAAGAGCAAGATGAAAATTTCTTAGGAGAAGATGTTCGAGAAGGCTTGACTGCAATTATTAGTATCAAGCATCCAGATCCGCAATTTGAAGGACAGACTAAAACAAAACTCGGAAACTCCGAAGTGCGAACGATTGTGGACCGCATTTTTTCTGAACATTTCGAGCGTTTTTTGATGGAAAATCCAAGTGTCGGTAAGAAAATAATTGACAAAGCATTCTTAGCGGCTAAAGCCCGAATTGCAGCAAAAAGAGCACGCGAAGTCACACGCAAAAAATCCGGTCTTGAAATTAGCAACTTGCCTGGAAAATTAGCTGATTGTTCATCCAATGATCCTGAAAAAAATGAACTTTTCATTGTCGAAGGGGATTCGGCAGGAGGTAGTGCAAAACAAGGACGCTCACGCCTTTTCCAAGCAATATTACCTATTCGCGGGAAAATCTTAAATGTAGAAAAAGCTTCCATTGACCGTATCTTAGCTAATGAAGAAATTCGTGCACTATTTACTGCAATGGGGACAGGTTTTGGTGAAGAATTTGATGTGAGTAAAGCACGCTATCATAAATTAATTATTATGACAGATGCGGATGTTGATGGAGCACATATTCGTACATTGTTGCTCACTCTATTATTCCGCTATATGAAACCAGCACTTGAAGCAGGTTATGTCTATGCAGCAATGCCACCACTTTATGAAGTGCGTCAAGGCAAAAGCTCCATTTATTTGGATTCTGATGAAGAATTAGAAAGACATCTTGCTAGCTTGCCTGCCAACACGAAACCCGCCATTCAACGCTATAAAGGGTTAGGTGAGATGAATGCCGATCAATTATGGGAGACGACAATGAATCCACAAACGCGCCGCCTTACACAAATTTCAATCGATGATGCCCAAGAAGCAGACCGCGTGATGAATATGTTAATGGGAGAAAATGTTAGTCCGCGGCGTGATTTTATTGAAGAAAATGCCCACTACGTTCAAGACATTGATTTATAAAGAAGAAACGATCAGAAAGGAACAATGTAAATGAGTGATATTGAAAGAAAACGTGGAGTTGAGAAAATAAGCGTCGCCCATGAAATGAAAAACTCATTTTTAGAATATGCTATGAGCGTTATCGTTTCTCGTGCATTGCCTGATGTACGTGATGGCTTAAAACCCGTTCATCGCCGCATTTTATATGGGATGCATGAATTAGGGATCACTCCTGACAAAGGCTACAAAAAATCCGCCCGTATCGTAGGAGATGTGATGGGGAAATATCATCCTCATGGCGACTCTGCCATTTATGATGCAATGGTTCGTATGGCGCAAGACTTTAGTTACCGCTATCCTTTAGTTGATGGTCATGGTAACTTTGGTTCGGTCGATGGCGATTCTGCCGCAGCAATGCGTTATACTGAAGCAAAAATGAGCAAAATTTCGCTTGAAATGTTGCGCGACATAAAAAAAGATACGATTGATTATATTGACAACTATGACAGCACCGAAAGAGAACCGACCGTTTTACCTGCCAAATTTCCTAATCTGCTCGTTAATGGAGCCAGTGGGATTGCGGTTGGTATGGCAACTAATATTCCAACGCATAATTTGCGCGAAACAATCAATGCTTGTCGACTTTTATTGAATTATCCAGAAGCAACGACTGCGGAATTAATGGAAGTCTTGCCAGGCCCTGATTTTCCAACAGGAGGACTTGTTTTAGGTAAAGCAGGTATTCGTAAAGCATATGAAACAGGACGCGGCTCTATAAAAATTCGTGCAAAAGTTCGAATTGAAACAAATAAGAGCGGGCGTGAACGTATTATTGTCGATGAATTGCCTTATATGGTCAATAAAGCACGACTTGTTGAACGCATTGCAGACTTAGCGCGCGATAAACAAATTGATGGCATTACTGGACTGACTGATGAATCAGATCGCGAAGGTATGCGAATTGTTATTAATGTACGCCGCGATTGTAGTGCCAGTGTTATTTTAAATAATTTATATAAAATGACTGCACTCCAGACAAGTTTTGGCTTTAATATGTTAGCCATTGTCGGCGGTGTCCCTAAAACGTTGAGCTTAAAAGAAATTTTATCCTGTTATTTAGACCATCAGCGCGAAGTGATTCGTCGCCGTACGATTTTTGACAAGAATAAAGCGCAAGATCGTGCCCATATTTTGGAAGGATTGCGCATTGCACTTGATGCAATTGATGCAATTATTGCAATTTTGCGCAGTTCAAAAACAGGTGCCATTGCCAAAGAAAGATTGATGGATGGCTTTAATTTATCAGATCGCCAAGCACAAGCTATTTTAGATATGCGTATGATTCGCTTAACAGGGTTAGAACGAGAAAAAATTGAAGCAGAATATCAAGAACTTGTCCAACTCATTCAAGATTTAACAGATATCTTAGCAAATCCAAAACGTGTCGATGAGATTATTGAAGAAGAATTGCAAGAAGTTGCTGACAAACATGGTGATGATCGTAAGACAGAATTATTAGTGGGTGAAGCTTTAAGCATTGAAGATGAAGATTTGATTGAAGAAGAAGAAATCGCCATCACCTTATCGAACAATGGCTATATGAAACGCATGGCAATTAGTGAATTTCGTGCTCAAAATCGCGGTGGACGCGGTGTCCGCGGTATGGGAACCAATGCCGATGATTTTGTTGAAACGATGATTACATGTTCAACGCATGATACATTATTATTTTTCACGAATGCAGGAAAAGTATATAAAGCCAAAGGATATGAAATCCCTGAATATGGTCGAACAGCAAAAGGTATCCCAGCAATCAATTTCTTAAATATAAAAAATGAAGAAAAAATTCAAACCATTATCAATTTAGAAGAAAAACCAGCACAGCATGAAGAATTCTTTTTTGTAACACGCCTAGGTGTCGTTAAACGAACGGGTGTTGAACATTTCCAAAATATTCGCAGCAGCGGCATCATTGCCATTAAATTAGATGACGATGATGAGCTAGTCAAAGTCTTACTGACAGATGGCCACCAAAATATTATCATCGGAACACATAATGGACAAGCGGCCTCATTCAAAGAAGAAGTAGTTCGTAGTATGGGTCGAAATACGGCTGGTGTTCGCGGCATTAAATTGCGTCCAGATGATTTTGTCATCGGTGCTGACATTCGTCCAGAAGGCCATAAAGTTTTTGTTATTACAGAAAAAGGATATGGTAAATTGACCCCTGTTGAAGATTATGAATTACGCAATCGCGGGGGTGTCGGTGTTATCACACTAAATATTACTGAACGTAATGGCCATTTGATGGGACTAGCGACCATTAAAGGAGACGAAGACATTATGGTTATTACAGATAGTGGCATCTTAATTCGTTTCCGTGCCAGCGATGTGTCAACAACAGGCCGCAATACACAAGGAGTACGTCTAATGCGTTTGAATGAAGAAGATTGTGTCTCTACTTTCTCAATTGTAACTGCTGAAGAAAAGCAGTTAGAAGCAGAAAGTCTAACGAAACGTCATCCACTGGAACGACTAGAAAATGACACATCATCAGAAATAAATAAAGAAGATGGCTTAGAAGAGCTTTTAAAACGAGCGGAATCTGGTACATCTACAGATCAAATGGATGAATAAATCAAAAATTGCGACACAATAATGTGTCGCAATTTTTTATATATTATTATAAAAATTAAAAAAGTATGAGAAAAAAAGGCTTAATATTAAATGTATATAAAAAATTCAATCTCTGCTATATTAATCGTTGAAAACGGTTTTATGTAATGTTACTATTAATGCGAAATAGAACTCTAAAAGGAGGGTCGAAAGGTTTTATTGTAGTAAGTATAAAAATAGGAGGTAAATATTGTGAAACAGATGAAAAAAGTTTTTAAACTGATGATAGTAGCAGTCGCATTTTTGATTGCACTTCCTTACAGTTTAGTAGAAGCTTGTACAGGTTTCATTATTGGAAAAGATCTAACGAAAGATGGCTACACAATTTTTGGACGTACAGAAGATTTGGAAGAGCATCATAATAAGAACTTTGTTATCATTCCTGCTCAGACATATGAAGATGGAGAAGTCCTACATGACCGCGAAGCCAATCAAACATACAAACATGCAAAAGAAGAATATGCCTATTATACATTTTATGATGGCGACCGTAACTCACTTTACGGATTCTATGGTGAACATGGCTTTAACGAATTTGGCGTAGCAATTACTGCGACCGTGTCAGCTAAATATAATGATAAAATTAAATTAGTTGATCCATATGTTTCAACTGGTTTAACAGAAGCAGTAATGACAAACTTAGTCTTACCACGTGTTAAAACTGCTCGCGAAGGTATCGAATTCATTGCCAAAACGATTGATGAAGTCGGTGCAAAAGAAGGAAATATCGTAGTGATTGCAGATAAGAATGAAACATGGTACATGGAAATCTTATCTGGTCACCAATATGCTGCAATTAAATTCCCAGATAACAAATTTGCAGTATTCCCTAACACTTTCTATCTTGGCGCAATTGATGACTTTAAAGAGGAAGACATTATTATTTCAAAAGACTTAGTGAAAACTGCAAAAACTGCCGGAAGCTATGTTGAACGTGATGGCAAATTCCACGTTGCTGCTTCCTATGCACCACCAATTGATGACCGCAACCGTTCACGTACTTATGCTGGAATTAAAAACTTAGATCCAACAAGTAAAGTAACATATGAAGATGATCTCTATGAATTACTACAATCACCAACCGATCCAAACAAAAAATATACAGTAAAAGATGCAATGGCTCTTCAAAGAGACCGCTTCGAAAATCTAGACAAAAAATTCGTTCCAGATGATCTAAAAGGAAAAATTTCACTTAAACCAGGTGAAGAATATAAATATTCACTTGGAAATAAAAATGTCATGGAAGCACATATCTATGAAATGCGTAAAGATATCCCAGCAGAATTCGGCGGTGTCTTATGGGTAGCAATGGACGCTAGCCGTAATAATGCCTACATTCCATTCTATGGCAATATGAAAGAAACACATAAATCATTCCAAGTCATGAATGTGAACTATGATCCTAACTCATTCTATTGGGTTGCTGATAACATCGACAATATGGCAAGCTCCTTCCCAGATCTATTTGGTAACACAATTCAAGAAATGTGGAAAGAATATGAAGCTGAAGCTGCTGAAGAATTAGCAAAACAAAATGCTTATTATCTAGAAGCACAATTAGCACCAGATCATGCTTCTTTTGAAGTAACAAAAGACGCTTTAGAAAGAACTGAAAAACTGTTCAAGAAAATGAAAGCTGTCGAAGCTGAAATGGAAGCTAAAATCAAAGAAGCAGGCAAACCTTACAAAAAATTTGAAGATGGCGAAGTACCACCTGTCTTCAATGAAGTCAAAGAAAAAGAATTTATCACAGAAGAAACAGAAGAAGTTCCTGACCCCGCAGAACAAATTGAAGGTAAAAAAGTACGTATTAAATCCGTCTTGAAACATGGTATCAAATATGAAGTTAATCCAGATGCTCCAATTGGACGCGATAAGATTAAACAACAAGGTGTCGATGGTTCTATGGAACGCGTTGTTGACAAAAATGGCGACCAAGAAACAGTATTAGAAACTGTTAAACATGAACCTTCTGTTCCACAAATTATCGTAGTTGGAACAGGATTAATCACAACGCAAACGATTCCAGAATATACGGTCATTGATTTCGAAGTAGAAACAATTGAAGATGACACTCTTGAAAAAGGTAAGACAGAAATCGTTCAAGAAGGTAAACCTGGAATGCATGTCGTTGCTACACGTTATTACAAATTGAATAACAAAGACTATAAAGAAGAAGTTGTCTATGATGGTGTAACAACTGAAGCAGTCAAACAAATTGTTAAAGTTGGTACAAAAGTTGTTGAAGAACCAACCCCAGCTCCAGAACCAAAACCAGAGCCAGCTCCAGAACCAGAGCCAAAACCAGAACCAAAACCAGAACAAGGTAAAGAACAAAGCAAAGGCGATAGCAAAAAACTTCCTAAATCAGGAATGGATATGCTAAGCCCACTTGCTGCTTCTGGTATGATTCTTGCAGGACTTGGTGCATTATTTGAAGAACGCAAACGCAGAAATTAAGATAAACGTTAAAAACTAGTTGTCATAAACAACTGTAAAAAGGCAGTGTCAGTAATATCTCTGACATTGCCTTTTGTTATGCTATTTTGCTCTAAAAAAGATATAAAGTAATTTGCTTTTAAACAATGGATTATGCTATTCTTATGAAGTGAGTAATATGAATCTATTACTCTCCTTGCTCAAACTCATGATGAGATTGGGCCACTAGACCAAAAGGAGGTGCAGTCGAAGATGGAAGCAGTAAAATACGAAATTTTATATATTATTCGTCCGGATCTTGGTGAAGAAGGCAAAAAAGCTTTAGTTGAACAATTTGATACGATTCTAAAAGATAACGGAGCTGAAATTGTTGATTCTTCTGACTGGGCAACAAAACGTCGATTAGCTTATGAAATCGGTGGTTATCGTGAAGGAGACTATCATTTAGTAACATTCACGACAACACAAGCAGAGCCAATCAACGAATTTGAACGCCTAGCATTAATCAATGATGATATCTTACGTCATATGGTTGTTCGTTTGGACCATTTAAATAACTAATTCTATCAAATGTTTCACGTGAAACATTAAGAAAGGAGCCACAATAATGATAAATAATGTGACATTAATTGGACGCTTAACACGTGATCCTGAATTCTCACAGACAGGAAATGGTGTATCTTTAGTACGTTTTTCCTTAGCAGTTGAGCGTAACTATACTAATGCACAAGGAGAAAGAAGCACAGACTTCATTAACTGTGTAGCCTGGCGAGGACTTGCAGAAACTATTTCTAAATTAACAGTAAAAGGCTCTCTTGTAGGAATTACTGGTCGTATTCAAACGGGTAGTTATCAAAATAACGAAGGTCGTACAGTTTATACGACAGATGTAGTAGTTGATAATTTTCAAATATTGGAACCGAAATCAGTCACTGACCAAAGACGTCAAGATGCAGGCCAAAGTGGTGGATATAGCAATAATCAATATGCAAATCCAGCAAGTGGCAATAATTTCGGCGGCAACAACTTTAATCATGCACAAAATGGACAGAACAATGTAAATAACAGTCCTTTTTCTGGTGCAACAAGTTTTCCAAATAATCCATTTGAAAAAAATGACGATATCACAGATATTTCAGATGATGATTTACCATTTTAAGCAAAATGGAAAAATAATAAGAATTTAAGATTCTCGTATCAAAGGAGGAAACATCATGGCTTTTCGCGGAGGACGCAGAAGACGTAAAGTTGACTTTTTTGCAGCTAACCATATTGAACACATCGATTATAAAGATGTTGATCTATTAAGACGTTTCATTTCAGAACGCGGTAAAATCTTACCACGTCGCGTGACTGGAACAGGTGCAAAAAACCAACGTAAATTAACTCGAGCTATTAAACGTGCTCGTATTATGGGTCTGTTACCATTTGTAGCAGAAGACTAAACAATCATTTAAAAAACAATAAAAGACAAGCTAAAAGCTAAGGAGATATTCACTCCTTAGCTTTTTTATTAATGACTGCGATATAATGATTACATTTATATATTTTATAAAGAGCAGGTTCTTTTAGTAATGACCACAATAATCTTTTTAATAATTAATATCTATTGATAGATTACGCTTCAAAAAAATATAAAATATGATAAAATTCATTTGAAATTATGCAATTTAAATGAAAGCGTTATTGTTCCACGTGAAACATTTAAAAAATAACAACAATCGTCCTTTTTATTTTTAAAAGATTGTTTCACGTGAAATATTGTAAATAAAAAATGGAAACACTTGTTGAACCTAGTAACTGTAAGCTATCCATGTTAAAATAAGAAAGACAAATCATCATCTAAAGAGGAGCTATTATGAAGTTATTCGAAAACCAAGCGGGCAGACCGCGACTGTTAGAAGATAATGAGATAAAAAGCTACCTGGCCATTATTGGTGTATTACTATTGGTATTAATTGCTACTGGCATTTTTGCTAATAAATGGGCAGGCTTATTTCTTGTGGTCTTAATATTAGCGATTGTTGTGACGTCCCATCGCTTTATTACTACTTATTTAAAACGATTGAATGATTATATATTAGATCTATCATATCGCATAAAACGTGGCGAACAAGAAGCCATTATCCAAATGCCGATTGGAATTTTGATGTATAACAATTTTGGCGAAATTCAGTGGATCAATCCTTATTTACAGTCGCAATTATCAGTTTCTGTTCTAGGGAAAGAAATGAAAGAAATTCATCCTACAATTGGTGAGCAGCTACAAAAGCAAATGCACTCAGAAGGGGAAGAGTCGATTGAGTCTTTTATTATAGAGTGGAATGGGAAACAATATGATGTCAGTATTCATAATGATGTTCAAACCATTTATCTTATGGAAGTTTCAAAATATTTAAAAATTGAAGAAGATTATCAGATGTCGCGTCCTGTATTTGGCTGGTTGAATCTTGATAACTATGACGAGATTGTTAAAGGCCTAGATGACCGCGATATTTCAGAATTCGATAATATTGTGACAACTTATCTTTCAAATTGGGCACATGAACATCAAGTCTATTATAAGCGACTGGCAGATGATCGTTACCTTCTATTGCTCCAATATGGTGAACTAAAAAAACTTCAAGAAGAAAAATTCAGCGTTATCGAAAATATTCGCAAACATACAACGAAGCGCAATGCGCCATTGACGATCAGTATTGGAATTGCCTTTGGAAATACGAATTTTATTGAATTGGATGAGATTGCCCAACGCAACGTCGATCTAGCGTTAAGTCGTGGTGGCGATCAAGCAGTTATTCGTGAAGTGGGTGGAAAACCAACCTTTTACGGTGGTAATACGAACCCTATGGAAAGACGAACACGTGTTCGGGCGCGTATGATCAGTGAATCCCTTCAACAAGAAATGAAACAATCAGAGACAACTTATGTTATGGGACATCGCTACCCTGATATGGATGCCATCGGTTCGGCACTAGGTGTGGCTCGTATTGCCAAGATGATTGGCCAAGAGTGTAAAGTCGTCATTGATTATGATCATATTGGACTTGATATTCGCAAATTGATGAAAGAAATTGAAAAATATCCTGAAACTTTAGCATATTTTATTTCAGCAAAAGAAGCAGAAAAAGCAATTACTGCAAAAGATCTTATCGTATTAGTCGATCATCATATGATTTCGCTATCGATTGCCCCTCAACTCTTTAAGAAGAATAATCGTTTCGTTGTCATCGACCATCATCGTCTGGGACAAGAGTCTGAAGTGGAGCCGATCTTTGCTTATATTGAGCCTTATGCTTCTAGTGCATCCGAATTGGTGACGGAATTTTTTGAACATGTGCCAGTTGTGGGTGTGAGCGGTATTAATCGAATTGAGGCAACGGCAATGCTTGGCGGAATTATCGTGGATACGAATAGTTTTAGCTTAAGAACAGGATCGCGCACGTATAATGCTGCCAGCTATCTTCAATCAATGGGTGCAAATCCAGCACTTATCCAACGATTGCTAAAAGAATCGCCAGAAGATTATTTCAAACGAAATGAAATTATTGAAAAAATGGAAGAAGTGACTCAAGGAGTCGTTATCGCTTGTGGTAAATTAGATCAAATATATACACAAGTCATGGCAGCACAGACAGCAGATACGATTTTAACGATGGAAGGTATCGAAGCGGCATTTGTGATTGTCCCATTAAAAGGTGATAAAATAGGAATTAGTGCGCGTAGCCTAGGTGAATTGAATGTACAACGTGTGATGGAAAAAATGGGCGGCGGCGGTCATCTAACAAATGCGGGCGCACAACTGGAAGATACATCCATTACAGAAGTAAAAACAACGCTCATTCAAATACTGACTGAAAAATAAGACAGAAAGAAGGAGCCATTATGGAAGTTATTTTATTACAAGATATTAAAGGAACAGGCAAAAAAGGTGATATTGTTGACGTTTCGACAGGGTATGCACAAAATTTTCTAATCAAAAAAGGAATGGCACAACAAGCCACCAATGCAGCACGTGGTGAATTAAAAGCAAAACAGCGTGCACAAGCAATTGCAGAAAAAGAAGCAAAAGAATTGGCCGAAAAAAATAAACAGCGCTTAGAAGAAGAACCAATTGAAATCAAAGAAAAAGCGGCAGAAGATGGTCGCTTATTTGGATCAGTCACTACAATGAAAATTGCTGACGAAATAAAAAAACAACGCGGCATTAAAGTCGATAAACGTAAAATCGAACAAGCTATGCCAATGCGTGCAGTTGGAACACAGACAGTACGCATTAAATTGCACAAAGATGTGGAAGCAAAAGTTACGGTTCGTGTATTAGGTGTCGAAAAATAAACAAAGACAAGCCCCTTTAGCCAATACGTCAAATGCTAGTGAATGTGACGGTTTTGAGGGGCTTTTATGTCATGTAATTATGGTATGATAGACGATGAAGTCAAAGCGAGGGAGAATAATATGGAATTTAATGCAGAGCGTATACCACCGCAAAATATTCAAGCAGAGCAGGCCCTTTTAGGCTCCGTCTTACTTTCGGCGGAAGCTTTGGTGCAAGCGCAAGAATATGTCTATCCCGGTGATTTTTATCGTCAGGCACATCGCTTAATTTTTGAAGCAATGATTACATTAAATGAGCAAAATGAAGCCATTGATTTGATTACATTGGTGTCTTATTTGGAAGAAAGAGGCCAGCTTGAACAAGTGGGCGGACCGAGCTATCTAGCTGAACTTGCCGATATGGCGCCTACTGCAGCTCATGTGGAACATTATGCAAAAATAGTAGAGCAACGGGCTATTTTGCGCCGATTAATTCAGGCATCAACTGAGATTATTTCACAAAGTTATGATGAAAGTGCAGACGTTCAAGAATTGCTAGATGATGCAGAACGTAAGATTATGGAAGTTTCTTCGCATAAAAAACGTAATGGTTTTGTGAAGATTGAAGAGGTCTTACATGAATCATTACAACAAATTGATGAACTTTATCAGCACAACTCTACCATTACAGGACTTTCAACAGGTTATAAAGCATTAGACCAGATGACCTCAGGCTTGCATCCGGATGAATTAATTATTGTCGCTGCTCGACCAGGTGTTGGGAAAACAGCTTTTGCACTAAATATTGCGCAAAATGTTGGCACTCGCACAGACGAAACGGTTGCAATCTTCAGTTTGGAGATGGGAGCCATTCAACTAGTGAATCGAATGCTATGTGCAGAAGGCTTGATTGATGCAGGAAGAATGCGCAATGGTCAACTATTGCAAGAAGAATATGAGAAATTAATCATTGCTATGGCGAGCCTCTCAAAAGCTAATATCTTTATTGATGATACCCCTGGCATTCGTATGTCAGAAATTAGAGCAAAAGCACGCCGTCTGATGAAAGAACAAGGAAAATTGGGACTGATTATCATTGACTACTTGCAATTGATCGAAGGAAGTGGGCGAGAATCACGTCAACAAGAAGTATCTGAGATATCGCGTCAACTCAAAAAATTGTCAAAAGAATTGCAAGTCCCTGTTATTGCACTCTCTCAGCTATCACGTGGAGTCGAACATCGTCAGGATAAACGTCCAATCTTAAGCGACTTACGTGAATCTGGAGCAATTGAACAAGATGCGGATATCGTAGCCTTTTTATATCGTGAAGATTATTATCGTCCAGAAGAAGATGAAGGAGGCAATATTCCAGAGCGTGAAACAAGCGATGCCATTGAGGTCATTATTGAGAAAAACCGTTCAGGTGAACGTGGCACAGTGGAATTATTATTTATTAAGCATTTCAACAAATTCAGCTCCATTACACGCTATGATAAAAATGATATTCCACCAGAACGCCATTGAGCATTATTAGAGCATAAATAAAATGCAGACATATTCATAAGATATGTCTGCATTTTTTATTTGTAGATTTATTGAAAATGGCGCGGTGTTCGTTTTAAATCGGCTTCAATCTCGGCAATGGTTTGTTCAAGACGTTTTTGGCGATCAAGTGCTAGTTGTTGTTGCTGGCGGACTTGCTCATCAGCTTCTATATAAGAAGTCTTAAAATCATTTACAAAATCACGTGCAAAAGCATCAACTTCCCATGCCAATTCATTGAGACCTTGTTTTAAATGTTGGCGCAACTGTTCTCCTTTTTTAGGTGCAAAGAGTAGTGCAGCAAAACCGGCCACTGTAGCGAGTGTGAGTGCTTGACCAACTGATAATTTTTTCATGGTATTCTCCTTTAACATGGTCATTTATTTGAAAAACGCGCTTTTTGTTTTTGGAAAGTTTTTTTGAGGGCATATGTGAAAATTTTCCAAATGTGCGGTGTTTCATCTTTTATTTGCTGGATCATTGATTTGGAAACTTTTACCACAAGACGTGGCAACACTTCATTTAATTGATCGAGTGAATGTTGCAACTCTTTTTGTTTTGTTTGGAAATGTTGCAACGACAAGGTGTCTGATTGAAGTGTCTTTTGTAAACACGCTATTTTTTGTTTGAGTTGTTTTAATTTTTCATTTTGAAATTGTATTTCTTGCGTGAAATGATGAATTTCCAGTTGAGTTGATGTGGCAAGTTGTGTAATTTGCGTGATGACGGGTTGAATTATTTTTTTAGATTTGATGCATGAAATGATCAATATCATAATACTTCCGCCCACTAATAAAAGACTGATCCACTGAATGCTAGACATCTTACCCCTCCTCCTTGAATCTTCTCCTTTTAGAATACCATATGGCTATTCAAATATAAAATAATCGTACTCTTTAGCATCCATTTTCCGAACAAAGTCTTCTCATCTTTGCGAACATTACAGTCTTAAGGTATAATTAGGTATTGAGATAAGAAAATAAGTCTAAAGATAGCGGGGGAAAATTAATGAAAAAAATATTAGTGGTCGATGATGAGAAGCCAATCTCTGATATTATAAAATTCAACCTCGAAAAAGAAAGCTATGAGGTCATAACGGCTTTTGATGGGGATGAAGCGTTGGAAAAGTTCCAGCAAGAGGATGTGGACCTGATCATCTTAGATGTTATGTTACCTAAACGTGATGGACTAGAAGTGTTGCGCGAAATTCGTAAAACAAGTGACGTGCCAGTCATTATGGTAACCGCAAAAGAACAAGAAATTGATAAAGTACTTGGTCTTGAGATGGGAGCAGATGACTATGTTACGAAGCCATTTTCCAATCGTGAATTAGTGGCGCGTGTCAAAGCAAACTTGCGCAGACAAAGTGTACGCATACAAGAAGCAAGCGAAAAACCAACTGCAGAAGAAATAGTTATCGGTGACCTAGTTATTCATCCTAGTGCCTACTATGTGTCAAAGCGTGGTGAAATGATTGAATTGACACATCGCGAATTTGAATTGTTGCACTTTTTAGCGTGCCATGTGGGCGAAGTTATTACACGCGAGACATTGCTTGAGAAAGTGTGGGATTTTGATTATTTAGGAGATGTGCGAACTGTCGATGTTACAATTCGCCGTCTGCGTGAGAAGATTGAAGATAATCCAAGTCATCCAACATATATTATTACACGCCGCGGAGTTGGCTATTATCTAAGAAATCCAGAAAGTTCAGAAAATTAACATTAAAAATTGAAATATTTATAAAATTTGCAAGTAAGGAGTAGCTCGATGATTAAGCGCATAATGGGATCTATTAAAATGAAAATAACAGTCGTGATCGTCTTGACGTTCATGTTTGCGCTGCAATTAATCGGAGCGAATTTCATTACGCAGACAGAAAAGAAATTGATTGGGACATTTCAAAGCGATCGCCAAATGCAGATGGATTTTTTGAAAAATAGTCTGTCCCCCATTTTGGAAGAACATACGCAAGAAAAAAAATTACCAGCCCATGAATTGACAGCTCAAGAAGAAATTAATCAATTGCTATTAGATTTTTCGGGCAGCGGTATTACAGAAGTTTTTGTCGTCGACCGTAACTTTGTGATACTAGGCACAAGCGATAATATTCAAGAATCAACGGTTGGAAAGATTTCTAACGATCAAGATTTGCGTAAGTCTGTCATCCAAGGTCAACAGACGGCAAAACAAGTGATTGATCAACAATTAAATGCAAGACGCTGGAAAATTGTTTCACCTGTCGAAACAAAAAAACAACCCGGTGAAATTATTGGAGCAATTGTGATGGAAAGTGATATCGAGACTGTCTACACTCAAGTAAGTGAGATTACATGGATGTTTTTGAGTTCGAGTTTCATCGCTATCATTTTGTCGGGCATTTTAGCGAATTTTGTTTCAAGTGCTTTGACAGAACCAATTAAAGAAATGCAGCTCCAAACGAAAAAAATTGCGGATGGAAATTACTCTGGTGAAGTAACTGTCTACGGGCATGATGACTTAAGTGTGTTAGGTATGTTAATTAATGACTTATCCAATGAGGTGGAGTCTGCCCAGAAAAGTGTCGATGCAGAACGCCGACGTCTAGATTCTGTTCTATCTAACATGACAGATGGGGTCATTGCAACCAACCGCCGAGGAAAAGTGGTCGTTGCCAATGCGATGGCGGCACAACTTTTAAATGTTGAACGGGCTGATTTGCTTGATCATGATATTTTAGATGTGCTTGAGTTGAATGATCAGCTAGAATTAAAAGATTTATTCAAACAAAAACGTGATGTCCTTATTCGCCGCAAAACAGCACGCGGGACCGTCTCCTTGCGTATATCTTTTGCACTCATTCAAAGTAATCGAGGAATTATTAATGGGACTGTCTGTGTTTTGCATGATGTGACTGAACAGGAGCAGATTGAAGCAGAACGTAAAGAATTCGTTTCTAACGTGTCCCATGAATTGCGGACGCCATTAACATCTATGCGCAGCTATATTGAAGCATTAATTGATGGTGCTTGGAAAGATGAAGAACTTGCACCAAAATTCTTAGAAGTGGCTCAGTCAGAAACGGACCGTATGATTCGTATGATTCAAGATTTACTCCATTTGTCACGCATTGATTCTGGACGCAGTGAGTTGGATCTAGAAATTATTGATATGAATCAGATGTTGACGCAGATTATTCAACGTTTCCGCATCTTGCTAGATTCTGAAGAATATAAAGGCAAAAATTATCAAATAAAAGAAGAAATTGTTGATGAGATTGTATTTGCTGAAATTGATCTGGACCGCATGACTCAAGTCATTGACAATATTATTAATAATGCAATTAAATATTCTCCTGATGGGGGAACCATCACAGTACGTATGGAAACGATGAATCAGCATGTACTTATGTCTATTCAAGATGAAGGAATGGGAATTCCAGCAGAAGATTTGGATAAGATTTTTACCCGTTTTTATCGTGTGGACCGTGCACGCAGTCGTGCTATGGGTGGAACAGGTCTAGGCCTTGCGATTAGTAAGGAAGTTATTGCGCAACATGGCGGTCAGATTTGGGCTAAAAGTATCGAAGAAAAAGGAACGACTGTTTATATTGATTTGCCTTACATTCCTTTTGAAGATGAGGAGTGGTAGTGATGAATAATCGAGCCAAACTGAGAAAAAGTATTCTAATGGTGTTAGTATGTTTAAGTTTTGTGCTATCTGCTTTGCTATGGACGTCTGGTAATACATTTTGGGGTGTGGAAGAAAAAGCTAAAAATACCGACTCTTCCACTAAATTAGCAGCACCTTCTATTGTGGAGCATCAATTGACAGATTTTTATCAGCCTATTTATTATATTGCTCATCATGCAGGAAATCAGGGCATTGGGCAAGCCATTGTAGATGGCGAAAGTCAAGCAAAAATTGACCAATTTCTAACAACTGCAACCTTTGATCGCATTCTAGAGGAAGAGGAACTTACGCATACCCAATATGCTGAATTAATACAGGCTGGGACATGGTTAGAACTCGTTTATGATGATGTGTTGCCTCTTGGAATTTTTAAAGAGCGCTTTGAAAGTGTATCCAAAGATTGGAGCGATTTTACGTTTGATCGTATGCTTATTTCACGTACCGATCCCGCGCTACTTTATTTCTATAATGAGTCGCAAAAAGTTGCTGCATCGCTTAAGGCATTGAAATTTGATGTGACTGCATTTGAGAATTTAGTGACAGAATCAGCAGCGGAAGGTGTGCCCGTTTTTTCGGCAACACTTAAAGACTGTAGTGTCTATTTACCCGTTCATACGCAAGATATCTCACATAAAAGTTATATTATTGAGAAGTTACCGAATAGTATTTATATGAATTATTTTTTCCCTGATACCTCAATGGTGGATTCGCGCACAACCAAAAATATTACGCGCTATATTGATCTAACAAAAGAAGTAAGTATCAACCAAGAAACAAATATATTGACATTTTTAAGTCAAAAATCAACAACGGAAATTAGCAGCTTGACCGATCGCTTTATTCGAAGTTTTGAGATTGTCAATGATTTGGAAAATTGGCAAGATGATATCATTTATCATATGTATGATGCAAAAAATGAACGCATCTCTTTCTTACGTTATATTGGCGATTATCCTGTATTCACGGCCTCTAATAATGAATCCATGATAGAAATTAGTATCGAAGGCGACCAGCTGTCGCATATTTTGTTACCTCTTCGTTTTATTCAGACACCGATTAATATTCAGTCTGCGGAACTAGAAGAGATTCCAAGTGGCTTTACAGTATTAGATGATTTAAGAGATCATGGCATTGTTGTTACTGAAGAAGTCGAAAAACTTACCATTGGCTATACGTGGAAAGAACGCGATGAAAATCAAAAAGTTATTGATCTAATTCCACAGTGGTATGTATGTGCACATGGCAAATGGCAACCGCTGGAGTCCTTTATTGCCGAAAAGACAGGAAGTGAGGTTGCATATGAATTTTGAGAAAGTTGAGCGTATTTTTATTATCGCTTTCGTATTGCTGAATATCTTCTTATTCGTCAGTTATGTGAATCGGCAAAATTTGCAACATATTTCGCAAGACTCCAATCAAGTGGACATTTTAAAAGAGATGGAAAGTGCAGGCATTGAAGCCCCTAAGAAATTAGCTACCGAAACAGAGCAACAAAAATTATTTTCCATGCAAGCGAATGCCAATGAATTGTTGAAAAATAAACAGGAAGAATTACGCAATCAAGCAGGAAATATTAGTGAGGAAGGGAGCCTGTATCGCAGTTTGCTTTCAGACCCGATCATCCTTCAAGGAACGCCCGAAAAAGGCTTCACCAAAGAAGATACAAAAAAATTAAGCGAGATGCTGATGACGAGTCTTTTTTTATTTGGTGAAGAGTATATGTATTCCCATTATGATGAGGTTTTGAAGCAATTTGTTTTTTATCAAAAAGTTGATAATATTCCAGTTGCAGATGGCACTAGCCAGATTGTGATGAATGTCAATGATAAGGGGCAAGTATTCTCTTATGAGCAGACTTATGCTGGGCCAATGAGCAAACAAGGTAAGCCTTTGACAATTATTTCGGCATTGCGTGCAGTTGAGATTTTATTTATTAATAATCAATTACCTAGCGGAAGCAAATTATCCATGCCCGAGTTAGCATATCGCCGCAGTCTGCACTTGGAAGATTTAAGTATGTATACCCCAGTGTGGATTGTAACGTTGACCAATGAAGCGGGCGAAAAAAATAATCTACGTGTCGATGCTGTCAGTGGTACAATCTTGCGTGATGAAACCGCAACAAAAGCTGAAGAAAATGAAACAGAAGAATAAAAGTATCAAGACCAAAAATAGACATGGACGATTGAAGGAGACTTTTTTGTGATTCAACCAAATAACCAAACCGGACTGCACATTAGCATTCTTGCAAGTGGCAGTACGGGGAATGCCATTTATGTGGAAAGCGAAAAAACAAAATTACTTGTTGATTGCGGCTTACCAGGCAAAAAAATACATGAACTTTTTAACCAAATTGACCGTTCTCCCGATGACTTAGATGCGATCTTAGTCACACATGAGCATGCAGATCATATTAAAGGTGTAGGTGTATTAAGTCGGCGACATGATTTAGATATTTATGCTAATGAAAAAACATGGGACGCGATGGCACCTAAGATTGGCAAAATTGCTAAAGAACATCAAAATCATTTTCAGCGTGGGCAATTAAAAACAATTGGTGACATTGATATTTTGAGTTTTGGTGTATCCCATGATGCAGCTGATCCACAATTTTATGCCTTTCAAAAAGATAATGAACGCTTTGTTATTTTGACGGATACAGGATATGTTAGCGATCAGATGCGTCATGAATTGAAAAATGCAGATGCTTATTTGATGGAAAGCAACCATGATGTACAAATGTTGCGCATGGGACCTTATCCTTGGCATCTCAAGCAGCGCATCTTAGGGGATAAGGGACATTTATCCAATGAAGAGAGCTCGCTGGCTATGGCGGAAATGATCGGCGACCGTACGAAACGTATTTATCTAGGACATCTGAGCCAAAAAAATAATATGAAAAGTGTTGCCCGTTCTACAGTTGAAGATATCTTGCTTCAAAAAGAAACGGGCGTCAATGAGAAATTTTTCCTTTATGATACGGATCCAGACGAGGCACAGCCCTTATTCAAACTCTAAGCATAGCTAATAAATGAAAGTCTGACCGAAAAATTTCATAATCTTTAATAGAATTTAACTTTTTTAAGTTATGATAGAACGCGTAATAGATTGTGAGAGATGAAAGGATGATTTCGATGAAAAGTAAAAAAATGATGTTAAGTACAGCTGCAGCTACGCTATTGTTGCTTGCTGGTTGTACCCCAAATAATGCCAATAAAACAAAAGATGCTGAAACAACTAAAAAAGAAGATCCTGTCGAAATTAGTAAAGAAGTTATGGATGTATCGACTGCAATTACTGAAGCTGTCCAAAAGACGGAAGGCGCTGTTGTTTCAATTATTAATTTGAAAGAAATGGGTAATTATGGTCATTCTTGGCTTACAGGCGGGGCAGGAGAAGAGGATGAAGAAGAATCATCACTACAACCTGCGGGAACAGGAAGTGGCGCTATTTATAAAATTACTGATGATCGTGCATATATTTTTACGAATCATCATGTTATAGAAGGTGGCGATTCGGTCGAGGTTTTATTTGATGATGGGCGTCATGTCGAAGGAAAAGTCGAAGGTGCCGATGTATGGACCGATTTAGCCGTTATCTCAATACCTGCTGAAGGGGTCAAAAATAAATTAGAATTTGGCGATTCAGACAAAGTGAAAGTTGGAGAACCAGCCATTGCGATTGGTTCACCGCTTGGTACTGAATTTGCCTCGAGTGTTACAAGTGGTATTATTTCGGCAAAAAATCGTACCCTTCCTGTCGATACTGACCACGATAAAGAGCCCGATTGGGAAATGACAGTCTTACAAACAGATGCAGCTATTAACCCTGGCAACTCTGGGGGCCCACTCATTAATATTGAAGGTCAAGTTATCGGCATTAACTCGATGAAGATCTCTGTCAGTGAAGTTGAAGGAATGGGTTTTGCTATTCCAAGTACTGAAGCCATTGCGATTATTCGTCAATTAGAAGAAAAAGGTGAGGTCGTTCGTCCAGCACTTGGCGTGTCAATTGTTGATCTGCAAATGGTTTCTAAAAGATTCCGCGATAATGAATTGAATCTTCCAGATGATGTGCGTGAAGGTGTATTAATTACGCAAACTAAAAAAGGTGGTTCAGCTGAAGCGGCAGGCTTACAAGCGGGCGATGTGATTGTTGAAATGGGCGGCGAACCTGTTGAAAATAGCGTCGATTTACGTCGTAGCCTCTACCAATCAAAAGTAGGCGATGCCATTGAAGTAACTTATTATCGCAGTCAAGATAAAGAAACAAAAACAGTAAAATTATTAGATAAATAAGAATAAGGACTAATCGAGCAAGTCTGCTTTAATCGATAAACAAAAGCAGTACTTATCCACTCGATTAGTCTTTTTTATGGCATTCATTTCCATTAAAATAGAAAAATAACTAAAGTTATGCACAAATGCTGTGGAAGATGCAATGTTGATGAAGTAAAATGTGGATTTGAACATGTGTTTGTGGATAAGTTGGTGGAGAAGTGCATAACTATCCCCTTTCTTAAAAATAATTATCCACATCATCATTAAGCAATAATTTGTTATCAAATTGTAATATGAATAAAGCGTGTGGTTATGCGCTTTATAATAAAATAAAAGAAACAGAAATCTGTGGATAAGATGTGCATAACTTTTTAAATATACGTTCCCTTTACGTGAAAAGCCTTGAAATTATCGGCTTTATTAAAAATGAGTTTTCCAAAACTGTGGAAATGTGGATAACTTTGGGGATAAAAAGAGAGGATTTAAGGGCAAATGATGAAAATATTGTGTATTGTGGTGGGAAAGCTAAAAGAGGACTATTTATGTGCAGGTATTGCTGAATATACAAAACGCCTCCGTCCTTATTGTCAGCTTGAAGTGGTCGAGATTCCAGATGAACCAACACCACAAAATGCGAGTGAAAAAGAAGAAAGACAGATCAAAGAACGTGAAGGTGCAAAAATTATTGAAAAAATTCCCGAGCATAGCTATACCATTGCTTTAGATTTACATGGCAAGATGCTTACGAGTGAAGAATTTGCCCAAATGTTGCAACAGCAGCAAGATTTTGGAAGCGGTCATATTACACTTATAATTGGCGGTTCATTGGGACTAAGTGAGGCGGTAATAAAGCGTGCAAATGATAAGATAGCGTTCGGACGATTGACCTATCCACATCAGCTGATGCGTTTAATTTTGCATGAACAACTTTATCGTGCATTCAAAATTATGCGTGGTGAGCCCTATCATAAATAAGTGGTGCATAAATATTCTGATGCCTTCAAAAAATGACACTTTCCAAAAAGTGCAAAATTCATGTATAAAATCAACATTTTGTGTACTTTTTTTATACATAAAAGATAATGAATCAACTGTTTTTTACTGTTATGATGGAGAGGAACAAATAAAGGAGGAAATTGGGAATGAAAATAGGATTATTAGAACCCTTACGTGTGCCAGATACCCTTATTGAGGAATTGGCTGCCCCATTAAAGGAAGCAGGTCATGAATTTATCTACTATAATGAAAAGACAACGGATGTGAATGAATTAGCCAAACGTTCAAAAGACTTAGATATTGTCATGATTGCAAACAATCCTTATCCAAAAGAAGCATTTGAAAAAGCAACCCAGTTGAAATTAATTAATGTGGCATTTACAGGTGTTGACCATGTGGATGTGAAAGCAGCTGCTGAAAGAGAGATTCTCATTACAAATGCTGCAGGCTATTCTAATACTGCAGTGAGCGAGTTAGTGATCGGTTTAGTGATCGATTTGTATCGTCAGATTAGTGCAGGTGATGAAGAAATTCGTGCCGACAACTTCCCAGGGCCTTTCCAAGGAAAAGAAATCAAAGGCAAAACAGTTGGCATTATTGGAACAGGAAATATCGGTTTACAAACGGCGCGTCTATTTAAAGCATTTGGTGTAGAACTTATTGCATATAGCCGTAGCGAAAAAGAAGAAGCTAAAGCATTAGGCATAACTTATATGTCTTTAGATGATGTTATGGCAAAAAGTGATATTATCTCAGTCCATCTTCCACAAAATGAAGAAACAAAAGGTATGATCAGCCGCGAAAAAATTGCATTAATGAAAGACACAGCACTACTTATTAATTGTGCGCGCGGTCCAATTGTTGACAATCAAGCATTAGCTGATGCACTAAATGAAGGTCAGATTGCTGGAGCAGGCATTGATGTATTCGATATGGAGCCTCCTCTTCCAGCAGATTATCCATTGCTCCATGCTAAAAATGCACAACTTACACCACACGTGGCTTATTTAACAGATGAAGCGATGGTCATTCGGGCACAGATTGTATTTGCAAATACAATGGCTTTCATAGAAGGTCATCCACAAAATATTGTCGGTTAATGATAAACAATTAAAGAAAAACGTTCGCTTAAAATCGCGAACGTTTTTTTGATGGGATAATAAAGATCATTAGTAGCAGACGATCTATCCATGAATATTATGCCTCTACACTCGAAAGAGGACCATTATACCTCAGTGCGTGGCAATGTTAGATTTAATAAAATACCAACGATTGCACTCAAGCTTGTTCCTGAAAAAGTGATCCATCCTAGATCAAATACTGCACCACCCAGTCCAATCACGAGCATAGCACTGGCAATAATCAAATTACGCGGTTGTCCAAAATCCGTATGATCTTCAATCATCACTTTCAGACCATTGCTTGCAATAACACCATAAAGCAAAATGGAGATACCTCCAAGCACAGCAGTTGGAATACTGGAAATAAGTGCTGTAAATTTACCTAAAAAACTTAAAGCGATTGCAAATAAGGCTGCATTTCGAATAACATAAACACTTGCAATCCCAGTCATTCCAATAACACCGGTATTTTCGCCATAAGTTGTATTGGCTGGTCCACCGATTAAAGCAGAGAAAGCAGTAGCAAGACCATCGCCAGCTAATGTTTTTTCAAGGCCAGGATTTTCAAGGAAGTTTGTGCCACAAATCTGACCTAAGACCGTATGATCACCGATATGTTCGGCACCTGTTACTAGAATAAGTGGGATCATCGCAAAAGCTTCTGGTCCGAAATAAAGCGTATAAGAATCAAAAAGGTGTGTAGGAAAAGGGAAGATGAGTGATGGAAATGAGAGCCATGGGGCCTCGATAATTGGCGTAAAATCGACTAATCCAAGGCATGCACTTATGATATATCCCCCGACAATTCCAACTAAAAAAGGAATGATTTTTAAAAAGCCTTTTGCTTTTGTATTGATAAGGGCAGTAATAATAAATGTCATAATGGCAGCGACCATCATGCGCCAATCGCCACCTACGATAAAGCCAGCATTTTGGACGGCGCTAGCAGAAAGGGATAACCCGATGACCATAATCATAGGCCCAATGACAATAGGGGGTAGCAATCTTGTGATCCATTGGTTGCCTACTTTTTTTATAAGCAGTGCAAGCACTAAATAGCCTAACCCTGCCATGAAGATTCCAGTTTGAGCAGCCGAAATATCGCCTCCCATCTGCTCCATTGCAATTTGCATAGCACCAATGTAAGCAAAGCTGCTGCCAAGATATACAGGAACTTTTTTATTGGTCACCCATTGATAGATGAGCGTGCCAGCACCAGACGCAAAAAGAGCAACAGATACAGGCAATCCTAATAGTATAGGTACCAATATTGTTGCTCCAAACATTGCAAATACATGTTGAAAACTAAGAAGTAATCCTTTCGCCCATGTGGGTTTCTCGTCAATTCCTAAAATAATGTTGGATTGTTTTGACATTGTCATCTTCCTTTACTAAAAATTAGCTCAGGCATCATTTACCACAGCCACTCATGTTGGTTGAAAAATTCACCTGAAATATCATAGCAACTTCCGGCATGCTTGACAACTCATAAGCACAAAAAAAGAATAAATCGCTCATAAAAAAGCCATTTATTCTTTAATAAATGCTAGTGCCAAGGGGGTAACCAGTCTTTTAAGAGATGTTCGAGGGTATCTTTCATTGTTTCATAAGTAGTCTGAGCATGATGAGTCGTCTGTTGGGTCGTTTGAATTGTTGAAAAAAGAGTACTATTTTGTATGAGCATATCTTTAGCAATGACCAAAAAGCGGTAGCCAATGCGGTCAATTAGGGCACGATCCTGTGCATTGAGTGCATCGAAATGAGATTTGAAATGACGTAAAAAAGTAAAAATATCATCATCAATCTCATTGAAAGAAGCATAGCCCATTGATTTTAGCATCTGGAAGAGTACTCGATAAAAGGCTAAAATCTCATCTGGTTCAAATTCTTGTGCCCATTTTTCGTAGGTGTCGTTGAATGTGTGGCTCCAAGGACTAATATCATTAGCACGCATTAGTTGACAATATGTGGCATCAACTTTCCAAAAGCGCAAATTATGTTGAAAGACTGAAAAATTATAACTTGAAATAATATCAGGTACCACAAGTGGGCATAAACGGCTGCCCACAATGGCCGCTTCAGGAATATAATGCTGTGTTTTGTGGCATAGTGGATGGTGATGCAACTTTTTGGCAAGATCTGGAGCAAGTCCAGGTCCATCAAAATTCATAACTTTTTTTATGCAATCTGTTGAAACTTTATGGGGCAAGGGTAATAAGGCACTGGGTGCATCATTATAGTCCGACAAAAAAGCCGCAAATAATGCTAAATGTCCCCCTTTAGAATGTCCTGTAATCACAAAAGGTCCAGGCAGATTATTAAAAATGTCTGCCAAATATTCAAGTGCCACGCGATGTGCAGGAACGGATGGTTTCATTAAAAGTGTTACATTTTCCATCCAGGAGATGAAAGATGCATTTGATCCGCGAAATGCAACAAATTGTTCAGGCACACCAGGTAATATAAAGACGAGTGAGGAATAGTCCATCTCTTGTTTGGGTGCTATTTTTGTTTGGATTAAGCCAAATTGCACATGCTGATAACGCGGTAAATGCGCTAAGACTTTTAATAATTCTTGCCGATATTCTGTTGCAACGAGATGATTTTTCAAGTAATAATCTTTTGGC
This sequence comes from Allofustis seminis DSM 15817, assembly GCF_000374325.1. Lineage (GTDB taxonomy): Bacteria > Bacillota > Bacilli > Lactobacillales > Carnobacteriaceae_A > Allofustis > Allofustis seminis. The sequence continues at coordinate 86,829 of NZ_KB894080.1, read as the reverse complement.
TTTTTGCAAAATTCATGATAAATAGTTTGCACGCTTATAAAAAGTGGGTGCTTTTTATCCGTTGTGAGCCATTTTCGTGAGGGCGGGGCTATCTCTTTTGCATAAGTGAGGGACGGCACCCACAGCTCAAATGGCAAGTAAGAAATATCTAAAAGAACCATCATATCCATCTCAGTATAGGGACAATCAATAAATGATAGATGCCCAACTTCTTTTACATAATCCATGACAGTTATCATCTGCTAATCGCCCCCTTTTAGTGCATCGACCATATTAATATGTTTGAGTTTGCGGTGGACGATAAACATTACAAGAGTCGCAAAGGTAAAGGTTAATAGAGCAGACATCGCATAGCTTTGCCAAGAAATATGGCGACTGAAGCGCATCATATCCACTTCGGTCGTTCGGATGAGAAAACCATGCAATAAATACCCGAACCCATATCCAGCCACGATACCCATCAGTGTAAGAAAAATATTTTCACGGTAAATATAGGCTGTAACTTCGCGATCATAAAAACCGAGTACTTTAATGGTGGATAATTCACGAATACGTTCAGCTACATTAATATTGGTCAAATTATATAAGACAGTAAAAGCCAAGAGGGCAGCAGAGATGACGAGTACATGAGTAATAATATTTAGACTGTCAATTGTATCTGTGAATGAGCGTTTCACATCATTCAAGTTTGAAATGCCCATAATGGCAGGTTGTTTGAGCAATTTTTCGCCAAATTCCGTTGCACTCAACTGTTTTGTATCATATTGAATAAGTTTCAGATTTGGCTCAGCAGGTTGATTTGTGATTTCAGTATATGTTTCAGCAGTCATATATAAGAAATGCCCAAGATAATTTTCGGCAATGCCTGAAATTTCAAACTCAAAGCTTCCACGATCGGTCGATTCAATGGTCAATGTGTCGCCTGCTTTTATGCCTAAGAGTTCGGCCAATTTCGTTGTAATATAGATGGTGCCATCAGTTAAAGGCAGTGGTTTTTTTGTTTTAGAATCTTGCAACTGAATAAAAGCGGGCAGACGCTCTGGTTCTTGGACTGCATAAAGTGTTACTTGTTGGGTATTCATGCCTTTTTTTTCTGTTTTGGCAGTCATTGTTGTAATGGAGAGCGTGTCTTGAATGGCTTCTTCCGACTGCAAAAAGTGTTCCAAAGTGGCACGATCTGCCTCATCAGCTTCTTTTAGTGCTGCAATTGCTTGATAATGACTAAGTTCATCAAATTGTAAATTTGGAATATCAATGACCGAATCACTCAGTCCAAATCCTGTTAAAATAAGCCCGCAGCTACCTGCCACACCGAAAATCGTCATTAACATACGTGTCTTATAGCGGAACAAATTGCGGAATGTTATCTTATAGTTGAAACTTAATCGCTCCCAGAGTGGTGTAATTTTTTCGAGCAAAATACGTTGCCCTTCTTTTGGCGCTTTAGGTCGCAATAATTGTGCAGCACTTAAACGAAGCGAATGTAATACTGCAAGCAGCGTTGCAAAAACAGTTGCTAAATAACTTGCAAATAAAGCGGTCGCTGTAAATAGTGGATAAGTATCCAGTTGTATGTCTGGCAGATTATAAAGCGAACGATAACTATTATAAATGAGCTGTGGAAAGAGTGGATAACCGATAAAAAGCCCCATAGCAGCGCCTAAAGTAGTCGCTAAAAAAGCATAAACAATAAATTTGAGGGCAATTTCTTGGCGGCGATAGCCCATTGCTTTCATAATTCCAATATATTCTCGTTCTTCATCCACCATACGTGTCATTGTAGTTAGCGAAATCAAAATAGCAATAAAAAAGAAGAAAATAGGCAATACACCTGCAATAGCATTAATACGCGCGGCATTATCTTCATATTCAGTATAGCCTGGATTATCGTCGCGATCGTTGATGATGTAGCGAACTGTTGGAAGATCTTTAAGCAATGCTTTGGCATCGTTAAGTTTTGCTTCATTTTCTGCTATTTCATTTTCGGCTGCAATGGATTGACGTTCAAATGTTGCTTTTTGTTCATCAAGGGTTGCTTTGCCCGCTGCCCATTTTTCTTCTTGGGCTGCTAGATTCGCTTCCGCTGCTGCAATTTGATCGTCAAAGAGTGCAGATTGTTCTATTAATGTCTGTTTTGCTATACTAATTTTTTGCTCTTGTTCGGCGAATTCATTTGCTTTGGCCTCGAGCTCTTTTTGCTTTTGTGCAAGATTTTTTTCGTTAGCTTGGAGTTGTGTTCGCAATGCTTCAAGTTGCTCTGGGGTATAGCCGTTAAGTGCTTGACGCTTTGCTGCTAACTCTGCTTGTTGCTGGTTAAGTTGCTGCTTGGCATCCTCCAGTTGTTGGCGCGCCTGATCCAGTTGCTTTAATTGTTGTAAGATTTCACTACGGGTAAATCCATGGAGTTGGTCGACTCCTAGTTGCTCCATCTGTTTTAAAAATGCTGTCAGTTGCGGACGTTTTGCTTCTTTTTCATTTAAGCTTTTTTCATTTTGTGCCAATTCTTCTTGAGCAGCAGCGAGTGCTTCTTCTCCTTCGGCAATTGCTTTTAAGCCTGCTTCCAGTTGAGTTAGTTCATCACTTTTTTGCTCTAAGAATTGTGCAGCGGCATTCCATTCATCTTTTCCTTCTTGGAGTTTTATACGTCCATCTTCTAAGCGGTCAGCACCACGCTGCCACTCATCCCATGCATCATCCAGTTGTTGGCGCCCCGCTTGTCTTTTATTATTCAATTCAATTTGCCCAGCATTTAATTGGTCGCGGGCATCTTTTAACTCTGCTTCAGCTTGTATTAATTTCTGGCGTGCATCATCTAGTTCAGTGCGTGCTTCTTGTAGGGCTTCCTCGCCTTTTTGAATTTCTTCTTCCAATGTGCCACTTATTTCATCTTGTTTATCGGCGGCACGACGCTCCAGTTTTTGCTCTAAAAGCTCAATAAAATCATCACGCCGATCTTTGTAAGATGTGCTATAGGCTGCTTCATGCATGAGTTGATCTAAAGTGAAATAAACATCTGTATAACGTTTGGTATCGAACGCTTCTGGTAAAATAACCGCGAAGGCATTTAATTTTCCTCCACCAACAAGTGAATTGCCACGTGTAGGCTCTTCAATAAATAGAGGCGAGCGAACGAAGCCGACCACTTGAAAAGTATGTTGCGTTAACAAAAGTCCTTGAGTCATATCAGCGGATGCAAATTCTTTGTCATCGGATATCTTCTCATGAGTAGCTTTAACAAAATCATCTGCAATTGTTATAGTGTCTCCTAGTTCAAATTGCGCCGCAAAATGATGTGCATCATCTAGGGCAATCTCATGGGGGGCTTGAGGTAAGCGTCCAGCAGAGATATGATAGCGATTGATTGAATGATCAGAGGAAACGTCAGCCAAGCTATAAAGGCGCACTGTTTGTTTTGTTTCTTCAAAAATAACATCTTGTGTTATTTGCGGTGTGAGTTTTCCGCCACCATTTTCATCTAGAATGTCTTCAATGGCTTCTAGATCGTCTGCTTCTAGACCAATTGTTGAGATGACTTGACCGTCCATTAAATTTTGTTCACGGTAATATTTATTGGCAGTTGCTAGCATATCGGGTCCTGCAGAGCGAATGCCCACATAAAAAGCAACACCAATTAAAATAATAAATAAAATGGCTAAAAAACGACTGATGGAATGGCGAATTTCACGAAAAGTATCTTTCCATAATGTTCGTTTCACGAGCATTCACCTCCTCTTTTCAATAAATGTCATCGGATCTATAGATAGTGTATGTGCAAATAGATGTATATAATGCCTCACATTATTTAGCTGCAATGCTATAGATTTTTATCTGATTACCATGATAGGTCAGTAACGGGGACAGGATGCTCTTGTAGCTGAATATTGCGAACGGTTGCATTGGAGATTTCAATGATGCGATCTGCCATTTTTGCAATTTCGCGATTATGTGTGATAACGACTACGGTCATATGATAGTCAATATTAGCTTGTTTCAAAATATCCAAAACGCGAATGCCTGTCTTAAAATCAAGTGCGCCTGTCGGTTCATCGCAAAGTAGCAATTTTGGACGTTTGACTAGACCGCGTGCAATGGCGACACGTTGCTGTTCGCCGCCTGAGAGTTGTGCTGGGAAATTATCCAAACGATGGGCTAATCCTACAGCGGTCAACACTTGAGTTGCCGATAAAGAATCATTTGATAATTCAGCGGCCATTTCAACATTTTCTTTAGCTGTCAAATTCGGAATGAGATTATAATTTTGGAAGATAAAGCCGATATCATTGCGCCGATAGGTTGTACGTTTAAGGTCATCAAATTCAGCAATATCAACTCCATCAATTAGAATATGACCTGCACTAGGACGATCCATTCCGCCAAGGAGGTTCAGCATGGTTGTCTTTCCTGCACCACTTGGTCCTACAATGACACAAAAATCTCCTTCTTTGATAGTGAAATTCATATTCTCGTTAGCAACGACTTTACGTGCTCCCTCGCCAAAATAGCGTGCAACATTTTTCACTTCTATGAAAGACATAGCCTTCACCTTCTTTTTGTTATTCTACCCTTTCATTTTACCATAGACCGCTTGAAAACAAGTAGTAACACGTTGACATTTCCTCTAAAGGGCCTTATTTTCTCTTAGAAATAAAAAAGATTCAGACCGCTTTTAGCATAAAAAGCTGCGCCTGAATCTCATCTATTATGATAATTGTAAATTAATTGGCTGGCTGATCTACTTTAGGTGTAACACTTAGCTCGGACTCTTCGATAATATCTTGCGGACTGTAATGATATAAGAAATTCAAATGATTGGTAACAAGTTTGCGCGTATGATCTCCGATACGTTCCAAGCTGGCCACAATGTCGATAAAGAGAATATTATCGGTTGGGCAGCTTTTTCCGCTACGAATAAGATTAATGTAGCGTGTGCGCAATTTTTCTTGCAATGCATCAATTTCTGCTTCACGCTCTAAAATATCAGATACGACCGAACGATCGCCTAAATCTATCAGATGTACGATTCCAGCAACGTTTTCTTGTGCTAGTAAGAACATGCGCTCTAATTTTGAGTCGCCCCACTGCATCTTACGGCCGTCAGTATTAGCTTTTCCTTCTTCGATACGATGTTTTTCGATATGGACGGCTTCTGTTAAGTTGTCTGTAATTTGCGTGGTATGGTCCCCGATACGTTCCAAATATTTACTCGTATTAATCATTGCTGATAGAACTTCAGTATCGGACTGACCTAGTTCATATTCAGAGATAAGCCCTAAATAATCGGTTAAATGAATATCTTTTTGATTAATTTCATTTTCTAAAATATGAATTTGTTTAACATATTTTTCATCTTTTTCATGATAATAAAGTGCTGCTAGATCGAATTGTTCTTGAACGATAAGTGCAAGTTGAATTAGCGCTTTATGTGCTTGGTGCAATGCCAATGTAGGTCCCGCATTACGCAATACTTGAACATCCAGATGAGTAGGTGCTTCTTCTTCGACTTGCTTGTCGGGCATTAATTTTTCCATCAAACGTGCAATTTGTGGAATGAACCAGAATAAAATAATAACATTTAAAATGTTGAATAACCCATGTGCAAATGCAATTTGCATAGCAGGTGCTAAGCCTAATGAATCGGTGGCATAAGTAATTATCAATGTGAAAGGATGCAACAAAATAATCGAGAAGATTGTTCCCATCACGTTGAAAAAGACATGTGCGCCAGCTGTTTGACGCGCTGCAACATTTGCACCAACTGTTGCCAAAAGAGCGGTAATCGTTGTTCCAATATTATTTCCAAATAAGACAGGTAGCAATCCTCCCAATGTGATACTTCCTTGGGCATAAAGTTGTTGTAAGATCCCAATTGTTGCACTTGATGATTGCATAACCATTGTCAGGACCGTTCCAACTCCGACCCCTAAGACTGGGTTCGTGGATAGACGTGCCATTAAATCGTGGAATGCTTGAACTTCTTGCAAAGGTTCCATCCCTGTTCCCATCAGTTCCAATCCATAAAAGAGCATCCCAAAACCAATGATCACTTGACCAATATGTTTAATTTGCGGATTTTTGAAGAAGAACATTAAGATACTGCCAGCACCGATAATTGGCAGTGCATATTGTCCAAGATTAATCCCAATAATAAACGAAGTAACGGTCGTTCCGATATTGGCTCCCATGACCACGCCAATGGCTTGCTGTAATGTCATAAAGCCACTACTCACCAAACCGACCGCTAAAACAGTTGTTCCTGAACTGCTTTGAATCAGGCTGGTCACGACCACTCCTGTTAAGACTGCTTTAAAAGGGGTCGAAGTGAATCGCTGTAATAACTCGCGCAAACTATCGCCAGCCGTCAGCTTCAAGCCGTCCCCCATCAAAGAAATTCCAAACAGGAAAATTCCAAGCCCTCCCACAAATTGAAAGAGCATCGCTTGCATATCCAAGCTAATTCCTCCCATTCTACTTCATAATCCAATCATTATGAAATTCTTTTCACAAACATAAGTATGTTCATTTGCGATCGTAAAAAAATTTACACGATCTTATAATAACTTTTACTTATTCATTATACTTCAGATGAAAGACTAATCCAAACCCTTTTTCTATTTATTCATGACTTTCAAGAGAAAATTTAAAAAAGTACACAACATTTTTTGGGATGTACTGGAATAAAAGGGTCCACTTTCTAAAATAAGCGACGGATATGGTATAATAAGTGCGATAATTTTTGAGTACTGGAGTTGAAAAGATGAGTAAAATTATTTTAACGGGCGACCGACCAACTGGAAAATTGCACCTCGGTCATTATCTAGGGTCCTTAAAAACACGTGTCAAGCTTCAAGAAGATAGCACCAATGAAATATTTATTATGATTGCGGACCAACAAGCATTGACAGATAATGCAGATAATCCAAAGAAAATTCAAGAAAGCATCTATGAAGTGGCACTTGATTATCTTGCTGTTGGATTGGATCCTGAACGGACAACCATTTTCTTGCAGTCGCAAATTCCACAACTGCCAGAGTTGACTGTCTATTTCTTGAACTTGGTGACTATGGCACGTTTGGAACGTAACCCGACCGTTAAAAGTGAAATCAAAGACAAAAAATTTGGCGCAAGTATTCCTGCAGGTTTCTTTGTCTATCCTGTCAGCCAAGCTGCTGATATTCTAGCTTTTAAAGCGACACATGTTCCAGTAGGGGACGACCAGAAACCGATGCTTGAACAAGCGCGTGAAATTGCGCGCGATTTTAATCGCATTTATCAGACAGAAACTTTTGTTGAACCAGACATTATTCTTCCGCCAAAAGGACAAGGTCGAATTGTTGGCATTGATGGCAATGGCAAAATGAGTAAATCGCTTGGAAATGGTATTTATTTATCAGATAGTGAAGAAGAGATTCAGCGCAAAGTGATGAAGATGTATACTGACCCTAATCATATCCATGTGGAAGATCCAGGCCAAGTTGAGGGTAATGTAGTATTTACTTATTTAGACTTGTTCGATCCAGACAAAGAAAAAGTTGCTCAGTTAAAAGCACACTATGAGCGTGGTGGCTTGGGTGATGTCGTCTTAAAACGTTACTTAAATGAAATATTGCAAGATCATTTGCGCCCAATTCGTCAGCGCCGTCAGGAACTTGCTGGCAACCGCGAACATATCTTGGCACTTTTGAAACGTGGCAGTGAAAGAGCTGAAAAAGTCGCTGCACAAACGTTAGCAGAAGCTAAAGATGCGATGGGCATTCAATATTTTGGCTAAAGCCAAGTGCTACCACTTTAGGTAGAGGTAGCCGAAAGTATATCCTCATGAGATTAATTTAAAATAATATACCAAAATAAAGGAGATGGATTAAATGAAGAGAATTAGTAAGGAAACGGTTATATTTGAAATGAATCGCAATCAGCCACCTGTTGCCAAAGTGGCCTCAAAAGAAACGGTCATTTTTGAAACACTTGATTGCTTTTCCAATACGGTAAAATCAGAAGCGGATACGATTAAGACGATTGATTTTTCTAAAGTGAATCCAGCGACAGGTCCTTTATTTGTGGAGGGAGCCGTTTCTGGCGATACATTGAAAGTGACAATTGATAAAATTACAATCACAAATACAGGGGTGGCGATGACTGCACATGGTATGGGACCGCTTGGCGAAAAGATTACAAAAGAACAGACAATTATTGGTCAAGTCCATGAAGACAGTATCGAATTTTTAGGACTCACATTACCTAAGCGGGTTATGATCGGAGTTATTGGAACAGCACCTGGAAAAGAAGGGGTCAATACAGGCACACCAGATACACATGGTGGCAATATGGACACTATTTTAGTACGTGAAGGTGCAACACTTTACTTACCTGTTGAAGTGGATGGTGCTTTGCTTTCGATGGGTGATATGCATGGCGCGATGGGGGACGGAGAAGTTGGTGGCAGTGGACTTGAAGTAGCAGGAGAGATTCAAGTAACGGTTGAAGTCTTGAAACAGTGTGACTTACCATTGCCATTTATTGAGACAGATGAGCTATATGTTGCAATAGGTTCAGCTCCTACATTGGATGAAGCAGCGACCGTTGCAGTTGATCAGATGACGCAATTTGTGATGAAACGTACCCATATGAACTTGAGCGAAGCGACCATCTTACTCTCACTTGCTGGGGATTTGAAAGTTAGCCAAGCTGTCAATCCAAATAAAACGATGCGTGTAGAGCTTCCTAAAAGTGTTCTAAAGCGCCCATAGATTGTGAATGCATTGAACAGTTAATAAGAATGTATAACCTTGATGAAATAAAAAAGGGAGGCGAAGGAACATATGCGAAAAAATATATTATATGTCGATGGCTATAATATGATCGGCGCTTGGCCGCAATTAATCCAGCTAAAAAATCGTGAGAAATTAGCGGATGCGCGCGATTTATTGCTTGAGATGCTGTCGGAATATGCAAAATATCGACAGATTGATGTTCGTGTTGTTTTTGATGCGCAATTTGTTCCAGGAGCTGCCCATTCTGATACGCAAGGTGTATTAACTGTCATCTATACGCGTGAAGGTGAGACAGCAGATAGCTACATTGAGCGTGTAGTGGGGAAAGAGAATTTATATACGACACGTGTTGAAGTTGCTACGAGTGACTTAGCAGAGCAGTGGTTGATTTTTCAGCGGGGTGCAACGCGGAAGTCGGCGCAAGATTTGTATCTAGAGGTGATGCAGACCAAAGAAGAGATCCGCGATGAAATGGTGCAGTATCATCTGCGAAATCGCCGGCGCACGTCACCCATTAAAGCACATGACCATGTAAAGTTGCGCCATTTTTATGTGGATTTAGTAACCAATGCACGCAAAAAAGAAAATTGAGTAAGTGAACCTATATATAAGCGTTAAGCACATGTGGTAGTGGTGAAGAAGAGAGATTGATAAAAAGGAAGGGCAGCAAGCATGAAGAAATGGCAAAAAACACTTGTTGTAACAGCAGTAATAATAATGTTATGGCAAATTGTGTGTGCGAGCGGTCGCTATAGCACCTTTTTATTGCCCACACCACAAATGGTTTGCCAAAGTTTTATAGATGCTACAAAAAGTGGCCAGCTCCCACGTCATATATTAGCTAGCCTTAGCCGAGTATTTGTCGGTTATCTGCTTGCTTTTATTTGTGCGATGGGGCTGGCGATTCTTTTATTTATACGACCAGCATGGGCACAGTGGTGTGATGGATTTAACCAATTTATGCGCGCAGTGCCTCCACTTAGTTTGATTCCTTTGTTAATTATTTGGGCAGGCATTGGCGAGTTGCCAAAGATAATGGTTATCTTTCTTGCAACGTTCTTTGCTATGTATATGAATTTTGAAAAAGGGTTAAAAGGTGTTGATAAACAACTAATCGAGGTCGGACGTAGCTTTAAAATGTCGCCTTATGAAATTTTTAAATTTATTATTATTCCAGCATCGCTGCCCGATATTCTTGTGGGTATGCGGATAGGCATGGGATATAGTTATCGCGCAATTATTGGTGCGGAATTAGTGGCAGCTTCGAGTGGTCTAGGCTATATGATTAATATTGCAAAGTCGATGTCTCATACCGATGTTGTCATTATGGGCATTATCTGTATTGGGATACTTGGACTTTTATTTGATGCAGCATTTAAGTATGTCATCAAAACAATATTGAAAGGACGAGCAGTTGGTGACTAAGATTGTACTAAAAAATGTTAGCAAAAAATATAACTTAAGACAGTCGCCGACCTCTGAGAGGGTGAAAGAGGCTACTTTTTTTGCGGTCAAAGCGATCAATCTTACGCTAGATCCAGAAGCTATTACAGTTATTCTAGGGCCGTCTGGTTGTGGCAAAACAACATTATTGCGGCTGATTATGGGTCTAGAAGCGGTGAGCAGTGGCGAAATAGTTGCACCTGGAATGAAGTTCGGTCTGAATTTTCAAGAGCCGCGCCTGATGGAATGGTTGACCATCTATCAAAATGTCATCTTCTCAAAGGCACATGGCTCAGTTGCTGATCCTAAAGCCGATCATTTGTTAGAAATGGTCGGACTGACACCATTTAAACATGCTTATCCTCATCAACTTTCAGGTGGTATGAAAAGCCGCACAGCCTTAATTCGAACGCTTTTTTATGGGGCAGATTATCTCCTGATGGATGAACCATTTGCAGCGCTCGATTATTTTACGCGGCGGCATATTCAAGATGATTTATTAGCACTTTATCATGAAGAAAAAGTTGGCATGTTATTTGTGACGCACTCTATTGATGAGGCATTACGCTTAGCGGATCGTATTCTTATTATGAATGAGGGACAATTATATAATGACTTAATCGTAAATAGTCCCCAGCGCGATCTTCTAAGTGAAGCAATGATTGCACTAAAAAAAGAAATTATTGAAGACCTCAATCAAATCGATCAACAAAATAAAGAAAAAAATAAAAAATAGGAGGATAAAAATGAAAAATTTATTCAAACGACTAGGCATGGCCTTGATGATTGTAGTGTTGGCAGTGGGACTTGTTGCTTGTGGTGGCAATGCTAAAGATAAGAAATCAGCAACTGAAGATGAGAAAGCATTAGGAATTGATCATTTAGCGATCACTTATGTCACCTCACCGCTTAATGTTCCATCTATTGTCGATAAAAATGAAGCATTCTTTGAAGCAGAACTTCCTGGAGTAGCTATCAATTATGAAGAAATTACTTCAGGAGCAGATCAGACAGCGGCTTTAGCATCAGGTGATGTACAGCTATTACATTGTGTTGGAGGCACGTCAGTCATTGCGGCAGCGGCAGCAGGTGTCGACATTAAAATCATTAACTTATATGCACGTGCACCGCAAGCTTATACATTATTTACAACAGATGAATCAATTAATACTCCTGAAGATCTACGTGGAAAAACAATTGCTGGCCCTACTGGCACAAATTTACATGAAATGTTAATTGCTTATTTAAAAACAGCAGGGATGACCATTGAAGAAGTCAATTATGTGAATATGCCTATCCCAGAAGCGCAAGCAGCGTTGGAAGCGGGTTCAATTGATGGAGCACTTTTAGGAGGTGCTAGTGGTTATAAAGCAAAAGAAGCAGGACTGCATTTAGTAACAGATGGTGAAGGTTTAATTGCAGGTACAATGTGTGTGGCAACGAGTCAAGCATTCATTGATGAACATCCACAAGTGATTAAAGCTATCACGGCTGCTCAAGAAAAAATGCGTCAATTTATGACCGATTCAGCTGATAAAGCAAAAGAAATGACGATGAAAGAGTTGGGCATTGATGCGAAAGCATATGATGCAATGATCACACAATATAATTTTGACATGGATGTTTCGGATGAAGACATCAAAGGGTTGCAAGCAACAGCAGACTTTATGCTGGCAACAGGAATGATTAAAGAAGCCATTCAAGTAGAGGAGTTGTTCGTCAAATAATGATTACAATAATAGAAAATCAAAAAGAAAAAAAGGTGACCTATGAACAACTATTGTCCGCACATCATGGGGAGATGGTGTGTGGTGTCTCTTTAGCTTATCGTCTATTAAGTGAGTTGTCACCAATTCATAGTGGCCCCGTCTACTTTTATAATGGGGTCGGAGATAATGCAGAAGGTGTTAATGATTCAGTCAAATATATTTTTCAAAAGCATTTGACTCTCGATTTAGATAAGGAAAAATGTGCCACTAAAAAGGCACTTGCCGCACCAAATGGGGGCAAATATTATTTTCAATTGATTAGCGATTACTGTTGCATAGAAGCAATGTTAGTAGAAGGCGCATTATCGATAGAATTCATGAATTTAAGTCATCAAGTCAAGCAACTTGGCAAAGATTGTCCAAAAGCGTTGCACCAAAAACTTTTAGACGTCCGCCAAGCACAAGCGGATAAGCTACAAGCATTGCCTTTTGACCAGATATTTTCAATTCATAATATTTCCCCAAAAGAAAGCTTGCAGTAGATGAATAATGGGGGTTAGTTATTTTTTAGTAGATAGTTGTTTCAATAATAGTTGAAATGATCATCGCTCTAAAAGGTAAAATTAAAAGAATGTACAGTATGAAAATTGCAGGGATAGTTTAACAATTGTGAAGAAATTTTTTTGTTAGGACTTAAGATGGATGAAGTTTTGTGCAAGCTGTGCTATCCTATGTTAAATGTTTGGAGGGAAGAAGAGCATGAGAGTACTCATTGCAACGGAAACTTATAAGCCAGCAATTAATGGTGTCGTTACATCGACTTTGACACTCAAAGAGGCTTTAGAAGCTGCTGGTCATGAAGTATATGTCCTAACATTAGGGGCACATGATTCAGAAGATCCGATTCATCATGTATGCGCTGTTCGTTCCTTCAGTGTGAATAAGTTATATCCAGGGGCGCGTCTATCTTTTGCCAAGACATCCCCTTATATTCGCAAATTAGTGGACTGGCATCCCGATATTATTCATACGCAAGGGGAATTCAGTACGTTCCGAATTGCACAAGCCATGGCGCATGCGTTAGATATTCCAATTGTGCATACATATCATACGATTTATGAAGATTATACGCATTATTTCTCGCCAAGTCGTCGTCTCGGCAAGAAAATTGTTGAAACGCTATCGCGGGAACTATTGGAACGAACGGCACAAATTATTGCGCCAACACCTAAAGTTAGTGCAATGCTACATGGTTATGGTATTGATATTCCAATTACAGTGATTCCAACAGGATTGAATTTAAAACAATTCTCTGAAAGAATTCCTCAAGAAAAAAGGCAGCAAGTGCGTCAACAATTGGGCATTGAACCAGATGATTTTGTATTGGTGTCACTCGCACGTGTCGCAAAAGAGAAAAATATCGATGAGCTTATCCGCTATATGAAGCAACTGGATGAGGCGCATTTGAAGCTATTAATCGTTGGCGATGGTCCATATCGGGCAGCGCTTGAAGAATTGGTGGAGACGCTAGCATTAACAGACAAAGTACGCTTTGCTGGAATGGTTCGTCCCGAAGAAGTCTCGCTTTATTACCAATTGGGAGATCTCTTTGTTAGTGCTTCAACAAGCGAAACACAAGGCTTAACATATATCGAAGCTCTTGCGAGCGGTCTACCTGCATTATGTCGTCAAGATGATTCTATTGATGGCGTTATAGAAGATGGTAAAAATGGCTATCAATATCAAAATTTTGATCAATTCAAAAAATATCTTGAAAGTTTTGTCCACCAGCCAATGACTTGCTCAACTATGGGCCAAGCAGCGCGTCAATCAGCACTTGATCATTATTCTGCTGAAGCTTTTGCTAAGAAAGTGCTTGAAGTCTATCAACGTGCGATAGATAATGACTAAATAAAAAATAACCGGAAGACTTTATTTCAACTCTTTGGCGCATTCGTCTTCTTGGTTTATCCAAGCAGAGGGAAGGATTGCTATGAATACATTCCATAAAAAAGAAGCGAAAAGACTTGAAACATTAGAAACTAAAAGAAAAGATAGTGCACAAGCAGCAGAAAAACAAGTTAACGAAACATCACCGCTGAATTCGCACATGGATTCGGGAAAGTTATCGAGCGAGACAATTGATACCTTGCACCGCTATCAACGCGAAAAAATAAAAGCGGAAGTTCCTGACACATCTCAAAAACAACAGTGGAAGGCCCGTCTTTTTAAGACAATTAATATTATTGGTATGATAGGTTCGATCTGGTTCATTTATCAAGGATTTGCGACTGGCTTTCTGACAGATTCTGAACGAATGGCTGCCTTTTTGAATCGTGCAGGCTATGGTGCTCCTATTGTGTTCATTTTTATTCAACTGTTGCAAGTGGTCATTCCAATTATTCCTGCGGGCGTTACGATTCCAATTGGCACGCTTGTCTTTGGATTTTGGTACGGCTTTTTCTTGAATTTCGTGGGAATTATGGTAGGTTCGGTCATTATCTTTATGCTGGCCCGCCGTTATGGTCGTCCTTTTGTGCAGATGGTATTGGATGAACGCAGTTACAAAAAATATGCATCGTGGATGGAAAGCGAGCAAGGCTTTGAGCGGCTTTTTACTTATGCGATGTTTATTCCGCTGACACCGGCTGATTTTTTGTGCTGTTTTGCAGGTCTGACGCCTATTCGCTTTAAGAAATTTATGATCGTATTGACGCTCAGCAAGATTCCAACGCTGTTTCTCTACCAATATGGAACCGCCGGCTTGCTAAAATTATTTATTCATCATTAAATCAAATGGAATAGAGGGAAAGGCATGAAAGTATACCTACATAGTGATTTTCAAGAAAAAATAAAACAAAGTGGTGTCGGTCGTGCACTCTATCATCAGCAAGCTGCGCTTGAAAAAGAACATATCCCTTATACACTCACCGATACAAAGGACTGGGATGTGGTCCATATTAATACAATATTCCCAAACTCTTACTATCTTGCTAAAAAAGCTCGCCGTCAAGGTAAAGCGGTTGTCTACCATGCACATTCAACGGCTGAAGATTTCAAAGATTCTTTCCGCTACTCTAATACGGTTGCTCCATTATTTCGCAAATGGTTGGAGAAATGTTATGGAACGGCAGATTTGCTCTTA
The DNA here is from genome assembly GCF_000374325.1 of Allofustis seminis DSM 15817. GTDB lineage: Bacteria > Bacillota > Bacilli > Lactobacillales > Carnobacteriaceae_A > Allofustis > Allofustis seminis. Next base: position 71,764 of record NZ_KB894080.1, on the reverse strand, counting down.
ACACCGACTGAATATTCAAAAAGTTTACTTCAGTCCTATGGTTTGCATGCTCCAATTGAGTCAATTTCTAACGGGATTGACCTAAACTTCTGGCATGCTACCGATTATGAAATGAAGAAATTTCGTGCTTTTTATGTCCTCGATGAGAATCGACCACTGATTATTTCGGTCGGTCTTCAAATTAAGCGTAAAGGGCTATTTGATTTTATCGAGTTGGCGCGGCGATTGCCAGAAGTGCAATTTATTTGGTTTGGCTATACTGATCCAAAAGTGCTTGATGAACAGACCCGTCAAGCTTTAAGTACACGTCTGGAAAATTTGCGTTTTGCGGGATATGTTGACCGGGAAATTGTTCGTGTTGCCTATCAAGTGGCAGATCTTTATCTTTTCCCAACATATGAAGAGACAGAAGGCATTGTGCTGCTGGAAGCTTTGGCTAGCCGTATTCCGACCATTGTGCGCGACTTGCCAGTGTTTGATGATTATGAGGCGAATAAGCATCTATATAAATTCAAGGATCTAGCAGACTTGGAACAGACTATTATTGGCATACTCAATCAAGAGCTCCCCGATTTAACGCAGGCAGGCTATGCAAAAGTCTCTGAAAAAAGTATCGGAAAAATTGGGCATCAATTGCGCAGCTGCTATCAGCGCGCCCTTAAAATTGCTCAAGAACGAAGATAAGGCGCAATATGCGCAGGATAACGCGCATCTCTTATTTTAAAGAAATGGCATTATAACAGATTGTGGAAGCACAGTCTGTTTTTTAATTGTTAATCGTGTGCTTTATTAATATATCCATTGACATAAATGAAAGCAATGTGCATATATTTATGATACGATAAATGCGCAAAAACTTGTGACATTGGGAGGGAATAAGATGGCGAAAAGCAAAAAGGACGCGACCTATATCTTAGCGATTGATCAAGGAACAACGAGCACACGTGCCATTATCTTTAATAAAAAAGCAGAACAAGTGGCGGTGGCGCAGCGTGAATTTCAGCAAATATTTCCCCATTCAGGATGGGTGGAACATTCTGCCATTGAGATTTGGAATTCTGTTCAATCAGTAATTGCAGATGTTTTTATTGAAAGTGATATTTCACCAAGTCAAATTGCGGGCATCGGCATTACGAATCAGCGTGAGACGACAGTTGTATGGGATAAGACGACAGGGTTGCCGATTTATAATGCGATTGTCTGGCAATCTCGTCAAACAGCACCGCTTGCCCAACAATTAATTGAAGAAGGCTATGAAAAGATGTTTCACGAAAAAACAGGGCTTGTCATCGATGCTTATTTTTCGGCAACAAAAGTTCGCTGGTTACTTGATCATGTGCCACATGCACAAGAGCGGGCAGAGCGTGGCGAATTGCTTTTTGGCACGATTGACACATGGTTAGTGTGGAAATTGACCAATGGTGCAGTCCATGTGACCGACTATACGAATGCGGCACGAACGATGTTGTTCAATATTAAAACGTTGCAGTGGGACGAAGAGATTTTGCAGCTTTTAAATATTCCTCGTGCTATGTTGCCAACTGTGCATTCTAATTCAGAAATTTATGGTCAGACTGCTAATTTTCATTTTTATGGTGAGGCTATTCCGATTGCAGGTATGGCGGGGGACCAGCAAGCAGCGCTGATTGGGCAATGTGCTTTTGAACCAGGTATGATCAAAAATACTTATGGAACGGGTTCTTTTATTGTGATGAATACAGGCCAGCAGTTGGAACTTTCGCAGAACAAATTATTAACAACAATTGCATATGGTCTAGAAGGGCAGATTCATTATGCACTGGAAGGTTCTATTTTTATTGCAGGTAGCGCGATTCAGTGGCTTCGGGACGGTTTGGAAATGATCGAGTCCGCTGATCAATCCGAAGCATTGGCGCAGGCAGCCGATTCTGAAGCGACAATTTATGTTGTACCAGCCTTTACAGGACTAGGAGCGCCTTATTGGGACCCTGATGCACGTGGCGCAGTCTTTGGTTTGACACGTGGAACTTGTCGCAATGATTTTGTTAAAGCAACGCTTCAGTCCATTGCTTATCAAGTCCGCGATGTTATTGATACGATGAAAAAAGATACAGGCATGGAGCTATCGGTCTTGAAAGTCGATGGTGGAGCTGCGATGAATGATTATTTGATGCAATTTCAGGCAGATTTATTGCATCTGGAATTAGCTCGAGCAAAAAATTTAGAGACCACTGCACTAGGAGCAGCCTTTTTAGCGGGGCTTGCAGTAGGCTATTGGGAAAATTTAGAAGAAATTAAAACGTTGCAATCTACAAGTCAGTCATTTTATCCGCAAATGTCAGAACATATGTGCGAGGTGCTATATCATGGATGGCAAAGAGCGGTCTTTGCGACACAATATTTCACGCGCAAATAAAAAAATATAAGCTAGCATTCAAATATAAAAAGAAAAAGCTCGCAATGGCACTTTACAAACTCACTTGTGAGAGTCTAAGTGTTCAGTTGCAGAGCTTTTTTATTTAAATTATGAGGAGATGATTAATTTTTAAGATCGATAACCATGCGACCACGAATTTCTCCGCGTTCCATTTCATCAAAAATATCATTAATATCTTCCATTGGGCGCATTTCACAATTTGGTACAACTTTTCCTTCAGCACCGAATTGGAACGCTTCTTTCAGATCTTCACGTGTTCCAACGAGAGAACCAACAACTTGGATACCATCTAGTACAAGGCGTGGAATGGATAGATCCATTGCGGCACTTGGGAGTCCAACTGCAACAACGCGAGCACCTGCACGAACGGCGCCAACGGCATCGTTAAAGGCAGATTTTGCGACAGCCGTTACGACAGCACCATGAACGCCACCTAATTCTTTTTGGACAAATTCAGCTACATCTGTTTTAAGTGGATTAATGCAAATGTCGGCACCATATTCTTTAGCAAATTCAAGTTGGCCATCATTAACATCAACTGCAACAACTTTTAAGTTGAAGACATTTTTAGCATATTGGAGTGCTAAGTTTCCAAGTCCACCCATGCCAGAAATTAAAATCCATTGTCCAGCATTTAAATGTGCTTCTTTGATCGCTTTGTAGCAAGTAACACCTGCACATGTAATGGAGCTTGCAGCGGCAGGGTCTAATCCGTCTGGAACTTTTACTGCATAGTCTGCGGTAACAATGACTTCTTCTGCCATACCACCATCTGCTGTATAGCCAGCATTTTTAACACTGCGGCAAAGTGTCTCACGACCAGTACCACAATATTCACAGTGGCCACAACCTTCAAAGAACCATGCGACACTTGCGCGGTCGCCGACTTTCAATGAAGTAACACCAGGTCCGACTTCTTTGACAATGCCGATTCCTTCATGACCAAGGACACGTCCGGTAACATCACCGAAGTCGGCATTTTTAACGTGTAAGTCGGTGTGGCATACACCGCAGCATTCCATATCTAGGAGTGCTTCACCATATTCGAGCGGACGCATTTCTTTTTCGATAACTTCCGCTTTGTGATCGGCTGTTGCCACAATTGCTTTAATTTTATGGGTCATTTTTCCCTCTCCTTTTTTTAAATCTCGTGATAATAATAACAAACTTTACAGCAAAACTCAACATCTCGGTTAATAATTTCAACTAGGCTAAAAAAGTTTTGCGCTTTTATTAGGCAAAAATCTTTTTAGTTCGTGAAATCTAACCTCTGCTATCATACTGGAAAGTTATTATTTTTTCACATGAAAGCCCTTACTTTTTTAAAATTTAAAACCCGTTACTTTTAAAATCACACAAATTCCAGCATAATAAAGGAAATAATGAAAAAGGAGGGGCCTTTTGAAAAAAGAATTTTTGCAGCAATTTTATAAAAAAAGTCATGCTGAGAAATTGCATGCACTATATGAAGCAGAAGTTATATCCCAAAAGACATATGAATATCTTGAGAGTCGAAGCATTCATCTTGAGCCGTCAGTGGCCGATCATATGATCGAAAATTATCTTACGAACTTTGAGATACCATTAGGCGTTGCACTGAATTATGTTATTAATGGGCAAGAATATGTACTGCCAATGGTCACTGAGGAACCATCTGTTATTGCGGCAGCTAGCCATGCAGGCAAAATTATTAGCCAAAGTGGCGGATTTCATACGACATTTCCTAAGCGTTTAGTGGTGGGGCAGTTAGCATTTTTTGATGTGAAAGATAGTGCCGCTGCTTCCCAAGTGCTGATGCAACATACAGAAGAAATTATTCAGTTAGCTAATGCATCACACCCAAGCATTGTTTCTCGCGGTGGAGGTGCAAGAGAAGTAAAGGTTCGCATTTTGCCAGCTGATAAGACCTTTGCCACGCCAGAGCTGCTTGTCATGCACTTACATGTAGATACATTAGAAGCGATGGGCGCTAATATTGTGAATACAATGATGGAAGGCATTAAAATATATGTCCAGCAACTAATTGGAGCTGAAGCATTGATGGGTATTTTGTCCAATTATGCTACTGAGGCACTTGTTACCGCAACTTGTACAATTTCGCCAGAATATTTAGCACGTGGTCAATATTCAGGGGAATGGGTTCGCGATGCAATTGTTAAAGCTGGACAATTTGCAGCAGTCGATCCTTATCGTGCAGTAACACATAATAAAGGCATTATGAATGGTGTAACAGCACTTGTTCTTGCCAGTGGAAATGATACGCGCGCTGTCGAAGCTGGAGCTCATGCTTATGCAAGTCGCAGTGGTCAGTATCGGGCACTTTCGGTGTGGACGACTAATGATGCTGGGCAACTTGTTGGACAACTGACCTTACCACTGACATTAGGCACGCTTGGCGGAACCATTAATTCTCATCCAACTGTCCAGCTTTGCTATGAAATATTAGGACATCCTACTGCTAAGCAATTGGCTGAGTTAGCTGTATCCCTTGGATTAGGTCAGAATTTGAGTGCGCTTTTAGCACTTGTGACAGAAGGCATCCAAAAAGGGCATATGAGTTTGCAGGCGAATTCGCTTGCTTTAAGTGTCGGTGCCTCTCCTGAAGAAGTGCCAGCTGTTGTATCCTTGTTGAAAAAAGAAGCACATCTTGACACCGAAGCAGCAAAACGCATTCTAAATATCGTTCGTCAAACATCTCAAGCGCAAAGACCACATCACACATTGTAAAATAAAAAGGAGAATATGATGATTAAAGAATTTAAAGCATTTATTATGCGAGGGAATATATTGGATCTGGCCGTTGGTGTTGTAATGGGGACAGCATTTACAGCCGTTGTCAATGGATTAGTTGAAGGCATTATTATGCCATTGATTGCGGCAATTGCAGGGAATGCAAGTGTGGCAGATATGGCGATCACATTAAATGGCACCGCAATTCCTTATGGTATCTTCTTGCAAGCATTGGTTGACTTTTTATTAATTTCACTTGTTTTATTCTTTATCTTAAAAGCTGTCAACAAAGTGCGTACCTTGCACCATCATGAAGAAGCAGAGGAGAAGCCAGCAGCACCGACAAGCGAAGATTACTTACGCGAAATTCGCGACTTATTACAACAGGAAAAAACATCAGCTCAATAAGATAATTTTTTACAAAAAATCGGACAGTGGTATGTCATCAAAAGATAGGCATTCACCATTGTCCGATTTTATTTATTTTTAAGTATGTTGCAAGTGAGGGTGTGAGCCATTAGATATTTTCACAATTGCGCACTAAGATTGCGATGCCCATTCCACCGCCGACACATAGACTGGCGATGCCATATTTTAAATGTTCGCGTTTCATACGATGAATCAAGGTGACTAAGATGCGGTTCCCACTTGCGCCGAGCGGATGACCCAGTGCAATGGCTCCGCCGTACGGGTTGACTCTTTTTAAAAGATCGGCTTCTTCCATGTCTGCTTTCTGTGCTAATTGCTGAATGACAGCGACACTCTGCGCTGCAAAAGCTTCATTCAATTCAAAAGTACCAATGTCTGAAAGGGTGAGCCCTGTTTTTTCTAAAATGGAGAGGATAGCTGGTACAGGCCCCATTCCCATAAGCTGAGGTGCGACCCCAACTTGAGACATGGCTACAATTTCTACAAGAGGAGGGATAGCTAATTGCTCAAGCATCTGCTCATGCACAAGGACAGTGGCACTAGCACCATCATTGATGCCAGAAGCATTTCCTGCTGTTACAGTTCCATCTTTTTGAAAAACGGGGCGTAAAGCGGCTAATTTTTCCTGTGATGTCTGACGATTAATATATTCATCTGCCATTACATATTCAATGTTGCGTCCAATTTTTGCTTCGATTGGAACAATTTCATCATTGAAGTATCCAGCATCTTGTGCTTGAATGGCTTTTTTCTGACTTGCTAGCGCAAAAGTATCTTGCATTTGGCGTGAGATATGATATTTGGCTGCAACTTTTTCGGCCGTTATGCCCATATGAATTTGTTCAAAAGCATCTGTCAGTCCATCATTAATGATACTGTCACAAGCAGTAGTGTGCCCAAGCTTATTACCACTGCGCATTGCAGGCAATAAAAAAGGTGCTTGGCTCATTGCTTCAACTCCTCCAGCAACGACTGCATCATTCATTCCCATCTGTAAGCTCAGCCATCCATTCATTACAGCTTTCAAACCACTACCGCAGACCATATTGACACTGCTCGCAATAGAGTTTTCGCGACATCCAGCATGCAATGCAATTTGTCGTGCAACACCTTGGCCAGCGCCAGCACTGAGCACATGGCCGATAATGACTTCATCGACCATTTCTTGTGGAAGAGTGCTTGCAGAAATAGCAGCTTTAACGGCAGTTGTTCCTAATTGTGCTGGCGTACAATGGGCAAGCTGACCTAAAAAAGAACCGATAGGCGTGCGCTTAGCCCCTACAATGAAGATGCGGGGATGATTTTGGATGGGTGGCATTTGGTTTTGACTCATGACTTTTTCTCTCTTTCTTCATATTTTTTATAAGATGAGGGCAATGAATTAAATCATTTTATAGTAGCGTTTGTGGGCGCTGATTTTTTCGAGCACGACTTGTCCTGGGCGACCAAGTGAAGTATCCGCCAACCAGTTACCCGCTTCATCGACTGCGATACGCTCGGATAGTACCATTTCATAAGTGGGAATATCAAGTAAGAATCGGTGGTCAAGCAATTGTTCATGCCGTTCTTTTTGCAGATATGTTTCAAAGTTGGGCATTAATTCACCAGCAAAGAATTCACCTACTGCACCTGAGCCATAACTGAACATTCCAATGCGTGCACCTGCACGTGCGGCTTCAGCTTGTTCCAAGAAAGAGATCAAGCTTAGATAAAGACTTCCTGTATATAAATTCCCAACGCGGCGATTATAGATAACTGCTTCATCATAAATGGCAGTGAATGTTGAAAGTGTCTCATCAGTCAAATCACCCGTAGCGGCAAGCGACTGTAATGTTTTTTTGCCCATTTTCGTATAAGGTACATGGAAAAGAAGTGCATCAAAATCTGTCGCTACTCGACCAGTGAGTGCTTTGTATCCATTCCATGCCCCTTGGAATGTTTCAACATAGGCTTGGTTTGAATATTTTCCATCAACGAAAGGTGTATCGGAATAGAGCGGACGCCAAAAATCAGAAATTTCAACAGTATAAGGAACACTCTGGGTATCAAAGGCCATAATTTTAGCATCACTTGATAGAAGCATTGCGACCGCACCAGCACCTTGTGTCGGCTCCCCTGGAGTATGTATGCCATAATTGGCAATGTCGCTAGCAATGACTAAGACTTTTTTATCAGGATGCAGACTAATATGTCCCATTGCCAAACGAATCGCAGCTGTAGCACTGTAGCATGCTTGTTTCATTTCAATGGCACGTGCATGCGGTTGGATACCGAGCGCTCTATGAATCCAGGTACTTCCTGATTTTGAATGATCTACTCCTGATTCAGTTGCCAAAATAATCGTATCAATTTCTGCTTTATCTGCCGCGGTCAAATCAAGGCTGATCCCTGCATTGATGGCTAAGGCGACGGCATCATAATGCACAGGACTGACGGCCATCTGGTCTTGTCCAATACCAATGGTGTACTTGGCAGGGTCAACATCACGTGCTTGTGCAAGATGTTTCATTTCAATATAAAAAGGGGGTGTAAAAAAACTTATTTTCTCAATTCCAATCTTCATTTGCTATTCCTCCAAAATTTCCTAAAGTTTCACAGATATCATGTACTATAGGCGATAAAGATTAAAAAAACTTAAATTTTCCGTTGAAATTGTCTATTTTAGAAGATTTTCCTACACTTTAGCACTTATTTTATTTATAATGAATATATAAATAATTGGAGGCGATAAACATGAAAAAAGTGTTCGCATTTGTACAAGGCGCACTTGCAGGATTTGTACTTGGAGTATTATTCGCTCCAAAAAGCGGTGAAGAAACACGCGCAGAACTTACGGATAAAATGAATGAATTGAAAGAGCAAGGTAAAGAATATGCATCCCTTGCAGCTGAAAAAGGAACAGAACTTGGAAAAGCAACCAAAGAAGCAGCAGAAGATATTCGTGTCTCCCTTGTGGATTCTAGCAAAGAATTGCGCGACTCCTTTGAAAAATCTGCAAAAGAAGTGGGTAAAAGTGCAAATGAACTTGCAGAACAAGTAAAAGGCAAAGTAAACGAAGGCCTAGATGAAGCAACAAAAGCAGTAGAAGAACTCAAAAAAGATGCAATGAAAACTGCTGAAACAGCTAAAAAAGAAGCTGGAAAAATTGCTGAAGATGTTAAAAAAGAAGCAAAAGATGTCAAAAAAGATGTCGAAAAAGCAACAAAATAAATAAAATAAAAAAGACTCATCTTTAAAGATGAGTCTTTTTTTATTTTGGCACTATATTGACTAGCACAAAATGATTCAAAAAATGACACAAAAATAGCGGGCTTCCCCGCTACGATTATTCATCTTGTTCAATGGAACTCAGCCGGTAACAAAATGCAGCAGCGAGCAGCTCCAACACAATTCCTACAAGAAGGACGGAAAAATGCGTTTTATAATGAATGAGTGCTGAAATGGATGTTCCAAGGAAAAAAGTAAGCAAATATAAAATGTTAAAAGTTAGCGAACGAATATTTACAAGATGGCTCCCTCTCAGCAGGCCCCCCATCAATATTCCAATCTCTGTCAACAGGCCCGTCATCGAAGTTGTACGGATCCGTTTGTGGCGACTTGGGAGAGGAAAAGCGTTTTGCATTCCTAATCTTACAGCGACCACCGAGATACTTAGCACGATAGAATCCGTTAAAAACCAGAATAATGTAAAAAGTGCTGCAAATAATAAATGAAAACCAAAAAAATCCAAATCGCGCACTTGGTGTGAAATATGAAATTGGCTTAGGAATCCAACAATCATACTGCCTAAAAAATAGCAAAATACATAAAAGAGAAGGACTAAGGCAGCATGTTTTTCTCCGGCAAATCCTAAAATGATCATACTACTCATATTGCCAGTCATTACACCAGTCATTTTACCAAATGCCATAATGGTTAGGGCATTCAAAAATCCCGCCAATGCATGTAATAAATAAGTATAAACAATCTCTAAATTGGCTCGACGATCCAAACAGTTCCCTCCTCCATACGTATTTCATATTAGCTATTATACCATAGTTATTGCCCAACTTGGGAAAGTTCATCTTTAGATCAAAAATTATGATTAAAAAAGTGCTTTCAACGCTAAATGTTCAAAAAAATAGTATGCAATTTATCCTCTAGAGATAAAAAATGGCGGTTACTTTATCCTCGCGAACCTTGCGAAAACCTTTACATTACGCGGTTTTTGCGATAAGATATACATGTAACAAGACAAAAAACAAAAACATAGGGAGGAAAAAAGTATGCCAAGAAATGCTTTTTTAATCATTGATATGCAGCGTGACTTCTTAGATGAAGATTCACCATTAGTAGTTAAAGCGGGTCTAGAAGCTTTACCACACATCGAACGTGCTTTGGAAGCAACACGTAAATCTAACGTGCCTGTATTCCACGTATTCCGTCTATATCGCGGAAATGGATCTGACGTAGAAGTTACACGTTATGAAGGATGGAAATCAAATGGTGGTTCTTTAGTACCAGGTACAGAAGGCGCAGAAATTCCTGCATCTATCGCTCCAATTGATGGCGAATACTTAATCGTAAAACAACGCTGGTCAGCATTCTTCATGACAGAATTAGATCTTGTATTACGTCGTTTAGGCGTACGTCAAGTTATCTTGACTGGTGTTCAAACCCCTAACTGCATCCGCGGTACTGCATGGGATGCTAACTCACTAGACTATGAAGTGATCTGCTTAACTGATGGAACAAATGCAGCTAACGCAGAAGTTCATGAACAAAACCTACGTGACATGAAAAACATTGGTGTTAAATTAATGACCACTGATGAATATGTAGAAAATCTAGAAAAAGACCCAGAAGGACCAGAAGCTAACTTACAAGCTGAAGTTCGTAAAGAAATTCTAGCATCAGACGTTATTCCTGAACCTTCAAAAATCTACTAATCATTAAAAGCAAAATCGTTTTGATTAATGAAAAGCAAGCGTATTTTCCGCTTGCTTTTTTATTATAATAAATAGATTAGAAGGTAGAAATAAAAAACATGATTTTGGCGAAAAAAATTAGAAGTATCTAAAAATAATTTTAAAAATTTTCAGAAAAATATTGACAACGCTTTCAGATATGTTATGATGAATGAGAAGCGAAAGACCCAAACTTTGCTTTTCATATTTTTAATCATCTCCTTTCTGTGGGACACCCGAATTGCGGGTGTCTTTTTTTTATAAAAAAAGCCAAGGACAACTACTTTTCATATGAGAAAAGCAGTCATACTTGGCTTTTTGTTTACTTTTTTGGTAAACATGTTCATTCTTCCGCTATCATCGTCTATTTTATATTTTAAAAATTTATAATCATGTTAAAGGAGGTGTCTTAAGTATAAAGCAAGTACTCAAATAAAATGAGTACATAACCAAAGAAAGGATGAGGGGCTCTTGAAAAACTAGGGACGAAAGGATCATAGAGGTCAAGACTGATATCAAGTGTGGCCAGTTGCGCGACTGTTGAGGACGGATTATTGGTAAATGAAATAATATCGAATGTTTTTTCACAAGCGTCGCGTACAATGTCTTCTATTGAAGTCGTTTCGCCAGATTCTGAGATGACAAAAATTAATAAATGATCAGGTGTAGAAGAGGCAATCAATTGCAAATGTTTGCGCATAATGACCCGAAAGCCTCGCAAAATGAGTGAATCATACATAAAACTTGCGACATGAGAAGAGAAGCCAGTCGATAAGATTAAAAGAGTGCTGTCTTGATGTTTTTCCAAAAGTTCTTGGAAATCGGTCTGTTTATGTTGGACAAGTTGTATGACTTCATTGATCCCTTTTTGCAATAGGGCAGCATCTGATGTCGGAGTGGAAATTGGCGAAAGTGCAGCAGGAGGTAATACTTTGAATCGTTCAAGGAGTGCAGTGTAACCCGACAAATGTAATTTCTTTGCGAGTTTCACAATGGTTCCTGTCGATACATAGCAACGAGTTGCAAGATCGCGGATGGCTAAGCCGTCCAGCTGATGACGATGCGTATCTAGATAATTCAAGATATTTTTTTCAACAGGCGTCAGTAAGAATTTGCGGTTCAAATCGTTGAGATCCACGTCAGTTCCCTCCCATCAAATTTATAAGCACTTATTAATTAAAAATTATAAAAAGGAGTCGATATGATGTCAAAGGAAAGATATTTAGCTGATCCATGGGCACGAATAAAAACGCGTAATAACTTGATGGCAGATGAAGTAATCTCGGCACTACAAAAAAGTATTCGCCGTGGATATACAAAAGAAGCCTGTGAGTTTGCTTATGAACTTTATATTTCTTCACCGCAAATGGAAGAAAAATTGTGGCGCCGTCTGCTAGCAATCTCAGTTGAAGATATCGGTTTTGGCAATCCAGAAGCATGCATCTATATTCATACGCTCAATGAAATGCGCCAAACATTTGAATATAATGAGTCGGATCGTGCCATGTATATATTTCATGCAATTCGCATCTTGTCAGAGTCGACAAAAGATCGTTCAACTGATCTGCTTAAAAATATTGTCATTAAAAATTTTGCGATGGGATATGTTCCAGAAATTCCTGATTATGCACTAGACAAGCATACAACGCGTGGCAAAGCAATGGGTCGGGACTCGATGCATTTTTTGCATGAAGCAAGTCAAGTTCATCCGCAGCTAGAAGTCGATAATCATTATAAAGAAATGTATGAAGAAATCTTAAAAAAATATGATCCCGAAAATGTCGTAGAATCAGCATTTCAATTTAATAGTTATCAAGTATAGAAAAAAGAGTTACCGAAAGGAGAATTTGAGCAATGGAAAATAATATCAAAATGAATAAATTAGAAACTATTCTGACCCCTATCGCTAATCGATTAGGGAATCAACGCCACTTAAGAGCGATCTCAAGTGGTATGATGTTTGCACTGCCTTTTATCGTGATCGGTTCATTTTTTATGATTTTTGCGAATCCGCCAATTAATATGGAGATGTATAATCCAGCAACTGCTGGTATAGGTCTGCGCTTTTTAGCGGCATGGAAGACTTTTGCTTTAGATCATATAGGGCATATTATGCTTCCCTATGATTTAACAATGGGACTTTTTAGTGTTTATGCAACCTTTGGCATGAGCCATTTTCTCGCAAAAGAATATCATCTTGATGCGCCAGCTGCTGGCTTTATTAGTGTCGCTGCTTTTATGATGGTGGCAACGAAAGTAATAGAAGGACAACTGTCGATGGAATATTTGGGCACGAATGGCCTTTTTGTGGCAATTATTATTTCATTGCTGTCGGTTGAAGTAACACGTCTTTTTAGCCAAGAAAGATATCAAATTAAAATGCATGAATCTGTGCCACCTGCTGTGATGAGTTTTTTAAATTCATTGCTTCCTTTAGTGGCTAATATTATTTTGATATATGGTGTGAGCTTAGTCTTATTCAAAGCTACTGGTTTATTATTGCCAGAATGGATCATGAGCATTCTAACACCAGCCGTTAATGTGGCCAATAGTTTGTGGGGATATATTTTAATTGTTACTTTTGGGAATATTTTATGGCTGATTGGAATTAATGGACCATCAATTATTTTCTCCATTATTTTTACGATTGGAATTACCAATACAGGCGAAAATGCGTCACTGCTAAGTGCAGGTCAAAGCGCCATGAGTGCAATGAATCTTCAAATGTTTCGCATCGCAATCATGGGAGGATCTGGTGGAACGCTGGGACTGTTGCTTTTAATGTTACGAAGTAAAGTAAAATATTTACGTACCTTAGGAAAAGTTTCAGCAATTCCAGTGATTAGTGGCATTAATGAGCCGCTGATTTTTGGAACGCCAATTGCTTTTAATCCCATTTATGCTATTCCTTTTTTAGTGTGCCCGATCATTAACTTGATTGTAGCCTACTATGCACAAGTGTGGGGCATCATCTCTAAAGGATTCATTGTCGACCCTTCATTTACACCATTTTTTGCGCAAGCATATCTTTCTTCGCTTGATTGGCGAAATGTCGCCTTTGTCTTAGGACTCGTCTTATTGAATGTATTTATTTATTATCCTTTCTTCAAAATACATGAAAAACAAATCTTACAAAATGAAATGAAAGCTTTATAATATAAGCTATTATATGAATGAAAAAGAACCTGAGCCCTCAGGTTCTTTTTTTATTATAAATGCTATGTACTGCCAATCATAAGATGTAATGACAAAATGATAACAAAAATCATAAAACCAATTCATTAAACGTAAGAAAAATAAAAAAATATGCCAAGATTGCAAATTTAAAAATTTTGTGCCCTTTTGTGCTTTTTTAATGAGATGTGGAGGCAATTTTAATGCACTAAAATGAGGACCACTTGGCCAAGTAAATTCAATATGAAAGGACGACATATATGGCAAAACATTGCCAAGACAAAAAAGGTGAAGATATGCCAGATATAAAAAAACTTTCTGCCAAAAGTTCTCAATCCCCCTCATATATAAAAAGGCAACTAAGCGAGCAACATGCACGTGAGTTGTTGCAGCTACATGAGGAAATCATCTATGGCTGTCTAAAACAGTTAAAGCTCTACCCTAACCATCCGCATTATGACGACTGTGTTCAAGTAGGTCGCATTGCACTGCTTGCTGCTTATGAACGCTTCCCCCAAGAATTAGAGCGTGAATGCGAAATATATCAATTTACAGGATATGCCTATACACGTGTCCGCTGGAAAATCATTGACGAAATCCGCAAATTTGCGCGCCACCATAAGAAAAAAGCGGAGCTGACAGAACAAGTAATTGCACATCATGTGCCAAAGCAGGGCAACCAACCGCTGGAAAAAGCGGAGTGGACCTTGCTAATGGAGCAATTCATGAAGGAATTGACCCCGCAAAAGCGGCGGATTGTGGTGGATCTCTATAAGAAAAAGACCAATTATACAAATCTTGCGCGCCATTATGGGATGTCGCGCCGTCAATTTTATCGCATTCGCCAAAAAATTACTCAAAAATGGCAAGCATTGCAAGAATTACCTGAAGAGGGTGCTTCAGATACCCACTCTTAAAATGAATGCACTAATGTCATATACTTAAAAGAAAGGAAATAAAAATGAAGAAAACAATCATTATTGATCCTGGTCATGGTGGGGCGCAAAAAGGAGCAACTGCACGCGATGGCACAGCTGAAAAAGATCTCAATTTGAAGATTAGCCTATATCAATATGAACAACTCAAGCAATTAGGTGTTCCCGTAGCTTTAACGCGCAAAAAGGATGAAACACTTGCTTATCAGTCACGAGCAGCACGCGTAAAAGGGCAATATGACCTATGTTTGAGCAATCATTTTAATGCTGCAGATGGTCAATCACGCGGGGTTGAAGCGCTCCATTCCATTGCGGACAATTCAAAAATAGCAAGGCCCCTTGTGAAAGCCATTGCAAAAATTGCAGATATTCCATATCGGCGTTGTTATTCGCACACTTATCCTAATGGCAAAGATTATTGCTTTATGCACCGACTGACACATCCTACACCAACGATTATTTTGAATTATGGTTTTATTGACAATCTTAATGATTGGAAAGTGTATGCCGATGAAAAGAAATTCTATCAGATAGCGGATGCAGTAGTTTCTATCTTGGCGGAATATTCACTGGGGACTTTTTCTGAGTCAATTTATAGTTGCCAATCCAATGAACAATATCCAACCGTTGGACGGGTCGCAAAAGGAACGCATCTTCTGTCTATTCATCATGGCCCTTTGAAGATCTATACGCGACCCAGTTGGAATGTTCAAGATATATTAGATGAGATGTCCTATGGTGATACTTTTGAAGTAGTTCACCGAAAAATCGCTGTCGATGGCGCCTATCAATATGAAGTACAATATTCAAAAGAACGTCTTGCTTATGTGACGGCCCATCCGCAAGCTGTTCATTTAATTTAAAAAAATAAGCTGAAATGACCCAGACATTTCACATGGCATAGTCCATAATATACGGCGAAGTCCCCGGCGTGCAATCGGCTCGGGGACTTTTTATTTTTATAAAAAATTGAGAAAGGCTTGAAATTTTATTTAATGTCTATGATATAGTGTATATAGAATCAAATAAAAAAGGAGATGATATATTTTGTTTCGCTTAAAGAATATAATGAAATATCGCATGTGGGGTATTTCTCAATTTCTGTTGCATTCGCATTTTGTAGATAAAGATCATAAGATATTGCCCATTTCTTCCACGCCTCAACAACTGGACCTTACCGATCGCAATCGTGCTGCTGCCGAGGTTGAAAAATATTCCATATATTATGATAACCCCATCATCGATCAAACGGTATGTGCACTCATCGACTTTTCGCAAAATAAGATTGCTCCTTTTAATAGTCTAGTCATTTATCATGATGGAAAATGGCTGAAAACTTCTAAAACGACGAAGAAGCTCGCAGAAGAATTTAAAGAGAAATATCATATCAACTTCTTTAAATTGAAATGTCTTGCCAAATTGATGGAAATTTATTACAAGCTTCCTCTTATTTATGGTCAATTCGCTCTAGCACCTATAAAAGGCACATCCAAAGCAATGACGGACTGGATCGGTTTGCATCAGATGTGTGATTATAAAGCGAATAAAAAAGGGCAGACACAATTGACTTTTACCCCAAGTCAGGAACTTATCCTTCCCGAGACGCCCCGTACCATTAGTGCACTTATTGAACGCAGTGTGGCCATCATGTATGCAAATGACAACTTATTACAAGATTATGAAGAAGAAATGTTAAACAAGTATGCCGATTTTCCTAGGGTGAATGTTCTTGAAAAATATAGCCGAAATTATCAACCTAAAATTAAATTTTGCAATCACTATCATCTTTATAAAAAGTGTGGTAAGACCTTGATTGCTGAATGGTTCAAAAAGACTTATGATGAAATGCCTGATATTTGTTCCATTGAGGAATTTTTGGATCAGAAATTTTAGACAACATTTGGTTTGAATTGAGAAATATATTTGAAAATACTTTAATAAAGGTAATAGACCAAAAAAATATTTACCAGTGCTATTGATAGATAACATAGGCCCGCTAATGCTTGAAGAATATTCAGTATTAGCGGGCTTATTTATTAGTGGAGCAGTAGTGTATAACATGTGGATAATTTTATTTTGAAATAGGGCGAGGCTGTAAGCGTTTTAAAATTTGTGGCCTATGACAATGTAAATCGTTTGACTAACGAAAAAAATTGGCGTAATTTAGTGGACAAAAGAAATTGGGTGAGATAGTACGTGGAAAAAGAAAAAATATTAGCAAAAATTTATGAGCGGCCCATTCCAGAATGGTTTCAAGAGGCAAAATTTGGTATTTTCATTCATTGGGGGCCTTATAGTGTTCCTGCTTATAAGTCGGTGAATGATGAGTTATTCGGTTCATATGCAGAATGGTATTATGCGACAGTTTATGGCACACATAAAAATAATGGCGATGACTTTCATCGGCGTGTCTATGGTGAGGAATTCGAGTATCGTGATTTTGGAAAGCATTTCAATGCGGAACTATTTTATCCAGAGTCCTTGGCACATATCATGAAGGCGTCAGGTGCAAAATATGTTGTCCTCACTGCTAAGCATCATGACGGTTACTGCTTATGGCCAACAGAAAATCACCATAAAAAAGATTGGAATGCGATGACTGTAGGACCTGAACGTGATCTAGTAGGTGAATTGAAAGAAGCTGTTGAAGCAGAGGGCATGCGCTTTGGTCTTTATTATTCAATGATTGATTGGGAAAGCGTACCATCGCACCGTTGTGATGGGGGATATTTTATTCCAGAAAAGGATGTCGAAAAATATGGACTGTCAAAAGAGGACTATCTCAAAGATGTCTTACATCCTGATTTGTATGAATTAGTGAATAAATATACACCGAGCCTTCTTTTTGCAGATGGCGGCGAGTGGGATTTGACAATTGAAGAAAGTGGCGTCTTGGAATTTTTGCCATGGCTTTACAATGAGTCACCAGTCAAGGATGAAGTAGTCGTCAATGATCGCTTTTTTAAAGGGATGCCCGAGCATTTTGGAGATTATTATTCAACAGAATATAATGACAAACAAGTTCAAGATCATCCATGGGAAGAAAGTCGCGGCATTGGTAAGTCTTATGGTTATAATCGCATGCAGCATCTTAATGATTATCTAACGCCACAAGAAGTTATTGCGAAGCTCGTTCAAGTTGTGGCAAAAGGCGGTAATTTACTATTAAATATTAGTCCGAAAGCTGATGGCACACTTTCAATTTATGAGGAGAATGTCTTGGACATTGTGGGGCAGTGGCTGGATATTTATGGCGAAGCAATTTTTGAAACACATCCTAATCCCAATTGCCCAGAGCATTTGGTAAGTACCCAAAAAGGGGAGAGGGACTATTTATTTATTCAAAAAGAAGAGATGAAGCATTTACCATTATATTTAGAGCAATTTGCTCCAGATAATGCACATGTAAAGCTATTAGGGACAACGCTTTCTTGTAAGGCGCAAGAAGTTATAGCCAATTTGCAGCAGTCGCTAGACTTGAGCGTGACAGTCGGTGAATTGCTAGGAAAATATGGCACCATTGTCATAAAAAAGAGTCATCAATTATCATAAATTAGCACAATAACAACACCATTATCAACCTATCATAAGAAAAAATGCTAACAATGATGGATGATATTGGACCAGACAAGGAGGAAAATAAATGGAAAAGAAAATGGAACGTAACTTTGTAGATTATTTGAATGAGCATCTCATTCCAATTGGGCAGAAAATTTCAAATCAACGTCATCTAGCGGCGATTAAGGATGGAATGGTTGCTGCGACACCTTTAGCACTTGTTGGAGGAATGACATTAATTGTCACATCGCCTCCTGTAAATTTGGAAACGATGCAGCCGACAAATATTTTCTTTAAATTTCTAATCATGTGGAAAGAATGGGCCGTAGCAAATGGTCTAGCAATTGAATTGCTCTTTCGTGCATCAATTGGGATGATTGCTTTTTTTGTAGGTTTAGTCATTGCAACATCGCTTGCTAAAAGTTATAAAATAGATCCGATCGGCCCGATGATTACATCAGGTGTCGCTTTCTTAATTGCTGCAGCACCTTCGAATTTGGGAGTGATGTCTACAACGATTCAAGAAGGACAGGTTGCTGCCGATATCTTAGTGAATCAAACGATGGTTATTCCGATGTCCTATTTAGGATCGGAAGGATTATTTACAGCAATTTTGATTGGACTAGGTGCAACAGAAATTGTGCGTTTCTTCAAAGAAAAACGCCTTATCATTAAAATGCCGGATGCAGTACCTGCTCCAGTTAAGGCATCATTTGAGAACATTGTGCCATTAGCTGTCGTTGTGATTGGAACATTCTTGTTAAGTTTGACAGTACAAAATGTAACAGGCGGGTTATTAATTCCGCAGCTTGTAGGCGTATTATTCCAGCCATTATCGCATGTTGTGAATTCATGGGTTGGTATTATTATTATCTCGATTGTCACGCAATTATTATGGTTTGTTGGTTTGCATGGATCATCAATTGTCAGTGGAATTGTTGGAATATATGAATTAGGGAATTTGGCTGCTAATAGTACGAGCATGACACAAGGTATGGCACCAGAATTCATCTACACTGAAACTTTTCGTGCATTCTTTATGATTTTAGGTGGGGCAGGTGCGACAATTGGCTTGAACTTGTTAATGTTGCGTAGCCAATCCGAACAGCTCAAAAAACTAGGAAGACTTGCCATTGTCCCATCACTTTTTAATATTAATGAACCGATTATTTTCGGGACACCGCTTGTTTTGAATATTAATTTACTTATTCCTTTCGTCCTTGTTCAGACAGTTAATGGGATGTTGACCTATATTGTAATGGCAACAGATCTCATCAAAAAAACGGTTGCCTATGTGCCATGGACGACACCAGCGCCACTTGGTGCAATGATTACCACATATGACTGGAAAGCATTCATTTGGGTTAGTTTGCTAATTATTGTTGATATGGTCATCTGGTATCCATTCTTTAAATCATATGAAAAACAACTACTTTCGACTGAATAAGCAATGGTTTAAAAGGAGATGCTACAGTGAAGAATATTTTATGGGGTGCAGCAACGGCGGCCTATCAAGTTGAAGGAGCGACATATGACGATGGAAAAGGAAAGAATTCGTGGGACCAATTTTATGAATTGAATAACCTTGGCTATGACGGACGATTTGCGGTTGATCATTACCATCATATGAAAGAAGATGTCAAATTGTTTTCCGAAATTGGTCTGGAATCCTACCGCTTTTCTATTTCGTGGTCCCGTATTTTCCCAGAGGGTCGAGGGAAGATTAATGAAAAAGGACTACAATTTTATCGCGATCTAGTGGATGAACTCTTAAAATATGATATTGAGCCATATGTAACACTTTATCATTGGGATCTGCCGCTACCACTGTTAGAAGAAGGAGGATGGTTCAATCCTGAAACGATTGAAGCTTTTCTAGCATATTGTCAAGTGTTATTTGAAACATTTAAGGGACGTGTGAAGTTGTGGGCGACGATTAATGAGCCAGCATCTGAAGTAATCGAAGGTTATGTGCAAGGGACACATCCGCCACAACATAAGAATGAATATGGTGAAGCGCTCCAAGTGTCGCATCACTATAATGTGGCGAGTGCTAAAGCCATTCGCCTCTTTAGAGAAATGAAAATGGATGGGAAGATTGGTATCGTATTAAATCCGATGCCTGTCGATGTGCTAGAAGAAACAGAAGATGCACTCAAAGCACGACAGATCGCTTATGATTATTTGTCAGACTGGTATATTAGTCCAGCACTTACAGGCACTTATCCGAGCGCGATGCTCGCCTATTGTCAAAAAAATTACCAGTCGCCAAAAATAACATCGGAAGATATTGAAGTGATGAAAGACAATTGCGGCGATTTTTTAGGGATAAATTATTATATGCGCCGCGTTGTTGCTGCGGGCGATCTCGATCACCCCTACTTGGAGAAGCAATTTAAATTTGTGAAAGTTCCAGGAGGCCACTATACAAAATGGGACTGGGAAATTTATCCGCAAGGTTTGAGCGATTTGATTCAAGGTATATATGCACAATATGGTCCTTGTGAGATTATCATTTCTGAAAATGGCATGGGCTTTGATGATCCAATAACGGCAACGGGTGAGTTTATTGATGAACAGCGTCAATCTTATTTGAAAGAACATACAAATGTTGTCCGTGATTTAATCGGTCAAGGCTGTCAGATTACAGGATATTATGTATGGTCAGCACTTGATTTGCTCTCATGGACGAATGGCTATCAGAAACGCTATGGTCTGATCGGAGTTGATTTCAATACGATGAAACGTACCATTAAGCAGAGTGGTTACTGGTATAAGGATTTCATTGAAACGATGCGCAAATATGAATAAAAAGAAAAATAACTCTTGTTGCAAGGTACAAAGTTACCTTGTGGCAAGAGTTTTTCTCATTATTTTCTAATCTGATTAAATATTTTTCGACTGCTTTGAAAAATAACTGACACATAATGCAATGGACTACGGGCCCTTTAATTGCGCGTTATATAGCGGTTTTAGAAAGCTTTTTGTAAAAAGTTAGGGAATTGTACTTGACAAAAAAGGAGTATCGCTCTAATATAAATATAATTTAAATTCGATGATTAGAATTTGATTAGAAGTTTTCAGAAAGGTGAGGGAGATGAAAATGAAAAATAAAATGCAAAAGCAATGGCTAAAGCTGCTGACATTTTTTGCAGCAGTCACTGTTTTCTTAGTAGGTTGTGGCGGTAAAGGTGGATCAAATGGTGGTGATGGTGAACCTAAAGTCTTGAAATATGGGCGATCAGCGACACAGATGACCACTTTGGATGGACAACTTTCAACGACTGCTGATGTTATTCAGCCTGCTCGTCTTGTAGCAGAGCCACTTTATACTTATGACAAAGATATGAATTTGACACCGCTTTTAGCAGAAGACCTTCCAAAAACGGAAGATAATACGACTTATACTGTAAAATTAAAAGAAGGCGTGAAATTCCATGACGGTTCAGAGCTTAAAGCGGACGATGTGGTCTTTACATTTACCCGACTTTATACGCCAGAGACTATGAGTACGAATACATTTATTGCTGATATGATTAAAGGTGCTCATGCACTGCTTGAAGGTGAGGCCGATGCATTGGTTGGTGTTCGTGCCCTTGATGATTATACTGTTGAATTTGAACTTGAAGATGCTTATGCTCCATTCCCATATGTGCTTGGCTCCGAGATGACAATGATCTATCCAAAAGAAGCAACTGAAAAAGCTGGAGCTGACTGGGGTGTGACGACTTTTGTTGGAACAGGTCCTTACAAATTTGATGAATTTGTTGCAGCGGATCATTTCAAAGCTGTTAAAAATGAAGATTATCATGGTGGAGAAGTTCACTTAGATGAAATGTGGATCTACAACATGGATGAGAATACACTTGCAATGGAATATGAAGCAGGCAATATTAACTCCGCACTTATTTCGAACAAAATGGCAGGCAACTACGCTGACAGTGCCGACTTACACAAGATCGAAGCGATGGGAATTTTTGAAGTCGTCTTCAATACAGCAATGGAACCATTAAATGATAAAAATGTTCGTAAAGCATTCGCTATGGCTGTCGATAAAGAAGCGCTTGTCAATAGTTTCTTGCAAGGCAATGCAACACCTGCAACATCTGCAATTCCACCGAAAGTACTTGGGCATACAGATCGCCCATTGACACCTGCCGATCCTGAAGGTGCGAAGAAACTTCTTGCAGACAACGGTTATCCTGATGGCGTGAAAATTTCAACATGGGTCATTGAAGGTAATGAATTGGCAGATGCAGCGGTCGTATTGCAAGAGCAGCTGTCTAAAGCAGGAATTGATATGGAAGTGAACCTTGTGGACCGCGCAACTTATCTCGATAAACGTAATGCGGGCGAAATCCAAACAGTGTTCAGAAACTGGTATAAAGACTATCCAGATCCAGACAACTTCTTATATACATTCTTCCATTCTAATGCTACACCAAACCGTACACCGGATTGGGGCAAACCTGAAACAGATGAACTGCTTTCAGAAGGACGCCGCTTACCAATGGAAAAACGTGAAGCACATTATGAGAAAATTGATAAGATTTTAGTTGAAGATGAAGTAGCGACAGTACCACTTTATTATCCGGTATTCCACTACTTAATGAATGAGAATATTGAAGGAATTGTCTACGTTGACGGTTTACTTGACTTTACCCATGCAAATGTCGTTTCTAAATAAACGATTTTAAGTGAATGAATTGAAAGCGGAAATGTGGAGTTCGATGTAACAGAGAATTCCACATTTCTCTTTATTCTTGCGCAAGAAAGGATGATGAAAGTGAAAAAATATATACGAAGTCGTCTTATTCAAACGCTAGTTGTTCTTATTGGAGTCACACTTTTGACATTCATCATGGTGAATGTGGCCCCTGGGGATGCTGCGACAGTGATGACCGAAAAAATTACCGACCAGGCAGCGATTGATCGCATCAACGCACAATTAGGACTGGATAAGCCCTATTTTGTACAATATTTTCTCTTTTTAAGAAACTTAGTGTTCTTTGATTTTGGTACTTCTTATTTTAAATATAAACCGGTGATGCAGTTAATCATAGAAGGATTTCGTGTAACTGGAACGCTGGCCGTTACCATTATTCTTTTTGCGCTTGTTGTTGGACTGGCGATGGGAATAATGGCAGCTCTTAATCGCGGTAAGTTCTGGGATCAATTGATTATGGGACTGTCAACCCTTGGAATGGCATTGCCATCATTTTTGCTGGCGATTTTGTTGCAATATATTTTTGGACTGAAAATGCAACTACTGCCCTTGTCAGGTCTTACATCATGGCAAGGTTATGTTCTGCCATCTGTGACGATGGGAATGATATGTGCGGCAGAAGTTGCACGACTGACACGAACGAGTATGCTTGATGTTTTGGGTCAAGACTATATGCGTACAGCAACAGCCAAGGGTATCTCACGTCAACGTATCATTTTAGTGCATGGACTAAAAAATGCACTGATTCCAATTTTAACTTTTTTAGGAAATAGTTTTAAAGCCATTTTAGGTGGGGCAGTTCTCGTTGAGACTGTTTTTGGATTGAATGGTATTGGTCGTTTGTTGGTTGATGCGATTATGCAACGCGACACGCCAATTATTCAAGGAGTGACGGTATATATTGCGATGATTTTTGTGCTAGTGAATCTAGGCATTGATTTATTCTATGGATTAATTGATCCGCGTATCCGTCTGGCAAAAGATAATGATTAAGGAGGAAAAATAATGGAGGCACAAAATGCATTAAGTCAAGAACAAGTCATTACTTCGACAAATTTCTACCACCATGTGTGGGAGAAGTTGAGAGAAAATAAAGTCGCCATCGTTTCTCTTCTTTTAATCTTATTGCTTATTGTGGTGGCGCTTTTTGCACCACAAATTGCACCTTATGATGAAGGATTTCAAGATACGGCGCATGTTTTATCGAAGCCAACTAACATTCACTGGTTAGGAACAGATGAATTCGGGCGGGATATCTTTTCACGAATTATCTATGGTACACGTGTTTCTTTGAGTGTCGGAATTATCGCAGAACTTATTGCGATGACCATTGGTGTTTTGATGGGGGCACTTGCTGGTTATTTTGGTGGATGGGTGGATTCACTCATTTCACGTATTATTGAAATTTTTGGTTCATTTCCTAAGATTTTATTTGCGATTGTGATTATGAATATTATTGGAACAGGTGTCATTAATGTATTTATTGCGATTGGAATGGTGGGCTGGACAGGAATGGCACGCATGATTCGGTCGCAGATTTTGCAATTGAAAGAAAATGAATATGTGGAAGCTGCGCATTCATTTGGTGCAGGGAATACACATATTATCTTTAAGCATTTAATTCCCAATACGCTCTCGACAATTATTGTCAATATGACGATGGCCATTCCGCAAGATATTATGTATGAAGCGAGCTTGAGTTTCTTAGGACTAGGTGTACAGCCCCCGACTTCAAGCTGGGGCCAGATTATTAGTGTAGGTCGCGTATATATTTCGACACTTCCAGGTTATGTGCTATTTCCGTCAATTGCTTTGGTGCTGACGGTTCTTGCCTTTAACTTGTTAGGTGATGCACTGCGCGATGCACTTGATCCAAGATTGCGCCGCATGGATTAAGAGTAGGAGGATGAAAGGTGATGGGAGATTCAAAAAAACTGTTGGAAGTGAAAGATTTATCCATATACTTCCAAGGAAAGCAAGCACTAGATAGAGCCGTCGACCATGTCAGCTTCTCATTGGATGCCGGGCAGACGTTGGGGATTGTAGGAGAGTCTGGAAGTGGAAAAAGTGTGACGGCTTTGTCTATTATGCAACTTTTACCAATTCCACCTGCAAAGATTGACAGTGGCGAGATTTTGTTTGAAGGAGAGAATTTACTGAAGAAGAATGCGCGTCAAATGCAAGATGTTCGAGGCCATAAGATTGCTATGATTTTCCAAGAACCGATGACTGCGCTGAATCCACTGCTGACGATTGGTGAGCAGATTATGGAGAGCTTGATGACGCACCTTAAAATGTCAAAGGACCAAGCGCGTGAGCGAGCTATCGAAATGTTACGCAAAGTAGAAATCAAAAATCCAGAAGAGCGTGTTGACAGCTATCCACATCAACTTTCAGGTGGGATGCGGCAGCGTGTGATGATTGCGATTGCACTCAGTTGTGATCCATCGCTACTTATCTGTGATGAGCCAACTACTGCATTAGATGTAACGACCCAAGCTCAAATTCTAGATCTGATTAATAAATTAAAAGAAGATTTTAATACATCAGTCATTATGATTACACACGATTTAGGTGTTGTATCGAAAGTGAGTGAGAATGTGCTTGTTATGTATAAAGGACGCGTTGTCGAGTATGGTAGTGTGGAAGCTATTTTTGAGAATCCGCTGCATCCATATACACGCTCATTACTTGCAGCTATTCCAGATGTATCAAACCGTCAAGCACGTATCGAGTTGGTTCATCAAGCGGTGAAAAATGATGATCTTTCATTGACAACGGGGGATAATATTTTTGACCGAGCGACCTATCAAGCAAGAATCAATGCAGAAGAAAGTGCACTTGTAGAACAAGAACCGGGTCATTTTGTGCGTATCTTTAAAAATGAATGGTCGAGCCAAGCACAAGATCAAGCAATGAAAGCGGGTGAAAGCGATGAGTGAAAAGAAAGTGTTGTTCGAAGTCAATCATGTATGTAAATATTTTCCAACGGGTGGCAATACCTTAAGCGGCAGCAAAGAAGTGGTAAAAGCTGTTGATGATGTTTCTTTTGTCGTCTACGAAGGCGAAACGCTAGGTATCGTAGGAGAGTCTGGAAGTGGAAAGACAACGATCGGACGTACTATGATTCGCTTGAATGACCCAACAAGTGGCGAAATCTTGTTTGAAGGGCGCCCTATTCAAGACTTAACGCGTAAACAGATGCGGCCACTTCGAAAAGAGATGCAAATCATTTTCCAGGATCCTTATTCGTCGCTTGATCCGCGAATGACGGTCGGGCAATTAATCCAAGAACCACTTGATATTCAAGGGGATCTACCACTGGAAGAGCGTAAAGCGCGGGTCCATTATTTTATGGAGATTTGTGGATTAGAGCCGCATTATATTAACCGTTATCCGCATGAATTCTCTGGCGGTCAGCGCCAAAGAATTGGGATTGCACGCTCACTGGCCTTAAGACCGAAATTCGTTGTCTGTGATGAGGCAGTATCGGCACTGGACGTTTCAATTCAGTCTCAGATTATGAACTTATTAATATATTTGCAAGAAGTGGAGAATTTAACTTATGTCTTTATTTCGCACAACTTGAATGTCGTCTACCATATGTCAGACCGCATTATGGTGATGTACCATGGTAAAGTGGTGGAGTTGGCAGACCGTGAAGAACTTTATTTCCACCCATTGCATCCTTATACGAAACTTCTCTTGCGTTCTATTCCAAATGTCGAACATGAAGGCATTAAAGAACGCCACGTAGATTATCATGTGCCACTTCCAGATGGTTATGTACTAGATGATGATCAAAAAGCGTGCGCCTTGCATGAAGTGAAACCTGGACATTTTGTTTTTTGCAAAAAATTATAATCACTAATATATGTCATCAGAAAGGAAAGATACACCATGAACCGACAGTTGCCACATTTAGCAACGCCTCTTCCTGAAAATGTCTTAAAGCTGAAAGCAGCTGGTTTTTTCGATGAGGCATTACGTCAGATTGATTTATATTTAAAAAGAGAGATTCCTACATCATTACGTGAACGCCTCTTACAAGAACGTGAGATTATCCCGATTATTCAAGACGCTTATCCATATAGCGAAACACAAGCGCGCCAGATGCTAGCAGAAAGCGTCAAAGATTTTCAGCCAGAAGAATTTCAGACATTAGTGGATGAAGATGCCATTGATTGGGTATTCATTAATGGGGAAAAATATTATCGCGAGAATTTCTTGCTGAATATTATGAAAACACGTGCCGACTATGCTGCACGCTGCCAAAACCCCGACCTCATTGATCAGCGAACTGCTAATTTAAATGAAGTGATGCATAAAATGAAAGCAAATGGCGAACTTACTTATCGTATTCATTTGCGCTCGACATTTAAAGTAAAAGATCATGCCCAAAAGCCGGGAGAGTTGCTGCGACTTCATTTGCCACTCCCTGTAGAATATGCACAAGTAGAGAATTTCAAGCTTCTTCATACATCACATACACCAACTGCTATTGCACCACGCGATGCATTGGCACGTTCTATTTATTTTGAGAAGCCATATGAAGCGGGGGAAGAATTCCAAATAGAATATGTCTTTGACAATCATATGATATATGTTAAGCCAGACCCTGAAAAAGTTACCGCAGATCAGCCGACATTTTATACAGAAGAAAGCTATCCGCACATTAAATTCACTCCTTATATTCGGTCAGTTGCAGAAGAAATTGTCGGTCAAGAAAAAAATCCACTTCTCAAAGCGTGGAAAATTTATGAATATATTACGACCCATGTGAAATATTCATTTATGCGTCCATATTATGCCATTACAGATATTCCAGCATATACATTGACTGGTTTTAAAGGCGACTGTGGTATTCAGGCCCTTACTTTTATTGCGCTTTGCCGAGCGGTTGGTGTACCTGCACGTTGGCAAGCAGGACTCTACACGAATCCAGTCACCATTGGCAACCATGATTGGGCTCAATTTTATGTGGCGCCTTATGGCTGGCTCTTTGCGGACTGTTCATTCGGTGGCTCTGCATTTCGTGCAGGAGAAAAAGAACGCTGGGAATTTTATTTTGGCAACTTAGAACCATTCCGTATGCCAGCAAGTGCTGAGTTTCAAGCAGATTTCAATCCAGCACTGCAATTTACGCGAAATGATCCTTATGATAACCAAAATGGTGAAGCGGAATTTGAAAGTGGCAAGTTATTTTATGAAGATATCGAAATAGTAGAAGAAATTATCTCAATAAAAGAGCTGCCAAAAGAAAGCGACTCGAAATAGAAAGAGGAATGGCTATGAAAATTACCAAAATTAGTTTCAAACGACTGCATCTAGTGCCAGTCGTCAATTTCAAAATTGCATCTTCCGATGAGCAGCGCAGTGAAACGATTATCGTAAAAGTTGAAACAGATGAAGGGATTGTCGGTTATGGTGAATCGCAGCCTTCGCGAGTCGTAACAGGAAATAGTATAGAGGAAGTGGAATGCTTTTTAGCAGATATGGACGACTTCTTGCGCGGTGAGAATCCGCTCGCCATTGGACATATTCATGACCGCATGAATCGTTTCATTAAAGGCAAATCTTCAGGAAAAGCAGGAATTGATCTAGCACTTTATGATATTCTAGGGAAGAAAATGGGTGCACCAGTGTATCAGTTGATCGGTGGAGCTTCCAATCAGATTGCTTCAGATATTACCATTGGAATCGATGAGCCACAGAAGATGGCAGCTCTTGCTCAAAAATATGTAGCAGAAGGCTACCGTATTTTAAAAATAAAAATTGGCATTGATCCTGTAGATGATGTGGAAGCCATTCGCTTGATACGTGAAGCCGTTGGTCCAGAGATTAGTTTACGTGTTGATGCGAATCAAGGCTACCATGCTAAGCAAGCCGTTCAAATTGCACGAGCATTTGAAACTTATCATGTTGATGAGATTGAACAACCTGTTCCATGGCATGACTTAGAAGGACTGAAAAAAGTTACACAGCATGCCCAACAACTGATCATGGCCGATGAAAGTGTCCTATCACCACAAGATGCTAGTCGTGTCGTTAAAATGGAAGCATGCGATGTGATTAATATCAAATTGATGAAATCAGGGGGATTGTATCCTGCCTTACAAATTAATGCGATTGCACAAGCCGCTGGACTTGAATGTATGGTCGGTTGCATGACTGAATCGCGTATTGGCATTGCAGCAGGAGCGGCACTTGCTGTTTCACAGAAGAATATCTCCTATGCTGATTTAGATAGTTATTTGTTGATGGAAGAAGTTCCAGGCATTACTGGGGGCTTTACTCAAAGCGGCGGTATCGTGACTGTCCCAGATGCCCCAGGACTAGGACTACATGTCGATTTACAATTTTAATAGCTTCAAACCTCCCGTCTGTTTTCTTTTGAAAACAGACGGCTTTTTATTTGCCTTTTTTAAGAATTTTGGCTTATTTATTTTCTTAAGAGCTTTAGCAAATTATGGTGCATCATAAAGCAGGCAACCCCTAAAACAATAAATGGACTAATTATAATCATAAATTGTGAAGCGTTTACATTATTTCCTCATGCTTTGGAAATAACCTCTACTTTTAGAAGGTAAACGTTCACCGTATACTGAAGAAGGATGAGAGGGATCAATATGAAAAGCCGAAGCATAGAAATACTGAGAAGATTATTAGAAGACCTTCCAGTTGACTCAAAGAGTTTGGCTCAAGAATTTAGAGTGAGTCAACGAACCATTCGAAATGATATCCAAGAAATTAATGATTATTTAGAGCAACTGGGTGTTTTGGAGATTCAAAACTCAAAAGAGCAAGGTTATATTTTGCAATTGAGCCAAGAACAGCAGCATGCTGTCGTAAAAAATCTCTATGCATTCAATGAATATTATTTGAATCGGAAAGAACGTATTTTTGATTTATTGCTCACATTATCTTTTTCATCGAAAAAAATATTTGTCAATCAAATGGAAGAGAAATATCAAGTATCCAAAAGTACAATGGATCAAGACATGAGGCAGTTGCGCAAGTTGATTGAAGCTTATGATATTCAGGCAGTAAGTCTTCCGCGCGAAGGAATGAAGTTGATTGGTTCAGAGCAAAGTATTCGTATTATGCTTTTTGATTATATCAATGAAACAGTTGGCGTGATCGATTTCACAAATGAATTAAAAATGGAAATATCGCCGTTAAAACGGCTATTGACAAAATATATTACGCCTTTTGAAATGCAAAAAGTAAAAGATATTATTGCCCATTATATTTGTGAGATTGATGAAGACATTTATCAAAAACAAATTGCTTTATTTATGTTAGTTTGGCTTAAGCGGCTTCGCGTGGGTGAATATATTGATACAGTAACTTCAGAAAAAAATCATGGACAGCAAAATATAGCACACTGCATACAACAAGTGGCAGAAACTTTCCAACTGAGTGTTCCAGAATCTGAAAGGGCATATATTCAATTTATTATTTCATCCTTTAATATGCGCGAGTTGGATAATCCATTTGAATGGACGAAGATTCAATTTTTAACGATGCAACTTATTCAACATGTTGAAGCGCAGACCCATATTCCATTTACTGCAAGCGGACGGGACCTCTTTACTGGACTTTATCAACATATGGCAGCTTTCACCAATCGGGTCGCACATGATATTCAAATAAAAAATCCACTAACAGAAGAAATAAAAAAAGATTATGGGAAAATCTTCCGTTCGATTCAAAGCTTTATGGTGGAAGAGATTGATTCTTCTTTTAATAGAGTAACAGATGATGAAATTGCTTTTTTAACGATTCATTTTTCATCTGTAGCAATCAAAATAAATAAATTATTACAACCTTCTTATAAATGTGTAGTGGTGTGCAGTCATGGGTTGGCAACAGGGAATTTATTAGCTGTAAATTTGAAGTCTAGCTTTCCCCAATTAGACATTGTCGCAGTGCTAGGAGCAGGAGATTTAGAAATTGTCGATAAATTAGATGTGGATCTAATTTTTACGACCAGTCCACTTTCTTCCATTACACTTCCGACATTGGAATTAAGTCCGATCTTAAATAAACATACGAAAGAAGAAGTCAAACAATTCTTGCATGCTAACCAAGGACTTATGCGAATTGTTTCAACAGAACAGAAATATACGCAATTTTTCAATCAAATATTGAGCTTAATTGAAAAGAGTGCTGGAAATGTTAGTCCAGAAATCTATCATGAATTGAAAAACTTGTTTCAAAAAAATCATTTGAGAGTTGATATGAAGGAGATTTTACCTATGTTAAAAGATGTATTGACAGACCGTCATATTTTTATTCATGAACCATGTGAAGATTGGCGGCAAGCTATTGAATTAGTGGCGCAACCACTTTTAAAACAGCGAAATATTAATCCAGAATATATTACAGCAATGATTGAGACATTGGAAGAACATGGGCCATATATTGTCATTGGGAAAAATTTGGCACTCGCACATGCACGTCCTGAAGATGGGGTGAACCACCTTGGATTGAGTGTTGCAACATTTAAAGAGGGTGTAACATTTCATCATCCGACATTTGATCCTGTAAAAATTGTCTTTTGTTTAGCGGCGACCGATTCATATTCGCATTTGAATGTGATGCGCGAACTTGTGGAATTAATTAATGATGAGAAAAAAGTCGAAGCATTGATTGAAGCTGATGATTTACATACATTTAAAAACATTTTGTTTGATCAATCAGCGCCAATGATTCATTAAAAAGGGGGAAATATAATGAAAAAGATAAATATTTTATTTGTATGCGGTGCGGGTTTAGGAAGTAGTTTTGCAGCGCAGATGTCGACAGAAGACGTTTTGAACCATTTAGGAGTGGAGGCTCATTTAGACCATGTCGATATCTCGTCAGCGGTTTCGATGCCTTCTGACATTATCATTACAGCGGAAAATTTCAGAAGCCAATTTGAGAAATTTAATATTCCATCAGAAACAACCATAATTTATCTCAATAATATTGTATCCAAAGCAGAAATCGAAGAAAAAATTACACCAGTATTAAAAGAAAAAGGCGCTTTATAAATGATTAATTGGAGGGAAATAAAATGCAAATCGTGAACTTTATTATTAATAACATCTTAACTCAAGCCTCTATTACAATCGCGTTGATTGCGATGTTAGGTCTGATATTACAGAAGAAATCGTTCGGTCAAGTCATTTCAGGAACATTAAAAACATTACTCGGTTTCCAAGTTTTAAGTGCAGGAAGTAGTGTAATTGTTCAAAGCTTAATTTATTTCGGTGAAATTTTCACTGAAGGTTTTAATATGCAAGGAATTATTCCATCCATTGAAGCCATTAATGGTCAGGCCATGAATGATTTAGGTTTAGGTCGTGATATTGCTTTGACATTTTTAGCTATTTTTATCTTTAACATTTTAATTGCTCGCTTTACTCAATGGAAATATATTTTCTTAACGGGTCAAGCGATCTTATGGATGGCAACGATGACCACAGTCTTTGGATATGTTGCAGGTCTACGAGGAGCTGCACTTATTCTTGTGGGGGGCTTTATTGGTGCAGTATTTGCAGTTGCAATGCCTGCAATTGCTCAACCTATTATTCGCCGTGTCACAGGTTCAGATGATATTGCTTTAGGTCATTTTTGTACGATTGGTTATATGTTTGAAGCACTTGTCGCTTATCTAACAGGTGAACGCGGTGAGAATAAACATTCTATCGAAGATATCCAACTTCCAAAATCGTTTGAGTTCTTACAAGATACCTATCTATCTGTAATGGTTGTGATGGTTCCTTTATTTGTAGTGACAGCACTTTTTGCAGGTGAAGAATTTGGTACAGCACTATCAGGTTCTCAAAACTATATCATGTATGCTTTTATGCAATCGATTCAATTTGTTGTAGGAGTATATATTTTACTAGCTGGAGTGCGTTTACTGCTTAGTGAGATTGTTCCAGCATTCCGCGGTATTGCGATGAAACTCGTTCCTGATGCAAAACCTGCGCTTGATTGTCCAGTATTCTTCCCCTATAGTCCAAATGCTGTCATCTTAGGCTTTATTACAACAACTATCGGTACAATTCTTGCCATGTTCATTTTGCCTACTTTTGGTTTAGCGATGATTCTTCCAGGCATGTTAACAAACTTTTTTGCAGGTGGAACAGCAGGAATATTTGGCAATGAAGTTGGAGGACGTCGTGGGGCAATTATTGGAGGTATCGCGCATGGTTTCTTTATCACCTTGCTTCCAGCACTCTTAGTCGGAATTTTTACACAGATGGGATTTGTCAATGCGACAGCTACCGATGTGGATACAGTAACTGCAGCCTTACTTTATGCTTGGATTCTCTCACCAATTTTGAAACACTTCTAATATTTAGGAGGTAAAAAATGTTTAACTTTTTTAAAAAGAAAACAACTAAAGACACTAAAGAAGAAAAGCTTCATAATCTTTCATCGGCAGAAAGAAGTGCAGTTGAAGAAAAAATTAATAATTTAAATAATCACCCCGAAGCGGATAGCCCTAAAGAACAATATCATTATCATGAACAGCTTGGACTTTTATATTTGCAATTAGATGAGCTAGAGGAAGCGATTGATCATTTTGAAAGAAGTTTAGCAGCAGAGCTTAAGATGGGGGATTCATACAAAAAATTACTGCATTTATATCATAAAAAATGTCAAGAAAGTGCGGCTGTAGGTAATGATGACCAAATTGACTACTATATGAATAAGTTAGATGAATTACGTAACTTAGGAAAAAAACTAACATTTAAATAAAGCGAGATGAAAAAAATGTATGTAAATTTAAAAACAGTATTGGAACAAGCAGAACGTGACAATTTTACAGTCGGTGCTTTTAATACGCATAATTTGGAAATGTTACCTTCCATATTACGTGCAGCAAAACATACAGGAATGCCCGTAATTATTCAAACAAGTGTCGCAACAGCCCAATATATTGGCTATGACATTTTGGTAAATCTTATCAAAAATTTTGCAGAAAAAGAGATGGTGCAAGCGGCTCTTCACCTAGATCATGCTAAAAATTTTGATGATATAAAACAAGCAATAGATGCAGGATATTCTTCTGTGATGTTTGATGGTTCTAGTTTGCCTTTTAAAGAAAATATCTTAAAAACAAGAGCAGTAGTTGATTATGCACATGCTCGCAATGTGTCGGTAGAAGGAGAATTAGGAACGATAGGTGGAACAGAAGAAGGGATTAGCGTGTCGCAAGAAAATATCCAATTCACACGCCCTGAAGATGCATTGATTTTTGTCGAAGAAACAGGTGTGGACGCTTTAGCTGTAGCCATCGGAACAAATCATGGACAATATCGCTCTAAAACCAATGTAAATATTGAGCTTTTGAAACAAATTAATGCAACTGTTTCTACTCCATTAGTTGTGCATGGTGGAACAGGCGTTAAAGAAGAAGACTATCCTAACCTCATTAACAATGGCATCCGCAAATTCAATGTAGGAACTGAACTCATTGTTAATTGGAATGAACAAGTTCAAAATCTATATAAAGATAGTCCGCTACATCGTTCGGTACGGGACAATATGATTCCAGGGAATGACAAAGTAGAAGCAGTAGTCATTCATAAAATGGGAAAATTCATGAATCGCAAAGGACAAATGAATATTAAATAAATTGAAAAAAGCGGCTTTTGTAATGGCAATCATTGAAAATAAATAAAAAAGATGCATGTTATTGGGAGTGAAGAATATAATGAAAGAAAAATTTTTAATATTATTGGCGGGACCTCCCTGTACAGGAAAGACATATTTATTAGATCTTTTAAAGGAACATCTTGAAGAGATATTTGTCATTACACCCGATGAGGTAAAAATTGACTTTGCCGAAAAATATGGCTTTTGCAACAAGGAAGAGAAACGGCGGTTGGAAGTAGAAAAAGTCTGGCCTTTTTATTATCATATTTTGGAACAATATATGTATGCATGGAAAAAAGTGATTGTATCAGAGTATCCATTTAGCGATAAGCAAAAAGAAAGGATTGCTAATTTTTCTGAAAAATATGGCTACCATGTTATCACAATTCGTTTGCAAGCAGATTTTGACATATTATGGCAAAGACGATACCAACGTGATCGCCGACCAGATCGTCATTTGAGTCTTATTATGACACATTATCATTATGGCGATGAGTTAGAAGATCGCAATCTTGCCGATGATCATATTACTCGGCAGCAATTTCATCAGATTATTGAAGACCGCCAATATAATCATTTCCAACTAGGAGAGTTATTCAAGGTGGACGTAACTGACTTTTCCAAAGTAGATTATGCGCCACTCTTACGCCACCTCTGTACACATATCTTTACAAAAAATAAATAAAACTAATTGATATTATAGACATTGCACCTCAATAAATGCTTGATTTAAGCGGATTGAGGTGCATTTTTTATAAAAAGAGATCTCTCATGGAGGCGCTTTCTTCCTTTACAATATCTTTTCATTTGGCGGTGTGATATTGGTTGAATTTATGAAATTGATTGATTAAAATGAGTTTACCATAAATAGGGAGGTAGTTTACAAATGCATAAGAATTGGAAAAAAGTAATTTCATCTTTATTTACACTGATGCTAGCTATTTTGTTAGTAGCGTGCGGCAATAAAAATGACAAAAAAGAAGGGGACGGCCCAGTAGAACTTGAATTTTTCTATCCTGTTAACGTGGGAGGTCCTGCTACAAAAGTAATTGATCAAATCGTGGCTGATTTTGAAGCAGAAAACCCAGATATCAAAGTCAATCCGGTCTATACTGGAAACTACGATGATACTTTTACAAAAATTCAAACTGCTGTTCAAGGAGGGACTCCTCCAGATTTATTTATTAGCTTGGCAACCCATCGCTTTACAATGGAAGATTTAGGAATTGTAGAACCGCTAGATCATTTTATTGAAGCGGATAAAGATGGAAAAGAATATATTGAAGACTTTTTACCAAGCTTTATGGAAGACTCTTATGTTGATGGCAAAACCATTTCAATTCCTTTCCAACGTAGTACCATGGTACTTTATTACAACAAAGACTTGTTCAAAGAAGCTGGACTTGATCCAGAACAGCCCCCTACCAGCTGGGATGAATTGATTGAATATAGCAAAAAACTTACAAATGATGATCACTTCGGCGTTGGTCTTGCATTGAACTCTGGAAGTGCACAGTGGAGCTTTGGCGGATTCTCTTTACAAAATAGTAAAGATGGCGGCAACTTGATGAGCGATGACGGAAAAAAAGTATTCTTTGATACGCCTGAAAATATCGAAGCCTTACAACTTTGGATTGATTTACAAAATAAATATGAAGTGATGAATAAAGGGATTGTTCAATGGACTGACCTTCCAACACAATTCTTAGCACAAGAAGTGGCTATGATTTACCATACAACAGGTAACATGGGCAACATTAATGAAAATGCTGAATTTGAATTTGGTACAGCTTTCTTACCAGGAAACAAACGTATGGCAGCCCCTACAGGTGGTGGTAACTTCTATATTTCTAAAGATATTAGCGACCAACACAAAGAGGCAGCATGGAAATTTATTCGTTTTGCGACAAGCACAGAGCAATTAACGAACTGGTCACTTAATACAGGATATATTCCACCACGTCAATCATCCATTGATTCAGACGAAATGCAAAAATATTATTCAGAAATTCCACAAGCACGTGTTGCTTATGAACAATTAGAAGTGGCAAAACCAGAATTAACAACTTATGATGCCGCTCAAGTATGGCGTATTCTAAACGACAGTATTCAAAGCGCGATTACTGGCGAAAAAACAGCTGCTGAAGCATTAAAAGAAGCACAAGCAAATGCTGATGCAGTGCTTGAACGCTACCAAGGGGAATAGGTGATTCGATTGAGTCGCAAAATGAAAAATAATTTGACAGCGTGGGGACTAATGCTCCCTGCGTTGTCATTTATCTTATTATTTACGGTATTTCCAATTATACGCAGTATATATTTAAGCGTGATGGACTTCCGTTTTGGAATGG
Source organism: Allofustis seminis DSM 15817 (assembly GCF_000374325.1). Classification (GTDB taxonomy): domain Bacteria; phylum Bacillota; class Bacilli; order Lactobacillales; family Carnobacteriaceae_A; genus Allofustis; species Allofustis seminis. Next base: position 34,838 of record NZ_KB894080.1, on the reverse strand, counting down.
CCGAACCACGATTTATCGGTTTGGGTAATTATGTTCGTTTATTTCATTCGGATTTGTTCTGGAAAGTAATGGGAAATACCTTATTTTTTGCTTTAATTACTTTAGTTCCAGCATTATTAATCGGTCTGGGACTTGCGCTTATTGTAAATAAAAAAAGCAAAATCACTGGAACATTACGAACGATTTATTTTTATCCTGTTATTTTGCCGATGGTTGCTGCAGCTAGCATTTGGATGTTTATTTATATGGCGAACAATGGTTTGTGGGATCAGATTGCGCGCTTTATCCATATGGGACCGACAGATGTATTGTCGCGTCAAGAGAGTGTGCTACCAGCACTAGCTGTAATGTATGTTTGGAAAGAAGCAGGTTATGTGATGATTTTCTTCTTATCGGGCTTACAGTCAATCTCGCCTGATATTTTAGAAAGTGCACGCCTAGATGGGGCAACGGGCTGGAAATTGTTCCGTCATATTTTATTTCCACTTTTAGGGCCTACTTTTTTATTTATATCGACAGTTGAGTTGACAAATGTCTTTAAATTAGTAGACCACATTATTATTATGACGGAAGGTGCCCCAAATAATGCAAGTACCATGCTCTTATACTACATTTATCAAACAGGATTTACGCATTTTGATTATGGTCTAAGTAGTGCATTGACAGTCATCTTGCTGGTGATGTTACTTGTGGTCGCCTTACCACGATTTATTGCTCAAGATAAGAAAACATATTACAATTAGGAGGCAAAACAATGGATAAATTGAAAAAAAGTTTATTTTGGATTTTGCCGAGCTTGTTGGCGCTTGTCTGGGCAATTCCATTATTTTGGATGATTGTAACAGCTTTTACGAATCCTACATATCGCATGACACTTTTCCCTTCGACAGGGTTTACACTCGATAACTTACGCTATGTCTGGGAAGCAGTGCCTTTTGATGCTTATTATAAGAACACGATTTTTATCGTAGTTGTAACATTTTGTGTGCAATTTGTGCTATCGACATTGGCGGCTTATGCACTGGCAGTGTTAGATTTCAAGGGGCAACTGTTGGTCTATGTGATTATCTTCTTGCAGATTATCATTCCAAATGATGTATTAATTATTCCTAATTATATGACAATTAGTGATTTAGGATTAGTAGATACGAAGCTTGGGATTATGATTCCTTTCTTTGGAAGTGCTTTAGCCATCTTCTTGCTTCGTCAGACCTTTAAGTCAATTCCGAAATCATTGACAGAAGCGGCAATCTTAGATGGTGCAAGTATTTGGACGATTATTTGGAAGATTTATATGCCAAATGCTAAGAGTGCCTATCTATCGTTTGCGGTGATTTCTATTAGTTATCATTGGAATAACTATTTATGGCCACTTATCGTAACGAACTCTGTTGAGAATCGTCCATTGACTGTGGGATTGGCGATTTTTGCGAAATCAAAAGAAGCCAATATGCAGTGGGCGAATGTTACAGCAGCGACCTTTTTAATTATTTTGCCGCTGTTGGTTGCATTTTTCATTTTCCAACGTCAATTTATTGAGAGCTTAACCCATTCCGGCGTGAAAGAGTAAGGTGAAGAAGATGCTATTAACATTTACAGGAATTGGTTCGGCTTATCATCCAGAGATGGGAAGCAATAGTGCTTATTTTGTAGCAGATCAGTCGCTATATATCTTAGATTGTGGGGAGTCGGTTTTTAAACGAATGAAAGCAATGAACTTTGATTTTGCTTCATTTGAGCGTGTGGTATTCTTTATCACCCATATGCATTCGGATCATATTGGGAGCTTGGCTGGATTTGTATCTTATTTGAGCCATGTTGTGGAGATTCGCCCTTATGTTGTGCATCCATTACAGACCTTAGCAGATTTTTTCACATTATGTGGCATCTATCCTGATGAATATGTACAGATTATGGCGAACCATTATGATGATGAACATGTGCAAGTAGCATTTGAACCGACTGAACATGTGGCGAATATGCAATGCTTTGGGCTATATATTAATATACCAGTAAGTGAGCAATCTTTTTATTATTCTGGAGATGCAGCCATTTTACCAAAAAAATATCTAGATGCTTTTAATGCGGGGGAAATTGATATATGGTATCAAGATGTAACGATTCACGCTGATAATGCATCGCATTATTATTACAAGAATTTATTTGCAGAAGTAAAAGCAGACCGCCTCGGCCATGTCATTTGCATGCATCTTGAAGAACAAGCAGATGAAGTGTTGAAAGAAGCAGGATTAAGATGCGCTTCATTGCCGAAAGTCTGAAAATAAAGGAGTCATTTTATGGGGATTCAATTAAAGAATATATATAAAAAATATGATGGAAATGATTTTTATTCGGTGACAGATTTCAATTTGGATATCGATGATCATGAGTTCATCGTTTTTGTTGGGCCATCAGGATGTGGAAAGTCAACGACTTTACGTATGGTCGCGGGACTGGAAGATATTACAGAGGGCGATTTATTGATTGATGGCAAACGAATGAATGATGTTGACCCAAAAGATCGCGATATTGCAATGGTATTCCAAAATTATGCACTTTATCCGCACATGACGGTCTATGAGAACTTAGCATTTGGTTTGAAATTGCGCAAATATGACAAAAAAGAAATCGATAGTCGCGTACGTAATGCTGCGGAAGTGTTGAATTTATCACAATATTTAGATACGAAACCAGGTGGACTTTCTGGCGGTCAGCGTCAACGTGTTGCTTTGGGACGTGCAATTGTTCGCGATGCACATGTCTTTTTAATGGATGAGCCACTATCCAACTTAGATGCCAAGTTGCGTGTTGCCATGCGTGCTGAGATTGCCCGTTTGCATAACAGTCTGAAAACGACCACCATCTATGTGACCCATGATCAGACAGAAGCTATGACGATGGCTGATCGTATTGTAATCATGGACGGAGGAGAGGTGCAACAAATTGGCACCCCACAGGAAGTATATAATCATCCTGTTAACCAATTTGTTGCAAGCTTCATCGGCAGTCCTGCCATGAACTTCTTTGAAATGAAGTGGACAGAAGACCACTTAGTGGATGAAAAAGGCTTAACAATACCGCTTGGTGCAGAACAAATAGCTTGCTTAAAAGCCCACCATTTGCATGAGAATGATATGGTGATTTTAGGTATTCGTCCAGAGAATATTGCGGTCGCATCAGAAATGAATGAAGGCACAGTTGCAGCGACAGTTACCGTCTCTGAACTTTTAGGTGCAGAAACGATGCTCTATGCTAATTATGGTGGTGAAGATTTTATCGTTCGAGTTGAAGGGCAAGTCGACTATCCACAAGGCAGTGTGGTTCATCTCGTCTTTAATGTCGAAAAAGCCTTGCTTTTCCATCCCGAAACGAAACAGATGCTCTACTAATTAATGAGCGATTATGATGTGGCTTCCTATGATACAATAGAAAATCCGCAACTGCTGAGAGTATCTTTCTTGGGAAGTCGCCTCATTTTATAAAAGCAATAAAAAGCATTCGACGTAGCGAATGCTTTTTTTGTGCAATAATGACCAATTATCCTCCGAAAATAACCATCTATCTTCTAATTGTAGCGCAATGTGGAGCACTCTTTTATAATAAGTTTAGCCATAAAGAAAGGAGCGAGTACTATGGACGTAGAGATCAAGATTAATGAACAGCTGCATACGCCGCTTCTAACGATAGAAACGCCAGCAATAACACAGGAAGTAACAAAAATTGCAGAATATGCACGAAGTATTCATGCCCAACTGATTGCAGGAGAAGCCGATGGGAAAATTGAGATTTTGCCAGAGCAAAAAATTATTCGTATTTTTGCAGAAGATAAAAAAGTGTATGCAAAAACTACCGAAAAAACCTATCGCCTTAAATTGCCACTGTATGAAGTGGAACGCCGATTAGGTTCGAGCTTCATGCGCATTTCTCAATCCGAAATTATCAATGTACTCCAAATTCGTTCACTTGACTTAGATTTTGCTGGAACTATCTGCTTGAATTTAACCAATCAAGAAACCGTCTATTGTTCCAGACGCTACGTCAAAATTATTAAAGCTAAATTGGGACTGTAAATGAAAAAATGTGCAGAGCAAATAGCTATCAATCAAAATGAGGTGATAAAAATGTTAAAAGAAATTATGAAAAGAGCAGCTGTTGGGATGTTGATGGGAGCAGGCATCGGTTTTTTGACGCCACTGACTATTTCTTATTTTTTAGGGACAGGTAATGTCCACCTTGTGACACCACCATTTCTAGCAAAATTCGATACAGAAATCCAAGCAGTTATCGTCCAAACTATTTTTACAATGATTATTGGCGCAGTATTCTCAGTGAGTGGACTGCTCTATGAATCTATTGACTCACTACCGAAAAAAACTGCACTTCATTTTATCCTGACACTCCCTGTTCTAGTGGGAAGTGGCTACTATCTTTATTGGATGGATCACACCGTTCGTAGCGTGATAAGCTTTGTAATGATCGCCATAGTGATCTATGCTGCAATTTGGGTAGGAACATACTATACTATCAAAAAAAATGTCGAACAAGTCAATCAAAAATTAAAACAACTGCATTAAGCCAAATAAAGCAAAAGCTGCACTCTTTCCTATATAAGAAAGAGTGCAGCTTTTTTATTTGTGGGGAATAAGGTGTGAAAAGGCTATCCATCTCTCATGTCAAAAATATATAAGTGGATGGCAACTGTGAGGGGCTTATGCCAAGTAATAACCGCTTTTCAACTTTTTATTTGGTGATTAAAATTCAAATTGATATTCAATATTTTGGGGATCTACATGGACTTGAGTATATTCGATCACTTGCTGATATTTGTCACGTGTAATATAAGTTTCTAAAAACAAAGGCAAATGTGGATTTAAACCTAACAGATGACTATATGTTGTATTATGGACCATTTCGATCTGCTTATCGAAAATCACAGGCTTTTTCCCCTTTCGTGCCATATATTCATAAAGAGAATCTTTTGAAAAATCATAACGATTAGCATCTGGAAAAGTGCGAAAAGGGAAATAACAGGCTTCGATACAAAAGGCACGCTCTCCCAATGAGCGGATGCGAATCAGTTCATAAAAATCAACGACATCTTTTGGAAATATATGGGTTAATTTTGAATATTTATAAATAACTTTAAATGATAATACTGTCGTAATCGGTTGAAAACCTCCACTGCGTGCATTCATACTAAATGCATCAGGTGCATCCTTTGCAATGCACATCCGCGATGGAGATAAAGGTGCCGAAATAAAGGTGCCTTTTCCATGAATTTTATAGAGGACACGTTCTTCTACTAATTTATCAATGGCATATTTTACAGTTGTACGTGAAACTTGTAATAATGTGCTTAATTGACGTTCAGAAGGAATTAATTTATTCGGTGTTGAACGATTTTTATAAATAAAGTCATACAAATAGTCCATCACTTGCTGAAATTTAAAAGTAGTCATTCACTCATCTCCACAAATTGATAGGCTTCAATGGCTGCTAATTCTTCTTCATAGTAAAGTAGCTGCGCTCCATTTTTTACTTCTTTTTGAATAACTAAGAGAGGGTCTCCAATTTTTTGTTTGAATTTTTGGCTCTCTTCCTCATTGCTAAAGCTCATAAATAAATGGTGTATACCACTTATTTCATCTTTTTTCTTATGGAGTGTACCATATAATTTTCTCAATGTTCTTAAGTTCAAAGGCTGTGTTGCACAAGGTTCAGGAAACAAGTCAGGATGTGCAATAAAATATACAACGCTCAGTAAATTATCTTCCACTAATAATTCAAATATTCCCATCAAAAAAGAAGATTGTGCTATATTTTCTGGAATTGAATAATGCAGATTTGGAGAAGTCCAATTAAGATTAGAAATCTTTAAATTGTGAATATCTGCCCATTGTGTCCAACATGGAATATAGTTCATTTGACGTCTTATTTTCATAATAGTCCCCTCACTGGTCTAAAAAAGGTTCATAAATAAACATTATCTTTAGGATAATATCTGCTTAAGTTGACAATGAAAACGCTGTCTTTATATTATTGTGATAGATTGACAGGTAAAAGTCAACAAAGTAGATGATAACTGGTCTAAAAAAGAGAGGGGCATTAAAGATGATTAAAGGGTTACGTGTAGATCACCGATTGTTGCATGGGCAGGTTGCAGTGGCATGGTTTAATACAGTGGGAGCGAATACAATTTTAATTGCAAATGATGCAGTAGCGGCAGATGAAACTCGTAAAAAGATTATGCGTATGGCAAAGCCAGCAAATGGGAAATTGGTAATAAAGGACATTGATTATTGTATACATGCAATTAATACAGGGTTAACTGATAAATATGACATGTTTGTCGTTGTAGAAAATGTGAAAGATGCATATCGTTTGATTACTGAAACAAAAGTATTTGATTCTTTAAATTTAGGGGGAACTCCTCCAACTGATGAAACACGTAATATTTCAAAAACAATCAATGTTACAAAAGAAGATGAGCGACTACTTGATGAATTAGCTGAACGTGGAATTGAGGTAGAGATTCGACAAGTTCCTGCAGAGTCGAAGCTGTTATACGTAGATGCAAGAAAATAAAGTAATCTAAAAATTAAATCAAATATATAAAGGAGGATTTTTTATGAGTACAGGGATGACGGCGCTACTTCTTGCATTAGTAGCAATGTTAGGTAATGCAGAGTATTTATTAGGAACAACGATGCTTTCTCGCCCGCTTGTGATGGGGATGCTCACTGGATTGGTAATGGGCGACCTTAAGACGGGTATTATTATGGGTGGAACATTGGAACTTGCTTTTTTAGGGACATTTTCGATTGGTGCATCTATTCCACCTGAAGCTATTTCAGGGACGGTTTTAGGGACAGCTTTTGCGATTTCAGCAGGAGAGTCACCAAGTGTTGCGTTAACTTTAGCACTTCCTATTGCAAGTTTAGTTTTGATTGTTAAAAACTTAGGATTCATTTTTGTATTCCCGACATTTGTCCACAAAGCAGATCAATATGCTGAAGAAGCCAATCATCGTGGGATCGATATGATGAACTTATTAAGTGGTTTTTTTGCGATTAATTTGCCTATTGGTTTAGTTGTTGGCATTTCTTATTATTTGGGTGGCGGAAAAATTGAAGGTCTACTAAATATGATCCCTGAATTTGTGACATCTGGTTTAGAAATTGCAACAGGGCTCTTACCAGCATATGGGTTTGCTCTTTTATTAAATATGATGATTAACAAACGTAATGTGGTATTTTTCCTATTAGGATTTGCATTGATTGCGTATTTTGGCATTGATGTGACAGGTGTGGCCATTTTAAGCACTATTTTAGCTTTTATTTTAACAGGATATTCAGCATTTAATGGAGCAGAAATGAGTCCAGCAGATGCAGCACCTGTGGTATCAGAGGAAACGGAGGGAGGAATTGACTATGACAGCGAAGAATTCTAACATATTGACAAAAAATGATCTTATGCGAGTGTTTTGGCGTTCGTTCACGATGGAATGGGCATGGAATTATGAGCGACAAATGAATATGGGATTTTGTTATTCGCTCATTCCAGCATTGAATAAAATTTATAAAACAGATGAAGAACGATCAGATGCCTATAAACGTCATCTGGAATTTTTCAATATTACACCTTGGATTTCAACATTTCCGATGGGAATTGCAATTGCATTGGAAGAACAAAATGCAGCAGAAAAAGATTTTGATACTTCAACCATTAACAATATTAAAATTGCATTGATGGGGCCATTGAGCGGTATTGGGGATTCTTTCTTCTGGGGAACTTTACGTGTGATTGCTACTGGTATCGGAACTTCTCTTGCTTTAAAAGGAAATATTTTAGGACCAATTTTATTCCTGCTCATATTCAATATTCCAGCATTGCTTGCGCGTTATTTTGGATTGAAGTGGGGCTATGAACTAGGCTCAAGCTTTATTGATACTATCTTGCATTCGGGCTTGATGGACCGCTTAACCTATGGCGCATCCGTTATAGGGCTTGCCGTAGTGGGCGCAATGACTGCTTCAATGGTGAATTTGAATATTCCGCTGACACTAGGTAGTGGGGAAGAAGCACAGACAGTTACGGATTTATTCAATGGTATTGTCCCAAGTGTTTTGCCTCTTTTATTTACCTTTATTATTTTATATCTAGTGAAAAAAGAAGTGAAAGCACATTGGATTTTACTATTAATGGTCTTTTTAGGAATTTTTGGAGCATATACAGGAATTTTAGGATAGGTGCATTTGATGAAGACAATGCTTGATTATATAAAAAAAGAACAAGAAGTACACCAGTCCATTTTAGAAAAAGATTTATTTGAAAATAAATTAATTGACTTGAATCCAAAGGCTCCAAGAAATGTGGTGATTTATGCAACGGGCTCTAGCGCAAATGCTGCATATGGTGCATATATCTTGATGCAAGAAGTATTAGATGTTCCTATTTATATAAAAGAACCATCACTTTCATTACATTATGACCCTCTTGTAGATGATCAAACATTAATTTTAGCGATTTCTCAAGGGGGACATAGTTATGCAACGATTGAAATGGTGAAACAACTTGTAAAAGAAAATCGTCAAGTATATGTACTAACAAGTGATCCTGATAGTCCGATTGCTCAAGTAGGCGCGCAAGTGATCAATTTGTCGATGGGAATTGAAACGATGCCTTATGTGACTTTAGGCTATACGGTAACTATTTTGGTTCTTTGGTTAATGGCACTCACGCTTGCGAAAAAATGGCAACGAATAGATGATATTCAATTTGCACACTATTTAGAACAAATAGATAGAGCAATTCGGCAAGCGGATATGGTTATCAAGTCATTTGATGATTGGTATAGTCAACACAAACAAACATTGCTGGCAGCTAAACATTTTGTATTTATTGGATATGGTGCTTGTTATGGCATTGCGCGTGAAGCAGAAACTAAATTAACTGAAACATGCCATATTCCCACACATGGTCATGAGCTAGAAGAATATATGCATGGTCCTTATTTAGGGCTTCAAAAAAATGATGCGCTCTTTCTGCTAGAAAGTTGTGGGACATTGAAGGGCAGAATGAATAAGTTACGAATATTTTTAGATCGACATATAGATCAAACTTATCAAATTACTATAGGAGCATCGGATAGAATTCAGGACTTGTCGCTGCAGTTGGGGAATTTGCCAGAAAATTTAGCCCCACTTGTGATGAGCATTCCTATTCATATGATGAGTTTTTATCTCTCACAAATGAAAGGATTTAATTTGCATCAATCATTTTATCCAGAATTTGATGAGATAACAGGATCTAAAGTGTAGAAGGGGGATTGAAATGATTAAATTTGACGAAGAAAAAATGCGTGCAAATATTAATGGTGCACTTGCGCTTCGAGAAGAAATAAATGAAATTGTAGATGAGCTTTGTGAGCGAGGCTTTGATAATTTATGCTGGTTTGGAATTGGTGGGACATATGCTTCTTCGATGCAAGTGTTTACCCATATGAAAGAAAAAACAGCAATGGATGTATTTTATGAAAGTGCTGCAGAATATTTAACAACAGGTAATAAACGCATTACTAATCGTACGGTAGTTATTATTTCATCTGTAACAGGCTCAACAGAAGAGATGGTAAAAGGTGTTGCTAAATTGAAAGAAGTTGGAGCAACGATCGTGGGCTTTATTGATGTTGGCACAACACCATTAGCTCAGCAGGTAGATTATTTAATTTCATATCCAGAACAAGAGCAGCTAAAATTCTTCATGACGGCTGATCGTTTTATGTATAATCGTGGCGAGTTTGATAATTATGAAGAAGTCTACTCAGAATTAAATAAATATTTAGCAGATGCATTGATTAAAGTAGCGTATGATAGCGATGAAGCAGCGTTAGCATTTGCTCAGAAGCATTATAATGATGAAAATCATTATTTTATTGGAGCAGGTAGTCAATGGGGAGCCACTTATTCTCATGCAATGTGCTACTGGGAAGAGCAGCATTGGCTACCCGCACGTGCTGTACATTCTTCTGATTTCTTCCATGGTATGTTTGAAATTGTTACGCGGGATACAGCAGTAACTTTATTTGTAAGTGAAGATAGTCAACGTAGCTTAAGCGAGCGTGTGGCTAACTTTTTACCAAAAATTTGTGGCAATTACACGATCATTGATACAAAAGACTATGAGTTAGCGGGCATTAGTGAACAAAATCGAGGCTATATTTCTCATCTTGTTATCCGTGTCATTAACGATCGTATTGATGCACATATCGAAAAAATTAACCGCCATCCAATGGATATCCGCCGCTATTATCGTCAATTAGACTATTAAATAGAAGGCAATAAGATTTTCTAGTAGCATTCTTGCACAGATGAAAATCTATCCATTTATTCCATTTTTAAAAAATGTTGCGATTGGAGGCATACTAGTGTTACCTTTAAGCACTAATAAAACCGAGGCATAATGCCTCGGTTTTTTTGTATGAAATATAGTGGGTGTGTCTCTTTTCCTTGTACTTTATGAATTAATGGAAAAATTTAGGAATGGAATAGATAGTTTGCGCAGAATAACAAATTTCAAGTGCTCCATGAAATAATATAGGCTATGAAAACGCTTAATTAGCTGATACGATTTTGTTGGTAAATATTGTTTGAATTTAGATCTTTTGAAATTAAAGAATGCTTTTAATCAGGGGGTGATATTATCAAACCTAGAACAATTGAGATCATTTATATCCTACTCAACGCCAATCAATATATAAAAGTAGAGCAATTGGCGAATAAGTTTAATGTAAGTGAAAGAACAATTTGGAATGATATATATGATATAAATCTGCTGTTAGAGGATAATTCCTTTAAAAATGTTAAAACAGTCCGAAATAAAGGAATAATATTGGATTTCACTGCGAAAGAAAAAGAAGAAATCAAGGATATTGTTCACAACAAAATTGATAATATCTATTTTGATTCAAATAATCGAGTATTCAACTTATTGTTAGAATTAACCTTAACAAACAAGCCCGTACTATTAATAGATAAACAAAGTGAATTTGATGTTTCAAAAACTACCATCGAAAATGATATGAAAGTCATTCGAACTCTTTTAAATAATTATAAATTAAAAATTAAAAGTAAACATAAGGCGGGCATGTATATCGAAGGCTCAGAACATTTAATTCGATTAATGATTCATGACATTATAAATAAATATATAAATAACTTGAATTTTTTCCAAAAAATATCGAGCAATTCATTGCAACATTCAATATTGTATAAGTTTATACCGCAGAACCACTTTATAGAAGCAAAAAATATTTTCAAGCAATATTTTACACAAGATTATGATGCATTGTATTTGGAGCAGATCATTCTATTCTCATTAATTTGGATAAATAGGGTTAGAAACCAAAAACATATAGACAATAATCCAGCAGAAAAAGTAGAGTACTCTAATGAAAAATTACGTGAATATGTTAATAATTTAGAGCAACATTTTAATCTAGCCTCTAATGAACGAGAAAATAAATATATATGTAATTTTTTGAATATTCTTTCAAAAGAAGAAAATAAGTGGAATTCTGACTGGGGAACGGCTCAAATTGTTACCATTCATCTGATTGATGAAGTAGATAACAAGTTAAATTTGTCTCTTCGCGAGAATCCCGAGAATATTTTTGAGGGGTTATATAAACATATTCTAAGCTTAATTCCTCGCATAAGATATGAGATACAAATGTATAATCCTTTAACCAATAATATTAAAAAGAATTTCCCTGAATTGTTTGTCGTAATTAAAAATTTCACTAAAAACACTAATTATATGGATGTATCTTTGTTGACAGATGATGAAATCGCCTTCATATGTATTCATTTTTTAGCGGCATTTAGTAAAAATGAGCAAGAACATACATTGAAATTTAAGGCACTTGTTTTTTGCAATTATGGAGTGGCAACGGGGGAATTATTAAAAGAGAAGATACAACAATATTTTGATGTTGAGGTTATAGCTGTCTTAAATACAAATGAAAAGTATCTCATTGATAAGCTGGATGTGGATATCATTTTCTCAACTGTACCTATAGGGCAGACAACTATTCCTTTTTTAGTAGTAGATCCTATTTTTACAGAAATAACAATTCAGCAAATAAAGACATTCTTAAAAGAAAATCAGAATTTAGCTAAGCGTATCCCTAAAAATATAGACGGAAGAACGCAAAAGTTGTTTAAGTCTATTTTAGATTTTATACGACACAATTATAACGATAATTCTGAAGATTTATTTAATGAATTAATGTTGATCTTTAATGAAAATGATTTAGAAATTGATATGAAAGGGTTACTGCCAATGATTGAAGATGTTTTACAAGAAGATGCTATTTTGTTAAACAAAACAGTGTCAGATTGGCGGGAAGCTATCCGAATGGTAGCTGAGCCGTTGCTTAAAAAAGGCGCAATTCAGGATAAATACATAGAAGCCATGATTTCTTCTGTTCTAGATAATGGACCATATATTGTTGTGGGGAATCATATAGCACTAGCACATGCTAGACCAGAAGATGGTGTAAATGAGCTAGGGCTGAGTGTTATCACACTCAATCCACCGATTGAATTTGGGCATGACCAAAATGACCCAGTTAAGATAATGTTTTGTTTAGCCGCTGTTGACTCTCATTCGCATCTAAACATTATGAAAACATTAGCAAAAATAATATTAGATGACAAAGTAGTCGAAAAATTAATTGCAAGCAATTCAGCGAAAGAATTTCAAAAAATATTATATGAAGAGGTGCCTTTATGAAAATAGCAGCAGTATGTGGTATGGGAATGGGATCTAGTTTTATATTAGAAATGAACATTAAAGATTCTTTAAAAGAGTTAAATATCAGCGATGTAGAAGTTGATCACTTTGATTTAACAAGCGCAACGCCAGGATCTGCTGATTTATTTGTAGTTGCAGCAGACTTAGCGCCAAACTTAGCTCAAACTATACCTTCTGAAGATGTGATTGTTCTTTCATCAATTGTTGAAAAAGAAGAACTCAAGCAAAAACTTGCAGAAAAATTAATTTGATTTTAATAAAAAGGAGTAGGTGAAAATGAACCCAATTTTAGAGTTTATTATTGAATTAGCAAGTAAACCAGCTATATTAGTTGCGCTTATAGTAGTAATTGGTGTTGTAGCTCAAAGAAAATCATATACTGAAGTTATTACAGCAGGAGTGAAAACTTTCGTAGGATTTCTTATCTTAACTTCTGGGGCGGGGATCATTGTCCAAGCATTGGAGCCTTTTGGTGAGATGTTTACAACGGCCTTCAGTATGCAGGGTGTTGTACCTAGTCAAGAAGCGGCGGTATCTCTTGCATTACAAGAATATGGAACACCCACAGCACTCATTATGCTATTGGGGATGGTTATGAACGTTTTGGCTGCTCGATTTACTAAATATAAATATATTTATTTAACAGGACATGCAACATTGAATATGTCCGCGATGGTTGCGGTGATCTTAGCGGTTGCTGGATTTAGTGGCATATCATTGATTTTAGTAGGTGGGGTAGTTGTAGGGTTAATTAATACGATTTCTCCAGCACTACTTCAAAAATATATTCCAATCATTACTCGTGGTAATGATGGTATCGCACTTGGGCATACAGGAGGTCTTGGCTATTGGATCAGTGCCTTAGTAGGACATCTTGTAGGTAACAAAGAAAAATCAACAGAAGATATTGATTTTCCAAAATGGCTTTCATTTTTCAGAGATTCAACGGTATCTATTGCAGTTACTATGGCACTCATTTATATTATTTTGGCCATTGCTTCGGGTTCCGAGTATGTCACGACTAACTTAAGTGATGGTGGCAATGCCATTATCTATTCTTTAATGATGTCTGGTACATTTGCTGCTGGGGTCTACATTATTTTACAAGGTGTCCGTATGATTATCGCTGAAATTGTTCCTGCCTTTAAAGGAATTTCAGAACGTATTGTTCCAGATGCTAAGCCAGCGATTGACGTTCCCGTTGTATTCCCATATGCACCGAATGCGGTATTAATTGGATTTTTAACGAGTTTGCTTGGCGGATTAGTAAGTATGATGATCATGATCTTCACAGGTTCAACCGTTATTATTCCAGGTGTAACCCCTCATTTCTTTACAGGGGCAGCAGCGGGTGTCTTCGGTAATGCAACTGGTGGCGTGCGTGGGGCAGTGGCAGGATCATTTATTAATGGCGTTGTCATGAGCTTCTTGTCATTGAGTTTAATGTCTTTAATGGGAGATATGGGATTTGCCAATACAACATTTGGCGATATTGATAATGGAGTAGTAGGAATTATATTTGGAAATTTAGGAAAAGCTGGAGGACAAATGGCAATAGTCATTGGATTAGCAGCTATTATTGTCATCTTCTTATTATTACAAAATGTAATCACTAAGTCAGATGCTAAAGCAGAGTAAAGGATAAATGGAATGTCAATATATGATACCATTTGTATTTCATATTAATTTTATTAAAGTGTGGAATGATTTTACTTTTATGCAAAAAGGAGTAGACAAATGAAAATATCTCCATCATTAATGTGTATGGACTTAACTCAATTTCATTCACAATTAAAATTTTTAGATGCTCATGCACATTCATATCATGTTGATATTATGGATGGGCATTATGTAGATAATATAACACTGTCTCCATGGTTTGTTGAACAAGTAAAAAAAATAAGTCATCTACCCGTTGAAGTTCATTTGATGGTTGAACATCCAACAAAAATCTTAAATCAACTGCTTGAGCTACACGTGGAGATGATACAGTTTCATGCAGACACAATTACTAGAGATGCCTTTAGAATCGCAGAAATTTTGGAAAATAAAAATTGCAAATTTTCAGTAGTTTTAAATCCATCTGAAAGTGTCGAAATGATTAAGCCATATATATTTAAATTAGATAAAGTGGTGGTAATGTCTGTAGATCCAGGGTTTGCGGGACAGTCTTTTATTCCCCATAGTCTAGATAAAGTAGATGATCTTATTAATTTAAGACAGGAGAAAAAGTTGCATTTTGAGATTGAAATTGATGGATCAGTAAATGAAAGAAATATTTCAACGATCAGCAAATATCCTTTTGATAGTCTCATTGTTGGAAGTAGTGGTTTGTTCAACTTAGATGATGATATTGAAAAATCGTGGCAAAAGATGGTTGCTTATATGGCTAAAGAAAATATTGTCATCGAATAATAAACCGAAAATTTTTAGGATCACAGATGTATTATTTATCTTATTTATGCCATAACAATCGTTAAATCTTATCGTGTATTTGAGGATAAGGAAATAGAATTTAATTAGTAATATATGACTGATATGAATTTGAATAGTCTAGTGTGGGATTAAGATTAAATCATAATAAGAGTGGGGGAGTATTGATCTTGAAAGAGCTAAAAATGTTTTCTAATCAGATTAGATATACAATCATGGATGAATTAGAATGTGCTGGCTTTGGACATTATGGTGGAAGTTTATCAATAGTAGAATTATTAGCCGTTTTATATGGTGAAGTTATAGATGCGACCCCAGAAAATGTAAATAATATAGATAGAGACTATGTTGTTTTATCTAAAGGGCATTCAGGGCCAGGATTATATGCAACATTAGCATTAAAAGGATTCTTTCCAATGGATTGGTTAAAAACATTGAATAAAAATGGTACGAATTTACCCTCCCATCCTGACAAAAATCTGACGCCCGGTGTTGATGTAACAACTGGTTCGTTGGGGCAAGGAGTTTCCGTTGCAACTGGAATTGCATATGGGAAAAAAGCTATTCATTCAAAAGGTAATGTCTTTGCTATCGTTGGGGATGGCGAGCTTAATGAGGGACAGGCATGGGAAGCCATTCAATTTGCTAGTGCTAAAAAACTCGATAACTTTATTCTATATATTGATTGGAATAAAAAGCAAAATGATGGATGGTCGGATGAAGTAAGTAAGTCAGGTACCTTTGAAGAAAAATTAAATTCATTTGGTTTCTTTACACAAATGGTTGATGGTGCAAGTGTTGAAGAAATATTGAGTGCGACCCATAAGGCGCTACGTGTGCATGACCGCCCAGCATGTATTGTTTTAAATACAACAAAAGGTCAAGGCATTAAATTTTTAGAGAACATGGAAAATAACCATCATATTAGACCGGATGAATCAATGATGAAAGAGTTGAAAAAAGCAAAAGAAGAATTAAAAGCATTACTGGACTAATTTTTGAAGGAGAGTACATAATGTCTGCTGAGGAACTAAAAAAAGTATATACAGATACAGTGGTAGATTTGGCATTAGAAAATGATGATGTTTTTGTTGTAGAATCTGACTTATCTGCTTCAATTGGTACATGGAGTAGACGTGATGAACTTAAAGAAAAGTTTGTAAATGTAGGAATAATGGAGGCACAAGGCGTTGGAGTCAGTGCTGGTTTATCAACTATAAATTTATATCCTTTTTATCACACGTTTGCTGCATTTGCTACGAGACGGGTCTTTGATCAACTCATGGTATCGTTAGCATACTCCAAAAACTATGGCACAATCTTAGGTTCAGATCCAGGAATTTGTGCAGTGACTAATGGTGGGACACATATGTGTTTTGAAGATTTAGCATTAGTAACAGCTATACCGAACATTGTAGTTTACGATGTTAGCGAACCTATTCAGATGAGAGAAATTTTGAAAGATAATTATAATAAAAAACAACTTTCATATATTCGATCCTCTAGAAAAGCATTCAGTAATAAATTGGATGATGCGGATTTTAATTTAGAGCAAGGTTATTCTCTTCTGAAAAAGGGTAATGATTTAACTATTTTTGTTTCGGGAATATTATGTGAAGATGCATTAGAAGCGGCCAACGCTTTAGATGCAGAAGGATATTCAGTGGAAGTGATAGAATTATTTCGGATCAAGCCAGTTAATGAAGATATCATTATTAATGCAGCTAAAAAGGGACCTATTGTGACTTTAGATAACCATAATATTAATGGTGGTTTAGGAAGTGCTGTAGCAAATGTGGTTTCTGAAAAATATCCGCAGATTGTTAAAAAGATAGGTGTTCAAGATAAATTTGGTCAGGTAGGCACTATCCCATATTTAAAAGAACAATATGGTCTAACAGCTAAACATATTATTATGAGATGTAAAGAACTTTTAGTTGATTAATAATGAAAATATGATTTTACAAATCGAAATTCGTCAATAAGCACTAATAAAACCGAGGCGTTATGCCTCGGTTTTTTGTGTGAAATATAATGGTTGTGTCTCTTTTTTTGACAACAAATTGCGATTAAATAAGAGATTTTAAAAGGATTTTTAAAGGGATAAAGGTTAGAAAAATGTCATATGATAACGGTTGCATTTCTAATATTTAAAATATATAATTTTCGTGTTATAACATAATAGATGGTGTTATATAATAATTTAAGCGGAGATGAGGCGATGAGTAAGATTGTTGTTGTGGGCAGTCTGAATATGGATACAGTAGTTTATGCGGAGTCACTTCCTCAAGTGGGTGAGACGATTATTGGAACTGATGTGCAGCACATTCCCGGTGGTAAGGGTGCCAATCAAGCATATGCGGTAGGCAAACTTGGGGGATCGGTGGCCATGATTGGTGCGATAGGAGCAGATGATCATGGACGTGCATTGAAGAAAAATCTTGAAAGTGTGGGTGTGAACACTGAAGGCATTATTGAAAAATGTGATGTGCCAACAGGGAATGCTTTTATTGAAGTGAATCAGCAAGGGGAAAACCACATTATTGTCATACCAGGGGCGAATTATTGTCTAACAAAAGAAGATATTGATCAGCATCTTGCACTTATTAAAAATTGTGAAGTGGTTATGATGCAGCTGGAAATTCCGCTAGATGTGGTGCATTATGTCAAAGAAGTGGCGAAGTCCTTCGGTAAGAAAGTGATTATTGATCCTGCGCCTGCACAGAGTGGTCTGGATCTTGAGTTCTTTTCTGATGTCGATGTGATGAAGCCGAATGAGACAGAACTTGCGACATTAACGGGCACAAGCGATCCCGTAATCTGCGATGGTCCATTGGCGAAATGTCAGCAGTTGCTTGAAGCGGCACAACAAATTATACAAAAAGGCGTAAAACAGTTGCTCGTAACAGTGGGCCCAAGAGGTGGGCTTCTTATTGCAAAAGATGCGGTAATGTCATTTGCAGGGGTATCGGTCGATTCAGTCGATACTACGGCTGCAGGAGATAGTTTTTTGGCAGCATATGTGGTGGCTTTGACAGAAGGCAAAGAAGAAACAGAAGCGCTAGAATTTGCACGTTTTGCTTCGGCACTTGTTGTGACGAAAGCGGGAGCGCAGTCTTCTATCCCGACAGCTGAAGAAGTTTTGAAATTTAAGGAAGAATGGGTGAAAAAAACGGATGAAAAGAAAAATAATCATTGACTGTGATCCAGGAGTGGATGATGCATTAGCGATTTTGTTGGCGCTGAATCATCCAGAAATTGAAGTAGAAGCGCTCTGTTCAGTGACGGGGAATGGCTTAATTGAACATACAACGGCGAATGCTTTAAAAATATTAAAGCTTTGCGGTAGAGAAGATATTCCAGTATATCGCGGATGTAATGAGTCGCTTTCGCAAGAAGTTCCTGAAACGGTTGATGCTTTTGGGGATGATGGACTTGGTGGTTACGCTCATCTTGTTGAGACAACGCAGCAACCTGAACAAGAGCATGCAGTTGATTTTCTTGTACGTTATGCACGCGAGCATTCTGGGGAATTTACCTTATTTATTATCGGACCATGTACGAATATTGCACAAGCTTTGCGTAAAGATCCAGAATTTGTTCATCATGTTAAAGAAGTTTTGATTATGGGAGGTACCAAAGGGTTCGGCAATGCTAGTCCAGTAGCTGAATATAATTTCTGGGCAGATGCTCAAGCAGCCCAAGAGGTACTTGCGGCAGGCTTCAAAAAAGTAACGATGATTGGTTTGAATGTTACGCACCCTATTGCACTTGAAGCAGATATTCGCGAGATGCTACGCATTTTTGCTACTGATCTATCGACATTCATCTACAAAATAACACAAGTAGGTGTCGATGAAGCGTGGCAGTCTGCTGGGCGTCTGGTGGCACCAATGCATGATGTTTTGACCGTTGCTTATTTTATCGATCCGACATTATTGGAAGTTATCCCGGCGCATATTGATGTTGTCACTGAAGGCATTGCTGAGGGAGAGTCAGTGGTGGACTTATATGGTAAGTATCATCAGGGGCAATGCAATGCACATTATGCTGCAACTGTGGATGTTGCACGTTTTAATGAATTATTCTTGACCACTGTTTTTCCTGAATTCAAAGATGAAATCATTCAATATATAAAAGAAAATAAATAATAAGGAGCAAATCAAATGACACAGACAAATTCTCAAATGAAAAAAACAAAAAATACTGAAACTTTTTCAATGATGGTTATTTTGCTTATTCCAATTGCGATTGCCATTAATGTGGTAGGTGCTCAATTAACATCTTTATTAAAACTTCCAGTTGATTTAGATATGATTGGTGTTATTCTTGTTGGTGCACTTGCGGGTCCTATTCCTGCAGCGCTTGCGGGATTGTTGACGAACTTGGTGAATGGAGTATTAGATCCTACATGGCTTCCATATATTCCAGTAGCAATGTGTATCGGAATTGCAGCAGGACTTCTTGCAAAATATAATATGATGAATACTTTTTGGAAAATTTGTGTATCAGGTTTAGTGATTGCTATCGTGGCAACTGTTACTGCGACACCTGTTACTGTCTTTGCTTTTGGTGGAATTACTGGGGGCGCAAGTAGCGTATTCATTACGGGATTAATGGCTTCTGGTAAGAAAATTGTAGAGTCTGTTTTGTCTGTATATATCTTTACTGAAACAATCGGAAAATTAATTTCTGTACTCGTTGCATATTTAATCATTCGCGTCATTCCTACACGTACTGTCACAAAATACAAATATGGCATGAATTATATTTCAAAAAATTAAACAAAGGAGAAAGATATGGGAGAAATTACTCTACCCAAAAATCGAATCACAACATTATATCCGCTCACTAAATGTGCTTTTTCCTTATTGATTGTTCTTGTTGCAATTACGACGTTCAATATCTATGGGAAATTGGCAATTCTTGCAGCAATCAATCTTTTAGCCGCACTAAGTGGTGTATGGCAACTGTTTAACCAACGATTATTTAAGTCAGTGGGAATCTTAATCGTACTCATTACCTTGCTCCAGACTTTTTTCTATCCAGGTCATGATGTGTTATTTGCGCTTGGGCGATTTACGGCAACGCGCGAAGGACTGACTTTTGCATTGAAATTGGGGCTTAACTTAGCGAATATCGGGGGCGCCATTATTTGGTTATTTACGGTAACAACTGAAAAAGATTTCGTGTTAGCCCTTGAAAAACAAGGCATGAGCGCCAAAGCATCTTATGTCGTGCTTTCGACATTGCAAATGGTCCCCGTCCTAAAAAAACAATCGCAATTAATTATGAAAGCGCAAAGTGCACGCGGGGTCGAAACGGAAGGGAATGTGTTCGTGCGCGCAAAAGCCTTTGTTCCGACATTAATTCCACTTGTTTTAAGTTCCATTCAAGGAACAGAAGAGCGTGCGCTCACTTTGGAAGCACGCGGTTTCTCGCTGGATCGCCCAAAAACATATTATTATGATATTCATCCAGAACCGCGCGATAAGATGCTAGTTACGGCGACAGGCATTTTAGCGGTGGCTTATGTGATTGGAAAGGTTGTGTATTGGTTATGGGTTTAATTGATTTAAAAAATGTAACATACACCTATCCATTAGCGGATGAACCAAGCATTAAAGATTTCACCTATTCATTTGAGCAAGGGAAATTCTACGCTATCCTCGGTGCAAATGAAAGTGGTAAGACGACCTTGTGCAATATTATTCGTGGTTTTATTCCTGATTTTTTTCAAGGGGAATTAACAGGAGAGGTGCTTTTCAATCAAGAGCCACTCAGCCATTATACATTAAGTGAATTGGCTCCTTATATGGGCTATGTATTCCAGAACCCTTTCAACCAGATTACGGGTGCACGTGATAATGTTTTTGAAGAGATTGCTTATGGACTTGAAAATCTAGGAGTGGCTAAGGGCGATATCGAAAAACAAGTCAAAGACATTATGGAAATGACAAATATCATGTCACTGGCGGATAAGAATCCATTTGAACTTTCAGGTGGGCAGCAGCAGCGTGTGGCATTTGCTTCAATTTTAGCGTTATCACCAGATATTTTTATTATTGATGAGCCAACTTCTCAGCTAGATCCTCAGGAAAGTGAGCGCATTTTTGACATTATTCATCAGTTGAAAAATGCAGGCAAGACAATTATTTTGGTTGAGCATAAGATCGAGTTAATTTCGGAATATGCAGATGAGGTCCTTGTTCTTGAAGAGGGTCGCCTCATATGTTCAGGTAAAAAACATGATGTGTTGTCTGATATCTCACTCAAAGAGCGCCAAATTGACTTACCTGAGACAACGCTCTTGGCGGATGCTTTACGAAAAGCAGGCTACAATATCCCAGAGAAATTGATAACGAAGGAAGAAATGAAAGCAGCATTGATGGCACATATTAAGGGGGTCAGTCAATGAGTTTAATTGAATTTAACGATGTGAGTTTTTCTTACCCTAACGGTTTTTTGGCCGTTGATCAGGTGAGTTTTACCATTGAATCTGGCGAAAATGTTGCCATTGTTGGGCAAAATGGTGCTGGCAAAACGACTACTGTCAAGATGATTAATGGTTTGATTAAGCCGACATCTGGAAAAGTATATGTCAATGGAAAAGATACTGCTGATTATACAACAGCAACACTTAGTCGCGAAGCTGGTTATGTCTTTCAAAACCCTGATGACCAAATCTTCCATAATACAGTTCGAAAAGAAATTGAATATGGTCCGCGAATGCTAGGGTTTGATGAAGAGAAAGTTCAAGATTTGACACAACAAGCTGCACATTTGGCGCGAGTGGAAGATTATTTAGAGGAGAATCCTTATAACTTGCCACTTTCGGTGCGCAAATTCGTAACCATTGCTTCTGTTTTAGCGATGGATACTGAAATATTAATTTTTGATGAGCCTACTGCAGGTCAAGATGTTGCAGGGCTAGAGACATTACAACATTTGCTTCAGCAGCTGCAAGCTATGGGAAAAACTGCCATTACTATTACACATGATATGGATTTTGTGAAAACTAATTTCAAAAAAATATTTGTTATGGCAAACAAAAAACTACTGCGTCAAGTGTCGCCTAAAGCGCTATTCCAAGATCGTCAATTGCTAGAACAGGCGATGTTAACGCAGCCATTTATTATGCAACTGGCTGAAGAAATTGGATTAGAAGATGACATTTTAACAATTGAAGACTTTGTCCATGCATTTTCAAAAAACTATTAATTCTAAGTTCAAAAAAACCGATCCGCAATGGATCGGTTTTTTGTTGAATAGGAGTTGCAATAAATGACTTATAAATTTATAGTAAAGTTAAGAAGAAATCGGAGGACAAAAAATGAAATTGCCACGAATGTTTGAAGAAAAATATAAAAAATTATTAGGTGATGAAGCACCTGCCTTTTTTGCTGCATTGACGGAAGAATCTGTTCAAAAAGGATTTCGGATTAATCCACTTCGCAAAGGGGCGGAGATTTTTGGACAAGAAGCGGATCCAATTCCTTGGACACATGTTGGTTATTATGGAGAAGTTGATGGAAAATCTCCTGCTTATCAATCAGGTGCTCTCTACAGTCAAGAACCAAGCGCCATGTATCCAGCAGAAGCTGCGCAAGTGAAGCCAGGAGATTGGGTGCTTGATTTGTGTGCTGCTCCTGGTGGAAAAGCAACCCAACTTGCGGGAGCATTGGGTTCTAGCGGCATTTTGGTAGCGAATGAGATTCATCCAAAACGTGCGAAGATTTTAAGTGAGAATATTGAGCGTGCTGGCATCCAAAATGCACTCGTTACACAACATGCTCCAGAAGAATTGAGTGAGAGATTTCTTCAAGCGTTTGATGTGGTAGTCGTTGATGCCCCTTGTTCAGGAGAAGGAATGTTTCGCAAAGATGCGGTTGCTATTGCACAGTGGAATGTAGATCTAGTAGAGGAATGCGAGGCACGTCAACGTCATATTTTGAGCGAGAGCTTACGAATGTTAAAACCAGGTGGACGCTTAGTTTACTCGACTTGTACCTTTTCCCCAGAAGAAAATGAAAAAATACTTGCTTGGTTGCTTGCTAGTCATGATGAGATGCACATGGTGCCGCAAACGTTGGTCGGTGGGATGCAACCTGCACGTCCAGAGTGGGCCGATGGTAATGAAGCCATTAGTCAAGCAGTTCGCTTCTGGCCACATCATGTTAAGGGTGAAGGGCATTTCGTGGCAGTACTAGAAAAAAGTCGCGACATTCCAGCGATTCATGCTCCAATAAAAAAAGTTATACCAACAAAACTCTCACCTGAACAGGCTGCATTGTGGGAACAATTTCAAGCAGATACATTTTGTGAGACCGTACCAGGTATACCCTATCTGATTGGAGATCATCTACATTTAGTGCCTGCACAGATGCCTGATTTTTCGCATTTGAATATTTTGCGTAGTGGGGTGCATGCGGGAGAATTTAAGAAAAATCGTTTTGAACCGAATCATGCGTTGGCACTTGCTTATTCACCGCAGATGTATCGCGATCCAATTGAGATGAATTTTCAGCAATATCGCCGCTATGTTCAAGGTTTGTCGCTAGAAATTGATGAAGAATATGCAGGATTTAAGCAGGTATGCATTCAGAATTTGCCCTTAGGGTGGGTGAAAGCTGTTCAAGGGACGGCAAAGAATTTCTTCCCGAAAGGCTTGCGTTTCCAATTCCCATTTTATTAAGTGATAAGGAGTAATTAATGTGTGCAAAGTGGGCCTTGAATATAAATGTTGCGCTCACTTTCAGCAATTTATTGCACTTTGTCCAACTTCGCTTTACAATAGATGAAAATTGAAAGGGGACGATATTATGCCACATTTAGGCATTGTTGCAGCGGAAACAATGACAGATTTTCGTATTTTATTTGCAGGGATTGTTATTTTATTAGTAATTTTATTAGTGGCTAGCTTTGTAACGCGTAATAATCGAACGGGTATAAGCTTTGCAACGAATATAACGAGTGCACTTATTCTTATGATAATTGCTATATTGACGATGGTGACGGAAAATCGCATGCTTGTTCTGACCGATTTAAAGGGTGATCGTCTGACATTTTATATGTTCCTTGCCAGTGTCATTTTAGGCATTGCCAATCCCATCCTATATAAAATTATGCACAAACGTTCGCGCTCTCGCCGTTACCGCTTCTAATAAAAAAATGCTTTGATCTTTTAGGATCAAAGCATTTTTTTATTTTTGCGCCGATAATTGATGAATCCAAAAAGTAGACAGCCACTTAAAATAATGGCTCCGATGACTACTTTTCGCAGAGGGATGGCAGAATTTTTTGTGACGGATGATAGATTATTATTTGAAGTGATAGGGATGGCATCACTTTCGTCAAATGGTGCAAATAGTCCAAAAGTGCTTGCTAGAGAAGTTGTCTGGAGTTGCCAATAATTTTCAGAAAGTTGTGCATCACTTTCTTCCCACTGCATATCATCACTTTTGGTATAAAGCCGGTAGTCGGATGTGTCATCATCAAAATAAAAATGAAAGGTAAAAGGTTGTTCAAATTGAGTAACTTCTGTCCCCATCTCCAAAATTTTGAATTGATAGGCATAGGCTGCTTTTGTTGGAATATTTTGGGTATCAGCTAGCTGGTAATCAATGAGATAATCTGATGCGTTCAAATTATCGGGCGGAATCCGCCATTCAAACGTATCATGCAATAAAAGAAGCGCAATGCCCCTGCTCCGTATCTTAGTAGTTTGTTCTTTTGACAGTTGCAGCCGCATGGTTTGTTCTTCTTGTCCACCCATATCAATGAATAAGACGCCGCCCTCTTTTACTTGCGCGATAGCATCATCTTCAAATTGTGCAGTGCCCTCTATTATTTGAGGGACAACTGTAATATAAGTATGTGTTGTATTTTCTTTTTTGCTTTCTTCATATGTTGAAATATCTTGTTCTTTTTCGCCTAATGCACGTGCCACTCGTTTTTGAACGTGGCGGTCATTGGAGAGGCTATGATCATTGGTTGATTGGTTTTGTTCTTCTTTCTTTTCTTTTTCAGATTCATTATTTTTCTGAGGGTCATTAGCCTCGTCATCTGATTCAACAGAAGCCACGACACCCTCAGATAAGAAGCCTGCTAAACCATAACCATAAAGTTCGCGTGAGCCGAGATCATATGCCCCTTCATGAAGCATATCGCGAATAGTATCGGCATTTGTCCCGAATTTTTGCATGAGCAATGCAGCAAGTCCCGCAACATGTGGAGCAGCTTGTGATGAGCCACTCATGACAACATAAGGATAGCCATAAGGACTATCTGGTGTTGAAAGACCTGTAATACCTACGCCAGGTGCAGCAAGTTCATTTTCTGCGCCATAAATGATGTCGCCAGCAGGGTTCATATTAGCATCGACACTGGAGACGGCGATTACTTCAGGATATGCTGCAGGATATTGAATGAGGGCACCCCCATTTCCAGCGGCTGCGACAATTAAGGCACCAGCCTGTTGTGCATATAAAACGGCATCGTGCAAATTACTATCATTGGCAACAACACCTGAGCTGATGAGGATAATATTCATTCCCATATCCGCTGCTAAACGAATACCGCTAGCTAAGTTACTGACATCTGTGAGTGGTTCACCATGTTCCCCTACTTCTTCTTTATGATACACTTTGATGCCATAAATGCTTGCTTCAGGGGCTACGCCAGGATATGGTGCAGAAGCATGTGCCCCAATAATTCCTGCAACATGGGTACCATGACCAGTGTGATCATTTGTCCATGCATCATCTTCAAATAAGGACTGACCACCAGCAAATGTCATATCAGGATGCTCTGTAAAAAATCCTGTATCCAATACACCAATCGAAATGCCTGCCCCTGTTAGACCTTCTTGGCGGGCAGCTCCGAGGTTCATTAAGTTGTGATTCCATTGTGGCAAGCTCAGCGTATCGTCAAAGACTTCCTGTCTTCCAGCAGTTGTTGCCGTTATTTGTGGTGTAGCAATAGAGGACTCATCAGAAGGAGCCGCCACTGCTGGTGTAACATTTGAAATATTTGGCATGATAGTTACTAAGATTAGAGCGAATGTTGTGATGCTCGACACTAGAATGCGGTTGAATTTCTTCATGAAAAGTCCTCCTCTCACTTATTTGATACAATTGTAACATATAAATGCAGATTTTGAAACAGTTTTGTAATATAAAGGCGACATTTTTGTAAAATAATCGTAAAAAAAGAGTAAAATCTAGCCATTTGACATAATCAAAATAATTGCAAGTATAAAATACCTCCCTTAAAATAGATAATGTAAGATAAATTAATAAGTAAAGGATGATAAGTGATGGTTAATAAAGATAATGTAAAAGGAAAAGTAAATGAAGTAGCTGGCAAAGTAACAGGCGATAAAGGCCAAGAAGCAAAAGGAAAAGCACAAGATCTTTTTGGTAAATTAAAAGACAAAGCTTCCGAACTTGGCAAAGATGTTGAACATGCTTTTGAACATGCAAAAGATGAAGCTGAAAAAGCAGGCAACGAAATGAAAAATAAAGCACATGAATTAAAAGATGATGCTGAAAGAAAAGCACATGAATTAAAAGACGATGCTGAAAAAGTTGTTGATGATGTAAAAAAATCAATGGATAAATAAGTAAAATAATAGCACGTGCCATCTTAGATGGTGCGTGCTTTTTTTTATAAGTGCTAAAAATTAACCTTTCCTTATAAACTTTTCATTCATGACGTGCTAAGATGAGAGCAAATATATAAAAGAAGGTGATGGTTTTGAAAATATTAATCGCTGATGACGACCGCGAAATTGTCGACTTATTAGAAATTTATGTACACAATGAAGGTTATGAAACGATCAAAGCATATGACGGGGCACAAGCATTAAAAGCTTTTGAAAATAATCAACCAGATGTGATGATTTTAGATGTGATGATGCCTGAGATGGATGGTTTTGAAGTGGCAGCAAAAGTTCGCGAAACTTCACAAGTGCCGATTCTTATGCTAAGCGCTAAAACAAGTGATATTGACAAAATAAAAGGATTAACGCGTGGTGCGGACGATTATGTGGTCAAGCCATTCAATCCTTTGGAAGTGATGGCACGTGTGAAATCGCTGCTACGTCGCAGTGCTTATCATGTGGAGCGCGAAAATGATGCAAATGAAATAGAAATTAATTCCTTAATCATCCGCAAAGATCGTCACGAAGTTGAGACAAAAGAAGGAGAGTTAATTCATCTGACGGCGATTGAATTTGGGATATTATATTTGTTAGCCTCTTCTCCAGGACGTGTCTATAGTGCAGAAGATATTTTTAAAAGTGTATGGGAACAAGAAATGCTCGTCCCTTCAAAAACTGTAATGGTTCATGTTAGTCATTTACGTGACAAGCTTGAAAAAGTAACAGGACAAAAAATTGTCGAAACGGTCTGGGGCGTAGGCTATAAGGTAAATCCTGATTAGAGTATAACTTTTATTGAATACAAGTGTTGGGAAGCGGTATGCTTTTCTTTACTTATTGTATAGGAAGTATTTTTGAATATATGCAAATAATACTATGAAAATAAATGATGAGTCATTATAATTTTTTTGAAATGAGGTGGTCTCTTGAAACTGACAACACGCGAAAAAATGCAGCTATTTGGGGAAGCATTAATTACGATGGGGCTGATTGTGCTCGTTTATTTTGCAACTTATCAAATTATTCGTTGGTATATTAGCAGTCAACCTTTCCCTGAAGTAGAAGTTTGGGTGCTGGGTGACTTAATGGTCATGGTGCGTGATAATAATATTTTCTCGATTCCGCCGATTCTTTATGTCTTTTCGTTAATTCCTGCATTGTTTTTTGTGTATTGGCGGCTGCACCGACGTTATCGCTTATATGAATTGAATCATATTATTGAAGAGTTGCATTATATTGCCGAGGGCCATTATACTCACCGCATTCGCGGAGAATTCGATAAAGAGTTGCAAGATGTGGTGGATAGTATCCATTTGTTAGTAGATTCAACGGTGGCAGCTATGGAAGAAGAGCGGCGCGTTGAACAGACAAAAGACGAACTTATCACGAATGTCAGTCATGATATTCGAACGCCACTCACTTCGGTTATTGGATATTTGGAACTGATCGAAAAAAGCCGCTATCATTCGGCAGATGAAGCGTTACAATATGTACATACAGCTTATAAAAAAGCGCAGCAAATGAAATTTTTAGTAGATGATTTATTTGAATATACAACGGTTAGCCGTGGCACGCATCAGCTCCAGATGCATGCATTTGATATGATCCAGCTACTGGAGCAGTTACAAATTGATTTTCAAATTGAACTCGATAAAAAAGCGATGGCTATTGAATTGAAATCTGCAACCGATCATTTGGTAATGGTCGGCGATGCGAATCGCTTAGTGCGTGTATTTAATAATTTGTTTTCAAATGCTCTCAAATATGGAAAGTCTCACACGACCATATTAGTTGAAATAGAAGTAACACAACAAGAAGAGGGTGAAATGGTCACCATCCGCGTTTCAAATGAAGGAAAAGGAATTTCTGAACGGGGTTTGCGCCATGTATTTGATCGCTTTTATCGAGAAGATAGTGCACGCAGTCAAACGGGAGAAAGTACGGGATTAGGACTGGCGATTGCCAAAAGCATCGTGCTAGCCCATCGTGGCAGTATCTCGGTAACCTCAAATAAAAAAATAACAACCTTTACAATCCAATTGCCACGCGCTCAAAAAGAAGAGTAAATTGATATACAGTTCCATCAAAAGTATGAATGCGAATTCATTTAAAGTGTGGTATGATAAACACAATTATAATGAAAAATATTATGGAATAAGAGGAAGAGAGATTACATGAAGAAAAATAAATTCTTGAAAAAGGCTATGATAACAACGGCAGCGGCAGCTATTTTAGCACCTATAGCCGCAACAGGTGTAAAGGCAGCACCATTAAGTGTAGATGGTGAGAATGCCTTGTTAGCAGATGCGAAAACGGGTCAGATTTTATTTACGCAAAATGCAGACAGCCCGCACGCCATTGCTTCTATGACGAAGATGTTGGTGGAATATATTATTCATGAAGAGATTGCGCATGGAAATATTACATGGGAAAAGCAAATTTCTCCAAGTGAATATGCAGTAGCTATCAGTCAAAATTATGAACTGTCCAATGTCCCATTAGCAACGAGCGAAAAATATACTATTCAAGAATTATATGAAGCTATGGCGATTTATTCGGCAAATGGGGCCACAATTGCTCTAGCTGAAGCGATCGAAAATACTGAGCCGCAATTCGTAGATCGCATGAATGAGCTTTTGAAATCTTGGGGCATAACAGATGCTAAAATCTATAACACTACTGGACTTAACAATGAAGATTTGCAAGGACATCATTATCCAGGATCAGCAGCGGATGCTGAAAATGAAATGTCAGCACGTAGCATGGCCACTGTTGCATATCATGTATTAAATGATTATCCAGAAGTGTTGCAAGTTTCAAGTGTGCCAGAAAAAACATTCCGCCCAGGTACTTCAGATGAGATTGAAATGCTCAACTGGAACTGGATGTTGCCAGATTTACCATTTGAATATCCAGGAGTTGATGGATTGAAGACGGGAACGACCAATAAAGCCGGTGCTAACTTTACCGGAACCGTCTTGCACAATGATCGCCGCTTATTATCTGTCATTATGGGTGCTGGAGATGGTGTGGAGAACAATGGACAGCGCTTTATCGAAACACGCCGCATGTTTGATTATGGCTTTGAACAATTTGTTGCGGTGAAAGCAGTTCAAGAAGGCCAACAATTTAGCGAATTCAAAACGATCCCTGTCACAGATGGGAAAGAACGTGAAGTCGATGTAGTGGCAGAAGATGGTTTTGATTATTTAGTAGCTGCTGCGACAGTTGGAAATGAATCTTTCACTTATGAAGTGCAGTGGAATGAAGAGGCACTCGAATCTGATGGCAGCGTAAAAGCACCATTTGAAGCAGGAACAGAAGTTGGGAAAGTGATTATTCACTTAGATGGCGAAGAAAATGGTGAGGGTTCAGAATTTATCGGCACTCAAAGTGGAAAAGGTGAAGTACGCCTTGTAACAAAAAATTCGATGGAAGAAGCAGGTTTCTTCCTAAAAGCTTGGAATAGCGTACGTAATTTCTTTAGCCGTTTATTCTCTCGTTTTTAAAATAAAAAAATAGAAGCTGCAGTCAAGTATTTTAAAAGACTGCAGCTTTTTATTTTGTGCCTTGGGATTTATATAGAAAAAAATGAAGAGATTTGCTATCCTATTATTGAAGACAAAAAAGGAAGTGTAACTATGATTGATATCAAAAAGATCCGAGAAAATGCAGAAGCTGTTCAAGAAAATCTAAGTCATCGCGGTGTAGAAGCTGAAACGATTGCTGAATTAAAAATGCTAGACGAAAAACGACGCGAACTTATCCAAAAATCAGAACAATTGAAAAAAGAACGCAATGAAATGTCGGCTTTAATTGCTGAAAAAAAACGAAATCGTGAGTCGGCAGATGATGTAATTGCTCGAATGCAAAATGTAGGTGCTGAGATTAAAGCCATTGATGCACAATTGGAAGAAGTGAGCGAAAAAACAGACTACATCGCCACGCGCCTGCCAAATATGACACATGAATCGGTGCCTGTCGGCGTTGATGAGAATGATAATCAAGAAGTTGCCCGCTGGGGAGATGAATTTTTAAAGCGTGTCATTGAAAATCCTAAGCCTCACTGGGAAGTGGGCGAGAATTTAGATATTTTAGATTTTGAACGTGGCGCAAAAGTTGCTCATCGACGTTTTGTTTATTATAAGGGACTCGGCGCACGACTGGAGCGTGCCGTTTATAATTTTATGCTCGACTTGCATACTGAAAAGCATGGCTATCGTGAAATGATTACGCCATATCTGGTCAATGATCAGGCGATGTTTGGGACAGGTCAATTCCCTAAATTTAAAGAAGATGTCTTTGAGATTGATCATGAGAATTTGACCATGATTCCAACGTCAGAAGTGCCGCTGACGAATTATCATAGCGGTGAGATCCTAGATGAAGCAGATTTGCCTCTTAAATTTACAGCACTTAGTCCATGTTTCCGTTCTGAAGCTGGAAGTGCTGGGCGTGATACGCGAGGATTAATTCGTTTGCATCAATTCAATAAAGTTGAATTAGTAAAAATTTCGTATCCTGATCACTCATATGAAGATTTAGAAGCGTTGACGTCAGATGCTGAGCAGGTGTTGCAGTTGCTTGAGCTACCTTATCGCAAATTAGTATTGTGTACAGGAGATACAGGCTTCTCAGCTGCTAAGACATATGATTTGGAAGTGTGGATTCCTGCACAGAATACATATCGCGAGATTAGTTCATGCTCAAATACAGAAAGTTTCCAAGCACGTCGCGCCATGATTCGTTATCGCGATAGTGAAGGGCATGTTGATTATGTTCATACATTGAATGGTTCTGGACTGGCAGTAGGAAGAACGGTTGCTGCTATTTTAGAGAATTATCAGCAAGAAGATGGTAGTGTTATTATTCCAGAAGCTCTCGTACCTTATATGAATGGCGTACGCAAAATTACAAAAGCCTAAAATATTTTTTTGAAAAAGCCAAACTCTTTTTCAAATGAGGAATTTTTCGCATTTTGAAAAAGAGTTTTTTGTTGTTGCAATGCAATGAAGAAGCGCAAGATATTATGAGTGAGATGGTATCGCTAGGTCTTATGCGTTCATTAAAATATCTCGGCATTAATAATAAGAAGAATTGGTGTCAGAATATCTGTAGCAGAGGCACAAAAAATCTAAAAGAAACCCGTAAAAGAGTCTTGAAAAATATTTTATAACGTCTTATAATGATAAAGTGCTTAAAAATA
The DNA here is from genome assembly GCF_000374325.1 of Allofustis seminis DSM 15817. Lineage (GTDB taxonomy): Bacteria > Bacillota > Bacilli > Lactobacillales > Carnobacteriaceae_A > Allofustis > Allofustis seminis. The sequence goes on along the minus strand of NZ_KB894080.1, from coordinate 2,721 downwards.
TGAACGCTTGCATGGTAGGCATATTAATTTTGTCAATATTTTTCAAAAAAGTTCTTGACAAAAATTAATGCATTCGTTATGCTATAAAAGCTGTTTCTTATTTTTGTCAGTACGGTGACGATCGCAAGAAGGTACCACCTGTTCCCATCCCGAACACAGTCGTTAAGCTTCTGAGCGCCGAGGATAGTGAGGGGTTTCCCCTTGTGAAAGCCGGACGTTGCCGAACTAGGAGGTTTAGCTCAGTTGGGAGAGCACCTGCCTTACAAGCAGGGGGTCACTGGTTCGAGCCCAGTAACCTCCATTAAAAATTCTCGGGCCATTAGCTCAGTCGGTAGAGCATTTGACTTTTAATCAAAGGGTCGCAGGTTCGATTCCTGCATGGCTCATTGAGATTTTATTAAAAGAACACTTGAGTTTTTAATTTTGTTCTTATATAATTGAATATGCGGTTCAATTAAATGATTGCACCTTTATACATGTATCATATTATATCTTATGGTCCACATATATGCGGAAGTAGTTCAGTGGTAGAACACTACCTTGCCAAGGTAGGGGTCGCGGGTTCAAGTCCCGTCTTCCGCTCTCTCGACATTATCGAGTGTTGCCGGGGTGGCGGAATAGGTAGACGCACAGGACTTAAAATCCTGCGGGGAGTGGATCCCCGTACCGGTTCGATTCCGGTCCTCGGTATTTAAATATATAATATGCGCCCTTAGCTCAACTGGATAGAGTACCTGACTACGAATCAGGCGGTTAGAGGTTCGACTCCTCTAGGGCGCGTCTTTTTTTGCAAATGCCGGGAAGTAGCTCAGTTTGGCAGAGCACCTGGTTTGGGACCAGGGGGTCGCAGGTTCAATTCCTGTCTTCCCGATTAATGGCGGCGTAGCTCAGCTGGCTAGAGCGTACGGTTCATACCCGTGAGGTCGTGGGTTCGATCCCCTCCGCCGCTATTTTTAATCACATTAAGCGGACCTTTAGCTCAGTTGGTTAGAGCAGATGGCTCATAACCGTCCGGTCGCTGGTTCGAATCCAGCAAGGTCCATTGGATAAAACAAGTAAGCACCACATACTTGGCTATTATAATAAGAAAAACATATGGCCCCGTAGTGTAGCGGTTTACCACGCCTGCCTGTCACGCAGGAGATCGCCGGTTCAAATCCGGTCGGGGTCGTTTTATTCTTTTTATAATATGCGGGTGTAGTTTAGTGGTAAAACTACAGCCTTCCAAGCTGTTGTCGCGAGTTCGATTCTCGTCACCCGCTTTTTATATATTTCGGGCCTGTAGCTCAGTTGGTTAGAGCGCACCCCTGATAAGGGTGAGGTCGGTGGTTCGAATCCATTCAGGCCCATGGCAATAAAAAGCATTCATACGGCCCCTTGGTCAAGCGGTTAAGACATCGCCCTTTCACGGCGGTATCACGGGTTCGAATCCCGTAGGGGTCATTAAAAAATGGAGGAATACCCAAGTCTGGCTGAAGGGACCGGTCTTGAAAACCGGAAGGCGTGTAAAAGCGTGCGGGGGTTCAAATCCCTCTTCCTCCTTTATATAATATAATTATCGCGGAGTGGAGCAGTTGGCAGCTCGTCAGGCTCATAACCTGAAGGCCGTAGGTTCAAGTCCTACCTCCGCAATGAGGCCCCGTAGTGTAGCGGTTTACCACGCCTGCCTGTCACGCAGGAGATCGCCGGTTCAAATCCGGTCGGGGTCGTTGGCCCGGTAGCTCAGTTGGTAGAGCAACGGATTGAAGCTCCGTGTGTCGGCAGTTCAACTCTGTCCCGGGCCATTTCATTCATGAATAAATATCAGGTGGGATAGCGAAGTGGCCAAACGCAGCGGACTGTAAATCCGCCCTCATCGAGTTCGAAGGTTCAAATCCTTCTCCCACCATTAAAACGGCTATGCAATAGGGGTATAGTTTAATGGCAAAACAGCGGTCTCCAAAACCGTTGATGTGGGTTCGACTCCTGCTACCCCTGTGGGCAACATTTTAATAATATGGCGGTTGTGGCGAAGGGGTTAACGCACCGGATTGTGGCTCCGGCACTCGTGGGTTCGATTCCCATCAGCCGCCCTCTTATTGGGCTATAGCCAAGCGGTAAGGCAACGGGTTTTGGTCCCGTCATTCCTAGGTTCGAATCCTAGTAGCCCAGTCTTAATTTAATAAAGGCGCGGTAGCCAAGTGGTAAGGCCGAGGTCTGCAAAACCTCTATCGTCGGTTCAAATCCGATCCGTGCCTCTACTATGTAATGAAAACAGTTTGGATACCAGCTGCTTCAAAAATTATGCCGATGTGGCGGAATAGGCAGACGCGTTGGACTCAAAATCCAATGCCCGTTAGGGCGTATCGGTTCGACCCCGATCATCGGTATTTATTACTTAATTTATTCTTGACAATCAATTCAAGAAGATGTTATAGTAATAAACGTGCTTGAAAGTTAAGTACGCAGGCATAGATCTTTGAAAACTGAACAAAGTAATACAACCAAATTGTGCAAGGGTCTTTTGAATATTCCATTCATTAGACACCAACCAAAACCAAAACATTAATTTTGAGCAATCAAACCTTTGGGATGAACAGTGTTCATCCCCTCATTAAAAATTGAGAGTTTGATCCTGGCTCAGGACGAACGCTGGCGGCATGCCTAATACATGCAAGTCGAACGATGAACTCTCTGCTTGCAGAGAGGGATGAGTGGCGGACGGGTGAGTAACACGTGGGA
>NZ_KB894079.1:284821-405300 GCF_000374325.1 Allofustis seminis DSM 15817 | reverse complement strand
AGAACAGAAAAAAGACAAAGAATTAAAGAAGAACAAACTAAAAAAGCTATTAAGATTTTACAAGCAATACTCACATTGCTTAATTTAATCTTAACAGCTTACAAAGAATTTAAATAAATTAGTGGAAGGTTGACCTTCCCTTCCTCTTTATTTTAAAAGAAAAAAGGGAGAATTACAATGAACAAAAAAACAAAAAGATTATGTAATTATTTTTTTGCTCAGCATGTTTTTAATATTTAATTTAATTTGGATGTTTAGTAAATAAAAAGGGAGAGCTCAAAAATGTACGCAGACAGCAATAAAATAAAATGGCTACTTGAAAATCAGTCACAGTATCGGATATCGAAAGAAACAGGCGTTGCCCAGCAGAATTTGTCAAAATTGGTAAACCATAAAATTTCTTTAGAAGGAATTACTTTTGAAACGGCTAGCAAGTTAACCGAATACGCTGATCGATTAATGAAAGAAAATGATTAAAAAACAAAATGCATCTCAACAAAATAAGAGATGCGTTTTATAAATTTGTTACGTAATTTGTTACGTTCCGATTGTATTTTATTGTTTTTGTTTGCATATATAAAAATTATAAACGTTGTAACATCAACGGTTTTAGACGATTTTGTTTTACTTTGAAAACATAAAATGGAGATAATCGGGCTCGAACCGACGGCCTCTACAATGCCATTGTAGCGCTCTCCCAACTGAGCTATATCCCCTAAATACTTTTATCATTATAACGGAAAGATTGATATTTGACAAGTTTGGCAAGATTCTTTTTGAAACGACTTCACATATGTTATCATGGAGGATGAAAAAGACTAAAGGATACGATGAAAATGAAAATATTAGCATTTGATACATCAAATACGGCAATGAGCGTTGCGGTTGTGGACGGGCAACAACTGCTTGCCGAAAAAACGGTTAATGTACGAAAAAATCATAGCATTCAACTGATGCCAACCATTGATTTGCTACTGCAAGATGCAAAATGGACGCCGCAAATGTTGGAACGTATTGTGGTGGCAGAAGGTCCAGGTTCTTATACAGGACTGCGGATTGCGGCAACTACTGCGAAAACACTTGCTTGGACATTAGGTATTGACCTTGTAGGAGTCTCAAGTTTGCAAGTGCTTGCCCAAAATGCCGCGATGCTTGAAGGGCAATGGATTTGCCCATTATTTGATGCGCGGCGAGGTAATTTTTATACCGGCCTTTACCGCATCAATATGGACGGACAAGCGGTGGTGATTGAACCAGATACTCATATTGCATTGGTAGAATGGTTAGATTATTTAGCACATCAAGATAAAACAATATATTTTGTGGGGGAAGATGCTTGGAAAATAAAAGATACCATAAAAAAACATCTTGCTGATCGTGCATATTTTTCTAAAGCAATATTACAAACTCCCGATGCATGGCAACTTTCACAATTAGGTGCATGCAAAGAGGTAACAGATATTCACACTTTTGTTCCACAATATTTAAAATTGGCGGAAGCGGAAGCGAATTGGTTAGCACGTCATACGTTGCAAGAAGGAGAATCGCTGGTCGATACTTATTAATAAAAAGGGGCAATGCATATGAAATATAAAATCATAGAGAGAACAGCTATTCATTTGTCAGCCACTTTGATAGCAAGGAGACTTTATGATATTGCCGAGTGTGCATATGAACTAGGAAGTCCTTGGAGTGTCGAGCAATTCAGTGATACATTTCATCGTCATGCGCCACTTTTTTTATATGTGATAGAAGAAGTTGCTACGAAAGAATGGCAAGGATTTATTTTAGGGCATCATGTATTGGATAGCTTTGATATTTATATGATTGCTATTTTGAAAGAGAGTCAGGGGAATGGCTTGGGAACTTGTTTGGTTGAACATGTCCAAGCTGCCGCAATCACTGCGGGCGCTGATATTACCCTTGAGGTACGCTGTTCCAATCAACCGGCACTAGCTGTTTACCAAAAATGCGGCTTTGAAATTGTTAGCCGGATTAATGATTATTATAAGCAGCCGACAGAAGATGCGTATCGTATGGTATGGTCTAATAAAAATGAAAAATAGTTAGGAATTGAGCAATGAAAATTTTAGCAATAGAGTCAAGTTGTGATGAAACAAGTGCGGCAGTGATTGAAGACGGGTGCAGACAATTATCTAATGTTGTCGCCAGTCAGATCAAAAGTCACAAGCGTTTTGGTGGTGTGGTTCCTGAAATTGCAAGTCGTCATCATGTTGAATTTATTACACTTGTGATTGAGGAAGCACTGCAAAGAGCGCAATGTACATTGAAAGAGATCGATGCAGTCGCGGTAACAGAAGGTCCAGGATTGGTTGGGGCACTTCTAATTGGTGTTAGTGCTGCAAAAGCAATTGCATATGCTGCAGGGTTACCGCTGATTCCTGTGAATCATATTGCAGGGCATATTTATGCAGCAAATTTAAATGATACGCTTGAATTTCCTTTGCTTGCACTTGTTGTGAGCGGTGGACATACGGAATTGGTTTATATGAAAGAGAGCGGTTCATATGAGATTATTGGCGAAACGCGTGATGATGCAGTAGGTGAAGCCTACGATAAAATTGGTCGCGTGATTGGGGTACCTTATCCTGGCGGGAAACATATTGATGAAATGGCTCATCACGGAAAAGATAGATATAATTTTCCGCGTGCGATGATAAAGGAAGATCACTATGATTTTAGTTTTAGTGGATTAAAATCAGCATTCATCAATAAAGTTCATAATGCACAACAACGCGATGAAGTACTTGATTCCAATGATCTTGCAGCCAGCTTTCAAGCGGCGGCAGTGGATGTATTAATTGATAAAACAATTCGTGCAGCGAAAGAGTATCCTGTCAAACAGGTTGTACTTGCGGGAGGTGTAGCTGCGAATTCAGCGCTTCGTAATGAGTTAGCTAAGGCAGTTGAACACGAGCTGCCCAATGTGCGTTTAATTGTACCTCCCTTATCATTGACTGGGGATAATGCTGCTATGATTGGTGCTGCTGCATATATTGCATATACTCGTGGAGAGCGTGCTGAACTTGATCTAAATGCAAAACCAGGACTTAGTTTATAAAAAAAGGTGATTTTGACAAAAGTCAAAATCACCTTTTAAATTTATCACTTTTAAAGGAAAGACTCTATTTCTAAAAATAATGCTTCCCATTTATCGTTTAATTTTTCTTTTTCGGCAATAAGGGTTTGATGTTTTTGCGTAACATGTCGTGCTTTTTCTTCATTTTCAAACAATGCTGGATCAAGCATTAAGTGTTCCAGACTTTCAATTTCTTTCGTTAGCTCACTTATTTTTTCTTCTAATGCTGCGAACTCTCGTTTTAGGCGCCGTTCTTTTCGTTGGCGTTCTTTTTGTTGTTCGAAATTTTCTGCACTATTAGCGGTCAGTGATGAAGCAGGTGCACTAGTTTGAGCTTGCTCTTCTTTTAATAAATCAAATGCCGCTTGTTCTTCTTTTTTATGTAAGTAATAGTCATAATCCCCTAAATAAAGCTGAAGTTTGTTTTCATCTACTTCTAAAATTTTGTTTGCCATTTTATTGATAAAATAACGGTCATGCGACACAAATAAAAGCGTGCCATCAAAATCAATTAGTGCATTTTCGAGCACTTCTTTGGAGTCAATATCTAAATGGTTTGTAGGTTCATCCATTAATAAAAAGTTATATTCTCCAAGTGCTAATTTTGCTAGTAAGAGACGGGCACGTTCTCCACCGCTTAATGCTTCTATTTTTTTATTGACATCTTCTTCAGTAAATAAAAAGCTTCCTAAAAATGTTCGGATCGTTTCTTCATCTTCAAGTGGATGGTCATTCCATAGTTCTTCTAGGACACTTTGGTGAGGTGAAAGATTTTTTTGTTCCTGATCATAGTAGCCAATATCAACTTTTGCCCCGAATGAGAGTGTTCCGCCAAGTGCGGGAATTTTTCCGATTAAAGTTTTTAAAAGTGTTGTTTTTCCTGTTCCATTGGGGCCAACAAGTGCGATGACATCTCCACGGCGAATATCTAAATTAACGTGTTGCAATAGGACATTATCACCAAAGCCAACATCTAAATTATCGGTCTTTAAAATGACATTTCCAGACATGCGTGCGGGATGGAAATGAAAGAACATAGAGCGTTGATCATTTGTAGGACGTTCTAGACGGTCCATTTTTTCGAGTTTTTTACGTCGAGATTGTGCACGCTTAGTTGTTGAAGAACGTACAATATTTTTTTGAATAAAATCTTCTAAATGGGCGATTTCTTTTTGTTGTTTTTCGTAGTCTTTTTGTTCTTTTGCGATACGTTCGGCACGCAATTTCAAATAATCTGTATAATTCCCATGATAATGATTAAGGACCCCATGGTGATCCATTTCATAAATTTCTTGAGTCAATTCATCTAAAAAATAACGGTCATGAGAAACTAAAACAAGAGCTTCAGGATAGGACTTGAGATAATTTTCTAGCCAGCGAAGTGTTTCAATATCTAAGTGGTTTGTGGGCTCATCTAAGATAAGGACATCTTTTTGCTCGAGCAATAGTTTAGCAAGTGCAAGACGTGTTTTTTGACCGCCAGAAAGGGTAGAAATTTTTTGTTGGTACATGGATTCATCAAAGCGGAAGCCGCTTAATATTTTTTTGATCTCACTTGGGTAGGCATAGCCATTTTGACGTTCGAAATTCTCTTGCAGCTGGTGATATTGCATTAATAGGTCATGATATTTTGCATTGTCATGGTCTGTGGTTTGTCCTAATAATTTCTCAACTTGGCGCATTTGAGCTTCCATTGCAATCAGTGGTTCAAATACAGAAAGCATTTCATCATAAATAGATTTATTTACATCAAGTCCAGTATGTTGATCCAAGTAGCCAATAGAAGTTGACTTATTTTTTATGACTTGTCCTTCATCAGGCAACTCGATGCCTGCGATTATTTTTAAAAGTGTCGTTTTTCCTGTTCCATTGCGGCCGACCAGACCAATTCGTGATTTTTTTTTAATTGATACATTGATTCCTTCAAATAAGGGAACACCACCAAATCGGCGGGTAACATTTGAGGCTTGAATAAGCAAGAGATCCCTCCTTTTTCATTGATATTTTTAATGATAGCACAAAAAACTCGCGGAGGTATATAGCTTTAAAATATAGCATCAACTTGCTATAATACCCTGTAGAATAATTTGCGAAAAGAAAGTTAAAGGGGGATATTTATGACAAATAAAAAAGTACCACGTGCAACTGCTAGACGTCTGCCCATTTACCATCGTTACCTAACTTTTTTGCATGATGAGGGAGTTCATCGTATTTCAAGTGCTGAATTTAGTGAGTTAGTAAAGATTGATAGCGCTACAATTCGCCGCGATTTTTCATTTTTTGGAACGCTTGGGCGACGTGGCTACGGCTATGATGTTGAAAAATTAATGAATTTTTTTGCAAAACAATTACGTCAAGATCGCTTAACACGTGTTATTTTAATTGGTGTAGGTTCACTTGGTAGTGCATTGTTAAATTATAATTTTCAAGGGAAAAATAATATCAGCATTAGCGAAGCATTTGATGTAAATGAGGACATTATCGGAACTAAGCATAATGGTGTAATGATTTATTCCGTTGATGCACTTGAAGATCGACTTGCTGTGGGGAATTATGAAATTGCTATTTTGGCAGTTCCTGGCAACCAAGCACAAAAATTAGCCGACCGTCTTGTTAAGCAAGGAATTAAAGGGATCATGAATTTCACGTCAAATCGTCTCAATGTACCGCATGATGTACTTGTTCAAACCGTTGATTTATCCAATGAATTACAGTCGCTGGTCTATTTTATTGAGTTTCATGATGACTTACAATAAAAACAAAAAAAGCAACACTTTAAGCTGCGATTTAAAAAGGATACGGCCTTTTTAAATTTCACTAAAAGGGTTACTTTTTTTAATGCTTATTATTTTTTAGTCGTTGTATGTCATAATAAAGTTTTCCCATTTGTATAGTACTGACAAAATTGCGTGTAGCAAAAGCTGCAAGAAGTATTGTATAAAATGTCCAACCGCTTATTGCCAGCGATTGTACGAGAAAATAAAACATTAATAAAAACATAATGAAGCTCATAATTGCAGAGTATAAAATTGCTTTATCTGTCATTTATTCCACAAGCCTTTCTTTAATAGACTATAGATTATCATAAAATTATCATTCCTGCCAATTAATAAAAATTTAATATTTAAAAACTTGCAACTCTCACTCAGATCTCTTATACTAATCATGTGAGTTAGCACTCGACACATCAGAGTGCTAATGGCTAAATTATTTATATGGAGGGAAAAATAAATATGTTAAAACCTTTAGGAAATCGCGTTATTCTTGAAATGATAGAAGAAGAAAGTAAAACAGCTAGCGGCATTGTATTGCCAAATGCAGCTAAAGAAAAAACGTACTTTGGAAAAGTCATTGCGGTAGGACAAGGCCAACGACTTGATGATGGCACACTTTTAAGTCCTGAAGTTAAAGTGGGGGATACTGTCGTATATGAAAAATTTGCAGGTAATCCAGTCACTTATGATGGTGCAGATTATTTAGTCATTGCAGCAGATGATTTGGTTGCTGTTGTGGAATAATATGATCATTGTGATGATGGATCATTTAAAATTTATTTGAGGTGATAAAAAGATGACAAAAGATATTAAATTCTCTGAAGATGCAAGACATGCAATGGTTGAAGGCGTTAATAAATTAGCAGATAGTGTAAAAGTAACCCTAGGACCTAAAGGCCGTAATGTAATTTTAGATAAATCATTCGGTGGACCACAAATTACAAATGATGGGGTAACTATTGCTCAAGAAATCGAATTAGAAGATGCTTTTGAGAATATGGGTGCACAATTAGTCGCAGAAGTTGCTAGCAAGACAAATGATATTGCAGGAGATGGTACAACAACTGCTACCGTATTAACTCAAGCAATTGTCAATGAAGGAATGCGTAACGTTGCAGCAGGAGCAAGTCCTGTAAGTTTACGTCGCGGAATTGAAAAAGCAACACAAAAAGCAGTAGCCAAACTTCAAGAAATTTCAACTGAAGTTCAATCACGCGATGCTATCAAACAGATTGCTGCTATTTCTAGTGGAGATGAAGAAGTTGGCAAATTCATTGCCGATGCAATGGAAAAAGTCGGCAGTGATGGGGTGATAACCATCGAAGAATCGCAAGGTATCGAAACCAGCTTAGATGTTGTAGAAGGTATGCAATTCGATCGCGGCTATCTCTCTCAATATATGGTCACAGATACAGAAAAAATGATTGCAGAATTGAAAGATCCATATATTTTAATTACTGACCAAAAAATTTCTAATGTTCAAGATATTTTGCCTGTTCTTGAAGGTGTTATGCAATCTGGTCGTCCAATGTTAATTATTGCTGACGATGTGGATGGCGAAGCGCTTCCTACACTAGTCTTGAACAAAATTCGTGGTACCTTAGATGTGACAGCAGTTAAAGCACCTGGCTTTGGTGACCGTCGTCAAGGTATGTTAGAAGACATCGCGATTTTAACAGGCGGAACACTTATTACAGAAAATCTCGGACTTGAATTAAAAGATGTAACGCTTGATCAATTAGGAACAGCAGGTCGTGTAGAAGTCTCCAAAGATGAAACGACAATTGTAGAAGGTGCTGGCCAAAAAGAAGCGATCGAAAAACGTGTTGAAATGTTACGTGCCCAAGCCAATGAAACAGATAGTTCATTTGAACGTAGCAAATTGCAAGAACGTGTTGCTAAGTTAGCAGGTGGTGTAGCTGTTATTCGTGTGGGTGCACCTACCGAAACAGAAATAAAAGAAAGAAAATTACGTATAGAAGATGCTTTGAATGCTTCACGTGCAGCAGTAGAAGAAGGTGTTGTTGCGGGTGGAGGAACAGCTTATCTTAATGTGAAAGCCGCGCTTGAAGATTTACATGAAGAGGGTGATGTTCAAACAGGTGTCGATATTGTAAAACGTGCATTGGAAGCACCAATCCGCCAAATTGCAGCAAATGCTGGTCTAGATGGTAGTGTAATTGTTGAACGTTTGCACAATGCTGAGATGGGTATCGGATTTAATGCTGAAAATGGTGAACTTGACAATATGGTTGATGCAGGAATTATCGACCCAACGAAAGTGTCGCGTTCAGCTTTACAAAATGCTGCAAGTGTTGCCTCTTTACTTCTTACGACAGAAGTAGCGATCGCAAACAAAAAAGAAGCAGAAGATGCGGCAGCAGGTATGCCAGGAATGGGCGGCGGAATGCCAGGCATGATGTAAGCAATTTAAAAAGAGACATGTATATAAAACAAAAAAAGCTTTGAAGCAAGTGCTTCAAAGCTTTTTTTAATGATTTAATGCTTTTCAACCCATACATGTTTAACACGCTGTCCTAAATGACATAAAAATTCATAATGGAAAGTGCCTGCTTGAGCTGCAAGTGTATGAACATTATTAACTGTAGGAAAAGTAGTATAATCGCCATAATAAATGAGAAAATCACCAACATTTAGATTTTCTTGATCACCTTGTAATTTTACCATGGTCTGATCCATGCATACGCGACCAACTGCTGGAAATTGTTGCTGATGTGTGGTGAAGTTGAAGTGATTTGAGAGTCTTCGTTCTACGCCATCTGCATAGCCGAGAGCAACCGTTGCAATGGTCTCATCTTTTGGTGTTTGATAGGTGCAGCCATAGCCAATGAATTGATGAGCGGGTGTAGTTTTTATATGTGTAATAGGTGCAGCCACTTCCATAACAGGATGCAGTGGAAATGGGGCATAAGCAGCCATTGACTCATCTGGTAAATAACCATGAAGTCCAATTCCTACACGAACCATATCTAAATGGTATTCAGGGAAATTCAGCGTTGCACTTGTATTACAGCAGTGTCTGATAGCAAAAGTGTGTCCATCTTGTTCGATAGCTTGAACACATTTCATATAAAAAGCAAATTGTTCTTTTGTGAATGCATTTGCAGGTTTTTCATCTGCATCGGTAAAATGTGTAAATATCCCTTCGAGATCCACCCATTTTGAATGATTTAAAATGCGAGCAATTTCCACAGCATCTGTGACACTTTTTACTCCGATGCGATTCATGCCGCTATCTACTTTCAAATGAACTTTTACTATTTTTTGCAACATTTCAGCTGTTTCTACGACAGCATGTGCTGCTTCTTTAGTAAAAATTGGGAGTGTAATATTTTCTTCTATGGCATATGCGATATGTTTTGGAGGTGCTGGATTAAAAATTAAAATGGGCAACGTAATATGTGCATCACGTAATTCCTTTGCCTCTTCCAGTTGGGCAACGCCTAGATAATCTGCGTAGCCTTCTTCTTGAATGAATGTCGCATACATGACGGCATCATGGCCATAAGCATTGGCTTTTAATACACATAAGAGTTTTGTTTCTGGTCCAATCCATTGCTTAAATTGTTGAATATTATAGCGCAAGTTTGCTTTTGATAATCGCGCTGTGCTCATATACATGGATGAGTTCACGTTCTTCGCTCTCCTTTTATAGCTTGAATTTCATCAGTAACTTTTCAAAAAAATAGGCTTTTCATTCGTTTTTTTGAAGAGTTTGTTATAATAATTGTAGCAAATGTTGCTTATTGAAAAAAGGGATTATCCCTTTTTTCTTTGCCAATTGTACTAGGGTGTCGGTGGCCAGGATATATTTTATAATCATCAGGAAGTGACAGTATTTTTTGGCGAAGCGCGGGAATTTGTTTGTCAGGTTCGCTTCCTGGAAAGTCCGTCCGCCCTACGCTCATTGCAAAGAGAGCATCACCTGTTATAACAAAACGCCCTTCTTCAAAAATAAAGCAGACGCCACCTGGCGAATGCCCTGGGGTGTGTACCACTTGAAATGTAAAAGGTCCAATATGATAGATTTCTTGATAGTTAAAAGTGTGCGCTTTTGCACAGATAGTGACAGGTGTGAGTGTTCGTGCTGATAAATTCTTCTGTGCATCAGTTAACCAATCACGCTCATCAGGAGCAACATAGACAGGAATCTGATATTCTTCAACCAGCGCATCGACGGCACCAATATGATCATAGTGTGTATGTGTGAGTAAGATTGCGAGCGGGGTAACGTTTTGCGCCTTGATTTTTTTTATGATAATTTCGGGTGAGAAACCAGGATCGACAATTAATGCATGTTGTTCTTTTGATAAGATATAGCAATTTGATTCAATATCACCAAGTACAATTTGCTGAATGTCTATCATAAAAAATAGCCTCCTTACCATTATGTTAGGATAAGTATAACGAAAAAATTCAAGAGAAAAAACTTTTACGACTAGAAAGAAGGTAGCGATATGCCAACTATTCATATTGAATCCTTAGATGAAACTGCGACACTTGCCCAAACACTTGCCCAGCTTTTAACTCCTTATTCAGTGATTTGTTTAGAAGGCACATTAGGTGCAGGAAAGACAACCTTCACTCAGAGTTTGGCAGCGGGGCTTGGTATTCGGCGTGCCGTAAAAAGCCCGTCCTATACATTAGTGCGGGAATATGAAGAGGGACGACTTCCACTCTATCATATCGATTTATATCGTTTGGAAGAAGCGGCCGTTGAAGATTTGTATTTGGAAGATTATTATGAAAGTCCAGGGGTAACAGTTATCGAATGGGGATCGAATGCTCCCGAAGAGCTACCTAAAGAGCATTTGCTAATTGAAATTAAGACATTTGCCGAGCAACCGACCGTACGTGAATTTATTTTTCAAGCAAAAGGCAATAAATATGAGAGGTTAATTCAACAATTAATAGATGAATATCTTAAGCATAAAAAAGGAGAATAATGATGGAAATTAAGATTGTACTGACAACATTTGGGCTCGATAAAAAAGGAATTATTGCAGAAGTATCGCGCGTATTACTAGCATATGATGCGAATATATTGGATATCTCCCAAACGATCGTGGACGGTTATTTTAATATGATGATGATCGCTCAAGTGGCTGTCGATCAATTTGAAAAGTTAAGCGATGAATTAGAGGTTGCAAGTCATGCTATGGGCGTGACGACTGTTACACAACGGGCCGATACATTTAAAGCAATGCATCATTTATAAGGAGAAATAGCATGAGACTACACATTGATGAAATTTCAGAAACAGTCCGCATGGTACAGGCCGAGAACTTAGATGTTCGTACAGTAACTTTAGGTATTGATTTACATAGTTGTGTGGATGCACAGATTGAGACGCTTTGCCAGAATATCACGGGAAAAATACGCTATTATGCAAAAGACTTAAAAAAAATTGCTGACCAAGTAGCTAAAGAATATGGGATACCAATCATTAATAAACGAATTGCAATTACACCAATTGCAGAAATTATTGGGAAAGCATCGCCAGAAGGCATTGTCAAAGTTGCCCGTGCAATTGATGCAGTAGCTAAGGAAGTGGATGTAGATTTTATTGGGGGCTTTTCGGCACTGATTCATAAAAATCTTACCCATGCCGATTACAACTGGCTGAAGGCGTTGCCGCAAGTATTATGTCAGACGGAGCGGATCTGTGCAAGTGCCTCAATCGGCTCTACACGTTCTGGAATATATATGGATGCAATTTATGATTTAAGTGAAGCAATTTTGCAGATGGCAGAGATGAGTAAAGACCAAGATAGTCTAGCCTGTGCAAAATTTGTCGTATTTTGTAATCCTGTTGAAGATAATCCATTCATGGCAGGTGCTTTTCATGGTGCAGGTGAAGGCGAAGTTTCTTTAAGTGTTGGTGTGAGTGGCCCTGGAGTTGTCTATAATGCGCTCAAGCGTCATCCTCATGCCGATCTAAATGAAATATATGACATTATAAAGAAAACTTCCTTCAAAATTACACGTGCTGGAGAAATGATAGGACGTGAAGTAGCTGCGCGGTTAGATGTTCCCTTTAACATTATCGATTTATCACTTGCACCGACCAATGCTCAAAATGATAGTGTCGCTGATATTTTAGAAGAAATTGGTCTGGAAAGTGTGGGCACACATGGTACAATTGCAGCTTTAGCGATGATGAATGATGCTGTCAAAAAAGGTGGTGCCATGGCAAGCAATGCTATTGGGGGTTTAAGTGGTGCCTTCATTCCTGTGAGCGAAGACAATGGGATGATTGCGGGAATTGAAGCAGGAGCTTTAACACTTGATAAATTAGAAGGAATGACGGCCGTTTGTTCTGTTGGTTTGGATATGATTGCAATTGAAGGGACAGCCACTGCTGATCAAATTGCTGGAATTATTGCAGATGAAGCAGCGATTGGCATGATTAATCGAAAAACAACAGCAGTGCGTGTTATTCCAGTTATCGGCAAAAAAGTAGGTGAGATGGCTGAATTTGGTGGATTATTAGGACGTGCACCAATTATTTCGGTGAAGCCTTTTTCAAGCAAGCGTTTATTTGAGCGTGGGGGAAGAATTCCAGCACCTTTTCAAGGCATGACGAATTAAAAAAGTCAAAAGATGACTAATTTTTGGAAATCTATTTTATTTTGCGTTATAATATTCAGTATATACTATATACATAGGGGAGTAACTAAAGGATCACCTTCAGGCAAGGAGTCCTTGTTTAATATCAACAACGATAAGCTGTTTTTTTAAGAAATAGCTGGTATTAAACTTAAATAGTGAGACTTATGCCACCATTAATAGGGAGTTGCATAAGTCTTTTTTTATGTGATAGTCCCAAATAAAAAAGAAAGAGGAGACATTTTTGAAATTTGAAGCAAAAAATGCATACTTAAAAACAAGTGAAGAGGTTCTAAATGCCTTAAATGTTGATAAAAACAAAGGACTTTCTTCGGCAGAAGCAAAAGCACGCTTAGAACAATATGGCGCAAATGAATTGCAAACGGAAGAAAAAATTTCTACTTTGCAAAAGTTCATCAATCAATTTAAAGATTTTATGATTATTGTACTCTTAGTTGCAGCCATTATTTCATGGACAATTAGCGGAGAATTTGCAGACGCCGTTGTGATTTTGATTGTTGTCATTTTAAATGCAGTGATGGGAGTATTTCAAGAGAATAAAGCTGAGGAAGCTATTAATGCATTGCGACAAATGGCCTCTCCTGAAGCACAAGTTGTTCGCGATGGTCAAATAAAAATCATCAAAAGCGGTGAGATTGTACCAGGCGATATTGTTCACTTCGAAGCTGGAGATGTGGTGTCTGCTGATATTCGTCTAGTTGAAGCGAATTCTTTAAAGATAGAAGAGGCAGCACTCACTGGTGAATCTGTTCCAGTTGAGAAAGATGTAGCAGTCATCAAAGAAGAGGTAGGAATTGGCGATCGGCGCAATATGGCTTATTCAAGTACAAATGTTACATATGGCCGAGCAGTGGGTGTTGTAACAGCTACGGCAATGGCTACTGAAGTTGGGCACATTGCACGTATGCTAGCGACTACGGAAGCACAAAAGACTCCATTGCAACGCGATCAAGATGAATTAGGCAAGAAATTAACATATGCGATTATTATAATTGCGATTGCTACCTTTTTAGTTGGTACTTTTGTTCAAGGTATCGCATGGACGAAGATGTTGTTGGTTGCTGTTTCATTAGCAGTAGCTGCTATTCCAGAAGGCTTACCAGCAATTTCAACGATTATTTTATCTATTGGAACCCAGAATATGTCGAAACGTAATGCACTAATTCGTTCACTTCCTGCAGTAGAAACTTTGGGAAGTACACAAGTTATTTGCTCTGACAAGACGGGAACACTCACTTTAAATCAAATGACTGTAGAGCAAAGCTATTATGATGGTCAGGTGCATTCTGCTGCTGATGGTGTGGCACAGGACAGTCATTTAATGCGTACGCTAACCTTTGCCAATGATACAAAAATAGATAAAGACGATGGTCTCGTGGGAGATCCTACTGAAACATCTCTCATTCAATTTGCACTTGATCATCACTATGACTTGCAGCAAGCACTTGACGAAATGCCACGAGTAGGCGAACTCCCTTTTGATTCTGAGCGAAAATTAATGTCAACCATCCATAAGATGGCAGACGGCCGCTATTTTGTGGCGGTAAAAGGTGCACCCGATCAACTGATTAATCGAGTAAGTCAAAAAGAAGAAAATGGACAGATCAGTGAGTTCACTGCGCAAGACCGTCAGCATGTGTCGCAAGTGAATACCGATTTTGCAAAACAAGCCTTGCGTGTGCTCGCAGCAGCTTATAAAATTATCGATCATCTCCCTGAATCACTGACAACTGAAACGATTGAGAATGATTTAGTCTTTGCTGGACTGGTGGCAATGATTGATCCAGAAAGACCAGAAGCGCGCGATTCCATTAATGAGGCACGTAAAGCAGGAATCCGTACGATTATGATTACAGGAGACCATGCCGTAACAGCTCAAGCAATTGCGGAACGTTTGACAATTCTTAATCCAACAGATGAACACAATGAAATGCATGTGATGACAGGAGCACAGCTTGACGAAATGAGCGATGAAGACTTGGCTCAAAATATTGCACAGTACTCCGTCTATGCTCGCGTATCACCTGAGCATAAAGTTAGAATTATTAAAGCATGGCAAGCCAATGGTAAAGTTGTCTCCATGACCGGTGATGGGGTCAATGATGCACCAAGCCTGAAACAAGCAGATATTGGTGTTGGAATGGGCATTACTGGAACAGAAGTATCAAAAGGTGCAAGTGATATGATTCTTGCTGATGATAATTTTGCAACGATTGTTCATGCTGTTGAAGAAGGACGTAAAGTATTCTCTAACATTCAAAAAGTAGTTCAATACTTATTATCTGCCAACTTAGGTGAGGTGCTTGTCTTATTTATTGCGACACTTTTAGGCTGGCAAATATTAGAACCTATTCATATTCTTTGGATTAACTTAGTAACAGATGTTTTCCCTGCGATTGCCTTAGGAATGGAAAATGGCGATAAAGATGCTATGGAATATGCGCCGCGCGATGTGGACGAATCATTCTTATCGAATGGGATTTTGCCAAGTATCATTTACCAAGGAATTTTTGAAGCTGCCTTGACATTATTTGTTTATTGGTTTGCACGTTATCAATTTGCACCGCAATATTATGCTGATCAAGCACACATTATCAACTTGGCAGAAACTATGGCCTTTATGACACTTGGTTTGATTCAACTTTTCCATGCCTTCAATATGAAGAGCGTCTTCCAATCATTATTTTCAATCAATCCATTTGCCAATCGACACTTAAATCTTGCCGCTGTTGGAAGTGGTGCATTACTTCTTGGCGTTGTTTTAACGCCGGGGGTCAACCAATTCTTTGATATTACCATGCCAGATATTAAAGGCTGGGCGATTATAGTTGTTTCAGCATTTAGTATTACTATTTTCACAGAAGTGGTAAAATGGTTACTAAGAGCGCTCAATATTGACAAAAAATATCAAAAACGTGCGGTGATTAAAAACTAATCAATTTATAAAAAGAGGAGAGAGTATTTCCATGGATCCCTCGGGGAATTCGTTATTTATACCATTGATCATCATTATCATATTAACGGCCATCAATGCCTTTTTTTCAGCAGCAGAGATTGCCTTTGTTTCGATTAATCCATTGAAGATGGAATGTTCAGCAGAAGAAGGTAACAAAAAAGCTAAGAGAGTTTTAGAACTTTTGAAAGATTCGGATAGCTTTTTAGCAACCCTTCAAGTGGCGATTACGCTAGCGAGCCTTTTATCGAGTGCATTAGCAGCACTTACTTTCAGTCATTATGTGGTAGAAATGTTGCCAGACTTTTCAGGAGTCAAGATAGTTGCTACAGTTATTGTGACTATTATATTGGCAAATATTTCGCTTGTTCTAGGAGAATGGTTTCCGAAGAAGATAGCACTACAAATGCCTGAAAAAGTAGCAATGGCTACTAGTGGAATTATTTATCTTTCACGTAAGTTTTTCCGCCCATTTGTGTGGTTACTTTCTGTAGCGACCGCCTTTTTGCAAAAAATCACACCTATTAATTTTTCTGAAACGAAAGAAAAATTTACGCGTGATGAGATGCAAGCTATTTTATCGGAAAGTCGCGAGACGGGCGGGATGGATGTAGAAGAGCTTTCCATGATGGAAGGCGTGCTCTCATTGGATTCAAAGATTGCACGTGAAGTCATGGTGCCACGTACAGATACTGAAATGTTAAATATTGAAGACCCATTTGAAGAGAATTTGCAAGAGATGATTGACAGTCCTTTTTCACGCTTACCACTTTATCAAGAAGAAAAAGATAATGTAATTGGCGTGATCCATGTAAAAAATCTTTTTAAAGCGATTAGTCAAAATGGCATAAATGATGTGAATTTGGAAGACATTGCCAATGAGCCACTATTTGTGCCCGCAACGATTTATATTGATGATTTGTTGATTGAATTCAAACGTCAGCAGCAACATATGGCCATCTTAATTGATGAATATGGTGGCGTGGAAGGTATAGTCACTATGGAGGACTTGCTAGAAGAAATTGTCGGCGAAATTGATGATGAAACAGACTTGCACGATATCTCAGAGATTCGCCATCTGGGAGGAGGCGTCTATTACTTAAATGGGACGCTTTCAATCGAAAAATATAATGAATTTTTTGGTCAACATTTATCTTCAGATGAATTCGATACCATTGCGGGATTAATCATTGAGAAGTTGGGCTATGTGCCACGAAGTACGGATAATGTCAAAATTCGTATCAATGATGCAGTGATTGAAATGGATCATATTGAAAATGGTCGCATTTATGGTTTGATTTCGCGCCCTGATCCTGAGCACCAAATCGAAGTGACTGCAGAACTTTGTGATGCGATTGAACCAGAAGAAGAAATAGAAGATTAATGAATAAGGAGCAACCACTGACCTGTGGTTGCTTTTTTAAAAGTTCATGCTAAAATTATCGTATACTTATTCATGAATAGAATGAGGGAGATGGAGAGATTTGCACTATATTAGAGAGAAATTTCCAAACTTACGAATTAAAAAGGACGAACATTTATCCCAATATACTTATACGCAAACGGGCGGACCAGCAGATTATGTCGTCTTCCCTGAAACAGTAGCTCAAGTTAAAGAAATTATCAACTGGGTGAATGAAAAGCAGCTACCGCTCACTATTTTAGGAAATGCAAGTAATTTAATCGTACGCGATGGCGGGATTCGTGGTGTCGTAATGATGCTAACGGCTTTGGATCAGATTGCAGTTGCCGATAACAAAGTGGTTGCACAAGCAGGAGCAGCTTTAATTGATGCAAGTGAACAAGCTTGTCAACATCATTTAACAGGGCTGGAATTTGCTTGTGGTATTCCTGGAAGTGTTGGTGGCGCACTTTATATGAACGCAGGAGCTTATGGTGGCGAAGTCAAAGATTGCATTGAAAAGGCAACCGTTATCACACGTGCGGGCGAAATAAAAACATATACTCATGCTGACTTAGATTTTTCCTACCGTCATAGTCTAGTTCAAAAAACTGGCGATATAGTGCTTGAAGTGACTTTCGCCTTAAGTCCAGGAAATGTTCAAGACATTCGCAGTAAGATGGACGAGCTAACAGAACTACGCACTTCTAAACAACCATTAGAATATCCTTCATGTGGGTCAGTGTTTAAGCGCCCAGAAGGACATTTTACTGGAAAATTAATTCAAGATGCAGGGCTTCAAGGACTTCAATGGGGTGGAGCACAAATCTCCACTAAACATGCAGGTTTTATTGTGAATATTGATCATGCTACCGCTACGGATTATGTGAAATTAATTGCACACATTCAAGCCGTCATAAAAGAAAAATATGATGTGATATTAGAAACAGAAGTTCACATTATTGGTGAAGAAGTTAGTGAATAACCAAACAAAGACACTTAGATGCTAATATTTTTGATAGCACTAAGTGTTTTTTTTTTTTTTTTTAAAATAAGCAGTTTCTTGTGAAAAAATAAGGAAAGACCTAAAAAAATAAAAAGATTGTGATATAATGAATTAATGATAGCGTTTTATTTTTGTGAAAGGGTGATTTTATTGAATCCAAAAAAGCGTGCAGGAATTGCTGCAGCACAATATATTACATCAGGAATGACGATCGGATTAGGAACAGGTTCGACTGTGTATTATATGGTGGAAGAAGTCGGGCGCCGTATTCGCGAAGAGAATCTAAACATCGAGTGTGTCACAACCTCTGAACGTACAAGCGAGCAAGCAAAACAATTAGGAATTGTCATTAAAGATCTAGATGATGTGGACCATATTGATTTGACAATTGACGGTGCCGATGAAATCTCAAAAGATTATCAAGGAATAAAAGGCGGCGGGGCAGCGTTACTATTTGAAAAAATTGTTGCTACTTATTCTAATAAAAATATTTGGATTATTGATGAAAGTAAACAAGTACAAGAATTGGGAGCTTTTCCACTTCCTATTGAAGTCGTCCCTTATGGTAGCGAGCATTTGTTCAAATATTTTCAAGAAAAGAATTATAAACCCACTTTTCGCTTAAATGACACAGGTGAGAAGCTAAAAACAGATGGCGGCCATTATATTATTGATTTGCATCTAGAAAAGATTGCCCATCCTAAAGAGCTAGCACATGAATTATCGACATTGGTCGGAGTCGTAGAGCATGGATTATTTATTGATATCGTAAATCAAATTATTATAGGCACAGATCAAGACATAAAAGTAATAGAAGTAAGACATTAAGCAACAAATGGAGGAACAAAACATGAGAATGATCGATTTAATTGCTAAAAAAAGAGACAACCACGTCTTAACTCCGGAAGAAATCAAATTTATGATTGAAGGATATACAGCAGGAGATATCCCAGACTATCAAATGAGCGCAATGTTAATGGCCATTTATTTTAATGGGATGGAGACTGAGGAGTTAAAAGAGCTAACGATGGCAATGGTCGAGTCTGGAGATCAAATTGACCTTTCAGCTATTGAGGGAGTAAAAGTTGACAAACACTCGACAGGTGGGGTTGGCGATACAACGACACTTGTTTTAGCACCACTCGTTGCTGCATTAGGAATACCTGTTGCTAAAATGAGCGGACGCGGCTTAGGTCATACAGGTGGCACCCTTGATAAATTGGAATCCATTGAAGGATTTCATATTGAAATTGAAGAAGATGAATTCGCTGAAATGGTTAATAAGAATAAAATCGCAGTAATTGGCCAGACGGGTAACTTAACGCCAGCCGATAAAGCAATTTATGCTTTACGTGATGTAACGGGAACTGTTCAATCAATTCCACTTATTGCAAGTTCTATCATGAGCAAGAAAATTGCTTCTGGAAGTGATGCTATCGTTCTTGATGTAAAAGTCGGCTCAGGAGCCTTTATGAAAGATATCAAACATGCAGAGACACTTGCCCAGACAATGGTAAATATTGGCAAATCAGTCGGTCGTCAAACAATGGCAGTCATCAGCGATATGAATCAACCACTAGGACGAATGATAGGAAATGCCCTCGAAGTAAAAGAAGCCATTGATACATTAAAAGGAGAAGGGCCAGAAGATCTAACAGAACTTTGCCTAACACTTGGTAGTCAAATGGTTTATTTAGGAAAAGGTGCAAATTCTTTAGAAGAAGCGCACGAAAAATTAATTGATGCCATTCAGTCAGGCGCTGCCCTTGAAAAGATGAAAGTATTTGTTGAAGCTCAAGGTGGCAATCCAGATGTCATTGACCATCCAGAACTACTTCCACAAGCACGCTATCAATTTGAAGTAAAAGCTGATCGTGAAGGTTACATTGAATCAATGAATGCTAACGAAATTGGAATTGCCGCAATGATTTTAGGTGCAGGTCGTGCAACAAAAGAATCTGAACTTGATTTGGCCGTTGGTCTAGAACTTCATAAAAAAATTGGAAATCCTGTAGCAAAAGGAGATGTTCTTGTTACTATCTATGCTGATCAAGAAGATGTAAGTGAGACAATTAATAAATTAATAGAAAATATTGTCATTGGCGACCATCCACAAGATATCACACTAATCCATGAAATTATTCAATAATTAAAAAAAGAAAGCTACTGCTGCCTTGTGCTTCTTAAAAGATTTAAGAAGAAATAGTAACAGCAGTAGCTTCTTTTTATATTTAGTCATTATAATTTGAACGAAAGCTATAATTTTTTGTTTGGATTGCACGATGATTGCACCAATTGAGTAAGTCTCCTTCAAAGATAAGATCTGTCTGGTGTAATGCTTTGGGTGCCTGAGCATTTAATAGTACCATCCATTTGATGAGTTCTTCATTCCATTCATGCAAAATATCAATTGCATGTTGTGGATCTTTAATGGCTAAGTGCAATATTTTACCAGAGATTCCAACAGCATCTGCTCCTAGTGCTAATGCTTTGATAATATCTAGCGGTGATTTAATGCCACCAGAAGCGATAATTTGAGCATGAGGCTGTACTTCATTTGCTTCTAATAACGCTTCAGGTGTTGTAAGACCCCATGTTTCAAAAGAAGAGAGATCTGCAAGCTGTTGTTTTTTTCGGCGATAATTTTCAATCTGTGCAAAATTCGTACCGCCACGCCCACTGATATCAATTGCAGCGACACCTGCCTTGTCCAACCATTCAATTGTTTGGCGACTCATACCAAAGCCGACCTCTTTTACAATAATTGGTCGATCAATGGCATCAATAATTTCTAAAATATTTTGTTTCCATTTTTTGAAATGACGATCCCCCTCAGGCATCACGAGTTCTTGTGCAACATTTAGATGAATTTGTAAAGCATCTGCTTGAATTAAATCGATCGCTTTTTGAGCAGACTCAGCTGTACATCCTGCACCAAGGTTGGCGAGTATCACTCCATCAGGGTATATTTGGCGAACAATGGTATAAGAATCAGCAACGCTTTCATCTTTCAAGGCTGCACTCAATGAACCAAGTGCCATAGGAATTTGAAGTGCCTTAGCGACTTGTGCAAGTTTTTGATTAACATGTTTTGTCCACTCACTTCCGCCTGTCATTGCATTAATAAAATAAGGAAGTGGCTGCTTCATTCCTAAAAAAGAAGTAGTTAAAGAGATGTCTAAAACATCGAAAGCAGGCAGCGATTGTGGCACGAAACGAATATTTGAAAAGGAAGATGTTTCAGCGTGCATCGGATAGAAATGTTCCGCAAGTGAAACATGTTCATTTTTACGATTATCTTTCATTGAAATCCTCCTTTTGTAAAGGTGGGGTAATAGTTAAATTGAGTGGCGTAATATTATTTTTACGCCATTCTTTGGTGATCGTTGCTTTTGTTGTAGTTTGACGTGCAAATCCAATACCACAGTCGCCACCACCAGCGCCTGATATTTTTGCGGGCACATGATAGCGAGTACAGATTGCAACAAGTTCTTTTAAAGCGGTTGTTTCAATTGTTTTTTTCGTGAAAGGTTCTAATTTCAACATTAATTGCTGATTACAACAAATAGCCTGCGAGAAAATATCAAATTGCTGATGTTCAATAGCTGAAGTTGCTAATTTAACCATTTCTTGAATATTATGCAATAGGATTTTGTATTCTTTTGATGACTTATCTTTAGGGTGTGCACGCCGAATTAAATGATGTGTAGAAGCAGGATGACCGGTCCACCCGATTAGCATTTGCCAATCATTTGTCAGATGCAACGGTTTAACATTAAATGAATTCCAATCATTATAAATTATTTGTTGAATTGTTGAATGGCGCAACAATTTTGTTATTTTTTCGCGATCAAAATTCGTATACTCAATTAAGCCACCATAAGCGGATGCTGCTAAGTCACCATAAGAACCAGTAGCATTGATGGATAGATGTGTAATGACTCCCAATTTAAAGAGTAACTCTGCATCATAAGGAACTTTGAATATCTCTAACACTATGCGAATTGTACCAATGGTAATAGCGGCACTTGATCCCAGACCGAATTTTTGTCCCGCTTCATTTTTTAATTGAGTGGTAGTATGCAATGAATAGTAAGGGAGACTTTTTATATTTTTGACTTCTTTTACGTAACGCTCCGCTATTTCGATTGCTTTGACAACATATTTAAAATGAAATTTACTCTTTAGAATAATCTCCCCTGAAGCTAGACGGCCCCAGCGAATAGGGCGCTTCATAAAGCCTTCCGAATAGATTGTTGCAGATTTGGCAGAAGTCAGCTGTGCTTCAAATGTTATATAACGATCAATGGCTGCAACAATTGCACAATGCCCTGGACTTAATATAGAATATTCTCCTGCAATATAAATTTTTCCGGGAACTTGAATAGGTTTAATCTTCAATGATCATCACCTGATCTTCATTTACTTTTTGGACACCAGGTCCTGGAAGGGCTTTTACGAGTTGGTCTGGGGAATAATTCGACAATAATTTGTCATATATGATATCCATTTCACTTGCTTTGCAAATAATTTTAACATTAGGTCCAGCATCCATTGTGAAATAGGCCACATATCCAGCTTTTCGTAAATCTTTGACGCAATTCATGACCTGAATACTTTCAGGCGACCAATAATTAAAAGGGGGTTGTGCACTAAAATTAAGTGAATGCATCTTCAGCGCACTATGCTCAGCAATTTGGCCGACACGTTCAAGGTTGCGTTGCTTAATTGCTTTTTTTATTTCATGTAAATCTTTTTCACAAGATGATTTCCATGCATTATAAAAAGGAGATGTCTCAACGGCTCTACGCATACCTTCAGTACTTGAGATATCTTTTTTACCATCATGAACAATGACAAAAATCATGCCAATATCCCAATTTGCTTCATCAATGGGAATAGCATATGAATCGCTATCATCTGTTCCTTGTTGCCACTCGACAAATCCGCCAAAAATACTGCGACAAGCAGAACCTGATCCGCGGCGTGCTAGACATGAAAGTTCTTGTTTTGATAAATGAAGGCCTAAGGCATCATCTACTGCAGCAGTAAGTGCAGCAAGCCCTGATGCCGAACTTGCCAAGCCGGCAGCAGTTGGTACAGCATTATAAGAAGAAACTTTAGCATATTCCGTAACTTGTCCTAACTCTCTTGCAATATCTAAAATTTGCTGAACTTTTTTTAAAGCATGTGCTTCTTGTTTTTGCCCATTAATCCATAGCTCGTCCGCCATTAAATCTTTTGAAAATTCGACTTTTGTATCAGTATAAAAAGCATCCAATGTTAAGGATAATGAATTGTTTTGCGGAAGGAGGAGTGCTTCATCTTTTTTCCCCCAATATTTGATGAAAGCAATATTAGCATAAGCTCGCATCCAATCTGAACTTTTTGTATTCATTTTGTCCTCCCTTTAACGATTTAATGAATGAATCCATGTGCTGACAGCGCCACTTTGTTCTAGCGTATGGGCAATTTCTTCGGCTTTTTCAAAGTTTGAAGCTAAAGCAATCATACAGCCACCACGACCGCTTCCAGTAAGTTTTGCTCCAATGGCTCCTGCTTTTAGAGCAGCAGATGTTAATTCATCTAACTTTTCATTGCTGACGGTCCAATTTCTTAAAATATCTTGGGTTTCATTCATCGCCATTCCTAATGCTTCTAAATCTTTCTCATTGATTGCGCTTAATGTATGTTCAATAAGTGCTAAAATTTCTTCAAATTCTTTTTCAAATTTCTGTATATTTTCTTTGCGATATTCTGCCACACCTGCTACAGCACCTCTTGTCTGACCAACTTGTCCTGTATCAGCAATAACCAAATAACCGGGCATATGTAATGTAATTTTTTTTGCATAAGTATTTTTTTTAAATAAAAAAGGCATGTCATTTTTTACGATAAGCGCATCGACCCCACTTGGATTGCCATGTGCAATTTTTTCAGCAATGTCAACATATTCATCCAATTCTTCTTCAGAAAGTGGTAGTGCAAAATAATCAAAAAGTGCACGCACCAACGCTGTCGCAACAGCAGCACTACTTCCCATTCCACGCTCTGATGGTAGCGTATTATCAATCGTTATACAAAGTGGCTTTGAAAATTCAGGATGATCATTCATGAAATGGTGCAGAATAGCTTTTAAATTATCCAAATCACTCGGTGCTTCATGTAATTTTCCATTAAAATATTTTGAATGAAGGGTTGTAAAATCCTTATCTGGCGTAATCTCAACCCGAATGGTTAAATCTTGTAAAGGTAACGCGAGAGCTGGAGCACCGTATACAACGGCATGCTCTCCAATGAGAATAATTTTCCCATGCGCAGTACCTATTCCATGCTGTATGTTCATGTTGCGTGTCCTTTCTTTTGTCATAATAGTCATAGCATAGCACAAGTTATTTAAAAAAACTTAAAACTCTTAACATTCTCCAAAAAATAAATGACCTTTGTGGTACTATAAAGGCAAATAAAAAATTGGAGAAAATTTATGCAACAATCAAATGCTTACTATATTATGGATCGCCAAGAATGGAAAAAATTGAATAAAACGCAAATGATTTCGATGACGAATGAAGAATTAGAGTCCGTTCGCGCTTTAAATGATAAAGTATCTTTGAAAGATGTTAAAGAAGTCTATCTGCCCATTTTATCAGTTTTGAATATTCGATATGAGAATTATTTAAAACGTCAGCGTGCCATGCGTAAATTGCTCAATCAATCACCACAGCATGAAACTTATGTCATAGGAATTGCTGGAAGTGTGGCCGTAGGAAAAAGTACGCTCGCTCGCGTATTGCAGATAATTTTGAATGAATATTATAAAGCACTCAAAATAGATTTGATTACAACGGACGGCTTTTTATTCCCGAATGAGATTTTAAAAGAGCGACATATCATGCACCGTAAAGGCTTTCCAGAAAGTTATGATATGGATCGCCTGATTAACTTTATGGGGCAAGTAAAAGCAGGCACGCCGAATATTAGAGTCCCTAAATATTCTCATGAATTTTATAATATTATTCCAGATGAATATCAAATCGTTAATCAACCTGACATTTTAATTGTGGAAGGCATTAATACATTGCAGCTTCCATCAAATGAGAAAATTTATGCCAGTGATTTTTTTGATTTTAATTTGTATGTTGATGCAAAACCCGAATATATCGAAAAATGGTACTTGGACCGTTTCCGCCTCTTAGTGAATACCTCTTTCAAAAATCCAGACAACTATTATACACGCTTTGCAGATGTTCCACTAACCGAGGCAATTGCATATGCTCAAGGGATATGGCAAGACGTGAATGAGGTGAATCTGGTAGAATATATCTTGCCGACGAGGTTTCGTGCAGATCTTATTTTGCACAAGACAGTCGACCATTATATTGACAAAATCTTACTTCGAAAACATTAACTTTTCGAAATTATAAAAATGGGGGATCGATAAAAGATGAAAATCAAAGGAATGAAGAATTTGGACAAAATTGCAGTCATTGACTTTGGTAGCCAAATGAATCAACGCATTACCCGTTTAGTTCGTGAAGCAGGCGTTTATGCGGAGCTTGTTTCGCGAAAAACGACAGTTCAAGAATTAAAACAAGCTAACGTAAAAGGACTGATTTTTACTAGTAGCCCATGTCACGTGGATGCGCCAGATGCATTTACCATTGATCCAGAAATTTATGAAGCAGGCCTGCCAATTTTAGCAATTGGGTATGGACTCGAGCTAATGATAAGCCAACTCGGCGGAGAAATGAAGAAATTAACAACGCATCATGACTCACTACCGACTAATTGGACAAAAGAAACACCCCTCCTATCCAATATGGACTCCTTTGAAGCAGATCTTGCAGCAAAAGAAATTATTACAAAAATACCAGAAGGCTTTGAAGTTATTGCCACAAGTGAAGATAGCGAATTGCTTTCCATTGCAAATGTCGGAAAAAATTTATATGGCTTGCATTTCCATCCTGAAAGTCCACGAACCGAAAATGGACTAGACATGCTCCATCATTTCTTATTTGATATTTGCCATCTAGATGCAGAATGGACAATGGAACAATTTATTGAACAAGAAGTCCAAAAAATTCGCGAAACAGTTGGCGATCAAAAAGTACTTTTAGGTTTGTCAGGTGGAGTAGATTCCTCTGTTACAGGCGTCCTAATTCAAAAAGCAATCGGCAACCAACTGACATGTATTTTTGTCGATCATGGACTTTTGAGAAAAAATGAAGTCCAAGAAGTAATGGACAGCCTCAGTGGCAAATTCGGTCTAAATATTATTCAAGTAGATGCAGCAGATCGCTTCTTGGACAAATTACAAGGCATAACTAACCCTGAAGAGAAACGAAAAATTATCGGAAAAGAATTTATTGAAGTTTTTGATGATGAAGCAAGAAAATTGGCAGGAACTAAATTCCTTGCACAAGGAACCATTTATACCGACATTATCGAAAGCGGAACAGACACTGCCGAGACCATTAAGAGCCACCATAACGTTGGCGGCCTCCCAGAAGACTTAGAATTCCAACTGATTGAACCGCTGAATACATTATTCAAAGATGAAGTGCGCGCCTTAGGAACAGAACTTGGCATGCCTGAACATCAAGTATGGCGCCAACCATTCCCAGGACCAGGACTAGGCGTTCGCGTTGTCGGAGAAGTTACACGCGAGAAATTAGCCATTGTACGTGAAAGTGATGCTATCTTACGTGAAGAAATCAAAAATGCCGGACTTGAACGCGATATTTGGCAATATTTCACAATCTTGCCAGGCTTCAAGAGTGTCGGAGTACGCGATGACAAGAGAACCTATGACTATACAGTAGCCATTCGCGCCATTCACTCCGTTGATGGCGTAACAGCTGAATGGGCACGTATCCCCCTTGACCTACTTGCAAAAATCTCAACACGTATCACCGATGAAGTACCACATGTTAACCGCGTCGTGTATGACATCACTGGAAAACCACCTGCCACGATCGAGTGGGAGTAGTCGCAAAAAACTAAAAAAACTTGTAAAATCAACTGTTACAGAAGATGAAAAACTGTAACTGGGATTAAAATGGGAACATTTATAAAAAAGAATAAACTAAATAATAGTTCCAAGTGGTTTACATTTGGACAAAAAATTAGACCGTAGTTTCATGCTGCGGTCTTTTTGAGTAAATATTACGAAAATTAATTTATATGGAAATCCAACTTTCTAATATATAATCAACAAGATATTTTAATTTAGTAAAATCATATTCTTTTTTATAGAATTGATGAAATGATTTGATAAGTAAATTTTTTGGCTCAATATTTCCTTGATATTGCATTAACTTGTCGTTAAATCCAGTCCATCTAACATAAATTTCATCGTCTATTGAACTATGATCTAAAAAACATTCTATAGAAACTGCTTTTCCATTTATATTTTCTGTAGAATCTCCCTGGGGCCCTTGCATTTAAAATTATCAAAATCTTTATAATTAGGCAGAGTTATAACCTTTAGGTTATTTGGCAAATCAATTCCTTTAATATCATTATAAACAGATTTACCAACTGTATCATTATCTAAAATAACTAAAATGTTATTTAAAATATTTATTTTGGATAATCCTTTAACAAAATTCTTTAAATTACCTGTTCCGGTAAAAGGATAATTTTTCTCCATATCTATAAAATCAAAGAAATCTGCGATATCACTATAAAGTAGTTTAATACATTTTTTTATAATATCTGTGTCAGAACTACCCTCTGTTACAATAAGTATTTTTTCTTGTATAGTTAGTTTTGGAATAATATCTTCTTCTAAAATCCATCCGTTTTCAACAACATCTGCATATTCCCAAATTATATCTAGGTTATGATTTTTTTTATTTTCACTTAGAATTCTTAATGTAATATATGGATGTAAATTTTGAAGGAATTCTCTAATGTCGTAATATTCATACTAAATGAAGGCACTATAGAAGCTGAAGGCACACATGAAGAACTTATCAAAAAAGAAGGCACTTACAAAAACTTTATTATGAACAGAGAAAAAGCAATGAATTGGAAGTTGTAATCTTTTACGATTCTATTGTTTTGGATTAAGTAGAAGGAATAATTCGCCAAGGTGCAATTATAAATAAATAGCGCTAAAACAATCATAGAAATATAGCGTTCGCTATATTTCTATGATTTTATTTATGATATAGTAGTGTCATAGAATTATGAGAGGTGTAATATGAGTGTTTCATATCAAAAACTTTGGCACTTGCTACGGGGTAGAGATATAAAAAAGAAAGACTTAGCTAAACTTTCTGGACTTAGTATCTATACTATCAATAAGCTAAATAGTGGGGGCAATGTTACTGTAGAAGTTATTGAAAAAATATGTCATGCTCTAGATTGTAAAGTCGATGATATTTTAGAGTTTGCGAAAGAATAGGAGAAAATTATGTTAAAAGATCATATGTTGGCTAATGAGAATATAAAGCCAAATAGTAATGAAATTGAGAAGTTAAAACAAAATTTCCCACAGTTTTTTGATAAGGACGGAGAATTTCTAATAGATAGATTTATGGAGATGCTAAAGACAAGTGATATCAATCTTAGCAAAGAAGGATATGAACTAAAGTTTTTAGGAAAATCTTATGCAAGATACCTTTCCTCTACAAAAACAGAAACTTTTGTATCCCCACATATAGAAGAAAATGCAAAAGATGAAAACAAAAATAGTGAAAATCTATATATCGTTGGAGATAATATTGATGCGCTAAAACATTTACTAGGTTCTTATGCAGGAAAGATTAAGTGCATTTACATTGATCCACCCTACAACACAGGTTCTGATGGATTTGTCTATCCAGACGACTTTTCTTTTGATGCCAAAAAACTATCAGAAATGATAGGAATTGAGGAAGAAGAAGCTGAAAGGATTATCAACCTAAAAGGTAAAAGCTCCCATTCTGCATGGCTTACCTTTATGTACCCAAGATTAATACTGGCAAGGGAACTTTTAAGCGATGATGGGGTAATATTTATATCGATTGATGATAATGAACAAGCTAATTTGAAGCTTATGTGTGATGAGATATTTGGGGAAGAGAATTTTATATCAATGTTTCTATGGAATAAGACCTCTACACCTCCTAGTTTGTCAAAAGATGTAAGAAAAAAATATGAATATATTATATGTTATAAGATTTCTAATAATCGAGAAAATGGATTATCAGCCGGTATTATTGATGGAGGTGATATGCCTTTATTAAATGAGTCAAATGCAGAAAGAAAATTAAATTTTAGAAAAAATTCTATAATTTTTAAGATAAACGGCTTTTATCCAAAAGGTAAATATGATAGGGTTGAGCTTTTAGAAGATATTGAAATTGTAAATGGAAAGTCTACATCTGATTTGAAATTAAAAGGTAAATTTAAATGGACACAAGAAACTTTAGATAATGAAATTGAAAAAGGTACGGTATTCTGGGTAAAGACTGAAAAATTTGCTATACGTTATGAAAGAAAAGAAAGCAGAATAAAAGTACCATCAAATATTATCAATAAACTAGAGTGTAATGTTGGAACAAATGAAGAGGCTAGCAAAATGATAGGAACTTTATTTAATAATAAAACAATATTTGATTTTCCTAAACCTGTAACCCTTGTAAAATATATTGCTAATATGATAAACGATAATAACTCCATCATACTAAACTTCTTTTCAGGCAGTGCTACAACAGCCCATGCAGTAATGCAATTAAATGCTGAAAACGCCCAAAATTCGGGGGGGGGGCTGGAGCTAATAGAAAATATATATTAGTTCAACTTCCTGAAGTAATTGATGAAAAGAAACCCGCTTATAAAGCAGGTTACAGAACCATTGATGAAATTGGTCGCGAAAGAATAAGACGTGCTGCCAAAAAGATAAAAGAAGAAACAGGTGCTGATATTGACTATGGCTTTAAGACTTACTTCTTAGAAACTGTTGATGAAAAAGTGCTTACTGACCTTGATTATTTCGATGATAATCCAAAATTAATTTCTAATGATATGATCTCTATTTTTGATACAAAAAATTCTAAGGGTCGTGACGCTATTCTTTCTACCTATCTTCTACTAGATGGATATGGATTAAGTGAAGGGGCAGAAAAATATAAGTTAGATAAGTATGTTGCTGATAAAAAAGATAATAGCCTTTATATCATTGATGAAGGGCTTGAATCAAGCGATGTAATGGAACTTATCAAAAGAATAGAAAGCTTAGAACTAGATATAAATAGGATTGTCATTTTTGCAAGTTCTATAAATTTCAATGTAATGCATGAACTTAAGAAAAATCTTTTTAATCTAAGAAATAATAAAAATGTAGAATTGATTGAGAGGTATTAATATGGGAATTCAGTTGAGCATTTTACCTCATCAAACAGAATGTTTAGATAGAGTAAGTAAAGTATTTGAAGGTGTAACAATAACCCACACAGATGATATATTTGCAAATCCTGTGTTTGATAAGAATGATATAAAGATAAAAGATAATATAAGAGAGATTCAGGAAAGTTTTGACGGTAAGGAAATACCAAGGGAATTTAGAGGAAGTCATGAAGAAAACTTTGGTATAGATATTCGAATGGAAACAGGCACTGGTAAGACTTATTGCTATACGAGGCTGATGTATGAGTTAAATAAAAGATATGGATTTCATAAATTTATTCTTTTAGTGCCTACAACTCCTATAAAAGAGGGGACAAGGTCTTTTATTGAATCAGAGTATGCCAAAAAACACTTTGCAGATCTTTATCCAGAAAAGAAATTGTCTTTGTCTATTCTCAATGCTCAAAAGAATAAAAGAGGTAAAAAGATGTTTCCTCAAGCAATTTCTGATTATGCAAGAGGTACAGCACTAGAAAAGAATAGGATAAGTGCACTTTTAATGTCGAGTGGTATGCTCATATCAAAAGCTACTATGGATAATGAATATGATCAAACATTATTTGGGACTTTTTCAAACCCATATGATACTTTAAAAGCGACTAGACCAATTGTAATCATTGATGAACCGCATAAGTTTAAAAGAGAAAATGTTGCATATAAAAGATTAATAGAAAGAATCAACCCTTTATGTGTGATTAGATTTGGAGCTACCTTTCCAAATTTAGCTAAGTCTGATAAAAAAGATTATAACAATCTCATCTTTAACTTAGGATCATTCGATGCTTTTAATAGAAATTTAGTTAAAGGTGTCGCAACTCAAATGATTGAACAAGAAAGTCTAAATGAAACTAGAGTAAAACTTATGGAAATTACATATCGTCCTAAGTCTTGTGTTATTAGAAATGAAAAGACAAATAAAAGCTATACATTGAGAGTAGGAGATAGCTTATCTGTAATTGATAGTGATTTTGGCGGAATTGCTATAAGTGCTATTGGAAAAACTGAAGATGACGATATTAAAAAAGGTATCACTTTATCCAATGGTCGAATTCTAGTAAAAGGTGATCAAATTTATGCTGGAATATATGGCGCTACTTATCAAGACTTAATGATGAAACAAGCGATAAAAAACCATATAGAACAAGAGAGGGAGAACTTTTTTAGAGAAAGAAAGATTAAAACTTTATCTTTATTTTTTATAGATTCTATTTATTCATATAGAGGAGAAGATAAAGATGGAAGTTTAAGGATTAGATTTGAGGAATTACTAAAGAAAGAATTAGAGATAGAAAAAGATAAATATGTAAATTCTAATTTGGATATTCACAAAGAATATGCTTCTTTTCTTGACTCATCTATAAAAGATATTTCATCTACAAATGGAGGTTATTTTGCAGAAGATAATTCAAATAAAGATGAAGACATACAAAAAGAAGTTGACCAAATTTTAAGAGACAAAGAGCGTCTACTTTCTTTTAAAGATGAAAAAGGTAATTGGAATACTAGAAGATTTATATTTTCGAAATGGACACTGAGAGAAGGTTGGGATAATCCCAATGTATTTCAAATATGTAAACTTAGATCAAGTGGATCAGAAATAAGCAAATTACAAGAAGTAGGACGAGGGCTTAGACTTCCTGTTGATGAATATGGAAATAGAATATCAGATGAACAATTTTACCTAACTTATCTTTATGATTATTCTGAAAAAAACTTTGCTGAAAGCTTGATAAGTGAAATTAATAAGGACAACCAAAATATATCGCTTAATATCAATCTAATGTTAAGTAAAGTTGCAGAAAATCGAGGAATGGAAGAAAATAAACTTTTTGCTTTTCTTCTATTGAATGATTATATAGATCGTGAAGGAAATATTATCCTTGATAAAAAAGATGAACTTATTGCAGCTTATCCAGAATTTAATGTAGGATTAGAACAAAATAAAATCATTGATAAGAACAAAAAAGAGCAAGGTGTAGTTCATATTAGAAAAGATAAGTTTAAAGAGATAAAAGAGCTATGGTCTAAAATTAATAAAAAATATTATTTAACTTTAGATGATATTTCAGAAGATGAATTATATAAAAGTGCCTTAGATATCCTAAATAAGGGGATAGAGGGAGATACCATTGCAAGAGCTATAGAAAAAAGAACAGCTACAGAAGAAAATAAATTTGTACTTAAAGAAGGTACTGCGAATTGTTATATCTTAGAAGAGATTTTGCCTTATGGAGAATTTTTGAGAAAAGTTCAAAGTGCAACGGGAATACAGGCTAAGATAATGCATAAAGCACTTCTCGAATATAATAAGTCCAATAAAATAGATAAAGGATTCTTTAATAAAAATACGCTAAATAACTTTATAAAAGAATTTCAAACTTGGTTTGAAGGTGCTTTTATAAAAAGATTTTCTTACAAGGCACTTGATGTTAATTCATTAGAAACTGCACTTACGGATATAGATGGAAATCCAAGAGAGAAGATAGTGCAAGGAGTTGTTGGTATTATTAAAGATGATAATATGAACGTTCCAGATAATTTCTTGTATGATAAATTTATTTTTGATAGTCCTAAAGAAAAAGATAGTATCAAAGATAGTAATATTGAAGAAGTAGTAGTATTTGGCAAAATACCAAGAAGAAGTGTGCAGGTACCACTATACTTTGGAGGAACAACAAGTCCTGATTTTATGTATGTCATAAGAAAAGATGGAAAAGAAGAGATAAACTTTATTATTGAAACTAAGGATGTAGATAAAGACTCCACTTTAAGAGGTGTAGAAAGTTTAAAAATAGAATCTGCTAAGAAGTTTTTTGAAGAATTAAAGAGAGATGGGTTAAATGTAAATTTTGAAAAACAACTTAAAGATGATGATATAGTTTCAATGATAAAAAAATTAATTAAATAGTTTGTGACATCTGTAATTTTCCCTGTACCTTCTACAGTTTCTACATACGCCTCAATGTTTATTCTAGGAATGAGTAGAAATGGTAGAATTGATTGGAAAAATAAAAATGGTCTATCATTAAAGGAATTAGAGGAAAAAGAAACATTAGAATAGGCACTTTCTAAAAGACGATATAAAATCGTCTTTTTTTATTTATGGAATGAGTATTTCAAGGTATACTAAAAGTAGATCAATTTGAATGTGAGAGGTTAATCATTTATGAAGTCATATCAAGATATAAATAAAGCAATCATTGATAGATGGGCTGAGCAAGGCTGGGCATGGGGAGAGTCTATTTCACATGAAGAATATATCAAGGCACGAAGTGGTGTATGGGATGTCTTACTTACGCCTACTGTACCTGTTCCACATGATTGGGTTGGGAATATAAAAGGGAAGAAGGTGTTGGGATTGGCATCAGGTGGTGGACAGCAAATGCCAATATTCAATGCTCTTGGTGCAACATGTAGTGTGATTGACTATTCTTCAAAACAGATTATGTCTGAGCTGAAGATTGCTGAAAGAGAAGGTTATAAGATAGATGCTATTGAGGGGGATATCACCCAGAGGCTCCCTTTTGCTGATGAAACATTTGATTTAATCTTCCATCCTGTGTCCAACTGCTATATTGAAGATGTCTATCCTGTGTTTCAAGAGGCATATCGCGTTTTGAAAAAGGGAGGAATTTTTCTAGCGGGATTAAATAACGAGATCAATTATTTTGTGGATAGTGAAGAAAAAGAAATCATTTGGAATATGCCCTTCAATCCTTTAAAAGATGAAAGAGCAAGAGCATTTTTAATGAAAGAGGATGCAGGAATGCAATTTTCACATAATATGACGGAACAAATCGGCGGGCAATTAAAGGCAGGTTTTACTTTGATTGATTTATATGAAGATACAAATGGAATAGGCAGACTTCATGATTTGAATATTAAAACATATATAGCCACTAAGTCAGTAAAATGATCGCACAGATAAATTTCAATTTTATATGACTATGATGGCGAGATTTGTGGACAATATTTCTCAGAAGAAATGATTAGGACTGCCAAGAAAAATGCTAAAAGTCATTTTGCCTTTGGTTTTAGAATGCATTTTATGAAATATTAACACTTAAATTTACTAATCTGAAATTTAATTTTGAATCATTATAGGCTGGAGATGCTTGTAATGAAAATTCTCCATAATATAGACAATGCTGTCTGATGAATAAAAGACCATAAGTTTAAAACTTGTGGTCTTTTTATAATGGGAACATTTACTTTAATAGAAATGTTGCTACTAAGCCTAAGCTCCTTCTTCATTGCAAAATTATGCAAAAACAATTTCTGTTATGATATAATTTCCATATAGAAATTATATCATAAAAAAAGAGGAGATAAGGATGGATTTAAAAGCTGCACTTATAAATTTGCAATGTGAAATGGTTGCGGAAAGAAACTTAGTTAATCCTAAGGCAATCAGTTGGCTACAATATGACATTTTATATCAACTGAAAAAAGAGGGTGAAATATTACCATCGCATTTAAGTGTGACCTTGGGAGTGTCACGAACTAAAATATCAAAAGCATTAAAAGGATTAAAAGTTAAGGGGTATATTCAGCAATCGCCAAATAAATTTGACGGAAGGGAACTTTATACATCGATTACGGAGCAAGGACGTACGTTGCTTGATAATATTTCATTCAAGCATGCAGTACTTTACCAAACGGCTTTACGAGTTTTTACTAAAGAAGAGCAAGAAACCTTTGCATATTTATCTAATAAATTGTCCAATCAGTTGCGCGAGTCGAGGAGAGAATAAGATGAATAATTTTATAATGATAAAAAATGCGAGAACAAATAACTTAAAAAATGTTTCTCTTAATATTCCCAAACATAAAATAATTGCGGTTACGGGTGTTTCGGGTTCGGGAAAATCATCACTTGTCTTTGATACTATCGCAAGTGAATCTCAAAGACTCTTAAATGAAACGTACTCTAGTTATATCCAAAATTTACTTCCTAAATATAAGAAACCCCTCGTTGATGCGATTGCTAATCTTCCAATTTCTTTAGTAATTAATCAAAAACGATTACAAAAAAATCAAAGGTCAACTGTAGGAACTGTCACAGGTATTTATTCTGATTTAAGATTGTTATATTCCCGAATGGCCAAACCTTTTATTGGTTATTCAATGAAATATTCCTTTAATAATCCGCAAGGGATGTGTAAGATGTGTCAAGGTTTAGAAACTGTTAAGACGTTAAATATAAAAAAATTAATTGATTTTGACAAATCACTGAATGAAAGTGCCATTCAATTTCCGATATTTCAAAAGGGAGGATGGCGGCTAACGCAATACACGGAATCTGGATTTTTTGACAATGATAAGAAAATATCGGATTATACGGCAGATGAACTTGAACTCCTATTATATTCACCGAAGATTGTGCCACAAAATCCGAGTAAAAATTGGCATAAGACGGCAAAATATTTTGGGGTTGTTCCGCGAATTATGGAAAGCTTTGTTAATATGGAGACG
The DNA here is from genome assembly GCF_000374325.1 of Allofustis seminis DSM 15817. GTDB lineage: Bacteria > Bacillota > Bacilli > Lactobacillales > Carnobacteriaceae_A > Allofustis > Allofustis seminis. Next base: position 369,543 of record NZ_KB894079.1, on the reverse strand, counting down.
ACCTCATATAAAAAAGATGTAGATCGAATTGTACTCACGAGTATATGCCCTGCATGTTACGGTATGCGACTCAATAAAGAAGTTCTAAGCGCAAAAATAAAGGGAAAGTCTATAGCAGATTGCACTCATATGATGTTAAGCGACTTGCTTGAGTTTGTTGAAAGCATTGATGATCAGAGCGTTACCATTATTATTGCTGAATTAAAAAGTAAATTAAAAGGTCTAGCAATGGTAGGTTTAGATTATCTGACATTGAATCAACCAACAGGTGCACTTTCTGGTGGTGAATCGCAAAGGATTAAGATGGTTAAGTATTTAAATAGTTCACTTTCTGACGTACTTTATATTTTTGATGAGCCAAGTGTTGGACTACATCCTCAAGATATTAAAGGAATTACTAATATTTTTGAAAAAATTAAAAATAAAGGAAATACTATTTTATTTGTAGACCATGACCCAGATATGATCAAAATTTGTGATGAAGTAATAAATTTTGGCGAAGGCGCAGGAATTCATGGAGGTAATGTGACCTTTCAAGGGACATTTGCCGATTTATTAAAGTCTGACACAGTGACAGCTAAAGCCTTTTTAAAACAACATGTGATTAATCCAGAAAAGGAAAAATTTGCGAGCTATTATCCATTGGAAAATGTCTCGAAATATAATTTGAAAAATATCAGTGTAAAAATTCCTAAAAATGCAATAACTGTGGTAACAGGTGTAGCAGGTTCGGGTAAAAGCACATTGATCCGCGATGTGTTTACAGATAAATATCCAAATGCAACCATTTTAGATCAAAGCTTACCGCATGCCTCCAGTCGTTCTAATATTGCGACCTATTTACAAATTTATGATGAAATTAAAAAAGTTTTTAGCAAAGCCAATCATGTTGCACCATCATGGTTTTCTGTAACAGGTAAAGGGGCATGTCCAATATGCAAAGGAAAGGGAATGGTAAAATATGACCTGGCATATCTTGGAGATGCAGAAGAAATTTGTGAAAGATGTCAGGGAAAAAGATTTAATGAACGAACGCTTTCATATTTATACAAAGGAAAAGATATCAGTGAAATCTTTGAAATGACCGCTGAAGAAGCAAAAGCTATATTTTGTGACAATGATCGAGTACGTCGCAATTTAGATTCTATTATAAAAGCGGGTCTTTCATATATACAAATCGGACAATCTCTTGATTCCTATTCTGGGGGAGAATTGCAGCGATTAAAAATCGCTCAACTGCTAGCGAAAAAAACATCAGACATTATCATCTTAGATGAACCGACAACAGGACTTCATGAATCGGATATTACTCATTTATTGCAACGCATACGAGAATTAGTGGCTAATGGCAGTACTGTAATTATCATTGAGCATAATTTATCGATAATCAGTCAAGCGGATTGGGTGATTGATCTTGGACTCGAAGGTGGAAGCAAAGGTGGACATCTGCTATTTCAAGGTTATCCTATTGATTTTATTAAATGCAGGAACTCGTATACTGCAAGTCATTTGAGACGATTTTTAGCGATAGATGATGAATAAGTATCGCTTTTATCTTGGAATGTTATTAGAGAAGGATTCAAAGTAATTCAAAAATGGAGAAGCCCGAAGTATAAGAATTTTTATGAATAATTTCAATGGAATTGAAGTATTTATAGATTAAATATTATAAAATAATGTGTAGAAAACTCTTGAAGTGGATATTGCTTCAAGAGTTTTTGAATGTGTATGATTAAAATGACAAAGTTAATAATTATCGGGTAGATAGCTCACTATTAAAAATAGATGACTATTTACTAAAATTTCTTCTATTTCTAAAGTGGGGAGCAAAATAAGCAAGGGACCTTTTGCTATTTTTAATATGGTTTTCTTCTTTAATCTATCTTATGGACATTTCGGATTCGTATGAGCCTCTCTTTTTTGATATACTAAACTAATAACTTTCAGCTTTAAAAGGAGAATGATTGAATGAGTAATAAAGTTGAACTGGAGATTTTAGATTTAATTAACGATTATTATGATAAATATTATAGACAAAACAGACTGTATGATAATTGGTGTGATAAATTTGGCATTACTGATCATGAATTATTTATACTAGAGAGAATATATTACAATGATGGCAAGTGTACTCAAAAAGATCTCGTTGAGTATTTAGATTTTACTAAACAAACTGTATCTTCTATATTAACTAGATTAGAAAAGCAAAAGTATATCTTAAGAAAGAGATCGTTAATTGATTGTCGTGAAAAGTTAATATTTTTAACTGATAAAGGTCGCAAATATGCTGGAAATATTGTGGGTGAAATGAGAGATCTTGAAGTAAAAGCTTTTAAAAATATGTCCGAAAACGAGAGAATAACTGTAAAAAAAGGTCTAAAAATATTAATTGAGAATTTAGAAAATAGCTTTAAAAACTAAAGAGGGATACCCCCCTCTTTTTTTTATTGCTTTTTTAAATTTTTAAAGTAATGTCTGTTGCAATTAGTACAAAATTAGACTAATATATAGATATAGTCCAAAAACAGACTAATATTTAAATAAATAACTAATTTAATGATCATTAATTATATAAAAGGGAGGAAAAATTATGGAAAAGGCAGACAATAATCAAGCCAATGAAGTACGTGATTATGCAATTGATGAATATGTTCCAATGAGTGCTAGATACTATGGTGCTAAAGAAATGACATCTACTTGGATATGTGCAAATGCTAATCCTACTACATGGTACATGGGTACAATAATGGGAGCATTAGGATTAAGCGGTGTAATTGTTACGTCTCTCATTGGTAATCCCATTGTTTATTTTATTTTAACTTTAGTCGGTTTAATGGGATTTAAAGTTGCTTCAACTAATATGGGACTTTGTAGAGTTCCATTTGGTATTAAAGGTAGTAAATTACCTTCATTTATTAATGCATTACAGTTTGTAGGTTGGTGTGGAGTTAATACTTATATTGCTGCTACAGCGTTATCTAGCTTAATTACTTCTTTTATTGGTGGCGATGCTTATAATCCTATTTTAATTACGATATCAGTTGCCGCTATAATGCTAGCTTCCACCATTACAGCGGTATACGGTGCTAAGTACATTTCTAAAGCACAAATAATTGCTGTAATATGTTTAGTTGTTTTAAGCATCTGGATTACAATTAAAATTCTTGGTTTAGTGTCATTTGACGATTTATTTTCATGGAGTTTATCAGATAATATTCAAAATGCAGGATGGACTTTATCATTTGGCGGTGGTTTAAATATCATATTGGCTAATGGTTTTGCATGGATAATGTGTGTTGCAGACTATACACGATATACAACAAGCAAAAAAGCAGCTACTGTTGCGCCAATGTTTGGTGCTGCATTTGGTATGTTATGGTTTATTACAATTGGTGCTGCGGGAGCTATAGCTGTTGCTGTAATGAATGGTGGATACTTTGATCCTTATTCTGCTGATTTAGCATATATTTGTAGTACTTTGGGAATGGGAATGATCGCTAACGTATTAATAGTGATTTCAACGATTGCGGTTAATATGATTAATATTTACTCTGGCGGTTTTTCTACAGCGAATATCAGTGAAAAGGTTCCAGCAAAAACTTCAATGATATCACTAGGTATGCTGGCGGCTATTATTGGCTTGTCGCCATTAGTATTAGGTTCTTTCTTAGATACTTTCCAGGTATTTTTAAATTATTTAGGTGCACTATTCCCACCATGTATTGCAATTATGGTGGTCGATTACTATCTCATTAGAAAAGGTAATTATGATATAAAACAATTTAATGTAGAAAATGGTATTTACTGGTATAAAAATGGAGTTAACTATTCAGCAATTTTTGCATGGATATTAGGAGCTGCATCATATTTTGTTATTGAAAATGTTAGTTTTGTAAATGATACATTGGGAAGTGTCTTATTCAGTTTTATAGCTACTTGTGTAATTTATTATGTAATTAGTATATTTAGAAAGGATAAGTAATATGTGCTTTTCTGTAATAGTTGGTAAACATGCCACAAAAAATAATGCTGTTATTTTAGGTGCAAACGATGACTGGCCAGGGTGCCCTGGACAAGTCCATATTAAGAAACGTCAAACATACGATGAAAGTGATAAATTCTTAACAGTTAAGGGAGTAGAAATTCCTCAAGTGAAAGAAACGTATGCATATACGTATACGGTATGCGATTATGAAACAGGAACAAGAAATTTATCTTGGGCAGATGGTATAAATGAAAACCAAGTAGCTGTCGGGATGATGGGAGTGTATACTTTCAAAAACTTTCAGACTGAAAAAGATATATTAGAATGTGATGATTTGTCCATATTAGCGTTGGAAAGAGGTAAGACCGCAAGACAAACAGTAGAAATGTTAGGAGCACTTATTGATGAATATGGTTTTTCTACATCTTCTATTGAAGGAAGCGAAGGGGTAGCAACCATTGCCATTGCAGACCCTAATGAAGGATTTTTCTTTGAGTGTGCTCCTGGAGGATATTGGATAGCTAAAAGAGTAAAGGATAATGAGGTTGAATGTAGACCCAATTGTTTTGGTACTTTAGAGGTTGACTTTGAAGATAAAGAAACATTTGTATACTCGGACAAGTTATTAGATTTTTTAAAAGAAAACAACTTATGGAGTGAGGGACTGAAATTTAATTTTGCTGAATATTTTGGAGAAGGTCCTTTAATTTCAGAAGCATTTGGCGGAGCAAATAGAAAAGTAAATGCAATGAGAAGATTTAACTGTGTGTATAGATTATGCGGTTTAGATCACGATCCTTCTTTAAAAGTATATAGTGGAATAGCTAAAGAAAAGGTATCTGTATTAGATATTATGAATATTCTAAGAGATACATTTGAAGGGACTGAATATGATCTATCGAAATGTGATGAAGCAGGGGAACACAATAATCCATTGTGGATGGAAACAAGCTATAGTATCGGTCAAGGCGGGACTGTTTTTTCTATGGTGTTTGAACTGAGTACTAAGCATGATAATGCTTGTATGTGGGTTGCTAGTGCATCAAGTAAATTGAGTTGCTTTATTCCATTTTTTGTGAATCAGGATTCTGTTCAAGAACATTATACAAAGGCTAAGATGGGTGACTTTGATTTAGACTCCGCTTGGTGGGCTTTCCAAGAAGTAGGACAAGTTTGTTTTAGAAATTATGAGTTAATAGCTAAAGACCTTGTTATGCCTACATTCTTAAATTACCAAAAAGAAATGATTAAAGAAAAAGATGAGTTGTTGGTCACTCTGGAAGGAAAAACAAAGGAAGAATCTAGAAAATATCTACAAGATTTTTCTGATACTTGTGCAACGAAAACGTATGAAGAAGCATTAAAATTAGGAAAATATATAAAAGGGAAATTTTTAAGTAATACAGTTTTAACTTGGTTATAAGTAGAAAGGGGTTTGGAATTTTATGAAATTGTTAAAAATTGAAAAAGTATGGTTGCTTTTAACTTTAACATTTTATGTTCTCTATAATATCCCGGGCTTTCCCCCTTACAATAATACCAAATTAGCATTTATACATGCTGCATTAACTGTAATTCCTTTATGGATAACGGTATATGTAGGTTTGGGTAAAGTTTTTAAAAAGTACAAGTTGAAAGAGTGATATTATGTTAAATTCAAGTGTTATATGGACCGCGTTTGCACTGTACATGGTATTTTTATTAAGTGTGGCAATATACGTGACCATGAAAGAGAAGAAAGAAAAAAATACAGGGAGTATGCTGAAAGCATCAATTCCTTGGTTTGTATTAGTCATGACATATATTTCCTCATTAATGAGTACTTGGGTGTTTTTTGCGGGACCGGGTGCTTATTACAGAAACGGGTTATTTTATTGGGTAAGTGAGTTAAGTTACATTGCTTTATTTCCAATAGTAACTCATTTTACCATGAACAAAGTTTGGGTATTAAATCAAGAATATAATGGTAAGTTTATTACACCTTCTGATTTTTATTTTGAGAGATTTAAAAGTCCATTGTTAAGAAGTATTTTAGGATTTGTTTTTTTAGGTGCATCTCTTCCATATGTAGCTTCCGTTTTAGTAGCTATCGCTCAATCTGCTTCTTACGCAACGGGTGGAGCTATTGATTACAAAATAGCAGTGATAGTTATCGGATTAATTATGACGATATTTGTCTGTATCGGTGGTGTTAAGTCAACAGCAATGGCCGATACGGTGCAAGGCGTTGTATTTATTAGTTTATTATGGGTAATAGCAATTAGCTGTTTAATTGTCGGCTTCAATGGCTCTTTGACAAATGTCGTAGAAAAAATTTGGAACAATAGCAACTCTTTCTTTTCATATCCAGGATCATCTAATGCTATAACGTATGCTACAAGACTTGGATATCCACTGTCTTGTGCTATAGGCTGGACAATAATGTTACCACATGTATTTGTTCGTTCAGGATATTACGGAGATAATTTAAAAGCACAAAGAAAGCTATCTAAAATTACTCCAATATTACAAGTGTTAATTTGGACAGGAACTATGATAATAGGGGCCATAGGTTTGGGCTTAAACTCTAATCTTGGCTCAAGTGAGACCGAATTAATTATTCCTTATATGATACAAAACTTTATAATCAGTTATAGTCCTTTGCTAGCTAAAGGGTTGATGGTTGGCTTCTTTGTGGGGTCTACAGCAGTTGGAATATCTACTGCATGTGCATTTTTATCTGTATCTTCAGGGATTGTATCTTCAGATATAATTAAAAACACATTAAATATAACGATTAAAGAACGTAATCAAAAAAATGTGGACAGAATTATAATTGCTGCAATAGGAATAATATCCATTATGTTAGCAATTAATCCACCTGATTTAATATTTACGTTAATTATGTTCTCAATAGCCATAGTCATGCCATTATTCCCTATTTTAATAATGGCAATCTATTGGAAAAAAGCTACTAAACAAGCTGCTATATTATCTTCTATATTAGGTGTTATTGTTGTTTTGTGTACATATTTTGTATGGGATTTAGGAAATACATGGTACGGTTCAATTGGTATGCTAGTATCAACAGTTGTAATGATTGTTGTAAGTAAAATGACAAAACAAAATGAAGAAGATAGTAAAGAATTCTATGACAAACTTGAGGCTGGAATGGCTAGATTTTATGATATTGCTGAATAAAGTTACTTGATTAAACTGCACTATTTATAGTGCAGTTTTTATTTTAATTCAAATGGTTCAATGGATCCCTTAACTAATTATTCTGCCAGCAAAAATAGTTATAAAAAAATGAGGTTGAACAAAGTCGGGTGGCTTAAAGTATAATAGCTATTTGTTCTTAATCTAAAGCATTTATACAACTGCAATACATAAAAGACTAGGTTAACTTTATCGATTTTCTCGCTATTGCGGACGAAATTTAGGAATAATTCTCTAAAAATTGCTTAAAATTATGCACAACTTTAAGACGATCGGTCATGTCAAGCGGGTATAAGAATAAGTATCGCTTTTGTCTTTTTGTCATTACATTATATTATAGTGCAATCAAACATATGCTTATGTACTATACAAAATTGAATTTGTAATATACAATTGGTGCTGTAGCATTAATGATTATGGGAGATGGAGAGATGATGAAAAGACTGAAGGCTGCTGCTTTTTTTGTGATTGCGACATTAATCTTCACGATGTTACCGGCTAATCTAGCAATTGCGGAAGAAACTGCGCAAACGCCAGCTGAAGAGGCTGCAACATTTACTTTTGTGAAGCAAGATGGAAGTGAGGAAACGGTACAATATGATGATCCGACCGTTTCGATTGGTTTAAATGGAACACCTGGACAGACAGGTTTTTGGATATTTAAGTCATATTTTGTTGGTTGGTCCGACAATAAAAATTATGCAACTGAAGGGACAGGGCATCTATTCTATGAGGATCAGCCAGTGAGTGATATTTTGAAAGCCAATATTAAAAGTGGAACAAAACTTTATGCGCTTTATGCGAATACTGGGACAGTTACACGTATGGGGGATTTAACCACAGTCCGTATTAATGACAATGTGTCAGGGGCTAATTTTGTTAGTCCAGGTTTACCGAAGAAAGTTGGCGATATGACGACGGTTACTTATGGAAAAGATGATGGCGATTATGCAATAAATGAATTACATGGTAATTTTTCAATCAATCCTTTTATTGCTTCTTCAATTTATAAAGATCCATGGGTGGGTGCTTTAGAGAATGGATCAGACTGGAGTGCACTTGGCAAGAACAAAGGAAATGTGACAGTAGTGGATCTGCATGTTGACCTTGATAAGAGAATTGTGTTGCCAGAAGAGTTTGAAATTACTTTCCATAGCTATACTTTTAGACCATATAGTGTCTATTCTGCAACAAAAGCTGATGGGACTCCTGTAGGCAATGATGAAGTTTATCCTTATTTGGGAGTGGATCTTCCTGGTGGAAAAGCAGAACATGGTGTCTTAGAGAAGATTGAAGATAATAATCCGAATACGACCTTTAAAGCGAGATCTTACATATTGGACGAGCATGGAGAAAAAGTGCCAGTTCATAATTTTGTTATACGCACGCGTATTCGTACGGGATATGATAATTATGGCAACAAAATAAAACCGTTGACCATGGAACAGATTCAGTCCGATATGGAGCTTTCTGTCGAAAATGCTAATTTCGTGGTGCCTCATGCAGTTGCCAAAGACATTGCGGATGGAAAAGCTGAGCCTATCAAGATAAATGGTGTCATAGATGGCCTTGTAAAAGGTGTATATTTTGGACCTATTAATTCTAAAGATGAAATTTTGACATTTGAAAGACAACTTGAAGTTAATTTTATAAATGAAGGCAACCCATATGCTACCGTTAAAGTAGAAAATGGCAAGACGATTAATGGTGATGCGCTTACGGACGAGTCTATGCCTAATGATCCTACTAAGGCAGGATATACATTCAAAGAATGGAATACACAAGCAGATGGTAAAGGTACATCATTTACTGGTGAGACCATTGTGAATGATGATATGACAGTCTATGCAATCTATAGCATGAAGCAGTTGCCACTCAATAGTGCACCAGTGTTAGAAGTTGAGGACAAAGTGATTACGGCAGGAGACGCTCTTGATTTAAGAACCTTGATTACTAAAGCTGAAGATAAAGAAGATGGTGCAAATCTTAAGACACAGGTTGTTATTGATGCAGGTAATTTCGATCATACAGTGGTTGGTCAATATGAGATTACATATACTTTGACAGATAGTGGCGGTGCATCGATTACGAAAAAAGCGACGGTTACTGTCAATCCTAAAGCGATGGTTATCAACCATGCCCCAATGCTTGTAGTTGAAGATAAAGCGATTATAGTTGGGGATGTGCTAGAGTTGTCCAGTCTTATTGTGAAAGCCGAAGATAAAGAAGATGGTGCAAATCTTAAGGCACAGGTTGTCATTGATGCGGGTGATTTTGATCATACGGCGGTTGGTCAATATGAGATTACATATACTTTGACAGATACTGGTGGCGCATCGGTTACGAAAAAAGCAACGGTTACCGTCAATCCTAAAGCGATGGTTATCAATCATGCTCCAACGCTTGTAGTTGAAGATAAGACCATTACGGCAGGAGAAGTGCTTGACTTAAGCACTCTAATTATTAAAGCTGAAGATAAAGAAGATGGTCCAGACTTGAAAGATCAGGTCACGATTGATCCCGGTGATTTTGATAATACTAAGTTTGGAACATATGAAGTAACATATACTTTGACAGATCATGATGGTGCAACAGTCACGAAGACGGCAACCATTACAGTTAATCCTAAAGTGGCAATTATCAATCATGCTCCAATACTTGAAGTGGAAGATAAAACGATTACAGTCGGAGATGCATTAGACTTAGAAGCGCTGATTGTGAAAGCGGCAGATGAAGAAGATGGCCAAGACTTAAGAGACCAGGTCGTCATCGATGAAGGTCATTTCAATAATAAAGTACCTGGTCAATATGAGATTATATATACTTTAACTGATCATGAAGGTGCAACAATTACTAAAAAAGCAGTGGTTACAGTAGTTGAAAAAGCCAAAGTACCATCAAAAACTAATGAAAATAAATCAACAAAAGAACCAGCGCATACTGAATTTGGTAAAACTTTACCAAAAACAGGAATTAACATCCCTTCATTACAATATGCTGGGCTATTAAGTATTATTGGGGTAGTGTTTGTTGTGGCAAGTCTTATCAAAAAAGAAGAACATTAAACGACCGTTTAGCCAAAGGAAATAACTTTAAATAAATCGGCTTTCGTACCTAGAGTCATCGGATTGCGAAAGCCGATTTTTATATGATAATATGCGCTAGATATTTATAGCGACTGCATAGCATGCTATAATATGAAAAAATAAAGAAAAAATTGAAAATTAATGCCAACTATTTAATGACGGTAGCAATATCGTCATTTTATTTTGCGGAGTAAAAGTGTTCGATTATAGAGTGCTTGCATCCAAGAAAAGATTACAAAATAGTGTGAACACTGTATAATGATGACATATAAAAGAGAACTTAGGTGAAAAGATGATTCAATTAATAACATATCCAAAATCTGTTGCCCATGCCAAGGATTTATTAAAATATTCTGATATCTTAGTGATTGGTGAGGATCAATTCGGCGTTGAACTTCCAGCTAATTTTACACGTAATGAGCAGCAGGCCATCATTGAATTGGCACATGAGGCACATAAAAAAGTAGTCGTTGCCGTAAATGGCATGATGCATAATGAAGATATTGAAGATTTTCATTCATATTTGCCTTTTTTATATGATGTGCAAATTGATGCTATTATGACTGGGGATCCGGGGATTGTTCAAGTAATGCGCGATGCTAAGATGGAGATTCCTATGATCTGGGATGCACAGACATTGAATACAAGTTCTGGGAATTTGAATTTTTGGGGTAAAAGAGGAGCCATCGGTGCTGTTTTAGCACGTGAGTTACCACAAGATGAATTACAAATCTTAATGAAAAAAATAGAGATTCCAGTAAGCATACAAGTTTATGGAGCAAGTGGCATTCATCAGTCGCTGAGAAATCTAGTTTTTAACTATTTGGATTATCTTGACGTGGAGGCGATTCAAGCAACCCGAGAAGAGCCACTATATATCACTCCATCACGCCAAAATGACAAGCGCTATACGATATATGAAGATCAACGAGGGACACATATCTTTGCGAGTGATGATTTGAATTTGTTACCTGTGTTGGATGAATTGGTGGAGATGAACTTGACCCATTGGAGTCTGAATAGCTTATTCGTAGAACCAGAGGCTTATACCGAAGTTGTGTCCATTTTTAAGAAAGCCGCCGATCTTTTGTCGGACAGAAAATGGTCAGCTCATCAAGTGGGCACCCTGTCGCAAATGATTGAAACGTTGCATCCTAAACAGCGCACACTTAATTTAGGATTTTATGAATTGTCTTCAAGTGATATTCGATAAAGGAGTCTGAATATGACGAAAATTTTAAAAAAACCAGAAATTCTATGCCCTGGAGGAACATTAGAAAAATTAAAAATTGCGATTCGCTACGGTGCCGATGCATGTTATATTGCAGGAACTGACTTTGGTCTACGTACGCGGGCGGGTAATTTCGATGAAGCAGATATGAAAGAGGCGGTTGCTTTTGCGCATGCCCACAATGCTAAAGTATATGTGGTGGCGAATATGGTAACGCATGAAGGAAATGAAGAAGGAGCGGCATCTTTTTTTAGACAGATTGAAGCCGTTGGCGTGGATGCGGTATTAATCTCTGATCCAGCACTAATGGCAATCTGTCATGAAACGACCCCTGAACTGCCGATCCATCTTTCGACACAAGCTTCAGCAGTGAATTATGAAACGCTCAACTTCTGGGCACATGAAGGACTGGAACGCGTGGTTTTGGGGCGAGAAGCATCGCTAGCGGAGATTAAAAGAATGAAAGAAAAAACAACGATTGAGATTGAATGTTTCATGCATGGCGCGATGTGTATCGGATATTCTGGTCGTTGTGCTCTTTCTAGTTATATGGCGCGGCGCGATGCGAACCGTGGGGGATGTGCACAACCTTGTCGTTGGCTTTATGATTTGATGGCGATGGATGAAGATGGCACAATGACAACTATCGGTCCCGATCAAGCATTAGAAACTGAAATCCCTTTTTCTATGAGTGCAGTGGATCTGACCATGATCGAACATATTCCAGATTTGGTGGAAGCAGGAGTCGATAGCTTAAAAATTGAAGGGCGCATGAAATCCATTCATTATGTGTCAACAGTTGCCAATGTTTACCGTATAGCCATTGATGCCTATTGTGAAGATCCTCAAAATTATGAATTAAAACAAGACTGGGTAGATGAATTATGGAAAGTGGCACAAAGAGAATTAGCCACAGGCTTTTTCTATCAAAAGCCAGGAGCTCACGAGCAACTTTATGACAGTGTCCGCCGACCCCCGAAAGATACATTTATCGGTCAAGTGTTAAATTATGATCATGCAACAGGCATTGCGACCATTCAGCAACGAAATAAATTTGCTGTAGGGGATGAGATTGAATTTTACGGGCCAGGGATGCGTCATGCTATTCAAACTGTTAAATGGATGGAAAATGAAATGGGCGAGAGAATTCAAGATTGCCCGCATGCATTGATGACAATCAAAATTCCAGTAGAATTTCCCGTTGAACGGTATGATTTGATTCGTCAAGCGCATGTTATAGAAAAGGTGAGAGCCTGATGATTTTAGGACATCTGAATCGATTTCAAAAGGTGATGACACTTTTAGCTTTTAGTTTTTTGCTTTTAGGCGGTATAAATAGGTGGCAAAATCTAGACTTGCTCGGTATGGGGCATTCAACCTTTCAGCTACTGATGTTATTTGTAGCTTCACTTTTGTTGTGGCTATTTGTTTCGATTGATTGGCCTAGCCTTTTATGTCTACTTGTATTGGGGGCACTTCCTGAAATTGATTTTGGAGCAGTGTTTGCACAGTCTTTTGGAAGTTCTACTTTTGTTTTTTTGACGCTGACTTTTGCTCTTACATATACTTTAGAACAAACATCTGCGCTCAAACGCATCACTGCTCGCACTTTACAGTCACATTGGGCTCAAGCAAGTGGCAAGCGTTTTATCTTGTGTTATTTAGGGACCTTGCTTTTAATGGCTTGTGTAATGTCCCCGACAATTCTATTTATGATTGCTTTTCCAATCTATGAATCAATGGTTCAAGCATTTGGTTGGCAAAAAGGCGATCGTCAAGCAGCAGCATTATTATTTGCAACATATACATCCATTGCGATAGGTACCGCTATGACACCTATTAATCATGTATTTGCAGTAACGGCGATGGGTCTTTATGAAGAGGCTTACCATGTATCAATTTCTTATCATCAATATATGATGATGGGGATTCCTGCAGGTTTGTTGCTATTTCTAACGCTTATTGCAAGCTTATATTGGATTTGGAAAATTGATTGGACAACGATTCAATCGACCGAAGTGCGCGTTGCACGCGACTTGCCAGTTGTTACGCGACAAGAATATGCAGCGGTTGCAATTTTTCTCTTTGTCATTGTACTTTGGCTTGTGCCAGAGTGGTTAGCATCTATTGTTCCAAATGTCAGTCAATTTTTTAAAGCTGCTGGGAATGCATTCCCACCCTTAGTGGGACTGATTCTAATGGCAATTATTTCAATTGATGGTGAGCCCGTAGCTAAAGTTTCTCAAGTGCTGAAAGATGGCGTATTTTGGCCGAGCTTGTTACTTGTTGGTGCTGCTCTTGCACTTGGCGGTGCGCTGACTCATCCTGAGATTGGTTTAATGACTATTTTTAATTCAAACATTGGGAATAACTTGCTCGGCTTATCTCCATGGATAGTGGTCATGTTATTTATGCTTTGGGCGGGGTTACAAACCAACTTATCTTCGAATTTAGTCACAGTAACGGTTGTTGGCAGTATGGCGGTTACGTTGCTTCAAAGCCAGCAAGATGTATTGAATATTGCAGGAATAGTATGCTTAATTGGCTTCATGTCATCGCTAGCTATGATGACACCGCCAGCAATGCCTTATGTAGGTATTGCCATTGGTTCCAACTGGCTGACAAGTCGGCAAGCTTTTAGTTATGGAATGTGGATACTCTTTTGGGCAATTTTAATAGCGTCTTTTGTTGCCTATCCTATAAGTCGTGCAATTTTTTAAAGGAGTGAGAAGATGTTTACTGAAGAACGTGCAATGATTGATCAGATTGATAAAGAAATGGTTGCATTATTTGAAGAGCGAATGAATGTGGTAACTTCAGTAGCTCATAAAAAAGAAGCTGCTGGACTCCCAATATTGGATAGTTCTCGAGAACAGCAAGTATTGGAAAAAGTTGTCTCTTATTTGCAAAATGAAGCATATAGCCCATACTTGCGTGAATTCTATACTGCTTTAATGGCAACTTCTCGTCAATATCAAGCAGATCATATAAAAAAATAATATAAGATGTTGGACTAATTGGACATTTATGGATAAATCGTAAGATAGATAATATTCGAATGAATTCAGTAAAAGACACTTTTTTAGAATTTAAGACGATCAATGTATCGTCTTTTTTTATGGAAAAGTGAAGTAATATTCTGCTGACTATTGTTAAAAGAATAGCATAATTCCTTTCTTGAGAATAAGAAGATAAAGTGTTTTGAAAATGATTGAAAAATAGAACGCTTACATTTTTCACAAAAAATAAATTTGTAAATTTTTTATCATTGAATGGATAAGGGTGCACATTCAAAATAGATGACAATTTTAATTTGTGAAATAATTCTCATGTTGAATTTTAAAGGCTGTGGGTATAGACTAAAGGTAGTTAACGACTCCTAAAAATTTTGACAATGTTTTGCCTAATTTTTTAGAAGCCATGTCAATACTTAAGGAGGTATTAAAAATGGAAAACAACACAGAACTAGAACCTAAACATGGTTTACAAAAAAGTCTGAAATTGATTTTTGTATATACTGTGGCAACGGGTTCTATTTTTACTTTTGTAAGCTATTGGGATTCGGTCTTTTACGGCTATTGTGGGCCAGGAACGTTCCTTGCATTTGCTTTGATGACGCTGGCTATTTTGCCAACGGCCTTAGTATATAGTGAACTCTCGTCACTCTTTCACACCTCAGGAGGGGAACTCATTTATAATACAGTGGGTCTTAATAAGCATTTTGGCTTTTTGTCATCATGGATGATTATGGCGGCATGGATTTCAGTTCCTCCTGCTGTTGTGATGGGAATTGCGACCTATTTGAATACGATGTTTCAATTGAATTTGTCTCCTATGCAAATTATGGCCATTGGCGTTGTCATGTTAATTTTAGTCTTTGCGATGAGCTTGCAAGAAGTTACTTTTTTAGTTAAAGCACAAGCTACCTTTTTGTTTTTAAATATTACAACGACTATTATTACGGGATTATTGCTTCTTTTTTCAGGGCATTGGCATATTGCGAACTTTGGCAATGTATTCCAAACAACATTGGATAGCATCGGAGGAATTCCAGGGTGGGTGATTGGGATGGCGCTTTTGATTACGCCATATTTTGGATTTGAAACTGTTCCACAAATGGTAGAAGAAGGAGATTTTCCAATTACCGATACTAAGAAAGCAATTTGCGGGTCAGTTTTAACATGTGGTGCCATTTATACCTTTTTCTTCTTCTGTTTAGGGGGCATAAATGATTTTTCAGGCTTCAAAGCACTACTTGATACGACTGCCGAAAATGGTTTTTTAAGTATTTTTACGTTACAAACAGAATTTGGCTGGACCCTTTGGCCACTCATTTGGGGACTCATTTCCATATTACTTGGCATGACAGCTTCCGTTTTAGGTTTTTGGATGTCTACAGTGCGCATGCTTTATTCAATGGGTGAAAAGAACTTCTTGCCTAAAGTCTTTACAAAAGTGAACAAACATCAACAACCTATTTTACCCAATGTCTTTTTGTTGGGAATTAGTTTAACTTTCATTATTTTGATGAATAGTGGAGATTTCTTCAAAGACTTCTTCAACTTAATGTCCTTTGGTTGTGCATGTGCTTATGCATTGACGATGATTTCTGCTGTTCGCATTCGCACACATCATGCTAAATGGTATCAAGGAAATCAGAACGTTGTAAAAGGTGGAAATGTCTTACGTATTTTGGCAATGTTTATTATGATCGCTATTGCATTCTTTTGTACCTTGGGACAAGGACGTGGCTCATGGATTTCATTTGGCATTTATCTAGGAATTGGTGTCATGATTTGGCTTTGGATGGTGGTTGTTCGTTGGAAAGATACGAAAGTCAGCATAGAAACGCCTGATGGCATGCAAGAATTTTAACTTATAAAGTATTTCCAGTATAATGAAAATGAAGAATATAAAAAGGAGGCCGAAAAATGGCGAATTTAAAAGATAAAGTTGCATTTATTACGGGTGCAGCAGCAGGTTTGGGTAAAGGAATTGCAGAAGTCTATGCGAAATATGGCGCAAAAATGATGCTTGTGGACCTATCAGAAGATGTAGAGGACGTGGCAGATGAATTAGAAGATGCATATGGTGTGGAAGTCATTACCTATGTTGGTAATGTGGCAGATAAAGATGAAATGATTGAAGCCGCTCAAAAAACTGCCGAAAAATTTGGCGAAATTAATATTGCCTGCCTTAATGCAGGAATATGCCGTCTTGCACCATTTGAAGAAATGTCTGATGAAATGCGCGACTTACACATTGATGTCAATATCAAAGGAACTTGGAATGGATGTCAAGCAGTTATTCCTTACATGTTAAAACAAGGAGGCGGAGCAATTGTAATTGCTTCATCTGTGACAGGAGATCTTGTAGCAGACCCTGGTGAAGCAGGCTATGCAATGTCTAAAGCAGCATTAGTAGGACTAACAAAATGTCTTGCAGTAGAGTATGCACAACGTAACATTCGCGTGAACTGCTCTCAACTTGGTTATGCTCGTACACCAATGGTAGAAAAAATGGCCCTTGAATCTGCACCAGAAGATCCAGAATCTGTTATTGCAGGTATTGCAGGAAATGTTCCAATGGGACGCCTTGCAACTCCTGAAGAAGTTGGAGAACTCTTTGCATTCTTAGGATCTGAAGAGTCCAGCTATATTACTGGTGCACAATTTGTAATTGACGGTGCTGCAACATTACCTGAAACTCCAGGAATGGGTACCAATTAATTCAGAAAACTATATAAAAAAATAGAGCGAACTATTTTAGGTCGCTCTATTTTTTATTTAAAATATAAGGTAGTCTTTAGAAAGACTTATTGCTTTATTGAATTTCGACTAAATCGTACCAAGATGTTGCATTCTCTTCAACGACTTGATTTAGTGATTGAATATTTTCTTTTCCAATTGTACGTAGCCAATGTCTGGCAGCTTCTTCGCCTTCTTCGATAAATACTTTGACGACACCTTTCCATGTAGCACGTCCGCAAAGTACACCATTAAATGTAGAGCCAGATTCTTTTGCGAAGATTAATGTTTTATTGAACAACTCAGCAGAAACTCCTGCACTTAAGAAGATAAATGGCAGATGTGTGGCCTCACTTTGTGCTTTGAATGCGGCAGCGGCTTCTGTTTGCGAGTAGACCACTTCATCTTTTGCGAACCCTTCAACGAAGTTCATATTCACAGGTGTCTCGACTTTTAATACATCGACGCCGTAGCAATCTTTTGAGAATTCGCGAATGGCTTGGTTGACTTTATGCGGTTTTACTTTTGCAAATGCTGCATCATTTGTATTGTCCATCTGCGCATCATAAGTCAGAATTTCTAAATAAAAAGGTGCATCTTCAGCAGCACATTCACTTCCAACACGTTCGACAAAAGCCTTTTTCTGATCATTAATGACTTCATCTTCATCAACATCATAGTATAAGAGCAATTTAATGCCATCAGCACTTTCTTTTACTAGACGTTTTACAGAAAGATTGGAAATCAGTCGCGGTAGACGCCCTGGAACATTTTTATCATAACCTGTTTGTTCGTATGCTAATAAAAGTCCTGCATTTTCTGCACGTGCTTTTGCGCCAGGCAAGCCATAAATCGTATCTAATAAGATAGAAGAAGCATAGGGTGTTAATTCTTCAGAAACGAGTTTCTTTAAATGTTCTATTTTTTCTTGTGTTGCTTCTGCACCTAATGCATCGAACATACGCACCATCGCTCCACGCTGATCAATAGCTAAAGCTTTAATAAAGCCGTCAGAGGCGGACAAATGGTCCATAGCTGCCTTTTTTTGTTGTGTCATTTTTAACATGATATTACTCCTCGTCCTTATAATAGCCTGCATCCCATTTTTTTAAATATTCATCAAAGAGATGTTCACTTTCTTCTTTTGTACGTGTTTTTCCATCCAGTGCATTAATTTTTTCGATTAATATTTTATTTTGAGGCGTTTCAATATAGTCCTCATGGATGAATGCATCTACGATATCTTTAATGAGGAATTCGCCAGTAATCTTGCCACCAAATCCAATAACATTGGCATCTAATTCACGCCGCGCATAAAGCGCCGTTGTCATATCGCGGACAAGTGCTGCGCGCACACCAGGAACTTTACTTGCGGCATTAGTAATACCAACTCCCGTTCCACAAATAACGACCCCAAAATCAACAGCGCCACTTGCGACTAATTCGCCAACTTTCTTTCCAAAGATAGGGTAGTGTGTGCGAACAAATCCATAGGTCCCAACATCAGTAACTTCATGGCCTTGCTCACGCAAAAAATCCGCCACCGCAATCTTGGTATCCGTTACGATATGGTCACAGCCAATTGCAATTTTCATATTTATCCCTCCTTAACACAAAGCATTTAGCATATCGACACGAACTTGGTGGCGACCGCCATCATAATCCGCTTCTAAAAATTCACGTGCAATTTGTTTTGCTAATTCACGTCCAACGATCTCGCTTCCGATAGCAATCACGCGCGCATTATTATGTTCACGTGTCATATATCCCGTCCGCTCATCGGAGAGCTCGGCAACAACGATTCCATGATGTTTTGTACCTGCCATAAAACTTCCAGCACCATATGCATCAATAAGAATTCCCAGAGCCTTTAAATCTTCATTTAATGACTGCACTAATTGTTCAGTAGATGCCACAAAATCTTCTGCTGGCTGCTCTGCTAAATCAGTGACATCATGTCCCAAATCTTTTAAATAAGAAAAGAGCTCCTGCTTTAAAACCATTCCGGCCTCATCAGCTGAAATATATACGGTCGACATAGTATTCCTCCTTTAAATCTTTCTTATTTAGTAAATAATCTTGACATAAGGTTCATATTGCTTTAATAAACTAGGTGAAATATCTTTGTTCGTCACAAGATAGTCAATTTTATCAAGGGTATAAAATTGATAAAAATCTAACTTATTGAATTTTGAAGTGTCTGCAATAATGTAACGAATTTTCGCATTTTCAAATGCTGTTCGCTGAACGACCCCTTCATCTTCATTTGCGTTAAAAATATTATTTTCATTAATAGCATTTACCCCGATGAAAGCTTTCTCTACATGCATAGAAGAGAGGATATCATTAGTAATGGATCCTGCAAAAGATCCTGTTTTTGTACGAAAACTTCCACCAATTAGAATAAGATCGAAACGCTCATCATCCTTAAACTTATTAAAAACATAAATAGAATTCGTAATGATTTTGGCATGATTTATATCAAGGTAGTCATACACTAGCTCAATTGTAGTGTCAGAACCTAGATAGACAATATCATGATCTTTAATATTTTCGGCGATCAATTTTGCAATTTCTTTTTTCTCTTTGGGATTGATATCGCGTTTGGTATTGTGGCTGAGCTCTAGAAACCCTTGATTTCCATTGGATACCTTGCGTGCTCCACCATGCACACGAATAAGAAGGTTCTCATCTTCCAATTCTTGCAAATCGCGGCGAATGGTCATATCCGTAACTTCTAATTCATCGACTAACTCCGACACTTTTACCGAATTTTTTTTATCAAGAGTTTCTAAAATAACATCCTGTCTCGCATTTTTCATAAGTTTCACCTCGCTTTAATTATAGCAATAAAAAGCAAAAACTAAAATGTTTAAAACGAACAATCAAACAAAAACAAACTAAAGGAGGCATGTGAATATGAAAGAATATATAAGCAAAGATGAAATTTATATTTCGAATGCGAAGCGTAAAGAAGATTTATTTAAAGAAATTTATGATCATCTTTTTAGTAAAAATCTTGTTACTGAAAAGTTTTTAATAGAAATTATTGAAAGAGAAAATCGGTCGCCAACGGGATTAAATTTAAGTCATATGTCTAAAAAATTACCTTCAATAGCAATTCCTCATACAGATTATAAGTTTTGTAATGTTGATCTTGTAGTTCCAGTATCATTAAATACTAAAATAGAGTTTAATAACATGATTAATCCTGATCAAAAAGAAGATGTAGGATTTATATTCATGATCTTGAATTCACATCCAGGAAGTCAAGTAGAAATGTTACCTAGTATAATGAATTTTTTAAAAAATCAAACAGTGGATAATCTAGCTTCTTTTTTTAAATTAACTAATGAAAGAGATATTTTTAATTATATAAATAGTAGAGACATAAAAGGAGAGTGGGAATGATGATAAAAATTTTAACAGCATGTGGTACAGGAATAAATTCAAGTACTCAAATTAAGAATGCGATCGTTAAAGAAATGAAAACTCGTGGCTATGAAGTAAAGGCTGACACCACGGTTTTAAGTAATATAACTAAAGAAATGATTGAAAAATATGATATTTTTTGCCCAATTTCCAAAATCGACTTATCTTTTAAAACTAATGTACCAATAGTAGTTTGTGGTCCGATTCTTTATAGAATTCCATCAATGGCAGAACCAATTTATGATGAAATAGAATCTATTATTAAAGCACTATAAATGATGAGGAGTGTATGAAAATGATTAATATGTTTATTGAATTTGCAAATAAAATACTTCAGCCACTCATTAATATAGGTGCTGCTCCATTAATGATTATTGTTTTAACATTAGCGGCGGTACTAGTTGGAGTTAAATTTTCCCAAGCGTTCGAAGGTGGAATAAAATTAGCAGTAGCTTTAATTGGTATTGGAGCAGTAATGAGTGTGTTAACTGGAGTCTTATCTGGTCCATTAAATGCTTTTATTGAAAATACTGGTATTGAGTTGAATGTTATTGATACTGGGTGGGCTCCACTTGGGACAATTACTTGGGGTCACCCTCTAACTTTATATTTTTTATTAACATTAATAATTCTAAATATCATTTTAATTTTAACTAAACAAACAAATACTTTCGATGCGGATATTTTTAATGTGTGGCATCTATCTTTCATTGGTTTATTTGCGATGTATGTTGGAGCGAATATGTTTACAGCGACAGCATTAGTTTTAGTTATTGGGTTTCTAAAATTTAAAAATGCAGATTTAATGAATCTTACGTTTAATGATTTATTAGATGCACCACTGGAAAGTCCAATGACCACAACACATATTAGCTATATGATGAACCCGTTTATCATGATATTCGATAAAATATTTGATAATTTTTTTGGTTGGATGGATAAATATGATTTTAATGCTACAGAACTTAATCAAAAAATTGGATTCTGGGGTAGCAGATTCATGATAGGAATTTATTTAGGTGTTTTCATTGGAGTTTTAGGTCGTATTCCTATTAAGGAAATAATTAATCTTTCGTTAACGGCAGGGGCAATGTTAGAATTATTTGCAATAATAGGTCAGTGGTTTATTGAAGCCGTTGAACCTTTATCACAAGGTATTAATGACTTTGCCAATAAGAGACTCGGTGGCCGTAAATTAAATATCAGTATTGATTGGCCATTTATTGCAGGAAGATCTGAAATTTGGGTAGTTGCTAACTTATTAGCACCATTATTATTGTTGGTATCATTGGTATTACCTGGGAACAGAATATTACCATCTGCAAGTATTGTAGCAGTAGGTTTAACCCCTGCGCTTTTGGTAGTTACAAGAGGAAAACTAATCAGAATGTTGGTAATTGGTATTTTAGAAATACCTCTTTTTCTATGGGCAGCTACGCTTATAGCTCCATTTGTAACTGACACCGCAGCTTCAATTGGAGCGTTGCCAGAAGGCTTGATGACAAGTCAACAAATTTCGTTTGCTACTATGGAAGGACCAGTTGAAAAATTTTTAGCTTATTTTCTTGGATTAGCACATAGTGGGGCTGCGAAAGATTTGTTTATTTTTGTAATATTCTTAGCGATTTATTTGGGATTGTTCCAATGGTATAAAAAAGAGATGGAAAAACGAAATGCCGAATACCTTAAAAAGATAGAAGGAGAATAAAAAATGTCAAATGTTAAACTGAATGATAAATTCATGTGGGGCGGAGCAATCGCCGCTTATCAGGCTGAAGGTGGTTGGAACGTGGATGACAAAGGATATTCTAATTGGGATCATTTTAGTAATAGTGATAATAATCCTTTCAATATAAATAATGTTTCTGGAAATGATGCTACAGATTTTTATCATCATTATAAAGAGGATATAAAATTGCTAGCTGAAGGTGGACATAACTCATTTAGATTCTCTCTATCATGGACTAGAATTATTCCAGAGGGTGTAGGGAAAAGAAGTGCAGCTGGAATTGCTTTTTATAATGATGTAATTAATACTTGTTTGAAATATGGATTAGAACCTAATGTTACCATCCATCACTATGATATCCCTCAAAAATTTGAAGATGAATTTGGCGGTTGGAAAGATAAAAGACTTATTGATTATTACTTTGATTATGCTAAAGTTTGTTTAGAAGAATTTGGAGACAGAGTAAAGCTATGGACAACTTTAAATGAGCCTAGATTTTATAGTTACTGTGGCTATGTAATGGGTAATTGGCCACCACATAAGCACAAAGACCTGCAGTCCTATTGGGAAACGGTATATAATCAACTGATTGCTAGCGCAAAAGTTGTTAAATATTTTAAAGAAAATAATTATGAAGGTTATATTGGAATTGTTCATGATCATGGCACTGTTGAAGTTTCACCAGAAACAAGAGATAAAGAATACGTATATAACCATGCAGAATTATTCTTTAATAGCTTGGTTTTAGATATGTGTGCGAAAGGGAAAATACCAACGAATCTAGAAAAATTTCTTAAGGAATCTGGATATGATACCTCATTTATAAATTACCAAGATGAAAATCTATTAAAAGAAGGTATTGTTGACTTCTTGGGAATAAATTCATATCAGCGATTTTATGTTACGGATAGCACTGGAGAAACAATTGTGACACATAATAATACGGGCAAAAAGTCTAATGAAAAAGAGTCAATAAAACTAAAAGACTGGTTTGATATCACAGAACCAGAACACGTTAGTAGAAATTTTTGGGGTCGAGAAGTCTATCCAGAAGCCATTTATAAAGGTATCAAAGATGTTTCAGAGAAATATCCTGGGTTCCCAATAGTAATTACAGAAAATGGTCATGCAGTTTATGATACCCCCGATGAAACTGGCTATGTTGAAGATGATGATAGAATTGAGGTTCTTCAACAGTTTGTGGACTATGTTTTAAAAGCTAGAGATGATGGTTATGATGTTCAAGGATATTTTGTATGGTCTGCTTTTGACGTATGGAGTTGGGTAAATGGCTATGTAAAAAGATATGGCCTTATTAGAGTAGATGAAAATGATAATTTTAAACGAATTCCTAAGAAAAGTTTTTATTGGTTCAAAGATATAATTAAAACCAATCAAATTACTCTTTAAAAACATGATTCTAACTTGATTTTCCATAAAAAAGTCATCGAAACAAATGGCGAGTGGCTATTCAATCAAGAATAATCAGATCACTGGTCATTATAATACATCTCGCGTTATTTTTGTGGGATGTATTTTTTATTGTGAAATATTTTAAGATATGTGGATACAGAAGTGTACATGTTATGCAAGGTTAAGTTTTTTCATATAATGCGCAGTCAATTTCTACTTTAAGGGTAGAAATGTATTTTTGCTATTTTTAATGGTACCATTTATAAGATAATAGTTGACAAGTTGGGGGGAACAAGGCTTATAGTAGGAGATGACATTTAATAATTTCTATTGCGATGATTTTAAAAATATTGAAGAAGTTGAGAGAAGGTTATGGGCATGAGCGAGATTGTAATTCCAAAAGATTATAAGCCTGTCTTGAATCAGTATGATATTCAAAGAGCGATCGATTTTATAAAGATTAGTTTTCAGCAAGAATTAGCGACAACATTAGGGTTGCAGCGTGTCTCAGCGCCACTTTTTGTGACAGCTATATCTGGTTTGAATGATAATTTATCTGGAGTAGAGCGCCCTGTTTCTTTTGATGTGCCTGCTTTAAATGAAGATGCGCAGGTGGTGCAGTCGCTAGCGAAATGGAAGCGTGTAGCGCTAGCGGAATATCATTTTAGAACATATGAGGGATTATTTACAGATATGAATGCGATTCGGCGCGATGAGGTACTGGACAATATTCATTCTATTTATGTCGATCAATGGGATTGGGAGAAAATTATCCAAGTAAAAGATCGTACAGAAACTTATTTAAAAGATGTAGTGCAGTCAATTGTGGACAGTATTTGTAATGTCAATCATCTACTTAAAGCACGCTTTCCGCAGTGTAATACTACTTTACGCCGAAAAGTTACTTTTACGACAGCACAAGCATTGGAAGATTTATATCCTCATTTGACACCAGAAGAAAGAGAGCGAGAATTTGCGCGTATCCACAAGACCATCTTTGTCGGGAAAATTGGTGCACCACTAATGTCAGGTCAGCGGCATGGGCATCGCGCGCCAGATTATGATGATTGGCAATTAAATGGTGATATTATTTTTTGGAATGATATTTTAGAACAAGAATTCGAGATTTCTTCGATGGGGATTCGTGTAACTGGAGAACGGCTGTTGGAGCAACTAGAAGATGCAGGTCGACTAGAGCGTCGTCATCATCCCTATCATCAAAAATTATTGGCAGGACAGCTTCCTTTGACAATTGGTGGAGGAATTGGTCAGTCGCGCCTGTGCATGCTACTTATTGGGACAGCGCATATTGGTGAAGTTCAAGCTTCATTATGGGATGAGAGCACAAGAAATATTTGCAAAAAAAATAATATTCCATTACTTTAATCGGCAAACTTAAATCTATTGCCTTGTTAAGATATCATGATAAGGAGCAATCGATGAAGCAAAAAATATTCACATTTCAATCTTATTCAAAATTAACGAATATTTCGGCAACGTCCTTTATTCCAAAAGATAGTCATCAAATAAAAGGTGTTGTCCAAATTATACATGGGATGGCTGAACATAAGGAACGCTATTTCCCATTTATGAAGAAATTAACTGAAGCTGGGTATGCAGCATATATTATGGATTTGCCTGGACATGGACAAAGTGTTAGCGATTCGGTGCCACTTGGTTATTTTGGACCAGAAGGTGTTACAACATTGCTTCAAGATGTGCGGCAATTGAATGAGATCATTCATCAACAGTTGCCTCATGTGCCACTATTTATTTTTGGACATTCGATGGGGTCATTTATTGCACGAATTTATGTAGCACAATTTAGAACAACCTATCAAGGCGCGATTTTTTGTGGAACATCAGGCAAAAATCATGCGCTTCCTTTTGCAATTTTATTGGCAAAAATCATGTGTCAATTGAAAGGGCCATACCATCCAAGTCATTTGTTAAATGATTTGGCATTTGCTTCTTACAATAAAAAAACAAAAAAATGCACTTCATTTGATTGGCTATCTCTAAATGAAGATAATGTTTCACAATATGTTGCTGATCCATTGTGTGGTTTTATCTTTACTAATAATGGTTTTTATACACTTTTTTCGCTTCTTAAATGTGCACAGTCCAAGCAATGTATGGCACAGTTGCCAAGTGGTATTCCATTTCTGTTGATAGCAGGAGCTGAAGATCCAGTAGGTCAGTATGGAAAAGGTGTTCGCCAAGTCTATAATCAGCTCAAACGTCACCAATTTGCAGTTGATTTAATCCTTTATCCAAAGTTACGTCATGAAATTTTGCTTGAACAGTCGGCACCAGAAGTATTTCAAGATGTCATCCATTGGCTCAATCGCCAAATTGATGCAATATCTTAATCTTAAAAAAGAGTTCTTTTACTATTAAAGTAGTAAGAGGACTCTTTTTATTCATTTATAACTCTAAAAAATTTATGACGAAGAGATATATAAGAAAGTAACTCATTTTATAAAAGGTGTTAGAAGTCGTTTGCTAACTTTATATAATGAATCATTAGTGGTACATTCGGTCAATACGTGAAATATATATGTGTGCATGTAACGCACAACATCACATTTTTAAAAATAATTGAAAAAAATTTCACAAAAAATAAAAAATCCATAGAATTCGTTTTCATTTCTTGTATAATAAAGATAATAGGACTGCATTGAAAGATGCATAAGACATAAGTCAAAAAATTGTAAGGAGGCTTAACAATGACTTTATGGCAAACAAATTATGAAAAATGGCACTCAAAAGCGAAGGGAGAAATCAAGCAAGCGCTTGAAGCGCTCAGTGACTCTGAGAAAAAAGATGCTTTTGAGACCGAACTTTCATTTGGAACAGCAGGTCTGCGTGGCATTATCGGTCTGGGCACGAATCGTATGAATAAATATATTGTGAGACAGACGACCCGTGGACTTGCAGAATGGATTTCTGCTCAAGGAGAAGAAGAAAAAGAGCGCGGGGTGGTTATTTCATATGATAACCGTCATTTTTCGCAAGATTTTGCCTTTGAAGCTGCAAAAGTATTAGGAAAATGTGGCATCCGCAGTTATGTATTTGAACATTTAACACCGACACCAGTGTTAGCTTTTTCGGTTCGTCACTGGAATGCGGTGGCTGGTATCATGATTACCGCTAGCCATAATCCACCAGCTTACAATGGATATAAAGTATATGGCGAAGATGGCGGTCAATTCCCACCAGATGCTGCTGATCGATTAGCTTCATATATTGACAAAATTGATAGTCCATTTGATGTAGAAGTTGCTGATAAAGAAACATTAATTGAACAAGGTGTGCTGAAACTTTTAGGCGAAGAAACAATTCAAGCATACTTAAAAGAAGTTGAGAAAGTAACTGTCAACCGCGATGTCTTGAAAGAAGCAAGTGACAAAATTCAATTTGTCTATTCAGGAATGCATGGTACAGGTACACGCCTTGTGAAGCGAGTATTCGAGCAGCTAGAATCTCCAAAAGTCGCATATGTAACCGAACAATGCGTGGAAGATCCAGATTTTTCAACGGTTGAATCGCCAAACCCAGAAACAGAACCAGCATTTGACTTGAGTAAGAAATTAGCTGAAGAAGTAAATGCGGACGTCTTATTCGCGACTGATCCGGACTCTGACCGCTTGGGTGTCTGCGTACGCATGGGTAAAGGAAAATATCATCTATTATCTGGAAATCAGACCGCAAGTTTGATGTTAGACTATCTTGTCAATCATTGTCCACTTCCTAATAACCCAGCATTAATTCGTTCAATCGTATCCAGTCATCTACCAGATAAAATTGTCAAGCCACATGGTGTTGATGTTTTTGAAGTGTTAACAGGATTTAAATTTGTCGGTAATCAAATTAAAGAATTTGAAGCGACACATTCACATGAAATGATTTTAGGCTATGAAGAAGCGATTGGTTACCTAATCAAACCATTTGTACGTGATAAAGATGGCTTCCAAGCATTGACATTAATGACAGAAGTCGCAAGTTACCATTTCTTGCAAGGACGTAATTTAATGGAAGCACTTGAGTTAATTTATAAAACACATGGATATTTCAGCGAAAATACTATTTCTGTACAATATCCAGGACTTGAAGGAAAAGAAAAAATGGCAGCGATCATGGATCGTGTCCGCAAAACTGATCTTGATGAAATTGCAGGATATCCAGTAAAAAGACGTGAAGATTTCCTCACTTTACAAAGTGTCGAAGATGGTGTTGTTACACCGCTTAATTACACTTCTTCAAATGTTTTACGTTACTTATTTGCAGATGAGAGTTTCATTGCGCTTCGTCCAAGTGGTACTGAGCCAAAAATTAAATTGTATATGAGTGCTGTGGGAGAAACGAGAGCAAAAGCGGACGAAAAATTAAAAGCATTTGAGCATGTGATGTTACAAATGATTAAATAAACAAATTAAAAAAGCTGTGAGAGCAATGCTCTCACAGCTTTTTTTCATTGTAAGTAATGACAATTATTGACTAATAAGACTAAGCTGCTGAACAATCCATGGGGCAGCATATAATGTCATAAATTGTATACCATAATTTACACCCATTTCATTCAATGAGCCACAGATGATTCCAATTAATAATACGCCAAAGATGTTAATCCATCCAGCATCCATATAAGCTAAAAGTACAACAAATGCCACAAATAATCCTAATACTGCTTCATGTGGAATTTTTTTTAGGACAAATTTTGAAATACTTTCCGCAAAGCGATTAATAATAAAATAACTGATGAATGCCGCAACTGCAACACCGATAAAAATGGCAATCATTTTTTGATTCGTTGAAAGTACATGATAGATATTATGATCTACCGAAAAAATAGGTGGTGCATTAAATAAAGCACTACCTGGTCCAATTGAAGCGGGGGAGAGTGGGATCCCTAATGCTAGAATTGGAATAATAAGTCCTGATAAATAAGTGGCTTGAGCAAGAGCACTCATAACAGTGATAGTAGTCAACGCTTGTTCATCGCGTTCTTTAATGCGGCTGGCTACTAAATCACCAAAAAGAATAATTAATCCCACTGGACTAAGCACAAATAAAAAATTGACAAGAAAGGCTGGAATAGCAGCAGCAAGACCTTCTTTTTTAGTGATAATTTTAAAAGGGCTCATTGTTCTCGCAAGGGAGGGATCTGTTGAAATTTTAATTTCATTTCTTTGGTGCGTGAGTTTTTTTGCTTTAATGATTGGATTGAGCAAGGATAGGAGTGATACAATGAGCGGTCCACTTGTAATCCCTAAGAAAAATGATGTTGTAATATTCACGCCTTCTGCTACGACACCTGTTCCCCAATATAAATGGCGTAATCCCATAAATAAAAGAGCGAGGGGCAAGATACTAAGAAGTGCTAATATTTTATTTTTCCCTATAAGTGCTAAAAAGATTGCACCACCGACAAAAAGAAGTGGTGCATAGGGCTGAATGACAGAAGCAAAAGGAATTAATAAATTAGCTAAAATCATTGAAGCTGGAAAAGCAATACAAATTCCTAATAGTGAACCGACGGCCATTTTTTTAACGGTAAGTGCCGAAAGTCCTTTATTTTTTAGATGGATAGCGTGAGGAATCATCGGACTGGACAAGACCCCACCAGGTAGTCCTACGAGTGCAGTGGGCATTAAGTTCGTTAATTTCAAATTCACAACGGCTGCCATAAAAAATGTCAGCACAATCATAGGATGAGCGCCAGTCATAATAAGTGCGAGCGAAATAGGCATCAAAACAGCAGTCTCATCTGTTCCAGGTATAAAGCCGATAATCGTATAAATAACAACGGCTACAACGGCAGCTAAAATCATCTGAATTATTAAGGTTGTCGTCATTTATTCTCCTCCTGATAATGAATGGAGTTTGAAGAATCTTGCTGTTGTGTAAGAATTCTTTTGGGTTTAATCCAAACGGTCGCCAGCAAAAATCCCACCAAAGCTCCACCTAGTCCAAAAAATAATTGAAGCGATGTCTGATTGTCAGGCGCTAAAAAATAACCACCCATAGTAGTGGTAACTGTAAGAACAATTGCTTTTATTAGATCATTAATTTCGACCATATCGCCCCATATTTCAACAAGCGATGATTTATTTGAATTCATATGATTCCCTCCTATTAAGGTATTAAAAGTCTACATATGATAGATTTTTCTATTTTATCGAAGATTTCTTAAAAAATATTAAAACTTTCAAAAATAATCCTAAAGACTTCTGCTCAATAAGTGATTATTCTGCCATAATGATTAAAATCTGTTAATTTTGAATGAGTAGCTGACAACTGAATGAATATTATAGTAAACACTATGCAATTTAGTAACATTAAAAAGTTTAGCGTAAGCGAAATATTATATTAAACTTGCAAAAACTATAGATTTTTCTATTTTGAAAATATATAATAAATTATGTTTCCATTAGTAAATGTCGTTCGATTATAAATAAGTTTAGAAATGAGGAAAATTATGGAATGGCTTAAAAATAAAAAAAGCTGGTTGGTACTTGCATTGCTTTTATTACTGGTGATAAGCATTTCACTCTATTCATATAAAAAGCATCCAGCAAGTGATGAATCACATCAATCTGTGGTCGAAAATAGTGACAATAAAGGCTCACGTGAAGATGGTAGGTCATCACAAGAAATGGATGATAAGGAGACTATTTCTGGAATGCAAAATAGCTCTTCTGGAGAAAGAGCAACTGTAACAGAAGATTCTGATCAAGATGGAAATAGCCATTCGCTCAATCTATCCCATTCAAAAACAATGATCGAAATAGAAAAACAAAAGACTTCAGATGAAAAAGATAAAAAAACAAAGTCGAAAAAGAAAAATACGGAACATAATACAAAAACACCAGGAAAAATATCTGAACATTCCAATATGCCAGATAAAGATCCTCACCACGATACAAATAAACCTGACAAAAAACCTGATCTGACAGAAGCTGAAAAACAAAAATTAAAAGAAAAAGAACTCGAGGGTGTGTCATCAGATTTTGTATTATTTCATTCTTCCACTAATCGTCTTGGGCATTTAAATGTTAAGAATGCCTCTGATTTGCCAAGCAAGGCACTTATTGGACTGAAACGAAATGGAGAATCGACGGAAGAAGCGGTTGAAATAGAGTATAGTGGCCAAGACTTTGAAGAAATGAAAAAAGGAAAGCAAGGCAACTATGGTCTAATTGTGACAACTAAGAATAAAGTAGTCATTAATGGCCATGATTATGGCATTGTGAAATTATTTGTTGTGGTTCATCAATAAGGAGGCTTTATGAATAAAAAACGATTGCTTGCAACAGTGTTGGCATCTTCTTTGATACTGTCTGCAACAGGTATGAGTACATTAACATTTGCAGTGGCTGATGCCATTCATTCAAATGAACAAGTTGAAAAAAATATCTCTGAAAAAGATGTCACAATTCCTGAAGCAAAAGAAAAAATGGCACCAGATTTTTTGGAAGCATCTGAAAAAAGTCAGCGTGTCATTGTGGAATTGTCGGAAGATTCGGTACTTGATAAGGCAGTATCGTCTGGAAAACTTTATGATGAATTGGAAAAAGAAGAAATAAATGAAACTAAGGCCGCTGTTTCAAAAGAACAAGCGGAGATGTTAGAAACAATTAAAGCATCTCAGGATATTTCTGCCGATTTACGTGATGTGACATCATATGATACATCGGTCAATGCTATTTCTTTCAATGTAAAACAAAAAGATATTGAAAAAATAGAAAAATTGCAAGATGTTAAAAATGTTTATTTATCTCAAGAATTTGAGCGCCCTGTTTTTGAAGAACCCGCTGCTTTAAATACGGAAGCACTTGCTATTGCAACAGGAAATAATCAATACAAAGGTGAAGGAACAGTTGTTGCAGTTATTGACTCTGGGATTGACTATACACATGAAGCGCTGAAATTGGATGAGGGAACTCCTAAAAAATTAGATAAGGAAAAAATTACTGAATTGTCTAAACAATACCAATTAAAAGGGAATTGGTTAAATGAGAAGGTCCCATATGGCTATAATTATTTTGATCATAGTCCCCATCTATTTGACCGCTATGGCATGATGCATGGGATGCATGTGTCAGGAATTGTCGGATCTAACAATGAGATCGTAACAGGTGTCGCCTCAAAAGCACAAATTTTGTCCATGAAAGTTTTTTCAGATGATGTAAAATATCCAACGACCTTTACAGATGTCTGGTTAAAAGCGTTAGACGATGCGATCCGTCTGGGTGCTGATGTGGTTAATATGAGTTTGGGAGCGCCAGCTGGTTTTTCCTATGGGGAACAATATCATCCTGAAAAAGAAATATTTGAAAAAGCTCGCAAAGCGGGAATTGTAATTGCAGTTGCTGCTGGAAATGAAGGAAATATCATGGAAGGGTATGCCAACCTTAAATATGCCTATCAAGGTAATTATGATACAGGGGTTATTGCCAACCCTGCGTTGAATGAAGCTTCCTTTGCTGTAGCTGCAATGGAAAGTGAAGCTAGACATATTTATACTGTTGACTTTGGTGTTCCACGTTTGAATGCAACGGATGCTGAAAAACTTTCTAGAGAAGTGTCTATTTATTTGCCAAGACATATAAAAGATAAAAATCTTAAACAAATTGATGGACCTGTTTATTTTTATAATAAAAATGAAACGCTAGAAAATGAAGGAAAAGATCCAGCAAAAATGGCAGATGCCAATGTATTTATTGAATCTGAAGATGACTTTTATTCTGCAACATTTAAAAAAGAGTTAGAATATATTGCAGCGGCACATCCTAAATCAATTGTCATTTATAATAATCAAGCATATGGCGATGACATTAAAGGGCGTTTGTCTCCTAGTGGTAAAGTGAGTGAATATCCTGTAATTCGTATGAAACGTTCAACGTTCCAAGCGTTGAAAAAATTGAGCAGAAAACGATTAGATGCTTCATTTAAAGTGAATTTAGAAACTGAAAAAGTTGCCAATGCAAAACAAGGACAAGTCAACATATTCTCTTCATGGGGCCCAACACCGGATTTACGTATTAAGCCAGAAATTACATCAGCTGGTGGAAATGTCTATTCACTTGCTGAAAATAATCAATATCAAAACATGAGTGGAACTTCAATGGCTTCTCCACAAGTGGCAGGAGCTTCCGCTGTTATTAAGCAATATTTAAATGAGAATTCAATCAATTATCAGTCCTATGGTTTTGAGAATGTGGCCGATTTTATTAAGAATATTTTGATGAATGCTGCCAATCCTATTGAAAAAGATGGCACATATGATTTTGTCAGAAGACAAGGTGCAGGTGCACTTGATTTAGAAAAAGCACTGAATATGGATGTTATAGCGACTATTACAGGTGGTAACGATACGATTGAAGATGGAAAGTTAGAACTCAAACAAATCAACGAAAAAGTTTTCACCTTCAAATTAAAATTACAAAATTTTGGTAAACAGACAAAAACTTATATTATCAAACCGTATGGTATATATGAAGAAATTAATGGCGATGGTAATCGTACTGGTGAGCCGAAAGCAGCACGCTTTACTCCAAACGTTGAATTGTTAACACCTATCACCATTGCACCAAATGAAACTTTTGAAAAAGAATATACGCTTGATTTCTCCAATGCAGCTAAACCAGAGCGAAATGATTATTTGGAAGGCTTTATTACGTTGGAAGATCAAGATGACCATTCAAAAGAAGATGTATCTTTGCCATTCTTAGCTTTTTATGGTGACTGGACCAGTCAAAAAGCGCTAGATGCCTTTGTCTTGCCAGAGATTGGTCAAGAAAAAAGAACGCCACAATTTTATACGAGTATCAATTGTGAAAATCAATTGGATCAGCGTTCATCAGCATTTGTGACACGTTATATGATTCCATTACCAATTATTAATAACACAATCTATTTCTCTCCTGATGCAACATATGAGAATGAAATTGCTGCAAAATTTGCCCTACTTCGAAATATGGAAAGTATTGAATATTCTATCTTGGATGGAGACACAAAAGAAGAATTGCGCACGATTGGAAAATCTTATAATGTTCGCAAATTAAATCGCTTAGCATATAAAAAACCTTATATGACACTCCGTCAATCGATTTGGGACGGAAAAATCCATTATCAAAAAGCGCAGGAAGATAAAGATTATATTTATCAAATGAAAGTGAAATTGAATAATAATGGTGTTGGTGGATCGGGTGAGCAAATATATCAATATCCTGTAAAAGTGGATAGCAGTGCACCAGAATTCATTGACCCTGTAAAAATCACTGATCTTAAAGATGAAGATGATGCAGCAAAAGGAAAAGATTATAAGAAAATAACATTTTCAGCGATTGATAAAGGGACAGGCATTCAACATATTTATCTTCAATCCATAAAATATGTTGATATTATTTCAGATAAACAGCTAGAACCCCCTGTTTCTAAAAAAGATGAAGATGACAAAGAAAAAGATAAAAATAAGGATGAATTTATAGAAAATCCTATCGATGATATCATTGATCATTCTGCAAGCCATGAAATTTCTACAAATGCACAAGCACCAGAAGAAAAAGAGAGCGCAACAGAAAATGTAACAGGAAGTCAAAAAATTCGTCTGAAAAAATATTTGAAACATATTAAAATTACACTTCTAGATTCAAAAGCTGGGCTACCCGCAGATGCACCACAAATTGAAGATGGAAAATTAGTGCTGGACGTCAAGGATGTCCCAGACAATCCAGTGGAAAGTGGAGAAATATTTGTCTACCGTAATGGTTTCAGAAATAAAGAGTTAAAGGTAGAGATGCCATTTTTAGCAACATCTGAAAGTCTGGAAGTAACGGTCTTGGATTATTTGAGTTTTAGTCGCTATCAAGCTGCTGATACGGGAGCAAAGGTAGAATTTAATACGTTGAATTTCATCAATTATAAAAACCAAATTCAAAAAAATAATGCAACTGTTAAAGTAAATGATGAAGAAATAACAAAAGCCATTGTAGGCATTTTAGGCAATAAAGCAAAAGTTGAAATTAAAATGCCAGATGATACAAAACACCTAGATTCTTTATACTTGAAAAATGGTAAAGACATTATTCATCTGATTTACAATGATTCATATGATGGTAATAATATTGAAAAATATCATGTGAAATATGATGAAGAAAATAAAGTGTTCAGTTTCATTATTGATCCATTAGTGAAAAATTATGAAATCATCACAACCTTTAAGCCAGGCAAAATGCCGAAATTTGATGCAGAAGAAAGCCATCAACTTCATCTATCAAAAGAATTAGCAGGACTATTTAGAAAAGTTCGCTTGGAAAATAAAACAGTTGAAGATCCTGAAAATATTACTATTACGCAAGGTTCAAAATATTTAATGTTCTTTATCAATAAAGAACAAGCAGCAATTAAAGATAAAGAACTAAAAAATGTTTATTTAAAAACCAATGATCGTTATATTCGCTTACCGAAAAAAGAAAGTTTCGACATTGAATACAATTCAAAAATTGGTTATAAATTCACGCCAAACTTTGCACTGGCCATGCGTATTGATTTGGATGCTGATGCAGAATTAATTCTTGAATTCAGCGATCAACCGCTTGATATTCCACAAGATGAAATTGACGAACTTGAAAAACCAGGTCTGGGAACAATACCGATGCTGGATCATTTGGGTGAATTATTAACAAAAGAAAGCGATTATCAAGAAGTTAATAATACTAAAGAAGATTATCCAATTATTATGATTCATCGACCAGATTTATTATCTTTGGCGAAAGAATTCGATATTCCTGAAGATATTGATGAGCAATTCGTGGCCGTTGAAGGATATATTGGTCATGTGAAAGAAGACGATAAGATTAAACAAATCAAAGTGGCACCAATTGATGAAGATGGAAATCCATTAGGTGATGAAATCATCGTTCAAGATAAATTTATTGAACCAATTAAAGATTTCTCCTATACCATCAATGAAATGAATACGTACCATGGCGATGCCTATCGTTTCACAGCACTTGTCGAAGCTAAAACTTTCAATTTGGATATTCGTGTAGAAGTCGAAACTGAAAAAGGATATAAAGCAGCTGTTGTAAGAAGTACATTCTTTGATAATATTTCACCTGAGTTGCAATTTGAGGTGCAAGATCGTGCCTTAGATTCAGACTATGCGAGTGTTATTTTAAAATCAAGTGATAATTCACTGAAAGTTGAACTCTATCATGACGATTCTCTCGTTGAATCGATTGATAAGACACAAATCGCATTGAAAAAACCAGGTGTTACCATTCAAAAACAAGTCGATGTAAAATTACAAGATGGTTTGAATAAATTGAAATTTTCATCTACTGATTTTGCACGCAATACAACTGAAAAAATAGTTTATATTTATAAAGTTCCGCTGATACCACATCCTTAATTACTCAAAAAAATATCATAAATGAAAACCCTCTAAAGTTGAGTAAAACTTTAGAGGGTTTTTGAATTCACATAAAACAATTTAAACCTACCTAAAAATAAAAAATAGTATATAATATAAGTATATCCCTATTTAAAAGAAATAGTGAAGCAAAAAATAATATTTAAAGCATGATGATTTAAAGACGGTTACTTTATATTTTATTCATTTTTGAATTTAAAATAATGCATAAGATTGAAATATAAACCAAAATCATCAACAGATTGCAAGTAAAGTGTATAAGGAGTTGTAGAAATGAATTTTATTTGCCACATTAATATATTGTACAGATTCGGGAAAAATTTGTTGGACGATATGCTGAAAGATCAACAGCTCGATATGCAGCAGTTGATTACCATCCTAGTCGTTCATGATGTTCCTGGTATATTTCAAAGTCAGCTGAATCATTACTTATCCATGGATAAGGGAAATCTTTCAAAATTTTTGAAAAAATTAGAAGACAAAAAAATACTACGTCGTGCAAAAAGTGGCGATAAATTCGGACATAATGAATGCTATTTGACTGAAATTGGCGAAAAATTAGTACCCACACTTAAAGAAACTTTAAAAGATTGGGAGATGCTTTGTACACGTAACATTTCCCCTGAACATTTAGCATTATTTGGATGTGTTAGTCAGAAAGTGTCTGATAATTTAACACAAAAGACAAATCAGAAGTTGTCTGATTAGTAGGAAAGGAATTACAATGCGGAATATAGGGCGCGTTGTGATGGACGTTATATGAGTTACCAGTTGATATATGTGGCAGCTTAATTGGCCGCAAATCAATATATTAATAGATAAAAATATAAAACCTCTATCCTTTTGATAGAGGTTTTTAGTTTGGATAACTGCACTGCGCTTTTCTATACATAATGTGGGAATCATGTTAAAATGTGAGAGTACATGGGAGTCGTATAAAAAATTAGAAATGTTGTGGTTGTAGACATGAGTGCCACATCAACGATAAAGGAGAATGATATGAAACCGAATATTAAAAACAATGAGGTGGCCGTCTTTGCATTAGGCGGCCTAGATGAAATTGGCAAGAATATGTATGCTGTTCAATTTCAAGATGAATTAATTATTATTGATGCGGGAATTATGTTCCCAGAAGATTATTTACTAGGAATTGATTATGTGATTCCTAACTATTCATACTTGGTAGAAAACCAGGAGAAAATTAAAGGATTATTTATTACGCATAATCACGAGGATCACATTGGTGGAATTCCTTATTTATTAAAAGAGGTAAATGTTCCAATCTATGCGAATGAAATTTCAATCGAAATGATAAAAAGCAAACTGCGTGAGCATCGTCTATTAAAAACGACAAAGCTACATGTAGTAAAAGAAGATACCATCGTGAAATTCAGAAAATTATCGATTGAATTTTTCCGAACGACTCACTCTGTTGCGGATGCTTTTGGAATTTGTGTCAAGACGC
This sequence comes from Allofustis seminis DSM 15817, assembly GCF_000374325.1. Taxonomy (GTDB): domain Bacteria; phylum Bacillota; class Bacilli; order Lactobacillales; family Carnobacteriaceae_A; genus Allofustis; species Allofustis seminis. The sequence continues at coordinate 331,815 of NZ_KB894079.1, read as the reverse complement.
CATATGGCAATATTGTACAAACTGGCGACTTTAAATTTGACTTTACACCCGTTGGAAAGCCAGCAAACCTACAAAAAATGGCTCGAATTGGTGAAGAAGGAGTGTTGCTTCTTTTATCTGATAGCACAAATGCGGAAGTGCCTGGATTTACGCAGTCGGAAAAAGTAGTCGGTGAGTCTATTAATAATTTGGTTGGCAATATTAAAGGACGCATTATCTTTGCTTCCTTTGCTTCGAACTTATCGCGCGTACAACAAGCGATTCAGGCCGCTAAAAATGCGGGACGAAAAATTGCAGTGTTTGGGCGCAGTATGGTAAATGCCATTGAAGTTGCTCAAAAATTAGGCTATATTGATAAAAAAGATAGTGACATTTTCATCAATCCGAATCATTTAGATCGTTATAAAGCAGAGGAATTGATGATGCTCTGTACAGGTTCTCAAGGCGAGCCGATGGCGGCATTAAGTCGAATCGCTAATGGCACGCACCGCCAAATTTCAATTCAGCCTGGCGATACTGTAATCTTTTCAAGTTCACCCATTCCTGGAAATACGACAAGTGTAAATCGTTTAATCAACCAGTTGATGGAAGCGGGAGCAGAAGTGATTCATGGCTCGGTGAATAATATTCACACTTCGGGTCATGGGGCACAAGAAGAGATGAAATTAATGTTGCGCTTGATGAAGCCGAATTATTTTATGCCAATTCATGGAGAATATCGAATGCTAAAAATTCATGCCGAATTAGCAGAAAAAACTGGTGTGAAAAAAGATCATATCTTTGTCTTGGATAATGGTAAAATTATTGCCTTTGACGGACAAGGTGCACGTTTTGCTGGCGAATTTGATGCGGATGATGTCTATGTGGACGGATCGGGAATTGGTGACATTGGCAATATCGTTTTAAAAGATCGTAAAATACTATCAGATAGTGGTCTGGTTACGATTGTAGCAACCATTGATCCGAAGAATAGAAAATTATTAGCAGGACCAGATATCATCTCACGTGGATTCGTTTATATGAGAGAGTCTGAAGACCTGATTAAAGAAGCACAAAAAGTTGCCTATGAAAGCATCCAACACTCATTTAGCTATAAACAAGTGAATGAATATAAAATGCGCAGCGATTTGATTGAAGATTTACGCAACTTTTTCTTTGAAGAAACAGAACGGCGCCCAATGATATTACCCGTTGTACTAACCGCAGAAGAATAAAAAATAAAGGTGAAAAGCTTCAGTGCTTTTCACCTTTTTGATTAAGTTAGATAAGCTCCATATTATCAGTCACCGTAAATGGATTGTCTGCATTAATATGATCATAGAATAAAATACCATTGATATGGTCAATCTCATGTTGAATAACGATCGCTTCGTAGTCTTTAAATTTTTCAAGATGTTTTGTTCCATTAAGATCGTAATATTCAACGGTAATTCGTTTGGGACGTGGAACATATCCTTCAACTACTCGATCCACGGACAAACAACCTTCACCTGTTTTTAAGGCAACTAATTTTGCGGAATGACGCGTGATTTTAGGATTAATCATAACCATTGACAATGATTTTTCTTCCTCTTCATCAGGGACATGGAGCGCAATCATACGTTTTGAAATATCAAGTTGCGGTGCTGCAAGCCCTACACCCGCCCGTAAGTTATACTTTTCAGCAATTTCTTCATCTTGACTATTAATTAGAAATTCAATCATATCTTTTGCTAATTTTTGATATGTTTCATCTAAAGGAAAAGACAAAGGCTCTGCTTGCGCGGTAAGCGTTGGATTACCTTCACGAATTATATCTTTCATTAGTATCAAATTTTCTCGCCTCCTTATTTAAGATTATATTAATATCTTAACACTTCATAAATAATTTAAAAGAATAAATTCTTATTTTTTGTGAAAATATAAAATCAAAAGGTTTACTGTTAAAAGTATACAAAATCATTTATAATGAATAGAAATATAAAAGAGGAGGGGTCCTGTGAATACTCTGATAAGAAAACGTCATGAAGCGATTTTAACATGGTTAGATGTAGCAGCCGAAAAAATAAAAAAGGCATTGCATGATGAATTAGAAGTCGAACAAAAGACAAACCCCAGCGATCTTGTAACAAATGTTGATAAAGACATTGAACAATTTTTAATTAATCAAATTAAAATGACTTTTCCTAAAAGTCAAATTTTGGGAGAAGAAGGATATGGCGACCGAACGATTGATTTAAATCATGGAACGGTCTGGATTATTGATCCTATTGATGGCACGCTAAATTTCGTTAAACAAAAAGAAAATTTTGCAATTATGATTGCGGTCTATGATGAAGGACAGGCAATACAAAGCTATATATACAATGTAATGAACTCAGAGTTGGTCTATGCAATTAAAGGAGAAGGTGCTTATTGCAATAACCAACTAATTAAAACTCCTGATAATTTAGATATGCATGAAGGGTTGTATGCATCAAGTAGTATTTTTTATATTGGTTCCGAACCATTAAATGAATTCCATCATAATCTTTCAAAACTAGCGCTTGGAGTGCGCTTAAAAGGCTCTGCAGGTCTTGAAGCAATTGAATTAGCGAAAGGAAATACCGTAGGCTATACAGCACATACTTTAATGCCTTGGGATGTGGCAGCTGGGAAATTAATAATTGAGGAAGTTGGATGTGTAATTACAACTTTTGCTGGAGATGAGCCATCATTGAATGGCAAAGAATCCATTATCATGGGCACACCAAAAGCCCATCGAACTTTGCTTAGCACTTTGGAACAGTTACATATGAATCATAATATTTGTTAGTAAAGGATGGTTAGATTGAGCGAACTTTTATATGAGGATTTCAATGATCGTATTGGAATAATCGTTGATATAAAAAACAAAAAATTTGTAAGTCGATTAAAAAAATATGGAGATATTCACTATATTTCTAAACACATGAATTATGCAGTCATCTATGTAAATAAAGAAGATGCTGATGCCAAAGTTGCTCAAATTGAGAAGGAAAAATTTGTGCGAAAAGCGACAATCAGCCCTAAAGGAAGTCTTGCTTTGGAATATGATGGCTTATTGGAAGAGATGCAACGAGAAATTGATGCGAAAAAAAGTGCAGAAGAAAAAGAAACATCTTCGAAGCTATTTCTTTAGTTATAAGGAGAAAATATGCGAGTAATTGCCGGAAATTATAAAGGACTACCATTAAAAAGCTTGCCGAACAATCACACTCGCCCTACAGGAGATAAAGTAAAAGAATCTTTGTTTCAGATGTTAGGGCCTTTTTTCCCAGGGGGATTGATGCTTGATTTATATGGTGGAAGTGGCTCAATCGCGATTGAAGCAATTTCCAGAGGGATGAAACATGCAGTCATTGTTGAAAATTATCCGTCTGCACAAAAAATCATAGAAGAAAATATAAAAAAAACAGGAAGTGCTGATAATTTTACATTGCTTAAGATGGATGCCAAGATGGCGATATATCAGCTTGATGATATTTTTGACCTTATTTTTTTGGATCCGCCCTATGCACAGCAAGACATCTTAGCGGATATGGCAGCTCTTGCAACACATCACTTGGTTGGAAAAGGACGCTTGGTTGTCTGTGAAACAGTGCAATCAGTTGAGTTACCAAATGTTATCCATTCTTTCAAAAAAATTACCAAAAAAAACTATGGTGTTACAGCACTGCATTTTTATCGAAATGAGGAAAAAGAATGAAAAAAGCAATCTATGTTGGAAGTTTCGACCCTTTCACATATGGGCACTTAAATATTCTGAAAAGAGCAGTCTCATTATTTGATGAAATTATTATTGCCATTGGCACAAATCCTTCCAAACAGTCTCTATTCAGGGCGGATGAAAAATATGATATAATCTTGAAAATCATACAACAAGAAGACTTAAATAACGTGAAAGTCATCCAATATGAAGATGAATTGACAGCGCATTTAGTTGAACGATTAGGTGTTCAATATTTAATTCGCGGATTGCGCTCAACGAAAGATTTCGAATATGAGATGGATATGGCTGCAGTGAATCGCGCATTGAATTCATCATTGGAGTCTATATTTTTAATGAGTGATAGTCGCTATCGTTCATTAAGTTCTTCCGTTGTAAAAGAAATTGCAAAATTTAACGGAGATATTTCTTCTTTTGTGCCAGAAATTGTAGCACAGGCAATGAAAAAGAAATATTCATAAGAAAGTAGTGAATAAATGGAAATAAAACGAGCAAAACGGTGGCTAAAATGGGTGTTGGCAGCAGTAGGAGTTGTTATTTTGGGGTTTTATCCTTTGCCTTATTATATTGAACAACCTGGAAGTTTGTTTGCTTTAGATGAAATGGTTGAAATTAAAGGAATAGAGTCGAATCCTAATTTTACGATGACGACCATTGAAATAGTGCAAGCTAGTGCTTTCACAGCAGTAGGATCATTCTTATCTCCTTTTGAAGATTTACTATCGGAGAATGAACTTTTTGATGGGGCAGAAGATTTTGATTCTTATGATTTTATTCAATTTTTATATATCCAAAATGCTGCAGATACTGCCACGAGAGTAGCTTATGAAGCAGCGGGTGCTAAATATGACATCAATTATAATGGCTCATATATTTTTGAAGTTGCGGAAGAGTCTGATTTTTATCAAACATTGAAACCGGGTGATTTAGTGACGGCTATCAATGACCATACGATAGAAAATAGCGAAGCTTTCACAACATTTATTCAACAACTAGATGAAAAGACTCCTCTTGAAATTACTTATACTCGAAACGATAAAACCTTTGTTGCCAAAGGGAAGCTAACGGAAATGGATGGAAATTTTCTTGTGGGAGTATCACTAATTGATGCTGTCGATCTTCAAACGGATCCCAAAATTGCGATTGATTTTGGCGATGTAGGTGGTCCTTCTGGTGGTTTGATGTATACATTATATATTTATAATCTTCTCACGGGAAAAAATTTAGACCATGGATATAAAATTGCAGGTACAGGTACTATTTCGCTGGATGGTACGGTCGGAGCAATCGGCGGCGCAGGGAAGAAAGTCGTTGCAGCAAGTGAAGCAGGCAGTGATATTTTCTTTGTGCCTCGGGATGAGATATCAAAAGAAGTTCAGGAAAAATATCCCGACCTCATCTCGAACTATGATGAAGCAAAAGCAGCTGCTGAAAAAATAAAAACATCTATGAAAATTGTACCAGTTGATACATTTGAAGAAGCTGTTGCCTATTTAGAAAATTTAAAATAATAAATTATTTAAAAAACTTCGAAATTTTTCGAAGTTTTTTTATTATTTTGACAATATAAAGATAGAAGAAATAGGAGGTGGGCATGTGTATGATTTATATGAAAAGTGGGAGCAACTAAAGCATTGGCCGCTAAAAAATAAACTAATTGTAGGAGGAATGATTGGACTGATCATTCTTTTCATAGGTGGGGGATTTATGCGAAATCATCTAGAAAATAAAAGAAAGCAAGAAGTACTATTACAAATGGAACAGCTGGAGACTGAAAACGAAAAAGAAATAACCCCCGACAGTGTAAAAACAAAAGAAAGTGAATCGATTTTTATTGATATTAAAGGGGCAATTAAAAATCCTGGAGTCTATGAAATGAAAACTACTGATCGTATGCTTGATGCACTTGACGTTGCGGGAGGATTACTTGCCGATGCTGATCAAGAGCAGATTAATCAAGCACAAAAGCTTCAAGATGAGATGGTGATTTATATCCCTAAAAAAGGGGAAGAAATTCCAGAGTATATCAAACAGTCGGCACATCCTGCTTCTGAGAATGAATCTTCAGAAAAGAAGCAAGTTAATATTAATATAGCAGATGCACAAGAGTTGATGCAGCTTTCTGGTATAGGTGAGGCAAAGGCACATAATATTATCCAATATCGTGAAGAGCATGGTAGCTTTAAAACCATTGAAGATATCAAAAATGTTTCGGGAATTGGTGAACGCATTTTTGAGCAATTGAAAGACAAAATTTGTGTTAATTAATTGTCTTGAAATGAAAAAAGAGAAAATTTTACGTATACTATAAAAAATAGGAGGTGGCGTGATGGAACGCATGAACTGGGACGAATATTTTATGGCTCAAAGTGTATTATTAGCGACACGTAGTACATGCGAACGACTATCAGTGGGAGCCGTATTAGTTCGTGATAAACGAGTGATTGCCGGAGGATATAATGGATCAGTGAGTGGAGATGTTCATTGTATAGATGATGGCTGTTATGTTGTTAATGGTCACTGCTTACGAACGATTCATGCAGAGATGAATGCGTTACTTCAATGTGCAAAATTCGGAATTCGCGCAGAGGGTGCAGAAATTTATGTAACACATTTTCCATGCTTGGACTGTACAAAAGCAATGATTCAAGCAGGCATCACTAAAATTCACTACTTGAATAATTATCGTAATGATGACTATGCAATGGAATTGTTGAAGAAAAGCAATGTACAAGTTCAAAAAGTCAAGTTATCTCCAGCAATTTTTCAAGAAGTGGCAGAAGAAATGATCACGATTCAAAAAACAAAGCGGTGCAATGACTGATGTTGGAGAGTGCAATTTATATTGCGCTCTTTTGTTTTTTATTAGTATGCAGTGTGGTAAGCTCTTACCCTATCTTTTTTCTCTTTTTATTATGTTTATGGACGATTCGCTTATGGAAGATAAATGTTCCCGGATTGCTGTCAACTCTTGCTGTTGTTGCTTTAATTTTTGGCGCTAGATTGTGGCATTTTACTTCATATACTAGCCAATTTACAGGGAATGAAACGCAGTGGGTAGGTACTGTAGAAATGGACACATTAAAAATAGATGGCGATTTTTTAAAAGCTACTATTTTAGATGAAAGTGGTGAAAAGCTGTTAGTCTTTTATTATCTTAAATCAAAAGATGAGAAAATAGCGTGGCAACAGCTAAAAACAAAACCTACAGTACAAATGGCTGGAACAATGGAACGTCCTCAAAATGGTGGCAATTTTTTTAGCTTTGATTATGTACGCTATTTGAACCAGAAACATATTTTTTGGCAAGCACATGCGGATCAACTACAAATTGTGGGGGAGTCTTTTGATTTATGGACTTTTTTGCGGTACAAAGTCAAAAAGCACATACAAAAATTTCCAGCAGTACTCCAAAATTATTTAAGTGCATTTATTTTGGGAGAATATGAATTTGAACAGGACATATTATTTGCTTATAAAACACTTGGTATGATGCATTTATTAAGCGTTTCGGGTCTTCATTTTAGTTTCTGCCAAAAAGCTATCAAGCGCATTTTATTACGACTGTCATTGACACATGAGACAGTTGACAATGTATTAATAGGCTTCTTTATTGGGTATGGTTTTTTAACATGTTGGACAACCAGTGTATTTCGGGCAGGGTGCCAATTTTTATTTAAAACCATTGGCAAAAAGACAAATACCTCTCTGACCACTTTAGATGCGTGGGCACTTACATTTATTTTGTTTTTATTTTTATTTCCATATCGCATTTATTCAGTTGGCTTTCAACTAAGTTTTTCACTGAGTTTTGTATTGATTATCGCTGGTCGAGTACAATGGTTGAAGAAATTGCCACTGTATCAGCAGACAATTGTGGCAACCATTTGTTGCGGTATTTGTAGTATCCCCATTTTAAGTTATCACTTTTTTGAATTTTCATATTTTACATTAATTGCAAGTTTTATATTTGTACCCTTTTTTTCTTGGATACTTTTCCCATTATTAATTCTTTTATTTTTAACGAGTTTTGTTGTGCCCTTAAGTTATCATCCTTTGTTCTACTTTTTGAAATATGTTATTGCGATGTACAACAAATTACTAGTATCAGTGAGTACATGGAATCTTTTTACTATTGTAACAGGTCGCTTGCCATTCATTTTTTATTGTATGCTCGCTTTATTGGTGGTGTATTATTTTTTCTGTTTGGAGAAACGCAGATTTCCTCATGGTGTAACATTAATACTTTTTGTCTTTTTACTTTTATTTCATCGGTGGAATCCCATAGGAATTGTAGGAATGATTGATGTGGGGCAAGGGGACTCATTATTCATTAAAGAACCTTTTCAGCGCTCTGTTGTGTTAATTGATACAGGTGGGCGTATAGCTTTTCCGAAGGAACCATGGCAAATAAGAAAGCATCAGGCGGCATTAAGCGATAAGACGGTTATTCCCGCATTAAAAGCACAAGGTATCAAAAGGATTGATCATATTTTATTGACGCATCCTGATATTGATCATGTGGGAGAATTGGACAATATTGCAAATCATTTTAGTCTTAAAATGATTTATACAACGCATTCATCGCTACAACATGAACATTTTTATCGCACGCTACGCAATATTAAATTTGAGACACTCCATTTTATGCATGTAGGTAAAAAGTTAATGCTAGGCGAGACAGACTTACTTGTAGTTCATCCAGATGAAGCATTTGTTGCTGAAGATGCAAATGAGAATTCTATTGTGCTTTATGGAACAATTGGTGGCAAAAATTGGTTGTTAACAGGAGATGCTGGAATTGAAAGTGAAAAAAGATGGCTGTCTACTTATCCTCATTTAATTGTTGATATTTTAAAAGTGGGGCATCATGGTAGCAAATATTCAACGTCTGATGCACTACTTACACAAGCTAATCCCAAAGTTGCATTTATATCAGTTGGATCAAACAACCACTATCAGCATCCAACAGCAGAAGTGCTTGAGAAATTAAATGAACGGGATATTGTAATTTATCGGACAGATGAACAAGGAGCAGTTTATTTTTATTATTTAAAAGTCCCATTTGCAAATGAAAGCTGGAACCAGATAAAATACAAGGTGTCAGAATAAAGGATGATATTAAAATGAAAGATTTCCAACAGATACTTCAAGAAATTAATAATAAAAAAGTAGCGCCTCTTTATCTGGTGCAAGGCAGTGAAGCGTATTTTATTCGTCAATTTGAAAAAGCGATCATTAAAAATTGTCTAGCGCCAGAAGATATCGCAATGAACTTTGTACAGATTGATTTAACTGAGCAAACATTGGATGATTTCTTATTTGAAGCGACAAGTTATCCATTTTTGGGTGAGCGAAAAGTTATCTTTGTACGCGAGCCTAGATTTCTAACGGGACAAAAGGGTCAAGTGATCGACCAAATGTTACAAGAGAAATTCATAGATTATTTAAAAGATCCTGCATCATTCACTGTGGCTATATTTTTTGCACCTTATGAAAAGTTGGATAGACGAAAGAAATTAACAAAGCAATTGCTTAAAATGTGTCAATTAGTGGATGTAACCTCCCCTAAACCGCATGAAGCGGAAAAGTATTTTGCACAATATTTGGAAAATAGTGGCTACCGCATGGAAGATAAGGCATGGCATTTATTTATGCAACTGACAGCGGGAAATCTATCAAAAATGATTCATGAATTGAATAAGATAAGTGTCTATCAAGCACAAACAGAAGTGATTACATTAGAGACAGTGGAGCAGTTAGTGCCTAAGAACTTAGAATATAATGTATTTGAATTAAATCGTCTAGTGATGGCGGGCGACATTCAAAATGCTTTACAATTCTATCAAGAGTTACTAATGAAAAAAGAAGATCCAATAAAAATTATTGCACTTTTAATTAGCGAATTTCGTTTGTTACTTCAAGTAAAAATTTTGCAAGAGCAACATTCAGGACAGCGACAAATCAGCGATCAGCTAGGAATTCATTGGTATCGTATAAAATTAGCACTTGAAAAATGTTCACATTTTTCTCTTGAGCAACTAGCGGACGCGCTGGAATCGTTGATAGATGTAGATTATCAGATAAAAACAGGCCAAATGGATGCCACAACCAGTTTTGATTTCTTTGTGTTAAGCTTTTGTGAACGGACTCAAATGATATCAAATTGAAGTTATAATGGTATTGCAATTTAAAAAGTAATTTTGTATAATTTAAAAATGAGTGATTCATCAATTGGTGGATCAATAGTTTAAAGGAGTGTAAAAAATGGCAAACTCACCACAAGCAATTAAACGCGTTCGTCAAATTGATGCGCGCCGTGACCGTCAAAGAGGTCAAGAAACTGCTGTTCGTACAGCTGTCAAAAAAGCAAAATTAGCAGTAGCCGAAGGTTCAGAAAATGCTGAAGAATTAGTGAAAAATGCAGCACGTCTTTTGGATAAAGCGGTCAGCAAAGATCTTATTCACAAAAATAAAGCAGCACGTATGAAATCTCGTCTGCAATCAAATCTATAATCGAATAAAAAAGCCATTCGTTATGATCGTCTGGCTTTTTTGATGAGAAGAAATGAAAGCGTAATCTTTTTTAATTTTTTGAGACGAGGTGGAAGATGGCGGCTGTTATAAATGCAGTGGTGATTGCTTTTTGCAGTTTCATTGGTATGCGATTAAAACAAGGAATTCCAAAACAAGTCAATGAAAGAATAATGGAAGCGATTGGCTTGGCAATCATTGCAATTGGAATTGCAGGAGCAGTTCGTGGTGAAGATACAATAGTATTCATACTATCTGTTGTTATGGGGACTTTTGTGGGTGAGACGATTGATATTGATGCTCATGTAAAAAAAGGGATTATAACGATACAGAGTAGAGTGCACCGATTAAGCCAAGATGAAACATTTATTCAAGGATTTATTAGTGGAACATTATTCTTTTGTGTAGGTTCTATGGCAATATTTGGCGCATTAGAGAGTGGTCTGACAGGGAATAATACTACTTTATATATTAAAGCTTTAATTGATGGAATTACTGCCGTACTTTTGGCCTCTTCATTTGGTATTGGAGTGGCAGCTTCTAGCTTACCCGTTCTAGCATTGGAAGGTGGTATCATCTTACTTTCAGGATTACTATCACCACTGCTTGGCAATCATGTTATTTTAGAAATCGTGAGCGTCGGGTCTACTTTATTAATTGGGCTCGGACTGAATATGTTGAAAATTACAGATTTGAAAATTTTGAATTTTACCCCTTCATTATTTATGCCGATGATTATCTATCCAATTATATCTTTATTTTAAGAGTTGAGCTTATTGCAATAGTGCAGTAAGCTTTTTTTAATTGTGAGGATAAAGTACAATAGAATGCAAAGAAACTTAAAAGGGGGAGTTGTGTGCATGAAGGATCAACAATTTAAAATAGTTTCAAAATATAAGCCAGCAGGAGACCAACCAGAAGCCATTGAAAAAATCGTTGCTGGTGTCAAGGCAGGAATGAAAGAACAAGTGCTTTTAGGTGCGACGGGAACTGGTAAGACATTTACAATGTCTAATGTGATCGAAAAAGTACAAAAACCGACCCTTATTATTGCTCATAATAAAACATTAGCGGGACAATTATATTCTGAATTTAAGAGTTTTTTTCCTGACAATGCGGTTGAATATTTTGTCAGTTATTATGATTACTATCAGCCTGAAGCATATGTCCCCTCAACAGATACTTTTATTGAAAAGGATGCTAGCATCAATGATGAAATTGATAAATTACGCCACTCTGCAACAAGTGCTTTAGTAGAACGACGAGATGTTATTGTGGTTGCTTCGGTTTCATGTATTTATGGTTTGGTAAATCCGCTCGACTATGAAAAACATGTTTTGTCTTTGCGCGAGGGAATGGAGATAAGTCGCGATGCTTTGCTCAAAAAATTAGTCGACATGCAATTTGAACGGAATGATATTGATTTTCAGCGGGGACGCTTCCGTGTTCGTGGAGATAGTGTTGAAATTTTTCTTCCATCGCGAGAATCCGATACTATTCGTGTTGAATTTTTTGGCGATGAGATTGATCGCATTCGAGAGATTGATGTAATAACTGGTGAAATAAAATCTGATCTAAGTCATGTTGCAATTTTCCCAGCAACGCACTTTGTATCGACTCAGGAACAGACGCGCAACGCTATCGATAATATTCGCAAAGAGTTAGAGGAACGACTACGCATTCTCCGTCAAGAAAATAAATTACTTGAAGCCCAGCGCCTAGAACAACGCACCAACTATGATTTAGAGATGTTACTAGAAATGGGATATGTTTCGGGTATTGAAAATTATTCACGTCATATTGATGGGCGTGGCCCCGGCGAACCGCCATATACTTTGCTTGATTTCTTCCCAAAAGATTCTTTATTTATTATTGATGAGTCGCATATGACTATGCCGCAAATTCGTGGGATGCATAATGGCGACCGTTCAAGAAAAGAAATGTTGGTAGAACATGGTTTTCGTCTTCCGAGTGCCTTGGATAATCGACCTTTGCGATTGGATGAATTTGAAGCACATGTTCCACAAATTATTTATACTTCAGCGACACCTGGCGATTATGAAATGGAACGTGCTGAACAAGTTGTTGAACAAGTGATCCGACCGACTGGTTTGTTGGATCCAGAAATTGAAGTACGACCAATTGAAGGACAAATTGATGACCTACTAGCAGAAATTCAAAAAAGAATCGATAAAAATGAACGGGTGTTTATTACAACATTAACGAAGAAGATGGCAGAAGATTTAACGAGCTATTTTAAAGAAATTGGGATCAAGGTGCGCTATTTGCATAGTGATGTTAAAACATTAGAGCGTACAGAGATTATTCGCGATTTACGACTGGGAGAATTTGATGTATTAATTGGTATCAACCTTTTGCGCGAAGGATTAGATGTTCCTGAAGTTTCTTTAGTTGCAATCTTAGATGCTGATAAGGAAGGGTTCTTACGCGGCGAGCGTGCACTCATTCAGACCATTGGACGTGCCGCCCGCAATGCAAGTGGTAAAGTATTGATGTATGCGGATCATATTACTGATTCGATGCGCACAGCGATTGATGAAACAAAACGCCGCCGCGAAATTCAAAATGCTTACAATGAAGCACATGGTATTATTCCAAAAACCATCCAAAAAGATGTTCGCGACTTAATTTCTATTTCATCTATTGTAGAAGATATGGATGAAGATTTATCGATTACTAATATCAAAAAATTGACACAAGCTGAGCGAAGAGAGTTAATTGAAACGCTTGAGCTTGAAATGAAACATGCTGCGAAGAACTTAGAATTTGAAAAAGCAGCATCGTTACGTGATGCACTATTAGAAGTCCAAAGTTTAAAATAAAATAAGCGGGAAATACTTGATTTTTCTCTTGTTTTCCTATAATGTATCAGTTGTGCATTGCACACCTTATTCGGGGATTTTCGCGAACCCAACGAATTTCTCGGTATAAGGATTAAAATAGAAAGAGAAAGGGTGAATACCATGTCATTAGCACATGAAGTAAAAGAACAAATCGTTAAAGAATATGCACGTCACGAAGGAGATACTGGTTCTCCTGAAGTACAAATTGCATTATTAACGCATGAAATTAATAGCTTAAACGAGCATATGAAATCTCATAAAAAAGATTATCATTCTCAACGTGGACTTATGAAAAAAATTGGTCACCGTCGTAATTTGCTTGCTTACTTACGCAACAAAGATATCGCTCGTTATCGTGACTTAATTCAAAAATTAGGACTTCGTCGTTAATCAGCGAAGTTTAAGAGGTATGCGAGGTTCGATTGAATCTCGCATATTTTATAGTAAATAAAAATGTAAACTGAGGTGAGCTACTAACCAATTGTGAGCTTTTTAGTTTTATCCATGAAAAGTTGACACTTGATTAGTAGTCCGCCTTTAAAAAAAGCAAAGAAGGAGCAAAACATGTCAGAAAAACAAGTTTTTGAAACGGAATTTGCTGGTCGCAAACTTTCTGTAGAAGTAGGACAACTAGCAAAACAAGCCACAAAATCTGCGCTCATTCGTTATGGCGAGACAGCAGTTTTAACAACCGTTGTGGCAGGCGATGAACCAAGTACATTACCATTTTTCCCATTGACGGTGAACTATGAAGAAAAAATGTATGCCGTTGGAAAAATTCCAGGGGGTTTCATTAAACGAGAAGGAAGACCAAGTGAGCATGCGACACTGACTGCACGCTTAATTGACCGACCAATTCGTCCAATGTTTCCTGAAGGATTTAAAAATGATATTCAACTAGTGAACACTGTCTTATCGGTAAATCCAGATCATACACCTGAGATGTCGGCGCTACTTGGCTCAAGTTTAGTATTATGTGCTTCAAAATTGCCATTTAATGGCCCCGTTGCTGGTGTAAATGTAGCACGACTTGATGGCGAATTGATCGTTAACCCAACAGAAGAACAGACGGATAATGCAGACTTATTCTTAACTGTTGCTGGCTCAAAACAAGCTATAAATATGGTAGAAAGTGCAGCAAAAGAAGTATCAGAAGCAGATGTCTTGGAAGCTTTATTATTTGCACATGAGCAGATTAAAGTGTTGTGCGAATTTCAAGAATCTATTGTAGAAGTGATCGGCGATGAAAAAATTGAAGTGGAATTAGTTCTTCCAGATGAAGCACTTGCAGCTGAAATTAAAGCCGCTTTCAATGACCGAATGAAGGCAGTTGTTCAAAATCCTGATAAATTAGAACGTGCTGAAGAAACGCAAGCACTTAAAGATGAAATTCATGCACAATATGAAGAAAGATATGCAGAAGAATTGGAAGCAGAAGCTTTAGAAAAATTATTGAGCGATGTCAATATTGTGGCGGATAATTTGGAAAAAGAAGAAGTACGCAGACTCATTACTGAGGAAAAAATTCGTCCAGATGGTAGACATATTGATGAAGTCCGCTCCCTTAATTCTGAAGTCGGTTTATTACCACGTGTGCATGGTTCAGGATTATTCACAAGAGGACAGACACAAGTGCTAAGTGCTGCTACTTTAGCACCTTTGAATGAGCATCAAGTCATTGATGGTTTAAGCAGTGAGGACAAAAAACGTTTCATTCACCATTATAATTTTCCACCATTTTCTGTGGGCGAAAGTGGCCCAATGCGTGGACCAGGAAGACGTGAAATCGGTCATGGTGCATTAGGTGAAAAAGCATTAGAAGCAGTGATCCCATCTGCTGAAGATTTCCCTTATACTATTCGCGTCGTATCAGAAGTTCTAGAATCGAATGGATCAAGCTCACAAGCGAGTATTTGTGCAGGATCACTTGCGCTAATGGATGCAGGAATTCCTATTAAAGCACCTGTTGGTGGTATCGCAATGGGACTTATTATGGATGGCGATCACTATACAATTTTAACAGACATCCAAGGCCTTGAAGACCATCTAGGAGATATGGACTTTAAAGTAGCTGGAACCCGACAAGGAATTACAGCACTGCAAATGGATATCAAAATTGAAGGCATTACACCTGAAATTCTAGAAGAAGCTTTGGCAGCAGCACATGTTGCACGTATGCATATTTTAGATAATATGGAAGCAACAATTGCTGAGCCACGACCAGAATTAAGTCCATATGCACCAAAAATTGAAAGTATTCAAATTAAACCTGATCAAATTAAAGTAGTCATCGGTAAAGGTGGCGAGACCATCAATGGAATTATTGATGAGACCGGAGTAAAAATTGATATTGATGATGAAGGAAATGTTTCAATTTATGGAGAAGATCAGGCAATGATTGACCGAGCGATTGCAATCATTGAAGAATTAACAGAAGAAGTTGAAGTTGGAAAAGTTTATGACGGAATTGTTCGCCGCATTGAAAACTTCGGAGCTTTTGTAGAAATCATAAAAGGAACGGACGGTCTGGTTCATGTTTCAGAACTTTCAGATAAGTTTGTAAAAAATGTTAGCGATGTTGTAAATGTAGGCGATCATTTAAAAGTCAAAGTAACTGAAATTGATAAATTAGGTCGTGTAAACTTGTCACATCGCGCGGTTATGGAAGAAGAAAATTAAGCAATTAAAACTGATTGTGAAAAACACAATCAGTTTTTTAGTTGCTTTCTAATTAAAAATAAAAGTTGCGTGTGCTATACTATTAAAAACAAATACGAGAAAGAGATTAGAAAGTAAGAAGGTGTATTTTTTGAGTAAAATAAAAATTATCCCACTGGGGGGCGTTCGCGAAAATGCGAAAAATATGTATGTCATAGAAATTGATGATGCCATTTTCGTCCTCGACTGTGGGTTATTATATCCCGAAGAAATGTTTGGGATCGATGCGGTCATTCCAGATTTTACATATTTAGAAGAGAATCAAGATAAAATCGCAGGAGTCTTTTTATCCCATGGACATGAGGACTCGATTGGCGCTTTGCCTTATTTTTTAGAAAGATTTGAAGTGCCTGTATTTGGATCGGAATTGACCATCGCCTTGGCGAAAATGTATGTCGAAGAAGCAAAATTAGATTATGAATTTGACGATTACCATGTTGTAGATGAGGAAATGGAAATAGACTTTGGAACAGCAACTATTCGCTTTTTTCGAGTCACACATACCATTCCTGACTCCATGGGTATCGCTGTAAAAACAGATGCTGGACATATTGTTTATACTGGAAACTTTAAATTTGATAATTCAGCAAGCGGGGACTATACAACCGATTATGCAGAAATTGTTCAAATTGGAAAAGAAGGAGTTCTTGCACTTTTAAGCGACTCATTAGGAGCGGCCAGCTTAGAAGAGAACGTTTCAGATGTAAGAGTCCAAGAAGAAGTATTTAATACATTTAAAAATACTGAAAATCGTTTGATTGTTGCGGCAGTAGCAAGCAACATGTTGCGTATTCAACAAGTGATAAATGCGGCAAGTCATTTTGGACGCAAGATATTTATTGCCGGCAAACGAATGGAATCTATTTTAGCTATTGCACTTAAGTTGAATAAATTAACAGTGCCAGATAAAGATTTGTTTGTTCCAATGTCAGAAATTAATAAATATAAAGACAATCAGATTGTGATCTTAGAAACAGGGTCTTTAGGAGAGCCACTGGATACTTTACGAAAAATGTCTGAAGGACGACATCCTCAGATTACGATAAAAGAAGGAGATTTAGTTTATATTGTAACAAGTCCTTCGACAGCTATGGAAATTTATGCAGCGGAAGCGCGAAACTCCATTTATCGTGCTGGCGGAACGGTCAAAGCCTTATCCAGTCAAGTTAAAGCGAGTGGACATGGCACGCCGAAAGATTTACAGTTAATGATCAACCTCTTGAAACCTAAATATTTAATTCCAGTGCAAGGACAATATCGCATGCTCGTTGCTCATTCCGATCTAGCTCATTTAACAGGAATGCGCTACGAAAATATATTTATTGTAAGCAATGGTGAAGTTTTAATTTATGAAAATGGGAAAATGATGCGTGCAGGAGAAGTTTCTGCTACAGATACTTTAATTGATGGGATTGGCGTTGGTGATATTGGGAATGTTGTGTTACGTGATCGACGTCTATTATCCGAGGACGGAATATTTGTCGCAGTGCTGACGATTGACCGTAAAAAGAAAAAAATCATTGCCGGACCACATATTGTGACACGTGGATTTGTTTTTGTTAGAGAAAGTCAATCATTACTTGATGAAGCGAGTGGAATTGTGACCAAAATCATGAATAAACAACTCGAAAAAAATGACTTTGAATGGGGAGAATTAAAAGCAGAGATTCGCAAAGAATTATTAGCCTATCTCTCACAAAAAACAGGTCGTCGTCCAATTGTTCTTCCAGTGATTATGGAAATTAATCAAAAGCGTTGGTATGACAAATAAAAAATGGCAGGGCAAATAGACATTTATTTGTCCTGCCTTATGATTTATGAGAGTGAGAGAGTCTTATGTCAAGTGGTTTAACATCTATTATTAATGCATTTATTTTATTGAACGTTATTTTTGCCGTAATAACGGTTTTTCGGGACCGCAAGCGTGATATTACGGCTGTTTGGGCATGGCTTTTAGTTTTGATTTTACTTCCAGGTATAGGTTTTGTGATTTATGCTTTTTTCGGTAGAAAATTATCGAAAAAAGAAATTGAACAACTAAAAGCACAAGAACAGGCGGGTTTGACCCCTTATATTGCAGAACACCAAGAGCTTGTCAATAATCAAAAAGAGCGGTTGGAGAATGAAAGCTATTTTACTAATATTCAAGTTTCACAAGCTCGCTTATTTTTGAATATGAGTAATGTTCCAGTAAGTGCTGAAAATCATGTTACATTGATTACTGATGGAAAAGATAAGTTCAAGCGCCTGTTAGAAGATATACGGCAAGCAACAGATCATATTCACATTTGTTATTATATTTTTAAGTTTGACATGATTGGTTCAGAGATTATTGATGCTCTTCGTCAAAAAGCAGAAGAAGGTGTAGAAGTTCGCTTGTTAGTAGATCCCGTAAGTGGTCGATATTTGCGCGGACGAATGGTTCAGGAATTAAGAACATTAGGAATTGATGTGGCATGGTCTTTTGGTCAGCGACTTTCTATTTTGAATTTCCGACTTAACTATCGTAACCATCGTAAGATAGTCATTATTGATGGGAAAATTGCCTATACAGGGGGATTCAATGTTGGCGATGAATATCTAGGAAAAGTTAAAAAATTTGGTTATTGGCGCGATACGCATTTGAAAATTCAAGGAAATGCTGTTCCCTACATTCAATCACGCTTTTTCATGGATTGGAATGCTTCTGCGCCCCAAAGTTTGCTTACTTATGACAAAAAATATTTTCCAACACCTGAAAAGATAGGCGACACGAGCTTACAAGTCATTTCAAGTGGACCAGATTCTGATCGAGAAGATATAAAAGTAGGGTATCTAAATATGATTAGTTCAGCAAAAGAATATATTATGATCCAAACGCCATATTTTATACCCGATGATGCATTAATGGAAGCAATAAGAATCGCAATTTTTTCGGGTGTTAAAGTAAAATTGATGATTCCTTGCAAGCCAGATCATCCATTTGTCTATACTGCAACATTAAGTTATGTTGAGAATCTTGTGGAATTGGGTGCTGAAGTTTACTTATATGAAAATGGCTTTATTCATGCAAAAACAATTGTAATTGATGATAAGATTGTATCGGTGGGAACGGCTAATTTTGATATTCGCAGTTTTAAATTGAATTTTGAAATGAATGTATTTATGTATGATGAACAATTAGCTCAAGAACAGGCTGCTCTTTTTAGCCAAGACATTGAAAAATCTTCGCAACTGACGCTAGAAGATATTAATCAATGGTCTGGATGGTATGTTTTTAAGCAGCAATTCAGTCGTCTATTATCACCAATTCTATAAAAATAAAAAAGCATCTGCAATCAAGCAGATGCTTTTTTATGAAGCGATGCGAATATGTCGCAAAGCAGAAGGATATATAAGATGGATGAGATTATCATTTGAAGAAGTAACAATAATTTGTCCAGTTTGTGGCACTAATTGAAGAATTCCTTTTATTTCTTCAATGGTGCTTGTTTTTTCTACTTCAATTTGGAGAATGACTTCCTTATGTTTTCTTGCAGCTTGTGCGACAAAGTGTTCTAATTGTTTAAGTGGCATTTGCGGATAGATCGTTTTTTGCTCATATAATTTCAATGTGGATATCTTGATACGCTCTAACAATTCTTTTGGTTGACGCGATAATTTTTCCATAACTTTCACCCCGAACATATGTTTTCATAAAAATTATACCAAACATTTGTTCTATCGTCAACATTTTAATGAATTTCTTGTTTTAAATTTTTGCTCATCTATGTTAACATAAGTAGAAAGATATCTATCGAAGGAGATAAGTAGATGAGTGATAGAGGTTTGTTGATTGTTCTATCTGGCCCGTCCGGTGTGGGTAAGGGAACAGTTCGTAAGCATTTATTTGAACATTATAATAATGATTTTGTGTTCTCAATCTCTATGACCACTCGTCAATTGCGGCGGGGGGAACAAGAAGGTGTTGATTATTTTTATCGTTCACGCGAAGAATTTGAACGCTACATCCAAGAAGAAAAACTTTTAGAATATGCAGAATATGTGAACAATTATTATGGAACGCCTATTGATTATGTGGAAAAGACGTTAGCTGACGGTTGCGATGTTTTTCTTGAAATTGAAGTACAAGGTGCTATGAAAGTAAAGGAAAAGATGCCGGAAGCGATTTTTATTTTTTTAGCTCCACCTGATTTAAAAGAGTTAAAATCACGAATTGAAAGTCGCGGTACGGATGATGCGAAAACCATTGAACGTCGTTTGCAAAAAGCAACAGAAGAATTAAAATTAATTCGCTACTACGATTATGTCGTAAAAAATGATGACGTTGATCAAGCGGCACAAAAAATTCGCAGTATTATCGAAAGTGAACATTTAAAAGTAGAAAGTAATTTACATTATTATACGAAGATGATAGAGGAGTTGTCATAATGCTTTTATACCCATCGCTCGATAAATTATTAGAAAAAATAGATTCTAAATATTCATTGATTATTTTAGCAAGCAAGCGTGCGCACTCAATTGATGCATTAGAGAGAAGCCCTAAAGTGAATAAAGAGGATTTAAAATTTAAATATAAATCCGTTTCAAATGTTGGTAAAGCATTAGAAGAAGTTGCCGCGGGCGATTTAACAATTAAAGAATAAATAGACGAGGTTTTTAGAGTTATTCTAGAAACCTCTTTTTATTTTGTAATATAGAGACTACTACAATATTGAATAAGACAGAATTTATTATTTTTGTTAGAATATAAGGTAATCAGATGAGAAGGAGGAGTGGGAATGGTATTAAAAGATAAAAACATCGCACTATATGTTACAGGTGGTGTAGCAATTTATAAGACGCTTGATCTATTGCGAACTTTTATCAAAAAAGGGGCACATGTTCGCGTAGCGATGACTCCTGCTGCACGTGCATTCATTTCACCATTATTATTTGAAAAATTATCAAAACATCGCGTCTACACTGATTTATTTTCCGATGAAGACCCTGAACGAGTAGATCATATTGAGATTGCCGATTGGTCAGATCTAGCTGTTGTCGCTCCTGCCACAGCGAATACTATCGCAAAAATGAGTGTGGGAATTGCTGATAATATTGTAACATCAGCATTATTAGCATCAACATGTCCTATTTTTGTTATTCCAGCAATGAATGAAAATATGTATAACAATCCTGCAACCCAAAGAAATTGTGATATATTGAGGCGTGATGGATTTTATGTGATGGAACCAGATGCTGGTTTTTTAGCAGAAGGTTATGAAGGCAAAGGACGTTTCCCAGTTCAAGATAGAATAATTGAAGAGTTGGAGCAATTTATCTTAAAAAACACCTCGGATTTACCACTTCAAGGTAAAAAAATCATAGTGACGGCTGGAGGAACTAGGGAAGCAATTGATCCTGTAAGATTCATTTCTAATCGTTCATCAGGAAAAATGGGGCATGCACTTGCAGAAGCTGCCTTTTTTGCGGGAGCTGAGGTAGTACTAGTAACTGCAAGTCCTTTAGGTGTTCATCGTGGAATTCAAATGATTCATGTCGAGTCAGCGCAAGAAATGGCAAAATATGTTAATCATTTATTTAGTGAAGCTGATGGACTGATTATGGCGGCGGCAGTTAGTGATTATCGCGTAGCAAAAGTGGCCGATCATAAGCTAAAAAAACAAGAAAAGCTAACATTAGAATTACAAAAAAATCCTGATATATTAAAAGAATTGGGGCAACAAAAACAAGATCAATTATTAATTGGTTTTGCTGCGGAAACGGAAAATTTACTTGAATATGCAAATCAAAAACTTATTAGCAAAAACTTAGATGCCATTGTTGCAAATTATGTCGCAATATCTTCTCAAGGTTTTGATGTAGATGACAATAGCGGCTATATTATTTCGACAGATGGTTCAATGATTGAAATTCCTAAAATGAGTAAAAAAGAAATGGCAGAAGAAATTATTCATTATGTGATTGATCAATTAACTAAAAAATAAAGGCGTGAGAATATGAGTCAAATTGCACATGTTATTGTAGATGTTCCCACGATGCAGACGAATCAAGCATATAGTTATGCTGTCCCGGAAAATTTGCAAAATATCGTTGCAATTGGTGGACGCGTTATCGTGCCTTTTGGGCATCGAAAAGTTCAAGGCTTTATTATTGAGCTTTCTGATGAAATTTTAATGGATACATCGCTGAAAACAATCGAGAGTGTGATGGATCCCGAACCAGTGCTGACAGAAGAGCTTGTTCAATTAGGTCGTCAAATGGCCACAGATACTTACAGTTTTTTGATTAGCTGTTATCTTACAATGTTGCCAGCAAGTTTGCGTGCACATTACAAAAAATGGATTATTCCAACAACACATGATTTAAAACAGTTACCCGAAATTTTTAATGAATATGGCAGAATTTCTTGGGAACAAGTAGAACAACAACACTTGGAGCAACAAATACTAAAATTAAAAGAGAACCAATATGTTCGTTTTGAATATGAGGTAACAGATTCTATAACCAAAAAAACGGCAGACTATTTTGAACTTATAATGGATGCGCATCAATTGAAACAAGAACAAAAAAAGCTTACCAAAAGAGCTTTTCGTCAACAGCAGTTGCTTGAAATTTTATTAAAAAAAGAAAAAGGAGAGCAGTTGTCAGTTAATGACTTGAGGGATCAAGAAGGAATATCACGCCATGTGATTGAAGCGGCAGTAGCTAAAGGATGGGGCATAATTGAAACGGTCGAAGTTTTGCGCGATCCATACCAGCACAAGAAAATTGAGCCTTCTTCTCCTTTGAATTTGAATAATGAACAAAAAAAAGCATATGACCGCATTATAAAGGCGATGGATAAAAATTGCGCAGACACTTTTTTATTAGAAGGTGTTACGGGCAGTGGCAAAACGGAAATTTATTTACAAGCAATTGCCCAAGCACTGGATGCTGGGAAAGGGGCCTTAATGCTGGTTCCTGAGATTGCTTTGACGCCACAGATGGCTTATCGTTTTAAGAGTCGTTTCGGTGACCAAATTGCAGTCATGCATAGTGCCTTATCTGAAGGTGAGAAATATGATGAATGGCGCAGAATAAAGACAGGGAAAGCACGTGTAGTTGTAGGTGCACGGTCAAGTGTCTTTGCTCCTTTAAAAAATATTGGACTTATTGTTATGGATGAAGAACATGAAGGCACCTATAAACAAGAAGAACACCCTCGCTATCATACGCGCGATGTCGCACTGTGGCGGGCAGCTTACCACCATTGTCCAGTAATTTTAGGAAGTGCAACACCGAGTCTAGAATCGAGAGCACGTGCATCAAAAGGAGTTTTTAAACACTTATTGCTTACAAAACGTGCAACAAATATGCCCTTGCCAAAAGTAGAAATTGTCGATATGCGTGAAGAAATGAAAGAAGGCAATTTCACTATTTTTTCAAGAGCGTTGGCACAACAGCTAAATCGAACGCTTGCAAATAATGAGCAAGCCGTTCTCTTCCTTAATCGCAGAGGTTATGCCAATTTTGTAATGTGTCGTGATTGTGGTGATATGATGCAATGTCCAAATTGCGATATTTCTCTTACACATCATCTTCATGATAATAAATTAAAATGTCATTATTGTGGATTTGAAATGCCTCTTCCAACGCAATGTCCGCATTGTGGAGGGCATCATATTGGCTATTTTGGCACTGGTACGCAAAAAGTAGAACAACAATTGCAGCAATTTTTACCGCATGCTAAAATTTTGCGAATGGATGTAGATACAACGCGAAAAAAAGGTGCACATGACGACTTGCTAGAAAAATTTGGTAATCATGAAGCGGATATTTTGCTAGGTACACAAATGATTGCAAAAGGGCTAGATTTTCCTAATGTTACATTTGTTGGGGTATTAAATGCGGATACGGCATTGGGGATTCCAGATTTTCGTTCTGCCGAAAAAACATTTCAGCTATTGATGCAAGTCAGCGGAAGGGCAGGACGCGGTAAGATTCCAGGTTCAGTTGTTATTCAAACTTATAATCCTGATCATTATGCAATACAATTAGCAAAAGAACAAAATTACGAACAATTTTATTTGCATGAAATGCACTTTAGACACTTAGGACATTATAGTCCTTATTATTTCATGGCAAAGATTGAAGTATCGCATAAAGAAGAAGCAGTTACAGCTAAAAAAGCCCAAGAACTTGCGGAATACTTAAGAAAACAGTTAAGTCAGCAATCGATTATCTTAGGACCTAGTCCACGTTCAATTGCCAGAGTTAATAATCTTTATTATTTCCAAGTGATTATTAAATATAAAGCAGAACCTAAATTAAAAGAAGCATTGCTTCATATTTTAGAAAGTTCGCAAAAAGAGTATGCAAAAGGGTTGCGCGTGATGATTGATAACCATCCATTGAATTTTATGTAGAGGAGTAAATTGATGAAAAAAATTGTTTTTATGGGGACCCCGACTTTTTCAGTTCCAATCTTAAAAGCTCTGATTGAATCGCCAGATTTAGAAGTTGTTGCAGTTGTAACACAGCCAGATCGGAAAGTAGGACGTAAACAACAAATAGTTGAAAGTCCAGTCAAATGTCTGGCAAAAGCGCATGAGATTGCTATATTTCAGCCCGAACGCATTCGAAAATCTTCAGCGGTAGAGGCAATTATTTCGTTACAACCAGATCTCATTGTAACAGCAGCATATGGGCAAATTGTTCCTGTTAAACTCTTAGAGGCACCAACCTTTGGGGCAATAAATGTTCACGCCTCCTTACTGCCGAAATATCGTGGAGCTGCCCCCATTCACTATGCAGTAAAAAATGGTGACCCAAAAACAGGCGTAACCATTATGTATATGGTAAAGGAAATGGATGCAGGGAATATGATCGCTCAAGCGGAGATTCCGATTACTGAGGACGATGATACAGGAACACTTTTTGAAAAATTAAGTATTTTAGGGCGCGATACATTAATGGAAGCTTTGCCAACCATTTTTGAAAAAACGAATGCCTCTGTTCCACAAAATGAATCTGAAGTGAGCTTTTCTCCAAGTATCACGAAAGAACAAGAACGCATTCGCTGGTCCGCTACCGCTAGGGAGATCCATCATCTTATTCGTGCACTTCGCCCGCGACCTGGCGCATATGCACTCTTACATGGCGAAAGATTTAAATTTTGGGATAGTTATATTATTGATGAGAAGACGGATAAGCCAAGTGGCACGATCATAAAAAGAGATTCTAAAGAATTATGGGTAGCTGCTGCAGAAGGGACAATACTCTCTCTTTTAAAAGTTCAACCTGCTGGAAAAAGACAGATGTTAGTTGCAGAATATTTAGCAGGGGCTCCTATTAAGGTGGGCGAAAGATTTGAATAAGAAAGAAAGAATAAAAAGTGCTCGCTATGTGGCAGTTGATATATTAGAAGCCATTGATATAGAAAAAGCTTATAGCAATTTGTTGTTAAATGCTAAAATAAAAAATAAACAAGTCAATGAAAAAGATAGTGGATTATTAACAGAATTAGTTTATGGCACCTTACAACATCAATTGATGCTTGATTTTATTATGGATCATTTTATAAAAAAGCCTCAGAAACTTGAGGGATGGGTAAAGCAACTATTTCGAATATCTTTTTATCAATTAGAATATCTTCAAAATATTCCATCGCATGCAGTTGTCAGTGAAGCTGTTGAGATTGCAAAAATTCGAGGTCATCAAGGAATCAGTCGTTTAGTAAATGGCGTCTTACGCAATTTTTTGCGGCAGGGCACACCCGATGCTTCAAAAATTAAAAATGAAGATGAAAGATTATCGATTCAATATAATTTGCCTATAGGGTTAGTAAAGACGCTCATTTCTGAAATTGGCATGAATGAATTTATAAAATTGACAAAATCATTGAATAAACCAGCAAAAATGAGTATTCGTGTCAACCAAAAATTTATAACACGTGAAGAAGCCATTAGACAATTGCAAATCGAAAATTATCATGCTGCTTTGAGTCAGATCGCTCCTTCTGGAATTATAGGGCATAGTGGATTGCCTATTCATACACATTTATTTGAAGATGGGAAAATTACTATTCAAGATGAAAGCTCAATGTTGGTAGCTGAAGTGCTAGACTTAAAAAAACATCATCATGTATTAGATGCTTGTGCAGCACCTGGCGGGAAAACGACACATATTGCTCAATTTTTGTCTAAAGAAAATGGTGGATGTGTTACCGCAGTAGATATTCATCCCCATAAAGTGAAATTAATAAAAGAAAATGCCTTGCGGATGCATGTTCAAGATGTAGTGCATGAATGTGTTGCTGATAGCACAGAGCTTTCAAAACGATTTGGCGATGAAGGGTTTGATCGTGTCCTAGTTGATGCACCTTGTTCTGGATTAGGATTAATTCGCCGAAAACCAGAAATTCGCTACCATGTAACAAGTGATATTATTGAAAGCTTACATCAACAACAATTAAATATTTTACATAGTGCTGCGAAGATGGTTAAATTGGAAGGTGTTCTGGTATACTCAACATGTACCATATTAACAAAAGAAAATGAAATGACAGTAAATGATTTTTTGAAAGAGCATCCTAATTTTGAAAAAGTAGAAATTAATAATGCGAATGTGAAGCACCTGCAAACAGCACTAGGACAAATAAAATTATATCCACACGACTTTGGAACAGACGGGTTTTTCATTCAAAAATTCAAAAAAATAAGTGACTAAGGATTGTGAGGTGAGTCTCTTGCAATATGCAACAGCTACTCATGTGGGAAAGAGAAAAAATAATCAAGACTATGCCCAAGCTTCTTATAATGAAAAAGGCTACCTAGCAGCTTTCTTATGCGATGGTCTAGGGGGTCATCAAGGGGGCGATGTCGCCAGTGCAATGGCTGTCTCTCAATTAGGGCATCATTGGCAAAATGTTTCATTTGATTCTTGTGCTGATCCCCATTTAAAAGAATGGATTCAAACAGTGATCAATCAAGAAAATGATCGAATTTTAGAAGCGGCAGACCAGTATAATGATTTAAAAGGAATGGGAACGACAATTGTTGCAGCATTCTTTTTAAAAGATTGCGTGCTTATTATTAATGTGGGCGATAGTCGAGCTTATATTTATAAAGATGATCAGATGCATCAAGTGACAACAGATCACTCCTTAATTGAAGAACTTGAACAAACAGGTGAAATTACGCATGATGAAGCCAAAAATTTGGTTAATCAACATATGTTGACACGCTCTCTTGGAGCAAATGAAGAAATTAAAGTGGATTTTTATCCGCTTGAGTATCATGCATTTCATTATGTTCTATTATGTTCAGATGGATTATCGAATTTCGTTACAACCAATGAAATGAAACAGATTTTATGCCTTGAGGATCATTCAAATGATGAAAAAGTACAAAAACTTATCCAACGTGCCCTCCATAATGACGGTTCAGATAATATTACGGTAAGTCTGATAGAACAGGGGGGGGGCGACAGATGATTCATCGTCGAATTAGTGGTCGTTATGAGCTTATTAAAAAAATCGGCTCTGGCGGAATGGCGAATGTGTACTTAGCTCGCGATTTAATTTTGGAGCGCGATGTGGCAATCAAATTATTGGCATTTGATTTTACCGATGACGAAGAAAGTTTGCGCCGTTTTCGCCGAGAAGCACTTTCAACGACCGAACTGACTCATCCAAATATTGTAAGTATCTATGATGTAGGCGAAGGTGAGTATCCATACATTGTGATGGAGTTTGTGGATGGTATGGATTTAAATGAATATATTAAGAAAAATCGCCCGATACCTCCCGAAAAAGCTTTGAATATTATGGATCAAATTTTAAATGGGATGAGTTATGCTCATAGCAGTGGGATTATTCACCGTGATTTAAAACCGCATAATGTCTTAGTTGATAAAGAAGGTCATGTGAAGATTACGGACTTTGGGATTGCGGTTGCACTTTCGCAAAATTCAATTACTCAAACGAACTCTCTGCTCGGTTCTGTACACTATTTATCACCAGAGCAAGCAAGAGGACATATTGCAACAAAACAGTCGGACATTTATTCTTTAGGTATTTTGCTTTATGAGATGTTAGCAGGAAAAGTTCCTTTCGATGGAGAATCTGCTGTATCCATTGCTTTAAAACATTTTCAAAATGAAATTCCTTCCTTGAGAGCACTCGATCCTTCAATTCCTCAAGCACTTGAAAATGTTGTATTAAAAGCCACAACAAAAGATGCCACACAACGCTATCAATCTATTGATGAGATGCGCCAAGATCTTGCGACATCTTTGGATTTTGAACGCGCTAATGAACCAAAATTCCAAGCACGAGATATCAATGAAGATGTAACACGCGTCATGGCTCCTTTAACAGAAGATCAATTGAAAGAAGCGAAAATTTTTAACCAGAAAAATAAAAATAAAGAAGCAACAAAAAAACAAAAAAACTTTTTGAAACGCTACTGGTGGGCATTCATTTTGTTACTAGGTATTTTAGGACTTGCAGTGATGTTTTTACGTCGCCCAGGAGAGATTGCTGTTCCTAATTTGCAAAATATGACATATGAAGAAGCAGTAGAAGAATTAAAACGATTAGACCTTGAACCCGGCAAAACAATTGAAGAAACATCTGAGAAAATTGAAGATGGAAAAATTATTCGCACCGATCCTAAAGCAGGAACTACCGTAAGAAAATCGCAACATATCAATTTGTATATTAGTAAATATCCTGAATTGAAAAACTATATTGGGCAAAATTATGAAGAAGTGCGTGCAGAACTTACGGATTTAAATATTAAAGTGAAGACAAAAGAATCCCCAAGCAATGAATATGAAGTCGGTAAAATAATGGCACAAAGTATTGACCCAGGTAAAAAAGTGCGTCCTGGAAAAGATGTTGTGCAATTTACGATTAGTAGTGGTCCTGAAAGTAAGGAATTCACATTAAAAGATTTGAAGAGTTATACAAAAGATTATGTTGAAAAATATGCTAATGAAAATGGCATTAATGTCACATTTGAACAGACGCATTCAAATGATGTTTCAGAAGGACAAGTTGTTTCGCATTCACCTGAGGCAGGTAGCGCAATGCATCCAGGATCACATTTGACAGTTTATCTATCTTCTGGCAAAAAAGAAAAAGCGGTTGATAGCTTTTCTACAACTGTCAATATACCCTTTAAAAAACCAAGTGATTCCAATGAAGTGAGCAACCATATAGAAGTTTTCATTCAAGATGCTGATCATTCAATTAATGAATTAGCGTATGAATTTTATATTCAGGAAAATACCACACACAAAATTAACTTTGAAGTCAAAGAAGGGGAAAGCGCCCGTTACCGTATTTTGCGCGATGGGGAATTAATTGAAGAAAGTACAGTGAGTCCATAATAAGGAGTGTGAGCCGTTGCAAAAAGGACGAATTATTAAAGCGATTAGCGGCTTTTATTATATAAAAGATGCACACAACCAGATATATCAAACACGTGCTCGAGGAGTATTTCGCCTTCAAAAGGTGACACCAGTCGTAGGTGACTATGTTGAATTTGAAAGTGATAACCTAGAAGAAGGGACATTGACCAAAGTCTTGCCAAGAAAAAATGAACTTTCACGCCCGCTGATTGCTAATGTCGATGTAGGAGTAATTGTCACATCAGTTGTCGACCCTAAGTTATCAACAGCGTTGCTTGATCGCTTTTTAGTCCATTTAGAGAAAAATCATATTCAGCCCGTTATCTATATTTCGAAGATGGATATCGCAAATGACCATGAGAAAATAGCGGTAAAAGATATAGTTTATGAATATGAGAAAATTGGCTACCATGTCATTGCAGTTGATGAGCCTAGTAAGGAAGAAGCAATCTCAAAAATTAAAAATGCCTTTGCAAAAGATTTTAATCAACATACCATCATGTTCATGGGACAATCAGGTGCAGGGAAGTCCACACTATTAAATTTACTAGACGAAAATTTGAATTTGAAAACAGGTCAGACTTCCCAAGCGCTCGGTAGAGGCAAACATACGACTCGTACTATCGAATTGCTTCCATTGTTAGGTGGAGAATTTGCAGATACTCCAGGATTTAGTACGCTAAATTTTGAAGGAATTGAACAAGTGGAACTAACAGAATATTTCCCCGAGATGCTATGCAGACGGGATATGTGCCGATTTACTGGTTGCTTGCATGACCGAGAACCGAAATGTGCAATTAAATCAGCAGTCGCTCAAAATGAAATTTCCGAATTCCGTTATCAAAATTATTTAAATTTTCTAGATGAAATAAGACAACAAGTAAAATATTAGTAAGGAGTAAACCATGAGAATAATAGCGCCCTCAATTTTGAGTGCTGATTTTTCAAAATTGAAAGAAGAAGTGCAAAATGTAGAGATTGCTGGAGGGGACTGGATCCACTATGACGTGATGGATGGGCATTTTGTTCCTAATTTAACATTTGGTTCTGGCGTCCTTGCGGCAATTCGTCCGCATACGCAATTACCGATTGATGCTCATTTAATGGTTGAATGTCCCGAAAAAATGATTCATTCATTTGCAAAAGCGGGTGCCAACTATATTACAGTTCATGTCGAAAGTACGCCGCATATTTTTAGAGCCATTCAAATGATAAAAGATACAGGCGCTAAAGCAGGTGTTTCTTTAAATCCAGGAACGCCATTTTCCGCAATTGAAGAGTTGCTACCTCTTGTGGATTTAGTTCTAATCATGACTGTCAATCCGGGATTTGGTGGGCAAACATTTATTGATACAATGACTGCCAAAATTCGTAAAGTTGCACAAGCAAAAAGAAAAAATGATTACCATTATTTAATTCAAGTTGATGGTGGGATCAATGAAGAAACAATTACACTATGTGCCAATGCTGGAGCAGAAGTTTTTGTTGCAGGCAGCTATGTATTTAGCACGAAGAATAAAACAGTTTCGCAACAGATTCAATCTCTTAAAGAGGTATAGTAAATGAATATACATCTTGTTTTAGGTGGAGTTCTTTCACCAAATTTTGAATTGAATATGTATTCTTCAGAAGATCAACTCATTGGAGTTGATCGCGGGGCATTTCGTTTGATTTCAGCAGGATATTCCATCGATTTGGCAATTGGCGATTTTGATTCGGTGTGTAAAGAAGAGCTTCAACTTATTCAATCAAGATCAAAGGAAGTTAAAATATTTCCTAGTGAAAAAGATGATACAGATACAGAACTTGCACTTTCTTGGGTTATCGAAAATTATCCGGAACTTCATAACATTTATATGTATGGCTGGAATGGTGGACGCGTGGATCATTTTTTAAGCGTGATGTACTTAGCTTATCAGCCGAAATTCAAAAATTATATCCAAAAAATTCGTTGGGTGGATGATCATAACATTGGACAATTTTATCTTCCGGGTAACCATATGCTACATTTTGATAAACGATTTACTTATTTTTCGATTATTACGCTTACACCAGTGCGAGCTTTGACGATTTCTGGTGCAAAATATAATTTAAAAGCTACGGACCTGGATTATCCACGAGCATTTATCAGTAATGAATTTGTCAGTCGCAATTGTAATATATCATTTGATGAGGGTACCATATTGGTTCTCCAAACACGCGACGGAGTGCATTAAAAAGTAAGAAGCGTAAAATTATTATGTAAAATCACCTTGTAATGTCTATTAAATTATGATATTATTTTTTGGTACTATAAATGGCCTATAAGTTAGGTGATTGAGGAGGAGGATCTACGATGGCTAAAGAATGCTACTTCACAGGAAGAAAAGCTCGTTCAGGAAATAATCGTTCCCACGCACTTAATTCATCAAAACGTACTTTTAAAGCAAACTTACAAAAAGTTCGTGTGATGGTAGATGGTAAACCTAAACGCGTTTGGGTTTCTACTCGTGCTCTTAAATCAGGAAAAGTTGAACGTGTTTAATTAAGAATAATTATTGGAAAGATAGAGTTTTTGAAACTTTATCTTTTTTTATTTTTCGGTCAATAGAAGTTGACAACGAGAGGTTATATTTGCTATTATTCTAGTGTTGTATTTGTGTCGCACCACATCTACAACCGCACATCGGTAAGTTTCAAGTGCCAAATTGGCCACTTGCCTTGGCGAGTCTTAGATTAGCGAATGTGACGATTCGCAAAAAAATAGGAGGTGCAGCAAAGATGTATGCAATTATTCAAACAGGTGGAAAACAATTCACTGTAACTGAAGGACAAGAAATCTTCGTTGAAAAATTAGCGGGTGAAGCAGGCGAAACGATCACTCTAGATGAAGTATTGTTTGTAGGTGGCGATGATGCAAAAGTCGGAGCTCCTTTTGTTGATGGGGCATCTGTCGAAGCAGAAATTGTAAAACATGGTCGCGGCAAAAAAGTTGTAACGTATCGTTATCACCGTCGCAAAGACTCTCATCGTAAACAAGGTCACCGTCAACCGTATACAAAATTGATGATTAAAGCCATCAATGCTTAATGAGTGTGAGTATGAATGATTCACGCCACATTTTTACAAGATAATCAAGGAATTTTTTTAGGCTATACGATCAAAGGACATGCAGGCTCTATAGTGAGTGGACAAAATATTCTATGTGCTGCGATATCATCATTAGTTTTGACTAATGTCAATTATTTAGAAACAATAAAAGCAATTGCTGAAAATGATTGCTTCGCAGATGAAATAGAAGGCGGTATTATTCACTTAGATTTAACACGTCCGATTGACCAAAAATTAGCAGAGTATCGGCAATTATTAGTGGATCAGTTGTTTTTTGGATTGCAAGCAATTGCCGAAGAAAATCCTGATGATGTAAGAATTAATATAAAAATAGACGAATCAAGAAATCCAGAGAGATAGTGGAGGTGCAACGAAGATGTTAAAAATGAATTTACAATTTTTTGCAACGAAAAAAGGTGGAGGTTCATCCTCAAACGGTCGTGATTCACAGTCTAAACGTTTAGGCGCTAAAGCAGGCGACGGACAATGGGTAACTGGTGGATCAATTTTATATCGTCAACGCGGAACAAAAATTCATCCAGGTGAAAATGTAGGTCGCGGTGGAGATGACACTTTATTTGCAAAAATTGATGGAATCGTTCGCTTTGAACGACTCGGTCGTAAACATAAAAAAGTTTCTGTCTACCCTGTTGCGGAAGAAGCTTAATCATTTAATGATAAAAGGCCTTACAGACGTAAGGCCTTTTTTATATTTGTGAAGATTGTGAATTTTCGTTAAAATAAATAATAAAGTATGTATCAAAAAGATTGTGGGGTAATGTTGTGGCAAAAGAGATGGCTTTATTTCATCAATTAGATAAAAGTAGTCAAATGATTCAAAATAAATTAGGGTATAGTTATTTAGAAGCGTTGATTGAATCAATGGAAAATATTATTGGGAAAGGTGATCTTCCTGAAGAATATCACACCCTTGACCAAGAGAGTGTCCAAATACTTCAAAATATATATGCAAAAATTCCTAATGATTTAGAACCAGAGACCATTCGTCGTGGTGTTCAACTTGCAATATTGAAGGCTATTAAGGAAGATGCTATTCAACCTAATTATCAGATGACACCAGATTCAATTGGATTTTTAGTGGCATACTTTATTGAGATTTTTGCACAGGTTAAAGGCCGCATTCATTTAGCAGATTTGGCAGCAGGTAGTGGTAATTTACTTTATACAATTCATCATTACTTGACAATGAAAGATATTTCTGTGGATCTTACAGGCGTTGACAATGATGAATTAATGCTATCTCTGGCTGCGACAAGTGGTGCTTTTCAAAAAACTAAATGTCATCTGCTATTGCAAGATGCATTGCGCCCAATCTATATGAAACCTGCTCATATTATTGTAAGTGATCTGCCCATTGGGTATTATCCTGATGATGAAAATGCGAGTAATTATCAAACATCTTTTGCAAAAGGGCATTCTTATAGCCATTATTTATTAATGGAACAACAGCTGAGTTATCTTGTAGATGAGGGATTTGCTTTTTATATCGTTCCAACATTCGTTTTAAACGATGATACAACAAGTAGTTTATTAAGTGCACTACAGCAGAATAGCTATATTCAAGGAATAATTGAATTGCCATATAATTTGTTTTTGAATGAACGTTCACGAAAATCAATTTTAATTTTGCAAAAACATGGAAAACATGCGAGACAATTAGAGACCTTGGTGACACAGATTCCTGAATTTAAAGAGATTCAACAGATGGAAGAGTTCTTATCACAAATGAAAAATTGGAAAGAAAATAATAAATAATAATTGAAGGAGAATATTATGTCAAAAACTATTGCAATTAATGCTGGCAGTTCAAGTTTGAAATGGAAATTATATCAAATGCCAGAAGAAAAAGTACTTGCTAGTGGTCAAGTGGAAAGAATTGGCCAAGATGATGCAATTTTTTCAATTGAAAAAGGTAGCGGTGAAAAATATCGTGAAATTTTGCCAATTATCGATCATGAAAAAGCAGTTGAAAAAGTATTAGATAATTTAACAGCATTACATATTATTGAAAATTTAGAAGAAATAACAGGTGTAGGGCACCGTATTGTTGCGGGGGGAGAGTTATTTCAGCACTCTGTAGAAGTGGATGATCATGTCATTGATCAGATTGAATCAATTGTTGAATTTGCACCGTTACATAATGGCGCAAATGCTATGGGAATTCGAGCCTTTAAACATATTTTGCCACAAGCAACTAGTGTAGCGGTTTTTGATACAGCTTTTCATCAAACGATGCCAGAAGTCAATTATTTATATAGTATTCCATTTGATTATTATGAAAAATATGGGGCACGAAGATATGGAGCACATGGAACGAGTCACCGTTATGTTTCGTATCGGGCAGCGGAAATTTTAAATAAACCATTAGAAGAATTAAAAATAGTCAGCGCCCATTTAGGAAATGGTTCATCAATTACAGCGATCAAAGAAGG
The DNA here is from genome assembly GCF_000374325.1 of Allofustis seminis DSM 15817. GTDB lineage: Bacteria > Bacillota > Bacilli > Lactobacillales > Carnobacteriaceae_A > Allofustis > Allofustis seminis. The sequence continues at coordinate 297,052 of NZ_KB894079.1, read as the reverse complement.
AAAATCTTTTGATACATCAATGGGATTCACGCCACTTGCTGGACTGACTATGGGTACACGTTGTGGTGATATTGATGCCTCACTTGTGGGCTACATTATGAATAAGGAAGGAATTAAAGATATTAATGAAATGGTTCATATCTTAAATTATGAATCAGGATTGCAAGGCCTTTCAGGAATTTCTAACGATATGCGTGATATAGAAGAAGCAGCTGCTTCTGGAAACCATCGTGCTCAAATAGCTCTCGATATTTATGAAGATCGTGTCGTAAAATATATCGGGCAATATGCAACGACCATGGGTGGGCTAGATGTTTTGATATTTACGGCAGGAATTGGCGAGAATGCTACAGTAATGCGTGAGAATATTGTGAACAAGCTCAAATTATTCGGTGCTGAAATTAATAAAGATGCGAATAATGTTCGTGGCAAAGAAACAATTATTTCGACAAAAGATTCAAAAGTCGCGGTATTATTGATTCCGACAGATGAAGAGTTGATGATTGCACGTGATGTTCAGTCCTTTATAGACCAAAAATAAAGATGTTGCATAGATCATAATTTTTATAAAACTTTAGATTTATAAATAAAATAAAGCGCTCTCTAATATTGATGATGGTCAATATTTGGGGGCGCTTATTTGATAAATATTGATTTTGAATGTTCTATGAAAAATTCTTCTAAAAATAAAACACTCCTTTGTTTTAGAACTGTTTTTTAGGGTGAAAATTATAATAAAAAGAGATGTGCATTTAAAATATGCGCATCTCTTAAATTGATTTTTAGGAATGTTGTTGCATTATTTTTTACGATTTCTTCTTTGCATTCCTTCATTGCGACGTTTTCGATTAGATTGTTTCTGTGCAAAAGTTGTCTGCGGAGCAGAATTTTCGACTTTCATTTGTTTAATTCCAGCGGGTATATCAACTGATAAGTCTTTATATTTTTCTTCAACCTCTGCTTTAATTCTTGGACGATAATAGTGATTAATAACGACTTGCTGAGCAATCCCAATAAGTCCACCAATTAGCCAGTAAAGTGCTGATCCTGCAGGCCCTGATAATGAAATAAATAAAAACATAATAGGTGTGGTCAGTGCCATACTATTGTTCATTTTTTGTTGTTCTTTAGAAGTTGGTGGGATAATGAGTTTGGACTGGATAAAATAAATAAGTCCAACAAGTATCGCTAAAATAACACTTCGTTGTCCTAATTGAATGCCTAAAAAAGTAGCATTAGCAATTTCTTGTGAATGATGAACAACATGCAAGATGGCCACAAAAATTGGCATTTGCAAAAATAGTGGTAAGCACCCAGCCAGTTGATTTCCAATTCCAATACCATATTGCTTATAAATTTTTGCCAATTCCAATTGCAACATTTGTTTTTGTTGAGGGTCATTTGTTTCATTTATCAATTTTTGTACTTCATCAGTTAGCGGTTTGACTTTTTCCATCTTTACTTGGGATTCAATCATTGAACGTTGTTGCTTGATGCCCAAAGGGATGATAATAACACGTGTAATAATCGTAAGAACGATGAGTGCTAAAGCATAGCTACCTAAATGTCCCGCTAAAAAATGTAAAAAGCCATTTAATGGAATAACGAGATAATTATAAATCAATTCTGACATCCAGCCACTCGGATTTCCATCTTTATCAAGTCGCATACAGCCTGATAAAAATAAGAGTGCTGTTGGAAGCATGGTATACAATGCAATTTTTTTATTTATTAATTTTTGTTTATTCAATACAGTTTCCATTCCTTTAATTGTTATTTTTAAAATGTTCTTTCATTTTACTATGTTTGATGTCCAGTTTCAATATACTGTTTTAAATGATGAATAGTCTGGAATAGCATTATCATAAGTAACTTCTACTTTTTCAACTTCTGCTGCAGGAGAAGGACCATTAGCCAATCCACGCAAAAACTTTTCGATAGATTTTTGGTCTGCACAAGCTTCAACATAAACCGATCCATCTGGCAAATTCTTAACGATACCATTAACTTTTAGTTGTTCTGCTAATATGACGGTCGTATAGCGAAAACCGACTCCCTGAACTCTACCATAAATCGTTGCTTTTATTTTTAATAGTGGATTCTTTTTTGAATATTCATTTGTAAAAAATATTTTTTTTAATGATTGCGTAGATTCTGTCGCATTTAATAAATCTTGGAAATAATTTTTCAAAGTAATCGCCTCCTAGTCTTATAATAAAGATTATTGAAAAGAACGTCAAAACACAGCATTTATCACTTCAAAAGATGAGAAATATAGATGGGCGTGGTATACTATTAGAGAGTTTGGGATTTGGATAAGGAGATTTGAAATGGCAGCAAAACGAAAAAAACAACGAAATTATCCGATCGAAATTATTGGAATTTTCTTTGTATTTATAAGTGTATTAGCGATTGGTAAATTTGGTATGATGGGTCATGTTTTCGCAAATATTTTACGATTATTTGTTGGGGAAACATATGGAGCCATCGCACTCCTTTTAATTTTTTTAGGAGGATATATTTTACTCAATGGTAGCCACTTTAAATTTAGATCAAAACGTTGGTTCGGTGTCATATTAATTTATTTAGCCATTTTAATTGCTCTTCATTTACAACTTTTTAAACCGATTATGAATAGCGAAGTTAATGTTGTGGCGGCGACATGGCGTTTTTTCTTAAAAGAATTTAAAGGTATTTCAACGAATCAATCGTTAGGTGGCGGTATGATTGGTGCAGGATTTTATTCTTTAAGTTATTTACTTTTTGCTAATATAGGAACATATTTATTGATGGCCTTTTTTTTATTTGTTGGGATTATGAATTTAGGGCAATTTTCATATCAGCATTTCTTCCGCAATATTAATTTTGTTCTGAAGTGGCTGAGTACTCGACTTTGGCAAGGGCTAAAAATCATGGCACGCTGGGCTAGAGAAAATGTCAGTGGAATGATACAACATCAACCGAATGAAGTCTCGCATAATTCAGTGCAAAATGAAGAAGAGTCGAAGGAAAGCATTGAAGAATCCCCATCTTCAAATGATGATATTCATCATGTTGAAATTACAGGAGGAAGCATTTTAACGGCTGAAGAAATGGCGGAAGTAGCCGAATTAGAAATAGAAGATGAAGATGATAGTGAGATTAAAATCATGGACGATTGGGAAGATGAAAATGAAAATTATGTCTTACCAACCACTGATTTATTAGCTGCAACAAAAGCTGTAGATCAATCAGGCGAATATGCAACGATTGAAAAAAATATCAAAATTTTAGAAAAAACATTTGCTAGCTTTGGTGTGGATGCAAAAGTTGTCAAAGCTAATCTTGGCCCAGCAGTGACAAAATATGAGATCCAACCTGCCACAGGTGTTAAAGTAAGTCGGATTGTTAATTTGACAGATGATTTAGCACTTGCGCTGGCAGCAGAAGATATTCGTATGGAAGCGCCAATTCCTGGCAAGTCATTGATTGGGATTGAGGTACCGAACTCCAATGTGAATACCGTTTATTTTAAAGACATTATCGAGGCGGTTTCAGAAGAAACTTCCGAACATCTATTGGAAGTACCTATCGGAAGAGATATAAGTGGTCATGTGGCAACTGCAGATTTAACAAAGATGCCACACTTACTTGTTGCAGGGGCGACCGGTTCGGGAAAATCTGTTGCAATTAATACAATTATTTCTAGTATTTTAATGAAAGCTAAGCCTCATCAAGTGCGAATGATGTTAATTGATCCGAAAAAAGTCGAGCTCAGTGCATATAATGGTATTCCGCATTTATTGACACCAGTCGTTACTCATCCTAAGAAAGCTGCTAGAGCATTGCAAAATGTCGTAGCACAGATGGAAGAACGCTATGAATTGTTTTCAAAAACGGGCACAAAAAATTTAGAAAGTTATAATCAATATTTAAAGAGACTTCGTGCAAAAGGAGAAGAAACACCTCCACTGCTTCCTTATATTGTTGTTATTGTAGATGAGCTAGCAGACTTGATGATGGTCGCTTCAAAAGAAGTAGAAGATGCAATTATTCGATTAGCACAGATGGCACGTGCGGCAGGCATTCATATGATTTTGGCAACGCAACGTCCGAGTGTTGATGTCATTACAGGGCTTATAAAAGCTAATGTTCCATCAAGAATGGCATTTGCCGTTTCTAGTGGAACAGACTCGCGAACCATTTTAGATACAAATGGTGCAGAAAAATTACTTGGAAGAGGAGATATGCTTTTTGAACCGATGGGAGCGAGTCGACCAGAAAGAATTCAAGGTGCTTTTATTTCTGAGGCAGATGTTCAAACGATTACTGATTTCGTGAAGAGTCAACAAGATGCAAGCTATGTGGAACATATGATTCCAAAAGAACCTGAGCAACAAAATGCAGCAGATGAGAAAGATGAATATTTTGAAGAAGCGGTAGCATTGGTTCAATCAATGGAAACGGCAAGTATTTCATTGTTGCAACGTCGCTTCAGAATGGGCTACAATCGTGCAGCACGTTTGATGGATGATTTGGAAGCTCACCATATTGTAGGACCACAAGAAGGACCAAAACCGAGAGAAGTATTAATTGATGAAAATTTTTTAGAAAAAAGAAAAGAAAATCATTCGGAATTAGAATAAATAAAAATAAAATAAATAAATATTTCACAAAGTGAGCAAATTTTGTTCGCTTTTTGTGTTATTAAAAGCGATAGATTGAAACAATGTACGTATATCAATCGCTTACACCTATAATTGTGAAGAAAAGTTTTAGAATAATCCTGAAACTGCTTTCTTTTTTGACGATTGAATGCTATTATAATTATAGCGGAAGGAAAATATCCTGACGTCTATAAAACCATTGGAGGTATATACGGATGAAAAACTGGAAGAGCTTAATGCTTTTAGGTACATCTGCACTAGTTTTAGTAGCTTGTGGCAATAAAGATGCTAACAAAGATGCAGGAAAAGATAATACTGGTGAAGGCGACTTCAAAATTACGATGATCACCGACACTGGTGGGGTAGATGACCGTTCGTTTAACCAATCAAGTTGGGAAGGCGTACAAGAATGGGTAAAAGAAAATAATTTACCTCAGAGTTCAGGAACATATATTCAATCTGATGCTGCTGACCAATATATTCCAAATATACAGCAAGCAGTAAATGATGGTTATGATATCATCTATGCGATTGGTTTCTTGCTAGCAGAACCTTTAGAAGAGGTTGCAAAACAACATCCAGACCAACATTTTGGTATCGTAGATGGCTTTGTCGATCTTCCAAACGTAATTTCTCTAGGATTTAAAGATCATGAATCTTCATTCCTAGCAGGGGTTGCAGCTGCATACACAACAGAAACTAACCATGTTGGCTTTATTGGTGGAGAAAAAGGATTTATCATTGACCGTTTCGAAACTGGCTATAAAGCTGGTGTTGAATGGGCAGCTAAAAAATTAGGAAAAGAAATTAAAATTGATAGTGAATACGCAGAAAGCTTTAAAGATGCTGCAAAAGGTAAACAAATTGCAGCTTCACAATTCTCAAGTGGTGCTGACGTGGTATTCCATGCATCTGGAGCAGTTGGAGATGGCGTATTTAACGAAGCAAAAGACCGCATGCAAGCAGACAGCAGTAAAAAAATCTGGGTTATCGGGGTTGACCGTGATCAAGAAGCTGAAGGTGAATATGAAGGCGGTAACTTGACACTTACTTCTGCATTGAAACAAGTAGGACAAGCCATTAAACTAACCTCTAACGATGTTATGAAAGGTGAATTTAAAGGCGGACAAGTTGTCTATGGATTGAAAGACGACGGTGTTGGTTTAAGCCGCGGACATCTATCAGATGAAGCTTGGAAAGCTGTTGAAGAAGCTAAAAAACTTATCGTTGATGGCGAAATTGAAGTGCCTGAATTTACCTATAGCCAAAATTAATTTCACTTCAATTATTATTTTAAGATAAGTATTCAGGTAGTAATAAGCGCTAGCTAGCCTGAAAGCTAGCGCTTTTTACATATTAATATTTATTCGTACATATATAAATATATAATATGAAGGAGGCATTGTAGTGGAAAACATTGAAAATGTTGTAGAAATGAACAACATTACCAAAATATTTGGAAATTTCACTGCGAATGAAGATATTAATTTTCATGTTCGCAAAGGTGAAATTCATGCGCTCCTTGGAGAAAACGGTGCAGGTAAGTCTACATTAATGAATATGTTAGGCGGTGTATTCGAACCTACTTCTGGCGAGATAAAAGTTCGGGGAGAAAAAGTAGTGATTGATTCTCCGGATAAAGCTGATGAGTTAGGAATCGGAATGGTTCACCAACATTTCATGCTTGTAGATAAATTTACAGTTACAGAAAATATTATGCTCGGACGCGAAGAGCATAACGCTGGATATATTGACACCAAAACGGCTGAAAAAAGAATCGAAGAATTATCGAATCGTTACGGCCTTTCCGTTGATCCAAGAGCAAAAGTTGAAGATATTACGGTAGGAATGCAGCAACGTACAGAAATTTTAAAAGCCTTGTATAAAGGCTCAGAAATTTTAATACTAGATGAGCCTACAGCAGTATTAACTCCTCAAGAAATTGAAGAATTAATGAATATTATTCGTGCGCTGGCTGCAGAAGGACGCTCTATTATCATTATTACGCATAAGTTGGACGAAATTAAGGCGGTAGCTGATCGTTGTACTGTTATTCGTCGCGGTAAAAAGACAGGTACTGTAAATGTTGCAGACACAACGCAACAACAACTTGCTGATATGATGGTTGGACGCGCTGTTAACTTTAATGTTGAGAAGGGTCCATCACATCCAGGCGATGTCATTTTAGATGTGAAAGATTTGGTTGTGGAAGATCATAGAGGTTTAAATGCTGTTGATGGTACTAGTTTACAAATTCGTAGCGGAGAAATTCTAGGTTTGGCAGGAATTGATGGGAATGGACAAAGTGAATTTGTTCAAGCCTTATCAGGCATGATGCCAGTAAAATCTGGAACAATTCATCTAAAAGGGAAAAATGTTACGAATATGACTCCAAGAGAAATCACTGAAAGCGGTTATGCACATATTCCAGAAGACCGACATTTACATGGACTTATTCTTGATATGTCATTAGAAAAAAATATGGTCTTACAAACTTATTATAAAGAACCATTCAGCAAAAATGGCTTTATGCAAGATAAAGAAATTAAAGATTATGCGCTACGCTTAATTGATGAATTTGATGTTCGTATGAGCTCCGAAGAAAACCCTGCACGTGATCTGTCGGGTGGTAACCAGCAAAAAGCAATCATTGCACGTGAGATTGATCGTGATCCTGATTTACTTGTTGCAGCACAACCGACTCGTGGATTGGACGTTGGAGCGATTGAATTTATTCATAAACGACTTGTAGAACAACGCGATAAAGGAAAAGCAGTTTTATTAATGAGTTTTGAATTGGATGAGATTTTGGATGTTTCTGATCGTATCGCCGTAATGTATGAAGGAAAAATTATGGCCGTTGTAGATGCCAAAGAAACAAATGAAAATGAACTAGGCTTATTAATGGCAGGTTCATCACTTGAAGATACCGATTCAAAAAAATACGAAAGAGAGGAGAAGATGACTGATGAATCAAATTAAATCTAAAAGCTTTCTTGAAACAGCAGCGGTTCCTTTCTTTTCAATATTATTTGGCTTTATATTAGGAGCAATTGTTATGCTAGCTTTTGGCTACAACCCACTTGCGGCTTATGAAGCACTTTTTGTTGGTGTATTTACCAATCGTTATTTCTTTGGTGAAGCACTAGTGCAAGCGACGGTATTAACATTTACTGGGCTAGCATTTGCGGTAGCAAGTCGTGCTGGATTCTTTAATATTGGGGTAGCGGGTCAATTCTTATTTGGATGGCTAGCATCTGTAACATTTGCTTTAGCTTTCCCTAGTATTCCAAGAATTTTAATGGTACCTCTTGTATTAGGTGTAGGGATGATTGCAGGTTCATTTTATGCAGGGATTGCCGGATTTTTACGTGCCTATTTTGGTACAAGTGAAGTGATCGTTACGATTATGTTGAACCATACGATGCTTTTGATTTCTAACTACATGACGAACTTTGTGATTGGTTCCGGTAGTAAGACAGGATTTGTAGGAGACAACACTAGCTTAAGCGTAAAATTTTTAAGCGATTTAACAAACGGCTCCCGACTTAATATCGGCTTCATTCTCGCTATTATTTTCGTTATTTTATACAAAATATTTATGGATCATACAGTTCGAGGATTTGAGTTGCAGGCAGTTGGATTGAATGCAGAAGCAGCACGTTACGCTGGAATGAGCGCTAAACGAAATATTATTGTTTCAATGTTAATTTCTGGCGGAGTTGCAGGCATAGGCGGTGCAATTCAAGGTATTGGAACCTTTAAATATTTATTCACTCAATCCAGTATTCCAAGTCAAGGATTTGATGGTATTGCGGTAGCACTTTTAGGTATGGGTAATCCCTATGGAATTTTTGCATCGAGTTTCTTATTTGGTATATTAAAACAAGGTGCAACATTTATGCCGAGCCAAGCTGGCGTTCCAAACGAATTAGTGGATGTTGTAATTGCCTCTATTATATTCTTTGTTGGTGCAAGCTATATTATCCGCATCTTGATGAAAAAATTTGGGTTCAGTAAGGATTAGGAGGGGAAAAGATGGATGTTGTAACATTATTGCATTTAGTCGTATCAAACACACTTACATATGCAACGCCTCTAATCTTTACTGCGCTAGCCGGTACTTTCTCTGAACGCAGTGGTGTCGTTAATATTGGATTAGAAGGCATCATGGTTATGGGAGCATTTTCAAGTGCTGTTTTTAATATTTTGATGTATCCAACGCTAGGGACAAGTACGCCTTGGATTGGAATGTTATTCGGTGGGCTCGTTGGAATTTTATTTGCAGTGATCCATGCATTGGCGACAATTAATTTCCGCGCGGACCATATTATTTCAGGTACAGTGTTGAACTTAGCTGCGCCTGGATTGGCTGTATTTTTAACGCGTATGATTTTCAACAAAGGAGAAACAGGGCCAATAGCACGTACATTTGGAACGGGTAATATTCCACTACTGCATAAAATACCATTTATCGGACCTATTTTATTCAGTAGCATATTACTTCCTGCTTATGTGGGGATTGCCTTAGCATTGATTAGCTGGTTTGTCTTATTTAAGACAAGATTTGGACTTCGATTACGCTCAGTAGGAGAACATCCAAAAGCTGCAGAATCTGTTGGAATTAATGTATATTTCTACAAATATTCGGGCGTTTTGATTTCTGGATTCCTAGGAGGAATGGGGGGCGCTGTGGTTGCGCAAGCCATTCAAGGAAACTTCGGAAGCGCTACGATTGCTGGTCAAGGATTCATGGCAATGGCAGCAATGATCTTTGGTAAATGGAACCCAGTGGGTGCGATGTGGGCGGCATTATTCTTCGGCTTTTCCCAAAGTTTATCCGCAATGTCATCTGTTATTCCAGCACTTCAAGCGATTCCACCTGTATTTTTACAGATCTTACCATATATTTTAACAATTATTATTTTGGTAGGATTTATTGGTAAATCAGAATCACCGCACGCTTTAGGAGAAACATATATTAAATCTGAGTAATATATGAATAAAATTAAACGTCAACTTTTAAATTCTCTTTTTAGTTGAAAGAGGATAAAAGTTGACGTTTTTTTATTTTTTTTCTATGAGAAGTAGGAAAGGAGGGCAATGCATTTGATTTAAAATTTCGTATTTATAAACTGTAAATTCTTTTTGAGGTAGATGTTGGGCAAATGTTAGTACGGCATCTTTTTCTTCTGCACCGCCAGGATGGCCATGATAGACCATTATCGAAAGTACTCCTTTAGTTCTTAAAAGGGCAGTGCATTGTTCTAGGGCTGAAAGAGTCGTTTCTGGAAGGGTAATGATACTTTTGTCACCTTTTGGTAGATAACCCAAATTGAACATGCAAACTGCAATTGAATGATTTTCATTGATGATTTTTTTAATATTTTCATGTCCCATATGATGCAAAGTTGTTTGCTGTGCTAGTCCTGTTAGAAGTAATTTTTTTCCCGTTTCTTCAATGGCTTGTGCTTGTATATCAAATCCATCAACTTTTCCATCTTTACCTACTAATTGTGCTAAAAAGACGGTGTCATTTCCATTTCCGACAGTTGCATCAATGACATGGTCGCCAGGGCGTATATATTCTTTTAAAATGTCATGATTAAAATGTAACGGTTTTTGTAACATTGTATCTCCTCCTGTAACATTTGAAAATATGATTTTTAAAATGAAATGATTAAAGTGTTCGGTATTTTTAGATGCATTTTACAAGTTATTGTGTTTAATATAAAAAAGGCTACTAAAAACGTTTGCTCTGTTCGGTTTATTTCATGTTACGGCAATCTAACATTTAATGAAAACTACTGAAAACACTATTGTAAAGCGGTTTAAAACTTGTATAATAGCAGTACAAATAAATGGATAAATGTCATTCATATCATACCAGAAAAGAGGAATTGCCGTGGACAAATTGAATAAAATGACGAAAGTAGCATATTCATTATCAGCTGGGGTACTGGCAAGTACACTTGCGCTTTCTGCTTTTAACCATCAAGTGCATGCTGAAGAAGCACTGAATAAAGCAGAAATTTTAGAAAAATTAGAAGAATTAGAAGAACATGTATATACTATTGCGGAAGCTGATCATGAGGATGCATCTGCTAATTTTTCTGAAAATGAAGAAATGAAAGCCGTAAAAAAACTCTTAGTTGAAGCTTTAACGAAAGCAATTGGCGAAGATTTTAAAAAGTTGATTGATGTGGAAAAAACCTCAGTTGAAGTATTTGAGCAATTATTTAATTTAGTGACATCATTATTAGAAGAGGAATATCCTGTTGCAATTGATTTTGAAAAAATGACAATTCTTTCACATGAAGACAACAATGAGGAAAAGCTGACAATTGATACAGATGCACAAAAATTACTTAATGACAATGAATTAAAAGAACATGTGGCTATTGATGCTAACTTAAAAGATCAATCTGTGGAAATAGAATCTGTTGAAAATACCCAAGAAAGTGTTACAGAAGTTAGCCATAATGACCACGTTGAAGAAGTAGATGAAGTAGTCGAAGAATCAACTGTTACTCATGTAGATTCATCAAATGAAACAACATCAAAAGAAGAAGTAGTAGTCGATGAATCGCATGATGAGAACATAAAAGAAATAGATCATAAAGAAGAAATCACACAAAAAGATACTAAATCAGAACAAAAAGCAGCCCCTGAAGTGAAAAAAGAAGTTAAAACTGTGGCAGCTGCTAAGTCGGCATCTCCTTTAATGGTTGCACGCACTTCTTCTCGAGCTAGTACCTATGTTGTTCAACCAGGAGATACTTTGAATGCCATCTCTAGAAAGTTCGATGTCTCAGTTGGAACATTAGCTAAATTGAACAATATTCAAAATATTAATATTATTTACGTTGGTCAAGTATTACGATTAAATGGTAGTGTTACACCATCAAATTCATCAACTATTCAAATTACGACACGTGACCAATTTATTTCAACTGTTGGGGAACATGCTCGTCAAGTTGCAAATAAAAATGGTTTATATGCATCGGTCATGGTGGCACAAGCCGCTTTGGAATCTGGATTTGGTCAAAGTACGCTATCTAAAGCACCGAACTATAATTTATTTGGAATTAAAGGAAATTATAATGGCCAATCCGTAACAATGAAAACGAGTGAATGGTCTTCAAGCAATGGCTGGTACCAAGTAAATGCTGATTTTAGAAAATATCCAAGTTATGCTGAATCACTTCAAGATAATGCGAATGTTTTGCGCAATGGCCCCTCATGGGATCCTAATTATTATAAAGGAGCTTGGAGAGAAAATGCGAATAGCTACTTGGACGCTACGCAGTGGTTACAAGGACGATATGCGACAGATCCGTCTTATGCATCAAAATTAAATAATATTATTAGCATGTATAATTTAACGCGATTTGATACCATTTCTGAAAATACAAGTCATACACAAACATCTGACCAAGTTTCAAAACCGTCTACAAAACCAGCGCCACAAGCAAAACCATCTCCAAGTGCACCAAGCACTTCGAGCAATACTTATACCGTTGTTTCAGGTGATACTTTGTCTCAAATTGCACAAAAATTTGGCACAACGGTTGCAGCAATCGCA
>NZ_KB894079.1:0-284486 GCF_000374325.1 Allofustis seminis DSM 15817 | reverse complement strand
GGCACAACGGTTGCAGCAATCGCAAAAGAAAATGGCATTGCTAATCCTAATATTATACGTGTAGGTCAAAAATTAGTAATCAGTGGAAACTCGGCGTCAAAACCATCCGCTAAATCAGCTCCAGCGAATAAAATAGTCGTTAAAAATTCACATTATACTGTAAAAGCTGGGGACACATTATCGGGAATAGCCTACCGTCATGGTGTATCATTGGCTAATTTAGTTCGTTGGAATAATATTCGTAATGCGAATTTAATTCATATTGGTCAACAAATTATTATTGGTCAATCTCAATCGACCGTTCAAAGTTCAGCGCCTGTACAAAAATCTGCCAGCTCTAGTACTGGAAAAACACATACGGTTGTATCAGGTGACACTTTGTGGGCACTTGCAAAAAAATATAATACAACCGTTCAACAATTACAGACTAAAAACCGCTTAAATTCAAGTCTTATTATTGTCGGCCAACGTTTGTATATTTAACATATGTTGAATGCTTTTCGTTGCAAGAATTTCAAATATCTGATAAGCTAACAAAAATAAATGAGTGTTAAGAATAGTAAATAACGAATTTTTTTCAGAGAGTCTATGGTTGGTGAGAATAGATAAAGAAAAGTTATTGAACTCGCTTAACGTGATTTTCAAGTGAAATAATAGTAGCTTGAAACGTATAATTGGCGTTAACAATTTGAGATAGCTTGCTTAGCAAGTTAATTTAGGTGGTACCGTGATAATTTCGCCCTATACAGTTCAAGGAGCTGTATAGGGTTTATTTTTTTAAAAGGGGAGAATAGACTATGGCATTTGATCATCAAATGATTGAAAAAAAATGGCAAAATTATTGGGACGAACACAAAACATTTAAAACAAAAGATCGTGGCAGTGATCACCCTAAGTATTATGCATTGGGAATGTTTCCTTATCCTTCAGGGCAAGGATTGCATGTAGGGCATCCTCTAAGCTTTACGGCAACGGATATTATTGCGCGTATGAAACGTGCACAAGATTATGATGTATTGCATCCAATGGGGTGGGATGCATTTGGGTTGCCTGCAGAGCAGTATGCTTTAGATACTGGAAATGACCCTGCGGATTTTACCGAAGAAAATATTAATACATTTCGCCATCAGCTTAAATCACTTGGACTGAGTTATGATTGGGATCGGGAAATAAATACAACGGATCCAGATTATTATAAATGGACACAGTGGATTTTCACTAAACTTTATGAAAAAGGTTTAGCCTATCAAGCGGAAATTAACGTCAATTGGTCACCTGATTTAGGAACTGTTTTAGCTAATGAGGAAGTGATTGACGGCAAGACAGAACGTGGCGGTTATCCTGTCTACCAAAAACCAATGCGTCAGTGGATTTTGCGTATTACTCAATATGCTGATCGTTTACTTGAAGATTTAGATTTAGTAGATTGGCCTGAATATATTAAGGAAATGCAATATAACTGGATCGGGAAATCTAGCGGAGCTCGTGTGAATTTTGAAATAGATGGAATGAATGGCGAAGTTCTTTCAGTGTATACTACGCGACCTGATACTTTGTTCGGAACAGAGTATGTCGTGCTTGCACCAGAACACCATTTAGTGTCGGAGCTGACCACTCCTGATCGTAAAGAAGCAGTTGAAGCATATGTCAATCAAGTGAAAAATAAAACAGAATTGGAAAGAACATCACTTAATAAAGACAAGACGGGCCTATTCATTGGAGCCTATGTCAAACATCCAATTCTAGATAAAAAATTACCAATATGGGTTGCAGATTATGTCATGGTATCTTATGGAACAGGTGTTGTTATGGGGTGTCCTGCACATGATGAGCGTGACTTTGAATTTGCTACGAAATATGATCTGCCAATACAAGCCATTATTGCTTTGCCAGAAGGTGAGAAATTACCTTATACCGGTGATGGAGAGCATATTCATTCCCAATTCTTAGATGGATTGAATGTAGAAGATGCGAACAAAAAAATGATGAGTTGGCTAGAAGATAATGGTAAAGGGGAGCACGAAATTAATTACCGACTTCGCGATTGGCTATTCTCACGCCAGCGTTATTGGGGAGAGCCAATTCCTATTATTCATTGGGAAGATGGCACGATGACGACAGTTCCAGAAGATGAATTACCACTTAAATTACCAAAAACAACAAACATTCATCCATCTGGCACAGGAGAATCTCCTCTAGCTAATATCACAGAATGGATCAATGTCGTAGATGAAAAAACAGGAATGAAAGGTCGCCGCGAAACGAATACAATGCCACAGTGGGCGGGAAGCTCATGGTATTATATTCGCTATATTGATCCGCATAATGATGAAGCGATCGCCGATCCTGAAAAGCTGGCAAAATGGTTACCGGTAGATTTATATATTGGTGGAGCAGAGCATGCAGTGCTTCATTTGCTTTATGCAAGATTCTGGCACAAATTTTTATATGATCTTGGTGTTGTACCAACAAAAGAACCATTCCAAAAATTGTACAATCAAGGAATGATTTTAAAAGATGGCGATAAAATGTCGAAATCTCGCGGTAATGTCGTCAATCCAGATGATGTTGTGAAACAATATGGTGCAGATACTTTACGATTATATGAAATGTTTTTAGGACCGCTCGATACGAATAAAGAATGGACAACAGATGGTTTGGAAGGATCGCGCCGATTTTTAGATCGCGTCTGGCGTTTATTTATTGATCGTGAAGGAAAAGTACGTGATCGTATTACAACATATAATGATGGGACATTGGAACAAGTCTATCATCAGACAGTCAAGAAAGTAACACGCGACTTTGAGCAGATGCATTTTAATACGGCAATCAGTCAGATGATGGTCTTTGTGAATGAGGCTTATCAAGCTGAAGCGTTGCCTGTTGAATATATGAAAGGTCTCCTCCAACTTCTTGCGCCAATTACGCCACATATTGCGGAAGAGCTTTGGTGGAAGTTAGGAGAAAAAGAAAGTATATCACTTGCCCCATGGCCAACTTATGATGAAAGTAAACTTATTTCAAATGAAATTGAAGTGGTCTTTCAAGTTAATGGTAAAGTGAGAGGTAAAGCGCAAGTAGCTGCGGATATTTCAAAAGAAGATTTAGAAAAAATGGCTTTTGAAAATGAAAATATTCAAGAACATCTGAAAGAATTGACCGTCCACAAAGTTATCGTTGTACCTGGAAAACTTGTGAACATTGTAGCCAATTAAATCTTAAAAAAGACTTATACCTTGCGATATTGCATGTTGGATACTAAAACAGTAAAATGGATACGAATTAAAAAAGAGCACTATGCTCTTTTTTAATGTATTAGATAAGAGAATTTGAAAGTTGGGTATCATGGATAAAAAAAATAAAATAGATGCCGAATTAGAAATGGCAGAAAAAGAGAATTTAATGGTGGCAGGATCCGCTTGGATGACAACGGGTAGTTTTGTTTCAAGACTTCTTGGTGCCTTTTATATTATTCCATGGATGATGTGGATAGGAGATCCTGAGACAGGAGCAGCGGCGAATGCATTATATCAAGTAGCCTATGTTCCTTATGCATTTTTTGTATCTTTTGCGGCGGCGGGTGTGCCTAGTGCGATTTCAAAAGAGGTCAGTTATTATAATGCACTCGGACGTTATGATATATCAAAGAAAATATATTCTCATGGTTTAATTTTAATGGGAGTAACAGGTATTTTTTCTGCAGTTGCGCTATATATTTTAGCACCATGGTTTACAGGACCGATTTCTGATAAATCGGTTGCAATCTATGTCATCCGTTCCTTAGCTCCCGCGCTGCTCATTATTCCACTGCAAGCAGCGATTCGTGGATTTATTCAAGGACATAATCGAATGAAAGAACCTGCAATATCCCAGATTATCGAACAATTGGCACGTGTTGCTTTTATCTTGGGGTCTGTTTATATTATTCGCCAACTTCAATATGGTGCAGTTGAAAAAGCGGTGGCATATTCAACATTTGCTGCATTTGTCGGTGCAATTTTTTCAATTATTTACTTGCTTTTTTTAATGAAGCAAATACCTACAGCACTTTCATTTGGAGAAAAATTGACAGATGAATTGACAGGTACAGATGAAGTGATTGACACGATGGCACTGCTCCTTAATATTATTAAAACATCGATTCCTTTTATTATCATTGCTACGGGAATCACAATTTTCCAATTGATTGACCAATTAACTTATGCACCACTTATGCGATTATTTACAGATATTACTGATGGAGAAATAGAACTAACTTTTGGATTAGTATCTGCCAATGGTTATAAATTAAGCACTTTGTTGACATCCTTTGGTGCTTCAATGGCGATTACTACGGTACCTTTGATTAGTGATTTGATGGCAACCAAAAATTATCAACAAGTGCGCCACCAATTTGAAAAAGGAATTCAATTATTACTATTTGTCATGTTACCTGGTGCTATGGGCATGATTGCTGTTGCACAGCCGCTATATACAATATTCTTTGGCCCCTTTGACATGGGGAGCAATGTGACACGCTTATATGCGGTAGTCAGTGTTTTTATGGCGATGTATTTATTGTTAGGCAATATTTTGCAATCGGTGAATCAACGACGTAAAGGCATCTATGCATTAATTATTGGCTTTTTAGCGAAACTAATAGTGCAGCCATTGATGATTTATTTTACACATGCTTATGGGATGCTTTGGTCGACATTAATCGGGTTGCTCGTTACGGTGATATTAATGCTCAAAATTATGTATGAAACCATCCCATTTTCGAAAAAATTTCTTATGCGCCGTTCGCTTTTCTTGCTCATTCTAAGTTTGATAATGTTTATTGTGACATTTGGCGTAGAAGAAGGATTAGGATATTTTTTGAAATATGATATCCGACTTCAGTCTTTTGTGGCATTAATACTCATTGCCTTGGTTGGCGGATTTGTCTATACTTACTTAGTATTAAAAACTAAGATTGCGGATCGATTGATCGGTGAACGTGCAGCCACTCTCCGTAAAAAATTGCGAATTCGAGTATAAAAAAGGTCAAGAAGCTATATGCTTCTTGACCTTTTTTTAAATTAAAAATGAAAAGATGCCACTGAATAGATAACACATTGCGGAGATAAATATTTTTTTGGAGGTTTCAATGGATTGTTGATAGGCTTCCATATTTTGTGTTGAACTTATTTGCATAATTAATGACAGGCCAAAATAAATAACAAGCCCTGTAAAAAATATCTTCTTAGAAAGAAACATAAAAATTGCTCCGGCAGTGGCAGAACATAGCGGAAGCCAAGCGTTATATTTTTTCATCTATGTCCTCCTTTAATTGAGTTAGTTTTGCTATTATCTGTGGAAGATTTGAAATAATTTGCGTGGGCAAAGTGACATAATGTGTATGGGCTAATACATCGGCAGTATAACTATGGATGTAGATAGCACTCACCAATGCTTTTTCAACATCATCAAATTGGCTAACAAATCCAGCAATAATGCCTGCTAAAATATCGCCCATACCACCAGTTGCCATGGATGGATTTCCTGCTGTATTTTCCCATATATTTTGGGGAGTATATAACTGTGTGCGATGTTTTTTTAATACAACATATGCATTTAATTTTTGTTGCATGCATTTATTTTTATTGATATCTGTAGCTGGAGGTGCCATATGAGACAATCGCTCCCATTCACCTAGGTGAGGGGTGAGAATGGGCATCTTTTCGCATGTTGAGAAATTATTTTGTAGCTCACTTAACCAATAAAGCCCATCTGCATCAATAATTAGTTGTTGGGTAGTGATCTGATTTAAGACCCATTGATATAAATCTCTGGCCTGTTGGTTACGTCCAAGTCCAGGGCCTAGAAGAATGACTTCATTTTGTTGAAGTGCTTGTTTTAATGCGGATTTATTTGCAATATCAACAAACATGCATTCTGGTGTATGTATATATAAGGGTGTACGATTTTCGACAACTGAAGCAACGGTTACTAATCCAGCACCTGCTTGCAGTGCACCTGCACTTGCAAGTAGAATAGCGCCACCCATTTGAAAATTTCCACCAATACATAAAATCTTCTTAAAGCTTCCTTTATACATATGGGGGTCTCGAATAGGAATATAATTTGCAACACAACGCTGCGTTATTTTCTTCATATGATCACGTCCTCATCTTTATCATCATAGACCAAATTTCAATAAAAATCCATTGCATGTGGTTTACTTTTCACTGAATCAAAAAAATGGTATTCTTAACTCACATTAAAAGAAAAGGAGAGATAAGATGACAGCATTAGATTACAAAAAAATAGTTGCAGACTATCAGGAAGATTTCCTCAATGACTTATTTGAACTGCTTCGTGTTCCAAGTGTGCGTGAAGATGATCAAGCGACCGCAGAGTTTCCAGTGGGACCTGGTCCAGCTAAAGCTTTACATAAATTTTTAGAATTTGGAAAACGTGATGGATTTACTGTTCAAAATTTTGACAATTGGGCAGGCCATATTGAAATGGGCGAAGGTAATGAGTTGATGGGTATCTTGGGTCACGTTGACGTAGTGCCTGTTGGTACAGGTTGGGATACTGATCCTTTTGAGCCAGTTTTAAAAGAAGGACGCATTTATGCACGTGGCTCCAGTGATGATAAAGGTCCCTCTCTTGCCGCTTATTATGCACTGAAAATTATAAAAGATTTAAAACTGCCTGTTGCCAAAAAAATCCGTTTAATTATTGGAACGGATGAAGAGAGCGGTTGGCAATGTATGGATCACTATTTTAGTGTTGAAAAAATGCCCGACTTTGGATTTTCACCTGATGCCGTCTTCCCAATTATTAATGGTGAGAAAGGAAATGTAACGGTCCAATTACATTTTGGTGGCAATCAGTCAGGCGATATAAAATTAATACGTTTTGAATCTGGCTTACGCTCAAATATGGTGCCACAAGATGCAGAAGCCACTTTGGAAGTTAAAGACTTGGATGCAGTGATTGCATCATTTGAAGAATTTTTAACCTCAGAGCCTATTACAGGCAGTTATGAACAAAATGGCACACAATTAATACTCCATGTTGTTGGAAAAGCAGCACATGGTTCCACTCCAGAAGTTGGAATAAATGGTGCAACCTACCTTGGAAAATTCCTTCAAACTTTGGGATTATCCCAAGATGCAAAAACTTTTGTAGATGTAACGGCACAAGTTCTTCATGATGATCCAAAAGGTGAAAAACTAGGAGTTGCAATGGTTGATGATGTAATGGGTGAACTTTCTGCCAATGCGGGAGTTTTCCGCTTTGAAGAGGGAAAAGGTGGTACGATTACGATTAATATGCGTTATCCAAAAGGTACTGATGAAGAAATTACCCAAAAAATTACGCAACAACTCGCTTCTTATGATGTAACTGTTGAAAAAGCAGCAGGTGGGAAATTACCACATTATGTTTCACCGGAAGATCCACTCGTCAAAACGTTGCTCGATGTTTATCATCGTCAAACAGGACTGGAAGCACATGAGCAAGTTATTGGTGGTGGAACATATGGACGTTTGATGGACCGCGGCGTAGCATATGGTGCATTATTCCCAGATAGCATTGATACAATGCACCAAGCGAATGAATTTATGGCACTGGATGATTTAATGCGTTCAATGGCCATTTATTTAGAAGCTATTTATGAATTAGTACGTCCTTAATCAGATAAGAAACGGAAGTTCATATGAACTTCCGTTTCATTTTATAAATATTTTAAATCGTGGAGTGCAAGCACTGTGTAGACCGTTACTTCTTCATTGTTGGATAAACGATAAAAAATTCTTTGTGCACGAACACGAACTTCTTTTTGAGTGGTGATGGGCAATGTTTTGAAAGCGGGCGGCACAATATATAATATTTTTAATCCTGCATCAGTCATAATTTCAAGTGCTTTTTTCTGATGATGGACGGCGATAATTTTGCCACGGAAAATCGTTTCTAATTCTTCATAATCTTTGACTTGGAAGCGTAATTTATTTCTTTCATGTTGGAGCTGTTCTTGTGTAAATGAGATTTTTTGATAATCTAAATCTGCCGCGAATTCAATTGTTTGATAATGGTGAATTAAATGGCTAAGCAATCGTTTAATAGAATTAAAAATGCGCAAATTGTAAGAATAAAGAACGTCTTTTCCATTTTCTGATCGGTGCAAAAATTGCAACAAGTCAATGAGCAGCTCCATAGGATTGGTTGATTCCAATAATGAAATTTGTTCCATAGGATTTCCAACGATAATTTTTAAAAGATGCGTGTGGATCGCTTTAATATAATATTTATTTTCTTGCCGAATGCTTTGTGCAATTTTCCCACGCTTTGAATCATTTCCCTCTAAAAAATCTGCGATATTTTGTGTGACACGTTGCACAAGTTGTAATGTTTTTTTCAAAATCTCTATTGAATCATTTGGTGTGGAATAAGTGATTGTGCCAAAAGGAAGAATTTTTTCTTCATAATGAGCAAGCTCTTTATTCCATTCCTGTGCAAACTGTTGGTAGTCAATCATTGAATGCATATGTAGAGTCCTCCTATCTACTTTATTTGTATTAATTTTATCATAAAAATGAGTGATCAATCCAAGCCAATTCATTGAATGAATGAAGGAGAAATTATGTATTTAACAGGAATTGAAGTGACTTTATATCTTTATGAATCACAATCATTAAAAGACAAGCGCAGAATTGTTCAGAGTATTCTCGACCAAGTTCACCATAAATTTTATGTGGCAGGTGCTGAAGTTTCCGATCAAGAGTTGCTGAACCAGGCCATTTTAGGATTTGCTGCGGTGAGTGGAGATGGCAAGTATGTGGAAAAAATACTCCAAAAAGTGATTGATTTAATTGATCGCCGATTTGATTGTGAGATTATGACAATTCATTGGATGCGTTATTGAAAAATGTACATCTTATTCCTCCTAGTGGACTTTTTAAGTCCTTTTTTGTATAATGACAAAGTAACTTAAACATTTACGCTACAAGCATATAAATGATGTGGAGGAGAAAAACATGGCGGAAAAAACAATTATGTTAGTATGTTCAGCAGGAATGAGTACATCGCTACTTGTTACTAAAATGGAGAAAGCAGCAGCTGAAAAAGGTTTGGATGCTGAAATCTTTGCAGTGTCAGCAAGTGAAGCAGATGCAACAATTCAAAGCAAACATCCAGACGTTGTGATGCTTGGGCCTCAAGTACGCTTTATGAAAGATCAATTTGAAGAAAAATTGGCAGGTACAGGAATCGGTGTAGAAGTCATTAATATGCAAGATTATGGTATGATGAATGGCGAAAAAGTTTTAAATCATGCCGTTGAATTAATCGAAAGTAAATAATAAAACGTTTCAAAGGGTGCATTAGGCAAGAAAGGATGAGACATATGGCAGGACAAGAAGAATTATTAGAAACTATTATGGGACTTATTATGCATGGTGGCGACGCAAAAAGTAGTGCAATGGAAGCAATTCGTGCAGCAAAAAATGGACAATTTGATGAAGCAGATGAAAAGCTGAAAGAAGCAGATGAAGCGCTAAGTCGTGCACACCACTCACAAACTGATTTGCTTACACGAGAAGCTAGTGGAGATCCAGTAGAGTTATCTTTACTTCTTGTTCATGGTCAAGATCATTTAATGAATGCAATTACTTTCAAAGACCTTGCAGTAGAAGTTATCGACCTTCACAAGAAATTAGCCGAATAGCGAACTGAATTCGTTTAATTCCAAAAGCTTACTTTTGAAGTTTTTCAGAAGTAAGCTTTTTTTATACCTAAAAGATTGGAGGAATTTTCTTGTTTGAAGTTTTAAAACAATTGAAGCCACATTTCAAAAAGTATAAGTGGCATTATGTGTTATATGGATTATGTTTAATTCTTTCGGGGTTCACCGACATATTTATCCCGCGCATTCTAGGAAAATTTATTGATGCAATTGTTTCTGGAATAATGAATCGTCATATTTTGTGGAGTTATTCATTGCAAACCGCCGTTGCAATTATTTTGATGTATATTATTTGTTATATTTGGGGTTATGGCCTTTTTTCTAAAGCATATGAATTGCAGTGGAATCTTCGCAAAAAGTTAATGGAGCATTTTTTATTATCGCGTTCGCCTTATTTTGAAAAATTTCGTACAGGCGATTTAATTGCGCGAGGAACTCAAGATATTTCGACTGTTGCTTCATCTACCAGTTATGGTTTGATGGTGCTAATGGATGGCACTATTTTTATTAGTGCACTTATTTTAGTGATGGCATTTACAACAAATATTTGGTTGACATTGGCGGCAGTAATTCCGCTTTGCCCGATGGTTTATCTATTTGAAGTTCAAGGACGGCTTGTTGATAGTCGTTATGAGAAATCACAGGAGACTTTCTCCCAAGTCAATAATGAAGTTCTCGAGATGGTAGATGGTATCCGTGTGATTCGTGCTTATGTAAAAGAAGATCTCTTTGTCGAAAATTTCAAAAAACAAACGACCGATCTCTACCAAAAAAATATAGATGTCGAAAAAGCAAATGCCCTATTTGGTCCAGTGGTGAAATTTTTTGAAGGAGTAAGTATGATCGTTGCATTGGCTTTGGGTAGTTTTTTAGTGGCAAAAGGCAAAATCACAGTTGGGGATATGGTTTCTTTTCAAATGTACCTCAGCATGATGATCTGGCCATTGATGGCATTATCGGAATTAGTACTTCTCATGCGTCGAGGCAACGCTTCAATGCGCCGCTATCAAGAAGTTTTAAAAGCAACGGATGATATTACACGTACTACTCAAAAACCAGCCGCCCAAATGGGAGTTATTGAATTTAAAAACTATTCATTTCATTATCCAAAAGCGTCTGAAAATCAGTTGGATAGCATTGACTTAACGATTAAGCCAAAAAGCACGCTCGGAATTGTGGGGAAAATCGGTTCTGGAAAATCAACATTAGTAAAGCAACTTATTAATCAATATGCTCCTGGCAGTGGGCAACTATTAATGGATGGCGAACCTTATCACCATTATTGTGATGCAGATATCCGCCACAACATTAGCTATGTTCCCCAAGAAAATATTTTGTTTAGTCGAAGTGTGCGCGATAATATCCGATTTGGAAAGCAAGAGGCATCCGAAGAAGATATATTAAAAGCAGTGGAGTTGGCAAGTTTCACAAAAGATTTGAAACATTTATCGGATGGTCTGGATACATTAGTTGGCGAAAAGGGCGCATCAGTATCAGGTGGTCAAAAACAACGAATCGCCATTGCACGTGCACTCATTAAAAATAGCGACCTTTTAATTTTGGATGATTCACTTTCTGCGGTAGATACGAAAACAGAACAAGCTATCATTGAAAATATAAAATTATATCGATCCAATCAAACTAATATCATCATTTCTCATCGCCTTTCTGCTGTTAAAGGTGCCGATGAAATTATTGTGATGGATCGCGGAAAAATTGTAGAACGTGGAAAGCACCAAGAGTTGATGAACTTAAAAGGCTGGTATTATGAACAATTCAAGCGTCAAGAATTGAAAGGAGAGGGGCGAGCAGATGAAAACTATTAAGCGTTTATTATCTTATATGAAATATGAACGGAAGGCATTTTCACTTGGCATTTTCCTTTTGATTATTTCTACTATTACCGATTTATCCGCCCCTATTATTGCACAGCAAGTGATCGATAATGTGATTATACCTGCTGAGAAGGCAGGGCAAGTCTGGATCGATGCCCTAATAAAATTATTACTGATTTATGGCGCTTGTGTGATTGGTACAGTTATTTTTCGTTATATTAGTTTTATGAACCGAATGAATGCTGCAAATGGTGTTGTCAAAGTTTTGCGTGATCAATTGTATACGCATATTCAGCATTTGCCGATTCGATATTTTGATCATTTACCTGCAGGAAAAATCGTTGCCCGAATTACAAATGATACGGAAAATATTCGCGAACAATTTTATGCAAATGCTTTAGGGATGATTGTTGTCAATACAATATATGTCATCGGGGCATATGGTGCGATCGCATTTTTTCATAAAGGATTAGCACTTGTATTATTGCTTCTTATTCCTTTGCTATATATTTGGAACAAAATTTATTCTAAATATGCGCAAAAATATATACGCGAAGAGCGAAAATTAAATTCAGAAATTAATGCACGAATGAATGAATCAATTCAAGGCGTGCAAGTTATCCAAGCTTTTGAGCAAGAGAATTTAATAATAGATGAATTTGAGCAGATTAATGAACAATGGTATAAAGTGTTGGATAAGTATGTTGTTTTAGACTCTTTATTTCAGTGGACATTGGCAGATGTCTTGCGTAAAATAGCAATCTTACTTTTACTTATTTACTTTAGTACCCAATATATTAATGGTGTATTAGGAATTTCGATCGGGATGTTATATTTATTTGTTGATTATATTACACGTCTTTTTGAACCAATTAATATGATCATACGCCAGATGACCTTTGTGCAACAGGCAGTAGGTGCTGGCGAAAGAATATTTGAAATATTGGATATGCCGATTGAACAGGATGAGGTAGCCTCTATTTTAATTGACAAAGGCGAAGTAGATTTTTGTAATGTATCATTTGGTTATACAAATGAACAAAAAGTTTTAAAAGATATTAATATGAATGTTTTGCCTGGGGAAGTTATTGGTTTAGTTGGCTATACAGGCTCTGGCAAGAGTACCATTATGAATTTACTCTTTAGATTTTATGATCCTCAAGAAGGAACTATTTGCGTTGATGGTCAGCCAATTACGCATTTTTCTAGACAATCATTGCGTTCTCAAATGGGAATTGTCTTACAAGATCCTTATCTTTTTTCTGGCACCATTGCTTCAAATATCGCAATGGGAAATGATCGGGTAACTCCTGAAAAAGCGGAACAAGCATTGAAAGAAGTTGGGGGAGAAGAATTGCTGAATAAATTTGCAGAAGGTATTCATGCAAAAGTTTCAGATAGAGGTCAGAGTTTTAGTGCAGGCGAACGTCAATTGATCAGTTTTGCGCGAGCATTAGCCTTAAATCCTAAAATTTTAGTTTTAGATGAGGCCACAAGCTCTGTTGACACTGAAACTGAAAATGTAATTCAACATGCGATGAAAGTTCTTCAAAAAGGGCGTACGACTTTTATTATTGCTCACCGTCTATCGACCATTCAAGAGGCAGACCAAATCTTAGTTCTTGATGCAGGTGAGATTGTTGAAAGTGGTACATATGAGGAACTCATAGAAAATCATGAAGGAAAGTATTATCAAATGTATCAATCACAATTAAAAGAATAAAAAAGAGTCCGGCTATTGTTCCGGACTCTTTTTTGATATCTAAAATTAGATCGCCCATTCACCATTTCGAAAAATAGGAATGCGACGGCCATCTTCTTTTATTCCATCAATATTCATTTCAGAAGAGCCAATCATAAAGTCCACATGTGTATGTGAACGATTAAGTCCCGCTTCTTTTAATTGTGCTTCAGTCATTTCTGTTCCGCCTTCTAAGTTGAAAGCATATGCTGAACCTAGCGCAAGATGGTTTGAGGCATTCTCATCAAATAAAGTATTGAAGAAGGTGAGTCCCGATTGAGAAATGGGGGAACTATGTGGCACGAGTGCGACTTCACCTAGATGACTTGCTCCTTCATCCAATGCAATTAAATCTTTAAGAATCTCTTCTCCTTTTTCTGCAGAGCATTCAACGACTTTACCATCTTTGAAATGAAATTCCATATTTTCTAAGATGCTTCCTGCATAACTTAGTGGTTTTGTTGATACGACCACACCGTCTACACGATGGGCATCGGGCGCGGAGAATACTTCTTCGGTTGGCATATTTGCGACAAATATTTCACCGCGTGCATTTTTGCTTCCAGCCCCTTCAAAGCGATAATTTTTAGGGAGCCCTAGCAACAAATCAGTTCCAGGTGCTGTGTAGTGCAGTGCAGTGAATTTTTCGTCATTTAATTGTTGGGCTTTATTTTGAAGGATTTGCACTTTATGTTCCCAATAAGCGATGGGATCGTCTTCATATAAATGAACCGATTTAAAAATAGCATCCCATAAAGCGGCCACTTGTTCTTCAGAAGTTTCCAAATGAGGGAAAACTTTTTCAGCCCATTTTTCACCAGCTGCTGCCGCAACAAGCCAACTGACACGATTTGCTTGTGTTGCTTCACGCATTTTTTTCATAGCAATTCCCATTGCTTTTTGACGTTTGGCAATTTTTTTGGAATCAATCCCATTAAAAAGATCGGGGTCAGTAGAGCGAACACTAATGCGACTTGCTCCTTCTTCAATAAAATAATCGGATTCTGCTACGACATATTCTGGGATATCTGCTAATGTATCAGCTGTTTGATGTGTGAAATCTAAACGAGAAATTTGATCATCTGACCACTGTACGACAACTTTTTTAGCACCGCGGTTATATGCAGCCTCTGTAATATAACGAGCAAGTGGTGCTTGGTCTACATCAATATTTAAAAGTACTGTGTGCCCTTCAGAGACATTAATGCCGACTGCTACGAGCAATTCTGCATATTTTTTTAGATTTTTTTCAAATTGAGTCATTTTATCGCTCCTTTTTAATGTTTATCTTTGTATTGATCGAATAATTCTTTTGCAAAAGCATAGAGATCATTTTCCGCTTTTTCATCAGGATATAAATTATATTTAATTCCGTCAGCCCCTTTAATGGCTCCAGTTTTTTCGAATTGTTGTTCAAAATAATCGACGGCAACGCAGAAAAGATCTTCATAGAATACATCGCCTGATCCGAAAACACCATAAATTTTCCCTGTCAGATCGACTTCTTCTAATTCTTCGTAAAAGTCTAAAATCTCATCTGGCAGTTCTCCACCGATACCATATGTGTACGAACCTGCAATGACAATATCGGCATTTTGATATTCAAATGGATCGGCAACATAACTTTGAACGGTTTCCACTTCGGCTCCTAATTCAAGAAATGCATCGGTTAAAATTTCAGCACCTGCTTGAGTATTTCCGGTAAGACTTGCATAAACAATCATAACGCGTGGCATAATTTTCCCTCTTTCTCTTTCATAGTGATTAGATTATAACAAAGTTTTAATGGAGTAGCCAAAATATCAAATAATATTCATTTTGTATCATGACGAGAAATTCGTTATAATAAGCTGAAAAGATATTTAGGAGGTTATCAAGTGATTACAAGAAAGTCAGAAAGAGAAATCGAAGAAATGAAAAAATCAGGAAAATTGCTTGCCAGTATTCATGAAGCGTTGCGCGATTTTATAAAACCAGGCGTTACAGGTATGGAAGTCGATCAATTTTTTGAAAAAAGAATAAAAGAAGCGGGAGGAATTCCAGCGCAAATTGGCTATGAAGGTTACAAATATGCAACATGCGTAAGTGTCAATGATGAAATTTGTCATGGCTTTCCAACAGACTATGCTTTTAAAGATGGAGACATTGTTAAAGTGGATACGGTCATCGATTTGGATGGAGCATTTTCAGATTCTTGTTGGTGTTACGCTGTAGGAAATATTTCAGATGAAGCCAAGCATTTAATGGATGTTACACGCAAATGTTTGTACCGAGGAATTGCTGTTGCAAAACCGGGAAATAGAATTGGTGACATTGGAGCGGTTATTCAAGAATATGCAGAGTCGGAAGGCTTCTCTGTTGTCAAAGAATTTGTTGGTCATGGCATTGGACCGACAATGCATGAAGAACCCGCCATTCCTCATTATGGCAAAGCAAATACCGGACTCCGCTTACGTCCTGGTATGACAATTACTATTGAACCGATGATTAATACTGGACATTGGAAATCAAAAATTGATGACAATGGTTGGACAGCACGCACCATTGATGGTGGATTAAGTGCACAATATGAACACACAATTGCCATAACTGAAGATGAACCGATTATATTAACGAAACAAAAAGGCCAATAATCGTTCAATAAAATGAACGGGGAAGGGGACAACGAATGGAAGAGACGCCAATAACGCGCATGGAGCGTTATCATTTAGAAAAAAATAAAAAAACAAAAAAACGCGGTGGCTGTTTAAAATGGTTTTTAATCATTTTAATATGTATCATCGGAATGGGAGCTTGCGGATATTTTCAATTTAAAGGATCCATTGATAAAATTCATGAAGATGTGAGTGAAGAAGTTGACCCGCATGAAAGTCGCGGAAAAAAAGTCAACTTAAAACGTGGCGATGCTTTTAGTGTCTTGCTTTTAGGCATTGATACAGGGGAGTATGGAAGAGTTGATCAAGGACGTAGTGATTCAATAATGATCATGACGATCAGCCCTAAAAATAATCGTACGCGACTAACAAGTATCCCACGCGATAGTTTGGTACCAATTGTCGGACATGATACGACAGACAAAATAAATCATGCTTACGCTTATGGTGGAGCAGCGATGTCGATTAATACTATACAATCTTTCTTAGATGTTCCTATCGATTATTATGTTGCTATAAATATGGCAGGTGTTCAGCAAATGGTAGATGCGGTCGGCGGGATTACAATTACTCCCCAAACGACATTTACTCAAGGGAATTTTACCTTTTATGAGGGACAAATAACGCATATGGACGGGGCGATGGCTTTAGAATATAGCCGTATGAGAGAATTAGATGGTGATTATGCACGCCAAAATCGCCAACGAGAAGTTGTCATGGCCATTATTGCACAATTGGTAACTGTTGAGGGTGTTATGAATTATCAATCTGTACTAAAAGCAATGGAACAAAATATTCAAACCAATATGACATTTGATGAAATGGTAGAAGTATCTCTTAATTATCGGGATGCTGCTGGAACGATTGAAAATGACCAATTAAGCGGTGAAGGAACAACGATTGATGGTATTTATTATGAGATAATTAGCGATGAAGAAGTGGCCAGAGTTAGTGCAGCAATCAATAAGGAACTTTTCGGTGAATAATTCAATAGCATAAGTGTGCGAAAGTTATGAAATAGCGCTTTGTTTGATTAGCCCAAACCTGCCATTTATTTAAATAGGCGGATATTGTTTGCCGAATAAATTTAAAGGTGGTAGGATAGTAGAAATCAACAAGGGGTGTTAATAATGAGAGCGTTACTTAATATTGACTATACAAATGATTTTGTAGCAATAGATGGTGCCTTAACATGCGGTTTAGCGGGTCAGGCATTACATGATTATATTGTAAAGCTGACAGAAGAATTCGCTGAAGCTGGTGATTATGTTGCATTTATGATTGACAGTCATAATGCGCATGATGTCTATCATCCAGAAACAAAACTTTTTCCACCGCATAATATTAAAGGAACGGACGGTCGCAAACTTTATGGTAATTTGGAAGAATTATATCAACGAATTCGTACACAAGAAAATGTAGAATATTTTGATAAGACGCGATATTCTGCTTTTGTTGGTACGAATCTTGAATTAAAATTGCGTGAACGTGATATAAAAGAGTTACATCTTGTGGGGGTTTGTACTGATATATGTATCTTGCATACGGCAATTGATACTTATAATAAGGGTTTTGATGTCGTCATTCATGAAAAAGGTGTTGCCAGTTTTAATGCCAAGGGCCATGAATGGGCAATGGGCCACTTTAAAGATACATTAGGATTTGAAATTCAATCTTAAATCAATTTTAAGAGACCGGATGATGTTTATCATTCGGTTTTTTGTTATAATAAAGCCTGTATT
The DNA here is from genome assembly GCF_000374325.1 of Allofustis seminis DSM 15817. GTDB lineage: Bacteria > Bacillota > Bacilli > Lactobacillales > Carnobacteriaceae_A > Allofustis > Allofustis seminis. Next base: position 266,799 of record NZ_KB894079.1, on the reverse strand, counting down.
AATTTAGAAATAGGTGAAACGAAAATGGTAGCAAAACAAAATAAACAAAAAGATTCGAAATCGCATGTGCCTTTTCGTTTAAATTTATTATTTTTTATAATTTTTGTCTTATTTGCAATCCTCATTATTCAACTCGGCTTTTTACAAATTATTCGCGGAGAAGATTTCAAGGCGGAAGTACAGCGCACAGAAAGTACTATTATCCAAGGAAATGTACCACGCGGTGAGATCTATGATGCACACCTCAAAAAAATTGTCGGCAATGAAGCGACAAATGCGATTATTTATACACGTGGAAAAAATACAGAAGCTAAGACGATGGCTACGACAGCGTCTAGGCTTTCAAAAATCATCAGCTTACCACATGTGACCGAACTTGAAAATGAAGAAAAAAAAGATCTTACAATTCGTGATTTAAAAGATTATTATTTTGCAGCTCATCAAGAAGAAATGGAAGAGCGAATTGAAAATTATGTCCACAAAAATAAAATCAACAGCAATAATTTTGACTATGAAGATCAATTAGAATTGATAAAAGAATCTGATTTGGAACGCATGCATGATGAAGAATTGAATGCTGCAGCAATCTATAAAAAAATGAATAGCGCCTATGCGTTGAGTGCAGTCAATATCAAAAATAAAGATGTAACAAGTGAGGAAATGGCTGCTGTTGCGGAAAATGCTGAATATTTACCAGGTGTTAATACGTCAACAGATTGGGAAAGAGTCTATCCTTTAGATGACATGTTACGCAGTGTCTTGGGAACTGTTTCAACAGAAAAACAAGGTCTGCCAGAATCTCAGCTCAATGCCTATTTAGCAAAGGGCTATTCGCGCAATGACCGCGTTGGTACTAGTCTAATTGAATTGCAATATGAAGATGTCTTACGTGGAACAAAATCCCGACTGCAAACGGAAGTTAACGCTTCTGGAGATATTATAAAACAAGTTGAACGTTATGCTGGCGAAAAGGGCGATAACTTAGTCTTGACGATTGATACTGAAATTCAAAAACGCTTTGATGAAGTTGCACTAAATACGCTTGCTCAAAGACAAGGCTTGAATGATAGTGTATATATTACAGCAATCAATCCTAAAAATGGCGATATTATCGCAATGTCTGGGAAGAAGATTGTCAAAGGCGAGATTGAAGATGATGCACTAGGTGTATTCCAAAATTCATTTACCATGGGGTCATCTGTAAAACCTGCCACAGTCCTATCAGGTTATTTAGATGGTGTTATTTCGGTGGATAATAATGTGATCGTTGATATGCCCCTCCAATTCCAAGGATCAGAAAATATTTCCTCGGTCTATAACCGTCATGGTGTAAAATATTTATCCGATATTCAAGCGCTGGCCGAGTCCTCTAACGTTTACATGGCGATGCTTGCAATGCGAATGGGCGGCTATTATGATTATAAACCTAATGAATTCTTGCCAATTGATGCCGAAGAAACCATCGCAAAAATGAGAAAATATAATCGCCAATTTGGTCTAGGAAGTCCTACGGGCATTGACCTGCCTAATGAATCAATTGGTCAACCAGGAGAAGTAACAAATGCTGGGCAAGCGCTCTTTAATGCATTTGGACAGTTTGATACTTATACTCCGCTTCAACATGCACAATATGCTGCAACGATTGCAAATGGTGGTATTCGTTATGCCCCGCGTCTCGTTCGTGAAATTAGAGGAACGAATCCAGATACAGGAGAGTTAGGGGCACTTAAAACAAAAATTGAACCTAAAATTCTAAATGAAATCAATGTAAGTAAAGAAGCATTCAACCGTGTTCACCAAAGTATGTGGCAAGTGGCGAATGGCTCATTAGGTTTGACCCCAGCAGTATTTAGAGGTGCGCCTTATACTTTCGCTGGTAAAACAGGAACGGCTGAAGCTTACTATTGGGGAGAAAATGAATCCATGCGAGGCACCCCCGTTTATAATATGACATTCATAGGATTTGCTCCTTATGATGATCCAGAAATTGCCGTCTCAGTTGTCGTACCTTATCTACCTTCGGGTTATCTGGGTACGATCCACGTAGAGACGATTCGGAATGCAATGGATGCATATTTTGGTGTGGGTCGATTTGGCAGTCACACCTCATCTGATGAATAAAAAAGAGCCTATTAGATAAATTCTAATAGGCTCTTTAAAAAAGGAAACAGGTCTTATAAAGACCTGATGTAAAGGTATTAATTATTTTTTAACTTCGCGGTGTAATGTTACTTTGCGCAATCTTGGGCAATATTTTTTTAATTCAATACGTTCATCATTATTTTGACGATTTTTTGTAGTAATGTAGTTTCTATCTTTACATTCTGTACATTCTAATGTAATATTTACGCGCATGAAATTCCCTCCATTCAGTGATTTGGATCAAGCGATTCAATCACACTTTATCGCATGAATTAGAATACCATGATTTAAATTAAAATTCTAGTATTTTCATTAAATTTGTTTATTTTTTTGTTATAATGAATGGTGTGTGAAAAGGAGAACGCTATGATAACAATTATGAAAAATAGATCCAATATCCCATATGTTACTTACGGGATTTTAATTTTATGCACATTGATGTATCTTTTGATGGAAATATATGGTGGAAGTCAGAATCCATTCGTGCTCATTCACTTTGGTGCTAAAGTAAATGAATTAATCATAGAAGGGCAATATTGGCGTTTGCTTACACCTGTTTTTTTACATATTGGTCTCTCTCATTTAGTGATGAATGGATTAGCCATTTATTTTTTAGGGAAAAATTTAGAAGAGATTTTTGGCTCATTTCGTTACTTACTCTTATTTTTACTTGCAGGAATTGCTGGTAATGTCGCAAGTTTTGCAACTAATCAGACAATTTCTGCTGGAGCGAGTACGTCAATTTTTGGTATGTTTGCGACAGTGCTTGCATTGGCAAAAGTATATCCTCGTCGTCCTTATTTTCAGATGCTTGCCTATCAATATCGCATACTTATTATTGTAAATATTATTTTTTCACTCTTCAGTTCTGGTATTGATATTGCGGGGCATTTTGGGGGAGCGATTGGTGGCTATTTAGCGACTATGATGGTGGTATCTACTGCTGCCGCAGATGCACAACATATTAATCGCATGAAATATATTATGTTTTACGTAGTATTTATTTTAATTTGCTTTTTTGTTGGAAAAAATATGTAAAGGAGCAGTAATAATGAATCGTAAAATTATTGGAATTGACTTAGGGGGCACCTCAGCAAAGTTTGCGATTTTAAATGAAGAAGGTCAAATTCAAGTGAAGTGGAGTGTTCCGACTGATATACGTCATAATGGTTCCAAAATTGTTCCAGACTTGATTCAATCAATTCGTCATCACTTAGAATTGTATCAAATGGATCTTGATGATTTTCTAGGCATCGGCATGGGCTCTCCTGGAATGATTGATTATGAAAAAGGAACAGTTGTGGGGGCATATAATTTAAATTGGTCAGAAGTACAATTTGTCCGTCAACAGTTTGAAGAGGCATTCAATCTGCCCTTTTTCATTGAAAATGATGCCAATGTCGCTGCCCTCGGTGAACAGTGGCAAGGTGCAGGAGAAAAAGCAGATAATATGGTGTTTGTTACTTTAGGAACAGGAGTCGGAGGAGGCCTCATTACCGATGGCCATCTACTTCATGGTTGTCAGGGAGCTGCTGGTGAAATTGGTCATATTACAATTATTGAAGATGGCTATGACTGTACTTGTGGAAAGAGTGGCTGCTTGGAAACAGTTGCAAGTGCTACTGGAATTGTACGTGTTGCAAGAGATTTATCAGAGCAATTTGCAGGGGACTCCGCCCTTAAGTGCATGATTGATGATGGGCAAGATATCAATGCTAAGATTGTATTTGATTCAGCTAAAGCAGGGGACCACTTTGCAAATATTGTGGTCGATCATGTTGTGAATTATTTAGCACTAGCATTGGGGAATGTTGCTAATTTATTGAATCCATCGGTCATTGTTTTAGGCGGTGGAGTGTCGCATGCGGGAGAATTTTTAACGCATAAAGTGCAAGAAAAAGTAAAAGAATATGTATTTTTAACGATTCGTGACACGATTAAAGTGCGCCAAGCTATTTTAGGAAATGATGCAGGTGTTGTTGGGGCAGCAAGTTTAGTAATAAACGATCGTAAATAAGAAAGGGAAGATTAGAGTGTTGGGATGGATTGTAGATATTTATAAAAATATGGGAACTTTTTCAAAAACGTTGGTATTATTTTTAATTTTATGGGGCATTTGGGAGCTTGTTCAATATTTCCGTAGAAAAAATGCCGCAACGATTTTAACAAAAGAAGAATTTAATGAGAATATTCGCAAAGCACAAGTTATTGATGTTCGTGAAAGCGATGAATTTAAAGCAGAACATATATTAGGTGCACGAAATATCCCATATACTGAATTAAAACAGCGCTATGTTGAATTGAGAAATGATCAGCCTATTTATATATATGATAGCAGCCAATTCCTATCTGGAAAATCCGCCATCTTTTTGAAAAAGAAAGGATATGATAATATCTTTATTCTTGAAGGTGGTTATGAAAATTGGAATGGAAGAATTAAAAGAAGCAAATCTTATCATGGCGTTTAAATAAAAAGTTAGCTCAGTTTGAGCTAACTTTTTTAATATTGCCCATCATTTAAATATTTAATAATAAGTGAAGCAGTCTCTTCAATTGAACGAGATGTGACATTGATGACTTTGCATCCTAATTTTTCATATAAATTCATTGCAAAACTTAATTCTTTTTGAACGCGCTCTTCACAAGAATAAGGTGTAATATTACTAATGCCATAACTTTCTAAACGTTCTTTACGAATTTTTAGTAAAATATCTAAATCAGAGGTAAGTCCAATAATCTTATGTGGATCGACTTCCCATAGCGTATTAGGAATTTCGGCATCAGGCAATAGTGGCAAGTTGGCAACTTTGTAATTTTGATTTGCTAAATAAATGCTCAGGGGTGTTTTACTTGTTCGTGAAACACCTAAAATAACTAAATCTGCTTCTAAAAAACCGCTTGGATTCTTACCATCATCATTAATAACAGCAAATTCCAGTGCACCAATTCGGTCAAAGTATTCATCATTTAATTCATGTGTTTGATCTAAGTCTTCAACAGGTTTGGCTTGCATTGTTTGGGCAATTTGTTCAACGAGTGGGTGCAATACATCATAGGCAGTGATGGATGTATTTTTTACAGCTTGTTGGACATATTTAGAAAATTCTGAATGATAAAAAGTATGAAAAATAATAGCTTTTTCATGGCATTTCAAAATATCATTCATAATTTTATGAAGTTCTTGAAGTGATAAAACAAAAGAGATTGAACGTGTGGCATATTGCAAGTTTGGGAATTGATTAAGCGCTGCTTGGGCGAGCTGAGTAGTTGATTGTCCCACAGCATCGCAAAGGATATAGACTTTTAATTGTTTTTCTTGAGGCATTAGTATTGAAAGCTCCTTTATACATGATATGATTATTATACATGAATCAATTGTTCAGAGTAAAATTTCAAGGAGGGGAATGACGATGACTTTAATAAGTGGTGCAATTGAAACATTGAGAGGTGCTGGCTATAAGATTACCGATCGTCGGATTGCAATGTTAGAAGTTCTTTATGGAACGGATAAACATTTAACAGCGAAAGATGTGACGGAGCGAATGGCACCTGACTTTCCTGAAATTAGTCCAGATACCATTTATCGAAATTTGCATACCTTTTTCGAGCTGGGCATCCTTGAAGAGACAGAATATGAAGCTGAAAAATATTTTATGGTAAAAAAAGCGCCGCATGACCATCATCATCATTTTATTTGTACGAATTGCGGTAAATTTATCAATATTAAAATGTGTCCATTAAACTATTTTGAAGAGCAATTGGGAGATGTGAAAATATCAGGCCACCGCTTTGAACTTTATGGACTATGTGCGGACTGCAAGAAAAAATTAGAAACGCAGTCTGAAGATTGACCTGTTTTATGAATTCATGTATAATATTTCTTAATGAATCAGAGATTTGATTCAAAAGATTTTATAATCCTGAAGTTGGATTAGGTTAAGGGAAGACTGAAAGTGCTAAAAACACGAGGAAAGGTACCCCTCGACCGGACGAGGGGAGGGAAGAACGTTGACTAAAACAGATGTCAAAAAAGGCGAATCACTAGATGATGCACTTCGTCGATTTAAACGTTCTGTATCTAAAACAGGTACACTCAGAGAAGCACGCAAACGTGAATTCTATGAGAAACCAAGTGTACGTCGTAAGAAAAAATCTGAAGAGGCACGTAAACGCGACAGTCGTGCACGTCGCCAAAATCGTGGCTATTAATATAAAGACTTCATTGCCACCGCAATGAAGTCTTTATTTTTATGCAACACTGGTGCATACCCTATATAGATATGATAAAATAAGTGCATCATATAAAAAGGAGTGCTTGCGATTTGGCCACAGAATTAAGCAAACGAACGATTCCCATTGATAATCTCCAGTGGGCTCAATTACTCTTTGGTCCGCAAAATCACCACTTAAATATTTTTGAACGAGAATTATCGGTCAAAACAAATACAAGAGGGAATCAATTAATGATTGAAGGGCAAGAAGCAGCCGTTCAACTTATGGTACACATCATAACAGAATTAGAATATTTACATCATGCAGGTTATTCATTAACTGCTATGGATATTTTGAATGCTATTCGCATGGGACAGATGGATAAATTGGATCATTTGCTTGAAATGTACGAAGATAAGGTGATCACAGATAATGATGGACGTGTAATTCATCCTCGAAATTATGGACAGCAGCAATATGTGAAAGCCATTAGGAAAAATCCTATTGTGTTTGGAGTGGGTCCAGCTGGAACAGGAAAGACATTCTTAGCAGTAGCCATGGCAGTAGCTGAAATGAAAAAAGGAGGCGTTAAACGCGTCATTTTAACGCGTCCGGCAGTGGAGGCAGGAGAGAGTCTTGGTTTTTTGCCAGGGGATTTAAAAGAAAAAGTAGACCCGTACTTACGGCCACTATATGATGCACTTCATACCTTACTTGGATCGGAGCAACTTGAACGCCTAATGGACCGAGAAACTATTGAAATTGCGCCACTCGCTTATATGCGTGGTCGAACATTAGAAGATGCCTTTATTATTCTTGATGAAGCTCAAAATACGACCGTCCCTCAAATGAAAATGTTTCTCACGCGTCTTGGATTTAATTCAAAGATGGTTATTAATGGTGACAAAACGCAAATTGATTTACCTAAAGGTGTAACCAGTGGCTTAAGTCATGCTTCAAAAATATTAACGAATATTGCAGGTATTGAACATATTCAATTTTCATCTGCAGATGTTGTCCGCCATCCTTTAGTAGCAGCTATTATAGATGCTTATGGTGCTGAACAAAAAGAAAATATTGAAAAAGATCATCTTTAATCGGATGGTCTTTTTTCTTACTATTTTAATCATTAACAGAAGGCAGAATATTTGTTATAATGGTAGAGATCGTACACCTTTAATTAAAATTTTTATGTAATAAAGGAGAACTATTTTATGCAAGTAGCTTTTTTTGATGAAACAAATACAATTACCCCTTCTCAAGAAGAAATGCTCTATGAAATTCTTGATTTAGCAGCAAAAAAATTAGAACTTCCAGAGAATATTGAACTTTCATTGGTGATTGTTTCTGACGAAAAAATTCATCAAATGAATCGAGACTATCGTCATAAAGATGCTGTGACAGATGTCATAAGTTTTGCATTAGATGATGATGAATCAGATTCGGAATTGTTTGAATTTGAAGAGATAGAAGCCGACATTCCACGTCTTATTGGTGATATTTATATTTCAGCAGCCCAAACAGCACGCCAAGCCAAAGAATTTGATCAAACATTTGAACAAGAACTACTTTCTTTAGCAGTGCATGGTCTACTACATTTGAATGGCTATGATCATCAGACCGATGCAGAAGCTCAGGAAATGTTCGGATTACAAACAAGTATCATTGAGGAGTATTACGGTGAATAAGAAAACGCCCTTTCAAAATAAGACATTTCTGGCCTCTTTTCGCTATGCTTTTTCCGGTATTCGGACGGCTTTTAGCGAAGAGCGAAATATGAAAAGCCATATCCTATCTTCATTTTTGGCAATTTGTTTGGGAATTTATTATTCGCTTTCTTTATATGAATGGCTTTTGATTCTAATAGTCATTCATTTAGTCATAGCAATGGAAATTATTAATACTGCGTTGGAAAATGTCGTGGATTTTGTTTCTTTAGAATATAATAAAGATGCCAAGAAAATTAAAGACATGAGTGCTGCTGCAGTATTAATTATCTCTTTTTTGGCAGCCATTGTAGGCGCAGCGATTTTTTTACCAAAAATTTTTAATTAATCTAACAATGAAAGGACTTTATGATGAGAAGACAACAAGAACTTTGTGAACAAGCAAATGCAATGCTCAAACGTGCTTATGTACCTTATTCAAATTTTCCTGTAGGTGCGGCACTGTTGACAAGTGATGATGAAATTTATACAGGATGTAATATCGAGAATTCTTCATATGGTTTGACAAATTGTGCGGAACGGACCGCTATTTTTAAGGCAGTTTCTGAAGGTGTTAAAGCATTTGATGGCTTAGTCATTACAGGAAAGACAGAAGACCCGATTTCGCCATGTGGTGCTTGCCGCCAAGTCATTGCTGAATTTTGTCCACCAGATATGCCAATCATTTTAACCAATGAAAAAGGCGATATAAAAGAAACGACAGTGGAAGGATTATTACCTTATTATTTTGAAGCAGAGGATATGGACTATGCAAGAAAATAAGCCATTTAAATCAGGGTTTGTTTCGATTGTAGGCCGACCTAACGTAGGGAAATCCACCTTAATGAACACTATTTTGGGAGAAAAAATTGCGATTACCAGTGATAAAGCCCAAACAACGCGTAATAATATTCGAGGAATTTATACAACGGAACAAGAACAAGTTGTTTTTTTAGATACTCCTGGAATTCATAAACCACATCATAGATTGGGCGAATTTATGGTTAAAAATGCTTTAAGTAGCTTGAATGATGTGGATTTAGTGTTATTCATGGTAAATGTGACACAGCGTAAAGGACCAGGCGATCAATTTATTATTGAACGTTTGAAACATATACATACCCCTGTATTTCTTGTATTAAATAAGATTGACCAAATTCATCCAAATGAATTGCCAGAAATCGTTGAAGGATATAAGAAAGAAATGGACTTTAAAGAAATTATTCCAGTATCCGCGATGTATGGTAACAATTTACAGACACTTTTAAGTGATATTACAAAATATTTGCAACCGGGACCACAATATTATGCTGCAGATCAAGTGACGGACCATCCTGAATACTTTATAGTTGGTGAACTTGTACGCGAAAAAATATTACACTTAACACAAGAAGAAATACCACATTCTGTTGCAATTCAGATGGAGTCGATTGAACGAGATGAAACAACCGATAAACTTCATGTACGCGCATCTATCATCGTTGAGCGTGAGAGTCAAAAAGGTATTGTAATTGGTAAACGCGGCACTATGATAAAAGAAATTGGTACTCGTGCAAGAAAAGATATTGAAAATCTTTTAGGTGAAGCTATCTTTTTAGAGCTTTTTGTAAAAGTTAAAAAAAATTGGCGTGATCGCCCAATGCGCTTGGAAGAGCTGGGGTACCGCGAAGAAGATTATTAATATAGGCAGGGGATTATCATGTTAGAAAAGTTAGAAGGGGTTGTTTTATTTAAAAAACCTCACCGCGAGAAAGACTTTTTGGTAAAAATCTTAACTAACATGCATGGTCCTCTGATGTTTTTTGTTCGCGGTAGTTATCGAAAAGATGCGCTTGACAAAGAAATTTACCCGTTAGTTCGTCTAACATTTGAAGCGGATGTACGGCGTGAAGGTTTATCATTTATTCGGGCTATTAATCATTGTGATCCTTTGCCACATTTACATACTGATATCAAAAAAAATGCCTACGGTATTTATTTTTGTATGTTAACAGATGCGGCACTTGCAGATAGAGAAGCAAATAGCACTGTCTACTCTGAGTTAATTCAAGCTCTAACTTATTTAAATGAAGACGTGGATGCCGAGATTATTAGTTGTATGTATGAATTAAAACGATTAAAAGAATTTGGTGTTATGCCCAACTGGTTAGGCTGTGCACTTTGTCATAAAACAGAAGGCATATTTGATTATTCCAGCAAATATCATGGAATCATTTGCTCGCAGCATTTTGTATATGATAAGCGCCGCTTTCATGCTAATCCTAAGGCAATTTATTTATTACGCCAACTCAATTATCTGAAATTCGATCAGCTTGGAAAAATTAATGTGACAATGGAAACTAAAAAAGAAATGAAACATATTCTCAACAAAATATATGATGAAACGGTTGGCATTAAATTAAAAAGCAAACATTTTATTCAAGAAATGGAAAAATATGAAACATTTTTTGAAGATGAAAATGATTGACAAAATATGAAATCCGTGTATTATAAATGGTGATATGCATTGACGGGAAACAAAGAAAATTATAGCGAGTCTAGGTATGGTGGAAGCTAGATAATTTGAATGAGGCAGTCCCTGAGCATCATTTGATTAAAAGTGTCGAGCAATGGCTCGGAAATAGGGTGGAACCGCGATTGAATCGTCCCTATATTTCTTGTGAAAATGAGAGATATAGGGACGATTTTATTATATTGAGGGAGTGAAGAAATGGATAAAAAACTTACTTTTCAAGAAATCATATTAAAACTTGAACGCTATTGGTCTGATAAAGGTTGTTTATTGATGAATGCTTATGATACAGAAAAAGGAGCAGGTACTATGAGCCCGTATACATTTTTACGGTCATTAGGGCCTGAACCATGGAATGCTGCATATGTTGAGCCAAGCCGCCGCCCTGCCGATGGACGTTATGGTCAGAATCCGAACCGATTATATCAACATCATCAATTTCAATTAGTGATGAAACCATCGCCGATGGAAATCCAAGACCTCTATCTAAAAAGCTTAGAAGTTTTAGGAATTAATCCATTAGATCATGATATTCGCTTTGTAGAAGATAACTGGGAAAATCCATCACTTGGTTGTGCTGGTTTAGGCTGGGAAGTCTGGCTAGATGGCATGGAAGTTACACAATTTACATATTTTCAAGTCGTGGGTGGTTTAGAAGTGGATAGCGTGACCGTTGAATTAACTTATGGATTAGAACGCCTTGCATCATATATCCAAGATGTTGATAGTGTATATGATATTGAATGGACAAAAGGAGTAAAATATGGTGAAATTTTCACCGAACCTGAATATGAACATTCTGTTTATTCATTTGAAGAAAGTAATTTAGAGATGCTTTTTGAACAATTAAAAGCATATGAAAAAGAAGCACTGCATTTAATTGACCTAGGACTTGTCCATCCTGCTTATGATTATGTTTTGAAATGCAGTCATATTTTCAATTTGATTGATGCCCGGGGAGCGGTGTCAGCAACTGAGCGACCAGATTATTTGCGACGAATTCGCAATATGGCACGCAAAATTGCGAAAGCATTTTTAAATGAGCGTGCCAAAAGAGATTTTCCATTGCTGAAAGAAGATACTGCAAAATGGGTAGAAAAATATTCTTTGAAAGAGGAGGCAAAATAATGACACATACTTTACTACTTGAAGTGGGCTTGGAAGAGATGCCTGCTAACGCTATTGTAAGTGCCGAACAACAATTAGCACAGAAAGTTGCAGATTTTTTAACAAAAGAACGCATCCATTTTTCAAAAGTAGAGTCCTTTAGCACTCCAAGACGTTTTGCAGTAAAAGTCTTTGATGTAAGTGATCAACAAGAAGATGTAAAAACTATTGTCAGAGGTCCTGCTCGCCAGATTGCACAAGATGCAGAGGGAAATTGGACAAAAGCAGCAATCGGTTTTGCAACGGGACAAGGTGCTTCAGTCGAAGACATTATTTTTAAAGAAGAAACGGGTAAAGAATATACATATATTGAAAAATTTATCCAAGGAAAGCCATCTTTGGAAATATTAAAAGATTTACGAGAGGTTGTTCCTGCAATTGAATTCAAAAAAAATATGAAATGGTCAACGACGAGTTATCAATATGTTCGCCCTATTCATTGGTTAGTTGCATTATTTGATGATCAGATTATTCCTTTTGAAGTATTTGATATTCCAACATGTAATAAGTCAAGAGGGCATCGCTTTTTAAGTCCAGATTCTTTTGAAATTAATCATGCAAAAGATTATGAGCAACTATTAATGGAACATAAAGTTAATGCATGCCGTAATGAGCGAAAAGAAGCAATTGTACAACAAATTGAAGCATTAGTTGAAGAAAATAACTGGATAGATCCAACACATCATACCTCATTGCTTGAAGAAGTTACCGATTTAACCGAGTGGCCAACAGTCTTTGTAGGACAATTTGATCCAGCATTTTTAGAAGTTTTTGATGTCATTTTGGAGACTTCTATGATGAATCATCAACGCTATTTTCCTGTAAGATCAGCAGATACTAATGAATTGCTGCCATATTTTATTGGGGTACGCAATGGTGATGATCGAAATATTGAAGGTGTCGCTCAAGGTAATGAAAAAGTTATCGCCGCTAGATTAGCAGATGCTCGCTTTTTCTACAAAGAAGATCAAAAAATTACTTATAAAGAATGGAATGATAAGTTAAAACAACTTGCATTCCATGACCGTTTAGGCACAATCTATGACAAAGAACTTCGTGTACAGCAAATAGTCAAAATTTTGAGTCAGAAATTTCATTTATCGCCAGAAGATGAAATGCATTTAGTGCATGCAGCCGAAATCTATAAAACAGATTTGGTATCGGAAGTTGTCAATGAATTTACTGAATTACAAGGTGTAATTGGTGGTCATTATGCCTATGAAAGAGGAGAAGATCCAAAAGTAGCTGAAGCAATTGGCCAACACTATTTGCCAATATCAACAGATGGTGCACTGCCAGATACCCTCTTAGGGTCACTGCTTTCTGTTGCAGATAAATTAGATACACTGCTGCAATTTTTCTCAGCTGGAATGATTCCAACAGGGTCAAATGATCCATTTGCCTTACGCCGCCAAGCAATGGGCGTTGTTCGTATTGCAGTGAATTTAGATCAGACATTTTCTTTAGTGGACTGGCTCGATGAAATTGTCGAAAAAGTATCATTGACAGAAGAAATCGTTAGAGGATATGATAAACATCGCAATGATTTAATTGCTTTCTTGGATGACCGCTTAGCGCAATATATTAAAGAACATCACCAGCTTCCTTATGATATTATTCAAGCCGCTCGCGGAGGAAAAACTAGTGATATTGTTGAAAAAGTGAACATTGCGATTCAAATAGATAAACGAAGAAAAATGTCTGAATTCAAAAGTCAAATCCAATCTGTTAAACGCGTCCTAAATATTACTAAAACGCAAGAGCAACAATTCGATGTAGATGTGAATTTCTTTGAAACTGACTCTGAAAAAGATTTACATCAAGCAATTCTTTCATTAAAAGAGCAGTGGAATAATAATATGAAAGATGGAAAACATATTGACCTTATTTTAAGTTTGTCACCACAAATTGATAATTTTTTTGAAGAAAATATGGTCATGGTAGAAGATACATTATTGCGCAATAATCGTATTGCACTGTTGCAATATTTTGCAAAATATGCGCAAGAAGTTGCAGATTTTAATGAATTGGTTATTTAGTATAGTCAATAAAAAAAGGAGGGAAACCTCCTTTTTTATTTTGTAGTTATCATCTGATGGAATTAATGATGTATGTTATAATGGAGCAATGAACATTAAGGAGAGGAGAGCCGATAGATTATGTTTAAAAAACAATTTTTTCCTGAATCTGTTGTGCGCTCAATTGCCAATAATCAAGATATTTACCAACAAGGGATTCAATTAAGTGAAGATGATGCTTCATTTGAAGAAATTGAAATTGATGCAAATGAAAGAAAAATTTCATTACATATTAAAGCACATAATCAATGCCACAAAGTAGAAATGTCATTTTTAAAAAATGGAATTGCAAGCACCTATTCTTGCACATGTGAAGCATTTGAAAAATATGCTGGAGCGTGTGAACATGTAGTTGCAAGCATGGCATATTTAAATCGATACTCTATTGAAGAATTAGCACAATCACAATCAGAAGCAGCCTTAGTAGGCGATATAAAAAATCGCGTTCAAAAAAATAAAATGCTACTAGAAAATTTACTTGAGAATCCTTATTTAAATGAGATCTACGATTATCAAGAAATATTGCAATTTGAATATATTCTGAATATGCATCAACTTCCTAATCAACCCATTGATGCAGGACTTTATATGCGCGTAGGTTTGGATTATTTATATGTTGTTCATGATTTTTCAACGGTTTTAAGATTTTTGATCAATCAACGGGAATATTCTTTTGGCAAACAATTCTCCTATCATCCACAGCACCATAAAATTGCTTCAAGTGATATGAAGTTGCTTGTGGCTTTAAATGAAATTGACCAATTGAGTCAACGCTATACCAATGAAGGCACAAACAGCAATTATGGTCAATCGCCGCTTGTTATTCCGCCAGCTTTTGTTGACAAAATTCTTACATTAATGAATGAAACCAATCGTGGAAAAATTCGCTGGGGTTATCCGCCTAATAGTCCAACTGCTATACGTGCGGAAGAGTTATATGCTATTGATATTATAAAAGATGAAAAAATACCAGTTCAACTGACAATTATAAAAGATAATGAGGACTATAAAATTCATCTTCATCCAATTGGCGATGATGTACCATTCATTGAATTTTTAGAGCAAACGCCATATTTGCGTGTTAATCATTCATTATTCAAAATAAAATCAAAGGATATTTACCCTTTAAAAAAATTACTGACAACTTTTGATATTTTAAAAGAAGAAGCACTCTATTTGAATGCACATCAACTTTCTGAATTTCTATCCTTGTATTGGACAACGGTTAAAAAATATTTCCACATTCAGATCAATGATGACATTTTTCAAGATATGATCGAGTCGCAATTCAAAACTAAAATAAAAATTGATTATAGAAATCAAAAGTTAACAATTGAGCCTACTTTTTCTTATGGTGCAGTGGATGTATCTCCTTTTCAATCAGCGTCCAATGAAGCACAATCAGTTTTAGTAGTCCGAGATTTTCAAAAAGAAGCAGAAATTTTGAATCATATCTTGCATCTTATTGGACAAGTTAGTCAAGATTCAAAAGGCTGGTATTTTGCAGATTTAGCGGACCTTAGTCATTTCTTATATGAAGATATGATTCGACTTGATACATATTATCCAGTGTATTTATCAGATGAAGTAAAAAAAATGATCTATCGTCCGAAAGAGTCGCCGAAGATTTTCATTGAACGCCAAGCAGGTTCTAACCTGTTGAATATTCAATTTCAAATGGAAGATATTCCGCCTCACGAAATGACAAAATTGTTGCAAATGATAAAAGAGAAACAGCGTTTTTATCGACTGAAGACTGGTCAAATTATAGACCTTGAACAGAAAGATCTAAAAGAACTCAGTCAGGCAATGCAAGCATTGGGGCTTGAAGCGAAAGATTTGAATGATACATCGCTATCAATCCCTCTTATTCAAGGAATTAATAATTTTTCTTCTCCTTTAGTGAAACGCGGCGCGCAGTTCCAACAATTACTTGAGCAATTGAAGTCCCCTCAGCAATTGTCATTTAAATTGCCACGTCAATTAAGAGCAACATTAAGAAATTACCAAAAAATCGGATTCCAGTGGCTAAAAACAATGGACTATTATGGCTTTGGTGCAGTACTTGCAGATGATATGGGACTTGGTAAAACCTTACAAGCAATTGCTTTTATTTTAAGTAAATGGGAAGAATCTGGCGGAAAATATCTTGTGATCTGTCCTTCAAGTGTTATGTACAATTGGAAAGCTGAAATTGAAAAATTCGCACCAGCATTAAAGTCGCAAATCATTTCAGGCTCAGCAATCGAAAGAAAGAAAATATTAGCACATGCCATGGCGGATCCGAATAATTCGCTTATTATTACAAGTTATCCGCTGATTCATCGAGATATTGACGCCTTTAAAGATTATTTTTTTAATACCATTGTTTTGGATGAATCACAAAATATAAAAAATGTGAATACAAAAACATCGCGTGCAATCAAACAACTCCAATGCGAGAATATGATCGCTTTATCTGGAACACCTATCGAAAATAATTTGAATGAATTATGGTCATTATTTTCAACGGTACAGCCTGGCCTTTTTAAAAGCCAAAAAGATTTTCAAAAACTTTCTAAAGAAGAAATTAGTAACAAAATAAGCTTTTTTATCTTACGACGATTAAAAGAAGAAGTGCTGCAAGATTTACCACCAAAAACTGAAACAGAGCAATTTATTGAACTATCAGATGAGCAAAAACGTATCTATCAAGTTCAGCTGGCAGTGATTCGTCATGATTTAGAAGAATATATGACCCATCATTCTTTTGATCAGCATCGCATTCAGATCCTTGCAGGTATGACACGACTTCGCCAAATATGTAATGATCCAAGATTGATTGATTCCGGCTACAAAGGTCCGTCGGCTAAATTAGAGCGCCTATTCGAATTCTTAGAAGAAGCGCAAAAAAATAAAAAGCGTGTGGTTCTTTTCTCACAATTTACGAGTATGTTGGCAATTATTCGTGATGTATTGGATAGATTGGGAAGAGATTATCATTATTTAGATGGTCAAACTGATAAAAAAGAACGCCTCATATTAACAGAACGTTTTAATAGCGGAGAAAAAGATTTATTTTTAATCTCTTTAAAAGCTGGAGGTGTTGGATTAAACTTGACAGGTGGCGATACAGTCATCTTATATGACTCATGGTGGAATCCAGCGATTGAAGACCAAGCTACGGATCGAGTGCATCGTTTCGGTCAGAAAAAACCTGTGCAAGTTTTACGATTGATTACAAAAGGAACAATTGAAGAAGGCATCTATAAACTTCAAGAACAGAAAAGAGAATTAGTTGATTCAGTGATGCAATCGGAACAATTGGCCTCAATTAAAAAATTATCAAAAGAAGATATTATCAAACTTTTAAATTAATAGTACAAACACCCGTCAAGTAAGCCACAACAGTTGACGGGTGTTCAATTTACATTGTATAATAAAGTATATGTTAATAATTAGGTTCAGTGTGTGATCTAACGGTAAAGAGGTGATGAAATGGCACGAATTCCTGAAGAGACGATTGAAGAAATACGCACACAAGCGGATATTATTGATTTAATATCGCAATATGTGTCACTAAAAAAAGCAGGAAATAACCATTTAGCACATTGCCCATTCCATGAAGATAACACACCTTCTTTTTCTGTAAGTGAAGATAAGCAGCTATTTCACTGTTTTAGTTGTGGACGAGGCGGGACGATCTTTACTTTTTTACAAGAAATAGAAGGGATCACTTTTCCTGAAGCAGTGATTAAGGTTGCGGAAATGATTCATTATCCGATCGATCAGAGCCTCGCAGGTCAAATAAAAAATCGCTCATCAGAATCATCCGTTGAAAGCCAATTATTGAAGATGTATGAAGATGCGGCTGAATTCTATCATCATATCTTATTGCATACTGATCAAGGAAAAGCAGCTTATGACTACTTAATAAGTCGTGGATTGCAACCTGAAACGATCGAAACATTTAAGTTAGGATTTTCCCCAACGCAAAGAAATGCACTTCACTTATATTTATCCGAAAAAGATTCTGAACGTACTGAAAGCAATTTGTTTCAAGAATCTGGTTTATTTTCCGACTATCATGTTGAAAATCGTAACGATTATTTGGATCGTTTTTCGGAGCGCATTATTTTTCCAATTTATAATGAGCGCGGACAAGTGATTGCTTTTAGTGGACGTGCTTTTTTGGAGCAGGAACAGGAGAGCCGCTCTATCGCTAAATATATGAATTCACCTGAGACGTTGCTCTTTAAAAAAAGTCAAGTGCTTTTTAATATTCATCAAGCACGTTCAAGTATTAGAACTCATGGGGAAGCTATCTTATTTGAAGGCTATATGGATGTTATTTCTGCATGGCAAGCAGGGGTTCAAAATGGTGTCGCAACAATGGGAACATCGCTATCTACTGCACATTTGCAGTTGTTGGATCGCTATACTGATCATTTGATTCTTGCTTTTGATGGTGATCAACCTGGAATGAATGCAACGAACAAAACGATTAAAGAAATCACTGAAAAAACTCATTTTACTGTGGAGACAGTCAACTTTCCACCAGGCGATGACCCAGATGAATTCATCAAAAAATATGGCGATCAAAAATTTAGAGATTTATTACATCATGGTCGCGAAACTATTTTAAATTTCTATATGAATTATTATCGCCTCGGGAAAAACCTTGCGAATGAGTCGGAACAACTTGAATATATTAAGCGCATCTTATCTGAAGTTGCACGAATGAATTCACCAATTGAAAAAGATTTTGCACTGAATAAATTGGCTGATGAATTTCAAGTATCATTTGATTCATTAGAACAACAATATCAACTCATAAAAAGCCATGTGCAAAGTGAGCAACTTGACGAAATTCGTAAAAAAAGAACAGAACTCACGCAAGATAAATTCAATGAACCAAAACGCCACGAAGGTGTAAAAGTACCAAAGTTGTCGGTAGTAGAACGGGCGGAGCAAATGTTATTGCATCGCTTGATGAATAGTGATCATGCTTGGGACGTGATTCAGCAATTAAATCCGCAATTTACATTTATGCATGAAAAATACCAACTGCTTTATATTTTATATCAGTCTTTTCGCTCTGATTCACCCGATAAATCAATTTCTACTTTTTTAGATTTGTTATCGGATAATGAATTAAAAAATATAACAACACAAATTATGTGGATGAACTTGGGAATGAATTTCACGGAAGAAGAAATTGCAGACTATATGCAAATTATTGAAAAGGTCTCACCTATTCGCCAGAAGTTAGAAATGAAACGAAAAGAATTAGATGAAGCCAAAAGAATAGGCAATCAAGAGGCGGTAACCTCATTAGCCTTAGAAATAATTCAATTAAATAAAAAGTTGAAAAATCAATCATAATAGGGGGCATATTCATTCATGACAAAAAACAATGAAGAAGTAGTAAAAATCGGCTACAAAAAAGCGACCAAAGAATTGATCGCTGAAGCCAAATTCCTCCAAAAAGAAACGATCTCATATGTTGAATTAACTGATAAATTGGCACAGCCTTATCATTTAATTGAAGATGAAATTGAAGAAGTTATTCAAAAGTTCGAAGACGAAGGTATTGGTGTTGTCGATGAAGAGGGGAATCCATTAATTCGTCAAGTTGAAAAGGAAGAAGCTGCAGCAGAAGAAGCACGTCGCGAACAGATGGTAGCACCTCCTGGAGTAAAAATTAATGACCCAGTACGTATGTATTTAAAAGAAATTGGACGTGTCGATTTATTAACGGCGGATGAAGAAGTGGCCCTTGCAAAAAGGATTGAACTTGGCGACAGAGAAGCAGAACATGAGCTAGCCCAAGCAAACTTACGACTTGTAGTATCAATTGCTAAAAGATATGTAGGCCGCGGAATGAGCTTCTTGGATTTAATACAAGAAGGAAACATGGGGCTTATGAAGGCTGTTACGAAATTTGACTATACGAAAGGTTTTAAATTTTCAACTTATGCTACTTGGTGGATCCGTCAAGCTATTACACGGGC
Organism: Allofustis seminis DSM 15817; assembly: GCF_000374325.1. Taxonomy (GTDB): domain Bacteria; phylum Bacillota; class Bacilli; order Lactobacillales; family Carnobacteriaceae_A; genus Allofustis; species Allofustis seminis. The sequence goes on along the minus strand of NZ_KB894079.1, from coordinate 246,989 downwards.
GATTGCAGATCAAGCACGTACGATTCGTATTCCGGTGCATATGGTAGAAACAATTAATAAACTAGTCCGCGTTCAGCGTTCATTGCTACAAGAGTTAGGGCGCGAACCAACCCCCGAAGAGATTGGTGCTGAAATGGACTTGCCGACAGAAAAAGTTCGCAATATCATTAAGATTTCGCAAGATCCTGTCTCTTTAGAAACACCAATTGGTGAAGAAAATGATTCACATCTGGGAGATTTTATTGAAGATGGGGAAGCTATTGATCCTGAAGATAATGCAAGCTATGAGCTTTTAAAAGACGAATTGGAAGACGTGTTGGAAACTTTAACAGATCGCGAAGAAAATGTGCTAAGATTACGCTTTGGTTTAGACGATGGCCGTCAACGAACACTTGAAGAAGTGGGAACAGTTTTCGGTGTTACGCGAGAACGCATTCGTCAGATTGAAGCAAAAGCATTGCGAAAATTACGTCATCCAAGTCGTTCAAAACAATTAAAAGACTTTTTGTCATAATATGTCCTTGTATGACGCTTTGCAATAGCTACAGATATTTGTTATAATGATACATGTTATTTTAAATAAAAATATACTCAATTTATTTGGAAGGTGAAAGTTACATGAAATTAAATGCGGAAAAACGCACACGTTTAGGTACAAGTGCATCAAAACAAGCACGTGCAGCTGGAAAATTACCAGCAGTGATTTATGGTACAGGAGTCGATTCATTACCTGTATTACTAAATTTGAAAGAATTTGAAGATGTTATTCGTCAAGTAGGCGCTAATGGAGTATTTGAAGTCAATGTAGAAGGTGAAACACACAACGTATTTGTTAAAGATCGTCAAGATTTTGCACTTACACCACACATTTACCATGTTGACTTGCTTGCCTTTAACGCAGGTGAAAAAGTTACCATGTCAATCCCTGTATATGTTCATGGTGAAGAAACGATTAAACAAGGTATTGTTTCTCAAGCACTTTCTGAAGTTGAGTTGGAAGTATCACCTATGAAAGCTCCTGCTGAATTCTTAATTGATGTAACAGGAATGGAAATTGGTGACACAGTTGAAGTTGGCAGCATCGAATTACCTGAAGGTGCTGAATTGATTACTGATGCAGATGAATTAGTGGTCTCCATTACTGCACCAGAAGATATTTCAGATGATTTAGAATCTGCTTCATCAACAGATGAAATGCCTGAACCAGAAGTTATTGGTGAAGACGACGAATCTGAAGAAGAATAATTTTTAATTAAGTCCTCTGATACATTTTGTCTCAGAGGCTTTTTTAGTCATAAAGGAGCGATGATTATTAAATCAAAATTGCTTTCGAATCGCTTAACCGCTGTAGCCTCATTGGTTCCTAATCATAGTGTAGTACTTGATATTGGAACCGATCATGCCTTCTTGCCCATAGAACTTCTTCAATCAGCAAAAGCAGTGCATGTTTATGCTAGCGAAGTTGTAGAAGGACCATATAAAAATGCTAAATATAATATAGAAAAAGCGGACCTAGCATCAGCGATTGATTTATTTTTAGGTGCAGGTTTTGAGGTTATTACACAAGTGAAGCATCCAGATGAGATAAATGTTACGACAATTGCAGGGATGGGCGGACAGCTTATTGCCGAGATTATTCAAGCTGGAGTTGACAAGAAACTTATCCCCCAAAATTGTATATTGATTTTACAACCTAACAATCATGAACCTTACTTGAGAAAATTCTTAGGAGAATATGGCTATCAAATAACAGCTGAAAAGGTTGTAGAAGATCAAGGAATTTATTATGAAGTCATAAAAGCAATTCCGACACTTGAAAAGATTGAATATTCACAGCCACAATTGCTTTTTGGACCTTATATGATAGAACATCCCACATTAACATTTTATAAAAAATGGAACGATAAATTAGCGCAATTTAAGAAAATACAGAGCAATTTAAAAAATGCAACGGATCGTTCAGCAGCCAAAATAAAAGAAATTCATGAAATGATAACAATCATTCAAAAGGTGATAAAATAAGATGATAGAATTAAATCATATTATTACAAAAATAGATGAATTTGCCCCACAAAGTTTAGCGGAAGAGTGGGATCCCGTAGGTCTGTCTTTTGGAGATCTACATCAGAAAGTTCAAAAAATTCTGGTGGCCTTGGATCTAGATCCTATAACTTTACAAGAAGCTATTGATCATGATGTGGACTTAGTAGTAACGCATCATCCACTCATTTTTAAACCGATCCAAACACTCAATGCACTAGATTCGAAGCGGCGACTTTATATCAAACTCATTGAAAGACAGATTGCCGTCTTCAGTGCACATACTAACTTAGATAAAGCGCCTGCTGGTATGAATGAATGGCTAGCACAGGCAATTCAACTTGAGAATTGTAAGGTTTTATGCCCAGATATCCAAAAACCTGAAATTGGTTATGGAAGATATGGGAAGCTACCACAATCAATGACGATTATCGAGCTTATCCAATATTTAAAAGAAAAATTGCCAATTGAAAAAGTACGTTATAATGAAATACAATCGGGAAAAAGATATTCAACGATTGCTATATTGGGTGGATCAGGGGCTGATTTTACGTCGGACGTATTAAAAACATGCGCAGATTTATATATTACAGGCGATATTAGCTACCACCAAGCACAAGATATGTTGCGCGATGGCTTATCATTCATTGATGTTGGCCATTATGTTGAAAGTATTTTTATCCAAAAAATGTCTCAGCTTCTAGCAACATGGTCCGATGAATTAGATTGGAATATTGAAGTAATTCCAACGCAAAAACAAAAAGATGTCTTTAAATTTTTATAGAAAGAGTGGTCATTATGTACCCAGATTTAGTTGAACGTTTTATCCGTTATGCAAAAATTAATACGCGCTCGGATGAATATAGTAGCACAATTCCTTCCACCGCTTCACAAGTAGAATTTTCAAAAATGCTTGCGAAAGATTTAGAAGCTATTGGCTTGTCTGATGTTGAACATCTTACTGAAACGGGTTTTGTTACAGCAACATTACCTTCCAACACTGAAGATGAGGTCGCAACTATTGGTTTTATTGCGCATATTGATACAGCAGATTTCAACGCCGAGAATATCAATCCACAAATCGTTAAAGATTATGATGGAACAGATATTGTCTTAAATAAAGAAGAAGATATTGTATTATCTCCTTCAGTATTTCCTAATTTGAAAAATTATATAGGTCAGACATTAATTACAACAGATGGAACAACTTTATTAGGCTCTGATGATAAATCTGGAGTGGTTGAAATCATTAGTGCCATGAAATATTTGATTGAACATCCTGAAATCAAACATGGAAAAGTTCGCATTGCTTTTGGACCAGATGAAGAAATTGGTCAAGGTGCAACACATTTTAATGTTGATCATTTTGGTGCAGATTTTGCATATACTGTAGATGGTGGCCCATTGGGTGAATTGCAATATGAAAGTTTTAATGCCGCAAGTGCACGTGTGCATATAAAAGGGCAAAATGTTCATCCAGGTTCTGCCAAAGATAAAATGGTCAATGCTTTAAAATTAGCGATCGAGTTTGATGAAATGTTACCAGCCGAGCAAGTTCCAGAAAGAACAGACGGACGCGATGGCTTTTATCATATTTTAGAAATTAATGGAACGGTTGAAGAAGCTGATTTAAATTATATTATTCGTGACCATAGTCGTGAAGAATTTGAGAATAAAAAAGCAAAAATGCAAATGATCACAGATACGCTCAATAAAAAATATGGCGACCGTTTTACATTGAATTTAAAAGATGAATATTATAATATGGCTGAAGTGATAAAAGATGATATGCGTCCTGTAGAATTAGCACAAAAAGCAATGGAAAATATTGATATTGTACCAATTATTGAACCTATTCGTGGTGGAACAGATGGCTCGATTATTTCTTTCATGGGATTACCTACTCCGAACTTATTTGCAGGAGGAGAGAACTTCCATGGACGTTATGAATATGTTTCAGTTGAAGCGATGGTGCGTGCAACAGACACAATTGTAGAAATTATTAAATTAGCTGCAAAATAATTATAGGCAAATAATTATAGATCGAAAGACTGCTATCTTTGTGATAGCGGTCTTTTTTTATTATGGTAGAATAGATACATAGATAAAGTATGAATGTATGCATGAAAGGTGGCATGTCATGGGACTCCAATTGTTGTTAGGATTAAATCATGAAGCAAGACAGCATTTTTTAATTCAATCAATTAAAAATCATTTACAAAATCATCATTATAAAAAAATTTATTATATTGTGCCAGATAATGTGAAATTTGAAGCAGAATTGTTACTTTTAAATTCGCTCAATCAAGAAAAGACAGAGACAGTAGGGATGATTGACTTACAAGTGTATAGCTTTTCACGTCTTGCATGGCATCTCAATACAGCAGAAACGGATCGAAAAATTAGACTCTCAAAAACGGGACTAACAATGCTCATCCGAAAAATTTTAAATGAAAATCAAGACCAATTAAACATTTTTCGCAATGAAGTCCACCAACCTGGTTTCACACAACAGTTGCTCGATCTTTTTCTTGAGCTGAGAAGTGGAGATATTGATACTGAGTTATTAGAAGAGATTGTTCAAAAAGAATCAGATATGCACAGTGAATTTCAATTAAAAATAAAAGATATCCAAATAATTTTTGAGAAATTTGAAGAGGCGCTGGGGGATAAATATTTACTCAATGAAGATTTATATTGTCAATTGCAACGCGATATTCAAAAGGCAAATATGGAAAATACGCTAATTGTGATTGATCATTATAATTATTTTTCTGCCAATGAGCTTAAGACGGTACGATTGCTTGCGCAAAATGCAAAAGACATTTGGATTAATCTAAATCTAAAAGATATACCTGAAAACTTAAGTCAGATGGAACAGCAATTCTTTAATCAAACTATTGATACCTATTGGCACATTCATAATATGGCAAAAAACCATCATATTCCATTGTATTCCCCAACTATTGCTTCATCATGTGAGATAGAAGAGTCGCAGCCTCTGTTTGGCTTCAATAGATGGTGGTATTTAATGAATACTCACTTATCTCCTATTATGCCAGAGAATAAAGATATTAATGTAAATATTTACAAAGCATCAGATAAAAAAAGCGAAATATTGCATATTGCAAATAAAATGAAAGAAATGGTTTCGTCTAACAATTATCGCTGGAATGATTTTTTGTTAGTGACGCGCGATATGGGAAGCTACCGATTGCTTATTGCACAAATTTTCGAGCAACAGGGAATTCCATATTTTATCAATGAATTTTCAACAATGATTCATCATCCAATATTTGAATTGATGGAAAGCTTATTTAAAATGTTTAAATATCATTTTAGACATGAAGATGTGATGCAATTTTTAAAAACAGAACTGATAGTGCCACTGCTTAGCACTGAAGAATTCAAATGTATTACTTATGATAACCAAAAGGAAGAAATAAATGAACAATTATTCCAAGAGTGGAATCGAAGTGTCCAAGAGTGGCGCCATGCAGTAGATATTGCTGAAAATGTTGCATTAGCTTTAGGTTATGAAGGCAATGACTGGCTATCTGATGAAGAGTGGATTTATGCGCGCTTTAATATGGAGGATTTGTCGCAGCAATCTGATCATGAAGAAGCGATGCAACAGGTAGCCAATAGCGTTAAGGAAAAATTCCAGCAAATAGTGCTCCCATTAAAAGAAAAAATAGAAAAGTCAAAAACAAATGAAGAAGCCATTATAGTTCTTTATGAATGGATGTTAGAATTTGGCGTTCGCGATCAATTATTATTTTGGCGCGACCAATTCTTATCGCATCATAAATTAGAAGAAAGCGCCCATCATGAACAAGCATGGGATGAATTGATGACGATTTTTGATGAATGGATTGAACTATTAGGGCAGGATGCATGGGATATGGAGTTATTTTTATCGATCTTGGAATCAGGCTTTGCCCAAAAATTGTATCGTTCAATTCCACCAATGATGGATCAAGTGTTGGTCGATCAGTATGACCACCGCAGTCTGACGAATTATGAAGTCGTCTTTGTAGTGGGGCTTAATAACCAAGTACTTCCAATGTATCCAATTAATAAAACACTTTTGACTGATGAAGATCGTGAATTTTTGCAGATGCAACTTAGTGGAGAGTCATTTATTAGAAGTAGCGGGGCACAGCGTTCATTTGATGAGCCATTTAACTTTTTTAAAGTGATTAGTCAAGCACATCGCCATTTATTTTTGTCTTATTGTGTGACTGACTCAGAAAATAATGAATTAAATATCAGTCCATATATTGAGCAAATTCAAAATGCTTATGGACTTGATATTGGAGATTGGAATCATTTTGCGCCTGTTGATACACCACTTAAAGCAATGTCCCAATATGCAACATCATCTACTACAGCCTTGGAGCAGTTGTTATATGCTAAAAGATATGCCACTGAAAACAGACAGCAGATTGACTTTTGGGAATCGGTAGTGAAATCATTGCTACTGTCACCAAAAGAAGAAAAGGTTGCAACTAGCTTGGAATATAAAAAGCGCATTGTTAAAATTCCAGATCTTCTTGCAAGACAGTTATATTTGCCAATTGATGAAAGTGGAAATGTAGTACAAAATGATTTATATCTCTCTGTTTCACAGATAGAGTCATTCTTTGTAGATCCTTATGCTCACTTTTTAAAATATGGTTTGAAATTAAGAGATCGTGATGCGTTAGAATTAACTTCGCTAGAACGTGGAAATTTCTTTCATGATTTATTGGACCGTTTTTCAAAAATGCTAATTCAAAATAATCGCTCATTGTTAGAAATAACAGATGAAGAGCTTCAATATCTAGTTGATACTCTCTTTAATGAAATGATTCAAGAACGAACTTATCGTCTGCTAAGCAAGACACCTATTATGACATTTAATGGTAAATTATTAAAACGAACACTTGAAAAATATTTAAAAGTGCTAAAAGCACAAGCCCAATATACATTGCTTCATCCAGCTTATTCGGAAGTGTTGTTTGGGAGAATTGCAGCAAGTACAGGTCTTCCATCATTAAAATTACCGCTAGCACATGGGGGAAATATTCAAGTACGTGGGAAAATCGATCGCATTGACTATTATGCAGATGAACAAAATAAAACAGGTTATTATGCTGTAGTAGATTATAAGTCATCAGATCATACGTTGAATTTCAAAAAGATGCTCCTAGGAATACAATTGCAGTTATTAACCTATTTGAATGTGGTTGAAAAAAATGCTGAGCAACTCTTTCATGATGGCCTACATCACAAAAAAATTGGCATGTTCTATTCGCATGTGCATCATCCACTAATTGATATCAATCAAATAAAAAAATCAATTGAAGTAGAGCTTATGAATCAATTCCGCTTGAAGGGTATAAATGTTGACAATATTGAAAGCTTAATGAATGTCTTTCATCAAGAAAAAGACAACATTAGCAAAGTAATTACTATCCGAACAACAAAAAATGGGTTCCACGCCACTGATAAAAAAATAAAAGTATTAGCGGAAGATGATGAATTTGAGATGTTAATCCAGTATAGCCAGCGCTTAATTCAGCATGCGGGGAATCTTATCTTATCGGGTGAAAATCGCTTAGAACCGTTAAGTGGATCAGGAATTTATCCGCCATCATTAAAAGAGTATCAAGGCATCTCAAAACTTGATCCAGCCCTTGCAAAACAAGATATTATTGATGTGGATCTTTTAAAATTAGGAAAAGAAGAAGTGCTACAAGAAATTATTCAACAGTTGAAAGAAGGGAATATCAAAGATGCGCGAGATTATATCAACTAAAAAGCCTGCTGACAGTTTTTATACGGAGCAGCAGTGGAAATCCATTTCGACCAGAGGCGACAACTTGCTGATTAGCGCAAGTGCAGGAAGTGGCAAGACACAAGTATTAACCTCTCGTGTCTTAGACCATTTAAAACAAGGCAAACAAATCGATCAACTTTTAATTGTAACATTTACAAATGCTGCGGCACGCGAGATGAAAGAAAGAATTCAAAAAGATATAAAAAAAGCCATTCAAGCTTCTGCAGATGAAAGCTTGAACCAGCATTTGTTGCATCAAAATATGAAAATTGGGCAAGCATATATTTCGACTATTCATTCATTTTGTCTACGCGTCATTGAAAGATACTATTATTTAATTGATTTTGACCCAGTGTTTCGTCAGTTGACTGATAATACAGAAATCTCAATGATAAAAGAAGATGTATGGCAGGAATTATTTGAAGAATTTCTTCTTGATGAATCTCACTGTTATGAACAATTTTTTATGAGTTATGGCAGTGATAGCAATCAGGAATCAATCTATCAACTTGTTGATCAATTATATTCTTTTGCAATGGCTAAGCCTAATCCTAAGGAGTGGCTACAACAATTGCCAGCACGTTATCATCTTGAACAAGGGCTGAGTAGCAGTTCGCTATACATCGATTTTATTAAACCACAACTGTTACAAATGTTGGAAGCCCAAACTCAAACCATTGAAGAATTATGGCATGAATGTGAGCATTATGGCGAAGAACTAGTTAAGACTTCTGAGGTCTTACAAAATGATTTTGAAAAACTTAGCACCATAACATCGCTACTTCATAATGATCAATTGGAGGAAGTAGTGGATGCTACAAGACAGTTGAAGTTTGAGGGTTGGAAGTCTGCAAAAAGCGAATCAAAAGAAATCACCGATGAATTGAAGATAAAACGCGATCGCGTAAAAGAAAATGTAATGGGGATGTTGCCGAATTATTTTTCACAACCTATTGCTACACAGGAGAAATATATTCAAGAAGCCTATCATTATTTGAAGACTCTTGTTGATATGACCATTCGATTCAAAGAAAGTTATGAAATATATAAACGTAGTCGTCAGTTGGTGGACTTTAATGATTTGGAACAATTAACCATTCAAATTCTAAAAACGCCGGCACCCAATTATTCAATCGCAGCAGAATATTATCAGCACTTATTTTTTGAGGTGATGGTGGATGAATATCAAGACACAAATGAAGTACAAGAAGAGATATTACGGCTGATTACGCGGCAGCATGTGTCAATTAATCAGCAGCAACAAATTAATGAGCCGAGCAGTTTTATGTATATGGTGGGTGATGTGAAGCAATCAATTTATGGCTTTCGACAAGCGGATCCCTCTTTATTTCAGAACAAATATGACAACTATGAGCATAGAGATGATGGTGCTTTAATTACGCTAGCAAAAAATTTCCGTTCACGTGCAGAAGTATTGGACGCTACTAATAGGGTCTTTGAAGCTATCATGCGCAAAGAAACAGGTGGCATTCCTTATGCAGGAAAAGAAGCACTACAGTTAGGCTTTATGGATTATCCTGAAAATGAAGCAATGCATTCTGAAGTGATGCTTTTGGATATGGATGCTCAAGAAGCGAATCCCAAATTAGAGGGACTGTCGAATGATGAGAAAATTGCCCTTGTAATGGCGGAACGCATTCATCAACTTTTGGCCCAAAAAACACAAATTTATGATAAAACATTAAAACAAAATCGCGATGTAACATTAGATGATATTGTAATCTTAACACGTACGAATTCAACGGCTGAAAGCACTAAAAAAATATTTGATGAGTGCCAGATTCCGATTATCCTAAGTCAATCACAAAATTTTCTAAAAACAATTGAAGTCACAACCATGATGGCCATTTTAAAAATTATTGATAATCCAATACAAGATATTCCATTTGTAACAGTGTTAACTTCAGCAATTGTAGGATTGGATGAAGTAGAATTGACCCGTATTAGAATATTAAATAAGACACACTCTTTTTATGAAGCATACCAACAATTTTTAACGACATCATTTATTGACGAAAAAAATATCACACTACAGAAGAAATTAAAAGATTTTGATGCATTATTAACAAAATGGCGAAATTTGGCGAATAAATTGGCAGTCAGTGATTTAATACGTGAAATTTATCAGGATACATTTTATAATTCATATGTTTTGGGCCTTATCGGAGGACAGCAGCGTCAAGCGAATCTTCAGGCACTTTATGAGCGTGCTGCCTCTTTTGAAAAAACTGGTTTTAAAGGTATTTTTCGCTTTATTCATTTTATTGAAAAAATTCAAGAACGTCAGGATGACTTAGCAGAGCCGACCATTAATAATACAGGACAGCCGGCTGTACGCGTAATGACAATTCATCGCAGTAAAGGCTTGGAATTCCCAATTGTCTTCTTGGGACAAATGGATCGAGCACTCTTAAAAGCTGAACAACGTCCAGTCATTATGCACCGCGAATTAGGAGCGGGTCTAACCTATCAAGATTATGAACGAAGTATGCGTATCAAATTATGGCCGCGACTGATTATTGAATCAGGCACCAAACGTGATGAATTGGAAGAAGAAATGCGAGTACTCTATGTGGCGATGACGCGTGCCGAGCAGAAGTTAATTATGGTGGGACGGGTTAATAATTATGAAGCTTCAATGGATGAATGGGATATGGTTGCAAAACGTGCCGATAAAAATGGACTGAGTGAAATGGATATCTTCAGTGCCAAGAATTATTTGGACTGGGTCATTCCCGCTACATTAGCCAAAAATGAATCTGCACTGGATATTATTGAAGCGACATTAAATCCGACACTTCTTATTGAAAATGAAGGCGCAACTTCAAACCAGAATGTAACACATGTAAAGGATATGGATGCGAACTTTAATGAAGCTGTCCAAAACGTTGTTGCATTAATTGATGAACCATACAAGCATCAACCCGCAACAGAGACAATCCCATTTCAATCTGTTTCAGAAATCAAGCGCCTCTTTGAAGACCCAGAGCTTGAGCAGCGTGCCATTCTTGATCTCACGCGAATGCATCCCTCAAAGAAAAATGTTGGGCGTTATACGAATGATACATTTGTGCCACCGAAATTCATCACAAAAGAAGAGCACCAGTTAGATGGACAACAAATTGGACAAATTGTTCACTTAATTTTGCAATATATTGACATTGAACAAGCACAGAATATCGAACAATTGCAGGAAGCATTCCTCCATTTACAACAACGACAACTTGTAAGACATGAATGGCTTTCAAAGATGCCTTTTGAAAAAATTAGTCAATTCTTTCAAACAAAATGGGGACAATCAATCATTGATCATAAATTGTCATTAAAAAGAGAAGTGCCCTTTTCAATATTAATGGATGCCTCCAAAATCTTTAATGAATTTGAGCCTGGGGAAGATAGGATCTTGGTCAAAGGAATTATTGATGGCTATTATGAAACATCAAAAGGGATTGTACTTTTTGATTATAAAACAGACCGCGTGAAACATTATTACGATCGTGCGGAAGAAGAATTAAAACGACGTTATCGTGGACAAATGAATTTATACAAGATGGCACTAGAAACAATATTGAATAAAAAAGTTATAGCAACAAGAATTATATCAATTGATCTAGCTGTTGCAATTGAATTAAATATTTAAAAAAATCCCTCACATTACCGCAGTGTAGCATGACACTGGGAGTTGTGAGGGATTTTTTATATTGACAATTTATTCAAAAGTATAGGTAGCACCCGTTGAATAATTATTAGCGGCATCCCATAGTAGAAATTCGTGGATACCATGCTTAGCGAGCGCTTCGACTTGTGCCGATACTTCAGCTGCACCATATGTTTTATACTGCCCTGCAGGTAAATAACTTGCAGTAAAATCTTGGAGCCATGGGCGCGTTTTTGGAGCATCATCGCCCAATTCCTCTAATATACTCAATTCATATGTCATATAGTGGTCAACAACACCATAAGGATCTAGGTCAGGGAGTACAATATCTAAGTTACCTGGTCCCCAGTGGCTTGGGTAGATCATACTCGAAATAACATCAACTTCAGCGGCAATTTTAGGGAAGCTTTGTCCAATACCAGGAGCTTCAATTACAACAGCCGTATAACCAAAAATATCGACAGCAACTTCCACATCATATAATAGAAGGTGCTGATAAGCATAATGGACGAAATCTGTTACGGCATCAACTCGGCGCTGAACATTGTCTTTTTCGGAGTTTTCATAATCGCCTTGAGAATAGATAAGTGTTTCGTCTTGTAATTCAAAACCTTCAGGGAAACGCACATAATCAAACTGGATTTCTTTAAATCCAAGTTTTGCTGCTGCAATTGCCACTTCAGTATTATATTCCCATACCTCTTTTAAAAATGGGTTGACGAAGCTTTCACCTGCACCATTTTCCCAGACTGTTCCATTAGGATTTTTGAAAGAGAGTTCCGGTCTTTTTTTGGCTAGCACTGAATCTTTGAAAACAACGATTCGGGCGATAGGATAAATCTGCTCTTCTTCAAAGACTTTCATTAATTTTTGAATATCAAATTGTTCAAGTGTCATCTGATTGATTAAAGGGTTGTCAGTCGCTAAGTTTGCAGTAATATTACCATGATCATCTTTAATATCTAAGACCATCGCATTGAGATCAGTGTCGCGGATAAATTGGACCAACTGGTTAAATTTATCGCCACCAGCAGAGTAGGCCGTTGTATAAATTCCTTTTACACCTGATTTTGGATAGTCAATCGTTACACCGCTATCATAAAGAAATTTTTTGGGCAATTTCGATGGCATCTTAATAAGGTCGCCTTCATGGATGTGGATGATAGATTTTTGTTCAGTATCATTATCATCGGCATAAGCAGGAAGTGAATGATTAAATGACATTAAAAATGAGGCACATAATATACTAAGGAATAATATTTTTTTTATCATATGTTGTCATCCTTTAATTGTTCATTTCACGTTTTGAGATAATTTCGGCAGGATCAACAAAAGTGTATCCTTTATCACGCAAACCTGAAATAATGCCTTCTTGTGCATCAAGTGTCCATGAGCGGTCGTGCATTAATAAGTTTGCACCAGACGATAGAAATTCAGTATTGACCATGATATCAGCAAGTGCTGCACCATTTTGATACTGTTCTTCCCAATCATAGCCGTAAGTCCAGTTCATAATGGTCATTTTTTCTTCATCCATTATTTTTAGTGTTGTTTCATTGAATAAACCAAAAGGTGGTCGTAAGAAACGAGGGCGTAGACCGATAATCTCTTCTACACGATCATTAACACCTTTAATTTCTTTTAATTGTTCTTCATAGGATAATGTTGTTAAATCTGGATGATTATATGTATGATTACCAATTTCAAAGCCTAATTTGTGAATACCTTTCAACATTTCTTCGCCACCTGGACGATCTAAGAACATAGCATTCACAAAGAAAATAGCAGGTACTCCTAATTTATCCAATTTTTGAGCAATTTCAAGCCCATGTTTGTCTGGTGTATCATCAAATGTCAAAAGCGCAACTTTTTCGCTGGCATTGGAGTCTTTTAAGGGAACAATTTGCCAAGTATCTTGATTGACTTCATATTTAAAGGTTGCGGTTTTTTCTTTTGAATCGGAATCTTCTGTTGCGACATGTTCGATATTATCTTTTTCGGGGGAGTCAGTTTGAGCCGAATCATCTTTTTTGTTGCCACATGCTACAAGCATAAGGGCACTCATTGAAAATATAATTAATTTTTTTTGAAGAGTCATTTGGTTGCATTTCCTTTCTTGAGTGATTCATTCACTTCTTTTTCAAATGATTGTTGAACTTTTTCTAAGTCATTGAATTGTTGATCAATGCTTTTCAATTCTTCTTGAAGTGTTTGATAATCGTCATTTAATTCATCTAAGCCATTGATGAAATCTTCTGATGTAGCATCTTTTTCGGCGATTTTTTGGAAGAAATCTTCTTGCAACTTGATATTTTTTTCATAATGTTCGTAATAAGTTTTTAGTTGTGCAATTAGATTTCCTAGCACGTCAAGGTAATGAGTTTTTACTTCTGGTGCAATCTTATCTTCTTTGTAGTTACGAATTGTTTCCGTTTCTTTTTCGAGTATTTCTTGTTGTTTTTTTAATTGCTCCAGTTGCTTTTGGCGCTGCATGATATTATCATATGCAGGATTTGAATGCTTGGAAAGGTCATGCAAATCTTTTGCTTGAATTGCTTCCGCAAAAGTGGCACTCATTTCAGATTCTATTTCTTGCGTGTCATTGAGAATGGTTACAATTTCTTCTTGCGTTTTTTGGATAGTGTCTTGAGCATTTTTTACATCGTCAAGCGTAACTTTGCCGCATCCTACTAGGAAAAAAGCGACAGTGAAAAGCAAGAAAGATATTTTTTTGTTTTTCATCATAAACTCCTTTAAAATAGAATTAATATTGTTAGTATAAAGAATAATGAGTCAATAATCTAGTCTGCCTCAAAAATAATATGACATTTTTATTTGAATTTTAGAGTATTAATAGGAAGGATTTTTTCATGTTTATTTTCTATTTAATCATTAGTTTTATTGTTGTTTTGGATCAGTGGAGCAAATATTTAATTGTGCAATCAATCCCACTTCATGAATCAATTAAAGTAGTGCCTAACATTTTTTCACTGACACATATTCAGAACACAGGTGCAGCTTGGAGTATTTTAGAAGGGCATATGTTATTTTTTTATAGTTTGACATTGTTGGTGGTTGCCGTTTTAGGTTATTGGCTACATCGTGAAGGAAAAGAAGATATATGGATAGGCATTGGTCTATGTTTGATGATTGGCGGTGCAATTGGTAATTTTATTGATCGACTGCTGAATGCTTATGTTATTGATATGATTCAATTAGATTTTATAGATTTTCCTATTTTCAATGTAGCAGATATTGCGCTAACTGTAGGAGTTGCTGTGTTATTGCTACATATGATATTTAAAAAAGAGGGAGAAATGCGATGAAAGAACAACTCCAACTCACTATTCAAAATGAAAAAGGGCGACTGGATAAAGTGCTTTCCCAATGCTTTCCCAATTTTTCAAGAACGCAAATACAAGATTTCATTGAAAAAGGGCAAGTAATGGTTAATGGTCAAAGCACGATTAATAAATATAAAGTAACTTGCGGTGACCGAATTCAAATTAACGTGCCTGAACCAGTTGCGATCGAAGTCAAGCCAGAAAATATCCCACTTGATATCTTATATGAAGATGAAGATATCGCGATCGTGAATAAGCCAAAAGGCATGGTCGTCCATCCTGGAGCGGGTAATCCGAATGGCACACTTGTAAATGCGCTACTTTATCATATCAAGGACTTATCAGGAATAAATGGCGAGATTCGTCCAGGCATCGTCCACCGATTGGATAAAGATACATCAGGCGGACTTGTCATTGCCAAAAATGATATTACACATCAGAAATTATCTGAACAATTAGAAAAGCGAACAATGAAACGTGAATATATTGCATTAGTTCATGGGCATATTCCACATAAGGAAGGGCGTATTGATGCACCCATTGGACGCGATCCACAAGATCGTAAGAAATTTATTGTACGTCAAGAAGGAAAGGAAGCCATTACTAACTTTTCTGTCCTTAAATATTTTGCCCATTATACATTGGTTCGAGCACAATTAGAAACGGGCCGTACTCACCAAATTCGTGTCCATTTTAAATATATTGGTTATCCTATTGTGGGGGACAATGACTATGGACGAAAAAATACACTCACAACAGAAGGACAGCTGCTTCATGCACAAAAATTAGGATTTATTCATCCGCGCACTGGAGAATATATGGAATATGTTGCGCCACTTCCTAGCGTCTTTCAAGATATCTTAGATCAATTGCAATAAAAGCTATGACCACTATATGCTATCAAGTTATAAAATATGGATAATATTTGAAAATAAAAAAAGGCTTGCATAAGAACAAAAAAGATTTGAATAAGAATAAAAAAAGTTTGCATAAAAATAAAAAAGGGTTGCATAAAATTAAAGAAAGGGCTACTATTAACTAATAAAGTACCCCTCAGAGATCACCCCTCAGAGATCACCCCTCAGAGATCACCCCTCAGAGATCACCCCTCAGAGATCACCCCTCAGAGATCACCCCTCAGAGGTCACCCCTCAGAGGCTAACTTTACTCTCTGCGGGAAAATAAAAATACAATAAGACTTCCCTAAAGAGAGAATAATCTTTAAGGGAGGTTTTTATTTTGAAAACGAAATGGAAGGGACGAGTCTTTGCGGGTCTATCTGCATTGGCTATGGGCTTGTCCATTTTGCCAATGAATGCTTTTGCACAGCAAGAGCCATTTGTTGAAGATAATCCGGCATCCACTCAAAATGAAGTACCACAATCTGATGTGGCATCTGTTGAGAATGGGGCAAATATTACGGTACCAAATGGTCCCGCTCAAAATGATAATGAGGAGAATATTCCTCTCGTTCAAAATAATGTGGTACAAGATGAAGTAGCTCAAGGTGAAAGTGATGAAGCAGTTGCACCACTACATGAGGCAAATCATGAAAATGATGAAGCAAATGTTGCTCCTGTGCCTCTGCCTTTACAAGTAGAAGAGCCTGCTGTCACAGTAGAAAAACTCAATCTGGTTGCTAAGACCGCTGATGGCAAGTATTACGGCATTATGACTCTTGGAGACAACAGAGATATTGAAGGTACTAGAAGTTTTTATGAGCTGACAGAAGAGCAATATAACGAGGCAAAAAAAGACTTCTTGCTTACCTTTAAGAGAAAAGATGGAAAAGCCTTTACGCTTCCACATACAAAATTTCAAAGCACTGATCAGCCAACAGGAGAGATTTTTACTGAAGTTCAGATTAAAAACCATCAGATATATTCTGCATCTGTGGGAGACCCCGTGCTGTCATGGGAGTCATTCAATCCCACTCAACTAGTTGAAGTAGAAGATGTTGTATGGTCTATTACGCTTCACAAAGATTGGGTGATTGAAGGCGATCCAGAATTTGCGACAGGAACCAGCTGGTCGAGTCATATAGACGGCATTTACATTTGCTATATCTGTGAGATAGATGGGCAAGGACATCGCATCTATTCTAAAAGCAATGAAACGAGTAGAAATTCACATAGATTGATCTATTTGGATACAGATTCAGAAAATGAAGATACTCTAAGTGTGATAACAATTAAAAATATTACGATTGACGGTAGCCTCGATGGTTTAGGCGAGACTCCTGCATTTGGGGGCATGTCTGTAGGTGTCTTTAATGGGAAACGAAATACAGCAGTAGATCTTGCTGAAGATGTTCATATTAAGAATTGCTTAGGTGGAGTTTACTTACACAAAGGCACAGGTCTTATTATGAATGCCTCATGTACCATTGAAAATTGCCACTATCAAGAAACTGGGTCCAATCCCTATATTGATCCTAATCAATTCACCTTTTCGGGCGGTGGTGCTATTGCCGCAGATGGTTGGGCACATATTACAATCAACGGTGGTAAATTTATTAATAATAGCTCTACAACAAATGGTGGTGCGATTTATACCCCATATGGTCAATCAAAAACAGTGATTAAAAATGCTGAATTTATTGGAAACTCTACCGCTGAACAAGATGGTTACTGAACCTGCTTTAATGTTGGGTGAGCCACCCATTGATCCAGATTATAGTGATCCATATGGCCCGCAGGATCCTTGGCCAGGGTATACCTATCCTGTTATTAAGCATTCAACATTTGAGGCAAATACGGCCGCAAGAAATGGTGGCGGTATCCTCACAGATATTCAGGTAACTGTTGAAGATAGTACATTGAGTCAAAACAAAGCAGTATCGGGTGGCGGTATCTTCACTCATGACCATGACTACTCAGACCCTGTGAATACAGCCAATTATCAAAACTTAACCATTAATGATGGTACAGTATTTGAAAACAATAAGGCTGCCTCTTTTGCAGAGCCACCTGTTAACTTTGCTGCCTTTACTAATTTACAATTTAAGTCAACATCATTTACACCAATGATGAATGCAACTTATCCGCTTATCTCTCATGATTCACTCTTAAATAATTATGATGTGAACTATGAAGGAAACAAACATCAAGTGGCAGAAGTCGCTTATGTATTTGTTGCAGAAGATGATCGTCCACTGCCAGCAAGTGTTCAAGCACTTCTTCCTGAAAAACAACAAGTGGCCAGTGGTAAAACAGTAACACCAGCCCAATTAGCACAGACAACTGTTGCAACATCTGAAGGTACATGGATCTTTAAAGGCTGGGATAAAGCGAGTGAAATTGTTACAGAAAATGGTGTTGTCTTTACAGGCACATGGACTTTTGAGAAAAAAGTTATAAATTATACGGTTACCTTTGATGCTAATGGTCATGGGGCAGCTCCTGAAGCACAGACTGTTATAGAAAATGGTCAAGCAACTGTTCCAACCCCACCAACGGCAGATGGTTATAGTTTCGGTGGCTGGTATACAGAAGCTGAATGTGACAATGAGTATGATTTTGATACTGCAGTCACGAATGACCTTACACTTTATGCAAAATGGACAAAAAATAAAGTAACTCCAAAAAGAGAAAATCCGCAACCAAAACCAGAGCCAAAACCAGAGCCAAAACCAGAGCCAAAAGCAGAGCCGAAACCAGAACCAAAACAAAAACAAAAACAAAAATTACCTAAAACGGGAGATATTTCTTCAAATGGTTCAATAGTGATAATGGCTATGTTGAGCGTGATAGGTGTCGGCAGTGCACTGATTTATTGCGGAAAAGAAGAAAATTAACTTTTTTGACAGCGGTGGAAGTTCACCGCTGTCTTTTTAGGTCTGGTCATGAAAGAAATAATACTATTTAAGCATTAAAAATCATACAGTAGGCTTTACATCAATAATCCAGTATGCTATTATAATTAATTGTGTGGAGCAATCCACTAATCATGCAATATTCCGCTGAGACCTATGCACTTATGAATATTGCGCGAGAGGAGAAGTAAAATGAACCCACTAATTGCAGAAATTACAAAAGAACAATTACGTGATGATATTCCTGAGTTCCGCCCTGGAGATACTGTTCGTGTTCATGCACGTATCGTTGAAGGTACACGTGAACGTATCCAAATCTTCGAAGGCGTTGTCATTCAACGTCGCGGCCAAGGAATTAGCGAAACATATACTGTTCGTAAAATTTCTAACGGTGTCGGTGTAGAAAGAACTTTCCCAGTTCATTCACCACGCGTGGCTAAAATCGAAGTTGTTCGTAAAGGTCGCGTACGTCGTGCTAAATTGTTCTACTTACGTGATCGCGTAGGTAAAGCAGCACGCATCAGAGAACGCGGACATCGCTAATATAAGAAAACCTCTATCAAAATGATAGAGGTTTTTTGTTTGCGTTGTATGAGAATGATTCTCTTGATATAATGAACATAATTCAAAATAGAGGACGGATAAAATGAACCCAATTATCGAAAAATTTGAGACAGCTGCTAAAGAAAGAAATATTGTTTTAGAGCGTTCAGAAGATACTAAGATGGTCAAAACTTATGGTGGAAAAGAAGTTGAATTAAAACAAGTGCTTTATCGCACGACATTGCAATTAGGAGAACGTGGTTATGTTCCAGCTTCGATCTTATTCCAAGATGATGACGCTAAAACAAAAATTAATTATCAAATCTCATATAGTCGAGTAGCACAAGTGTCCGACCGCAATAAGTTATCGGATATATTACTTGCCTTAAATGCACTTAATGCAAGTAAGACAGGCTATTATAATTTTATTGTTCAACCTGATGGTGGAATTAGTTTAAGACATGTTGGTTTGACAACTATTGATATTGAGTCAATGCTCGAAACTTTTGTATTTGCGGGTAAATTAATCGGAATACTACTTAAAGATTTAGAAAATATGGATGGAGTGGAAGTACTTCCAGTTAGTATAAAACAATAAATAAAATCGCAATATAAAGCAGTCCTTTGCGGCTGCTTTTTTTGTTGTCTTCACAAGAAAATAAAAATTAAAAAGAATACGTTTTCAAGAAACCGCATCCAATCGCTTAAATAAAACATTTCAAAAAATAAAACAAAAAAAGTATTTACAATCATTTGTGAAATATATAACATATCTCGTGAAAAGGCTAACGCTTAGGAGGATAAATAAATGAAAGATGAAAAGCAAATGTCACATCAACAAGAAGTAGTGGATATGATCAATGAACTTGCTGAAAAAGGAACACAAGCATTAGATGATTTTTTGGCATTAGATCAAGAACAAATCGACTATATTGTTGGTAAAGCTTCGGTGGCAGCGCTAGATCAGCATGGCTATTTAGCACGACTGGCAATTGAAGAAACTCAGCGCGGTGTATTCGAAGATAAAGCAACGAAAAACCTTTTTGCATGTGAGCATGTCGTCAATAATATGCGTCATACGAAGACAGTAGGAATTATTGAAGAAGATGAAGTGGAAGGCATTACAAAAATTGCAGAACCAGTGGGAGTAATTTGTGGTATTACGCCAACGACTAACCCCACATCGACAACGATTTTCAAATCATTAATTGCACTGAAAACCCGTAACCCAATCGTATTCTCTTTTCATCCTTCAGCATTGAAGAGCTCGATTGCAGCAGCTGAAGTAGTCTATAAAGCGGCAGTTGCGGCTGGAGCACCTAAAAATTGTATTCAATGGATCGAAAAACCAAGCTTAGAAGCTACAAATGAATTAATGAACCATCCAAAAATTGCAACAATTTTAGCAACAGGTGGAAATGCGATGGTAAAAGCAGCATACTCTTGCGGTAAGCCTGCACTTGGTGTTGGTGCTGGAAATGTTCCAACATATGTTGAAAAAACAGCAGATATCAAACAAGCTGCTCACGACATTGTCATGAGTAAATCATTCGATAATGGTATGGTTTGTGCTTCTGAATCAGGTGCAATCATTGATAAAGAAATTTATGATGAAATGATTGATGAATTCAAGAGTTACCATGTTTATTTTACTAATGCAAAAGAGAAAAAGTTGCTAGAAAAATATCTTTTCGGTTTTGCGGCTAATAGCAAGAATGTTGAGCAAGCAGTATTGAACTCAAAAGCAGTTGGTAAATCGGCACAGTGGATTGCAGAGCAAGCGGGCTTTACAGTACCAAGCGATACAAGTGTTATTGCGGTAGAGATTCCTGAAATTTCATCAAAAGAACCGATGAGTCGCGAAAAATTAACACCAATCCTAGCCATCTTAAAAGCCAATAGTACAAAAGAAGGCATTCAAATGGCTAAAGAGATGGTAGAATTTCATGGATTAGGACACTCTGCAGCCATTCATACGCGTAATAAAGAGATTGTCGATGAATATGGCTTAGCGGTTAATGTGATTCGTATTATTTGGAACTCGCCTTCAACCTTTGGTGGTATTGGAAATGTTTATAATGCCTTTACTCCTTCTTTAACTTTAGGGTGTGGCTCTTACGGTGGAAACTCAATTGGTGATAACGTTAGTGCGCTAAACTTACTAAATATCAAAAAAATAGGAAGAAGACGTAATAATATGCAGTGGTTTAAAGTGCCTTCAAAAATCTATTTTGAACGAGATTCAATTGAATATTTACAAAAAATGCGTAATGTTGAAAAAGCGATGATTATTACCGATGAATCAATGATTAACTTAGGATTCTTACAACGTGTCATTGAACAGCTTCATTTGCGCCGTAATAAAGTGATCTATGAAATATTTAGTGATATTGAACCAGATCCAGATATTACAACCGTTGAGCGCGGTGCAGTAGCAATGAAGAGCTTTAAACCTGATACAATTATTGCACTAGGTGGCGGAAGTGTATTGGATGCTGCAAAAGTTATGTGGATGTTCTATGAACAGCCGGAAATTGACTTCCACGATTTAGTTCAGAAATTTATGGATATTCGTAAACGCGCCTTTAAATTCCCAGAGTTAGGAGAGGTCGCTAAATTTGTAGGAATTCCAACAACTTCTGGAACGGGTTCAGAAGTAACTCCTTTTGCAGTGATTTCGGACAAGAAAAATAATATGAAATATCCATTGGCGGATTATTCACTTACACCGACGATTGCGATCATTGATCCCGCATTTGTTATGACTGTACCAAAACATGTTGTAGCAGATACAGGGATGGATGTATTGACACATGCCATTGAAGCTTATGTTTCTACGATGGCTAATGATTATACAGATGGCCTTGCACTGCAAGCGATAAAAATAGTCTTTGAATATTTAGGACGCTCTGTTTATCAAGGTGATTTTCATTCACGCGAAAAAATGCACAATGCTTCTACAATGGCAGGCATGGCATTTGCGAATGCTTTTTTAGGAATTTCACATTCTATGGCACATAAAATCGGCGGAATGTTCAATACGGTTCATGGTCGTACAAATGCTATTTTGTTACCATATGTCATCCGTTACAATGGAACACGCCCATCTAAGACATCGAACTGGCCTAAATACAACTACTATCAAGCAGATGTGCGCTATCAAGATATTGCACGAAGCTTGGGCCTTCCAGCGGACACACCAGAAGAGGGCGTCAAAAACCTTGCGCAAGCAGTCTATAGCTTAGGGGAACAAGTAGGCATCGAAATGAATCTAAAAGCCCAACTTGAAAAAAATGGCTTTACGAAGAAAGATTTCATGGCACAGACGGAAAATCTCGCCTATCTTGCTTATGAAGACCAATGTACACCAGTAAACCCAAGACTTGCCATGGTTGAAGACATGAAAGAAATAATGGAAGATGCATTTTATGGCTATAAAGAAAGACCCGGCCGTATTAAATAAATGGCATTTTCTATGATGAAGTTGTTTATATTATAAAATTAAGACAATTTATACTATGCCATGCATCACAATGTGATGCATGGCATTTTGTTGCGGTTTATATTGTGACATACTTTTGAATATGATATATAATGATAATCAAAGATAAATAAAATGAAAGGGGTTTTAAAATGGAGACAGTCTATACTACATATTGGATAAGTAAACGTGATGGCATAAAAAAAAGACATGCCACATATAAAACAGAAGAACAGGCTATTGAAGGTATCAAAGCTTGGTGGGAACTTCAAGGGGACCGTTATGAACCGACATATGAAAGAACGAACACAGGTGCTTTAGAAATTGCCTACATTGATGATAATTATTTTTATCGTGTGGAATCCAGTAAGACCGATCAACCACTACCGCCGACTTCTTATCAATTATTTACACAAGGACAGATTGAAGCCAAACGTGGTCAATGGCACGTCGATGATGATTTATATTTATTCGATGAACTGCCTGAAGCATATCGTGACCGCTTAATAATGGCGATGAATGATATTCTTACAGCACGTGCTTATATTTATACAGAAAAAGGACGTCCTGTTCAAAAAATGGAAAGAAAATAATTAATATAGAAAGAAGTATGGTATGAAAAATCAAAATGATAGAGTACTTGCTGAGATTGCCTTGGCAGCAGCATTAGCTTATATCCTATCTTTCATTAAACTTGATATCAATCAAAGTTATGGCATCTCTTTAAGTTTAATTCCCATTTATTTTATTTCGATGCGCAGAGGATTTCGCGAGGGCTTGCTTGCAGGATTTGTTGTAGGATTAATTCGGATTGTTTCCGGTAATTTTGTGATGCTATCCATTTTACAAGTGATGATTGAGTATCCTTTTGCATTTATGTGTGCAGGCTTCACTGGATTATGGTCAAATAAATTCCAACATCAATTGCAGACTCCTAATGATAATGTTGCAATTTTTACGCTGGGTGTTGCCACATTTGTTGGGACAGCTGTTGAATATTTCGTTCATTTTATAGCGGGTGTTGTCTATTGGGGACAATATGCACCTGAAGGAATGAATCCTGTGATATTCTCTTTAACTGCTAATGGTGCTAGCGGACTTTGTACGTGGCTTACGGGTTTTGTTGTTTTAGCGATTATATTGAAGATGAACAAGCGCCTTTTTCTTGTAAAATTGTGATGAAATAAATGACATTCAACTAAATATACACTAAGATAGTAAAATGGATGATTATTTATAGAAAGGCGTGCATAGAGTGGAACAAACATTTATTGAACAAGAATATCTTGATGCAATTTATAAAGCAGCAAAACAGAATGATCGTGAGAAATTTCGGGACTTATTTTTAAAGTTACATACAAATGATCAGCTAGAAGCTTATAAATTATTATATCCA
Organism: Allofustis seminis DSM 15817; assembly: GCF_000374325.1. Classification (GTDB taxonomy): domain Bacteria; phylum Bacillota; class Bacilli; order Lactobacillales; family Carnobacteriaceae_A; genus Allofustis; species Allofustis seminis. The sequence goes on along the minus strand of NZ_KB894079.1, from coordinate 222,868 downwards.
GAATCAAAAGCTAAAATTACTCAATTTTTGCTTCCTCCTGAATTTGCTGAAATATTTGATATTATGGAGACAGATGAACGACTAGAAACGCTAGAACATTTACCTGATAAATATGTTTTGGATACGTTGGAATTTGTTTCGGATGATAATGTGGTTGACTTTTTACGTTCGCTAGATGAAGAGACTGCTACAAAAATCATTGCGAAAATGGACGAAGAAGACCGTCATCCAATTGAACGCCTACTTTTACATAAAGAAAAGACGGCGGGAGCTATTATGACGACTGAGTTCATTGTTGCCCATCGTGATGATTCAGTGGATTCTATTTTAGAGCAGGCGCGCCAAATTGGTCGTGAAGCGGAAATGATCTATTATATTTATGTATTAGATGATGCAGGTAAGCTTGAAGGGGTCGTTTCTTTACGTGACTTGATACTGGCACCAACACAATCAGCGGTCAAAGATATTATGAATACACAAGTGGTCAATGTTCATCCAGAAACGAATCAGCGTATGGTTACTTATTTGATTCGTGAATATGATCTATTAGCCATTCCAGTAATTGATAAAAATGATGTGATGCTAGGAATTGTTACAGTTGATGATATTTTGGAAATAATGGGGATAGAGTCCATTACAGATTTGCAGCGCATGTCAGGGATCTTAATACCTGATGATGTGACAGCAGAGGAGCTTCGCGATGAGACAGTCATTGAAATGACTAAAAGTCGCTTGCCTTGGATTATTATCTTGCTCTTTTTGGGACTCATTTCTGCAAATGTTATTAGTCGATTTGAGGGCGTGCTTTCGCAAGTTGTGGCACTTGCAGCATTTATGCCGATTATTATGGATACGGCAGGGAATGTTGGTACACAAGCATTAGCAGTATCTATTAGACGACTAACACAACAAGATCAGGATGGTCCTGGTATTATTACATTGCTTTTAAAAGAATTTCTCACTGGCGTACTGATGGGAATTGCAAGTGGTATTGTCATGTTTGGAATTTCTTATGTTATCTATCAAAATCATATCTTATCATTAGTTGTAGGACTTGCAATCGCTGTGACCATCAGTATTTCATGTGTGATTGGGTATATCATTCCTGGACTGTTCAGCCGGTTTGGAATAGATCCTGCGGTTTCAAGTGGTCCATTTGTTACAACGATTAATGATACATTTGGCTTATTTACTTATTTCACCATGGCAACATTAGTGCTTCATTTACTTTAATATATATATGTTTGAGCAGCTCTCTTTTTTGAGAGCTGCTATTATTTTATGTTATGATAAGTTGATAATTGTAAATGAATGCAACGACTATGAAATGAGGTGTCGGATGATTGTTTTTGAAGATCTAAAAAAATACAAAAAAATCATCTCGTTAGTTTTAACATTAACTTTTGCAAATGCGCTTGGAGAGTTATTTCTACCGCGTTATATGTCCAAAATAGTAGATATAGGAATCGTAAATAATGATATTCCATATATCTTAAAGTCCGGAGGTGTCATGATTGTTATTACGATCTTGACGATCATCGTTCGTGGATCTGCTGCTTATTATTCGGCAAAAGCTGCAATGTTATTTTCTAGAGATTTGCGCTATAAAATATTCAATAAAGTCAATGATATGACATTTGATGATACAGAAATATTTGGAATATCATCACTGATTACGCGTACGACAAATGACGTAGGAAATATTGAACAATTGGTCTTAATGTCGCTTAGACCATTGGCACGAGCTCCTTTGATGATTATTGGGGGACTTTCTATGTCCCTTGCTATTCATGTGCAATTGACACTTGTTGTTTTAATTGCATTTCCTTTTTTGGCTGGAATTTTATATTATGTTATGAAGGGGGTTATTCCCTATTTCCCAGTATTACAAGCACGTCTAGATCGCATGAATTTATTATTCCGACAGCGATTAACAGGACTTCAAGTAACACGTGCTTTTTCAAATGATGCTCAGGAAGAAGAGATTTTTAATGAAGCCAGTCAAAAACATTATGAATTGAATCTAAAATTAAATAAAGACTTGGCAACGATCCGTCCGTTAATGGTTTTATTTTTGAATATCGCTATCATTGCCGTCATTTATTTTGGTAGCCGCTTCGTATTATCAAACACTATTCAAATTGGACAGTTGATGGCATTTATTCAATATATTACACAAATGCTTAGTGGCTTCATTATGTTGTCTTATATGTTGACACTTTTACCAAGAACGTCAGCTTCCATTCATCGTGTAGAAGAAGTTATTACTTATCCTATTCATAAAACAGGCGGTAATCATTCGCTTGATGGCCCAATACAGTCTATAAAAGCAATGGATTTAACATTTAATTATCCTTATGCAAATCATCCTGCACTGGACCAGTTAAACTTTGAAATCTTTGCTGGAGAGTCAGTTGGAATTATAGGGGGAACAGGAAGTGGGAAATCTACACTTTTAAAACTATTACTGCAATTTTATGAGCCCACATCGGGCACATTAGAGATCAACCATTGCCCCATTCAATCAATTAAAACAAAAGAGTTAAGGCAAGAAATTAGTTATTTACCACAGCAAATCTTTTTCTTTTCTGATTCTATTCGCGGAAATATGCAATATAGCAATAAATATGCAACGGACGAACGAATTCTTAATGAATTAGCTACTGCACAAACGCAGTCTTTTTTAAATTTAAGCGATAAAAAAGTGCTGGATCAGGAGATATATCGTGGCGGAGCAAACTTTTCTGGTGGTCAACGTCAACGCTTAGCGATTGCGCGTGCCCTAAGTCGCGATGCCTCCCTCTATTTATTTGATGATTCATTTTCAGCTCTTGATTTTCGAACAGATTATCACCTAAGAAAGAAATTACACAGTCAATTAAAAAATAAAATTACTATTATCGTAGCCCAACGTGTTGCAACAATTCGACAAATGGACAAAATTTTTGTCTTAAATGATGGACGATTAGTAGGAGTTGGAACACATGATGAACTTTTAAAACATAATAAAATTTATCAAGAAATTGCGATTTCACAAGGAGAAGAGGGGGTGGCCAAATAATGACTGCAAAACAGACAATCAAACGTTTATTGAAATATTTGGCACCTTATAAATTTCAAAGTGTTATTGCGATTGCTACAACATTATTGGTCACATTATTCAGTATCTTTGCACCGATTTACATGGGGAAAATTGTTTCACATTTGCAGCGTGTCATGACCCAAAATGATTCATTGAATTTTGATAGTATTATTCATTTTTTAATGATTTTGGGCATGCTTTATATATTTTCAACGGTTGCTGATATTGCTCAATCCTATATGTTAGAGTATTTGTCGCAATCTTTAATTCGAGATATGCGCCAACAATTATCTTATAAAATCAAAAAAATCCCGCTGTCTTATTTTGATAGTAGACAAACGGGTGATTTGTTAAGTCGTATGACGAATGATATTGACGTTATCGGTCGAAATATTCAACTGAGTGTCAATCGCATTTTTTCAAGCATTTTGTTAGTGATAGGAATTGTAGCAATGATGCTTATTATCAGTCCGACTCTTTTTTTAGTTTTTCTTATAACTATTCCGTTGAATTATTTTGCAACGCAGTGGATTACTAGAAAATCACAACGCTATTTTAAAGAAAAATCAGCGGGGTTGGGAGCAATGGTTGGCTTTGTAGAAGAGAATTTTTCGGGAACAGATTTAATCAAAGCCTATGGTTATGAAGAAGACTCAGCAAAAGTTTTTAAAGAAATCAACGATCATTTATATTCTGTTTCCTATCGTGCCAGTTTTATGGCTGGTGTCTTGCAGCCTATTATGATTTTCATTGGTAATTTATCATATGTTCTAATTGCAGTCGTCGGTGGATTGTTAGTCGTCCATCAACAGATGCTCCTAGGAGATATTTTAGCTTTTATTCAATATAGTCAAGAAATTCGCCGCCCAATCGACATTATTGCAGATATGGCAAATACGCTACAAGAAATGCTAGCTTCGGCAGCAAGAGTTTTTGAATTTTTGGATGCACCAGAAGAATATAAACATGCTAATCAAGTGATTACACGTCCAATTCAGTCAATTGAATTCAAAAATGTTTCATTTTCATATGAAGAAAATGCTCCTGTTTTAGAGAATATTTCATTTAAAATTCGTCATGGAGAAACGATTGCCATTGTAGGTCAAACAGGCGCTGGAAAGACTACATTAGTCCATTTATTACTGAGATTTTATGATGTAACAGATGGACAAATTTTAGTTAATGGCATAGATATTCGCAATGTTTCCAGACAGAACCTTCGTGAATTTTTCGGAATGGTTCTTCAAGAAACATGGTTAATTCAAGGAACAATTTATGACAATATTAAGTATGGTGCTTTAGATGCAACAGAAGAAGAGGTTTTCCAAGCAGCAAAAGAAGCACATGCCCATCACTTTATTGAAAGTTTGCCAGACGGATATTGCACAATATTAAAAGAAGAAGCTACAAATATTTCCCAAGGCCAGCGACAACTTATAACAATTGCAAGAGCCTTTGTGGCCAATCCAGATATTTTAATCTTAGATGAAGCAACAAGTTCAGTAGATACTCGAACCGAACGACTGATTCAAAAAGGCATGAAGAACTTAATGCAGGGTCGTACAAACTTTGTAATTGCACATCGTCTGTCGACTATTGTTGATGCTGACACGATTATTGTGATGGAAAAAGGAAAAATCGTTGAACAAGGAACCCATCAGGCATTGATAGCATCCAAAGGAATGTATGCACAATTATATGAAAGTCAATTTATGGATTAAAAAAAGCAGGTCTTTTTTGACCTGCTTTTTTATTTAAGATTTATTCAGTTCTTTTTCATATAAATACCCAAAAATTAAAATGGCAATAATTGGTACCATCAGTACTAATGCAATCATTCCGAAACCATCTTGTAAGACATCAGCGGATGGAATAGCCTCTGCAATACCTTGCACAAAAGCCAAGATAAAAGTTGCAGCCATTGGGCCAGATGCGACACTTCCTGCATCAAATGCCATACCTACAAATAAATCTGATACCTTTAAAGTCATCAGAAGTACAATAATATATCCTGGAACAACGATATGCCATAGTTCCAGTTCAGGAATAAGAATACGACTGACAGCAAATAAAATGGCTAAACCAGCGCCGATTGATAATGAGGCTTTAATGGGTTTGCCTTTTACTGATCCTCCTGTTACTTCTTCAATCATATGTGTCTGAACTGAGACCGCTGGTTCCGCTAGAATGGTCATTGCACCTAATAAAAATGAAATCAAAAGTAATGGCCAATGAGAATCTAAAGAAGCTAATTTAAAACCGATTAATGCACCGACATTCATAAAGCCAGCATTTACGCCCGTTAAATATAAAACTAAGCCAATAAATACATAAATAAAGCCAGCTGTAATGCGATGGACATTAAAACGGTTGAGTTTTAATTTGGTTACTTGATAAAGATAGAAGACGAAAGTAACAGGTAAGACCGAAATTGCAACATCTTTAAGTTGGGCGCTCATTGTCTGCAAATAATAGCTAAAGAAAGGAATATCATGACTGCTAGAAATCTCTAATGAACCACTTACATCATCTGCCCCGATAAATAAGCTGAGCAACATCATGGCAATGACAGCACCTACTGGTACCATTCCCGTTAAGCCGAAGTTATCAGCCTCTGAAGCGCCTTTTTTTAGCTCTGCGATACCTGCCCCAATTGCCATAATGAATGGAACAGCAATTGCTCCAGTAACTGCAGCAGATGCATCAAATGATAGAGAAATGAATGTGTTGGATGTCACAATCATAACGGCAAACATAAGTAAATAAAAGCCCCAGATCAATTTTTTGATGGGAAAAACTTTTGAAATTCTAAGACTCCCTATCCCAACAATTAATCCGACACCTGTAGAAATTGCAATTAAAATGGAACTTGCAGAAATAGCGTCATGAGTTACAATGCTAATTTGGTTCGCTAGCACGCCTAAGGAAGGTTCCGCAAAAGAAATCATAAAGCCTAAAATGAAACCAATGCCTAACACGATCCAAGTTTTTGCGCTTAAAATGAGCCCTTTACCTAAATATTCTCCAACGGGTGTGATGGAGATGTCCACCCCCACTAGAAATATTGTAAGACCAAGAATTACAAAGATACTACCAAACAAAAAATTTTTTAATGCACTGAATTCAAGAGGCGTGATTGTAAAATGAAGAAATAAAACAAATAAAACAATTGGTAAAACTGATGCGCTAATTTCTTTTAATTTTATAGTGATTTGCCTCATATTCTATCATCCTCCTAAACAACACCGCGGACTTCTTCAAGTGGGAAAGTAAAGAGAACTCCCGTATTTTCTTTCTCAATTTTTAATTCTTCAGCAATTGTGGCGACAATATTATCTGTCTTATCATTTTCAATAATAATGGCAACAATTTCTTTTTCAGGCTCGATTTCCATATTAAATACCTTTTTTGATTTAGCAGCAGAGCCACGACCATGAATAATTGTTCCACCGTTACCGCCTGCACGTTTTGATGCATCAAGAACTAGATCTGCCTTTCCACGATCTACAATTGTTATGACAATATTATACATTTTATGTTGTCCTTTCTCTGTCAATATGGATAAATTGGCTGAATCAATATCATTTTCTTCACGAATCCCTAAAACATCTTTTAAAGAAATTCTCAATCCTAATCCATTATTCTTTTTATCTAAATGCAGCGCCTCAGCCACTTGATGTAATGCACTTTTTGTGCGATGAGAGGGGCCAATAATTAACGTGCATTCTCGGTGCATATCATCTAGTCCTAGCATTTGCCACAATTTAATATCTGCCATGCTATGTGCAAAGAAATAAGTAGCAGATGTTAGACCATTGCGTTTACAAATTGTTGCTGCTTTTTGATGTTTTTCATCATTAATTAGCAACAATAACAATTCAGGTATATCATTTTGCATTTTATTCGTCACCTCACATTTTCATCTATTTATCGTATCATGTTAAAATATTGTTTTCAATCGTCGCCAATTGTAGTAAAATCAAAAGGATATTATGATTTGGGATTTAAAGAAAGGAAAGTATTTTTGTGAAATATTTAAAAGGTTCTAAAATAATTGCATTTTTAATGTTTGTTTTTCTTGTAGGCTTAATTGTTTTAACATATCAACAAGTGTCATTTTTATTCATTCCTATAAATGCTTTATTTAGCACATTAGGTATTCCAGTAATTTTGGCCTTATTCATTTATTATGCTTTACTGCCAATTTATCAATTTGTGTTAGAAAAAACTAGTCGACAATGGCTTGCCATTTTAAGTTCATTTCTTGTATTGATATTGGCATTTGGATTTTTATTCTTAGCCATTTTCCCTAAATTGATTGATGAAATTTCGTCATTTATTAAAATGGCACCGACTATTTTTAATACAGTCGTGACAGAAGTTGAGAACTTGCTTTCAAAAAATGGTCTTTCTTCGCAACAAGTTAATGAGCTGATAAATGAATGGGACATCAATGTGTCCAATACTTTAAAAAATGTAGTAGGTAGCTTAGGGGATGGCATTTCTTCAACAGTTAATTATACCGTTACATTTTTTATTAATTTATTTACAGTGCCAGTGATTTTATATTATTTCTTTAAAGATGGATCAAAAAGTGCAGATAAAATTGTTGAATTGTCGCCGAAAGAATATCGACCATTAGTGGAAGAGATCTTGGAGATTTTTCATGATGGCGTGAGTGGCTATACAAGTGGACGACTAATTTTATGTTTATATGTTGCGGTAGCTTCCTATTTATCTTTTATGCTATTGGGGTTACCTAATGCGATTCTTTTAGGTGTGCTAGCAGGGGTATTTGATATTATTCCTTATTTTGGTCCAGTTTTAGGGATTATGCCTGCAATTTTAGTTGCAGCAACGCAAGGATGGTTTGCGGTAGCTATGGTTGTCGTGACAATTATGGTTATTCAGCAATTGGAAGGAAATGTTATTGCACCATTAGTGATGGAAAATAATTTGAGTATTCATCCTCTTACAACTATTTTAGTGTTACTTGTTTCTGGGAATTTATTCGGAATTTTAGGAATGATTTTAGCGCTGCCTGTCTATGTGATTACGCGTGATATTGTATTGGCAATTTTTAAATTTTATAAGAAAAATTATCAATCAAAAAAGATAACTACTCATTCAAATAAATAGAAAAAAAGCTCATGGAAATAATGCCATGAGCTTTTTTTATATATCCTTTAATTTTTAACTCCTCTTTATCTATGATAAAATATGAAAGAATTCATAGCGAAAAAGGTGCTTAACTTGAAAGAATTAAAACTTGAAGATATTACACATTCTATTGGTGTAAAAGAGTTATTTAAACATTTAAATATTTCAATAACAACTGGCGAAAAAATTGGTTTAATCGGCCGAAATGGTACGGGTAAGTCAACACTCTTAGATATTGTCGCTGGGGATGCTCTTCCTGATGAAGGACAGCGCATTACACCGAAAGATTATACTGTTGCTTATTTAAAACAGGAGCCACAATATGATCCAGATGAGACTGTCTTAGAAACGATCTTCAATAGCCCGCAGCCTTTGATACAATTAGTGCTGCAATATGAATTAATATTAGAACAACTCAGTCAAAATGCGACCGATCAAGCACTTCAGAAAAAGTATACAAAAATTGAAGAAGAAATGAATCGCTTAGATGGATGGTCTATAGATGCGACCGCAAAATCGATTTTAAATCGTTTAGGAATAAAAGATGTTCATGCACCAATGCGCAATCTATCTGGAGGCCAAATTAAAAGAGTAGCACTTGCACAAGTTTTAATTGCGGATGCTGATTTATTAATTTTAGATGAGCCAACAAACCATCTGGATTTCAGTTCCATTCTTTGGTTAGAAAATTTCATAAAAAATTATTCAGGTGCTGTCTTACTGGTTACACATGATCGCTATTTTTTAGACCAAGTCGTGAACCAAATTGTTGAATTGGATTTTCAATCGCTGACAAAATATCCTGGCAATTATGCAGCATATTTACAAAAAAAGCAGGAATTGTTAGAAAATATAGCGTTGCGCCAAGAAAAAAATTATCAGCTCTATAAGCAAGAATTAGCATGGATGCGTGATGGTGTGCGGGCCAGAGGAACAAAGCAAAAAGCTCGCATTCAACGATTTGAAAAGTTACAAGATGAAGTAAATAGTGAGGCAAGACAAGCTGGAATTACAATTAATTTCAAAACGCCACGTCTTGGAAAACAAGTATTTGATTTAGAAAAAGTAAGTTTTTCTTATCATCCAAAAGCGCTAATAAAAGATTTTAGTTTGATTATTAAACGCTACGAAAGAATTGGAATTACTGGAGATAATGGAACAGGAAAATCCACTTTTTTAAAATTACTGTCGCAACAATTAGTACCAGATTCTGGAACTGTAACAGTAGGTCAGACTGTAAAAATCGGATTTTACCAACAAACTTTCCCCAAATGGGACGAGAATAAAAGAATCATAGAGTATTTGCAGGAAGCTGCCAAAACCATTGCTTTAAAAAATGGTCAGCAAATAAATTTAATTCAACTTTTGGAAAGCTTCTCATTTCCTAAAAAAACACATGGAGCATTTATTCGAACTTTATCAGGCGGAGAAAAAAGAAGACTGCATTTAATTCGTATTCTAATGGAACAGCCAAATGTATTATTGTTGGATGAGCCAACTAATGACTTGGATATTGAAACTTTACAAGTTTTAGAAGCTTTCTTAGAAGATTTTAAAGGAAGTGTAGTTGCTGTCAGCCATGATCGTTACTTTTTAGACAAAATTTCCGATAAACTTCTTATTTTTAAGGGCAATGCACAGATTGAAGAATATTTCGGGTCGCTTTCTGAATACACTATAAAGCAGCAAAAAGTTGAGAATGTACCGCAGGCAAAAGATATCAATAGAGCGACTACCAAAAATGCTTCAGCATCTCATCAGGAAACTAAAAAAAGACTTTCCTATATGGAGAAAAAAGAATGGGAAACAATCGAAGAAGAAATTGAAGCATTAGAACAAAAGAGCCAGATGATTGAAGCGAAAATGAATGAAATTAGCTTATTGCCTAATCAAGAAAAATATTATGGCGATTTAATGGATTTACAAAATGAAAAAGAAGAAATTGAAATGAAGTTGCTTGAAAAGATGGAACGTTGGGAATATTTAAGTGAGTTAGCAGAATAAGAGATGGGGGATCGTTGATGAAGCAATATTTAGATTTCGCGCAACATATATTAGAAAATGGTCTTGAAAGAAAAGATCGTACAGGTGTCGGTACAAAATCAGTGTTTGGCTATCAGATGCGATTTAATTTACGTGAGGGTTTTCCAATCTTAACGACCAAAAGGGTGCCATTTGGTTTGATAAAATCTGAACTGTTATGGTTTTTAAAAGGAGACACTAATATTAAATATTTGCTAGAAAGAAACAATCATATTTGGGATGAATGGGCTTTTGAAAAATATGTTAGTAGCAAAGACTATAATGGTCCTGATATGACCAATTTTGGATTAAGAGCAGTAAAGGATGAAGCTTTTAACGAAATCTATCAACAAGAAATGAAAAAATTTCAAGAAAAAATATTAGCTGATGACCGTTTTGCAAAACAATATGGCGATTTAGGTAAAGTATATGGTTATCAGTGGCGTTCGTGGCCTGGAGAAAATGGCGAAACGATTGATCAAATTCAACAAGTTATTCAATCCATTAAAGAAAATCCCTATTCAAGACGACATATTGTTTCTGCATGGAATCCTGCCCAAGTCGATCAAATGGCGTTGCCTCCTTGTCATAGTCTATTTCAATTTTATGTTTCAGAAGGGAAATTAAGTTGTCAACTGTACCAAAGAAGTGCTGATGTATTTTTAGGTGTACCTTTCAACATTTCCAGTTATGCATTGCTCACTTTTTTAATTGCACGCGAATGCAACTTGGAAGTTGGAGAATTTATTCATACTTTTGGCGATGCTCATATTTATTTAAATCATATGGATCAAATTCATAAGCAGTTGAGTCGGCAAACGCGTAATCTCCCACAACTTCAATTGAGTGAACAGCCAGCGAGTATTTTTGATTTTTCAGAAGAGGACATTCAACTTATTGGATATAAACCGCACCCGGGCATTAAAGCACCTATTGCGGTCTAAGTAGGAGGAATAATATGACAATCAACAAGAATATTCTTAATCGCTTAAAAGAAGGGGTTACTCCAATTACTTTTGTGTGGGCGCAAGATATGGACGGTGGTATAGGCAACCGCGGAACACTTCCATGGAAACTGCCCGCTGATATGCAATATTTTAAAGAAGTGACGTGGGACGGTATTGTCGTTATGGGACGAAAAACATATGAAAGTATCCCTCATCCACCACTAAAAAATCGAAAGAATTTTATTTTAACACGTCAAGATGATTTTGAGGCGGCTGGATGCCATATTTATCATGATAGTCGCAAATTATTAGAAGATGCCTTAACCTATCAATTGCCGATACATATTATTGGCGGTGCATCTGTGTATCAATTATATCGAGATGATGTGAATTTACTTTTATGTACGAAGCTTTTGCACCATTTTCAAACAGATGTTAAAATGCCAGAATTGAATTGGTCAAATTTTGAACTGATTGATTCAAAAAAAGGTGAATTAGATAATAAAAATATTTATGATCATGTATTTGAAACATATATTAAAAAATCTGCAATGAAAGAATAGAGGAATACAAATGCCCCATTCATTTGAAAAGTCATTCTATGACTATTTAATGACAGAAAGAGGTAGCAAGAATCATCTAGAGATTGCTCAGTTTGCAGAGTCGGTCTTTAAAGATACAAATTTTCCTAAGCAGTCGAAGTCATATGATGAATTAAGTGCATATTTAGAACTTTCTACGAATTACTTAGAATCGATGTTAATTTTTGATGAGGCATGGGGGATCTATACTTATCAACATCAAGTCGATGTACTTTAAATCAAAAAAAATATGGGATTTTTCTTCAATTATGATATGATGGAGACGATATTTATTAACAAGGAGGAAAATACGATATGAGTACACATATTGGAGCAAGCAAAGGAGATATTGCGAAAATTGTTTTATTACCAGGGGATCCTTTACGCGCTAAATATATTGCAGAAACTTTTTTAGAAGATGTTAGACAATATAATACAGTGCGTAATGCTTTTGGTTATACAGGAACTTATCAAGGGGTTCCTATTTCTGTTCAAGGAACTGGAATGGGTGTGCCATCGATAAGTATTTATGTTGAAGAATTAATTCGCGATTTTGATTGTGAAGTTCTAATTCGTGTCGGATCTGCTGGCGCATTGAAAGAAGATGTTAAAGTACGTGATGTTATTTTAGCGCAAGGAGCCACGACTGATTCGGGCATGAACCGCCAAATTTTTCATCAACAAGTAGATTATGCTCCGCTTGCTGATTTCTCACTTTTAAAAGCAGCGTATGAAACAGGGAAAAAAGCAGGCTACAATGTGCATGTCGGCAACATCTTGACTGCTGACCGTTTCTATAATGAAGAACTTGATAAAGTAAAATTGGCAGAATATGGTATCTTAGGTGTTGAAATGGAAGCAGCAGCACTTTACACGATTGCAGCGAAACATAATCGTAAAGCACTTGCTGTATGTACAGTAAGCGACCATATTATAACGGGAGAGCAGACGAGCGCGGAAGAAAGAGAAACAACATTTAATGATATGATAAAAATAGCACTTGAAGCAGCCATTCATCATGAAAATTAACCACTAAAGAAGGTGTAGCGAGTGAGTTCATCGAAAAAGCAATGGAATAAAAAAGTAACATTAAAACAATATATTATTTCTATAGTAGGTGCTGTCGTATTAGCGATAGTTGGAACATCTTTGTATAAAGATTATCAATTAAAAGCTAACAATGAAGTTTGGATGAGTACGATCCATACTGAAAAAGAATTAGCACCGCTTGAAGAAATGTATAAGCTACTCCTCACTCGCTATGTTGATTCAGTGGATAAGCAAAAGCTGATTGATGGCGCATTAACAGGTATGGCGCAAAGTGCAGGTGATCCATATACAGAATACTTAAGCGAAGATTTTGCAAAAAGTTTAACAGAAGATATTTCAGGATCATTTCAAGGTATTGGGACAGAGGTCACAATGGAAGGACAATATATTAAAGTAATTGCTCCATTAAGTGATTCTCCTGCAGAAAGAGCTGGAATTCAAGCGAATGACTACATTTTAAGCGTAGATGGAACGTCGCTGACAGGTATGCAATTATCTGAAGCCGTTGATCTAATTCGCGGAGAAGAAGGGTCGACAGTAACTTTAACAATTTTAAGAGGTCAGCAACAATTTGATGTAGAACTGACACGTGCGAAGATTCCAGTTGAAACAGTTAAAGTGGAGATTAAGGAAGAGCATCCAGATATTGCCCATATTCGGCTGACAAAATTCAGCGAACCGACAGCTAAAGAATTAATAGAGGCGCTAAAAAAATTAGAGAACCAAGGAATTCAGTCAATTGTCTTGGACGTTCGCAATAATCCTGGGGGTGTCTTGATTGGAGCACTCCAAGTGGCAAATGTTTTTGTGCCTGATGGAAAACCTATTATGCAATCTACTGATCGCACACAAAAAGCTCCAACGATCTATTATGCTGAAAAAGCATTAGGGACTTATAAATTTAAGGGAAATGTTGTACTATTGGTTGATGGCGGAAGTGCTAGTGCTTCAGAAATTTTAGCAGGTGCATTGCAGTCAATTAATATTCCTCTTATCGGCCAAAAAACCTTTGGAAAAGGTACAATTCAAACCATACAACCACTTCAATATAGTAAAGGTGAATTAAAAATTACGATGGGGCGCTGGCTAACAGCAACTGGTGAGCCAATTAACGAAAAAGGGATTATGCCTGATATTGAAGTAGCATCTGATGTTCCAGATGCAATGTTTGCGATTAACACTGAAAAAACTTATGAAATCGATGATATTGGACCAGAAGTCGAAAATATTAAGACGATCTTAAAATATTTAGGATATGATGTTAATCAGACAAATGTTTTCGATGAAAAGACACAAGAAAGTGTTAGAGATTTCCAGCAACAACATGAAATAGAAGTTACTGGAAAGGTTCAAGCAGAAACTGCAGGTGCACTGTCGACAGCTGTTCGCGAACGAATGATAGCTGATGACAAGCAATATCAAGCAGCGATTGATACATTATTAAATGAGAGAAATAATTGATAAAAAGTGGGGAACAACATGAAATATACAAATGATGAATATAAAAATAGCCAATATGATGGAGAATCACCGCTACCACCACGTAGCGAGTTTCACAAAGAAAAAAGCAGAATTCCTCGCTTTTTAATTGATCTTATTAGTATTATTTTTAATGCGGCCATTATAATAGGAATCTTTTTTATCGTACAATATTTTTTCTTTGCGAGTGTAAAAGTGGAAGGTAATTCCATGAATCCTACATTTGATAGCGGTGATCGCTTGATTTTAAATAAAATAGCATCGATTGAACGCTTTGATATTGTTGTATTTAAAGCACCAGATACTGAACCTGGTAAAAATGTACAATATATAAAACGTGTGATTGGCGTTCCTGGTGATAAAGTCGAAATGCGAGAAGACACTTTGTATATCAATGATAAAGAAATGAACGAAAAATATTTACCAGCAGATTTAATTGATTCACTCTCTTATTATTATACAAATGATTTTGATTTGCTGAGTCTATTAGGAGAAGAGAAAGTTCCAGAAGATACTTATTTTGTTCTAGGGGACAATCGCTTAAATTCTAAAGATAGTCGTTCTTTTGGATTTATTGACAAGGATTCAGTGATTGGAAAAATCAGCTTAAGATATTGGCCCATTAATCATTTTGATACTTATTAATTAAAAAGATTGCCCAGCGTGCTGGGCATTTTTTTATTGTGCTATAATAGGATTGTTATTAATAGGATAAAGGAGCAAACATTATGGCAGTCATTCAGTGGTATCCAGGGCATATGGCAAAAGCTTTACGTGAAGTAAATGAACGACTCTCTCTTGTAGATATCGTTTTAGAGTTGGTGGATGCTAGAATTCCTTATTCCAGTGCGAACCCGAAATTAAGTGAATTGCTTCATGACAAATTGAGTATAAAAATATTGATGAAAAGTGATTTAGCAGATGAAAAAATTACTAATGAGTGGCTAAACTATTATGCTAAAAATAACCAGTTAGCGGTTAGTTTCTCTGCATATAAGAAAAATGATCTACAAAAATTAATTCACACCATTCATCAAGCAACAGAAACTCTAAATGAAAAAAGAATAAGCAAAGGAATGAAACCCCGTCCAGTTCGTGCCTTGATTGTTGGTATTCCAAATGTTGGCAAGTCTACATTAATCAATCGCTTGGCTGGGAAAAAAGTAGCAGCTGCAGGCAATCGCCCAGGGGTAACTAAGGCACAACAGTGGATTAAATATAAAAAAGAATTCGAATTATTAGATACACCTGGAATTTTATGGCCTAAATTTGAAGATTTTGAAACGGGTAAAAATTTAGCGGTAACAGGTGCTATTAAAGATCAATTACTGCACTTAGATGATATTGCACTTTATGCAATTGCATTTTTAGTTGAGCATTATCCTCATATATTAGAAAAAAGGTATCAATTAGAGCAAAATTCGGAAAGTGCTTTGTCGACCGTTGATTTATTATTGGCAATCACAGAAAAAAGAGGATTTTTTGATGATTATGAACGAGGAAGTCAGATGCTTTTAAAAGAGTTAAGAGATGGAATATTAGGAGCGATCAGTTTTGAAAGACCAACAGATGAAAGAATTTAAAAATTATAGCATTTCCGATATAAAAAAATATTTACAGTGTCATTCTTCTTTTGACAATATTTTTTATCAACAGTTGCTACTTGATCCAAGAAAAGGTGTGCAACAAGCAGCGAAACAGTGGAAAAGAAATGCTGATAAAATAAAAGAAGTACAAGCGTTCTACCGCACACACCATATAATTGAAGAAGAAAATTATCAAAAAGGGTTTCAAATGATTGCAGGGATTGATGAAGCAGGACGCGGGCCATTAGCGGGTCCTGTAGTTGCAGCGGCCGTAATCTTAGATCCTCAGTGTCCAATTTATGGTTTGAAAGATTCTAAGCAACTTTCTTCGAAAGAGCGCTTGCGATTATTTAATGAAATTAAAGCCAAAGCCATAAGTTATAGCATATCCTATCAATCCGCTCAACAAATTGATCAAATTAATATTTATGAAGCGACACGACGCGCCATGACCATGGCCGTTGAGCAGTTAAATCCTGTAGCAGATCTTTTACTTATTGATGCAATGACTATTGATACGAATATCCCCCAAATTCGTCTAATTAAAGGGGATGACCGCTCGAATTCTATTGCGGCTGCAAGTATTTTAGCAAAAGTAACACGTGATGAACTTATGGTCCAATATAGCGAAAAATATCCGCATTATGGTTTTGAATCGAATAAAGGATATGGAACGGCTGAACATCTAAGAGGTCTAAAATTATTTGGAGCATGTCCAATTCATCGAAAATCGTTCCAACCTGTGACAAATTTTCAATAAATTTTAAATCTGTAGGTAATATAGCAGTTAAATGTATTATTGGAGGATTTATTTATGAAGAATTTGAAAGACATAAACTTAGATATTTTTAAATTAGCACAACTTGGAGAGATCTCACCGAAGACAAAATGTGCCTACTTAAAAATAAAATATCCCGAAGCAATATTTCCTTTTGATTGGATGTTTGATCAGACCACTGTCCAATTTGACAAAAGAAAAAAAGACGAGATGGATGATCGCTTAAATCGGTTATCTGTTACAGAAATTCAAGCACATTATCATAAAAAAGGCATAAAGTGGCTTACCATTCTTGATGACTTATATCCAAAAGAGTTGAGTGCCATCTTTTCACCACCGCTTTTATTATTTTATTGTGGGAATGTTCAATTATTATCCCTCCCTAATAAATTAGCAGTAGTAGGTCCTAGAAAGTGTTCTGATTATGGTCTTCGCGCATGTGATCTTGTTTTAAGACATTTTATACATCATTATAAAAAAGCGCCGATTGTCAGTGGATTGGCTGCTGGAATTGATACCCATGCCCATCAGTTAGCTTTAGAATATCAAGCACCAACTATAGCAGTTCTTGGGACAGGGCTTGACAAGTTTTATCCGAAGCGAAATCAAAAATTACAACAGTACCTAATGAAAAATCAGCTTGTTCTTTCAGAATATCCTTTACAATCGAAGCCTTTAAAACATCATTTTCCTTATAGAAATCGCATAATTGCAGGATTATGTCGTGGAGTACTTATTGCTGAAGCAAAGCAGCGAAGCGGAAGTCTGATTACGGCATCTTATGCATTAGATGAGGGACGTGATGTTTTTGCAATTCCTGGAGACATTTTTTCATTAACAAGTCGCGGGACGAATCATTTAATTCAACAAGGTGCCATTTGTGTGGCGGATGAACAGACGGTGATAGAAGAGTGGGACCTTCAAAAAATAAAATTAACACCATGAGTTGACAAGTTCAAATCGGTTGTCCTATGATATGTATCGATTTAACATTATTTTTAAAGTGATTGTTTGAATGATAAGAAAGGGGTTTTTGTTTTGGCTTTTAAATATCTCGTGATTGTGGAATCTCCAGCAAAAGCAAAAACTATTCAACGATATCTTGGAAAAAATTATAAAGTCGTTGCAAGTATAGGGCATATTCGTGATTTACCGAGAAGTCGTATGGGTATTGATTTTAATAATAATTATGAGCCGGACTATATTACAATTCGTGGAAAAGGTCCAGTTGTTCAAGATTTAAAAAAAGAAGCAAAAAAAGCAGAAAAAGTTTATTTAGCTGCTGACCCGGATCGTGAAGGGGAAGCCATCTCATGGCATTTAGCATATGTGCTCGATCTAGATCCAAATGAAAAAAATCGTGTCACTTTTAATGAAATTACAAAAGATGCTGTAAAAGATGCCTTTAAAGAAGCGCGCCCAATTGATTTAGATTTGGTCGATGCACAACAAGCTCGTCGTGTCTTAGATCGATTGGTCGGCTATGAGATTAGTCCTATTTTATGGAAAAAAGTAAAAAGTGGTCTAAGCGCTGGTCGCGTTCAGTCGGTGGCATTGAAGATGATTATTGATCGCGAAAATGAGATTAGAAATTTCAAGCCAGAAGAATATTGGACAATCTCTGGTCAATTCAAAAAAAATCTCTCTAAATTTGAAGCGGAATTTTATCGACTAAAAGGCCAAAAGAAAGAGCTGCCAAATGAAAAAGTTGTGCAAAGTATTGTAAAAGCGATTGATAAAGAAAAACCTTTCGTTGTAGATAAAATTACACGAAAAGAACGTATTAAAAAACCACAAGCTGCTTTTACAACGAGTACACTCCAACAAACAGCAGCTAATCAACTAAATTTCCGTACATATAAGACAATGCGTACTGCCCAAGAGCTCTATGAGGGGATCAGTTTGGGAAGAGGTGGCGCTACGGGTTTAATTACTTATATGCGTACAGATTCCACACGTATTTCTGCGGTCGCTCAAAAAGAAGCTAAAGAATATATTCAAGCTCAATATGGCGTGGAATATATTGGGCATTATGTTGGCAAAAGTGGGACACAAGATGCGCATGAAGCGATTCGCCCTACTAACATAAATCATTTGCCAGCGGATATAAAAAAATATTTGTCGCCTGATCAATATAAACTATATTCGCTTATTTGGAGTCGCTTTGTAGCAAGTCAGATGGCTGCGGCGGTTTATGACACCATGCAAGTAAATCTTACACAAAATGATGTAACATTTCGCGCAAATGGAAGTCAGATTTTATTTGAAGGATATCAAAAGGTTTATCAAGAAAATAATAAAAAAGATATCATCTTACCTGAATTGCATGAAGGCGACAATGTTTCATTGGTCCAAATTGATCCACGCCAGCATTTTACGCAACCACCAGCACGCTATAGTGAAGCGACTTTAATTAAAACATTGGAAGAAAATGGAGTCGGTCGCCCATCGACTTATGCCCCAACATTAAATACATTACAAAAAAGATATTATGTAGTAATCAAAAATCGCCGCCTTGAACCGACAGAACTGGGAGAAATCGTAAATGAACAAATTATTGACTTCTTCCCGCAGATTGTCGATACGAAATTCACTGCAGAAATGGAAAGTGAATTGGATGATATTGAAACAGGAAAAAGAGAATGGGTGCCTGTTATTGATGAATTTTATCAGCCTTTTCATCGCGATGTCGAAAAAGCTATGGATGAGATGAAAAATATTACCGTCAAAGATGAGCCCGCTGGTTTTGACTGTGATAATTGTGGCTCACCAATGGTTATTAAGATGGGAAAATATGGAAAATTTTACGCCTGCTCAAACTTCCCAGAATGTCGCAATACCAAACCCATTGTTAAAGAAATTGGTGTAACATGTCCGAAATGTAAAAAAGGTAACGTCCTTGAGCGGAAAACTAAGAAAAATCGTATATTTTATGGTTGCGATCGCTATCCAGAATGTGATTTTTCATCTTGGGACCGCCCACTTTCTAGAAATTGCCCGAAATGTGGCGAATATCTCGTTGAAAAAGTTACAACACGTCAGAAGCAGGTCAAATGTTCCAACTGCGATTATGCAGAAGATCCACAAAAATAATATTAAAACCCTTAAGTATCAAAACTTAAGGGTTTTTTAATTTTGGATGATCTGTCATTTTCTTATTATATGTTACAATAAACAGTAGCAATAGTGATGAGGAGGACGAAGATGCAGATACAGATACATGCATGGAAGAATGATTTTTTGAATCGCATACTTTACGAAAAAAATTACTCCGCGCTTACAGCTAGAGCTTATGCAGAAGATTTGGATCATTTCTTTGCATTTTTAATTGAAACGGGCGATTGCGACTTAACCCATGTGACAGTGAATGATGCAAGAATTTATTTAAGTCGTCTAACGGACGAAAAATATGAACGCACGACGATCTCGCGAAAAGTTTCGGCGCTTCGTGCTTTTTATAATTTTTTGCTGATGAATCACTTAGTTGAAGAAAATCCTTTTTCTTATCTTCAAGTTAAAAATAAAAAATTACAACTGCCCAATTTCTTTTATAGCGAAGAAATGGAAGAGTTGTTCAAATCCGTTGAAGGACAAAAACCGCTGGATCTCAGGAATAAGGCTCTTTTAGAAATCTTATATGGGACAGGAATTCGTGTATCAGAATGTCAGCAACTAAGATGGGATAATGTTAATATGGAGATTGGGTATATAAAAGTTCTTGGAAAGGGCAATAAAGAGCGCCTAGTTCCTTTTGGATATTATGCACAAATGGCACTCTTAGATTATCATAAAATGAGCCGCACGCCTCTAATGGAAAAATATCATAAAGAACATGATTATGTATTTATTAATCAATATGGTGATCCATTAACCGTTCGCGGAATACAGTACATTTTGAAACAGTTAATCAAAAAAACAAGTCTAACTGCAAATATTCATCCCCATATGTTGCGTCATTCATTTGCTACGCATTTATTGAATAATGGGGCAAATTTGCGAGAAGTTCAAGAGTTGTTAGGGCATGATAGTTTATCATCTACACAAATCTATACACATGTAACAAAAGAAAATTTAATGAAAAATTATCAGCAATTTCATCCGCGAGCTCACCAGGAAAAAGAATGAAAGGAAGAATAATATGACAACGATATTAGCTGTACATCATAAGGGACAGAGTGCTATGGCAGGTGATGGACAAGTCACTATGGGCGAAAGCGTCATTATGAAAGCGAGTGCTCGAAAAATCAGAAAAATTTATCATGATCAGGTTTTAGTCGGGTTTGCTGGCGGTGTCGCCGATGCCATGAAGTTAGAAGAAAAATTTGAAGGCTATTTGAATGAACAGCAAGGAAATTTAAAGCGCGCTGCAGTTCAATTAGCGCAAGAATGGCGTCAAGATAAAATTATGAAAGACTTAGAAGCACTGCTAGTTGTAATGGATCAGGAACATCTTTTGCTTATTTCTGGAACAGGAGAAGTCATTGCACCTGATGATCAGATTATTAGTATTGGGTCTGGGGGCAATTATGCACTAGCAGCAGCACGTGCATTAAAAAAACACAAGCAAGACTTGAGTGCCCAAGAAATTGCCAAAGCAGGACTTGAGATTGCCAGTGAAATTGATGTCTATACAAATGACCAAATTATCACATTGGAGGTTTAATAAGATTGCTATGAATGTAAAAGAATTTACCCCAAAAGAAATTGTCCAACAATTGGATCAATATATTGTAGGACAACATGTTGCAAAAAGAGCGGTAGCCATTGCACTGCGCAATCGTTATCGCCGCTTACAAATTGAAGAAAGCATGAAAAAAGAAATTACGCCTAAAAATATTTTAATGATTGGTCCTACGGGCGTAGGTAAAACAGAAATTGCTCGCCGATTAGCCGATCTGATGGATGCACCTTTTGTTAAAGTAGAAGCCACAAAATTCACAGAAGTAGGATATGTGGGACGTGATGTGGAATCAATGGTTCGAGATTTAGTCGAGGTAAGCATTCAATTAGTACGCAAAGTAAAGCATGAGCAAGTACGAGCAGATGCTTTTCGCGCAGCAACAAATAGACTAGCGGCAGACTTAGTACCTGCTGAAACAAATGACCGCCACTCTCAGCAACCATCTGGCAATAATCCATTTGCACAAATGATGTATAACTTAGGAATTGACCCCACAACAGGAACACCACGAAAAGAATCAATCTCTTCTGAAGTTCGTCAAAAAAGAGAAACATT
The DNA here is from genome assembly GCF_000374325.1 of Allofustis seminis DSM 15817. Lineage (GTDB taxonomy): Bacteria > Bacillota > Bacilli > Lactobacillales > Carnobacteriaceae_A > Allofustis > Allofustis seminis. Next base: position 200,947 of record NZ_KB894079.1, on the reverse strand, counting down.
AGCTGCAAAAATCCGTACAGGTCAAATGGATCAACAGCGTGTTACAATTCATGTGGAGGAAAAACATCAAACCCCTACTGGTCCTATGGCCGATCAAATGGAGCAATTAGGAATTGATTTAATGGGACCGCTACAAAGCCTCAATCCTCCTAAAATGATTGAACGGGACGTGACGGTAGCAGAAGCAGTCGAGATCTATACGGAGCAAGAGGCAGATCGGTTAATTCAGTCCAGTGATTTATATGCTGAGGCCATTGCATTAGCGGAAAATAGCGGTATTATTTTCCTTGATGAAATTGACAAAATTACTGCAACTCATCAACAAGGGCAAGCACAAATCTCTCGCGAAGGAGTTCAGCGCGATATTTTGCCAATTGTCGAAGGATCTGTCGTAAAAACGAAATATGGAAATGTTCGCACAGACTACATTCTCTTTATTGGTTCGGGTGCTTTTCATTTATCCAAACCAAGCGATTTAATTCCTGAATTACAAGGTAGATTCCCAATTCGTGTTGAGTTAGAAGACTTAACTGCAGAAGACTTTGTTGAGATCTTAACCAAACCAAAAAACTCACTAATCAAACAATATCAAGCACTTCTTGCAACAGAAGATGTCCATGTACAATTTACAATGGATGCGATTGAAGAAATTGCGGATATTGCCTTTGAAGTGAATCGTGCAACAGATAATATTGGGGCACGCCGACTATATACTGTCGTTGAGAAATTGTTGGAAGATTTACTCTTTGAAGCGGGACAAGTTCCCATGGGTGAGGTACAAATTACGAAAAAATATGTCGAAGAAAAATTAGAATCCATCATAGAAGATCAAGATTTATCCCGTTATATTCTATAATAAAAATACCCCTAAAGACTGATATGCCTACAACATTAAAATGAATGATGGCATGCAAAATCTTTTTAGGGGTATTTTTTATTGGTTTTTCTTTTTTTGTAATAAATGAAGGCCAAAAGAGGTCTCGCGCTCTTTTTTTTGCTTGACTCGTCGGATATTGTCGCGATGCTTATATATTATAAACAAATTCAATATAATCATGACCGCAATAAACACTACATCATGGGTGAATAAGGCACATAAAAGTGAACTGAGACCTAAGATGATACTGGAAATGCTAACAATGCTTGTTAAATAAAGTACAGTGCCAAAGCATACGGTGCCAATAAGGGTTGTAAGAGGATAGGTCCCTAAAATAATTCCTACGGTAGTTGCGACAGCCTTACCCCCTTTAAAATTAGCAAAAATAGGATAGGCATGGCCGATACAAGCAAATATTCCAAAAAACAATGGATGCATATCAATTCCATAATATTGTGGCAGTAAGACGGCTAAAGTCCCTTTTAAAATGTCCAAAATAATTACGACTGTCCCCGCTTTAATGCCTAATACACGATATGTATTTGTCGCACCTGAGTTGCCACTGCCATATTCACGAATATCTTTGCCGAAGAAATACTTTCCAATCCAAACGCCAGAGGGGATAGATCCCAACAAATAAGCAATGACAATAAATAATAAATACTTCATAGACTCTCCTCATTTCCTTTTCATTCTAACATGGATGCATCTTGTAAAGAAATATAAAACAAGTGAAATTATTCTTATTTTTTATGTATAATGAAGCGTATGCTATAATAATAAAGCATTTACCTAAGTTTGGTTGTAATAAAAGGAGTGAGCAGACTTGAGTAAAAATGAATATTTAGATTCTTCTATTCATATTTTAAAAGGCTTGGACGCTGTCAGAAAAAGACCGGGAATGTATATCGGGTCTACAGATCGTCGTGGCTTGCATCATTTAGTATTTGAAATTGTTGATAACGGTGTTGATGAAGTGTTGGCTGGCTACGGCTCGGAAATAACTGTCACCATTCATCCAGATGAAAGCATTTCAGTACGCGATGATGGACGCGGAATTCCAACGGGGATGCATGAATCAGGCAAATCAACAATTGAAGTTATTTTTACAACACTACATGCTGGCGGTAAGTTTGATTCTGAAGGAGGCTATCGAACAGCAGGGGGACTTCATGGTGTTGGAGCTGCCGTTGTGAATGCACTATCTGAATGGTTAAAAGTGACGGTTTATCGTGATGGCACAAGTTATACACAACTTTTTGAGCATGGTGGCACGCCTGTTGGCAAAATAAAAAAAGAAAAAGTTTCTAAAAAAGAACGTGGAACCTTAGTCACTTTTAAACCAGATCCCGCAATTTTTCAAGTGACAACCTTTTCATTTGATATTTTATGTGAACGACTGCAAGAATCTGCTTTCTTACTCCAAAACACAAAAATCATTGTAAAAGATGAACGAACAAATGAAGCGATTGAATATCATTTTATGGATGGTATTAAAAGCTTTGTGGAATATGTTAATGAAGATAAAGATACACTTACTCCAGTTGGTTATTTTAGTGGGGAATATGATGAAATTCAGGTAGAATTTGCCTTTCAATATAATGATGGTTATTCAGAGAATTTCTTAAGCTTTGTTAACAATGTACGTACGCGTGATGGTGGAACACATGAAGTCGGCGCCAAAACAGCGATCACAAAAACATTCAATGAATATGCACGCAAGCATAATTTTTTGAAATCTAGAGATAAGAACTTGGAAGGTGCAGATATACGTGAGGGTCTGGTCGCCATTCTTTCTGTGAGAATTCCCGAAAACAAACTTCAATTTGAAGGACAGACGAAAAACAAACTCGGAAGTCCCGATGCAAGAACTGCAGCTGAATCAATTATTTCTGAGCAGCTTGGCTTTTTTCTAGAAGAAAATGGTGAAATATCGCAAAATATTTTGCAAAAGTCAATCAAAGCTCGCCAAGCGCGAGAAGCTGCACGAAAAGCACGTGAAGCAAGTCTCAGTGGGAAATCAAAATATCAGCGTGAAACCATGCTGTCTGGAAAATTAACACCTGCTCAAAGTCGCAACGCTAAGAAAAATGAGCTTTACTTAGTAGAAGGGGATTCTGCTGGTGGCAGTGCCAAGCAAGGACGCGACCGAAAATTTCAGGCAATTTTGCCACTTCGCGGGAAAGTAATAAATACTGAAAAAGCTTCACTAGAAGACATTATGAAAAATGAAGAAATTGCAACGATGATCTATACCATTGGTGCAGGAGTCGGTGCGGAGTTCGATGAAAGTGCTAGCCACTATGACAAAATTATTATTATGACCGATGCGGATACAGATGGAGCACATATTCAAGTCTTGCTTTTAACTTTCTTCTATCGCTATATGAAACCATTAATTGAAGCTGGAAAAGTATATTTGGCTATGCCACCTTTGTATAAGATTTCAAAAGGATCAGGTAAGTCCGAAAAAATTGCCTACGCTTGGACAGAAGAAGAATTGCAAAAAGCAACAGAGAAAATAGGAAAAGGCTATATTATCCAACGCTATAAAGGCCTTGGCGAGATGAATCCCGATCAACTCTGGGAAACTACTATGAATCCAGAGACTCGAAATCTTATAAGAGTAACAATCAATAACGATGCCAGTGCCGAGAAATATGTTTCGACATTAATGGGGACTAAAGTAGACCCAAGACGCCGCTGGATTGAAAATAATGTTCAATTTACGATGGATGAGAAGGGTAGCTTATTGGAGGATGTCTCCGTAATGGCTGAAGATAAAAAAGAGTATTATCAGGAAAGGTTAGATATTTAATGGCACATCAACAAGGAGTTCAAGAAATTGCATTAGAACATGTCATGGGTGACCGTTTTGGTAGATATTCTAAATATATCATTCAAGAGCGCGCTCTTCCCGATATTAGAGATGGCTTGAAGCCTGTTCAGCGTCGGATTCTTTTTGCAATGAATAAAGAGGGCAACACCTTTAGTAAACCTTACAGAAAATCAGCAAAAACAGTCGGAAATGTTATTGGGAATTATCATCCACATGGCGATACTTCGGTTTATGATGCCATGATTCGTCTAAGTCAAGACTGGAAGATGCGTGAACCGCTCATTGAAATGCATGGAAATAATGGCAGTATGGACGGCGATCCGGCAGCTGCTATGCGTTATACAGAAGCACGTCTTTCTAAAATTTCAGACGAGCTATTAAAAGATATTGACAAAGAAACGGTTCCTTTTGTATTAAATTTTGATGATACAGAATATGAACCCGTTGTATTACCTGCTAGATTTCCGAATTTGCTTATAAATGGTGCAACGGGTATTTCAGCAGGATATGCAACAGATATTCCGCCACATAACTTAGCAGAAGTCATAGATGCTACGATACATCTTGTAAAACACCCAAATGCATCCTTAGACACATTGATGAATTATATTAAAGGACCAGACTTTCCTACTGGGGGTATCATTCAAGGAAAAGCGGAATTGAAAAAAGCGTATGAAACAGGCAAAGGTCGTGTAGTCGTACGGGCCAAAACACGCATAGAATCGATGAAAGCGCACCGTGAAATGATTATCATCGATGAGATTCCATATGAAGTCAATAAGAGTAACCTCGTAAGAAAAATTGATGATATTCGTTTAAGTAAGGCGATTGATGGAATTAGTGAAGTCCGCGATGAATCGGATCGTCATGGATTACGCATTGTGATTGAGCTAAAACGCGATGTTAATGCCCAAGGCATCCTTAATTATTTATTAAAACATACTGATTTACAAGTTAATTATAATTTTAATATGATCGCAATTGACCATTTGAAACCTGCTCAAGTTGGGCTACGTACGATTATTAATCGTTATATTGAACATAAGCGTGAAGTGATCTTGAAACGCACCGCATTTTTATTAAAAAAAGCCGAAAATAGAGAACATATTGTACAAGGCTTAATCAAAGCGGTCTCCCTATTAGACCAAGTGATTCATGTCATTAGAGCCAGCAATAACAAATCGCATGCGAAAATCAATTTAATCAATGAATTTTCATTTACTGAAAAGCAATCTGAAGCTATTGTCACCTTACAGCTTTATCGCTTAACAAATACAGATATTATAGAATTGGAAGAAGAAGCGGCACAGTTAGCTCAAGATATTTCAAACTATAAAGAAATCATTGCCAATAAAAAAACGTTGGATCAAGTTGTAATCACTGAATTAAAAGACATTAAAAATAGCTATCCTTCTCCAAGATTATCTACCATCGAAGATGAAATCACTGAAATTAAAATTGAAAAAGAAGTCTTAGTAACAGAAGAGGACGTTATTGTTACAGTAACGCGCGAAGGCTATCTGAAACGAACAAGTCTGCGTTCCTATGCTGCATCTAATAGCGATGATGCTGGAATTCGTGAAGGGGATGCATTAATTTTTGTTGACCAATTAAATACATTAGATCAACTTATTCTATATACAAATAAAGGTAACTTTATTAATCGCTACGTACATGAATTAAAAGAAATTCGTTGGAAAGACATGGGATACCATATTTCTCATGATATCTCACTTGCAGCAGATGAATTCATATTGTCAGTTTTTGCATTTAAAAAATTGTCATCAACTGAAAAGATTGTATTCATAACGAAAGAAGGCCGCATTAAGCAAACAGATGTTACTGAATTTGAAGCAAAACGCTCCCATATGACACAAAGCTATCAAGCGATTAAACTTCAAAGTGATACAGATGAAGTAGTGGCTATTTATAAAGTAGATGAACAAAAACATTATGATGTATTCTTAGTAACGCGTGAAGGATTCGGTCTGAAATATCCTCTAAGTGAAGTTTCCACATATGGACTGAATGCTGCAGGTGTTCTATCAATTAACTTGAAAAAAGGCGATGAAGTAATTTCTGGAATGGTCATTGAGGTTGGACAAAATCCTGCTTATGGATTGATTGTTACACAAAGAGGAGCTATTAAAAAAATGAATATTTCTTCATTTGATGAAATTGCCAGAGCAAGAAGAGGATTGAGTGTTTTAAGAACATTAAAAACTAATCCGCATCATGTGCAACTTTTTATTCCTCTATTACCAGATGAAGCAGTTACCATAACTGCTGAACACAATATTTCCAAGGAAGTTAAAGAAGTTGAGCTGCCAATATCGGATCGCATAAGTAATGGATCATTTATTTTCGATGAGAATAAGGACGGAAAACCTGTATCATATAACAGAAAATTTTTAAAAATTTTTAGTGAAACAGAAAGCACATCGCCCGAATAAAATATACATTTGAAAATATATAAAAAGCAAACCGCTAAATAATTGTGAAGTGATTAATCTCACAGTGAAGCGGTTTGCTTATTTTTTTCACATCATTGTGAAAATTATGGTTAACGCCTTCATACATTTTGGTATAGCGATAAAGCCTATAGCACCAGTGTTTTATAACACAATTTTAACATACAATCTGTTGTATTTATGTTGTAAGTCTTCACAAATTATGCTATTATGACTATGAAAATCAATGAAAAACAAGTCACACTATTAAACTAAGGAGTTGTATAAAATGCAAAAGTCAAAAGAAACAACCTCATTTGACAAAGCTTGGCGTGGATTTAAAGGATCAAAATGGCAACATGATATTGCAGTTCGCGATTTTATTCAAAACAACTACACACCATATGATGGCAATGATGAATTTTTAGAAGGACCAACAGAAGCAACCTCACAATTGTGGTCACACGTTCTTGATCTCGATCGTAAAGAACGTGAAGCTGGCGGTGTACTTGATATGGATACTAAAATTGTATCTACAATTACATCTCATGGCCCAGGTTATTTAAATAAAGATTTAGAAACTATCGTAGGTTTCCAAACAGACAAACCATTCAAACGTTCACTGCAACCATTTGGTGGTATTCGTATGTCGGAAGCAAGTGCTAAGTCTTATGGCTATGAAATTGATAAAGAAGTTTCACATATTTTCACTGCTTATCGCAAAACGCATAACCAAGGGGTATTCGATGCATACACTCCTGAAATGCGCGCTGCACGACATAGCAAAATTATTACAGGACTTCCTGATGCATATGGACGTGGACGTATTATCGGTGATTATCGTCGCGTTGCATTGTACGGAATTGACCGCTTAATCGAAAGCAAATTAGCAGATAAAGAGCGCGTGGGCGGAAATGGCGTTATGAGCGAAGAAAATATTCAACTTCGTGAAGAACTAAGCGACCAAATTCGTGCACTTTATGAAATCAAAGAATTAGGAAATATTTATGGCTTTGATATTTCAAGACCTGCAGAAAATGCACAAGAAGCATTCCAATGGCTATATCTCGGTTATCTAGCAGCAATCAAAGAACAAAATGGTGCAGCAATGTCATTAGGACGTACCTCTACATTCTTAGATATCTATGTAAATCGTGATCTTGAAGAAGGCACTTTAACAGAAAAAGAAGCACAAGAATTAGTCGATCATTTTGTAATGAAACTTCGTCTCGTAAAATTTGCTCGTACCCCTGAATATAACGAATTATTCTCAGGAGACCCTACATGGGTTACAGAATCAATTGGTGGGGTAGGTGTTGATGGACGCCATATGGTAACGAAAAACTCTTACCGCTTCCTTCACACATTAGTAAACCTAGGACCTGCTCCTGAACCAAACTTAACAGTACTATGGTCGAAAAACTTACCACAAAGCTTTAAAGAATTTTGTGCAAAAACCTCAATTGAAACAAGCGCTATTCAATATGAAAATGATGATATTATGCGCTCAATTTATGGTGACGATTATGGAATTGCTTGCTGTGTTTCTGCAATGGAAATCGGTAAACAAATGCAATTCTTCGGTGCACGTGCCAACTTAGCTAAAGCATTGCTTTATGCTATTAATGGTGGGGTCGATGAAATGACAAAAGCTCAGGTAGGACCTGCTTATCGACCAATTACGAGCGATGTTTTAGACTATGATGAAGTAATGGAAAAATATGACGATATGATGTCATGGCTTGCAGGACTTTATATTAATACATTGAATGTAATTCATTACATGCATGATAAATATAGTTATGAAGCAAGCGAAATGGCACTTCATGATACAAATATTTTAAGAACGATGGCCACAGGTATTGCTGGATTCTCAGTCGCTGTTGACTCATTGTCCGCAATTAAATATGCGACCGTTCATACAATCCGTGATGAAAATGGTTTGGTTGTCGATTATGAAATCGAAGGCGATTATCCACAATATGGAAATAATGATGATCGTGTCGATCAAATCGCAATCGAATTACTTGAAACCTTTATGAATAAAGTAAAAGAACATAAAACTTATCGTAACGCTGTTCATACGACATCAATTCTTACCATTACCTCTAACGTGGTCTATGGTAAAGCAACGGGTAATACACCAGATGGACGCCGTGCAGGTGAACCATTTGCTCCTGGTGCAAACCCATTACATGGACGCGATAAAAATGGTGCTTTAGCCAGTTTGAACTCTGTTGCTAAACTTCCATATGAATACTCATTAGATGGCATTTCCAACACCTTCTCGATCGTTCCAGATGCATTAGGAAAAGGTGATGCTAACCAACATCGTAACTTAGCAAATATGTTAGATGGCTATGTCATCAAAGGTGGACATCATCTAAACGTCAACGTTCTAAACCGCGACACATTACTTGATGCTATGGATCATCCAGAAGAGTATCCACAACTTACAATTCGTGTTTCTGGATATGCGGTTAACTTTATTAAATTAACACGTGAACAACAAATGGATGTTATTAGCCGTACATTCCATAAAAATATGTAAAAATATAATAAAGGGTGAAAGAAATGGCAGAAGAAACCATCGGATATGTCCATTCGATTGAATCATTTGGCTCAGTGGATGGACCAGGGATAAGATTTGTAACTTTTATGCAAGGATGTCGCTTAAGATGTGCCTTCTGCCATAATCCCGACACTTGGAATATTGGCGGAGGAACCCCTTATACGCCGCAAGAAATGCTGGATATGGCACTTGAGTATGAGCCGTACTGGGGGGATAATGGTGGTATCACCGTCAGTGGAGGCGAGCCACTACTGCAGATTGATTTTCTCATTGAATATTTTAAATTAGCAAAACAACATGGCATTCATACTACCATTGATAGTTGTGGTGCACCATTTACGAGGGAAGAACCCTTTTATAGCAAATATGAAGAGTTGATGAAATATACAGACCTTGTATTAATGGATATAAAACATATTAACGACAAGTTCCACCGTTATTATACTGGCGCTTCAAATCAGAGTATTCTAGAAATGGCAAAAGATTTATCAGATCGTGGAAAATCGATGTGGATTCGCCATGTTCTCGTTCCTGAATATTCGGATTTCGATGAAGATCTAGAAGCCCTAAGCCAATTTATAAAAAATTTGGATCATGTTGATAATATTGAAGTCTTACCTTATCATACGCTAGGTGTCTATAAATATAAAGAATTGGGCATTCCATATCGCCTTGAAGGAATTGAACCTCCAACGCAAGAGCGCATTGATAACGCCAATAAAATTCTAAATACAAATAAATATCGGGAACAACTGAATCAATAACTATAAAAGAAGAAAGCCAGGCGGTTTTCTTCTTTTATAATTGAATTTTTAGAGCATTTCAATTATTCTAAGAATATAAAATCATAGAAAGAAAGAGTGAAGAAATTGGTTAAAACATTAATATTTGGACATAAAAACCCTGATACCGATGCCATCGGTGCCGCTATTTCATTTGCCCATTTTGTAAATGAGCAGGGAGGAGATGCAGAAGCTGTTGCGCTAGGCCATCCAAATGATGAAACAGCTTATGCACTTAAATATTTTAATATTCAAGCGCCACGCATCATCCAAACGGCTGCAAATGAAGTAGATGAAGTGATGCTTGTTGACCATAATGAAAAGCAACAAAGTGTCGATGACATTGAAGAAGTAACCGTCAAAGCGGTCGTCGATCATCATCGTATCGCAAATTTTGAGACTGCTGATCCGCTATTTTATCGTGCAGAGCCTCTTGGCTGTACATGTACCATCTTATATAAAATGTATCAAGAATCTGGAATTGAAATCCCTAAAAATATTGCTGGAATCATGATGTCTGCAATTATTTCAGATAGTTTATTATTCAAATCACCTACTTGCACACCAAAAGATGTCGAAGTCGCAAATAAATTAGCAGAAATTGCTGGAGTTAATATTGAAGAATATGGTCTAGAAATGCTAAAAGCAGGCACTAATATTTCATCTAAAACGGCTGCTGAAATTCTAAATGCTGATGCTAAAACATTTGACATGAATGAAAGAGTCGTTCGCATCGGTCAAGTCAATGTTGTAGATTTTGAAGAATTAACCCAACGAAAAGGTGAAATATTAGAAGCAATGAAAGAAGAGACCGATAAACATTATTATGATTTATTTGTGCTTCTTATTACTAATATATTAGATAGCGATTCAATCGGCTTAGTTTATGGCCCAGGATATCGTGAAATGGAAATGGCATTTGATCGTCCTGTTCAAATGAATACTATTGACCTACCAGGTGTTGTTTCACGAAAAAAACAAGTGGTACCACAGTTAACAGAAGCATTTAATAATTAATTCAACTTTAAAGCTTAGTGACGATATTTTTTTAAAGTTAACCGAAAAGCTTAGTGATAAAAGATATCGAATGACTAAGCTTTTTTATTTGTAAATTTTTCATAATACCCCTTTACTTATGCTTATAATGTGGTATAATTCTTTTTAATCACAATATATAGTATATATCTATCTATTGTGAAAGTTTGAAAAAGGAGACCTTCATATGAAAACTAAAACAAAAAATGCCTTACATGAGATCATCGTCATTAAACGTGATGGTCGCCAGGTAGACTTTGATACAACCAAAATTGCCACTGCCATCGAAAAAGCTTTCAAAGCAGTAGATCGTGAAAATAATGCTAAAGTTTCTCAGATTTTAGATAATGTATTGCATGAAATTGCAAGAAGATTTACAACAGATATTCAAATTTATGAAATTCAAAGTATTGTCGAGCAAGAATTGATGCATGCTGGAGAGCAAGAAGTAGCACAAGCATATATCGAATATCGTGTCAATCGAGATCTAGCACGCGCCAATGCCGTCAATATCAACTATAAAATGAAAGACTTACTAGAAAAAGATCAAACAATTGTCAATGAAAATGCGAATAAAGACAGTCGCGTCTTTAATACTCAACGCGACTTAACATCTGGTGTGGTGGCTAAAGCGCTCGGTTTACAGATGCTACCTCCACATGTTGCAAATGCTCATCAAAAAGGTGAAATTCATGTCCACGACCTAGATTATCAGCCATTCACACCAATGACAAACTGTTGCTTGATTAACTTTAAGGATATGTTCAAAAATGGTTTTGAAATTGGCAATGCCCAAGTTGAAAGTCCTCGTTCAATTAATACTGCAACAGCTCAAATGGCACAAATCATTGCAAACGTTGCTAGCAGCCAATATGGTGGTACAAGTGCGAATCGTATCGATGAAACACTTGCACCTTTTGCAGAAATTAATTTAGAAAAAAATAAAAAAATTGCTGCACAATGGATTAGCGATCCAAAAGATCAAGAAGCTTTCGCAATGGAACGTACTAAAAAAGAAATATATGATGCCATGCAAAGCTTGGAATATGAGATCAATACGCTTCATACAGCACATGGTCAGACACCATTTACAACAATTGCATTTGGTCTAGGAACGAGTTGGATTGAGCGCGAAATTCAACGCGCTATCTTAAATGTTCGTATAGAAGGTCTGGGTAAAGAAAAACGTACGGCAATCTTCCCTAAATTAGTTTATACCATTAAAGATGGGGTCAACTTAAAACCAGAAGATCCAAACTACGATATTAAACAATTAGCTTTAGAATGTGCTACAAAACGTATGTATCCAGATGTTTTAATGTATGACAAAATTGTTGAGATTACAGGATCATTTAAAGCACCAATGGGATGTCGTTCTTTCTTGCAAAGTTATCAAGATGAAGAAGGCAATGAAATCGTTGATGGTCGAATGAACTTAGGCGTAGTCACCATGAACTTGCCAAGAATTGCCTTAGAATCTAATGGCGATTTTGATAAATTCTGGGAAATATTTGATGAACGCTTAGGAATTGCTTCTGATGCATTAGTATATCGTGTGCATCGCGTACTAGATGCAACACCTGAGAATGCGCCGATTTTATATCAGCATGGTGCTTTCTATGGGGGATACTTGGAAAACCATGAATCAATCGAACAACTATTCAAAAATCGAAGAGCAACCGTCTCTTTAGGATATATAGGCCTTTATGAAGTAGCGACTGTTTTTTATGGTCCAAATTGGGAGCATAATAAAGAAGCAAAAGATTTCACACTTGAAATTATGAAAGCATTGAAAGCCAAAGTGGGCGAATTATCGGATAAATATGACTACCATTTCAGTGTTTATAGCACACCTTCTGAGAGTTTAACGGACCGTTTCTGCCGTCTAGATACTGAAAAATTTGGAAAAGTGAAAGATATTACAGACAAAGAATATTATACGAACTCATTCCATTATGACGTACGTAAGAATCCAACACCATTTGAAAAAATAGATTTTGAAAAAGATTATCCATTTTATGCAAGTGGCGGCTTCATTCATTACTGTGAATATCCTAATATGCGCCAAAACCCTAAAGCACTAGAGGCTGTATGGGACTATGCATATGATAAAGTAGGATATCTTGGAACGAATACACCAATTGACCACTGCTATGAATGTGGCTTCGATGGAGATTTTGAACCGACGGAGCGAGGCTTCAAATGCCCGACATGTGGGAATACTGACCCAGCTACTTGTGATGTTGTCAAACGTACATGCGGTTACTTAGGCAATCCACAACTCCGACCAATGGTACATGGACGTCATAAAGAAATTGCGGCTCGCGTTAAACATATGCCAAAATTATAATGACAGAAAAGGGGAGAAATAAATGGCACATTATGATCCTAAAACTGGCATCAGAAACCCCGAGCCAAAAGAATGGCTTGCAAAAGACTGGTCTCAAGGTAAAATTGCAGACTATAAACCTTATAATTTTGTTGATGGGGAAGGAGTACGTTGTTCGATTTATGTCAGTGGGTGCTTATTTGCTTGTCCAAACTGTTATAATCGTGTCATTCAGAATTTTAATTATGGCATTCCTTATACAGAAGAATTAGAACAGAAAATTTTAGACGATTTAGCAGCACCTTATTGTCAAGGCCTCACATTATTGGGAGGCGAGCCAATGTTGAACACTAATATCCTGCTTCCTTTGTGCCAGAAAGTTCGTGAAAGATTCGGCCATGAAAAAGATATCTGGTCTTGGACAGGCTATACATGGGAAGAACTTTTAAAAGAATCAGAAGATAAAAAAGAGTTACTGCAATTGGTCGATATTCTTGTGGATGGTCGCTATATTGATGCCTTGCGTGATCTTACATTGCATTTTCGCGGCAGTTCCAACCAGCGCATCATTGATGTCCAAAAGAGTTTAGCATCTGGACAAGTCATATTATGGAACCATGGTGATTATCTAAAAAGCGAAGAAAAAAATACTTAACAGTTGACAAGCTTGAAAATTGTTAGTAATATATGCCCAACAATGAAATATTCTGCAAGACAAGGGAAAGTATCGATAGCAGATTAATTACAGAGAGTCTCGTCTAGGTGAAAGAGAACTAAGAAACTATTGAGAAAATGGCCCTTGTGTAGATAATTAGTGAATCATTAGCTAATTACGGGTACGCCCGATAAAGCGTCGCAATATTATTTTACGTATTGCTTGAGGCCGGCACTTTTTAGAGCCGGTAAATAAAAGGTGGTAACACGAACAGCTTTCGTCCTTTTCAGTCTAAATGACTGGGGCGAGAGCTTTTTTATTTATAAAGAAGAGGAGGGGTATAATGATTACCTTTCATGATGTATCTAAATCTTTTATAACAAACAATGGCCAGAAAATTAAAGCAGTCGATCAAGTGAATTTAACCATTCAAGCGGGGGAAATTTTTGGAATTATCGGCTTTTCGGGTGCTGGCAAAAGTACGCTACTTCGATTAATTAATGGATTAGAGCTTCCTAGTAGCGGATCTGTCGAAGTTGCGGGGCAGAATTTAGCGCAATTATCTGCCAACGAACTTGCCAAAGCGCGTCAAAATGTAAGCATGATCTTCCAACAATTTCATCTATTATGGAGCCGAACTGTCATCGAGAATGTTCAGTTGCCGCTTGAGATTATTGGAACACCAAAGACACAAAGCCTTCAAAAAGCGAAAGAATTAATTGAACTAGTAGGACTGGCAGGGCTTGAAGATAAATATCCCTCCGAGTTATCAGGAGGACAGAAGCAGCGTGTAGGCATTGCTAGAGCGCTAGCCAATGATCCTAAAATATTATTATGTGATGAAGCCACTAGTGCCTTAGATCCACAAACGACACAGGAAATACTAGAGCTACTTATCAATATTAATAAAAGATTAAAAATTACTATTGTCTTGATTACCCATGAAATGGATGTCATTCAACAAATCTGTGATCATGTGGCTGTAATGAGTGATGGCAGAATTATCGAAATGGGTGAAGTTGTTGATATTTTCAAACATCCGCAACATACGCTAACACGGCAAATGGTTCAGTCCACTGGAATTGATATGAATGAATCGTTGATTGATCTATGGGCGCAATATTCAAATGTCTATCCTAAGGGAACATTAATTCAGCTAACCTTTGATGAACAGACGGTCGATTTACCCATTGTAACAGCTTTAAGTCAAAAATATGACATCCCAATAAGTATTGTTTATGCCCAGATTCACACATTAAAGACAGATAATTTAGGAAAAATGATCATTCATATTGAAGTTGAAGAAGCACAACTAAAACAATTGCTACAATCATTTATTAATGCGGGAGTGCAAGCGGAGGTGATCGATCATGAATAATAACCCCTCACTTTTTGAACAATATACAAATTTCGATCGTGTCAATTGGGAAAAAATTCTTAGCGCAACTTATGAAACGCTTTTTATGACTTGTTTTGCGACATTGGCGGTTTTCTTTTTAGGCATTACAGTGGGTTATTTGCTTTATAGAACAACTCAAAGATCACATAAGAAAACAATTGTGGCACAATTTCTTTCTGGAATTGTCAATCTTTTTCGAGCCATTCCATTTCTCAACCTCATTGTTTTATTAATACCAGTTACCAAACTACTTTTAAATACAATTACTGGTCCTGCTGCTGCCTTGCCTGCACTTATATTATCAGCGACACCATTTTTTGCACGAATGGTCGAGACAGGACTTCGCGATATTGATCGAGGAGTACTAGAAGTGGCAGATGCAATGGGAATGACCGCTTGGCAGAAATTTAGCAAAGTGTATTTTCCAGAAAGTTTGCCCACAATTGTATCAGGAATCACTTCCACAGCTATTGCACTTGTCGGCTATACCGCAATGGCTGGTGTTATTGGTGCAGGTGGACTTGGCAACTTAGCATATTTGGAAGGGTTTCAGCGAAATAATGCAACAGTAACACTTGTTGCAACATTCATTATTTTAGTCATTGTATTTTTAATTCAATGGACGGGCGATATTCTCGTTCGTAAAATAGATAAAAGATAGGAGATTGAATATGAAAAAATATTTACGTTATTTTGTTTTATTAGTTGTTAGTATCGTACTCGTAGCTTGTGGCAAGTCTGGATCAAAAGAAGAAGGAACTTCAACAAAAATTACAGTCGGCGCATCTAATGTTCCGCATGCTGCTATTTTAGAACAAGCAAAACCATTGCTTAAAGAAGAAGGAATTGATTTGGAAATTATTACATACAATGATTATGTCCTTCCTAACGCTGCTTTAGAAGAAGGCGACATTGATGCCAACTATTTTCAACATATTCCATACTTTGAAAAGAATGTAGAAGAGCATCATTATGACTTTGTTAATTTAGGAAGCATTCATCTGGAACCAATGGGTGCTTACTCTAAAAAATATAAATCACTAAGCGAACTACCAGATGGTGCCACGATTCTTGTTTCAAATAGCGTGACAGACCATGGTCGAGTACTTGCAATTTTGCAAGAGGCTCAATTAATTAAAGTGAAAGATGGCGTCGAATTATCAACGGCTGACTTTGAAGACATTGAAGATAACCCTAAAAATTTAGTCATTGATTATGAATATGACCCTGCATTGATGACGACTTTGCTTGAACAAGATGAAGGAGATGTCGTCTTTATTAACTCAAACTTCGCTGTAGATCACGGCATTTCACCGCTAACTGATGCAATTGCCATTGAAAGCTCAAGCTCACCTTATGCTAATATTATTGCAGCACGTAGCGAAGACAAAGATTCTGAAGCACTTAAAAAATTAGTCGAAGTATTACATTCAGATAAAATTAAAGACTTCATCTTAAAAGAGTGGAAAGGCGCTGTCGTACCTGTCGATTAAAGCAAATTCTGACGCTTTATTAAATACATTAAAAAACACCTGTAGCATTGCTACAGGTGTTTTTGTCATTGAGGTGAGGTGATCATTTAATTATGATTTTTATTTGTAACAGCACTTTGAGCTGCCGCAAGTCGTGCAACTGGAATTCTAAATGGTGAACATGAAACATAGGTGTAGCCAATCTTATCGAAGAATGCGATTGAAGCTGGATCACCACCATCTTCACCACAAATACCGCATTTTAAATCTGCTTTGGTACTGCGTGCACGATTGATAGACATTTGAAGTAATTCGCCTACACCATGCTCATCAATGGCCCCAAATGGACTTCTTTCAATGATGCCTTTTTCTTCATATTCGGCAAGAAACTTGCCTGCATCATCACGTGAAAAGCCAAAGGTCATCTGGGATAAGTCATTTGTTCCAAAACTGAAGAAATCGCTCTCTTCAGCAATTTCATTAGAGAGTAGCGCCGCACGTGGTACTTCAATCATCGCGCCGACATGATATTCTACTTCTTTATTTTGTTCAGATAAGACCATTTCTGCTTCTGCAATAACGTGATCTTTAACATATTTCAATTCTTTTACGTCCATGACAAGTGGAATCATGATTTCTGGTTTTACATCGATTCCTTTAGCTTGAGCACGAATAGCTGCTTGGATAATCGCACGTGTTTGCATACGATAAATTTCCGGATAAGTAACTGCTAAACGACATCCCCGGTGTCCGAGCATCGGATTCACTTCATGTAATGTAATCATACGATCGCGCACTTCATCTGTTGACTTACCTAGATGTTTCGCTAATTGCATGGTTTCTTCTTCTGTATGTGGTAAGAATTCATGAAGTGGTGGATCTAGCAAACGAATAGTAATTGGCAAGTCATCAAGTTCTAAGAACATACCATAAAAATCTTCCTCTTGAAATGGTAGTAACTTCGCTAAGGCAGTTTCACGTTCTTCCAGTGAATGCGCTAAAATCATCTCACGAACTGCCGTAATTCGCTCATCATTAAAGAACATATGCTCTGTTCGGCATAATCCGACACCATCTGCTCCGAAATTAAGGGCCGCTGCAGTATCTTTTGGTGTATCTGCGTTGGCTCGAACACCAAGCGTTCGCACTTCATCTACCCAATCCATAAATTGTTTGAATTTTCCAGTAAATGTCGGTTCAACACAAGGAAGAGCGCCTTCATATACACAACCTGTTGAACCATCAAGAGAAATAACATCACCCTCATAAAATGTTCGATTGCCAATTCGCATAGTCTTCAATTCATCATCAATTAAAAGTTGAGAAGCACCTGCAACACAGCATTTACCCATTCCGCGTGAAACAACGGCTGCATGTGATGTCATCCCACCTTGAGCTGTCAATATTCCTTCAGCAGCAACCATTCCCGCTAAATCTTCTGGAGAAGTAACCTGGCGAACAATAATCACTTTTTCACCTGATTCGGAAGCGACCACACTATCTTCAGAGTGGAAATAAATTTTCCCACTTACTGCACCAGGAGAAGCAGCTAATCCTTTTGCGAGCACTGGAACATTTTCTAATACTTTTTCATCAAAAGTAGGGTGGAGTAGCTGAATTAATGTATGAGGATCCACTAACATTAATGCTTCTTCTTTACTGATTAATTTTTCATCATACATATCGACGGCGATATTGATCGCCGCTTGAGCGGTACGTTTTCCATTACGTGTTTGCAAGATGAATAAGCGACCATTTTCAATCGTAAATTCAATATCTTGCATATTTTTATAATGAGTTTCCAATTTTGTTGCAATATGTTTGAATTCATCATAAAGATCTGGCATCTGTTCTTTCAGACCATGAATATCTTTCGGTGTACGAACACCTGCCACAACATCTTCACCTTGTGCATTGATAAGATATTCGCCATAAAGATCATTTTCACCTGTCGCTGGGTTACGTGTAAAAGCCACCCCAGTCCCAGAAGTATCTCCCATATTACCATAGACCATGGACTGAACATTTACTGCTGTCCCTAAATCATGTGGAATATCATGCAGATTACGGTAGATACGTGCACGCTCATTGTTCCATGACTTGAAAATGGATTCAACCGTTTGGAATAATTGGTCAAATGGATCCGTAGGGAATGGACATCCTACTTCATTTTCATAAATCTTTTTATATTCATCAATTAATGTATTCAAATGATTAATGTGTAATTCACTATCTTCTGTAGCATTCGCTTCTTTTTTTACCGTTTCTAACGCTTTTTCAAACTTGTCACTGGATACTCCTTTAACAACATCGCCAAACATTTGAATAAAACGGCGATACGAATCCAATGCAAAGCGTTCATTATTGGTCGAAAGTGCCAGCCCTTTTACTGTCTCATCATTAAGTCCTAAGTTCAAAACGGTATCCATCATCCCTGGCATCGAAATAGCTGCCCCAGAACGAACGGAGAAGAGGAGAGGGTTGCTCACACTTGCAAATTCTTTCCCTAAATCTTGTTCCACTAATTGAATATGGTGTTTAATATCTTCTTTTAGAGAATCCCATAATTGTTGATCCTTATTTAAATAACGGATACATGCATCTGTAGTTATCGTAAATCCGGCAGGAACAGGCAATCCTAACTGTGTCATTTCAGCAAGGTTTGCACCTTTTCCGCCCAATTTAGCAGCCATGTTTTTATTTCCTTCGTTAAATGAATAGATATATTGAGTAGACATGAATACCTCCTAAAATTTTTTAAAAAATATTAAAAGCAAATAAACTATTCTATAACACATTCCTCCTTAGTAAATGAATACGCTTTTATTATAATCATTTTACGAAAAAAAGCAAAATTAAACCTTAACAATTTTTAAAACTTAGGCTGTTTTTCTTTTTAAAAAGGTTGATTTCATAGCATTTAAGTTTCCATTCAACAAGTGAATGAAAGTTTTAATTTTTATAAATCATCTGTATTATAACAGAATCGTTTTGAGATACTTTCTATAAAGAATTATAGTTTTTTTAGATATTATAACCGCTTTATGCGGATAAGGTGATGTTTGCACAGCAGTCGGCGGAGAAAGACTTGGGCTATAGTTTGGGTGTGGGTTTTGAGATTGATCCTAGCGGGTCATACTTACACCAAATGCTGGCGAAAACGTTTAAATCGTGCATGTATCAGATTCGTCAAGGACAGGTTCAGCGTCCGAACGACTATCTCTTTATGGCATTCAAGCGTTTATTTTTAGACTATGGACGTTCCCAGCAGTCGATGGGGCAAGCGGAACTGTCGGCAGATCTTGCGGAGCTTATTCATAATCCCGATATTTTGTTGGAATAAAGCTTGGTTTTAGGCAAGAGGTGTGCTACACTGAGTGTGAACACCCCTGTGTCTAAATGTTTTAAGTGAACCCTAAAAATTAAAAGGAGGACATTATCATGAAACCTTTACAGTCATTACATTCCTTAACCCTTGGGGTAGTGTTGTGTCTTTTAGGCACAGGTTTAGTGGCATGTAAGCCATCAGGACAACAGGCAGGGGTATCTGAGGCATTAATTCAAAAAACTTATCAAGCACAGCAACAGCAAACATTGGAAGAACATAAATTGGCAGAGATTGCCCTCTTAACGGGCGACACCTCCACGGTGGTCAGTGCGAGTGCCAAAAAAGAAGACAAGAGTCAATTGTCAGACACCCAATTGGCAGAGGCAGCTCAACATACCGCCCCTGCTAAGGCAGAAATGACAGAGCATGATCCTGCCGTTGCCACACAGGGGACGACTGATAGTGAAGTTCATCATACCACATCTTCAGCGGTCGCCAGTGCCCATACAGGCAGTGGAGCGACCAGTACGCCAACTGAATCAAGTCACGATACGTCATCAACAGCTGCCGCAAGTACAAGTAATACAAATAGCGGGGGAAGTTCATGGACTTTTGAAGCTGAAAAAGTAAATGAATTTGAATCCGCCCATGGTGGAACAACTGAAGAATGGGAAATTACAACAAAAATGAATCAAAGTGAATATGACTCATTGTTTGCTGACTTTAACTACAATAACGATTAATCACTGACTTTAAAAATTTAATATGGTATTTCACTAACACGTTTATTTTAAATAGGCGTGTTTTTTTAATACAAAAAATCAAAAAGAAAGGATGACACATTTTATGTCAACACCACACAAAGTGTTTCAGAAGTGGTTAGCGTCGCTCCTTTTAGGGATCATTACGCTAACGGGAGTCTTGCCCTTAAATGCTTGGGCAAGTGAACCGTCCGAGCGGACGGCAGAACCGATTGAAGTCATTCAGTCGCTGCCTGAAGCGAACGATCCATCTGAGAGGAACTCAACTGAAATCATAGCGGATGAAGAAATACCATCCGTTGTTCATTCAGTAGAGGACGAAACCCTAACCCCCACAGGGGAAAATGAAGCTACTGCTCCTGAAACAAAAGAAGCCAAAGAGAAAACATTAGGAAAAGAACAGGAGAGTCAAGCGCCACCGATGGTGGAAGCAGAAGATGAAGAAGAACCCGCACTTGAAATCAGTGATCCCTTAATGTCCATTCAAGTCTTACGGGCAAGTGGATACAATGCCAACTCATTGGGTAGCTATTCCTTTACCGATCAACGGGGAGAACGCTATGCCTGTCCTTATATTACGGTCAATGGAAAATTAGCGTATTGTTTAGAGAACAAGAAAAAATTTCCAGCCAATGATAGCTATATAAAAAAACCTTATGAAGATGAGGGTATTTTTAATATTATCTATTATGCTCATCAGTGGGGCTGGGATAAACCGGGGGCAAACTATGTGCGAACCCATATTGCCTTAAATATTCAAGCAGGTAATATGGCATACCATGTCCAAGACGCTGGAGTCGATAAATTGCTTCAAAAAGCAAAAGACAAAACGGCTCCTTTTGGAAAATTAAGCATTAGCTCCCCAAATCAAACCGCCACTATCGGGAAAACCAAGCGTCAAGTGACGGACTGGTACAAAGTATCAGGCGTTAAAAATACTACGCTCAGCTTTTCACTCCCAAGTGGTGTAACACTTCATACCCGTGATGGGAAAACCCAGACGGGCAAGGTTACCCTTAAAGGTTCGCAAGACTTCTGGCTATCTGCACCGCTGGATAAGACCGTAACGGTCAATACAACGGTTAAAACAAATGATATGATTCGTCCTATGTTTTTATTTTTACCTCCTCGTCCAGAACTACAACAGCTTGTTGCACCTGATATGAAAACTGACCCGATTCAATCGGTCAAGATTTCCGCTAAATTTTTTAAACGAACAGGAGATTTAGAAGGGAATAAAAAGGACATTGAAACGGGACAGCCTTTAGAGGGAGCGGTCTTTGTCTTAAAGGACGGGACAAAAACTATTGCCCGTGCCACAACGGATCGCAACGGGAAATTCGTCTTTAAAGATATTCCGATGGGCGACTACACCTTGCATGAACTCAAAGCCCCGAAAAATTATCGTCCGCTAAAAAGTCCGAAAAGCATTACCATCACCCCACAACAAACAACCACCGTCACGATTACAAATGAACCGATGAAAGCTAAAATTCATATCACCAAAGTCGATGACCGTGATTATCAAAATGAGGGGGTCAAGCCCCCACTGGCAGGGATTGTATTTGAGGTCTTAGACCCTATGGGTCGCCTGATTCAAACACTTACCACTGACAAACAAGGGCTGCTGAAAGTGATTGGTTACGCTTGGATACGTATACGCTAAAAGAGCGTACTCCCGCAGGGTATTATCCTATGACAACGATCACCCAAGGGTTAACGCAAGACCGTTGGACGTATTACTTAAATGTGGAAAATCAACCGATCCGCCAACGCCTCCAAGTGGTGAAAGTGGACGCTGAAAGCGGCGAAACCATTACAATGGACCATGCCCACTTTAAGATTTACGACCGCCAAACCCAACGCTATGTGACCATGGAATGTCAAAAAATTTAGGCAGTACTTGACAAATAATTGGGCAATATATAGCATTTGTAATATAAGCAATACAATAATTATGGAGAGCGTCATCATGACTACTTATCAAATAGCTTATCGTGAATAAGCTTTAAGAAGAGTTTGTGCTTGACGAAACGATAATTTTAGAGGCTCACAAACTCACAAAAAGGATAAACACGAGAAAAAGTATGGTCGTACAGAAGTTTATGAAATGTTGGATGCTTAATCATGTACAGAGTAGAATTTGCATACTCCGCATTCAACGCTTTAAAGAAACTCGATAAAAATAATACAGTAAAAGTTATCAAGCACTGGGTTATTAAAAACTTAGATGGTAGAACTGTGAAACGCTCTAACGTCTTATAATGTATGTATAAAAGAGGTGTAAATCATGCTAAATATTAACATCACAAATTTTAGAAAGAATATTTTTAAGATATTGAAGCAGACAATAAAATATAATGAGCCGGTCAATATCAGTACCAAAGAGGAAAATGTGGTGCTTTTGAGTGAAGAAAAATACAACAGTATGACGGAAAGTTTATATTTATCTTCTATGCCTGCAACAAAAGAAAAAATTATAGAAGGATTGAATACCTCGCTTGATGATTGCATTTCAGAGTCTAAGGTAGCGTGGTAATGTATAACGTTGTCTACACTAATATAGCACTTGTTAGAGAAAAACCATTTCAAACACCACCACGCTACGATTTCAGATTAAAAACTACTGTAGAGTGTCCAGAGAGAATAATAGACTTTCATTAATACAAAGAGGGCATGACAACCGTTGAGGCAGTTGATGTAAAACTATTCGCTTCGTATAATATATATTATGTAACCCTATAAGAATAAAAAAATATAGGATGTATCAATTATATCTTATGTTACCCTATAAGGATAACAAATATCGCACTTACAATACAAAATGAAGCACTCCTATTTATTAAACCATATCATCTACTAATAGTTTATTTTATATTTTTATAAGTGTATTTCATTCGCCCGACAGTTTTTGTCTATCGGTAAGCGTCTCCGATCTCGCTCCGCACGCTGTGCCTCATAGCAAGGTCATAGTCGATGGTGAAGCTCTCGCTTCGGTATACTTATCACGACAATAGCACCTTGTTTCTTCAAGGAATAGACCTGTGCTGATCTTGATTTAGATGTGTCACGTCATCTGCCTCTCGGGAAGCCCCACGTCTAAGAATTATTTGGGTTGTTTCTTTACCACAACGTTATTTAATTGTCAAAAAACGTCATATTAAGGGGATTTATCCCCTTAACGTATCTTACTTATCTACACACTTGTGGATCAACATTTATTTGATCTAAAACGAAAAAACAGAGCATTTCCTTCAAGTGGAAGGGCTCCAATTGCCCAACAAAATGAGGGAATCTCTGTATGAATCTAATTATAGAGGTATCTTAAATAAAAGTAAAGAATCCTAATAAAAAATAAAGTCAGCACCTTCTACTGGACACTCCTTAGTACCTTGACCCTTCAAAGGATTAAATACACTGCTTGAAGATTGTCTGTCAGGATCTGAGATAAAATGGTGATATATAGGATTATCTATACTCAGAAAGCGCTTGTACTTCTATTTTAAAAAAGTAAAACACCGCAAATTTTAGTCAAAACTTGCGGTGTTTTTATTGCTGTTCTTTATTTTTTACCAGAAAAAGAATATTCAATAATTTATTTCCTACTCTTCTGTCTAGTCTATCTACACATAAATCTAATATAGTCCTATTGAATGGCTCCTATTTTAATTAATAAGGATTCAGCATAAGGAATGAAAAATGTAATCATGGGACCAAGTAATAATGCGATAATGAGCGTTCCTTCACGAATAGTTAGGGGGGTTTTAAAAATTAATGTTAATATGATGACAAGAGCCATCGTTACAAAATCATAGTATTGGCGAACTTTTCCAAAATCCATATCCAATACACGTGCAATAGCTGCACAGAAGAACTCTACTGGCATTCCGATGACATCTAATGTAACAATGATACTCAAGGACATTGCCATAAGTACACAGGCAACCACGAGCATCAGTACGCGTACCATATATTGCTCTGTATCAAATGCTGCAAGTACATCATAATAAAAGAAATTGAAAAAAGTACCCACTGTAAAACTGACAGCAAATTGTAATATATTTATCCAGTTAAATTTGCTACGGAGTAAGATAATTTGTCCCAATACACAAAGTGCATTTAATATCATAATCAGTGTGCCAATTTTAATCGAAGTGACATAAGAAAGCGATCGAGAGACTGCATCCCATGCACCAAGACCAACATTTGCTTTAATGGATAACGATCCACTAAAAGCGAACACAATGACCATTATAAAAAAGATAAACACTTTATATAAATAATTTTTTGAAAATATTTGTTTCATAATAACCTCTTTCTGAAATTAGTAACGTTTGCCCCAATATTGGAAATAATCTGTACGCAGTGGGCCATTATATAATTTCCGCTTTTTGGTAGCTTTATTACCATAATATTTCTCAAACTCTAAGTCACTTGTTAAGATATATTTACTCCAATTTTTAAGAGGGGCAAATACTTCTCCCATTTGGCGATACAATTTGTGCACAGCTTCACTATCACTCAGTCGTTCACCGTATGGCGGATTCGATACGATAATTCCAAAAGATTTGTCTGTTTTGAAATCGGCAACTTGCATTTGTTTAAATTCGATAGCATAACCTAATCCCGCAGCCTCAGCATTAGCCTTTGCAATTGCAATCATGCGACCGTCAATATCAAAAGCCAAAATATCCAATTCTTGATCATAATCTGCAAGCTCTTCTGCTTCTGCTCGTACTTCTTCCCATACATTGGGATCCATTAATTCCCAGCTTTCACATAAAAAATCACGATTAAATCCTGGTGCAATATTAAGTCCTATCATAGCAGCTTCAATCGCAATTGTTCCCGAACCACATGTAGGGTCTACGAAAGGGCGATCTGGGGTCCATGTTGTTAATTTAACTAATGCGGCAGCCAAATTTTCTTTGAGTGGTGCACCACCCTTTTCTGTGCGGTAGCCTCTTTTGAATAGACCATCTCCTGTTGTATCTAACGTTATAAGGACATGGTCTTTACGAAGTGCGACTTCAATCGGATATTTTGCACCTGTTTCTGGCAACATACCGCGACGATGATAGATCTGTTTGATTCTTTCGGCAATGGCTTTATTCACTAATCGCTGAACATCTGGAACGCTGTGGAGCTTGGACTGAATAGATTTTCCAGCAACTGGGAACGCCCCATTCATTGGAATATATTCTTCCCAAGGGAGGCTTTTAGTTTTTTCGAATAATTCATCAAAGGTGTATGCTTGAAATTCTCCGATAATAATTTTGACACGGTCAGCAATACGTAGCCATAGATTGGTCTTAGCAATATCTTTTTGTGTTCCTTCAAAACGAACGCGACCATTTTCAACTTGAACGTCATACCCTAGTTGTCGCAGTTCGTCTCCTACTAATCCTTCAACTCCTGCTGCACATGTGGCGATGAGTTGATATTTTCTTTGATTCATAGAAACTTCCTTTCTAAAAGAAGCATAAAAATGCTCAAAAAATAAATCCCCCAGCAATATCGAAATCGTAGGAGGATTTAATCTGCCTATTCTATCTTTAAAGATAACATGTAATTTACTATAAGCCATGTTCTGTATCAAAAAATCATAGGCGGATTTTTTGACGATAATTATCTGTCTGTTGCGATTGCAACCTCTTATCTCCGTTCATTTTCGGGATAAAAGTGCCCCTACCTTTGTTTGGGTTGCTCACTCGTGGGGTTTACCGCGTTCCACTGGCTAAGTTTCCTTAGTCACTTCGTCACTGTGGCACTTTCAAGCATACTCAAGCATACCTTATAGGGTTAGCTTTTTTTGCTGCCATCATCTATTGCAAACAATAGAGCCATAGCTTATGGTTTCACTATGCACGAACACTACAAGCATCTCAGCTTGTGTGAGCATGGACTTTCCTCACGTATACACGCGCAATTATCCATAAATTACATGTTGTTTTTTATTGATCATCTGATGGTTGGGCAGGTGATTCTTCTTCAAGTTTTGATCCGAATACTTCACGTTCCAAATTGGAGAGACGTTTCAACACATCAAAATTTGTTACGGAAGAAGGAGCCGATGCTACAATTGTCTGCTCTTTTACGGCTGGCTCTTCATCAACAGCTTCCAATTTTTTGATAAGGCGTTCATTTTCTTCCCGCAATTTCTCGATTTCTTCATCATAAGAGCGATAATCACGAATAATAATATCTAAAAATTGATCGACTTCTTCGGGATTATAGCCTTTAAATTTGGTATCAAATACTTTATCCAATATTTTTCGTTGTGTTAATTTTCTCACGGAATTCACCCCAGTTAATTGTCATTATGCTATTTATTATTATAGCAACTTTTATACGGATTTAAAAGTCGGAATTCGGTTTTTGCGAAAACAAATGAGGATGATCTGCTACAAATAATTCTAACTCGCTCAAATGCGTTTGCATAATGGAATACTCTCTTTCTAAATTCATGCGCTCAATGGTCTGTTTTAAATACTTCGCTTTACCAGGATATTCTTCATCATAAATGAATAAAAGTCCATCAGTGTGGTGTATAAGAAATTGTTGATTGGCACTGAGTTGTGTTGGAGAAGTGTAGGGATGTTTGGAGGTGTAGTTCACATAGTCAGCTTGATGTAATAAAAGTTGTAATTTCTGCTGATGATCTTCATTCCAATTATGACCAAAGTCCATATATGGCAAAAATATCGCTAACTTTATATGGGGGTACTCCATTTTTAGATCATTGACGACTTCCGCACTCCACTGCTCTACCCCTAATTGTCCAGAGCAAATAAACCATCCCCACCCTTCTTCAATTAATCGCTTGAGTTCATTTTTTAAATAAGCTTTCAAATATTTTAATTTTATATCCTGTTCAGAAAAAATTTGCAGTTCATACGAGCGGTATCCACTCATCAACAATTTTTTCATAATAATGCTCCTATCATTTAGAAAACTGGTATAATTTGATATAATATACATAATGTATCTTAATGTAAAAAGGAGGTTGAGTCCACTGACTGTCAAATATCCGAATGGTTCAACACCATTTCAACAGCAAAATGACGTGTCTAACTCTCCCCAAAATGTTACTTATGGTAATCGTGGAATGACTCTGGAAGAAGATATTAATCTTACCAATCGTCAATATCTTGCACTAGAAAAAGCGGTTATTCATAAAAAACCAACGCCCATTCAAGTCGTTGCTGTGGACTATCCTAAGCGCTCCGCTGCTAAAATTACGGAAGCTTATTACCGAACAGCATCGACAACGGATTATAATGGATTATATCGTGGGTATTATCTGGATTTTGAAGCAAAAGAAACAAAAAATGCAACTCGCTTTCCTTTGAATAACTTTCATAGACATCAAATTGAACATATGCAACAATGTATTAAGCATGGTGGGATCGTTTTCGTTTTAATTCGTTTCAGATCATTGGAAGAAACTTATGTATGCCCTGCCACATTTATCATTGAATGGTGGCAGCAGATGCAGTCAGAAAATGGCAGAAAATCAATCCCTTACCAAGAAATTGTCAAAAATTGTTATCTTATTCCAATGGGATATTCCCCGCGTCTTGCTTATTTAGATGCAGTGGATGACCTTATTTTAAAACAGAGTGAAGAGGTGTAACCGAATGGATAAAAAAGAACAAAAAAATCCAGAAACGCGCGAACAAGTTCAAAAAAATAAAAAGAAACAAAATAAAAAATCGGTCGGCTACTGGATTAAAAAAGGCCTATTAGCATTTGCCGTTCTTATAGCAGTAGGCATTTTAGCGGGGGGTGGATTATTCTTCTACTACGCAAAAGATGCACCAAATATTACCGAAGCTGATTTGGAAGGAACATATTCTTCCGAACTCGTCGATATTCATGGCAATGTCTTTTATACTTTAGGCGGTGAAGAAAGAGAATATGCAACACTCGATGAATATAATCAGACGCTCATCGATGCGCTTCTTTCAACCGAAGACCAACAATTTTACAAACATTTTGGCATCAACCCATTCGCAATTGCTCGAGCGGCATTAGGATACATTCTCAACAAAGGAACAATCGTTGGTGGCGGAAGTACAATTACACAACAATTAGTGAAGAACTCCGTCTTTTCAACATTAAAATCAGATCAAACGCTTGAACGTAAAGCAAAAGAAGCTTGGTTATCGCTGAAAATTGAACGCCAATATTCAAAAGACCAAATTCTAACCTTCTACTTGAACAAAATTCATATGGGAGGAAATATCTACGGTATGGCTACCGCAGCGGAACAATATTTTGGTAAGTCCCCTTCAGAGCTTAAATTACATGAAGCGGCCCTACTTGCTGGAATGCCACAAGCGCCAAACTATTACAACCCACGTGAGAACCCAGAAGCTGCTACTGAACGCCGTAACCAAGTACTCGATGCAATGGTAAAAAACAAAAAATTATCTAAAGAAGAAGCCGAAGAAGCTAAAAAAATCCCTGTAGAAGACGGGCTAATTGAGCCTGTCGAAAAAAATGGAAACAATCTCGTCTTTGATGGATATTTGACGGCAGTGCTTAAAGAAATTGAGGAGAAAACAGATTTTGATCCTTATCTAGCGGGACTAAGAATCGAAACAAACCTCGATATGTCCGTTCAACAAGCAATTTATGATATCGCAAATACAAATGATTATGTCTATTTCCCAGATGAAGACATTCAAACTGCCATCTCTATCGTTGATCCAGATACTGGCAAGGTATTAGGTATTATCGGTGGGCGAAATCAAGAAGGACAACTCTCCGAAAACCGCGCCCTTTCTAATAGTCGAAGCATCGGCTCAACCATTAAACCGCTGATGGACTATGGACCAGCTATTGAATTCAACAAATATTCTACCTATCACTTAGTAAAAGATGAACCTTATTCATTAGATGATTGGAAGCCGAATAACTATGACAATAACTTCCGCGGTGAATTAACTTTACGTGAAGCACTTGTCGATTCACGTAACACTGTTGCAGCAAGAATTTTTAATGAGGATTTGAACCGAAGTGATGTCGAAACATTCTTATCACGACTTGGCATTGATCCTACAAAAATTACACCTGGTGCTGAAGGATTAGTTCCTTCAAGTGCCATTAATGGAAATATATCACCAATTCAACTGGCAAGTGCCTATGCTTCTTTTGCTAATGGCGGACACTTTACTAAGCCATATACTGTCAGCAAAATCATCACACCAGATGGGGAAGAAATCGATCTCATCCCTGAGACAAATAAAGCAATGGAAGATTACACCGCCTACATGATTACAGATATGTTAAAAGAAGTACCAAGACAATATCGCGATATGGGGATCTCTGGAGTGGTCCATGCAGGAAAAACAGGAACGACTAACTATACTGATCAGCAATTAGCTGAACATAATATCCCTGCTGAAGCTGCCCCAGATACATGGTACGTTGGTTATTCGAAGAACTTTTCTATTTCAGTTTGGATCGGCTATGATGAACCATTCAAACCAGGTCACTACGTTACCATCTCAGATGGCTCCATGATGCTCGCACGAAGAATATTCGTCCAAGCAATGATCGCATTGTCTGCTGAAGTCGGTGGTAGCGACTGGGAACGGCCAAGCTCTGTTGTGGCAAGTCCTGTCTATAAAGGATCCAATCCAGCAGAACTTCCAAGTAAGAACACACCAGACGAAAAAATTGTGCATGAATTATTTATTAAAGGAACAGAACCAACAAAAGTTCATGACGGTGCAGATGATAAACCACTTCCAGCACCAAGTGGCTTACAAGCACGCTATTCAGCAAGTGAAGATACTATTCACATTCAATGGAGTGCTTTTAAAGATTTTGAAAAAACAACCATTGACCCTGAATTCGTATTAACGATTAATGGCGAAGAAAAAGTAATTGACGATACACATTATGAAATTAAACATCCAAAACCAGGTACTTATGACATCTCACTTTATATAAGACGTGGTGAACATAATCAAGGCAATCCTTCTGTCCTCACACTTACAGTCCAAGAAAAGACAAAAGAAAAGAAAAAACCGAGTGAAAATGAGGAAGAAACAGATGAAGATGAAGACGATGATTAATTAGTAATTAATTAGTAATTAATTAGTAATATAATAAGCCCCACAGCTTTTTTATAAGTTGCGGGGCTATTTTTTATATTATGACCAATGCATTCATCACATGAGTTATTTTTTGTTATCTTTAAACATTTGGCGGAGCTTCTCTTCTTTTTGTTGCTCATGTTTTTCAATCATATATGGCACTGGATTACTTTTCAAACGGTAACCTTTATAAATATTCCAAATACCAACTGCCATTCCAAGACCACCAATCAACTGATCAAAGGTAAATACATAACCTCCAGCCATTGTAATAAGTATCCCTAAAATGAGTAAGATATTTGATGTTTTATGATACATATTATCCCCACTTCTATATTCAATGAAGATATTATAGCACACTCTTGGCAGCTGAACACTGTTTTCCTTATGTCAATCGTTCTATTTTGACAATTCTCCCCTCTCTTTTTATTATGGTTGGTACCACAGTTGGAATTTCCATTTATTCTTGGGCATGAGCTAGTTTACTGTCATTCTGGACAATAAAAAGAGCCACTACATATAAGAGTGCTGACATTATTTTGAATATAAAAATAGCACCTAACGTTTACAGTTAAGTGCTATCTTGTTGGAATCAACTCGCTATCTTCATCCCAAACTAATTCAAGATGTTTCTTTAAAAAAGCGCTCTAAATGTCCACTATGTCGGGCGTACATTAAAAATTGCCCTCTTGGGCGACACAATACATCATGCCCAGATTTGCGGTTTTTATGGTCCCGTTATATATCGCCTAATTAATTTAAAAGCTTTCAAAGTCTCAGGGCCCATATAACCTTTAATCGCAATATCTTTAAATTCATCGGCTATTTCTTCCAAAACAGTAAATTCAGAAACTTCGGAAACATATCCATCATCCGCATTCTCCATTTCCTCTAAATAGTTAAACATTTCTTTTGCTAAAACTTCGTCATTGCATATTGCGCGCTTCAATATGGGAACAAAAACAAAACTAAATACAGTATGGGACAGTATGGGGGCCAGAATTAGAATCTAGACCTCCCCTTTCAAATTCTTTTTCACAAAGAACTCTAACTTCGTTAAACTTCTTGCATACATCTTCTATTAAATTTTCATAATTCATCATTGATCCAACTCCATTAACTTTTCTAATTCTTTTCCAAGTAAAGCCTGCCCTTTGGAGGTAATTCTTTTTGTAATGATTTTTTTAGATGTCATTGCAAACACTATTTTATCAGAAAACTATGAATCATTTTTTGTACTTAGATTATAAATTAAAGACATTAAAAAACACCCGCAAGTTTCCTTGGAGGTGTTATTGCTTTTCTATTTCTGTAATCTCCTCAATATCTTCAGGAGAAAACTCATAAATTGCTTGTTGACTTCTGACCCATAAAACCGAGCCTAAGTTATCATTGTTTTCTGTATTTATATACTTAGCCATCCCCGTCAACAAAACGCCCTCTCTTGACAGGACAGATACTTTTTTCCATCATATTTTCTAATATCCATTTTAATCCTCCTTTTCAAAATAGGTTGGAACAATATGTGTTCTTTTTTTGAGTAGTGAATTGACAATGCGTTTGCATGTTTTCCTGTATATATGTCCACTCCTATTTTTCTGTCATCTGTAACATCAACAACTTCTACCCACGTTCTTCTGCTTTTTCTCTTGATGACTGTCCCTGTTCCTGCATATTTATCGAACAGCTCTTGAACGTTTACGCCATCATAGAAATAGCTTTTATTGCTCCCTGCCGTAGACTCCATATGTGGCGCTTGTTTTTCTGGGTTTATGACAGAAGTCCATCTTCCATCTTCTAACCTACTTTTTACATAATAATGGTCTTGTAACTGTATCCATTGTTCAAGCTTGTTATACTTCAATTCTTGGAACTTTGAAAGATTTCTAGGTACCTCTCTGCCAAGGATTTTACGGTAATTCTTAAGTAACCTTTTATCTACAGTTTCATTTTTTACATCAAGATTAAAATCTTTTATATGTTTTTTAGCTTTCTTTCCAAACTGAGAATAGCTAAAGTTAAATTTATTTCGTTCATCACTAAACTCTATTCTTTCTTCTATTCTATCACTTTTATACTCTTGATTTCTGATTCATTAAAAGACATGTATGGATAATCTTTAGTTTCTATAGTTAACTCATCGTACTTTCCACCTTCAGTATCTTGCTTACCAGTATAGGAAATAACTTTTCCAACCTGTACGATTCCGCTCTTAGAAACCACTTTTATTTTTTCCCCCATATATTTCATAAAATCCATATTAATCACCTCTTTATAGTGCTATTAATAAAGCATGCAAACGTGCAGATATCCAACCTATTAATTTTCATTATTTAAGACATACCCACTGCTCGTTGCTTCTCTATGCAGGAGCTAACATTAAATACATTTCTAAGAGATTAGGACATGCAAACACATCAATTACATTTGATACTTATTCGCATCTCATTAAAGAATTTGAAGAACAAGAAAATGATTTTATATTCTATTTCGTTTTATTCTTTTCTCATAACAAAAAATACACCGCTAACTTCATAAATTAGTGGTGTATAGCTATTCTTACCCATCGTTTAACAAGGGAATGTTTGTTCCCTTTTATATTAAAAAGGAGAAGAAGGGATTTGAACCCTCGAAACGGGATTACCGTTTACCCGCGTTCCAGGCGAGCTCCTTCAGCCACTCGGACACTTCTCCAAAATAAAGTTGCGCTTTAATATAATTAACGCCACAAGGAATATTTTAACAAGTGTTACTGATGAATGCAAGCTGTTTTTCTATTTATTTTTTTGGCAAGCTGGACATACACCAAAAATTTCTAGACGATGACTACGCACTTCAAAACCAGTCAATTCCGCTACATCATGTTCTACTTGGTTAAGCTTTGGATAATTAAAGTCGACAATTCTTCCACATTTTTCGCAAATGGCATGATAGTGCATACAATCTGTAAGATCAAAACGCGCTGATTCTGCTCCATAATGCAGATCAAGCACAAAACCTAATGCCACAAAAATTTCTAAATTATTGTAAATGGTCGCAACACTCATACTTGGATAATCATCTTTTAACGCTTCATATATTTCACGTGCCGTCGGGTGCGATTCTTTTTCAATCATATAATTTAAAATGGCAACACGTTGATCTGTTACACGAATTTTGTTGTCTCTTAGAATTTGAATATATTCTTCTATTTTTTTCTTATTTTCCACAGACAACAGTCCTTTCATTCATAAGTATCATGCGCACTAGTTTTTATTTCTTTTGAAAATATGGCGCAACGTTTCACGAATTGTCTTTTTATTAGGGCGATTATTTGTCATATTTAATGTGTGACTTTCTTTTTTTAATGTTGTTGCTTCAGCTTTCAATCGTTTTTCAAATTCTATTTGGACTAATTTCACTATTGTTTTAGGCGTTAAGCCATTTCCCGAGCGATTACTTTCTGCTATTAATTTTAATACAGAAATGTAGCTTTTCGCAAGTGCCGATGTAATGATAGCTGCAGTTACACCACTAATAAAGCCTCCAACAACTGTTCCTACACCAGGAATTAATTTAAAAGCATTAGAAACGATACTTTTTCCTAAATATGTTGCTGATCCAGTCCCTCCTACGGCTGCAATAATACTAACAACCGTTGAATATTCTATTGGAACTCCAAAAATCGCTGTGATATGCGCAAGCAAGGTGATTTGCATCGGGACGAGTACGGATGCATCTGAAAATGGAATCGGCGTAAAGCCGACACCAAATGTCATTGCGATATATTTTCGAGACCATTTTTCGGCGGCTTTGACTTTTCTATCTAAATCGACTTGTTGCGCATTATTAAAAGACTTTTTTGTATCTTCTGGAATGACTTGCCATGTTTTGTCTATTAATTCCATTAGACCAAATGAATGAATGGTGTAATTATCATCAACGGGAAAATCTTTGGCTAGTACGGGGTGGATACCAGAAACTGGAAGATTAAGCGAGTTCAAATAGGTAATAAATGCTTCAGCCTGAGTTCCAATAGCTTGCGTTAGAATTAATAGCACTGGCATCTTTTTAGCAAGTTGTTCGGTCCATTCTATTTCAATACTCTCAATACGATTACTCATTGACTGAATGCAATAATATGCGACATCAATATCATCATCTGTTCCGCGTTGGGCTGCGATTGCATCGAACACTTCATTTTTCACTTTATCCTGAATCATCTCATCCAGCTCTAATCCCTGTGTGTCATATAGGACAATAGGGACATTCTCTTTTTCAATTCTTATGAGATGCTTTGTGACAGGTTTGCCTATTCCTGTCGTTGCCAAATTTTCACGAAATAGACAATTGATAAGTGTCGATTTACCTACACCACTCTTGCCAATTAACAAAATATGTAGGGGTTTCATTTTACTAATTTCATCATTTGCTTGTTCAAGTAAATGACGTGCTGCTCTTTCATGATCTAAAATGACCATCCACTCCCTATTCAGATACTTGCTCTACATTAGTTACGTGCCACGTGCCTTCGCCAAATTGTAAATCGACAACAAATTGTTTCGAGTTATCCTGGCTTGAAACGGTCGCCTGCACTTTTCCAGGGCCATTATTTCCAATCCAGACAGGATACATATCCTCTCCCAACCCCGTTACTTGTTTGGATAATTTTAGTACTTCATTCATGTCACTGGATCCTTCTTCATAACTGACTTCATGTGTTTCATCAAGCGGTGCATTTTTTTCAACGCCCTCAGTAATTTTTTCTTTTTTGGGTGTGTGATGCTCTGCTTTTTCTTTTTTTACTTGCTTTTTAGTATTTTCTTTTGATGATTCACTTTCTTGTGAAGATTCATCTTGATTTTCTTGTTCTTGATCAGAGTCTGAGGCATCTTTTTGTTCTTGAACGTCAGTATTTCGGTCATCTATAGGTTCTTTGGATGTATTGGCGGAAAAGTCCTGCCATACAATATATATAATAAGAGAAGCCAAAATTACCAATAGACCAGCGACCACTTTATAATAGATAGAATCTAATTTGATCCCTGAATCTCCTTGGCGATTTTCGGCACGTCCCATACGTGTTTCTTTACTTGATTTACTCATAAATTCATCATCTCTCCATTAATTGTCTTTCATGGACTGGTGCAAACTATAATCCAAGCGCCCTAAAAGGACGAGAAGCATTTGTTTTTCTTCTTCGCTCCATGCAATGAGCGTCTGATTAAGGTAGGCCGTAAAAGATCTTATATAATTATTATAATGCATTTTAGCATCAGATGTTAAATTAAAAAAGGCAAATCGCTTATCTTCCCCTGCTTTTCTTTCGACTAATTGTAATTTTTCTAAAGTGTTCATTTGACGGCTTACAGTTGATTTATCTAACTGTGCACGTTCTGTTATTTGTTTCAATGTAAGTGTATCTTCTCCAATAATTGAAATGAGGTAGATGGTGGATGCATTTAATTTTTCTTTGGCAAGCATTCTTTTTTTTGCGGCATCAAATGAAATGGCCACCTCTTCCATTTGTTTTAATAAGGCTTTTATATCGACCGTTTTGCTCATGATAATCATCTCCTGCTCTTTTTAGTTTGATAGTCAAACTTTATATTTGCATGAGTCAACTATATCATATTTTTTATATCAATTAAACAATTATCATATGGTCTAACAATAAATGATAAGGAATGGTATACTTTTAGCTGAAGGGAGTTTTATTATGTCATTTGATGGAATATTTTTACATGCAATAATTAATGAAATTAAGCCTATAATCTTAAATGGAAAAGTTTCAAAAATTTATCAACCCTATCATAATGAACTTATTTTACGTATACGTCATCAGAGAAAGAATTATCAGCTATTACTTGTGGCCGATCCAATTGGCGCACGTATGCAGTTGACACAAGAAAAATATGATAACCCTATTAAAGCACCGCAATTTCTTATGGTTATGCGTAAATATTTAGAACGTACTACTTTAGTGGACATTCAACAAGTTCAAAATGATCGGCATGTTATTTTTTATTTTTCAGGCTATAATGAGTTGCAAGATCCTGCACAATATCAGCTACATTTGGAAATTATGGGGCGACATAGCAATTTAATCTTAGTCGATGAATCGAACAAAATATTAGAAGTAATTCGACATATTCCTATTTCACAGAACTCTTACCGGACATTGTTACCAGGCGCTTTTTACAAAATGCCCCCAACACAAGATAAAATTAATCCATTCGATGATTTTTCTTGGCCATTCAGTGAGAGTCCTTCATGGAATACATTGCAAAAAACGTTTCAAGGATTAGGCGCTGATTCTGCACGTGAAATCGTCTGGCAATTTCGGACACATTCGACATCAGATGAACATATTTTCAAAGCATTTATAGTGGCACATGATAATCCGCCATTTCAGCCGACAATTGCCTATAAAGACAATACACAACAATTTTCGGCAATTCCTTTCGGTCAAATGGAAGGAGAAAAAATGCCATATCCATCTTTAAGCGAGATGCTAGACCACTTCTATCGTCAGCAACAGCGGCTTACCTTGACTAAGCAACGCTTCCACGATCTTTCTCAAACGCTACAAAATGAAATAAAGAAAATGAAGCGTAAAATTGTTAAGATTGAAGATGAATTAGCAACTACTCATGATAAAGAATCTTATCGAATTAAAGGAGAAGTGTTGACTGCTTTTTTACATGAGGTGAAAGCAGGTGCTGAATTTGTCATATTGCCTAACTTCTATCAAGATAATGAACCACTCACAATTGAATTAGCACCACAGAAAACCCCTGCACAAAATGCTCAAGCATTATTTTCTACCTATCAAAAATTAAAAAATCGAAAAAATTATGCAAGCCAACAATTAAATCAAGCCCAACAGGACCTTGCTTATTTACAATCGGTCGAATCTGCCCTTTATCATGCGGATTTGGAAGAAATTCAAGAAATTCGTACAGAATTGATTGCTGAAGGTTTTTTAAAAGAAAAAGCAAGAAAGATGCGTTCAACAGCTCCTAAAAAAGTGCCTTATGATGAATATCAAGCAACGGATGGTACCTTAATTCGTGTCGGAAAAAATAATTATCAAAATGATCAACTAACAAACAACATTGCAAATTCCCATCATTGGTGGCTTCATAGCAAAGATATTCCAGGCAGTCATGTTGTTATCGTTGATGAACATCCGAGCGAACAAACGATGATAGAAGCCGCTGAAATTGCTGCTTATTTTAGTAAATATCGTCAATCAAGCAACGTCCCCGTTGACATCACGCAAATTAAAAATGTTCATAAGCCCAATGGTGCACGTCCTGGTTTTGTAACATATGACCAGCAACGTACATTATTTGTTACACCAATTGAAAAAAAAGTAATGCGCCGCAAAAAATAATTTTTTTACTTATAAAGCAACTTAAAGATAACGCTTCCATCCCCCCCAATTTTTAGTATACTTATAGTGAATATATTAAAAGGAGGCGTTTTAGATGAATATAAAAAAGTTACTATCTTCTCTACTACTTGTTAGTCTTATTTTCTTTTTATCTGCATGCTCTAATCACTCAGCAGCTAGTGATCTTCTAAAAGGTACCATGCTCAATAAAGTTTCTGGAAATGGGCCTGACAAAGTGACTTTTGTCAATAATGATATGTATGCTGAAAATGATTATATACCGCCCGTCGTTAAAAATCCTGAAGAAATGACAGAGCCTAAGATAGATGGGACCTATAAAAATATAAAATTTAAAGATGAAGATGAACGCTATCTTGTCATTTATGATAATGAGGTACTTTTTTCATTTGAATTAATTGACGATGACTTATTGGAAGATTTGGATAGCAACCAATATAGGATAACACCTCTTAGCAAAGATCAATCAGAAAAAGAGTAAGCATGTATCACACCCATTACGATATATTTTATAACAAATACTCTTCTCTTCCATCTTATTCAACGTAACAAAATTAACCCCCGAAAAAGAGTAACACTCTAACTTTCGGGGGTTTTATTTTGAATTAAATATTCTTTTTTAATTTCGCTTTTGCTTTTTCAATTTTAGCAATGCATTCTTGGTGATCATGTTTGCGCGCTGGGCATTGATAGCGGCCAAAAAATATTAAGCGATGATGGGCGATACTCCACAAGTCTTCTGGCAATTTATCCATTAAAGCATGTTCTACCTCTTCAAAAGTACTATCTTCCGCTGCAATCTTAAATTTCTTACTTATACGATTAACATGTGTATCTACTGCAATCGCTGGGATGTGAAATGCTACACTTAGCACAACATTTGCTGTCTTTCTTCCGACACCAGGCAATGTTTGTAACTCTTCTCTTGTTTGTGGAACTTGTCCATTATAATCTTGAAGTAATTTTTTTGCCGTTTCTTTGATGAATTTCGCCTTGTTGCGATATAGTCCAATTGTTTTCAAGTCTTGTTGCAAATCTTTAAGATCTGCCGCCGCTAATTGTTGTGGCGTTGGATATTTTTTAAATAGTTTGTCTGTCACTTGATTTACCGCAACATCTGTCGTCTGCGCACTTAAAATAACTGCAATCAAAAGCTCAAATGAATTCTTATGATTCAATTCTGCTTTAGATTCTGGAAATAATACACCCATTGCTTCAATAAGTTCTGTTGTTTCTTTTTTATTTAGAAGTCGTTCGCTCATCAGAAGCATCCTCTCCCGGCTTGATCCAATTAAATAAAGGAACTGGATCATAATAACCAGTCGCTTCATCTGTTGCATAAGATTCCACTTTGGATTGTCTAAATTTTCGACTTTCCGCCTCTACTTGTTCTTTTGTTGTGATATTTTTTTTGCGCCAATTTAACA
The DNA here is from genome assembly GCF_000374325.1 of Allofustis seminis DSM 15817. GTDB lineage: Bacteria > Bacillota > Bacilli > Lactobacillales > Carnobacteriaceae_A > Allofustis > Allofustis seminis. The sequence goes on along the minus strand of NZ_KB894079.1, from coordinate 161,516 downwards.
ATATTCGGTCCATATATTTAAAGCTATAAGCTTGAGCTAGTACTGCTTCTTTAAGCGCTAATGCAATGATATCAGGAGTATAATGGTCTTCATATAACCACATGGACAAAGTCTGCATCTCAATAGGTGATAATGGACGACCGAATTCATCTTCGAACATTTTATATAATTTCTTTTGTAATTGTACGCGGTCATCTTGTTCTTGATGCTCTTTTTGGTGAGTTTGCAGCATGAATAATTTCTCCCAAAGCAACTCAAGCGAAAATAAGTCGGTATCTTTGCCTTCACTATTTTTTACCGTTTGGATCGTTAAATTCTTATTTTCCAAAAGGTTCTGGATTAATTGATAGATCTCTTCCAAATCGCGGCCCATATAGTGACTGATTGCTTTTAAATCAGGAAATTTATCCCCATGATCAAGTGCATATTTAATAAATAAAATAAAAACCAATTCATCATCGGTTAATCCAATTTTTTTATAATCGAAAAGCAGATGCGCCGGAATATCTACAGTCCCGGCAGCCATCCACTGATGAAATAAGGAATAATCCACAATAATCGCTTCTTTCTTGTAATATTAAGGGTACAAGCGGTTGAGAAGGCGTGGGAATGGTATCGACTCGCGAATGTGTTTATTTCCAGTCACCCAAGTCACAAAGCGATCGAGTCCTAATCCAAAACCTGAATGTGGGACAGAACCATATCGGCGTAAATCTAAATACCAATCATAATCATCAGGATTCAGTCCAAAGTTAATAATTTTTTCACGTAAAATATCATAGTCTGTCTCACGCTCGCTACCTCCGATAATTTCACCATATCCTTCAGGTGCAATCAGGTCAGCACATAAAACGACATCATCACGGTCCGGATGATCTTTCATATAAAAGGCTTTAATCGCTTTAGGATAATTCATAATGAAGACAGGTTTTTCAAAATGTTCAGCAATATATGTTTCTTCAGGAGATCCAAAGTCTGCTCCCCATTCAACATCAAAGTCCGCTTTTTGTAACATTTCAATCGCTTCATCATATGTAATTCTTGGGAATGGAAGTTGTGTATAACGTTTTAAAACTTCACGGTCTCTTCCTAGAACGTCCAAAGCATAATCACAATGATCGAGAACATGCTGAATTAAATAGGCCACATATTCTTCTTGAAGTTTCAATGAATCTTCATGATCGCAAAAAGCTATTTCAGGTTCAATCATCCAAAATTCCGTTAAATGGCGGCGTGTTTTTGATTTTTCTGCACGAAAAGTTGGTCCATAAGTGAACACTTTACCAAAAGCCATTGCACCTGCTTCAGCATATAATTGACCTGTCTGTCCTAAATAAGCATTATCTCCGAAATAATCCACTTCGAACAAATCAGTTGTATTCTCACCAGCAACTCCTGTCAAAATAGGAGCATCAATTTTCACAAAACCGCGTTCATAGAAAAACTCAAAAGTTGCATGAATTATTTCATTACGAATTTGCATAATAGCATGTTGCTTAGAAGATCTTAGCCATAGATGACGATGATCCATCAAAAAGTCTGTACCATGTGCTTTGGGAGTAATTGGATAGTCAACGGAGTCGCCCAACACTTTTAGATCTTCAATATGGATCTCATAACCGAATTTTGAACGTCCATCTTCTTGAATTGTGCCAACTACTTCAACAGCTGTTTCTTGATTTAAATGAGTAATTGCATCAAAAAGTGCTTCTCCAAGTTGACTTTTTAAAGCCACTCCTTGGAAATAAGCACTCCCATCGCGCAACTGTAAAAAAGCGATTTTCCCGCTGGAGCGCTTATTCGCAACCCATCCTTTAATTTGAACTTTTTGTTCAACATAATCTTTTGAATCAATAATACGTATATATTCCATCTTATTACCCCTTATCTTTATCTTAAATTAATTATCATGATCATTTAAATATTTTCTAATGTGCGTAACCACTGACCATCTTCTAATTGGATAATATAATAGCCAAGTCGATTGTTTTTACTCAAGAAACTCACTTCCCATATCGGCACTTCATCAATTACACCGATACGCGCTTCTAATATTTTTTGAGGATTACATTCTGAAATCGTCTGTTGGATTGCATCTGATTTCGATAATGTCTCATCCACAGCTAAGGTGAGTATGTCGCCGCCTTTTTGCTTGACAATGACATATATTTCCTCATCTTCTTCATCGGATCCTAGCAATGTAAAGTATGTCTCAGTGCCATTATACCAATAGAAATCTTTCGCATCTTTCAATCCTGCTTTAGCCTTAGCCAGAGCAATTGTTTCATCGCGGGCCTGATTGAGCGGACGTATTCCACGATTAATCTGACCATAGAAAAAAATTAAAAGTATCGCCGAGGTAATTACTAGTGCGATCATTATTCTTTTTACTTTTAATTTCAATTCGCTACGCCTCATTTCCTTTGAAGATATCTGATTTATTATATCAAAAATTGCATTGAATTTAAACTTAATACATATTAAGTGAAGAGAATATAAAAAAATAAGCATCTTTTAAAAGATGCTTACTTAAAATATTTTTCAATGGTTCGATGCATTGTATCAAGCGTTTGAACAATCTGTGGGGTGTCAGACGGGATTGCTTGAATAAATGATTTCTTATAACGGGCTGTTTGATAGCGTTTATCCAAAATAATTAACAAGCCTTTATCTTTTTTAGAGCGAATGAGCCGTCCAAATATTTGTTTTAATCGCATAACGGCACGCGGTAATAAAATTTCTTTAAATCTCTTGTTCTTGTCTAACATCGCATGTTCATAAATTTCAAAAATTGGCAATTCAGGTGAATCAAAGGGCAGTCGTGGTAATATAATCACCTCGAGCTGGTCATGAGGCAGGTCAAGTCCTTCACTAAATGAATGACTACCTAATAATAAAGTCGGTTTATTCCGTTTGAACCGCTTCAATATACGCAAACGGCTTCCTGATTTTCCTTGCGCTAGTAGTTGATAATGTTGAAGATTTTCTCGTTCTATCAATAAATCATAAACACAATTCATTAAATCTAGCGATTGAAATAGCACCAATGCCTTGCGATGAGTATGCATTAATATTTTTTCAAGTTGACAAGTAATATCTTTTGCATAATCATCCACTAATTTTTTAGGGTATAAAGCGGAGTCTGGTAATAGGACTAGCGACTGTTCAAAGTAGCAATATTCACTATCCACACGATAAAATGCTAAATCAGTCAGTCTCAGGCTATCCGCTAAATAAGCGATACTCTCCCCCTTGCTCAACGAACTGCTCGTATAAATCTGACGAGTATTGGCTTTAAGTCGTTCAAAAAGTAAATGATTTTTGTCCGTCTTTGCCATTTTAAAGACAAGTCTTGAGTTATGATCCATTGTTATAACACTTAGCCAGCGCTGATATTTATCTGCACCGTGTGCTAAAAATATTTCACGGAAATTGTAAAGATACTGCTGATATTGTTCACATATTTTGATTAATTTATTTTGGATATATAGGCGATGTTGACGATAATGATATTCATTTTTAATAGGACGTTTCAATACTTTATTTATAATTTTTAGTAATGATGTACCACTCTTAATAATTTCCCGATACAGCCTTTTTTGGTCAAGCGTTTGATCTATCATATTCACATCATACTCGTGCCGACCATTCCGCTTTTGTGTTAAAGGTAATTTCGTTAAATATTTTTCAAATGTTCCAAAATAAATTGAAAAAGCTTCTAATTGCCATTTCAAATTAAAGTTCACCTGATGATACTCGTCTGGATTCATTCGATTACGAACACTGAATTCGTCAATGATTTCTAACAAATGATTCAATAACTGATCCATCTTATATGCATCAAATTGAATTAATGACTGTTTTAAGACGATATCTGGCATATGATGACTCTCATCAAAAATAGTTAGCGTATCACTTTTCAAAAGTGGATACTCACTGGACCAATCATGGCATAAAAAGGTGTGGTTAGTTACAAGAATATGTGCATGATTAATTTTCCATCTGCGACGTGCTAAAAAATCAACTTGACTCCAGTACGGATTAATGCCTGAATAAGACTCACCAGTAACCATATCCCAAAGTTCTAATTCTTTCTCGCTTCCATAGCCAATTTCTTCAATATCTCCCGTATAGGTTTCTGTCAGCCAGACCAAAATACGCATACAACTAAAAGCAGAGCGATCATTGGCATCAATTCTTGCGATCCACTGCGCAAAACGTTCAACGTTCAAATAATGGTTCGCACTTTTAACGATCGCAACTTCAAAATCAAATCCCGTCAAAGGATTTAATTGATAATGGATCGTTTTTTTAATTTGTTCTTGAAGCAACGTAGTTTGTGTACTAATAATGAGTGGCGTATTATCATCAATAAAAAAACTCATCGGAAATAAATATCCTAAAGTCTTTCCAATCCCTGCTGGTGCCTCAATTGCAATTGGAGTACCTTCTTTTTTAGAAAAATTTTCATATATCAGATCCATCATATGCCATTGATTTATCCTTTTTTCAAAAGGCGGTCGGAATATTTTTTCTTTTTCAGCTTTTTCTTTCGGATAATCACGTGGTACCACACGATGAATAAGTGGATATTCATAAGGTGCGAAAGCAAGATGATCAACAACTTTAAAATCATCATCACAACTTTCATTGAAAGCACGTGCATCAGTGAAGAAATCAGAAGTATCAAAGATAAGATCATTCGATAATCGACTCAATTCATGTAAGGTAACACTAGGTAGATGAACTGCTTTTTCCCACATTGCATGCAATAATTTAACAGTCATTCTTGCATCAAATAAAGCATTATGCGCATGATCAAAAGGCTCTTCCAGCAATTCAGCTAAATCTTCTAATGCATAATTGGGTGACTGGGGCCATAAGATCTGGGCAAGTTGTACAGTATCAATCGCTTTGTTTTTAAGTGCAGGAAAACCATAATTTTCAAGTTGTTCATTCAAAAATTTGAAATCAAACCCTACATTATGGGCTACAAAGACAGTATCATGTAAGATCATCGCAATAAGCGGTGCTATTTCTTCAAAATATGGAGCACCTTTCACATCTTGATTAGAAATACCCGTAAGGCGAGTAATATAAGGTGGAATGGATCGTTCTGGTTGCACTAAAGTATCGAATTCTTGTAATATTTTCCCATTTTGATATAAGACACAAGCAAATTGAATTATTTTCTCATTGGAATTCATGCTGGAGCCTGTTGCTTCAATATCTACAATGGCATAAGTGATTTCTGGATTCATTCTTTCACCTTTATTTCAATAAATCTTTCAATATTTCATGTTTCTGATTGGCAACCTGCCCTATTACAACATGATGCAATGCTTGGTGTAATTTTTGACCTATCCATGGGCCAGGCTTTTTATCAAAATATTGTAATAAATCATTTCCAGTAATGGCAAGTTGCTGCGGATGAGTGATAGGTAATTGCTGATAAGCTTCCCTTACATCGTTTAAATGTGAAGGTTCCCCAATAATGGCTCGTATTTTTTCGATACTTTCAAGAGCTTGTAATCCAACACTAAATAAATACCAAGAATCTTCTTCAGGAGTTGCTGGACGACTTGCTATTCCTTTTAATATAGTATCCACCTCATCAATTAAACGGTTCGATAATTTCCAATTACGTAAAAAAGATTTTGCACAAAAGGTATCATCATTATATTGCAAAAAATAAGATAATAATGCCCATGCCTCTGTATCAGAATGTACCATTTTATCTGTCTTTGCAAGCTGTAATAATTCATATTTTTTATTTGCAATTTCTGGGCAATATTGATATAAATCTGTTTGAATCATTGTTTGGATACCTAGACTGCGCCATTTACCGCATAATAACTTTTCAAATTCAATACGAACTCTCTCAACAGCAATCTTTTCAAGAAGTGGGGCAAATTTTTTGATCGCTTGGAATGTTTCGTTCGCTAATTCAAAACCAAGTTGCGCTTGAAATCTGACCGCACGCATCATTCGCAAAGCATCTTCATTAAAACGTTCGCGCGCAAGCCCTACTGTTTCAATTCTTTTATTTTCAATCGCATCTTTTCCATTGAAATAATCAATTAATACACCATTAGCTGACATTGCCATTGCGTTCATTGTAAAATCACGACGCTTCAAATCTTCTTTTAATGAACGGACAAAAGTTACTGTATCTGGACGGCGGTAATCTGCATATGTCGATTCTGTTCGAAAGGTCGTCACTTCATATGGTTGCCCTTTCCATAATACCATTATAGTGCCATGTTCTATTCCAATATCAATTGTATGCTTAAAAATCGACTTTACTTCTTCAGGTGTAGCACTCGTGGCAATATCTACATCATTAACAGGTAAATCTAAAAGCGTATCGCGAATACTTCCTCCAACAAAGTATGCCTCATGTCCTGCTTTTTGAATTTCATCGATAACGGGCAGCGCTTCAAGGAATATCTTGGATAATTTTATTTTTCTTTCATGTTCTTTCATTCGCTTTCTTCTTTCTTTACTCGTTCAAAGCGATTTTTATCGCGAACTTTGAATTTGTCCATCGTACTTAAAAAAGCAGACTCTAAATCAATATCCAATGCATTGGCCATACAAATCACAGTAAAGAGAACATCTGCCAATTCTTCGTCAATCGTTTTATAGTCTTCGGTAGATTTTTTAGGCTTCGATCCATAAAAATGATTGATTTCTCGCGACAATTCGCCAACTTCTTCAGTAATTCGTGCTAAAAGTGCCAGTGGCTCAAAATAGCCGACTTTAAATTGTTGAATGTACTCGTCCACTTGTCGTTGCATTTCCTTAATCTCCAAGTGTATCCCCCCTATCATTCATTTGCGACTTGAGCTTGGATAATTTTTCATCATATTTTTTTATTTTATTTGTATAATTCAAAAATTGCTCATAATCGCCACAATCTATTGCCTGATTAATTTTTTGATTCAGGACATCAATCTGCCCTTTTATATCATTCATAACAAGCTCATTAAGAAGTGGCACTACCGCCTCTTCTGGCAATTCTTCATTCCACGGAGCATATGGATTATCTTCTAAGACCGCTAAATAAAGGGGTGATTCATTTGCAAAGGGAAAAATAAATTCGACATATAAAGGGTTACTCCAGTCTTTTTTCACTTCATTCAATGCAATTTCAATTGAATGAAAGACTTCGCTATTTTTTATAAATGTCAAAGTGCGTTCATCATCTGAATCTGCATAAAATATCATACCCCGCGGCGTTTGGGCTGCATTTTCTACTATATGCACTTGTTGTAATAATGTTGGATGATTATATAAATAATTCAAAATTTGTACGACATCAGGGTGTGATAATTTATGATGACGGACAAACCAATATAAAAAATTTCGTTTCATTTCAATATTATTTGACATTTGCAACCCTCATTCAAATCGTTGAAGAAATTGCTCTTCAAATTCATAGTCATCAGGATTTAAACGCATATAACGTTTTCCAATATGTTGACTCTTATCACTATCACCACTATAAATTAAAAAATCATAATAATCTTTAAGGAATTGTTCATCTGTCTGCAGCAAGCCAGCAGCTTGAGCATATGTATCAGCTGCAAGAGACAATTCTTCTAAATGATTATAAGCTTGGGCCAAGTGCCACATAATCTCGGGTGATTTTTTGATACTTTCTGGAGCCGTTTGAATCAACGTTATGATTCGCTCATCATCACCGCGATCCATAAGAATATCAATAAGTCGCAAATAATTTAAGTCATTTTCCCCATCAAGTTGAATAGCAGATTCGAAGTCTGCCACCGCGGATTCAAAGTCATTATTATGAAGATAAAGTTCCGCACGTAATAAATATAGCTCACTATTTAATTCATCGCGCATAATCCCCAAATTGACAGCCTCTAGTGCTTTTTCATGTTCTGATTTTTCTATATATAATTTAACAAGTAATGGATAGACTGCCCAATAATTAGGGTCAAGTGCCAGCACCTCTTTAAAGGCTAATTCTGCCTTGTCAAAATCTCTTTTTTGAAAATATAAAAAACCTAACTGAAAATGGGTATCAATATGTGGATGAGTTTCAACTGCTTCTTGATAAGAATGAACCGCTTCATCCAACTCACCTTGAATGCCTTGAATTGCTGCAAGTCTGGACTTCAATGAAATGCCTGCAATTTCAGTCAATTCATTTTTAATCAGCTCTTGGTAATAGTGCTCTGCTTTGTGCCATTCTTGCATAAAATAATATAACTCTGCTAATGCAAATTGAATAATTGGCTCTTGAGGAAGTATCTCTTCTGCTTCTTTCAACTTCTGTTCGCTGACCTCTGGAAAACCATTACTTTGATAATAATCCGCCATCACCAATAATGCTTTAGGATATGTTGCATTATTTTTATTTATTTTCTGGAGCCACTGTAAGCCTTCCACATCTTCGCCATTATCAAATGAAATCTCAGATAATATTATTTTCATCTCATCATCATCTAATTTTGAGTCTAAATATTTTGCGATCATATAAGATTCCTCGTTGAATCCGACTTGATATACTATATCGAGTAGTTGATATAATTCTTCAACGGAATCTCCAAGCAATGCGCCATGCACTAAATGATGTATCTCATCAACTTGTCCTTTTTCAATGGCATGTATAATCTCTTCTGTATAGGACATTCTGACCCACCCATTCTTTGTATTCTTGTTAATAAGTGTACCACATGGCGCAATAGATTTCATGGCGACTATCTCATGAATAATGTCACAACCATTGTTCCAATTGCTAGAAAAGGGCCGAAAGGAATTTGACTTTTCCATTCTAATTTTTTTCGAATCAACAAACCGCCTATCATTATCAATGCCACTGCAGACGAAATAAATAAGATCCAGATAAGTTCTTGAAATGTAAAACCAATCGCTAGCACACACAACATTTTAATATCTCCTGCTCCTATCTTATGTTCCATCAAACGATAAACACATATTGCCACCAAAAATAAAATACTTGCTCGAATCACACCTAAAAATAATGACTGTTGATAGAATAACTGCTGAAACATTAGCCAAAATCCTAAAATAAAGAGCCACTCATTAGGAAGGAGAAAATGCTTACAGTCGATGGCTGTTAAAATGATTAAAATACTAAAAAAGGCCGTCAACAAAAGAAATTCTGCCCATGATGATGAAAATTTAAAACATAGCATCCAACTCATCGCAGTCATTAATTCAATTAAAGGATAGCTCCAGTGAATGAGCTGATGACATGTACGACAGCGTCCTTTTTGAAAAAGATAAGAAAAGATAGGTATTAATTCTATAAATGATAATGTTTGATGACAAAAAGGACAATATGAACGCGATTGCCTCCAAAAGTCATCCCAAAGATATCTATATCCCACAACATTAAAGAATGATCCAAAAATCAGTCCCAATAATCCGACATAATAAATCATTAATCTTCCTACTTTCTAATAAATTAAAAGACACTCTAAAAGAGTGTCTTTTAATTTATATTGTTATTTTTGAATTGGATTAATGAGTTGTTGAATGAATTGTTTATCCTCTTCTGTTAGTGGATAATTTTTTAACATATCTTTTCTTCGATCATATGTACGTTTTAATGATTCTTGATGTCGCCATTTTTCAATCAGTTGATGATTGCCATTTCTTAATACCTCTGGAACTTCCATTCCGCGATACATAGCAGGACGAGTATAATGAGGATATTCCAATAAACCTGAGGCATGAGAATCTTCCTTGGCACTATCAACATTCCCTAAAACACCTGGAAGTAGCCGAACTGTAGCATCAATCATTACCATAGCTGCTAATTCACCACCCGTTAATACATAATCGCCCAATGAAACTTCATCCGTAACTAGTGTACGAATTCTCTCATCGTAGCCTTCATAATGTCCACATATAAAAACCAGATGATCACTTTTTGAAAAATCTTCCGCCAATTCATGATTAAAAGGTTTCCCCGCAGGATCCATCAATATGATGCGTTTTTCCGCAGTTGGATCCGCAGCATTTATCTCGTCCATTGCTTCAAATATCGGCTCCGGCTTCAAAAGCATGCCAGCACCTCCACCATAAGGGGTATCATCTACTATTTTATGTTTTCCAATGCCATATTGGCGAAAATCTAAGGTTGAAATCTCTACAATATTTTCGTCCATTGCACGTTTAATAATTGATGCATTAAAAGGACTTGTGAACATTTCTGGAAATAAAGTTAAAATATCAATCTTCATCCGCATCCAAACCTTCCATTAAATGAACCACGATAGTTTTTTGTTCAAAGTCTATCGCTTTTATTACCTCTTTAATTGCTGGTAATAATAAGTCTTTTTTCCCGCTACGCTGAACCACCCAAACATCATTGGCAGGATAAACAAGCACCTCATGCAAAGTTCCTAGCACTTCATGGGTTTCTGTAATAACTGTCATTCCAATAATTTCATGAATATAAAATTCATCTTCTACTGTTTCTGGCAGCTGCTGGGCATCAATAAATAATTCTGCATGAACTAAAGCCTCTGCTTCATTAATAGATGGAAATTCAACAAATTTTACTAAATCAAACAATTTATGAACGCGATGGCTTGCAACAGTTACATGAATTTGCTGCCCATCTTTCAGCGTTGCAATTAAATCTTGCCCTTTTTGATAACGATTTTCAGCATGATTTGTAAGTGATTGGATACGGACTTCTCCCTTTATTCCATGTGTATTGACAATTTTTCCTAATTTTAATAAGTGCATGCGATGAGTGCCTCCTTATCATTTCTTATAAAAAAACCTCCTACTGAAAAGTAAGAGGCATTATTCATTAATCAAGAATTGTTAGACGAACGCGTTTGTCACCATCATAGTCAATGCTATAAATAATGGCACGAATCGCTTTTGCAATGCGTCCGCGTTTACCAATCACTCGTCCCACATCTTCTTCGTGAACAGATAATAAATATTCATGGAAATCTTCAGTTTCTTGTAATTCTAAATTGATTGCTTCTGGATGGCTCACCAAAGGCTCAACAATTGCTCGAATTAACTTACGCATTTCCTGATCAGTCATAACTATCATCCTTCATCTAAAAAGTTATTTGCCTAATTTTTCATTATGGAATTTTTCCATAATACCTTGTGCTGAGAATAATGAGCGAACGGTATCAGATGGTTTAGCACCGTCTTTTAACCATTTCATTGCAAGATCTTCATCAATCGTCACTTCTTTTGGTTGTGAGATTGGGTTGTAATGTCCAATTTTTTCGATAATACGTCCTGTTGCGGCACGACGAGAATCTGCAACCACAATACGATAGAATGGACGTTTTTTGGATCCTACACGTTGTAATCTAATTTTTACTGCCATATTTAATAAACTCTCCTTATAATTTAAATTGAAATGAAAAGCATTTTTCACTCGCGGAGTATAATATAACATAAAGTTAAATCCTTGTAAAGCTTTTTTGCTTTACAAGATTATTTTTTTCGACGAATACGTTTTTTCTTGCGATTGCGATGTGGTTTATTCAAGTTAGCTCCACCATAATTACCCAGCATATTGCTAAGATTACCTAATCCTCCGCCACCTAATAATTTATTTAGGCCGGTCGGCATCTTGCCATTAGTCATTGCAGACATCATCTCGCGCGATTGTTTGAATTGTTTGATTAATGTATGAACTTCTGCAACGGGACGACCAGCTCCATTAGCGATACGACGTCGACGATTTTGCGTAAGAATATCTGGATCTTCTCTTTCAAGTGGGGTCATGGATTGAATAATCGCTTTCATGCGATCCAATTCATGTTCATCCATTTCAAATTGATCCATGCCTGGCAATGAAGATACGCCGGGAATCATTTTTAATAATTCTTCCATTGGTCCCATATTTCTCATTTGGTCCATTTGTTTGATGAAGTCATTAAAATCATAACGATTTTCTTTCATTTTTTGTGCTAATGCTTCTGCTTCTTGTTCATCCACTTCTTGTTGGGCGCGCTCAATCAATGTCAGAATATCACCCATGCCCAAAATGCGGTTCGCCATTCGGTCCGGATGGAATGGTTCCAAAGCATCAAGTTTTTCACCTTGCCCAGTGAATTTAATCGGTTTTCCTGTCACTTTTCGAATGGAAAGTGCCGCTCCACCGCGAGTATCACCATCTAATTTCGTTAAGATAATACTTGTGATGTCTAATGCTTCATTGAAATTTTGCGCCACATTGACGGCATCTTGCCCAGTCATCGCATCAATGACTAAGAAAATTTCATCTGGCGTTACAGCTTGTTTAATATCCGCCAATTCATCCATTAATTCTTCATCAATATGTAAGCGTCCTGCCGTATCGATAATGACCAAGTCGCGATTTTGGTCTTTTGCTTCTTGTAAGCCACGTTTTGCAATTTCAACTGGGCTTACTTGATCCCCCATACTAAAAACAGGAACATCCAATTGCTCTCCGACAGTTTTTAATTGGTCAATCGCAGCAGGCCGATAAACGTCTGCTGCAATGAGCATCGGCTTCATATTTTTATTTTTTCTTAGATAATTAGCAAGCTTACCCGCTGTGGTCGTTTTCCCTGTTCCTTGAAGCCCCGTCATCATATAGACGGTCGGTGGAATATCACTCACCTTAACATCTTCAACTTCTCCACCCATTAAGGCGATCAACTCGTCATTAACGATTTTAACAACATGCTGACCTCCTTCAAGGCTTCCAAGAACTTCTTCACCAATTGCCTTTTCTTTAACATCTTTTACAAACTCGCGAACCACTTTATAGTTAACGTCAGCTTCTAACAAAGCGACTCGAATTTCGCGCATTGTGACATCAACATCTTCGCGTGTTACTTTTCCTTTTTTGCTCAAATTATTAAAAGCAGCTTGCATGCGGCTTGTTAATCCTTCAAAGGCCATTAACTATTACTCCTCTCCGGTTATGCTTTTATTTTGAATGACATTTTCTACTAGTTGCTGTAATTTTAAATCATTAGGATATGTTTTTTTTACGTATTCAGTTAATGTATGAAGTAAACAACGTCTTACTTTAAAATCGGCGACATTATTTAATTTTGCTTCAAAATCTTGCAATGATTGCTCCGCTTTTCGAATACTGTCGGAAACCGCTTGCCGACTAATTTCATTATTTTCGGCAATTTCTTGTAATGTAAAATCTTCTTCATAATAATCTTTCATAAATTCTCTTTGACGCGGCGACAACAAATCGCCATAAAAAGAAAGCAAACGATTCATTTCCAGCATTTTTTCTAGTTGCATATTCATCATCCTTAAGAAATTAAATCTTTAAATAATCCGTAGGCAAATCGCTCAATTTCAAAGCGGCGTAAGTCTTCCATTCCTTCGCCAAGTCCTACAAATTTCACAGGAATTCCCAGCTCTTTTCCAATGGCTAATACGATACCACCTTTTGCAGTACCATCCATTTTTGTTAGTGCAATACCTGTGACAGCTGTAATTTCTCTAAATTGTTTTGCCTGAATTAGTGCATTTTGTCCTGTTGTAGCATCTAAAACAATAATCGTTTCATGAGGAGCATCTGGAATCTCTCGTTGGATGACACGATTTTTTTTTTCAAGTTCCATCATTAAATTCTTTTTATTTTGCAATCTTCCCGCAGTGTCTACAAGTAGGTAATCATATTGTCTTTCTTTTGCAAGTTTCAAAGCATCAAAGACAACACTGGAGGGATCTGCTCCTTGCTTAGAAGCTACAACATCAGCACCTACTCTTTTTCCCCAAACTTGAAGTTGTTCAATAGCGCCTGCACGGAAAGTGTCGCCAGCTGCTAGAAGAACTTTATTGCCTTCTTTAATTAATTGGTGTGCTAATTTTGCAATGGTCGTTGTTTTTCCGACACCATTTACCCCTACAAATAAAAGAACAGTGGGCCCTTTTGGATTGACCTTAAGCTCAACATGGTCTGGACTAGTTGCTTCATACATTTCAACCATCGTTTGGATAAGCACGCGTTCTGCATCTTTTACAGTCTTAATGTTTTCTACTTTGGCTTCGTGGCGCATAATATCGGCGATTTCCATTGTTGCTTCAAATCCGACATCTGACTCAATCAGCAAGTCTTCCAATTCTTCAAAGAAGTCTTCATCTTCGTATCGAAAACTTGCCATGAGTTCTTTAAAGCGACGTGTGAAAGTATTTCTTGATTTTGCCAGACCTTCCTCATATGTTATAGGTCTGTCGAAAGCTTCTTCCTGATCGGTGCGCATACTTTGATAATCATCGCGTAACGAAGGATCTTTCTTTTCAATGACTTCTTTTTCTTCTACTGAATCATAAGAAACCGCCTTTTTTATTCGGTCCCATAATCCCATAAATATTCACCTCATTATATATTCAATCCTACTCAGATAATATCTTTTGTACTGCGTAAGCAAATCCTGCTTCTTCATTTGTTTTAGTTACAAATTGTGCCACTTCTTTGGCTGGAGCAATGGCATTTCCCATTGCCACCCCGAATCCTGCAGCTTCAATCAACGAAATATCATTTTCCTGGTCACCAATTCCCATGATTTGTGATGGCTTTAAATTTAAATGTTCTTGTAAATATTTAATAGCATAACCTTTATTGGCTTTTTTAGACACAATTTCTAAAAAATCAGGTTGTGTTTTAAATATATTATATTTTTCAAAATATTTCTTAGGAATATTTGGAGTCGCTGCATCTAGCTCATTTTTTGGACGTGCGATGACCATTTTATTAATTGCCCAATCTGCAGGCATTTGTTCTAATTGAATCGAACGGAATTTTAATCCACCATCATCTTGGGGATTATAGCGACGATTCAGTTGATAGACGGAAGGAGCATTTTCGGGATAAGGCAACTCATAGATCGCATCTAAATCGACTAAACATAAAGGTAAATTGAGCCCACTTGCCATATTTTCCATTTCTTTGGCATCACTGATGGATAATGTTTCTTGATGCAAGACTTCACCGCTTAAAGCATATTGGATGAGTCCTCCATTATATGTACAGACCAAATCATTCTTATCAGTAAAATTTAATGCATCTAGCAAGTACTGCATGGAACGCAGGGGCCGTCCCGTACAGATAACCACTTGAATTCCAGAAGCTTTAGCCATTTCAATCATCTCAACATTTTCTCTTGGCACACTGCCATCATTAGCAAGCAATGTACCATCTAAGTCAGTAACAATTAAACGAATGTCAAATTTTTTAAACAACATGATCCATCCCTTCCGCTTCTTTCAGACTGACAGATACTAATTTAGAGATGCCCTGTTCTTGCATGGTAACCCCATACAATCGATCGGCTTCTTCCATTGTACCTTTTCGGTGAGTGATAACAATAAATTGTGTCTGATTTTCAAATTCTTGTAAATAACTTCCAAATCGCGAAACATTTGCTTCATCCAAAGAGGATTCCACCTCATCTAAAATGCAAAATGGAATAGGACGAACACGAATAATAGCAAATAGTAGCGAAATGGCAGTCAACGCTCGCTCTCCACCAGAAAGCAAACTTAACCGTGTTAATTGTTTTCCAGGAGGTTGAGCAATTATTTCAATACCTGTTTCGAGTAAATCAGAAGGGTTGGTAAGTTGTAACTCTGCTTTCCCACCACCGAACATTTGTGGAAAGACTACCGCAAATTGTTCTTGTATTTTTTCGAAAGTTTCTTTAAAGCGATATTTTACTTCATGATCCATTTTATCCATTGTGTCAAATAGTTTTTGTTTTGCTTCAATTAAATCCGATTGTTGTTGTGATAAGAATTCAAATCTCTCAAAAACAACTTGATATTCATCAATAGCGGATAAATTAACAGGTCCTAACGCTTTAATTTCATTTTTTAACTGCTTGACAGTGCTCTGGGCTTTATTTATATCAAGGGACTCACTATTAATAAAACGTGCTTCTTCATAGCTAACTTGATATTCTTCCACTAAATATTGTAGTAAATAGTCGAGTTTAACATCACGTTTTGAATAACTCACTTTTAAAGCATTAAGTTGTTCATTATATTTTTCACCAGATTCAGTGAGTACTACCACTTCCTGATTGAGGTGTTCAATTTCACTGCGCAATTGCTTTTGCAAGCTTTGAAGGGCTGTCAGCTTAGTATTGACCTGTGCCATTTGGGCCGTTATTTTTTCTTTTTTATTTAATAATTCTTCTTTTGAATAAATTGCTTTTTCTTGATGTGCTTGTTCAAGTTCATCCATTAAGCTATTTTTTTTGTTATCATTTTCAGATAAATTTTGTTGCAACTGGCGAATTTCTGTCAATAAAATCGCATGTTGTTCATTTATTTCTTGTTTTTGAAGCTGTAGTGCCTGGCCTTCTTGAAATAGCTTGTCCTTTTCTGCCACAAGGTCTTCTTGCTTCAGTTGCAAGCGGTCCATCTGTTCTTTTAACTCTGCAACTTTATTTGTTAAATGTTGTTTCTGATCTATTGCATTTTCATATTGCAATTGTACTTCATTTTGACTTAATTCTGCCTCAGACCATTCAAAGTCTATTCCTTTTAGTGCACGTTCTGATTGTTCTAGTTGAATATTTAATGTTTTTAAGTCGGCTAGTTCTTGTTGTTCCAATTGGCGTGTTTGTGCACCTTTTTCATTAATCTCATCAAGTTGTTCTTTAAGTGCATCAAGTTCTTTTTGAGATTTTTTATATTTTTGCTCAACGATAGGAAGTGTCTGCTGAGCTTCTTTCATTATAATTTCAATTTGACGTTGTTTTTCTTGCTGCATAAAAATTGGTTGTGCTTTATTTCTTCCTGCACTATCGCCACCTGTCATTGATCCGCCTGGATTAATGACATCACCTTCAAGTGTCACAACTTTATAGCGATGATTGATTTCACGTGCCAATGCTGTAGCACTTTTTAAATCTTGTGCAATAATCGTATGACCTAGTAGATGTTCCGCCACTTTTTTAGCATGTGTTTCGATGCTTACAATTTCATTTGCAACAGCTAGAAATCCTGGCATGTCTTTTATTTGATGATAGCTTTTAGCATCTATTTTTCGTGCTTTGATACTTGTTAGTGGCAAAAATGTTGCTCGCCCTTTTCGTGTTTTCTTCAAATATGCGATAGCACGTTGAGCACCTTTTTCATCTTCTGTAACAATAAATTGACTTGTGCTTGCTAATGCCGTATCAAGAGCTGTTAAATATTGTGAAGGAATATCGATTAATTCTGCAACGGTGCCGATAATTCCTTCTATTTGCGCTTGATTTTTCATTACAGCACGTACACCCGCATAATAGCCTGTGTAATTTTCTTGCATTTCTGTTAATGTTCGATATTCCATTTGAGCGCGATGTAATGTTTCTTGGACATCTTGCCATCTTTTTTGTTTTGCTACTACAACTTCTTCTTGTTGTTCAATTTGTGTCATTAATGTTTGATGATCAGATAATAGTTGTACAAGTTGCTTTTTATTTTTATCTAGCGCTTTTTGCAATTGATCATATGTAGTTCGTCTCGCCTTACATTCTTCTTCAAAATGATGACGTTCTTCTTTCAATCGAGTAAATAATGCTTCATTTTTTTCTCGTTCTTTTTTTGCATATTCAATTTGATTTGTGACTTGTGTTAACTCTTGCATCTGAATTAGATAGTCGTCGCGTAACTCTGCCAATATTTTTTCGGGATTTGTTTCCAACTGTTGGCGATTTTTTTCAATACGCTCTATTTCATTAATTTTTACTTGCAACTGTTCTCGAATATTATCTAATTCTGCCTGGTTCTGATCCAGCGCTCTTTTTATATTTTTATTTTGTTCATGAAGTTGTTCAATTGCAATTTGTTTTTCTTTTTTATATATTTCTTGGTGCTTTTTCTTCTCAGATAATAAACTTAAAGCTGCTTCATTTCGCTCTACTTGTTGCGTTAATTCTAAAAGTTCGCGGTTAAGTGCAATTTGCTCAGACTCTATCTCATCTAGTTGCCCCTGATGTTGTGCTAGTGCAGCATTTTGGGTGAACTTTTGCTTATGAATTTGTTGAATTTCTTCCGAAATTTCGCCTGTTACATGCTTAGTTTCTTTTTGCTCATGTGCATACTTTTCAATTTGTGAAACTGTAACAGCAATATCTAAATCAGATAATTTATTTCTTTTTTCTTGATAGAGTTCCGCTTTTTCAGCTTGTTCTTTTAATGGATTTATTTGTTTTTCAATTTCATATAAAATATCCTGAACGCGATCGAGGTTTTCTTGCGTTTTTTCAAGTTTTTTCTCAGCAGTTTCTTTTTGTGTCTTATATTTAAAGACACCTGCCACTTCTTCAAAAATTGCTCGCCGATCTTCTGGTTTTGCATTGAAAATTGCTTCAACTTGTCCTTGTGAAATAACTGAAAATGATTCTTTTCCTAAACCTGAATCCAAAAATAAATCAACAATATCCTTTAAACGACAGTCTTGTTGATTAATTTGATAGAGCGATTCACCTGTTTTAGAAATACGTCGCAAGATGCTTACCTCATCAAAATCTATAGGTAAAAAGCGATCTTCATTATCCAATATCAGCTCAACTGTTGCTATATTCAACGCAGGTCGAAGCTTCGTTCCAGAAAAAATCACGTCATGCATTCGGCCACCACGTAGCGATTTTGCAGACTGCTCTCCCATAACCCAGCGAATGGCTTCAATTAAATTTGATTTTCCGCTTCCATTTGGACCAACAATGGCTGTAAAGCCTTCATTAAAGTCCAGCACTGTTTCATTCGCAAAAGATTTGAATCCTTTTATTTTTAATTGTTTTATCTTCATACTTATTCCTCATCTCTGGGAAGCTCATTAGATTTAAGAACATTTAGTGCTACTTTAGCAGCATGTTGTTCGGCACGTTTTTTTGACGAACCTGTTCCTCTTCCTTGAACTACGCCATTAACAGTTAATTCTACATCAAATTCACGATGATGATCGGGTCCTCTTGAATCAACAACTTGATAATTAATTTTTACAGGGCCATCTTGTTGCAAATATTCTTGAAGTGATGTTTTATAATCCATCCCATGAGAAAAATCACCACGATCTATTTTGGGGAAAAGCGTCTGATTTAAAATATAATCGGCGGCATCTTTGCCTTGATCGAGGTAAATGGCTCCTAAAAAGGCTTCAAAAACATCTTCCAATAGTGCTGGACGTTTTCTGCCATCTGATTGCTCTTCTCCTTTTCCTAACAAAATAAATTGATCGAGTTGAATTTCTTTCGTTAAAGAAGCAAGGCTAGCCGTTTGAACAGCGCCAGATCGCAATTGTGTTAGTTTCCCTTCAGACAATTCGTTAAAATGTCTAAATAAATAATCCGAAACACAAAGCTCAAGTACCGCATCGCCTAAAAATTCTAAGCGTTCTAAATTTTTTAAGTGTTTTTCTGGGTAATCATTCGCATAGGATGAATGCGTAAAAGCTTGTAAAAATAATTCTTTTTTCTTCATTTTAAAATTGAATTTTCGCATTAAAAATCCATCTAAACGATCTAACATTATTCCACCTTCTTTCTTACAGGCATCTTATTTATTATAAGGGATTTTTTTTGAAATACAAAATGTTAAAAAATTAATGACAACATAAAAAGCACTTTCTTCTAGAAAGTACTTTTTTATTAATTAAAATGTTGTTTCATCTGGATTTATAGCTTGTCCTGCCTGATCTTTTAAACGATCCATTTGTTTCATATCTTCCATGCTTATCTCAAAGTCAAATACATCAATATTTTCTGCCACTCTACTTAATGTGTGCGTTTTAGGGAGTGGTAAAAATCCTTTTTGCAAACTCCAGCGCAATGCCATTTGAGCTACAGATTTATTATATTTTTCAGCTAGGGACTGAAGTTCATTGATCTTGAAGATCTCTCCTGTTCCAAGTGGTGAATAAGCCTCTAGTAAAATATCAAGTGACTGACTATACTTGACTACCTCTGGTTGCGCATCACTAGGGTTCAAATAAATTTGATTGACCACTGGTTTTTGTTGTGCCGTCTCTAAAAGAGCCGTAAGATGATGTGGCATAAAGTTTGAAACGCCAATGGATTTTATCTTACCTGCTTGAACAGCTTCCTCCATTGCTTTCCATGCTTGTGCATTCGCTTCTTGCCAATTTTCTCTATAGTCAATAGGGTTCGGCCAATGAATCAAATATAAATCTATCGTATCAAGTTGTAATTTTTCAAGCGATGTATCAATTGCTTGCTTAGCTTTCGCATAAGTGTGTTCAGTATTCCATAACTTTGTTGTAATAAATAAGTCTTCTCGTTTAACTGGTGAGTTTTTAATGGCTTGGCCTACTGCTTCTTCATTGCCATAAATGGCAGCAGTATCAATATGCCGGTAGCCAACATGAATTGCTTCTTCAATGATTTTCGTTGTACTTTCATCATTAGGCATCTGCCATGTACCAAAACCAATGACTGGAATTTGGTGTCCATCATTTAGAGTATATCGACTATTTTTATTCATCATGCCACTTCCTTTCCATTTAATTGTAACATATTTACTTTTTCAAACGAACAACTAAACGCTAGCAGTTTTTCTTGAAATTCGTTATCATGAATGAAAAGAATAGGTGAAATCATTGGTAAACATTATTTATGAAGATAATCATTTACTAATTGTCGAAAAACCCGTCAATATTCCTGTCCAAGAAGATGCTTCCCAAG
Organism: Allofustis seminis DSM 15817; assembly: GCF_000374325.1. Lineage (GTDB taxonomy): Bacteria > Bacillota > Bacilli > Lactobacillales > Carnobacteriaceae_A > Allofustis > Allofustis seminis. The sequence goes on along the minus strand of NZ_KB894079.1, from coordinate 140,847 downwards.
ACATTGATTTATTGCGCCTGTTAAAAAATTATTTAATCAAAAAATATAACAAACCAGGAGAGGCTTATTTGGGCTTGATTCACCGTCTAGATCGTCCAGTAGGAGGTGTGATGGTTTTTGCTAAGACATCGAAAGCAGCCTCACGCCTTTCTAATCAATTGCGGCTCCAAGAAATCAAACGCACTTATTTGACAGTAGTCGATCATAATTTTGCTGAATCTTCTGGAAAATTGACAGATTATCTTTTTAAAGATCGCCAAAATAATATAAGTTATGTCGTAAGCCCGTCAAAAAAAGGGGCAAAAAAAGCTATTTTGAATTATAATGAAATCTCCAAAAAAAATGGACGTTCTCTATTAAAAGTTCAGTTACAAACTGGACGTTCTCATCAAATTCGTGTCCAATTAAGTGCTGCTGGGCACCCTATCATTGGCGATCAAAAATATGGACAAGCTGTTAGTGAATTCGACCAGCAAATTGCACTTTGGTCCTATGCACTTGAGTTTACTCATCCAACAAAAAAAGAAAAAATGTGCTTCAAATCACTTCCAGCACCTCAATCTGTCTGGAAAGATTTTGCAGTAATTCTTTCTCAACTTAAGTAAAGGAACATTAATATGTTAAATTTTTTAAAAATTGCTTATCTAAATCCCCAAGAAATATATCGTGGGCGCAATATTACTAAAAAGATGATGATTCTTTTTATTGTGCTTTTGAACTTAATCACAGCTTTAGGATATGCTATCCGATTAGCTCCTGATTTTATTCAATTGAATAAAGATGCACAAATAATTTCAAATCATGTACCTAATTTTGAGATTGATAGCGAAAAAAAACAACTTATCTCAGATGCAGAAGGCTTTTCCTATCAGACATCATCGTTACTATTTTTCTTTGATCCAAATGATCAAGTTACCTCACAAGAAGTAGAATATAATCATAAATCGTTAAATCCACAAGTAACCATCGCGCTGCATGAAAAAGAATTAGACGTGCTTCTTTCAAATAATGCCGTTCATTATCGTAAAAATTACGCAAGCCTACCTGATTTTTCTCATGCTATCTTTATTAATATTTTGCATAATGTAGGACAATTCAATTTAAGATTAATACTTGTTATTGTGAGCATCGCGTTTATTATTACACTATTATTCACCATTCTTTATTTATGGATTTCGTCATTATTTGGGCAATCAATCGCACTTTTTATGGGAATTCGTTTGAAATTCAGCCAATCGCTAAAAATGGCACTCTTAGCAAGTTTCATCCCCACATCAATTGTAGCCGTAGCAACTGCATTTGTCGGAACTGTTCCATATGGCTTTGAATTGTGCCTAATCTTTACTGCCTTTTTAATGAAACAGAGCTTAAATAATATGAAAGATAAAATGATAAAAAACCAAAAATTATAAGTATTAAAAAGCATCTTTTCATCTGTCGCTTAAAGGACATATTTGAAAAGATGCTTTTTTTAATTACTTTCTTTTTTTATTTAAACGCCGATTTCGACGATTAACTTCTTTTCTTTTTTGACGAATTTTTCGGCGATATCCTGGCTTTACTTTTTTCTTGGACTTGTTAATTAGTGAGGCAATTTCTGGATCATATTCAAACTTTTCTTTTTTATTTTTACGATTTTGACGTTCTTGATAGCTTCGGCGCTCAACGAGCTCGCCATTTTTCAATTCTTTCTCCTCAAATACAATACCAGATGCTACTAATTTATCGATACTTTCTTGTTCATCAGGAGAATAAAATGTTATGGCGACTCCTTCAAGCCCCATACGTCCCGTACGACCAACACGATGAACAAAATAGGATAAATCTTGAGGGATTTCATAATTGATAACATGACTGACGCCTTCGACATCAATACCACGAGCTGCTAAATCAGTTGCAACGACAAATTGATAGTCAAGTTGATGAATTTCGCGCATAATGCGTTTTCTTTCACGAAATGTTAAATCACCATGCAATACCCCGACCTTTAGGCCTTTATCTGCTAAATAATGTGCCACTTCTTCAACTGTTTCAATTGTATTAGCAAAAATTAACACTAAATAAGGGGAGCCAATCGTTAAAATATCGTATAAGATCTTGCGCCGATCATGACTTCGTGTAGAAATTAAGTAGTTTGCGATCGTATCTGCTATTTTGTCCTCACTTTCAATGCGCAATTCAAGTGGTTGATTCATATATTTTCTAAGAAATGGCTCGAGTTGTGTCGGAATCGTTGCTGAAAATACTAAAAGTTGACTGAGAGTATCCAATGTTCCCGCAATTAAATCGACTTCTTCTAAAAAACCTGCATCCAGTGCCATATCTGCTTCATCCACTACCATGTACTGTGCCGTATAAGTTTTTAATGCATTTTCTTTTACTAAATCTAAGATACGTCCTGGTGTTCCAATCACAATATGTGGTTGCCCTTGACCCGTTATAAGTGAGTCTATTTGTCTTTTTTTATCTGTTCCACCAACATATAAATTAATAACTAACTCTTCAGGACTATTGGCAACAAGTTGTGTTGCATCCTGATAGATTTGTGTTGCCAACTCCCGACTTGGGGCAATAATTACAACTTGAACTTCTCGACGATAAGGATCAACTTCATTAATAAGCGGAAGTAAAAAAGCATGCGTCTTCCCCGATCCAGTTTGAGACTGTCCAATAATATCACGACCGCTTTTTATTGCGGGAATAATTTTACTTTGAATAGGAGTCGGTTGTTTGAATTGTAATTGATCAAGTGCTTTATATAAAAATGGTTGAAAATTAAACGATTTGAATGTTATATTTTCTGACATTTTCTCACCTCTTTTTCTATTTTCGTCAGTCGCTTATTCATTTTACTGGAAAGGCTTTTAAAAAGAAAGTGAAGAATTAAGCGTAGATGTTGCTTGAAATCATTTAAAAAAGTAAAATAGCGTTGAACATATTACGGGGGGAACATACTTTGAAACGATTACAGCCTGCAGTATTAACCATTTTTGGTGGCACTGGTGATTTAGCTTATCGCAAGCTTTACCCTGCTTTGTATGAACTTTATAAAAAAAATCAATTAAGTGAAAATTTTGCCATAATTGGTACAGCACGACGAGAATGGACGAATGATCATCTTCGTGAAGTCGTCATTCGCTCGATTGGTGATAATAAAGAGAATACTCAACATGTCGAGAAATTTGCAAGTCATTTTTATTATCAATCTCATGATGTAACTGACACAGATAATTATGTACGATTAAAAGCACTTATTGAAACATTGGAAGAAAAATATCAAACAAATGGGCATCGAATTTTTTATTTGTCTGTTTCTCCACGACTATTTGGCACAATTTCACATCATTTAAAATCACAACATTTAGAAACTTGCCCAGAACAGACACGTCTTGTGATCGAAAAGCCATTTGGAAGCAACTACAACACATCCAAACAATTAAATGATGAAATCATGGAAAATTTCACCGAACAACAAATTTATCGTGTCGACCATTATCTAGAAAAAGAATGGATTCAAGCCATTATTCCCTTTCGTTTCTCTAATCCTCTCATCGAAAAAATCTGGGACAAAGAATCCATTGCCTCTATAACAATTACTTTAGATGAGATCATTGGCATCGGTGAACGCGGGTCATATTTTGATGAAACAGGAGCACTTAGAGACATGTTTCAAAATCATATTCTCCAATTGCTGAGCCTTTTATTAATGAATATGCCGCACGATCTTTCAGGAGACGCTATTAGTCAAGCAAAAACCGAAGCTCTCTTGCACCTTGAGCCGATCGATAGCACAAATGTTGATGAGCGAATCATTCGTGGTCAATATATAAAAAATGAACATGACCTTGAAACTACTGACTATCGCCAAGAAAAAGACGTATCCGAGCATTCTCAAACCGAGACATTTGTTGCAGGAAAATTATATTCCAACGATCATCGCTGGCAACACGTGCCAATCTACTTTAGAACAGGAAAATATTTAACTCAAAAAGCAACACGAGTGGATATTCTTTTGAAAAAAACAAATGAATCCCTCTACTCTAATCAATGCGCCAATTATATCTCAATCTTGATTGATCCTGAACAATCAATAGAAATCCTATTGAATGGGAAGAAAGCAGAATATACATTAGAGACTGATGCGCTATATTTCAAGCCCGAAGAAACAATTGCCCCCGCTGATGATTATGAGAAACTTTTATATCATGTATTTGTTGGGGATCGTGCTCATTTTGTACATTGGAATGAATTAGCGGCTTCATGGAAATTTGTAGATAAAATCATTGCCAGCTGGCAGACCAATGATTCTCCACTTTATGAATATAAAGCACATACTATCGGGCCAGAGGCCGCTGTCCATTTATTGGATGACACTCATAATTGATCACTACATTATAAAATAAAAAAACAGCCAAAAATCGGCTGTTTTTTTATTTTAGCTTATCTTCTTTGTAATAAGTGACACGATCCAATTGCTCAAATGCTTGCTGGCGCAATGCTTCATAAATAATAATAGCTGCAGCATTGCTTAAATTAAGAGAACGCACATGTTGGTCATCCATCGGAATGCGTAAACATTTTTCTTTATATTTTTTCATAAAGGACTCCGGAAGCCCTGATGTTTCACGACCAAAAATAAAATAATAGTCTTTGGATGTATCACTATAATCAATATCCGAATATGTTTTTTCAGCAAACTTTGTAATTAAATAATAATTATCATGACTAGTCTTATCTAGAAAATCTTCCAAACTTTCATAATGTGTAATGGAAAGCTGATCCCAATAATCCAGACCGGCTCTTTTTAGATGCTTATCACTTAAATCGAATCCTAAAGGATGAATTAAGTGTAATGCAGTATCTGTTGCGGCACATGTTCGTGCAATATTCCCCGTATTAGGTGGGATTTCTGGTTGAAATAATACAATATGATTCATAAAGGCCCTTCTTTTTTTAATAAATTTATTGCTTTTTGAAATTCATTTCGCGTTTGTTTATCTACTTCTTTGCAATAGGCTGCTTCTAAATATGTAAGTAATTGTTCATTTGCATCTTTTTGCATAATTTGAGAGACAGCCCAGGCACACGTTCCGCGAATTACAGGACGTGGATCATTTTCAATTAACTCAAGAAGAAGTGGTACACTTGATTTATCTCGACTATTTGCCAAAGCAATAATGGCATTTCTTTGGATAGGTTTCTTACCACGCCAACTGCCTGAAAGATGTCCATATTGCTGCGAAAACTCGCGGTTTGACACTTTTAACAATGGTTGCAGTAGGGGCATTGCTTCTTCTGGATCAGGCTCCATTTGTTCATGCAAATGAAAATCAATGCCACGATTATAAGGACAGCACATCTGACAAATATCACATCCATAAATCACATGTCCCATTTTTTTGCGAAATTCTTCGGGAATATAGTCGCGCACTTGTGTTTGATATGATAGACATCTCTTAGCATTCATGCGCCCATCCCCTAGTAATGCACCTGTTGGACATGAATCAATGCAGCGATTACATTCACCGCAACCATTTTCAATGATAGCATTCGGCTCCAATTTCAAATCGGTAATAATTTCGCCTAAATAAACGTAAGAGCCAAATTCTTTAGTAATTAATAGACCATTTTTGCCAATGAAACCTAAACCGCAACGCTGAGCAACTGCAGTGTCAATAAAAACACCTGTATCAACCATTGGCTCAAAATAATAGTCTGTCCCAAATTCTTCTTTTAAAAAAGCGACCAATACATCTAGCTTTTCGCGCAATAGTACATGATAGTCAACACCCCAACTTACACGAGCAAAACTTCCTCTGCGTTTACCTTTTTCTCTTAGTGGTATTTCCTTCATTTGTGTAGGATATGCTAAAGCAACCGAAATAAAACTCTTAGGATGATCATAAACAAGCTGGGGATAAATGCGTTCTTCTATAATTGGATGTTCAAAGCCAGAGGTATGATTATTCTTTTTTTGTTCATACAAACCTTCTAGTAGCTCTTCAAAGGGAGCTGCCGTTCCAAATCCAATTTTATCGATGCCAATGGTCTTTGCTTTTGCGATTATCTTTTGTTCAGGCGTTGGACACAATGTCGCGACTCCTTCCTAACTAATCATTGCTTAATCTTTTGTAATTGTTATTTTTATTTCTGGAAGTTTAGTTTTTATTTGGTGCAAGTTATCTGAATTGCCATCTAAAATAGCAGCGGTTTTATTTAACAGATTGACCAGCCATTCATATGTTTTTTCTTCCGCTTTTAAAGCAGTATATTTTAATTCTTTTTGATATGTTTCACCGTTTTTAGGGGCAAGGTAATAAGCTGCCGTTGCACCGATAATGCCACCCACTAACATGCCTGTGACTGTGAATACTTTTTTCATATAAATTCTCCTTTTATGAAATATTATATGCACTTATTATAACGAGAAATGACTACTGCTTACAAACTGTCAAGTTATTGCTGTTAGAACATGAAATATGTAGTATTATATTTACATATCTATTATACTAAAGATAATTACATGAAGAAAGTGATGATTGCATTGAAGATCGGTGCCCGAACGTTAAAAACAGCGCTGGCAATTTATTTATCGCTTGTGATCCCTTCTTTGCTTGGAATTCCAGAAACAGCCGACTTAGCAATTTTTGCGGCTATTTTTTCTATGCATCCTTCCGTAAGGGAAACTTATAACTATATTGTCAATCGTGTATTTGCGAACGCATTAGGTGGTTTGATTGCCATCTTTTTTACAATGTACTTTGACAATAATTATCTTATGATTGCTCTGGCTGCACTTATTCTAATTGCCATTTTACATGCACTCAAATTAAATGACATGATCGGCCTAGCCGTATCCGCCTTAGTTATTATCATGTTAAATGCACAAGATGCCAATAACCAAGTAGCTGCTGCCCTAACACGTGTATTAGCCACGATTATCGGAGTAATTATCGCCTTTTTAGTGAATTTGCTAGTTTTTCCACCGCGTTATGATATTAAATTTTATAATTTAACATTAAAAATTACAGACGGTTTGACTAAGTATGTTCGTGCTATTTTGCGAAAAAATTCGCAATATATGATTATGCGAAGCGATATAGAAGAAATTCATGAACAATTGACAAAATTGAATATGTATTATCTATATGTTCGCGATCCATTATTCACAAAACTTAGCAGCAAAAAATATTATGAACTATTGCGAAAAGTAGCTGTATCTCGCCAATCTTTAAAAGCTAGTCAGGCTCTTTATGATTTGACATCACTTTTAATTGAATCTGAAGACACCATTAACCATATGCCCTTTGAACGCCGTACATTAATCCGCGAACGACTCGAAACATTGATGACCGCGCATGAACAAATCCTATTAAAATGGAGCGGTAAAATTTTGCCAGATGAAGTGAACTTTATGGACTATAAAGCAGACTTACGCAAAAGTTTTATGGAAGCTCTTTATTCCGAAGCAACTAGCGACACTGCATTAAAACAAGTAGACTTTATTAAAAGTAATACGCTAATTTCTATCATGGCAAAAATCTTTGAATATGAAGAGCAACTTTTACATTTGAATACATTAATGAGTTCCTATATGAAACGCTCAGGTAAAAATGGAAGCTTTGAAGCACATTTTGAAGAATAAAATAAAAAAGACCGCCACTCTTTTATTCGTGACGGTCTTTTTATTTTTTGCCCGTTAATTCTTTATATCGATTGTACCAAAGGTCGACATATTCAGGTGAAAAAGGGCCTTTTTCATTTTTTATCCAGTCTACTAATATTTTAACATTTTCTTTCAAAATATAGTCCATTTCAGGTGGATAATTCCAGCGTTTACTATGAACTTCATATTCATCAATGTCGAGCAGCTTCTTCTCTCCATTAGGAAAAACTTTCACATCTAAATCATAATCAATATATTTTGCGCCTTCAGAATCAATAAGTACAGGTGAGGCAAGGTTACAATAATATGATATGCCATTTTGGCGAATCATAGTCACAACATTAAACCAATATTTATCATGAAAATATACAAGCGCCGATTCTCGTGTGCGCCAGCGTCGCCCATCATCCTCAATTACCAATGTATGATCATTACAACCAATTAATGCATGTTCAGTTGTCTTCAGCACCATTGTATCTTTCCATGTGCGATGGTGATGTCCATCATGCTTAAAACTGCTGATTGTAATAAATTGACCTTCTTTAGGCTTTTTCATGCACAGACTCCTTTCATCGCTTTCATGTATTATAACACAAACCATAACATCTTAAAAAAGCGTCGTTTGGATATGCTCCGTTAACGCTTGAATTAATTTAGTTTGTACCGCTGGAAAAGCATATTGTCCAAATTTATCAGCTGCTGTCCATTCACAATTTTGCGGAGTGTTGGTGGCATTAGTTGTTGTATTAATCATTAATATTTCCCAAACTAGATGACTAAAAATATGCCGAACGTGATGGACAATATCATTTTCTAAATGAATATTTATGCTATAATTTTCCAGCATAAATGCTTTAATTTTTTCAAATTCATCTGTTATATCTAATGTATCATTAAACATTTTGGCGATTTTTCCATCCTTGCTTTTTTGAAGGTCATTTTCTGCTACTAATGGAAATGTCCACATATTCGCTAATAGACCATTGTCTGGGCGTTTTTCAAGTAAATATTGTCCATCTTCATTCTTTACAACAATGGCCCATTTTCGAATCAATTTCGGTGCTTTAGCTTTAGCAACCACTGGATAATGCTCCCAAGATTCATTTAAATAAGATGCATCAAAGGCCTTAACGGGTGACAAGTCGGGACGCGATGCTTTAGGGGTCATAATAGTCGCTCCCAAATCCATTAAAGCTTGATTGCAGTCTCCTGGACGTTTTTCATCTAATAAATGATAAACTACTGAAAAGAACACTTTAAAATTTTTAGGCCGTTTGATATCTAAATCAATTTCAAATAATCGGCTTACAACACGCATTACATTGCCATCAACTGCTGGAACTTTTTGATTAAAGGCCATACTTGCAATTGCTCCCGCAGTATAGGGGCCAATTCCTTTAAGAGTCTGCAACTCATCAAAGCTATTTGGCATTTTCCCTTCATAATTTTCAATAACTTGTTGTGCCGCAATATGTAAATTAGCGGCCCTTGAATAATAACCCAACCCCTCCCATGCTTTTAATACTTCTTCCTTACTTGCTTCAGCCAATTTATAAATTGATGGGAATTTTTCCATAAAATGATTGAAATAAGGAATGACAGTATCTACTTGAGTTTGCTGTAGCATGATTTCTGAAATCCAGATACGATAAGGATCTTTATTCTCACGCCAAGGCAAAAGACGTTGGTGCTCATCATACCAATCTAACAGTTGTTTTTGAAATTGACGTATTTGGGTACTTGTCCAAATATCAATTTTATATTCATTTTTCAGTGTTTTTATGTCAATGATTTTCAATCTAATCCCTCATCCAACTGCTCAAGAAATTTGGCGATCAATTCTTTCTTAAAACCTTTCCGATATAAATATGCGAGCATTTTTTCACGTGCTTGATATGGTTCATCTGGAAATTTTTTAGTATATTTCTTCAATGTACGTAATCCTAATGCTTTTAATGTAGCGAACTCGTCATCACTATCCATCTCAAATATATTATCAGCCATAATCTCTTGAATTACATCAAAATCATAGCCTTTCATTTGTAGATGCTTCATGATTTTACTCTGAGCCTCGCGCTGTGATATATTTTTTAATTTTTTAAAATATTTAGCTGCTAAATGACTTGCATTTTCTAATTGTTGTTGTACTGGATAATTTATCATTGCATTTTGAATATTCTCTTCATTGATTCCTTTTTTTAGCAATTCTTGCCGAATACGGTATGGCCCTTTTCGGGAAATATTTGCCGATATTCTCACATAGCTGCTGGCATAATGGAAATCATCAATCAATTGCATTTTTTTCAGCTTGTCAATGACGGCGGGAATTTCATCGGAATATTCTTTTTTTAGCAAATAATGTTCGATCTCTTTTTCCGTACGCAAGCCATAGCTTAAATAATTTAAAACATTTTGATAAGCTTTTTGAATTTTTTCTTGTTTTTGAATCTGTTCCTGAAAGGACTGAGGAATTTCCATTCCTTTTTGAAGTTGATATTGAATTAAGATATTCTCATCAATACCAAATGCAAATTGATGGTCAATATAAATATTGTAACGGCCTGCCTGCTTCTGTGCTTGAATTTGTGTAATAATTGGTTGATTGCCAAAGTGCTTTTTTTGTGGGAGAGTAAAATTAGTTATATTACTTTCTAAATTTTTATGGTCATCTTCTTTTTTAAATGATGCCTTTGATAAATTGATAAGATGTTTTGTTTCTTCTTTCATTATCTTCCATCCTTTAATTCTTCAATCAGCCATTTAGCATCTTTTTTTACAAATCCTTCAAGCATGTAACACTCTTTATCCTCAGAAAATTCTTCTCTTTTGACAATCGTTCCTTTTTTTATTTGATGAAGTAAATCACCACGATTCGCAGCAATTTCAATGTAATATGACTGCATCTCACTTAATAAGGTACTTTCAATTTTTTCTTTTAATCGTAAGATATCTTCTGGTTCATGTGCTGACATTAAAATTGAAGGATGCAAAGTCGGATAAAATTCATGTATTAATAAATCTCTCTTATTGTAAATGGTAAGCATTGGAATATGATCCAACTCTAATTCTTTTAGTAAATTCAAGACTGTTTTTTCATGAATATCAATATTTACTGCCGATGCATCGACCACATAAAGTAATAAATCTGCATCGCGTGTTTCTTCAAGCGTTGATTTGAATGATTCAATCAATTGTGTCGGCAAATCTTGGATAAAGCCCACAGTATCCGTTAAAGTCGCTTGCAAGCCACTAGGTAATTCTATTTTCCGAGTTAGCGGATCAAGCGTAGCAAATAAAATATTTTTTTCAAATGTTTGTGCATCTGTCAATGCATTTAGCAAGCTTGACTTGCCAGCATTCGTATACCCAATTAAGCCAATTTGAATGACTTGACTATTTTTACGGTAGTGGCGGCTTCTTCGACGATGAGCGCTCACCTTCTTTAATTCACGACGAATATCTGCTATTTGTCGATTAATATGACGGCGGTCTGTTTCAAGCTTTGTCTCACCAGGACCACGCGTTCCAATTCCACCACCCAATCTTGACATATTGACACCATGTCCAGCTAATCGTGGCAACAAATAGTTAAGCTGTGCGAGATGCACTTGCAATGCACCTTCTTTTGTGTGGGCACGTAATGCAAAAATATCCAAAATAACTTGAATACGGTCAATAATTTTAATTTCCAATAATTGCTGCAAATTTCGAATCTGGCTTGGTGACAATTCCTGGTTAAAAATAATGACATTGGCCTTTAATTTTTCGACCAAATGTTTTAACTCCTGAACTTTGCCCTTGCCTATAAAAGTTTTTAGATCGGGAGTCTGTCTTTTTTGGACAACCTCTCCTACAATATCAATGCCCGTATTTTCGACTAAGTTTCTTAATTCCATAATCGAATATTGAAAGTCAGGATCTTTTTCTATTGTTTGCACTGCAACAATAATGGCTTTTTCGGTCTGTTTCATTCCACTCCCTCCTTTAAGAATTTGTTTAATTGGAGTAATAAATGTTTTTTATCCTGTGGATGTTGCACTAAATCATACCAATGAACATCATTTAAGCGATTTCTAAACCAAGTCAACTGTCTTTTAGCATAATGTCTTGAGTTTTGTTTTATATTTGTTCTGACATCATTCAAATTAATTGCCCCATGAAAATAAGGAATAAATTCTTGATAACCAATACCTTTAAATGCTTGAGAAGTTTCTGCTACTTTTTCAAAAAGGCATGTGGCCTCTTCTACTAGCCCCTCATCCATCATAGCATCGACTCGCTGATTGATGCGCTGATATAAAAGTTGTCGGTCTGTATTTAGACCGATGATAAAGGCATCATACAAGAGATATTTCTTTTGGCGCTGTCCCTGATAGGCTGAATAAATCATTCCTGTCTGTTCATACACTTCAAGAGCTCGAATAATTCGGTGCACATTATTTTCATGAATATTGATAGCAGCTTGAGGATCAATTGCATTTAACTTTTCCCAGAGTGCATGATTTCCATTTGTTAAGGCAAAAGATTTCAATTGTGCACGATATTCTGGCAGAGGAGCTGCACCTCCTCCATGCGTGACATCATAAAGGAGCGATTCAATATATAGCCCTGTCCCTCCCACAATAATTGGTATTTTATTTTGAGAATGAATAAAATCAATCTTTTCTCGTGCAATGGCTTGAAATTGAGAAACAGAATAATCAGCATCTTCAGGTAGAAAACTCAATAAATAATGAGGAATTCCCGCCATTTCTTCTTCAGTTACTTTAGCAGTCCCAATATTTAAATTCTTATACACTTGCATGGAGTCGCCGCTAATAATTTCGCCATTAAATGTCTGTGCAAGCTCGATGCTCAAACTCGTCTTCCCTACGGCAGTAGGACCTACAACTACAATAACTTTTTTCACGAAAATCCCCCTTTCATTTCTTTCCACTATACCATATTGATCAAAATATATAAAAAATGCTGCTAAAAATAATTAAGACTATTTATTTTGGAAAATAAAAATCCTGTAAGTGTCAATTGACATCTTACAGGAGATTTTGCTATTAAAGAAATGGTTAATATTCCTTATATTGCACAATAAGTGTTCCTATCTTTATTGAAATAGCCATAATCATCAAAATACTCAAGCATATCCCTGCAGTGACTAAATATGCATAAGACATGCCAATATTTTGTAATTTGCTGATAATGACTTCTAATTTATCACTTAAAAGGTTACTTAGAGCAAATAAACCAAAATAAGTAGCTACCATAATGATTCTGCCTTTTTCAGCACCAAACTTTAAAATACATGGAATTTGGATGCTCGTTATAATGATAGGAAGTGAGAATACAAGCGCTCCAATTAATGAAGGTGTCTGTAAATTTCCAAATTGATCTTTAAAGACGACAAGACTTGAAATATATTCCAAAAAAGAAAAACACAATGTAAAAATATATTTGCTTTTAACATATGTTGTATGTGAGATGGGCGTTGTCAAAATGAATTTTATATTCGACGATTGCTCTTCAACGGTGAAAGCCACACCCGTCAGTATAATTGGAAGATAAACAAATAAAAAAGGAATAAAAATCGTCTGATGCTGACTAATCGCATAAAAAATAATCACCAAGGAAATAATTACTGTCAAAAAATATGATAATTTTGAAGAGACGATATCTTTATAAAATATGCCAATCATTAGACTTCCCCCTTTATAATAAAAATCATAATATCCTCAATACTCGGCTTTGATAATTCCATACTTTCTGGAACAAGTGAGCGTTTAACAAGTAACTCTTGTCCAAAAGCATGACTTCGCTTACCCACAATTGCTTCTGGGTCAATTGTTTTCATAGCTTCATTGCTGACAGAACATAGACCATATTCTTCAATAAGTTGGTCTTTTTGTTCCATAAAAAGTAGCTTTCCTTTATGTAAAAAGGCAATATAATCTGCTGTTTTTTCTAGATCAGATAATATGTGGGAAGAAATGAGTACAGTATGCGATTCATTTTGTAAAAATTCCAATAAAATATCTAAAATTTCATCACGTACAACTGGGTCTAATCCACTTGTCGCTTCGTCCAAGATTAAAAGTTCCGCTTGATGAGAAAGGGCGATTGATAGCGATAATTTCATCTTCATTCCTCGCGACAAATCTTTAACTTTTTTATTTGGAGAAAGTTTGAATTGGTGGAGATATTCTTCAAATTGCTTCGATTGCCACGTTGTAAATGATAAGCTACAATATTTTCCCACTTCCTTTAGCTTCATTTCACCTGGAAGAAATAAATTATCAAATACTACCCCTATTTTATTCAATAATTGTGGGTTATCTTTTACTTGATTTCCAAAAACAGTTATTTTGCCACTATCTGGCTGAATAAGACCTAAAATTGCTTTTAATGTTGTACTTTTACCCGAACCATTTTCACCAATATAGCCAATTAAATAGCCTTTTGGAACTTTTAGATCAATTGGGCCTAAGGTAAAATCTTCATATCGTTTTATGAGCTGATGCACTTCAATTGCATATTCCATTTTAATCATGACCTCCCAATACTTCTAAATTTTTTTGTAAATCTTCAATCGTAAGTCCTATTAATTTCCCTTTCTCAATCGCTTCCATCAATGCTTCTTCTATCTGTTTTAATTGTTCTTCCCGAATCAATTCTTCATTTTGACGGCTCACAAAGCTCCCTTTTCCTTGAACTGATGTGATAAATCCTTCAGCTTCCAATTCATCATAAGCACGCTTTGTGGTGATGACACTAATTCTTAATTCTTTGGCCAAATATCGAATTGAAGGTAATTGTTCATCTTCCTTCATTTCACCTGTGATAATTGCTGCTTTTAGTTGATTTTTTATTTGTAAATAGATTGGCTCACTGCTTAAATTACTTATTTGAATATTCATTGGTGACTCACCTTATTTTATATTTCTTTTACTGTGTATAGTATACATATACACTTATTAACAGTCAAGTGTTCATAATAAAAAAACAGCCTTCCACTTAGAAAGGCTGTATTATAAGTCTTATTTTTATTGATTCATAACATCTTCCAATAAATTGGGGTTAAATATTTGTTCACGTAACATTTCAATTTCAAACTTATAAGGCGGTTTTTTATTATTTTTATCTTCACCTACAAATGGTGTTTCTAGAATTTTGGGTAAATCTTTTAACTGCTTATGATGCACAACATAATTAAGGGCATCAAAGCCAATTTCACCGAAACCAATATTAGCATGACGGTCTTTATGTGCTCCGCGAATGTTTTTTGAATCATTTACATGAATTACTTTCAAATAGTCAAGTCCAATAATGCGATCGAATTGTTCTAACACACCGTCAAAATCTTCCTTGACATTGTATCCAGCATCATGAATATGGCACGTGTCCATAGTGACAGAAAGCTTATCTTTTAAATCGACCTGATCTATAATTGCTCGGAGTTCTTCAAAAGTTCGTCCTATCTCAGTACCTTTTCCTGCCATTGTTTCTAGTGCAATTTGAACAGTTTGGTCAGCTCTTAGCACTTCATTTAATCCTTTGGCGATTTGTGCAATACCTTTAGCGGCACCAGCCCCTACATGAGCACCTGGATGAAGCGTCATTTGTGTTGCTCCCATGGCTTCAGCACGCTTAATTTCTTCTTTTAAAAATTGCACACCAAACTCATAAGTAGATTTTTTGTTTGTATTTCCTAAATTCACAATATAAGGAGCATGAATCACAATATGATCTACATCAATATTATTTTCGTCCATAAAAGCCAAAGCTTCGGGTACTTTCATTTCTTCAATCGGGCGACGTCGTGTATTTTGAGGCGCTCCCGTATAAATCATAAAAGTATTTTCACCGTAACCCACAGCTTCACGCGCTGATCCCAAATAAAAATCTGGGGCTTTCATGCTAACGTGCGAACCTAAAAGAACCATTATTCATCCTCCTGTCCAAAATCAAAAACGTTATCAGCTACCATCTTTTCTTTTGAAGCCGTTACTTTTAAATGTAACTCATCCAATTGATCTTTTGATACCATGGAAGGAGCCCCTGTGAGTGGATCGGCAGCTTTACCATTTTTAGGAAAAGCAATAACTTCACGTATATTAGGCTCATTTGCTAAAATCATAACTAAACGGTCCAGTCCCAATGCGATTCCACCATGTGGCGGGAATCCATAATTCATAGCCTCCAGCAAAAAGCCAAATTGTTGATACATTTCTTCATCAGAAAATCCTAACGTATGCAGCATCATTTCTTGAAGCTCACGTTCATGAATACGTAAACTTCCCCCACCTACTTCATAACCATTCAAGACAATGTCATATGCTTGTGCTCGGATGTCATAAGGATTTGTTGATAATTTCTCGATATCTTGTGCCTGAGGTCTGGTAAATGGGTGATGAGATGCTACAAAACGTCCTTGTTCCTCATCATATTCATATAAAGGCCAATTGACAACCCACAAGAATGCAAGTTCATCTGGTGCATATAGTTTCAGCATCTGACCTAAATGAACACGTAAATCGCCCAATGCAGCATGTACAACTTGCAATTTGTCAGCAACAAATAATAGCAAGTCCCCTGCTTCAGCTCCCATAGCATCCATCAATGAACTTTGAAGTGCTTCTTCTTCAAAAAAGCGAGCAATAGGACCAGAGAATCCTTCTTCTGTCACTTTTAACCAAGCTAAGCCTTTTGCTCCATGCTGGCTTACAATTTCTTGTAAGGCATCAATTTGTTTGCGCGTAAATTGATCGGCACCGCCAGCGACTGTAAGTCCTTTAACTGCTCCGCCTTGCTCAATGGTGGAGGAAAATACTTTAAAATCGCAATTTTTCACGACACCTGTAACATCTTTGAGCAACATTTCAAAGCGAATATCTGGCTTGTCGGAACCATAATTTGCCATTGCATCATCATAATTCATGACTGGAAATGATGCTTTAATTTCCTGACCGGAAGTTTGTTTCACAACATATTTCAACATTTCTTCCATTAAATTTCGAATTTCTTCTTCCGATAAAAAGGACATTTCTAAATCCACTTGTGTAAATTCTGGCTGACGATCTCCACGGAGGTCTTCATCACGGAAGCAGCGAACAATTTGATAATAACGATCGAATCCACTTGCCATTAAGAGTTGTTTTAGAATTTGTGGTGATTGAGGCAATGCATAGAATTTACCATCATGCACACGTGAAGGCACTAAATAGTCGCGCGCGCCTTCAGGTGTCGACTTCGTTAGATAAGGAGTCTCTATATCTATAAATTGATGTTTGTCCAAAAAGTTGCGGATCGCATGTGTTACTTTATGGCGTAGCATGAGATTGCGCTGCATTCTTTCGTTTCTTAAATCTAAATAACGATATTTTAAGCGTAAATCATTCGATGTCCCTTCATGATGTGCAATATTAAAAGGCGGCGTTTGAGCTGCATTTAATATTTTTAAATCTTTTGCGACAACTTCAATTGATCCTGTTGCTAAATTTTCATTTTTTTGGCCATCAATGCGTTCGGCTACTTCCCCAATAACTTCAATCACATCTTCAGAATGTAATTCATGGGCCGTTTTCAATACTTTTTCATTGGTTTCTTCGTTGAAAACTACTTGGACAATCCCTTCGCGGTCTCTTAAATCAACAAAAACCATTCCGCCCAAATCTCTTCTTCGCTGTACCCATCCTTTTAATACAACGTCTTGTCCAAGATATGTTTGATTAATCCGTCCACAATAATTCGTTCTTTCCATACTAATTCTCCCTGTCTTTTTTTCTAATTTAAATTCAATTTAAAATTATAAATATCTTCCAGCTTCACTGGCACTTCATGTCCTGTTTCTAGGTGCTTCATATTGACAATTCCAGTTTCAAGTTCATTCTCACCCATCGTGAATACATAAGAAGCATTCAGTTTATCTGCTGATTTAAATTGACTACCTGGTTTTCGTCCGATAAATTCACGCTCAACTTTCCAGCCAGAGTCGCGCAAAGCTTTTGTTACTTTAGCTGCTTCAGCATTCACTGCTTGACCGATTGTAATAACATAAGCATCCAATTTATGTAAATTTGCAAAATAATCATCCGCTTCATCAAGTAGGATCATTAAACGCTCAAGCCCCATCGCAAATCCAAAAGCAGGAGTCTCAGGACCACCTACCTCTTCGACAAGTTGATCATATCGTCCTCCACCGCAAATGGTGGAACCTGCTCCTAAAATATCGCAAGTCGTAACTAGCTCAAAAATTGTATCATTATAATAATCAAGCCCTCTTACCATACTTGGTACAATCTCGTAAGGAATATTTAAAGCTTGAAGAATTTCTTGTACTTGTCCAAAATGTTGTGCAGATTCTTCACTTAAATAATCTAAGATATTAGGTGCTGCCGCAACTATTTTTTGATCTTGAGGATCTTTACTATCTAAGACACGTAATGGATTTTTGTGCAGTCGTTCTTGTGAATCTTTCGATAGCTCAGCAAAATGTGGCGTTAAAAAATCTATAAGTGCTTGACGATATTGAATGCGATCTTCATTACTGCCCAGAGAATTGATATATAATTTAAGATCTTTCAATCCAAGTGATTGACACATCACATAAGCTAAGGTCATGACTTCTGCATCAACCGCAGCATTCTTACTTCCAAATACTTCGACGCCTAATTGATGAAATTGTCGCATACGACCATTTTGAGGACGTTCAAAGCGAAACATCGGTCCAATATAAAAATATTTTTGTGGCTTGTGATGTTCTGGTCCATACAATTTATTCTCAACATAGGCACGAACCATGCCAGCAGTCCCTTCAGGTCGAAGCGCTAAATGGCGTTCTCCCTTATCGTAAAAATCATACATCTCTTTTGAAACAATATCACTTGTCTCGCCAACCCCTCGCGCAAATAGTTCAAATTGTTCAAATATCGGAAGACGAGCTTCCTGATAGTAATAATGCATCAAAATTTCTTTTAATTTATTTTCAATTAGCGACCATTTCTCGCCTTCATTTGGCAAAATATCTGCCGTTCCGCGTATTTTTTGATATTTCATATTGATATCCTTTCTCTTTTTATTTTTAAATAAATCTGCTCACAAAAAAAGCCCTCATTTTGCCAATGCAAAAATAAGGACGTCGCTTCACGTGGTGCCACCTACATTTAGATTAATCATCTATCTTTTCATCAGTTAACGCCTGAATACGTAACATTTTCATGCTAACCTCTGGAATGTCTTTCATAGCCTTTTGATGAGTTGCTCTCAGCTTTTACAACCTTTCTGTACATCCAGTACTATTACTCTTTTCCATCTTCGGTATTTTTATTTTACTGTTTAAATGCTACTACATATTGAAAGAAATGTCAATCTACAGTGGTTCAATTACATTACTAGACAACAAGTATCTTCTTTCATTTATATTTGTATAAGCAAACTAATATTTTTGATAATAGTTGTTATATGAAATAGTTATGTTAAATATTTGTCTTATTTTGAAACTATTTCTTTTAATTCCTTAAAAAGACTGCTATAATAGGTCAAAAAGCATATAAAAGAGGTGAAATTATGAACTCTAATTATTCAAATGCTAAAGTACAAAAATATCTTCCATCTTTAAAAACATTTTTAGCTATTATACTTTTATTTTTTATTGCCGGAATTGGAAGTATGATCGCTTTAGCTAATGAAAATACCGTTGTCGTCATGGCTAATGTTCTCAATGTCCGGCTAGGTCCAGGACTTTCCTATGACATTCTCACCCAGGTTAATCAAGACGATCGTTTACAAATCTTGTCCGAAGAAAATCAGTGGTATCAAGTACGCATTGGAAATGATCAATTAGGCTGGGTGGCCAGTTGGCTCGTTGAAAAAGAAGAAATTACACCAGATTCCATTCAATATGGTCGTGTAATTAATGCACCTGAAGTTAATCTTCGTCAATATGCTTCTGCCGAATCAGAAATTATCGGAACTATTCCAGAAAATGCAGAACTTGAAATTGTCTATCAAGATGGCGATTGGTATCAAGTGCTTTATATGGGAAAAGTTGCTTGGATTAATAGCGACTATCTGGAAATAATAGCAGCGCCTACTCAGCTGGAAGCATCGCTTGAACGGATCATTGATTATGAATCATACGTCTCAATTGATGCGGAAGCGGCAGAAATCTA
This sequence comes from Allofustis seminis DSM 15817, assembly GCF_000374325.1. GTDB lineage: Bacteria > Bacillota > Bacilli > Lactobacillales > Carnobacteriaceae_A > Allofustis > Allofustis seminis. Next base: position 121,020 of record NZ_KB894079.1, on the reverse strand, counting down.
TATGGAACCGACAAGTAATAGTTCAGTTATCTATCACGCTACCTATGGTGAAGAGTTTAACTATTTATATTCAGAGGGGGACTGGTTCTATGTGGAAGTTGCGCCTGATCAATATGGATATATTGGAAATTGGCTAGCATCGGCTCATACGAATGATTTTTCTGAAGAAGTCGAAGTATCCCAAGAAGAAAATCGCAAAAATTATCATGCGCGTGTGAACACTCATTTATCTGAAGCGACCATCGTGATTGATGCAGGACATGGTGGAACAGATCCAGGAGCTATTTCTACTGATGAACAAGTCTATGAAAAAGAATTAGCACTTAACACATCATTCAAATTACAAGCACGTTTGCAAGATGCTGGCGCCAATGTAATTATGACACGTACAGAGGACCGCGATGTCGGCTTAGGTGAAAGAGCACAGATTTCTAATCAAAATCATGCAGATTTATTTATCAGTTTGCATTTTGACTCTCTTGAAGTTCCTAACATGATGAGTGGTACAACGACTTATTATTATAACGATGCCGATCTAGACATTGCAGAAACGATTAGTCATTATCTAGCCACTCAAGGAGAATTGCCAAATAATGGCACCCGCTTTGGAAATTTCCAAGTCTTACGGGAAAATACCCAGCCCGCAATCTTAATTGAATTAGGCTATATGAATCATTTTGTAGATTTGAAACATATTCGAACAGATCACTATCAAGCTACTGTTGCCGAAGCAATTTATCAAGCACTTCGCGACTATTATGGTCAATAATATCATTTATAATATAAAATAAAAGCATCTTATGCACAGTGTCTTTTAGAACACATCAGCCATAAGATGCTTTTTATTTATTTATTTTTTGAATCAAGCCATATTGTCACTGGGCCATCATTAACAAGTGCTACTTGCATATTGGCTCCAAATTTTCCTTCTTCTACAGTGATACCCTCTGCTCGTATGCATTCATTTAATTGTTCATATAATTTATTAGCATATTCAGGGGCTGCCGCATCAATAAAGCTCGGACGATTCCCTTTTTTTGTTTGAGCGTGAAGTGTAAATTGAGAAATCGATAGAACACTTCCACCAACATCTTTTAATGAGCGATTCATCTTTCCTTCTTCATCGTCAAAAATACGCATATTGCTAATTTTTCGTGCCAAATATAAAACGTCTTGATCATTATCATCATCTTCGACACCTACTAAAATCATAAAGCCTTTTTGAATGGCTCCTATGACTTCTTCTTGCACCGAAACAGATGCGCGACTCACGCGTTGAATAATTACTCGCATAATATTCTCCTTTAGTTTACGACTCGTTTGACATTATAAACATCGGGGATTTGATTTATTTTTTTCATTAATTCTTGCAATTCTTTTGTGTTAGACACTGCTACAGTAAAGTTAATAATCGCCATATGTTCTTGACTTACTTTTGCTTGAATATGCTTCAATGAAGAAGTCATGCTACTAATAACTTGTAAGACATCATTTAATAAGCCATTGCGGTCATAACCAGTAACTTCCAAGTCAGTCATATAATTTTTAGGGGCATTCATATTTTCCCATTCCACTTCAATGAGGCGATTATAATTACTTGTGCCTTGTCTTACATTTGGACAATTACGGCGATGAATTGAAATACCACGTCCACGCGTAATATAACCAACAATATCATCACCAGGAACGGGGTTACAACATTTACTAATTCGAATTAATAAATTACTTGCACCTTCCACCACAATACCGTCTTCATGACGAATTTTCACTTTTTCAGGCTGTTTTTTCTTTTCAACTTCTAGAACGGCTTCTTCAATTTTAGCTTTTTCAATTTCTTTTTCCCGTTCACGTCGTATATCTGCCGTCAGTCGATTAATAATGGTCAGTGGCTTCGCTTCTCCAAACCCTACCGCTGCAAATAAATCATCTTGATTTTTATAAGAAGTACTTTCAACAGCATTTTGGATATTATCATCCGTTAAAATATCTTTAGGTTTAAACCCTTGATCAAGAAGTAGATGCTTGATGAGCGTCTTGCCTTCTTCAATATTTTCATCGCGATGTTGAATTTTGAAGAAGCGACGAATTTTGTTGCGTGCTTTCGAAGTATTTACGAAATTTAACCAATCTCGACTTGGTCCTTGTGATGCATTTGACGTGATAATCTCGACAATATCGCCCGTTTTTAATTTGTAATTTAGTGGAACAATTCGGCCATTAACACGAGCTCCTGTTGATTTATTTCCGATTTCGGAGTGAATATGATATGCAAAGTCCAATGTGCTGGCACCTTCTGGAAGCTCCATGACTTCACCATTTGGCGTAAATACATAGACTTTATCGGTAAATATATCCTCTTTAATTGCTTCCATAAATTCACCAGCATTATCTGATTCTTTTTGAAATTCAATAATATCTCGGAACCATGAAAGCTGACGACTCATGTCAGTTTGATGATCTGCAGATTTTCCTTCTTTATATGCCCAGTGTGCCGCCACCCCATATTCAGCAACTTCATGCATTTGATATGTTCGAATTTGGACTTCTAGTGGTGTGGCATTAGGGCCTAGAACCGTCGTATGTAACGATTGATACATATTAACTTTTGGCATTGCAATATAGTCCTTAAAACGACCTGGCATCGGTTTCCATTCCGTATGAATAGCTCCAAGGACGGCATAACAATCTTTAATTGAATGCACAAGTACGCGAATGCCCAATAGATCATAAATTTCATTGAACTCTTTATTTTTGTCTACCATTTTACGATAGATAGAATAAATATGTTTAGGCCGACCATAGATGTCAGCCTCTATTCCCAATTCATCAATGGCCGTTTGAATCACTTCGATGACTTTATTAATATATTTTTCACGATCTTCGCGGCGCGAAGCCATTAATCGTACAATTTCATAATATTTTTCACTATTTAAATAGCGAAAAGAAGTGTCTTCAAGCTCCCACTTCATTCGACTGATCCCTAAACGATCTGCCAGTGGTGCATATATTTCGAGTGTCTCTCTAGCAATTTCTTTTTGCTTTTCTGGACGATGATATTTAATTGTTCGAATATTATGAAGACGGTCCGCTAATTTGACCAAGACAACTCGGACATCTTGGGCCATAGCTAAAAGCATTTTGCGATGATTTTCTGCTTGATTTTCTTGTTTGGATTTGAATTTAAATGTTCCAAGTTTCGTCACGCCCTCAACGAGATCAGCTACTTCTGCAGAAAATAAGCGTTCAATATCTTCATGTGTATACTCTGTATCTTCTACCACATCATGCAAAAAACCGGTAGCAATCGTAGCGGGATCCATATGCAGCTCCGCCAAAATAGCAGCAACTTGAACAGGATGCGTGATATATTCCTCGCCTGATTTGCGCATTTGTCCTTTGTGAGCTTTTTTTGCAAGAGCATATGCACGTTCGACAAATCGAATATGGTCATCATTCATATACTCTTTGCATATATCAAAGACCTCTTCAGCCGTATAAACTTTTTCTCTAGACATGGGCATCCCTCTTCTTCTAATCAACCACCGGATAAAATATGTTTATAGTTTATTGTAATCAGTCTAACAAAGGATTGCAACTATTCTATTAAAAGCATTCATAAAAAAAAGGGGAGAATAAATTCTCCCCTGCTTTATTCATATTAATTATTTAGCACCTTGGACAATCGCGATACCGCTTGATGCTCCAATTCTACTAGCACCTGCTTCAATCATGGCCATCGCTTCTTCAAAATTGTGAACGCCACCTGATGCTTTAACACCCATTTCTTCTCCAACAGTTTCGCGCATTAGACGAATATCAGATGCTGTTGCACCACCTGTTGAGAATCCAGTAGACGTTTTTACGAAGTCCGCTCCAGCAGCTTTTGCTAATTGACAAGCTACTACTTTCTCTTCTTCAGATAATAGACATGTTTCAATGATGACTTTCACTAATGTACCATTAGCTGCTTCAACAACTGCTTCGATATCTTTTTGGACATCTTTTGTATTGCCAGCTTTTAATTCACCAATATTAATAACCATATCTACTTCATCTGCACCATTAGCAATTGCATCTCGTGTTTCAAATGCTTTTACTTCAGATGTATTTGCCCCTAGTGGGAATCCGATGACTGTACAAACTCTAACATCCGAATCTTTTAATTCATTTGCACAGAATTTCACCCAAGTAGGGTTTACGCAGACTGACATGAAACCATACTCTTTTGCTTTATCTGTCAGCTTTTTGATCTGCTCCTGAGTTGCATCCGGTTTTAGTAGTGTATGATCAATATATTTTGCAATGTTGGTCATTTTTTGTCCTCCTTATTTTTATGGGTAGCGATAATTGCTGCCCATTCTCCTTTATTTTTTATTGCTTTAATAATTAATTGATGTTCAGCTAATTTTCTCTTTATATGTGGGACTTGCTCATTTAAAATACCCGAAATTATAAATACTCCGTCCAGATTCAATAAAGGTGGAATCATTGGAATCAAGCGTAATATAATAGGTTCTAAAATGTTAGCAATAATGAGATCGGCAGGCTTCGTCACATTCTCTAATAAATCCTTTTGCTCAAATTGAATGGGAATTTTTAATGGATTTAATGCAGCATTTTGTTCAGCAGAATGAATGGCTTGTGCATCATAATCAAAACCATAAACACTCTTTGCTCCGAGCTGGGCACTTATAATGGCCAAAATACCAGAACCAGTGCCTACATCATAAACAATCGCCGAATTGTCAAGATATTCTTCGATGGCTTCAGCACAAAGTTGGGTTGTTGGATGATCACCTGTTCCAAAAGCCACCCCCGGATTTAAATAAATATTCTCACAATGCTGTATCTCAAATCCTTTATCTTTTTCCCAGCTTGGGATAATTTGAATGGACTTTGATAAATGGATGGGTTGATAATATTTTTCCCATTCAAATAGCCAATCTTCATCATTCACAACTTCAGAGGTGAAGTTATAACACTCTTGAATCAACTGATTTTCATATAAATTCTCAATCTGACACTTGAGCTGCTCTGCTACATTGTTGGTGTCATCTTGAATAGGATAATAGGCTTTTATAAGTGCATCCTTGCGTGGAAATTTATCTAATGGAATATCCCATATCTCATCAATGTTAGGGTGTGGCAGTGCATCTTTTGGATCTTCAATCGAGACACCTTCTGAACCTAACGCAATAAAGGCTTGACTCACAAGATCTACATCGCCACTGTCCACATATATCTTATATTCTTTCCACAACGCCATGCATATCACCTCTCAATTTTTCAATTGATGTCGGTTCATAATCAAAGTCAGCTGCAAGTCGTTCCATACAGTAGTGCTTTAAGTCCTTTAATGTTTGAATAGTATTCTCAAAATCAACCATATTCCAATGTGGCAAAAAGATATTACTTTTTCCATCATTAATAAATTCCTTTAGCTGAAGTGCTACTTCATGAGCAAATAATACAAGATGTTTCAAAATAGCATCGACCACGCCCACTTCAATTCCTACATGTACATTTATTGGATATGAAAATAAATAATGTTTCGGATCAGGTAGTGGCAATTCTTCATTATAAAAACAAATAGCTTGCTCATAATGAATAATTTTATCATTTGATATTTGGCCATATTCATCTTGAATATATATTCCACGCTCATTTTCTGCTGTTACATGTAATTTAATGAATATGATCTGTTTTTGGCTATCGACAATAATTTTCCAGTCAAAAAAAGAAGCGCGCATTTTTAACTGTTCTGACAAGTAATCACTTAATTTTTTCATAAGGGCTCCTTAAAATTTAGCCTATACTAAGTATTTTAACATATTTTTAAAATATAATCTTCATTTTTTGAATAATTGTTCAAAAGCAGGCAATTGTTTAAAAACATTTGATAATTTATCTTCAAAAATAAGATTGGCACCATATGTCTGTCCTAGAGGGGTTTTGTTAATTAATGTAAAATATTTCCCATGAAAATAACGAATCAAACCAGCAGCTGGATAGACAACAAGTGATGTTCCTCCGACAATCAACATATCGGCTTTGGCTATCGCTTCGATTGATTGCATTAAGGGTTGAGTTGGGAGCTGCTCTTCATAAAGAGTAACATCTGGTTTCACAATACCATGACAATGCGGACAGCGTGGAATTTTATTGTCATCTTTTTTTAGTTCTTTTAAAGGAACATATGCTCCACATTGTGTACAATGATTATCAAAAATCGTGCCATGTAGCTCCTGAACATCGGACGAGCCAGCTTGTGAATGAAGGCCGTCAATATTTTGCGTCACAACTGTTACCTTGCGAAATCGCTCTAACTCAGCTAATTTTTTGTGCACGATATTAGGCTGTGCCTCTTCAAATACTAAATGCTCAAAATAATAATCAAAAAACTCTTTTGGATGCGCTTCATAAAAAGAATGCGAAATTATCGCTTCAACGGGCACTTCATATGGAGAATCTTCACGATAGAGTCCTTTTGCTGAGCGAAAGTCTGGAATACCACTTTCTGTCGACACCCCTGCTCCGCCGAAGAAAACAATCCGCTGACTATCTTTCAACTGTTGTGCAAATTGTTCAATTTTATTCATTATGATTCTCCTTTTAAAAAAAGACTCACTTAAAGCTAGGAAACTAGTCGATCAGTGAGTCAATATCTATTAATTCTCATCATCTAAATTCAATACCGCCATAAATGCTTCTTGAGGAACTTCTACGCTACCAATATTTTTCATGCGTTTTTTACCTTTTTTCTGTTTCTCTAGAAGTTTTTGGCGTCGTGTTACGTCTCCACCATATAACTTGGCAGTAACATCTTTGCGATAAGCTTTGACTGTTGAACGCGCCACGATATGATGACCAATCGCCGCTTGAATAGGCACTTCAAATTGTTGACGCGGAATTGTTTTTCGTAATTGATCAACAATTGCACGTCCTCTTTCATAGGAACTATCCTTATGAACTATGAAACTCAAGGCATCAACTGGCTCACCATGGATTAAGATATCCATTTTTACGAGATTACTTTCACGATAACCCGCTTCCTCATAACTTAATGAGGCATAGCCTTTAGTATTTGATTTTAGTCGATCAAAATAATCAAAGACAATCTCAGATAGTGGCAATAAATAGATAACATTCACACGAATATCATCCAAATATTCCATAGTTACGAATTCACCACGTTTTCTCTGTGAGATCTCCATGACAGCCCCTACATAATCATTAGGAACCGTTACAGTAGCTTTAACATATGGTTCTTGAATATGATCAATCTCTGTTGGCTTAGGCATCTCACTAGGGTTTGAGACTTCGACCATTGTACCGTCTGTCTTATTTACACGATAGATAACAGAGGGAGCTGTCGTAATCAGATCAATATCGAATTCTCGCTCCAAACGTTCTTGAATAACGTCCATATGTAGCATCCCTAGAAATCCACAACGGAATCCAAAGCCTAATGCATGCGATGTCTCAGGTTCATAATGTAATGATGCATCATTGAGTTGAAGGCGTTCAAGTGCCTCACGTAAATCTTCATAATCATCCGAACTTGATGGATAAAGTCCAGCAAACACCATAGGCGTCATCTGGCGATAGCCAGGTAATGCTTTTTCAGCAGGATTATCAACAAGTGTGATAGTATCCCCTACACGTGTGTCGCGGACTGTCTTAATATTAGCAGTAACATATCCTACCTCTCCAGCAGCTAAATAATCGCGAGCTACTGGCGTTGGTGAGAAGACACCCACTTCTGTTACTTCAAAACGTTTGCCCGATCCCATCAATTGAATGGCATCACCTGTTTGCAAAATGCCCTCTTTAATTCTTACACTTAACACAACTCCGCGATAAGAGTCATAAACAGAGTCAAAAATTAACGCTTGCAAAGGATTATCTATGTCTCCTTCTGGTGCTGGAACATATTTCACAATTTGTTCTAAGACATCTTCAATTCCAATCCCAGATTTAGCACTTGTCTGGACAGCATTCGCCGTATCTAGTCCAATAATCTCTTCAATTTGCATAGCGACTGCTTCGGGATCAGCAGCAGGTAAATCAATCTTATTAATGACTGGCAAAATTTCCAGATCATTATCTAGTGCTAGATAAACATTCGCCAAGGTCTGGGCTTCCACGCCTTGTGCCGCATCCACTATTAAGATGGCGCCTTCACAAGCCGCCAAGCTTCGAGAAACTTCATAAGTAAAATCGACATGTCCTGGGGTATCAATCAAATGCAAATAATAGGTCTCGCCATCTTTTGCTTTGTAGACAACTTCCACCGTATTTAATTTGATCGTAATGCCACGTTCACGTTCGAGTTCCATAGAATCGAGAATCTGGTCTTCCATTTCGCGATCGGCGATGGTATCCGTAAATTCAAGAATACGGTCAGCCAAAGTCGATTTCCCATGGTCTATATGAGCAATAATGGAGAAATTTCGCATATGTTTTTGTCGCTGGCGAATTTTTTCCTTGTCAATCATCTATTCACTTCTCCTTATTCAAAATCCATCACTTTACTATTATATCAATGTTTTTCATAACTTTCAATATGAAGCACAACCTCATAAAATGACCATAATCCACAATAGCACACCACATATAAAAAATCGACATTTGAACTTTATCATACCCAGCTCAAATGTCGACCAATTCAGAAATATTTTATTTTAATATTATACTTATTCTTTTTTTCTTAGATTGAATACTACAAGAAGGACACCCAATGCACCAAATAATCCAAAATATCGAACGGATTTAGTATGCATTCCTGTTTTTGGTAATATCATACCTTCTTGATGATCCTCTTCTCTTGGTGTCAATTCTTTTTTATTAGAATTTCTGCCAGTATTTAGATCAATAGGTTCTTTTTCAGCGACTATTACGGTAGCTTTTTTCGTTACAGTTGCACCGCCTTTATCTTTTAAAGTAAAGATGATCTTATATGTACCTACTTTTGTATGATCGAAGTTACCTGCATCAATTACAACATTATCCTTAAGGTCTGGACCATCTTCTGCATCTTCTGCTTTCACTATTAGCGTACGAAGGTCAAGTTCATCCCCCGCTATAATTGTCTTATCTGCCACTTCAAGTGTTGGGGTATGATTGAGGACCATTGCTTTTGGATTGACTATTACGGTAGCTTTTTTCGTAACAGTTGCACCATCTTTATCTGTCAAAGTAAAGGTGATCTCATATGTGCCTACTTTTGTATGATCGAAGTTGCCTGCATCAATTACAACATTATCCTTAAGGTCAGGACCATCTTCTGCATCTTCTGCTTTCACTATTAGCGTATGGAGGTCTAACTCGTCCCCGCTATAATTGTCTTATCTGCCACTTCAAGTGTTGGAGGGGTGTTATCTTCAACCACACTCACTGTAACCCTCACTGTAGCCCACGGATGTTCTAAGGTTGAGGTCCCCCAGTGAGACTTAGTTACTGCCAATTCCACCCTTGTCTGTTGACCGGGACGGTTCAAGGCTTTCACTTTATTAAATGCGTCATCGCCCAGCTCAATATATTTAGTTAAATCAGTATCAAGCTCGTCCGTTGCAGAAGCTTTCACAAGTTTCAATACATCTTCTTTTGTGAGAGTAGCAATCTTGCTTAATTCAATAGTCGCATCCGAAGCTTTAATCCACGGTAACCCAATACCAACTACAGAAATATCAGTCTCATGCACTCCCCCCAACTATCAACTCCTGTAAAAGTCAATGGACCGTCATATTTTACTCTGAATACATTGGGGTTAGAACGGCTTCCCCAGTTCTTATCATTCACATTGAACTTTTGGCCTCTTACACTAATACTTTTAATCGTTCCTTCGTACCCATTATGCCCGATAAATTCCGCCCAAACCGAAACATATCGCGCATATTCACCACGCACCTTCTCTATTTCGTAATCAAACACTATCTTACCACGATGAATATATATGGAACCATTTGAATTGTCCTGTACTTTGTTAATATCCTCTAGATTTTCAAGTGAGTCAATGCCTATCTTAGCAGAAGAACCCAAAGGGTCCACTCGATTATCCTCGAGAGTTTGTTGATGATGGAATACATTGAGCAACTGATCTTCTTCAGCATCAGGTGTGGCTTGGACAATATCTTTTTGCAACGCCAATATTGCAACCAGCATCAACAATAGCATCGTTAAGTACTTTCTAATCTTTTTCATATCCATCTTTACCTTTCTATATATTTTAAGTAGGATGAATTACTTTTTATAAATTAAAAAAGTTATATCCATTATATATATATATATAGAAAGCAATATATTTTTAGAAAACTTTTATCTTTTTTTAAATGATCTCTATTTATTTTCGTCATTTTATTTTGGCTTGTTATTTTATAATTTCAAAAATACACATTTTAATCTGACCTCTAATCCCATTAAAAGTCGGTGTATCATGCTTCTTAGGCTTTATGATTTAAATAATGTTCATTTACTTTTAGTAATTTTTTATAGTAAAATTATTATCCTTTTTCGCTACTTTAATTTTCTGCCTATCACTCTTATAATGCGACACAAAAAAACCCACAACTTTAGTCGATAATTTTCGTTCAATTGATGAAAATCATTCACATTGTTGTGGGTTTTCTTTTATTTTTTAAATGCATCTTTTACTTTTGAAAAGAATGATTCTGGTTCTTCTTGAATATCATGCAAGTCACTTGCTTTAGCAAATAAACGTACCGCTTCCAGTTGCTTTTCATTTAGTTTTTTTGGAACTTCAACATTCACTGTGACCAGCTGATCGCCTACGGTTCCCGTTCGGAAGCTAGGACCGCCTTGACCTTTCATTCGTAGCATCGTACCTGAAGCAGTTCCAGCTGGGATTTTTAATTTTGCTTTTCCATTGACAGTCGGAACTTCAATAACATCACCGAGTGCTGCTTGAGCAAAATTAATTGTTAAAGTGTAATAAATATTGGATCCGTCACGATCAAAGATATCTGATGGTTTCACGCGGAAGACGACATATAAGTCCCCATAAGGTCCATTATTTTTTCCTGCATTACCTTGTCCGCGCAAACGAATTTGTTGTCCTGTCTCAACTCCAGCGGGCACTTTAATTTTAACTTGGTGGGAAGTGGATTGCAGACCCTCCCCATGGCAGGTTGAGCATTTGTCTTTAATGACTTTGCCTTGGCCATTACATACTGGACATGTTCTCTGTGTCATAATACGACCAAATGGCGTATCTTGTTGGATATTCACTCTACCCTGACCATGACATTCCGAACAGACTTCTGGATGTGTACCAGGTTTTGCACCGGATCCTGAACAAGTCTTGCACTGATCTAGGCGAGCATAGGTAATGACTTCTTCTTTTCCAAAGATAGCTTCTTCAAATGTTAAATCCATAACATATTCTAAGTCCGAACCAAGTTGTGGCTTTGTGGGATCATAGCTTGATTGACCACCACCAAATAAGTCACTGAAAATATCACCAAATCCAGAAAAAGCGTCACCACCGCCACCAAAATTACCGAATCCGCCATAATTACCATAACCGCCACCTGCTCCACCATAACCAGAATTTACTCCGGCATGGCCGTATTGGTCATAGGCAGCTCTTTTATTTTCGTCTGAGAGTACTTCATATGCTTCGGTAATTTCTTTGAATTTTTCTTCGGCGCCTTCTTCTTTATTGATATCGGGGTGATATTTTTTTGATAATTTGCGGTAAGCCCGCTTAATTTCTTGATCACTTGCATCACGACCGACGCCTAAAATATCATAAAAATCTGCTTTTTCAGCCAACAAAATCCCTCGCTTACTTCCATCAATTGTTCGGAAGAATTATCATAAATATTGAGCCAAAAGAAAGCTTCTGGCTCAATATTATATTATTCTTCGTCATCTACCTCTTCAAAATCAGCATCAACAACATTATCTTTTTGATTTGCTGTCTGGTCAGTAGCCGTATTGCCAGCATTTTCTTGTTGTTGTGCCGCTTGCGCTTGTTCATAAAGTTTTACTGTCAAGTTTTGAACAATTTCGCTTAATGCATCGCGTTTTTCTTTAATTTCTTCATTATTATTTGCATCCAGTGCTTTTTGAAGTGCATCGCGTGCTTCTTCAGCTTTTTTAATTTCTGATTCGTCTACTTTGCCTTCTAAGTCTTTCAAGGTTTTTTCGACTTGGAAAACTAATTGTTCACTTTCATTACGTAACTCGACTTCTTCTTTTCGTTTTTTGTCTGCTTCCGCATTAGCTTCTGCATCTTTTACCATACGTTCGATTTCTGAATCATCTAAGCCACTTGAAGATTTAATCGTAATATTTTGCTGTTTACCAGTTCCTTTATCTTGAGCAGATACTTTTACAATTCCATCTTTATCAATATCAAAAGTAACTTCAATTTGAGGGATACCACGTGGGGCAGGTGGAATATCCGTTAGTTGGAATCTGCCTAAAGTTTTATTATCAGCAGCCATTGAGCGTTCCCCTTGAAGCACATGAATGTCTACTGCAGGCTGATTATCTGCTGCCGTTGAAAAGATTTGCGACTTGCTCGTAGGAATCGTCGTGTTGCGGTCAATTAATTTTGTAAATACGCCACCCATCGTTTCAATTCCTAAAGAAAGTGGTGTAACATCTAGCAATACGACATCTTTCACATCACCAGAAATAACGCCCCCTTGAACTGCAGCTCCCATCGCAACAACTTCGTCTGGGTTTACAGAACGGTTCGGTTCTTTGCCAGTTTCTTGTTTGACAGCTTCGATAACTGCAGGAATACGTGTAGAACCACCAACGAGAATTACTTCATCAATTTCGCTAGTTGTAATTCCAGCATCTTTAATAGCTTGACGTAATGGTTGTTTTGTACGTTCAACAAGTTCATGGGTTAATTCATCAAATTTTGCACGTGTCAATGTAACTTCCAAATGTAGTGGTCCTGCTTCGCCTGCTGAGATAAATGGTAGGCTAATTTGTGTTGAGCTTGTGCTTGAAAGTTCTTTTTTCGCACTTTCAGCTGCATCTTTTAGGCGTTGGAGTGCCATTTTATCTTGAGATAAATCAATACCATTATCTTTTTTGAATTCGGCTACTAAATATTCGATAATTTTCTCATCAAAGTCATCGCCACCAAGTTTATTGTCACCCGCTGTCGATAGCACATCAAAGACACCGTCACCTAATTCCAATACAGAAACGTCAAAAGTTCCTCCACCTAAGTCAAAGACTAAAACTTTTTCTTCAACATCTACTTTTTCTAGTCCATAAGCCAAACTTGCAGCAGTCGGTTCATTCACGATACGGTCCACTTTTAATCCCGCAATAATTCCAGCATCGCGTGTTGCTTGACGCTGTGAGTCATTAAAGTATGCTGGAACAGTAATAACTGCATTCGTTACTTTTTCTCCCAAATAGTCTTCAGCATAACCTTTTAGATGTTGTAAAATAAATGCCGAAATTTCTTGTGGTGTATACTCTTTTCCATCAATATTCACTTTATGATCCGTTCCCATGTATCGTTTGATTGACATGACAGTATTCGGATTCGTAATGGCTTGGCGTTTTGCAACTTCTCCAACTTGAATTTCACCATTTTTAAAAGCGACAACTGATGGTGTCGTACGATTTCCTTCATTGTTTGCGATAATTTTAGGTTCTCCACCTTCTAATACTGCAACGGCAGAGTTAGTTGTTCCTAAGTCAATACCAATAATTTTAGACATAATGCTCAAACTCCTTTTATCTATTTAATTCGTCACAGCAACTTTTGCTGCACGTAAAATGCGGTCATGAATCATATAACCTTCTTCAAAAACTTCTGCAATCACTCCAGAATCTTGTCCTTCTTTCGCTGCAACCATTGTATAGGCTTCATGAAAATTAGGATCAAAGGGTTCATTTAAACAGTCCATTTTTTTAACGCCTTGTGAATCTAGTGCCGTTAAAAAACCAGTACGTACCATTTCTATTCCATCTTTGAGTGCCTGACCTGACTCATCATCGACTTCTATCTCCAATGCGCGATTTAAATTATCCATAACAGGTAATATTGCCGAAGCCAGATCTTGGCTACGATATTTTGCATATTGTTCGCGCTCTTTTTGATTGCGCTTTATAATATTTTGAATTTCTGCTTGCAAACGCAAATTCTGATCTTCTAAATCATCAATTTTTTGTTCTAATTGTTCCAACTCATTCGTAACAATTTCCTCTTGCGGCGTTTGCTCGTTAGAAGCTTCAAGTTCATTATCTTTTACTCGCTCCTCAGATTCATCATGCTTTGGATTGATTTTCTTTTCAGACAATTTAATCCCTCACTTCTATTCACTATTTTTATGTTTTATATCGATCATCTTCATTAAAATAATCATTCATTAATTTTGCTTTTAATTCATCTTTTAAATAATTCATCATGCCAAGTGTCAGATCATAACTCATACGCGTCGGACCTAATATGGCAATCAGCCCTGTGCGATTTTCTTCTAAGTTATATGAAGTCGTCATCATCGACAGATCATCATATAATCGCGAAGAGAGCTCTGCACCAATCTGAATATTGACTTCCTGTTGGCGATCAAAAGGAAGCAGCAGTGACTTCAAACCACTCTCATTCTCAAGCAAACCATAAATATCCTTCACTTTTGCAGCATCAATTTCTTCCATAAAATCGAGAATATTACCTTTACCAGATATATAAATCTGATCATCTTCTTGCTTGTTCAATAAATATTTAATGACCGCAAATAATTTATTCTCATACTGTTTAGAAAATATCTTATCCAAAACTAGCGGAACTTCATGCTGCAGCTTGTTATATATTTCCCGTAAAGGTCGGCCTAGTAATAACTTACGCAACACGTTAGTTACAACTTGTAAATCTTTTTTGCTGACAGAACTTGGCCAGCGGAAGAGATGGCTTTTCAAATCAACCTCATCAAATTCCATAATGAGTAAAAATTGCTCATTGCTAACGGCCAGTAGCTTTAAGTCCGTTAAGATATTATCTTGGGATTGGGGACCTAAGATAATTACTGTATAATTCGTCAAACTTGAAAGCAATGAAGCCGTCTGATCGAACAAATCATTCAATGAATGTGTTGACGTTTGAATAAATTGAGTAATTTGTTGCTTTTCAGAAAGACTCGGCGCTTTAGGATGCATTAAATTGGCCACATAAAAACGGAAACCTTCTATCGAAGGAATTCGTCCACTTGAACTATGCATCTTTTCAATTAAGCCTAAATCTTCTAAATGACTCATCTCATTTCGAATAGTTGCCGAACTCACAGATAGTTGCTCATCTTGCGCTAGTACTTTACTGCCTACTGGTTCGCCCGTTAATGTGTAGATTTCGATTATTTTTTGAAGAATGAATAATTGTCTTGCAGTAAGCATATCAATACTTCCTCTCATACTATAAGCCAATTATCTCCAACAAATTAGCACTCAAATAATTTGAGTGCTAATTACAGTATTAATTTAACATGATTCATTAGCAGTGTCAATAGTTAGCTGCTAATTCATCTTATTTTTGAGCCATTTTTTTGAAAAAATTTCATCACATTCCAGCTGATGTATTAATTGATCAATTGATGCAAATTTTTGTTCTGGGCGAATATAATGGAGCCACTCTACTTCTACTTCTTCACCATAAATTTCATCTTTAAAATGGAATAAATGTACTTCAACTGTTTGAGAGTGATTAGGGCCAAATGTCACATTATAGCCAATTGATGCCATACCCTCATACCATATACCCTTTACTTTCATCCGTACGACATATACGCCCACTTCTGGAATCAGAGTATATGGATCCGACAAAATATTGGCCGTTGGGTAGCCGAGTTGTTTGCTACCACGATTTTTCCCATGGACTATTGTTCCAGATGTCTTATAGGGATAGCCCAGCGCTTCATTTGCGTCTTCTGGACGACCTTCTAATAAGTACTGACGAATAAGTGTAGAGCTCACATCTTTACCGTTTATAACTTGCTTTGGAACAGTCATAATCTCAAAGCGGTCCTGAGCATAATAAGCAAGATGTTCCATTGTAGCAATTTCTTTTTTTCCATAGGTGTAATCATATCCTGCAACAACTACCACACTATGCCAGTCAACAATATAGCGATCGACGAACTCTTGCGGTGTCTGATGGCCAAAGTCCGCAGTGAATTCCACTTCATATAGAATATCAATGCCAAGTTCAGCCATTTTTTCATATTTCAAATGTGGAGGAGTTAGCAAGGTCAGTTGACCATCTTCAAGTGGCTGATAGACCATTCGAGGTGGATGATTAAATGTCATTAGCGCAGCCTTAATACCTTTCTGGCGTGCAGTAGCAACTCCTTTAGCTATCACTGCTTGATGTCCGATATGAACACCATCAAAGTATCCTAAAATTAACACAATCGGCTCTTTTATTATTTGAGTAGGATCATAAGGATGTTTTAATTGAATTCGCTGCATTTATTCCACCTCTTGCGGGAAAACTTTTTTCGGCTTCATCCATTCCGGCCGACTCGGATGTTCAATATAAATTGCTGCCACATGCTGTGCATATGTCATCACTAATGGAAATGTTTTTTTACCAAAATAATCAATTGGCAGCACACTTCCATTTTTCACTTTAGAAAACGCTTCGTCCGTTAACTCAACTTGATCAAAACGATTCAATACTTTCTTTAAAGGTATAAAATATTGATGAACTGCTTCCATTCCTTGTTGTTGAATAATTTTTTCTAATTCTTCCAATGTAAGGGTTTGTGCCTGTGTAATATGTGAGGCAACTGTTCGCGTTAATTGGGACATATGAGCAGGATAACCTAACTTATCTCCCAAGTCTACTGCAAGGGTTCGTATATATGTCCCTTTTCCACATGACACATCAAATTGAAAACAAAGCGTATCAGAAGTTGGTCTGCTAATATCACTCGTTCGCTTAAATGAAAAAATGTCAACAAAACGGACGGGACGTTCAACAGGAATATTATGGCGAGCATATTCATATAATCGCTTGCCATTCACTCGAACAGCTGAATAAAGTGGCGGTGTCTGTGCTACATTCCCGATAAATGTCTGCATTGCTTGATCAATGGACGCTTCATTCACTTCTTTACCGACCGCTTTTCTTTCGACAATCTCGCCGCTGCTATCTTCCGTAGTGGTCGAAAAGCCAAGCGTTATCTCTCCTGAATAGCCTTTATTACCATCTAAAATAAATTCCAACGCTCTAGTTGAGGCACCCACTGCAATCAGTAACACGCCTTCAACATCAGGATCTAATGTTCCTCCATGTCCAACTTTTTTAGTATGAAATAAATGGCGTACTTTATTCACTACATCGTGGCTCGTCATTCCTTTAACTTTCCAAATTGGTAAAATTCCGTCCATACTTTCACTTCATTTCTGTATACTTCTTGTTTATTCTACCATAGTTCTTATGAATTCCCTTTGAATTTCTATCAAAAAAAGGAAGCCACAATGACTTCCTTTTATTATATTATTCATTTTCACTATGTAGTTGTTTGAGTAGTTGATCAATTCGATTGCCATACTCAAGCGACTCATCTCTGCGGAATAACAATTCTGGTGTATGATAGGTTGTCAAGTATTGCCCTAATTCCTTACGAATTAAGCCACTTGCTTGTTCTAGACCTTCTTGTGTTGCAGCTTTTTTCTTATCGCTATCGTCCAATGTACTATAAAAAACTTTTGCTTGTTGTAAGTCTCCTGTAACTTCTACATCTGTCAGTGTAACACCTTCTACACGTGGATCACGCACATTTTCATTTAAGATTTGTGTCACACGTTTCAAAATTTCTTGTGCAATTCTTCCTTGGCGATGGTTAGACATTTAATCACCTATTCCTATGTTATTGTCTTACAATTTCGACCATTTCATATGCTTCAATCTGGTCATCTACTTTTATATCATTATACCCTTCTATTGTAAGTCCACACTCGTAGCCATTAGAAACTTCACTGGCATCATTTTCAAAGCGTTTCAAACTGCCTAATTCACCCTCATAAATCACGATACCATTACGAATAAGGCGAACGGAGCTATTTCTGCGAATTACGCCATCATTTACATAGCAGCCCGCAATGGTTCCTAATTTCGAAACTTTATATGTTTCACGAACCGTTAAAGTTCCGATAACTTTTTCTTCATATTCTGGATCAAGCATGCCTTTCATAGCGGACTCGATTTGATCAATTGCATCATAGATAACACGATATGTACGAATTTCTACTTGCTCTTGTTCTGCAGCATCTTTTGCGATAGTCGTTGGACGAACGTTAAAACCTATGATGATACCATTGCTTGCACTTGCTAAAGTTACATCACTTTCGTTAATAGCGCCAACTCCTGTGTGAACAATATTCACTTTAACGCCCTCAACATCAATTTTTTGGAGCGAGCTGGCTAATGCCTCGGTAGAACCTTGAACATCTGCTTTTATGATGACATTAACTTCTTTCAGTTCGCCTTCTTCCAAACTTTCAAATAAGTTTTCAAGCGTAACTTTATTTGTATTCTTACGCATGGATTCAATCTCTTGCGTGGCACGTGCTTCACCAATTTGTCGTGCAGTTCGTTCATCTTCAAATACAACAAAACGATCTCCCGCTTGTGGCGTTTCGCTGAGCCCAGTAATTTCTACAGGAGTTGATGGTCCTGCATCTTTGATTCGGCGGCCTTTGTCATCAGTCATCGTACGCACTCGGCCAAATGCCGTCCCTACAACAATCGGATCCCCTTGGTGTAGCGTTCCTTGCTGGACAAGAACCGTTGCAATAGGGCCTTTCGCTTTATCTAATCTTGCTTCAAGAACAGTTCCTAATGCAAGACGTGATGGATCAGCTTTTAGCTCAGAAACTTCTGCCACCAAAATAATCATCTCGAGCAACTCTTCAATATTTTGATTAAATTTAGCAGATATTTCTACAAAAATGGTGTCCCCACCCCACTCTTCAGGAACAAGATTATATTCCATTAATTCTTGTTTTACCCGATCTGGATTGGCAGCTGGCTTATCAATTTTATTTACTGCTACAATTATCGGAACGTTTGCAGCTTTCGCATGGTTAATGGCTTCAACTGTCTGTGGCATGACACCATCATCAGCAGCAACAACAATAATAACGATATCCGTCACATCTGCTCCACGCGCACGCATTGTAGTAAATGCAGCATGCCCTGGGGTATCTAAGAATGTAATCGTTTCACCATGAACATTTAATTGGTATGCTCCAATATGTTGCGTAATTCCACCTGCTTCACCTTCCGCTACACTACTCTCGCGCAATGTATCAAGCAAGGTCGTTTTACCATGATCGACATGTCCCATAATTGTCACTGTTGCTGGACGCGACACTAATTTATCTTCGTCAACTTCTTGATCAAAATATGTATCGAAATCTGTCACATCTACTTCAACTTTTTCAATCGGCTCAATGCCATAATCTAGCAATAATAATTCAATTGCATCTTTTGAAAGTGAGTCATTTTGAGTAGCCATTACGCCAGATAAAAATAATTTCTTGACAAGTTCCGCTGGTTCACGATGAATTTTTTTAGATAATTCCGCTATATTCATTCCTTCTGTGTATTCAACAGATGTTGGTAGTGGTTTATCTTTTCTCGGAGTAGCTGGTGCTGGTCTTCCTTGATTTTTATTTCGTTTATTTTTGCGGCGATTTCCTGCTGGTCCACCATTAATACCACGAAATTGTCTGGATTGTTTTTTACTTTGGTTTTGTTTTTGGCGATCTTTTTTCAACTCTTGTCTTTCCTGCTCATTTGTCGTTCTCTTCGGATGCTGATTTTCTTTTTTCGACTTAGCCGATTCTTGTTTTTGTTTTGAACGATTATCATGAGGTTGCTTGGTAGATTTTTTATTTGCTTTTTTATTTCCCTTAGACATTTTATTCTTTTGGTTATGTTCTTCTTTAGGACGATTTGCTTTTGAGCGATTATCTTTTGAGATATTCTTTTTCTCAGCCTTCATTTCAGATTTGTTCTGAAAAGCTTGGCGTACTTTAATCATTTCATCATCTTCCATAGAAGACATGTGTGATTTAAATTGAATGCCCAATTCTTTTGCTTTTTTTAGGACATCTTTACTTTCAATATTGAGTTCTCTTGCAAATTCATAGACGCGTTTTTTGC
Organism: Allofustis seminis DSM 15817; assembly: GCF_000374325.1. GTDB lineage: Bacteria > Bacillota > Bacilli > Lactobacillales > Carnobacteriaceae_A > Allofustis > Allofustis seminis. The sequence continues at coordinate 100,853 of NZ_KB894079.1, read as the reverse complement.
TCATTGAATCACCTTTCTTTCACATCTGCAATTTTTTAAAGGATCTAGCAAATCCATCATCTGTGAATGCACATACCATCCTTTCCTTCCCAATGGCCCGACTTATATCGCATTGGGTAAAATGAATATAATAAGGAATCTTGTAATATTCACATTTATTTAAAAATTGCTTTCTCGTATTCTGACTGGCATCGGATGCAATGATTACTAATTTTGCTTTGCCACTTCGAATGGCTTCCAATACTACGGCACTTCCCGTTGTAAGTGCTCTTGCTCTCATTGCCAGTCCCAACAAATTTAATGCTTTTTGTTTATTTTTCATTTTGTCTCAATAATTCTCTTCTAGCGATTTGATAGTCAATATAATCAATCAATTCGTCATAAAATTCTTCTGTCACTTTTGCATTGAGTGCTTGCGCTAATGCATTTTTTTGTTTAGCTATTTTCGCTACTTCAACATCTAAACTCACATAAGCACCTCGACCATTTTTCTTACCCGTTGGATCAATTGACACACTTTGATCTGAATTTCTAACAATTCTCACTAACTCTTTTTTACTCTTGCGTTCAAAAGTCACGACACATTTTCTTAAAGGTTCTTTTTTCTTCATCGCAAAGTACCTCTATTCTTCTAATTCGTCATCCGTTTTATCTTGAATTGTCTCAAAAAAGTCTTTTGGCTCTTCTTGATCCTCTTCACCGAAATCGAAATCTGCAAGTGCTTCAAAAAATGGTGATATTTCTTCTGATGTATCAGCTGACATTTCTTCAATGACTACATCACTTTCTGAAAGTGGTTGGATATCAATTTTATAATCCGTTAATTTTGCCGCTAAGCGAACATTTTGTCCGCGACGTCCAATCGCAAGTGATAATTGATTGTCAGGAACTACGACTGTACATACTCTTTCTTCATGCTCATCGAATGTTACAGCTAAAACTTCTGCTGGATTTAGTGCATTTTTGATGAATATGGCGGGATCTTTGTCCCATTGTACGATGTCGATATTCTCACCATGAAGCTCATTTACAATTTGTTGTACGCGAGCACCCCGCGGTCCAACACAGGTACCTACTGGATCTACGTTAGCATCGTGAGCTGTCACCGCTAATTTAGAACGATCCCCTGCCTCTCGGGCAATAGAAACAATTTCAACAATACCTTCATAAATCTCAGGAACCTCTTGTTCAAATAGTCGTTTGATCAGCCCGGGATTAGTTCGGGAGACGAATATTTGTGGTCCGCGCATGGAATCTTCAACTTTACTAACGTAGACTTTAATGCGGTCATGAATATGATATTCTTCACCTGGCATTTGATCTCGGACAGACATTACCGCTTCAATTTTTCCAATATTTACATAGACAAATCGGCTGTCTATTCTTTCAACAGTACCATTAAGAAGTTCTCCTTCATATTCAATATATTCGTTATAGATCACATTTCTTTCTGCTTCACGTAATCTTTGCGTAATCACTTGCTTAGCTGTTTGTGCAGCAATTCGTCCAAATTGTTTAGGTGTAACTTCAAAACGAATAATATCTCCTGGTTCATAGGCACGATTCATTTCTTTTGCTTCTGCTAAAGATATTTCCAGTTGTGAATCCGTTACTTCTTCAACAACTTCTTTTAATTGATAAACTGCATATTCCCCTTTCGTTTCATCCAAAACGATTTCAACATTTTGGCTAGTGCCATAGTGTTTTTTATATGCAGATACTAGTGCGGCTTCTAAAGCTTCTTTTATAATTTCAATAGAAACACCTTTTTCTTGATTTAAAGCTTCGAACGCTTTCACTAAATTTTCGTTCATTCTTTGATACTCCTTGTTCTAAAATTTAATCGCTAGACGTGCTTTTGAAATTAATTTTCTTGGAATAGAAATTTCTTTTACTCGTGTTTTGTCTTGATAGCTGATTGTTAATGTCTCTGCTTGCAATTCTTCTAAAATACCTTCGTATGTATTTTGACCTTCAACAGCTTGATACAATGAGATATGAATGTAACTGCCAACTGCTTCGCGTAACTGCTCATCCGTTTTTAAAGGACGTTCTGCACCAGGCGAAGACACTTCTAAAAAATAAGCGTGTGGAATGGGATCTGGTTCTTCTTTGTCTAAAGCTGCACTCACCACTTCGCTGAATTGTGTACAGTCATTCAAACTCACGCCACCTTTTTTATCTATATATATGCGCAAATACCAATGGCTCCCTTCCTTGACATATTCAATATCAAAGATCGAAAAATCAAAGTTATGCGTCAAAGATTCAACAATATTCTTTACACGCTCAACAGTATTCAAAACATCCACCTCCTATTAGATTTGCTCGATAAAAAGAGTGAGACACAATTTATGCGCTCACTCCTCACTACTTTATCCTTTGCTTACATATACTACCACATGTAGCGAATATTATCAAATACTTCTAGTTATTTTAAAATAAACTAAGTTGGTTTTCATCGGGAAGATCTCCCGTTACATTGTGACGGTCCAAATACTCAATAACAGATCGCGTTACACGTGTACGTTGCATTAAATCTTCTTTCGACAGAAATTCACCATCTTTACGTGCTTCAACTACCGATTCTGCAGCACTCGCTCCAAAAGATGGCACCGCTCTGAATGGAGCTAGCAATGTTTTATCATCTTTAATGAGAAAATGATTTGCATCCGAAGTATTTAAATCAACCATTTCAAATGAAAATCCTCTTTCCAGCATTTCATTGGCAATTTCGAGTACAACGAGAAGGTTTTTCTCTTTGGCAGATGCATCATTGCCTTTGTGGTAAATTTCTTGAATTAGATTCTTAACGGCTGCTTTTCCATTACACATCGCCTCTAGCTCAAAGTCATTTGCACGAACTGAAAAATAAGCTGCATAATAATAGAGTGGATAGTGAACTTTAAAATAGGCAACTCTAAGAGCCATAATAATATATGCTGCGGCATGCGCTTTTGGAAACATATATTTTATCTTTAAGCAAGAATCAATATACCATTGCGGAACATCATGGTCTTTCATAATTTGAATCCATTCATCCGAAAGGCCTTTTCCTTTACGAACACTTTCCATAATACGAAAAGCGACCACCTCTTCAATACCCGCCTGACTTAAATAAACCATAATATCATCGCGGCAGCCGATCACTTCGGACAATGGAATATTATATTCATCAATTAGCAATTCAGCATTTCCTAACCATACATCCGTTCCATGCGAAAGACCAGAAATCTGTAACAATTCCGCAAATGTAGTAGGCAATGTCTTCTCTAACATTGAGCGAACAAAGTTTGTTCCAAACTCAGGAATTCCTAAAGTCCCCGTCTTAGAATAAATCTGTTCTGGAGTGACACCTAGCACTTCTGTTCCTTGAAATAACTTCATTACATCTGGATCATTCAATGGAATCGACTGTGGGTCAATTCCTGATAAATCTTGCAATACACGGATCATTGTCGGATCATCATGTCCTAGAATATCAAGTTTCAGCACATTATTGTCAATTGAGTGGAAATCAAAGTGCGTTGTTCGCCAATCTGCAGTTTGATCATTTGCTGGATATTGGACTGGTGTGAAGTCATAGACTTCCATATCTTCAGGAATAACAATAATTCCACCAGGGTGTTGGCCTGTAGTTCTTCGTGCTCCTGACACTCCTTTGGTTAAGCGGTCAATTTCAGCCTTATTATAATTTTTATGTAAGTCACGCTCATAACCTTTTACATAGCCAAAAGCCGTCTTATCGGCAATCGTTCCAATTGTTCCAGCTTTATAAACATGATCTTCACCAAATAATACTTTTGTATATTCATGGGCTGCTGCTTGATATTCCCCAGAGAAATTCAAATCAATATCGGGAACTTTTTCCCCATTGAATCCTAAAAATGTTTCAAATGGGATATTTTGACCATCGCGTTCCAACTCTTTATCACAATTTGGACATTTTTTAACAGGCAAATCAAAACCTGATCCGATTGAGCCGTCATTATAAAATTCAGAATAGTTACACGATGCGCAATGATAGTGCGGCGGTAGAGGATTCACTTCAGTAATTCCTGTCAAATTTGCTACAAAACTTGAACCGACAGACCCTCTGGAACCTACTAGATAACCATTTTCCATACTTTTATCCACTAATTTTTGGGCAATTAAATAAATAACTGCAAATCCATTCCCGATAATACTCGTTAATTCTTTGTCAATTCTTTTTTGAATAATTTCTGGTAAAGGATCGCCATATCGTCTTTTAGCTTCAGCATATGTTAGTTGCGTTATTTCTTCTTCAGCATTTGGCATTTTAGGTGTATATAGTTTAGACTTCACTGGAACAATGCCCTCATCTACGCGATCTGCAATATGTTGCGAATTCACAACAACAACTTCATAAGCTTTGTCATGACCTAAAAAAGAAAATTCATTTAGCATTTCTTCAGTCGTTTTAAAATCTAAATCAGGATAAACAATGTGCTTATCACCTGTTTGATGCAAAGTCGTTAAAATGATTTCACGATAAATTTTATCTTTTTCATCAAGATAGTGAACGTTGCCCGTTGCAACTGTTGGAATTTCTAGTTCTTCTCCTAAATGAACGATATTTTTAATAATGTCTTCCAAATCTGCTTCGTTACGAATTAACTCATTGGCAATAAGATTTTTATAGCTTCCTTTAGGCATAATTTCTAAATAGTCATAATTTTTTGCCACTCTTTTGGCTTCGTCATAACCCTTTTGCATCATTGCTTCAAAAACTTCACCTTCAGCACAAGCACTTCCTACTAGCAAGCCGTCACGAAACTTGTGAAAGACGGAGCGCGGAATACGCGGTACACGATAAAAATAATCAACATAAGAAGCTGACACTAATTTAAATAAATTTTTCAATCCTTTTTGTGTGTGAACAAGCAGTGTTGCATGATATGGACGACTTCTTTTATATGCATCACCTTCACCAATGTAATCATTCAATTGATTTAAATTTACAATATTAAAATCAGCTGCTGCTTCTTTTAAAAAGATATCCAATAATCGTCCTGTAGTTTCTGCATCATAAATTGCGCGGTGATGTTGTTCTAAATAGACATCATAACGCTTGGCCAAAGTATTTAAACGATGACTTTTAATATCTGGATGAAGCATACGTGAAAGAGCCAGAGTATCAATTACTGGTTCTGTTACTTCGTCAATCTTATATTTAGCATAGCCCGCATTCAAAAAGCCGATATCAAAACTAGCATTGTGTGCCACGATAATCGTATCTTTTGTAAAATCTTTAAACTCTTTTAACACTTGTTCTTCCGATTTTTCAGCATTTTGTACCATTTCATTCGTGATATTAGTTAAATTAATAGTAGTTTCTGAAAGTGGATGCCCTGGATCTATGAATTCTTGAAATGACTCGATAACATTTCCTTTGTACATTTTGACACCAGCTAATTCAATAATAGAATCATAGATTGCTGACAGTCCTGTCGTTTCCACGTCAAAAACAACATAGGTTGCTTCACTTAAATTCATATCGCTCAAATGATATGCAACAGGCTCGCCATCATCAACGAGGTATGCTTCCATACCATAGATGACTTTGATATCTTTTCCTTGTGCTGCTTTATAAGCTTCTGGGAAAGCATATACAGCTCCATGATCTGTAATAGCAACGGCTTTATGTCCCCATTTTGATGCACGATTGACCAAATCTGTTGCACTATTTGTTGCATCCATTTGACTCATTTGCGTGTGTGCATGAAGCTCGACGCGCTTATTCTTAGCATGATCCATTTTCTCTTCGACTTGCACTTCTTCAATATTGCTTGCTAAGAGGACAAGATCATTCAAGTAATTGTCTTCTTGCACATTTCCTTGAACTTTTAACCATATTCCTGGTTTAATTTTTTCGAAAATGGCTTCCTCTTCTTCATTGTTGGAAAATCTTTTGCAAGTGAAGCTTGATGTATAGTCAGTGATTTTAAATGTAAGAATTTGACGCCCTGACCGTAAATTACGAACTTCTGTATCAAAGACATATCCCTGCAGTACAACGTTTCGTTCCTCTTCAAGTAGATCTTTCATTTGCCAAATGTTTTGATGGCTACTTATATTTCGGCCGAGCTGAATTTTGCCAGTGTAAGAACGTTCATTTTTGTTTTTTTCTTGATTTTTTTGTTCTTTTTCGTGAGCTTTTGTTAATTTCTCATGCTTGATGGACAATTCTTCTGCCACTTGCTGGTTTTCTTGAGCCGTTTTTTCAATAAATGATTGAATGGACTCTTCCGAAGCATGTTCATCAATCGTTGCTATAATTTTTAAATGCGGTGGAAAACCAACTTTTATATATTCTTTTGCTAAAATTGGTAAAAATTCATCCGAAAATTTATTAGCGAGCACCTGATGTTCAATTTTAAAATAAATTGACTGATCTTTCATATAAGGAAAATTACGTGCAAAAGCATCATTGCACAGTGGCGAATCTATCTGACTTTTTTGACAGATATATGGCCAATATTCCACTAATGTTTTTTGATTTATAATAGGTTGCACTGTATGGAGGACTAGCTCAATCTCTGCAATCTGTTGAAAGCTATAAACCAAGCGCTGATAAAATTCATCAAATATTGGAAAAGGTAAAATATCTTTTACCTTGATCTGAAAAATCCACTTTTTCTGTTTAGGATAGACATCGACCGACTGAACTTCAGCCCCTTGAAATACCTCAGATGCTAAATCTGTCAGCGGAAATTTAATTTGTTCAAGTAAAAGTTTGAAGCGGCCATGTGCTGTGTCCGACATTTCAATCCCTCTTTTCTAAAATAGATAAATAAAAGAGAGTTTGGAAACTCTCTTTTAAATTTATATTAATCGCGTGACGTTAAAATAGAAATTGTATCCAAGATATCTTCTTTTTTCGTTTCAACCATTTCACCAGTTTTTCGAATGGTTACTTCTACAATTCCTTCACTTGCTTTTTTACCGATTGTAATTTGGAGAGGAATTCCGAATAATTCCGCATCATTAAATTTTACACCTGCACGTTCATTTCGATCATCCAAAAGCACATCATAGCCTCTAGCTTCAAATAATTCAACAAGTTCTGAAGCAAGTTGTGCTTGATCCTCATTTTTCAGTTGAATTGGAATAATATGAATATCAAATGGTGCAATGCTTGTAGGCCATACAATACCTTGATCATCTGCATTCTGTTCAACGACACTTGACAATAAGCGGCTAATTCCAATTCCGTAAGAACCCATAATAATTGGAATATTGCGACCATTCTTATCTAACACTGTAGCATTCATCGACTCGCTATAACGGGTGCCAAGTTTGAAGATATGTCCAACTTCAATTCCTTTGGAAAATTTCAAAACACCTTCGCCATCAGGGGATTCATCACCTTCTTGTACCATGCGAATATCTGCATATTTTTCTGGTTCAAAATCTTTTCCTGGATTAACATTTATATAATGATGATCTTTCTGGTTGGCACCGCATACTGCGTCGACCATATTTTGAACATATAAGTCTGCAACAACAGCCACCGCTTCTGGTACATCTACTGGTCCGACAAATCCTGCAGGAAGGTCGTCAAATAACTCTTTAATTTGTTCATCTGTGGCAGGAGCAATTTCTTGTGCATTGACAGCCATTCTTACTTTTATCTCATTAACTTCATGATCGCCTCGAACGATAGCCATCACTGGTGTTTGCTCATCAGCAACGAATAATACTGCCTTCAGCAATTGACGAGTAGGTACATTTAAATAATTTGCCACTTCCTCAATTGTTTTCATATCAGGTGTGTGAGAAAGTTCTTTATCATGTTTGATGGCTGTATTTGTTTTCTTGCGAAATTTGCTTGTTGCCATTTCTAAATTTGCTACATAGTCACTTTCTGTTGAATAGACAATCGTATCTTCGCCGATACTGCTAAGTGCCATAAATTCTTGCGATTCGCGACCGCCCATTGCGCCAGCATCAGCTGTTACAACTTGAAAATTAAGCCCCACTCTTTCAAATATATTCTTATATGCATTACGAATTTGAACATACATTTCATTCAATGACTCTTCTGAATCATGAAAGGTATATGCATCTTTCATAATAAATTCTCTACAGCGAAGCAAACCAAAACGCGGTCTTTTTTCATCGCGATATTTTGTTTGAATTTGATACAGATGTAAAGGAAGTTGTTTGTATGAACGAATTTCATCACGAATTAATTTAGTAAAAGTTTCTTCGTGCGTTGGTCCTAATATAAAATCGCGTTGGTTGCGATCTTCCATCTTCATCATCTCTGGACCATATGTGCTGAAACGGCCAGATTCTTTCCATAAATCTGCTGGAACTAGAGTTGGAAGAAGCATTTCTACTCCACCTATTGCATCTAATTCTTCACGCACAATTTGTTCTATTTTTTTTATGACTCGAAAAGCTAATGGTAAATAAGTGTAGACACCTGAAGAAATTTGGCGAATATATCCAGCACGAAGCATCAGTTGATGACTGATTACTTCCGCATCATTTGGAGTTTCTCTAAGTGTTGGTGCAAATAATTGAGATTGCTTCATTATGTTGATTCCCTTCTAATTCAAAAATAATCGGCTAATATCTTGCCATGTGACGATGAGCATTAATATTAAAATACATACTACACCAATCAAAGTAATCATATATTCTTTATCTTTGCTTATTGGTTTTTTGCGGATAGCTTCAAATAGAAGTAAAAATATCTTACCCCCATCAAGTCCTGGAATAGGAAGTAAATTCATTGTTCCTAAGTTTACACTCAAAAATCCTAAAAAGCTGAGAACTCCTATAAATCCAGTAGAATGTGTCACTTCTCCAGTAGCTTGGAAAATTGCGATTGGTCCACCTAATTGATCAAGTCCTAATGAACCCGTCAGCATTGAATAAATCACTGTAAATACTGAAGCAATAATTCCCCAAGTTTGTTTTAAGCCATAAGTAATTTTTGCTCCAAAGCTTTTATCAAAAAATATATGAATACCAATTTGACCATGGGAAGTACCATCTTCATTTTCAATTAATTTTGGGGTTATAGTAACCGATTCAACTGATCCATCTTTCTTTTCAACTTTCATTGTTGTTTCTATATTTCCGCGGTCAGATAAGATACTTACCATTTCATTCCATGATGAAACTTTTTGATCTTCAATTGCAACAATCTGATCGCCTTCTTCAAGTTGTGCTTGTGCAGCAGGACTATCAGGAACAACTTCTCCCACCACCGCTGAATTCGAAGGAATTCCCGGTAGGAAAAAAGCAATTCCTGTAAAAACGATGATCGCCAGTAAAAAGTTAAAAAGCGGTCCTGCCAAGTTAATCAAAAAGCGATTCAATAAATGGGCAGAAGAATACTTACGCGCTTCAGGAACAATCTGAATTTTTTTGTTATCTTCCGTTATGATATATGATTCTTTCACAATTGGAAGCGATTGTAGCACATCATTTTCTGGCCAAAAACCACGAATACGTCCATGCTCTAACTGAATATCTTTCAAATAAAAGGGTAGCAATGTTAAAGAAGCATTGTCCGTCAAGTGAATCATTGTAATCACTTGCTCTTCATTCACCTCTAAATAGATGAACTGGTTTTCTTCTAGGTAGTCCTCTTCATCATCGCCCGCCATCATCACGTAGCCACCCAAAGGTAACATTCGCAATGTATATAATGTTTCACCATATTTCGTTTGATAAAGTTTCGGGCCGAAGCCAATCGCAAATTCGCGAACGAATACACCTGCACGTTTTGCGAAAAGAAAATGGCCCAACTCATGAATAAATACTAATACTCCAAAAATGAGTATAAAGCTAATAATTGTTTTTAACATAAGGTCTCCTTACAAACCATAAATCCATAGTACACTGAGTCCAAATAAAAAGCTGTCAAACCGGTCCAATAATCCGCCATGACCTGGTAAAAGTTTTCCCGTATCTTTGATGCCAAAATAACGTTTCACGCAACTCAAAATCAAATCTCCCAATTGGCCAACAATTGAAAGAAGCACACTCATTAACACAAGTGAAAATGACACATCTGGTAACGGATAAAAGCGAGAAAAAAGTAGACTTAATGCTGTGCCAAAGACTATTCCTCCAATTGCTCCTTCAATTGTTTTATTCGGAGAAATCTCGGGCGCCAACTTATTCTTGCCAATAGTCCGCCCAACAAAATATGCTCCTGTATCCGTCATCGTAATGGCTACTATAACATATAAAATCAGTGGCAGGCTGATCTCTCGAATCATAGTGGCACTCATTGTTCCAAGTCCAATATATAATGCCCCAATAAAACTATATCCAGCATCTTTCACATGAAATGACCGCGACCAGACTGTTTCTGTCAAGAATATAATCATTATAACAAATACTAATTGTACTAAATTAATTGATAGTGAGAAAATTGATAAAATTGTTTGGAAATGAATCATCATAAGTACACTCACGAAAGAAAGTATCGTGTCAAAATTATAAATTTTTCTCTGATTCATCCGTTGCCATTCATAAACAGAGCCAAGACCGATAAGAGAAATGAGCACATCCCAAAAAATCCCACCAACTATTATGGCAGGAACTAAAACAAAAACTAAAATCAATGCAGTGATTATTCGCTGCTTCATGATCTATTCCTTCTCCTTCTTATCGCTTACGCCTCCGAAACGACGATTTCTTTTTTGATATGCTGCAATTGCATCGAAAAACATCTCAGTTGTAAAATCTGGCCAATAAACATCCGAGAAATAAAACTCGCTATAGGCATTTTGCCATAATAAGAAGTTACTTAAGCGCTCTTCATGACTTGTACGAATTAGATAATCCACATCATCAAAAGGCATGAGGGGCGCTGTCAACAAATGCGTGCGAATGGTTTCTTCATTAATTGATTCTACTTGTAATGTTCCCACACTTACTTTTTTAGCAATTTCTTGAACAGCATGCACAATTTCCGCGCGACTGCCATAGTTAAATGCAAAATTAAGTTGCAATCCTTTGCAGTGCATCGTTCTTTTTTCGGCTTGTTTGATAACTGATTGGGTAAGTGGTGGCACTTTTTCTTCAAAGCCAATCACTCGTACTTTAATGTCATGTTCAATTAATTCAGGTAAAAATTTATTGAAAAATAATTCGGGTAGCTGCATTAAATATTTTACTTCTGCTAATGATCGTTTCCAATTTTCAGTAGAAAAAGCATATAAAGTTAAAGCTTTCACCCCGATTTCGTTGGCAGCAAGTGCAATTTTTCGGATGACTTCAACGCCCTCTTTATGTCCTGCTGAACGTGGTAAATTTCGCGCTTGTGCCCAGCGACCATTTCCATCCATAATAATTGCAACATGGTTTGGAATAGAATTTAAATCAATTTTTTGTCCCATAGCATGGCTCCTTCACATATTACCGAATTATTATAACATATCCACAAAAAACTTACATACCTTCCCATTCATGATTATTATCGCTTATCAAAAAAAGGAATGCAAAAGCATTCCTTTTTTCTTTATATTATTTATTTGGAATATTTTAATTGCCCATCTAAATAAGTAGCTTTTAAATTAGCATGCTCATCAATGACAATGAAGTCTGCAGCATACCCTGGTGCAATTCTACCGCATAAGTCATCAATTCCGATTGACTTAGCTGCATTCAAACTTGCCATACGAATGGCATCGGACAAACTCGTTAATTTCCACTCTACAAGATTATGAACCCCTTGAATTAACTCTAAAATAGAACCTGCTAAATTCCCTGATCCTGCTAAGCGTGCAGTGCCATTTTCAACAATAACATCAAATTCTCCTAATTTAGAATATCCTTCTTCAATTCCGCCTGCTCGCATACAATCGGTTACTAAAATAGTTTCATCTTTGCGACATTTTATAATAATTTTAATTGCTGCTGGATGAACATGATGTCCATCACTGATCACTTCAGCAAATACATTATCTAATGACAGAGCCGCCCCTACCATTCCTGGCTGACGATGGTGTAAACCGCTCATACCATTATAAGTATGGACAAAGATATTTGCGCCAGCATCCACTGCTTTTTTCGCTTCTTCAAATGTTGCATCACTGTGAGCTAATGAAACATAGACACCTAATTCTTTTGCGGCTGGAATAAATGATGCCACATGCTGGCGCTCTGGTGCAATCGCTATTTTTTTAATGAGGCCTTGAGCGCTCTCTTGCCATTGCTTCAGCACTTCAATTGATGGGTCGCCCATATACTTTGGATTTTGTGCTCCTTTATATTTTTCTGTAAAAAATGGGCCTTCTAAAAATATCCCTTGTATTTTTGCACCTTGAACACTTGTGGCATTTTCTGCAACAATTTGACATGCTATATTAATATTTTCATGTGTGTCTGTTAATGTCGTAGGTAGCCAAGAAGTCACCCCGCATTCTAACAATCCTTCTGAAATAGTATGAATGCCTTCTGCTGATAGATCCATCACATCAAATCCATGATACCCATGAATATGAGTATCCACCAATCCTGGTGCTATAATATATTCCGAATAATCTATCACATTAGCATCAGTTGGAACACTTTGAACGATTTCACCAAATGTACCATCTGCATTTATTTCTAAAAAGGCATTGGAGACTTCATGGTCATCTAAAATGACAGATTTTGCTTTTATATAATTCATAGAAACCCTTCTTTCATTTGATATGCTTCATTTTTAGTATAGAACGTGCTCAAAATAAAAACAATGAAAACAAATAAAAAACGTCGAAGAAGCATCTTCGACGTTTTTAGCATTTTATTGGTCCATAATTTCTTTTTCTTTTTCATCTGCATGCTGATCAACTTCACCGACATATTTATCCGTTAAGTCTTGGATATCTTTTTCATATTGGCGTTGTTCATCTTGAGAAATATCGCCTGCTTTTTCAGCTTTTTTCACTTCATCAATAGCACTGCGACGAATATTGCGAATGGCAACTTTTGCATCTTCGGCCACTTCGCCTACTTGTTTAGCAATTTGACGACGGCGCTCTTCAGTAAGTGCAGGAATTACTAAACGAATCACATTACCATCATTGGCTGGTGGAATATCTAAGTCCGATTGATTAATTGCTTTTTCAATTTCACTTAAAGAACTCTTATCATAAGGGCTGATCATTAAGACGCGTGCTTCAGGCACAGTAATTTGGGCCATTTGATTCAAAGGAGTTTCAGCCCCATAATACATAACATTAATACGGTCAAGCAAGCTCGCATTGGCTCGGCCAGCACGTATGCCTCCTAATTCATGCAAGAGTGACTGAATTGACTGTTGCATGCGTTTTTCTGTATCTTTTAAATTTACATCCATTTCTAATCCTCCTAGTTAATTTCTGTTCCGATCGGTTCACCTAAAATGGCTTTTTTAATATTTCCAGGTTCATTCAAATTAAAGACAACCAATGGAATCTTATTATCCATACTCATTGTTGAAGCAGTCGTATCCATGACTTTTAATGATTTATTAATAATATCGAGATATGTCAAGCTATCATATTTGACTGCTTCTTTATTCTCACGAGGGTCATCTGAATAGACGCCATCAACGTTATTTTTAGCCATCAAAATAACATCTGCTCCAATTTCTGCAGCGCGCAATGCACTTGTTGTATCAGTAGAAAAATATGGGCTACCTGTCCCTCCTGTAAAGATAACAATACGTCCTTTTTCCAAGTGTCGAATTGCACGTCGACGAATATAAGGTTCAGCTACTTTTTGCATTTCAACAGCCGTTTGCACACGTGTTGGTACACCCAAATTTTCGAGAGCATCTTGAAGAGCCAAACCATTCATCACAGTTGCTAGCATTCCCATATAATCTGCTTGCGAACGGTCCATTCCTAACTCTTCGCCCGTCTGGCCACGCCAGATATTGCCGCCCCCTACAACGATAGAAAGTTCTATACCTAAATCGTGGACTTCTTTTAATTCTTCACTTAATGCTTTAATGACGGGAGGATGAATACCAAACCCCGTATTGCCCGCCAAGGCCTCTCCACTTAATTTCAAAACCACTCGATGATAACGTGGCTTGCCCATATTTAATCGCCTCCTAAAGTTCTTTACTTATTCTATCATATTTATATTTGACTTACACAACTTTTTCTAATAATCACCCACACATCTTTCAAAAAGATAACACATCATATTATTCCCCAAAACCTAGTCCTAGCTTGTCACTTATTATTCATTCATAAAATAATATAATAAAACCAATATTCATATATTGTGTTATATCTATTCCCTAATTTAGGCATAAAAAAAGACAAAAGCAAAAACTTTTGTCTTTCAAATTATTTTATTTATTTCATCTGGCTGGCAACTTCAGCTGCGAAATCTTCTTTACGTTTTTCAATACCTTCGCCAACTTCAAAGCGAACGAATTCTTTAATCGTTGCACCATTAGCTTTTGCATATTGACCGACTGATTGGTCATTATCTTTAACATAAGGTTGATCAACCAAACTAATTTCGCCTAGCCATTTGTGTAAACGACCTTGAACCATTTTTTCTACGATGTTTTCAGGTTTTCCTTCATTTTTCGCTTGTTCAATCAATACACTCATTTCATGTTCACGAATTTCAGCAGGAACTTGTTCGCGGTCCAAGTATTCAGGGTTAATTGCTGCAACGTGCATTGCAATATTACGTGCAACTTCTTCATTTCCGCCTTCTAATTTGACTAAGACAGAAATTCTTCCACCCATATGAATATATTCGCCAATCACTTCGCCTTCAGCAGCTTCTAATGTTTTGAAGCGGCGGAAAGTGATTTTTTCACCAATGGTACTCGTAGCACTTGCTACTGTGTCCGCAATTGATTTTCCATCAATTTCAAGCTGTTCTGCTTCTTCCATTGATGATGGATTATTTTCTAAAACGGCGGTTGCGATATTATGGACTAACGTTTGGAATTTTTCATTTTTAGCAACAAAGTCAGTTTCTGAGTTAACTTCTACAACTGTTGCAGCTGAATCATTTGCTACAACTTCAGTTAAACCTTCAGCAGCAATACGACCTTGTTTTTTAGTAGCTTTAGCCATTCCTTGTTCGCGGAGAAGATCGATAGCTTTATCCATATCTCCATCTGTTTCAACAAGTGCTTTTTTAGCATCCATCATACCTACGCCAGTTTTATCACGTAATTCTTTTACTTGAGCTGCTTTAATTTGTGCCAAAATAAATCCCCCTTAATATAATTTAAAATTTCAATTATTCTTCGTCGTTGTCGCCTTCCACTGCTTCGATCATTTCTTCAATTGATTCTGTTTTGGCTTCTTCTTCATAAGTTTCGCCTTGGCGTCCTTCAATATAAGCGTCTGCCATTACAGATGCAATCAATTTAATAGCACGAATTGCATCATCATTTGATGGAATAATATAATCAATATTATCTGGATCGCAGTTGGTATCTACCATTGCAATGACTGGAATATTTAATTTTTTCGCTTCACTAACAGCAATTGCTTCTTTACGAGGGTCTACAACAAACATCACATCTGGTTTTCCTGGCATATCTTTAATTCCGCCAAGTGTTTTTTCGAGTTTGTTACGTTCTTTCATTAGAAGGCTCACTTCATTTTTAGGTAGAACGTCAAATGTCCCATCTTCTTCCATTTTTTCTAATTCTTTTAAGTAGTCAATACGTTTTGAGATTGTGTCCCAGTTTGTTAAAGTTCCACCTAACCAGCGATGGTTTACAAAATGAACACCTGCACGCAATGCTTCTTCTTTAATTGAGTCTTGTGCTTGTTTTTTTGTTCCAATAAATAATACATGGCCATTATTTTGACCGACTTCACGAATCACTTCATAAGCATCTTCAATGAATTTAACGGTTTGTTGTAAATCAATAATATAAATACCGTTTCTTTCTGTGAAAATGTACGGTTTCATTTTTGGATTCCAACGACGTGTTTGGTGACCAAAATGAACTCCTGATTCTAAAAGTTGTTTCATTGTAACTACTGCCATTTCAATTCCTCCATTTGTTTATTCTTCCTTGAACTTCATGGGCCTTACACTCTAAAGTAGAGAACAATCAGCCATCCATTCAAGTGATTATTTTGTTGACTAATGCAACATCAATCATTATACCTTGTATAAAGAGTATTTGCAACCATTTTACGTGAAGAAGAGTGACAATTTGTTTTTTTAAAATTTCCCTTTATAATAAAATTCAAACTAAATTCGAGGTGATGTCATGTATGCATTCTTATTTTTTGTTGTAAGATGTCTACTATTGCTGCTAAATGGCCCAATTAAAATTGAAGGGCGTGACAATTTACCACAAGATGAAAGCTTTATATTAGTAGCGCCTCATCATTCGTGGATAGACCCTGTCATGTTAGCAGTCGCTGCTTATCCTAGACGTTTTATGTTTATGGCGAAAAAAGAGTTATTTGAATATCCAATCTTAGGGTGGCTTATTCGAAAAGTGAACGCTTTTCCAGTAGATCGCGAAAATCCGCAAGTTTCTTCAATTAAGACCCCCATTAATGCCTTAAAAAAAGATGAATTAAATTTAATTATTTTTCCAACAGGATCACGCCACTCAAGTGAAATTAAAGGGGGCGCAACAGTAATCGCTAGACTATCCAAACGACAAATCGTGCCCGCTATCTATAAAGGTCCCCTAACTTTTTCAAAATTATTAACACGACAACAAACCGTGGTAAAATTCGGCGAACCTTTTTATGTAGAGAAAAAAATTGAAGGCATTGATGATCCAGAAACTTACTACAACGAAAAAATTGACCATGCTTTTAAACAATTAGGTGATAAATAAAAAAGCTGCTCTTTTAGAGCAGCTTTTTTATTGTTATTTACGTTGACTTTTTTTCATTTGATTCATGATTTGTTGGATTTTTCGCTCAGATGGTTTTTGACCCATCGACAGCATCATCGTACGAATCATGTTTTCGTCAATAGGTGGATTTTCTTCAAAATAATTCATCATGTACTTGCGTGACATGAAAAAACCTCCAGCAAAACCGCCAACTAAAGCCAATATAATCAAAAAGATGGCTAAACCTAAGTTCACAAACATTCACTCTCCTCATCGATTTTTCTGATGTTTATCTTACGGGAAAATAAAGAAAAAATAAACTCTTTTCAAATATTTATTACATATTATTCTGAACGCAGCTTATGCATTCAAGTCTAGAAATTGTTGAACAATATTTTCTGCTGTAAATCCGAAATATTCAATCACTTGATCGCCATTACCACTTTCTCCAAATCGATCAATTGCGATAATTCTTCCTTCAGAACCTACATAACGGTCCCATCCAAAACTAGAACCCATTTCAATAGCAACACGCTTTGTAACACCTTGAGGGAGCACTGATTCTTTATATTGTGCGGATTGTTTGTCAAAGCGTTCCATTGCAGGCATTGATACAACTGAAACAGAAAGACCTTTTTCGCCTAATAATTTTTGAGCTTGTACTGCAAGATGTACTTCAGAACCTGTAGCAATCAAAATGCCGTCTGGCGTCTCTTTCTCAGCAGGAGAAACTACATATGCCCCTTTTTCTACTCCGTCAAAAGCTAAAGTATCTGTATGTTCTAAAGTAGGTACATTTTGACGCGTTAATACTAATAAAGTAGGCGTTGATTTTGATTCAATTGCTAACTTCCATGCTGCAGATACTTCATTACTGTCAGCAGGACGAATAACATTCACATTTGGCATTCCACGATAGCTGGATAAATGTTCAACTGGCTCATGCGTTGGACCATCTTCTCCTACAGCAACCGAATCATGAGTCAAAACAAATATAGATGGCAATTTAGATAAGGCTGCTAAACGTATCGCTGGGCGTAAATAATCGCTAAAGACAAAGAAAGTCGCTGCATATGTTATAGTGCCTCCATGCAAAACAATTCCATTCATGGCAGCTGCCATTGCGAATTCACGGACGCCATACCAAATATTGCGCCCATCATAGTGATTAAATTGGAAATCTTCTGCACCATTAATCATCGTTTTGTTAGAGCCAGATAAATCCGCTGAGCCACCCCACAAATTAGGCAATGTGTTCGCGATGGCATTAATTACTTCTCCGCTGACATTGCGCGTCGCTAGATTCTCACCTGCTTTATAAATTGGTAAGTTTTCTTGCCAATTTTTAGGAAGATGTCCTGCAATAGCTTCTTCTAGTTGCTGTCCTAGCTTCGGATATTCATGTTTATAAGCAGCAAAAAGTTCTTCCCATTTTTCATAAGCTTTTTTACCTTTTTCTACAAGTGCATCATGGAATCGATCCGCAACTTCTGTAGGGACTTCAAACGGCTTATAATTCCATTGTAATGCTTTAGCAACAGCATCTACACCTTCAGAACCTAAAGGAGCGCCATGTGCTGCATTTGAACCAGCAACTGGGGAGCCATAACCGATTTGTGTTTTGATTTCGATCAGTGTAGGCTGATCCGTTACTTTTTTACCTGCTTCAATTGCTTCTGAAATTGCTTGGAGATCATTGCCATCTTCAACAAGATGATAATCCCAACCATATGCTTTAAAGCGATCTTTGACGCTTTCTGAAAATGCTAAATTCGTAGGACCATCTAATTGAATATCATTTGAGTCATATAAGACAATCAATTTTCCTAATTTTAAATGACCCGCCAAACTTGCTGCTTCTTGTGTAACACCTTCTTGTAAGCAACCATCCCCTGCTAAACTATATGTATAATGATCAATAATAGGATATGAAGGTTTATTATAGACTGCTGCAAGATGTGCCTCTGCCATCGCCATTCCAACAGCATTCGCAAATCCCTGACCTAATGGACCAGTTGTTGCCTCAACACCATCTGTATGTCCCACTTCTGGATGTCCTGGTGTCTTACTATGTAATTGACGAAAATCTTTCAAATCGTCTATCGAAACCTCAAAACCAGCAAGATGCAACAAACTATAAAGCATCGCTGAGCCATGGCCCGCTGATAAAATAAATCGATCTCGATTAAACCATTTTGATTGTTTTGGATAAATGCATAAATGATCTTTCCATAATGCATAAGCCATTGGGGATGCCCCTAATGGCAAGCCAGGATGCCCAGAATTTGCTTCTTGAATCATTTGAATACTCAGCATACGCATAGTATTTACTGATAATGTGTCAACTTGATCAAACAACTTATTCCTCTCCTTTATTTTCTTCTTTTAATTCTTTTAATTTTGGTGGCGTAACGTCTTGACCCTCTTCATCTACGATTTTTATCGTACTTATTTGAGATTTAAAATTTTTGCGAAAAGCTTCAAGATATTGCTGACGAAGTTCTTGTTGTTCAGCTTTTTCCGCTTCACTCAAACCAATTGTTTTTTCTTTGTGTGCAAGATGATTAATTTTGTTAATTAGCTCTTCCATTCCGTCACCAACTCCTTATATAATCTTATTCATTTTATCATAGAATCCTATAATTTTAAAATTTTTGTAAAATGAAACAATAAATAAAAAGGATCCAGGTGAATCTTCTCACCTAAATCCTTTTAACTTTTTTCAGCATTATTAAAAATCATAATGAATGGTGTCGCGATATTCTTGTATTATTTTTTTGTTTAATATGTCGCCACCATAAATATTTGCACTATAAAAAATTGGAGGTTTTCTTATTCCTTTTTTTGAAAATCGAAATCCGAACAAAAAATATACATATCGAAAAAATTTTTGGATACATAATAAAATATTCTTAGGAGAATAAAGATGTACTAATCAATATTCATGGTATAATATCAACAATTATATTAACAGGGAAAGGAGAGCTAATATGGCCTAAATTACAAACCATTAGATGTTGATTTGATAAGGGATTATTAAAAATAAAGGAGAAAAATATGAAAAAAAATAAAAGTAACAACCATTGCTTTAATACTAGCACTATCACTTACTGCATGTGGTGATAAAAACAATGATAATGATACTACAAAAAATGAAACAAATGTAGAAGAAACCAAAAATAATCCAGGAAAAGTATCCTATGACGCATTGATGGCAATGCAACCTTCCCCAGCAGAAGATTTTAATGTGCAAAAAAATCAAGAAGGTGGACAAACCGTAACAGGCTATGTAGGGAAAGCGGAAATGGTATATGTACCAGATGAAATAGACGGGCTGCCTGTGACGGAAATATCAGAATATACTTTTGCAAATGATCAAACGCCAAAGGCGATCCGTTTAGGAGATAACGTAAAAAGCGTTATGTTTGGGAGTTTTGAAACAAATAAAACACTTGAGATATTTGTAGCTGGTAAAGGGTTGGAAGTGATAGCTGATTCTGCATTTTTACAAGCAGAGGCATTAAAGGATGTAAGACTAAATGAAGGATTAAAAGAAATTGATGATTTCGCTTTCGCAGGTACAGAAAACTTAAAAGAAATAACAATTCCTAATTCAGTTGAGAAAATAGGGACTGCAATTTTTCATTTTGGGAATGAAAGTTTAGTTATAAAAGGAACCGCACAATCTAAAGCAAAAGATATTGCAGAATATGATGAAGTAACATATGAGGAAATTAATTAATAAGATACTAAGATAAAAAACTATATGCAAGATAGTGACAATGTTGAGAAAAAATGCAAAGGGGCAATTGTTGTTAAAGCGGCATTGTCATTGACTATATATAATATTTAAAAATTTATAAATTTGTTCTCTCCTTCTTATTGGGTTCATGTCGGGATATCCTCCTTCAATATCAAAGATACCGCTTACATTCATTATATTTAAATCGATTAGAATAGTAATGACAAATAGTTGCAAGAAGTACAAATACTTCTTGCAACTATTGAATAATAGCGAACAAACGTTTGATTTGTAGTTAAAACTTTGTTATAATACGCTTAATTAAATCTAAAGAGGTGGGACATATGAAACCAAGAGGGCGTGGCAAAAAAGGGGAAACGCGTGACGAAATCTTATTATATATATATGAAACAGTTATGGACCAAGGCTATCCTCCGACTGTTCGCGAAATTGGAGAAGCCATGAATCTCTCATCAACTTCAACTGTACATGGCCATTTAACTTCTTTAGAAGCACTAGGCTTTATCGAAAAAGACCCGACTAAACCACGTGCAATTGGGCTAACAGAAGCTGGACTAGAGAAATTAGGTGTATCTCAAGAATCATTTGAAGGACAAATTCCTATTGTAGGCACAGTAACTGCTGGAACGCCTATTCTAGCGACACAAAATATTGAAGACTTCTTCCCACTTCCAGATACTTTAGCCTATGAAGAGGGTAATTTATTTATGCTGACCATTAGCGGAGATAGCATGATCAATGTGGGGATTTTTGATGGTGATCAAGTGATTGTTCGACAACAAGCAACTGCTCGCAATGGTGAGATTGTTATTGCAATGACTGAAGATGATGAAGCAACATGTAAGAGATTTTATAAAGAAGAGGACTATATCAAATTAATGCCTGAAAATGATTTATATGATCCCATTATTCTTCCAAATGTTACGATTTTAGGAAAAGTTATTTCATTATTCCGCTCACATATCTTTTAATATTTAAAAAGTGTAGAAATCTAAGACTGAGATTTCTACACTTTTCTTTTTAATATTCAAGTAGATGAAAGATTTCATACTCTTTAATTTTTTCGCGACCTTTTAAATCGAGTAATTCAATTAGGAAAGCTGTTCCTACGACTATCCCGCCTAAGCGTTCTACTAATTCAATCGTTGCAGCAATTGTTCCGCCAGTAGCTAGTAAGTCATCGACAATTAGAACACGTTGCCCAGGCTGAATTGCATCTTTATGGATTTGTAAAACATTTGTTCCATACTCTAATGCATAACTTACTTCCTCAGTCTCTCTAGGGAGCTTGCCTTTTTTACGAATCGGTGCAAAACCTACGCCTAATTCAACCGCGACTGGACATCCTACAATAAAGCCGCGCGCCTCGGGTCCAACAATCATCTCCACATTTTTATCTCGCGCATATGCCACGATCTGGTTTGTCGCATATTGATATGCTGCACCATCTGCCATCAATGGCGAAATATCTCGAAAAATGACACCTTTTTCCGGAAAGTCAGGAATTGCAGCAATATACTGACTTAAGTCCATAATTACTCCTCTTTTCTTCATCTATTCTTCTATCCATTTTGAAATGAATCGTTTTAATTCACTAAAAGAGCTATAGATTAATTCTTTTTCCGCCTGCAATTCAGACATAAGTTTCTGATAAGTTGCAGTCGTTTTTAAATCTATTTTTGAAGGATGTTTTACTGAATTTAAAACGCCACCATTTATTGTAACAAATTTAGCGTCCAAAAACATCTTCAAAATATCTTGTGTCCTTTTCAATGGGATTTGGATAAATTGTGCAAGCACTTGACCACCGTCTTGTACTGGAATATTTTGATGCTGTACGATAAATTTATATAACATTGACATCTCTTCGCGAGTAGGTAAGCCTTGAATATAAGTTTGATCTTTTTTATAAAAATAAAGCGTCAATGCTTGTGATTCATTACCTTTTATCGTCTCAACAAAAAGTTCAACGCTTGGCGGACAATCTACAAAAATTAACGGACAATTTTTTATAAAAGTTTTTGCTTGCTCGAGTGTTGTGATATCTGCCACTTCAATTTCTGGAAATTGTTCTGTTATATTTTGGGCTAATTCCTGATTATATACAACATATAAGCATTCTTTATCTTTAAAATCATTCAATTGAAGTTGATTTTTTCTTTCGTCATAGATCCATAAATCTTCAACCGCTAAATCTTCTAATATCATTTGTGGTGATCTTTTGCCTTGCCATTCTTTGATTTCTACATGACCTACTATATCCACTGCTTCTCCATTATAAAGTGCTGGAAGTTCATGTCCAAAATTAAATCCAATCACATCAAGTACTTGTTGTCCATCTGTAGCTAAAAGTTTCAGATGGTTATTATCTGTTCCAATCGTTCGGACACTTTGTATAATTGAATGCTGCAAAATAAAAATTGGAGCTTTATTATCTGTACCAAAGGGTTTTAATTGATTTATTTCTTCCAATGCTTGTATCGAAATATCGGCTATCGTCATAGCTTGATCAATAACTAGGGGAGCTTTACTTAATGAGGCTGTATTTACTTTCTCATTAAAAGCTGCTTGAAATGCCTGCAGATTTTCACATTTTAGACTGAGACCTGCCGCCATCTCATGACCACCATAATGATCTAAATATTGCGAAAGACTATTTAATATCTCAAACATATTAAATCCTAGAACGCTACGAGCAGAGCCTTTTACAAGCTCATTTTTTTGATCAATGGTTAGTACAATCATCGGTTTTTTTGTTTTTTCGACCAAACGACTAGCAACAATCCCTAAAACTCCTTCATGCCATCCTTCTTTAGCAATGACATATTTTCGATCATCTGAAAATTTTATCGCTTCTTTTGTCATATCTTCTACTATCTGCTTGCGTTGTTGGTTGATTGTATCTAATTGTTGGGCTATATCTTTTGCTACAAGCACATCCCATGACTGCAATAAATTAACCGCAATGTCTGCTTCATCTAATCGCCCCGCTGCATTAATTCGGGGCGCGATTTGAAAGCCGATTGACTGTTCATCAATTTCACCTAATCGTAGACCGCAAACATTGCACAACTCTTGGAGCCCTATGCGCTCGGTGTGATTAATCATTTGTAGTCCAAATTGAACTAGAATTCTATTCTCATCTGTCAATGATACTAAGTCCGCTACTGTTCCAATAGCGACTAAATCCAATAGCTCGTAAGGAATTTCTCCTAAGAGTGCTGTCGCGAGTTTGAATGCCACACCTACGCCTGCCAAATCACCAAAAGGATAGCGTCCATCAGGATGACGTGGATGAACGACTGCATAAGCTGCTGGCAAATGTTCGGGAAGTTCATGGTGATCTGTGACAATGACATCCACCCCTTGACTCATTGCCCACTCAATTGCCTCGACTCCCGCAACTCCATTGTCTACTGTAATAATAAGCTGCGTACCCGAGGCAACAATTTCTTGAAAAAGTGTTATATTCGGACCATATCCATCACGCGATCGATGGGGAATAACAAAATTAACATTTGCACCTAGAATATGAAAAGTCTCCAAAAGTGTTGTAACACTCGTCACACCATCTGCATCATAATCACCATAAATTGTGATTTTTTCATTTTCCATTATGGCATGATCAATTCTTTTAACAGCTTTTTCCATATCATGCATTAAAAAAGGATCGTGCAAATCTTCTATTGTGGGATTTAAAAATTCTTCAATCGCCTCTTTCGATTGAAGTCCTCTTTGAATACACAACTTTAGAAACAACGGTGAATAAGCAGTTTCTTCTTGAAGTTTCGATAAAATTTGAGGAGAAGCAGGCTCTTTTAATTTCCAATATGTTTTAATAAAAATCGCCTCCTCTTTTACTAAATGTATTATATATTTTCGTTATTTTTTTCAGCTTGGTTGTTTTTTTGTTCATGCATCATATAAGCAGGAATTGATTGTTTTAGATTATGAATTTCTCGTTCATAAGAAGATATTTTCAACGATAAATTCTCAATTTCTTGATCTTTTTCAGTTAATTTTTTATTCAATTCTTGTGCATGTTTTTGTTTCAAATGATCAATTTCTTGATCTAATTTTTGAATTTTTCGATGCTCTTTATAAATTTTGAATGTTGAAAAAAGGGCCGTCACCAAAACTCCAACTAAAAGAGTACCTAAAATTAAAATAATTAAAGGCAATTCTATAATTTGAAATCCTAAATTAATCGGAACAGGGGCGACATTTAATACTGCCAAAGCTGCAACAAGCAAAGATAAAATTAAAGCGATAACTAATTGCCATTGATTTTTCATATGAATTCTCCTTTAGTTTTGAGTGGTTCTGAAATGAATGAGATAGCTATAAATCCAATCCGTCACATGTGGAAATAATGTCGTAAAATGTGCTAATGTCCCCAAGGAACGCGGAATATTTATTTCACGATAATTTTTCTCAATACTGTCAATAATTTTATGAGCGACTTGTTCTGGTGTCAATGCAAATAAATCCATAGTTTTTAAATAATTTCTTTCTGGATCAAATGCATCAAAAAATTCTGTCTTTACTGGGCCAGTATTGATTGTCGTAACCTGAATATTATAAGGTTTTAGTTCAATTCGAATAGAATTTTGGAAAGAGATCAATGCTGCCTTACTTGCGCCATAAAATGCCATATTAGGGCTAGGTACTTTCCCAGCTAATGAAGCAACTGTTATGATTTTTCCTTTTCTTTGATTTATCATTTGAATGGCTATCTTTTGAGTAAGATACATCGTGCCTAAGGTATTAACTTTCATCATTTTGATACCTTGCACTAAATTCATAGAAGTAAAAGGCGACAGATCCCCAACACCCGCATTATTCACCAAAACATCAATAGCTGGTGTAACATCTAAAGCTCGTTCAATAAAATGATCAATACTATCCGCATCAAGCAAATCTAAATATTCAATAACAACCTGCGAGGCTCCTAACTTTTTGCAACGGCAAGCAATTGTTTCTAATCTATCTATATGGCGCGCACCTAAGATAAGGGCAAATCCTTTTTGTGCGGCTTGATAGGCAACTTGTTCGCCAATTCCTCTTGAAGCACCTGTAATTATTACTGTGGGGATAGCGTGCATAATATACCCTCCTTCTAGTCTTCTGGGGCAGGAATCACAACTTCAGTGAAGTCTTTAACGAGAATAGTATTTTGAAAAACATTTCGTGCTTCTTGTGCCATTTTTGCAATGTCTGCACTTAAATAGCGTGAACTAATGTGTGTTAACAATAATTTCTTTGCACATGCATCTTTTGCAAGTTGGGCAGCTTGTACGTTAGTCGAATGCTTGTAATTTCTCGCTAAATCTGATTCTTCGGCCGAAAAAGTACTTTCATGAACCATAACATCGGCATCTTTAGCCAACTCAACAGTTGCGGGAGTAGGGCGTGTATCCCCTAATATGGCAAGAATGCGTCCTTTTTTATCTTTCCCAATATAATCTTTTCCATTGATTATGCGACCATCTTCAAGTTGCACACTCTCGCCTTTTTTGAGTTTCCCATATAAAGGCCCGAATGGCACACCTAGTGCTTGTAAGCGATCGGCATCCAATGTTCCTTCATGGTCAGCTTCTTCAATTCTAAAACCGTATGAAGGAATACCATGCACTAATTTTTTTATCGAAACTTTAAATTGATGATCTTCAAAGATGATGCCCTCTTTTTCAAATTCCACAAATTTTAAAGGATAAGTTGGATATGCACCCGATAATTTCAAACTTGTTAAGACATATTTTTTAATTCCTTTTGGGCCATATATGGTAAGCAAATCTTCACCAGCTTGGAAGGACCGGCTACTTAAAAGTCCAGGCAAGCCATAAATATGATCGCCATGTAAATGCGTAATAAATATCTTTTCGATTTTACGTGGTTTTAATGTTGTATGTAGAATTTGATGTTGTGTTGCTTCACCGCAATCAAAAAGCCAAACTGTATTTCTTTCATTTAACATTTTTAATGCAATAGAAGACACATTCCGATGTTTCGCTGGTACACCAGAACCCGTTCCTAGAAACAATAGCTCCATCCTATCCCTCCTTTTTATTAGTCAACAAATTCAAAGATGAAATCATCAATACGAACTAAATCGCCATCTTTTGCGCCTCTTTCACGTAATGCATCATCAATTCCCATATGGCGCATTTGTCTTGAAAATCTCATCAATGACTCATCAAAATCTAAGTTTGTCATATGATAAAGTCTTTCAATTTCTTGACCAATTATTACCCATGTGCCATCTGGATCACGTTGAATTTGGAATGGCTCAGGTTCTTGCTCCAATGTATATAAAATAGTATCTTTTCCGATGATCTCTTCTGGAGGTTTTGCTTTTTCTTCTGCTAGCAATTCAGCAGTTTTTAAAATGAGTGGTTGTAAATTTTTGTGAGCAACTGCCGACACTTTATAAATTGGTGGCATTTCATTTAAATGCAATTCAGACAGTTGATTCATAAATAATTCATACATTACTTCAGCATCTGGCATATCCATTTTATTTGCTACAATAATTTGCGGTTTTTCGAGTAATGATTCATCATATTCCTGCAACTCTTTTTGGATGGTCATGTAATCTTCAAAGGCATCGCACCCTTCCAATCCGCTCATATCCAATACATGGAGCAAGACATGTGTGCGTTCAATATGTCTTAAAAATTCTAAACCAAGTCCCACTCCTTCAGCGGCTCCTTCAATAATTCCAGGCATATCTGCCATAACGAAATGCCGTCCATCACCTACATCAACCATTCCTAAATTTGGCACGAGAGTGGTAAAAGGATAGCTGCCAATCTTTGGTTTTGCAGCAGAAAGTACGGATAGCAAGGTTGACTTTCCAACAGATGGAAACCCAATTAAGCCCACATCAGCAATTACTTTTAACTCTAATTCGATTTCAAGTTCCTCTCCTGGCTCCCCATTTTCGGCGATTTGCGGTGCAGGATTTTGCGGTGTTGCAAAACGAATATTCCCTCTTCCACCACGACCACCTTTTGCAATAATTGCTTCTTCTTCATGTACCGTTAAGTCTGCAATGACTTCATTTGTTTCTATATTTCTAACAACAGTCCCTGGAGGAACGGCAATATATAAATCTTCAGCACCTTTTCCATGCTTGCCTTTAGACATACCACTTTCGCCATTATGTGCTTTAAAATGTCTACGGTAGCGAAAATCCATCAGCGTATTCAATCCTTCATCTACTTTAAAAATAACATCTCCGCCACGTCCACCGTCCCCACCAGCAGGACCACCAGCAGGTACATATTTTTCACGACGAAAAGCAACCATCCCATTGCCACCGTTTCCAGCTTTTATATATATTCTTGCGTGATCGACAAACAAAAAAACTCCCCCTGTCTAAAAAGCTCAAATGAGAGATGTCGTGTTGCAACCATTCATTTGAGCCACAAGTTATTCATTTAAGTAACGAGTGGCAATTTTTTCCGTTGCCACATCTAATAATTCATCAAGAAAATGTCGTGCTTCTTCTTTTTCTTCAAAAGAATAGTCATCATCGGATCGTATAGTTATTTTTTTAGCGCCACTTCGTTCTTGCAAAAGATTTCCTAGCATTGTGTCGAACTCATCCACAATATATTGTTTTTTAGGCGTTTGACGAATTGCTAAAAGTTGATCCAATTGATAATTTTTCAAATGATTTACCATTTCACTTAACACAACAATAATGTCTGCTTCTGATAAATAATAAGCAGAGTCATCAACGTCCACTGCTCTAACATTTGTCTCAAGCGGGTCAAGTTGCTCCAATAGCTTTTCGCTATATATATCTGTAGGTGCCAATGTTATTGAAGCATTTGTGTAATTTTTGAGTAGGGTTTTTACTTCAAGTAATTGATTCCAATCGCCAATCACAACAAATGTTAAATCTCTAAAACTATTAATGCACTCTTTCAAAGTAACAAAAATTCGCGGAATTATATCATGAATAAGTGGCTGTAACTCCTTTTTGAACCGACTCGTTGAAGCAAATTCCAATGCACTTTCAAAAAGTTCCTTTAACATCTGATGTTGCGTTGAAAATTGATGCAACTCAAATAGACGACGGAGTGAATAATAAAGTAAAAATTCATTCGTCGTATAATCTAAAAACCCTCCCATTAATTCAAATAAGTGTCGAACGACATCTTCGTTGAATTTACTCGATGTTTCTAAAATGATTTCATCAAGAGGCTTAGAAGTATATTCAGCCAAATATCTCAAAAATTCACCATGACTGAATGAATTCTCATCAACATATAAATAATATTCCAACCGTTGGCATTCGGAAAAAATAAAAACTTCCTTAACCCCATCAAATGTTAAAATCATCTGCATTTGTTCATTTCGTGCATCAGAATTCAACCGATAACGCTCAAAATCTTCTTTTGATACAGTTTCTTCTGTAATCCCATACATTAATAGTTTCAATTTTCTTCAATCCCTGTAAATTCAAATATTTTATCCCACACTTCATCAAAACCTTCACCTGTTTCAGATGAAAAAATAACAAGTTCATCTTCTTCATGTTCCTGTAACGATAATTCCTTTAAGATGAGCGCAGTTTGCTTATTCCATTGATTTCTTTTAACTTTATCTGCCTTTGTAGCAACGACTGTGACTGGCAATTCAACGTGTTTTAAAAAATTGTACATTTGAAGATCTAAAGCGCTCGGTTTATGACGAAAATCTATAATTAAAATGGCAAGATGGAGCTGTTCGCGTGTATAAAAATACTCTTCCATCATCTTAGCCCACTTATTTTGTTCGGCTTTAGATACTTTGGCATAACCATATCCTGGAACATCAACAAAAATTAATTCTTCATCTAAATTATAAAAGTTAAGTGTTCGTGTCCGACCAGGTTTACTGGAAGTTCTTGCTAATTTTTTTCTTCCAATTATGCGGTTGATAAGAGAGGATTTTCCAACATTTGATCGCCCTGCTAAGGCAATCTCTGGGAGATCTGTATTGGGATAATCGGCTGCACTAACAGCACTTATCATAATTTCAGCTTGACGTATGGCCTGTCTTTTCATAAAATCCTCCTTCAACACTTGCTTATACCTAGTCATTATAACATATAACAACACTTTTGATAAAGTAATCCCAACTTATGAAAATAAAAGAAACTGTCAAGATCTGACAGTTTCTTTTATTCATTATAATACAAATTCATGTCCTTCTGAGTCATAAAGAAAAGGTTGAACTTGTGCTTCATCAGTTTTTTTAATGATAACTTTCATAATATCATCGCGACTTGGAATATCAAACATTACTTGCTTCATCAGCCCTTCCAAAATCGAGCGCAAGCCCCTTGCACCCGTCTCTCTTTGAATGGCTTGTTTCCCAATGGTATGCAATGCCTGGTCCGTAAATTCAAGAGTGACGCCATCTAATTCCAGAAGTTTTTGGTATTGTTTTACTAATGAGTTTTTTGGTTCAGTCAAGATTCGAACCAAATCATCTTCTTGTAATTGATTCAAAACAGCAATAATCGGCAAACGACCGATAAATTCTGGTATTAAACCAAATTTGTGTAGATCATCTGGCATCACATTTTGGACAATATGCTCTTCATCTTGAATATTTTGAATCGGTTGGCTTGTTCCAAATCCAATCAATTTCTCTCCAAGCCGTTCACGAATAATATTTTCAAGACCAGCAAATGCGCCACCTACAATAAATAAAATATTAGTTGTATCAATTTGGATTAATTCTTGTTGCGGATGTTTCCGTCCTCCCTGAGGTGGAACATTAGCTTCCGTTCCTTCCAAAATTTTTAGCAGTGCTTGCTGTACACCTTCTCCACTTACATCACGCGTGATGGAGACATTTTCAGATTTCTTAGCAATTTTATCAATTTCATCAATATACACGATGCCATACTGTGCACGTTCAATATCATAATCTGCTGCTTGAATTAATTTTAATAAAATATTTTCAACATCTTCGCCAACATATCCTGCTTCTGTTAAATTAGTAGCATCTGCAATAGCAAATGGCACATCAATTATTTTTGCCAACGTTTGAGCAAGATATGTTTTCCCACTTCCTGTCGGACCAATCAAGCAAATATTGCTCTTTTGTAATTGAACATCTTCTTCATTTTCAAGCATATAATTGACACGCTTATAATGATTGTAAACTGCAACAGACAGTGATTTTTTTGCTTCATCCTGTCCAATGACATATTCATTTAATGCATTATAAATTTCAAGTGGCTTCTGTACATTTTCAAATGTTTCTAAAGTAGAATAAGAATTATCATTATCAATAATTTGCTGGCCTAGAGCAATACACTCGTCACAAATAAAAACACCAGGACCAGCAATAATTTTATTCACTTGGTCTTGACTTTTTCCGCAAAAAGAACAGCGGATTGTTTCGTCATGTCCATTCTCATACATCTCTTTTCACCTCTAATTCAGACTTTCGCCAATTTCAATCATATCATAGTAATATTATGCCGTCTACTTTGACCTTTTAATGCCTAGAGCATAAAAATAAAAAGGCTGCGACTTTTGTCGCAGCCTTTGCGTTTTTTATTATTCTTCTTCAGAATCTTCTTCAAAAGGTAATACTGCTTTTGCTGATTCTGTTACTAAATCAATTGCTTTGCGGATAGCTACATCATGTTTTAGCATATCTTCGGACAGAACGCTTTTTACTTGTTCAACAGGCATACTATATTGTTCTGCAAGAGATTCAATTTCTTTGTTCATCTCTTCCTCTGTTGCTTCAAATCCTTCTGCTTTTACAATGGCTTCCAACACTAAATTCATTGCAACAGATGTTTTAGCTTGCTTGCGATATTGATCAAGTAGATCTTCTTTTGTTTGTCCCGTTAAGTTATAATACATTTCTGGATCAATTCCTTGTTGTTTGAACTGTCCTAAGAAAATTTGTACTTGATTATTTGCTTCTTCTTCAATCATAACTTGAGGAATGTCTGCAATTTCAGCATTTTTAACGGCATATTCTAATGCTTTATTTTCAGAATAAGCTTTTGCGGATGCTTCTTTTGACTCTTTTAATTCTTTTGTTAATTTTTCGCGGAGTTCTGCCAATGTTTCAACATCTTCATCGACATCCATCGCAAAATCGTCATCAAGCTCAGGTAATTCTTCAACTTTTACCTCATGAACTTTCACAGCAAATACCGCTTCTTTTCCAGCTAAATCTTCTTGTGGATAATCTTCTGGGAAAGTTACAGTAACATCGACAGCTTCGCCTGATTTTTTACCAACAAGTTGTTCTTCAAATCCTGGAATA
This sequence comes from Allofustis seminis DSM 15817, assembly GCF_000374325.1. Classification (GTDB taxonomy): domain Bacteria; phylum Bacillota; class Bacilli; order Lactobacillales; family Carnobacteriaceae_A; genus Allofustis; species Allofustis seminis. Next base: position 68,982 of record NZ_KB894079.1, on the reverse strand, counting down.
AACTGTCCACTTCCTAATTTTAGTGAAAAGTTTTTAGAGCTACCGCCTTCAAACACTTCACCGTCCACTGATCCTTCAAAATCAATAACAACTGTGTCGCCATTTTCTGCAGCTTCAGCATCATCTTTAACTACTAATTCTTTCAATTGTTGACGTTCTTGTTCAAGACGTGCATCTACATCTTCTTCCGTCACTTCGGCATCCATTTTTGGAACTTCTAGCCCTTCATATTGACCTAATTTTACTTCAGGTTTCGTAGTAATCAATGCTTCGATTTCCCAATCTTTTCCTTTTTCCATAGAAATGACTTTGATTTCTGGTTGACCAACGATTTCTAAATCATCGTCTAATTTTGCGAATGCTTCCTGATAAGCAATTGGAAGAAGTGCATTCAGCGTATCTTCATAAAGAGCTTCTTCACCATACATACGGTTAAAAATTTGACGTGGAACGTGTCCTTTTCTAAAGCCTGGCGCAGAAATAGTCTTACGCACACGTGCAAATGTTGTATCCAATCCTTCGCTTACTTTTTCTTTAGAAATGCTAAAGCTAACTTTTGCACTTGTTGGACCTGTTACTTCAAATTTTGATGTCATATCATAAACCTCCACAATTTACTAAATATAAAAATCTTCTATTTACATACTTTTTTATAATACCTGAATCCTATTGAAAAGTAAACTAATTAATGATATTCAATCGTGCACTGATCAATTTTTCTCATATATTCTAAATAATTCTCTTTTAAGATGGGGGCATGCTTTTTATTTTCAAATGCAATATTTCCTATTTTTTCAACTAATGTTTCAATCCATAGTGTGGGGCAATCGATAATTTGTTCGGCAAGTGGATAAAGCATTAGACATTGAAAGGATAGTTCAGCTTGAATAGCTTCTAAATCTCTTATATTGCTTCCAATCAGCTGCTCTGCTTCTTTCATCAGCTGTTCATAAAACTTTTGCTGATTAAATGTCTTATATTCTACTGGATTTATTTCAATAGTCTGCCCTAACCATGGATAGTGATACCACTGATTAACTTTTAATTGAATCAATTGGTCAAGCACCTGAACTTTGGTCATTTGATTCACTAAATTATGAGCAAAAAGTTGATCGGCTAACAAAATAAGTGACTCTGGACATTCTTTACTCCATTTTTTTACCATCGCTATTTGATAAGCAACATTTTGCGAAGGCTCTTTTAAAAATTCTTCAATTGTTTTTATAGAAAGAGACTTTTCTTCGAGGGGAGTGTAATGATTTAACTTCTCTTTTAAAGAAACTTCATACAATTCCCATTTATTAGCTTCTTCTATAGATTGAGCATGTTTCAAGCCACTTTGAATGATGGACTGTGCCTGTAAATATTTTTCATTCGCTATCAAGACTTCAAGATACAGATCTACCGCTGCAACGTCCGCACAGTACCATTCTTCAAACTCTTGGCATATGCTATAGGCTTCAACATATTTATGAGACTTCATTAAATACGTTACATAAATGAAATTAACCTCGAAATTTTTTTCTATCATATAAAGTCGTTGTACATAATGGCAGACTTTTTCAGACTGATCGGCAACAATCGCTTTTATTATCTTATCTCGAAGTATTTCAGGTTGATCAGGAAAATGAACAATATGCCCTGAATTTTCCATATAGTCCTCCTTACTCAAAAAAGCTGCCACCCATTAGTGACAGCCCTTTATTATTCTTCCACAAATTCTTGAATATCTTTAAAATTTACGACTGTTTTTTCTTCCATCAAATCATACATTCGCTTTGCGGAATTTTCCCAGTCAATCACTACAATAGCGCTATTTGTTAGGAGTTTTTCAATGCGACCTTGCATATATTCCCCGCGAAATTGAAATTTTATAACTTGACCTACTTCTGGACGAATATTTTCCTTAATCGTCTCGATAATTTCGACTGCTTTTTTATAAGGCAATTCTAATAAGTTTGCGATTCTGGAGTTACTTGCGCCTTTTCTTAATTCTGTTTCAACCAAGTCTTGCACTTCTTGTGTAATCTTAATTTCAGCCATTAAATGACCTCCTCACTACTGTCTTACAATCATAGCATATTTTTCAAAAAAAATCACCCCTTCATATATGGGGCAATTTAATCGAGCAAACTTCTAAATTCATTTGACATTATTCTTTATTGGCTTTATAATGTATTTCGTTACATTAAGTGTGCGCCAGTAGCTCAGCTGGATAGAGCATTCGCCTTCTAAGCGAACGGTCGGGGGTTCGAATCCCTCTTGGCGCGTCATATCAATTAAACCCATTTTGCATATGCAAAATGGGTTTAATTGATATGACGTACCTTTTAAAAAGGTACGTTTCTTTTATTATTTAACAGCATCTTTAAGTGCTTTACCTGCTTTAAATGCTGGAACTTTTGTTGCTGGAATTTGAATTTCTTTTCCAGTTTGTGGGTTGCGACCTTTACGGGCTGCACGATCACGAACTTCAAAGCTACCAAATCCGATAACTTGAACGCGGTCACCTTCTGCTAAAGCGTCAGTTACCACTTCAAATAATGCTTCAACTGCTGCTGTTGCATCTTTTTTAGTTAAATTTGTTTTATCTGCAACGCGATTAATTAAATCTGCTTTATTTGCCATTTTCTCCTACACCTCCCTAAATAGATAAACTTAAAAAGTTATCTAAACTATCACATAGAAAACATGGCAAGTTTTGCCAATATTTCTTTATCAAAGATATCATATAAACCCCATGACTGCAAGCTTTAAGTCGATTATTTTTATGTTTTATTTTCTTTTACGTTTTATGAACTTCAATGGTGTTCCTTCAAAAGAAAAATTCTGGCGCAATTGGTTTTCTAAATAACGAATATATGAAAAATGAATTAATTCAGGATCATTCATAAATAATACAAAAGTAGGCGGACCTACAGAGACTTGTGTCATATAGTATATTTTTAATCGCTGACCAGAGACTGTCGGTGCTGGATTCATTGCCATTGCATCCATTAGAACATTATTCAAAATATTGGACGGAATTCTTTGCATGCGATGATCATACACTTGTTTCACTAATTCTAGCAACTGAGTTAATCTTGTCTTAGTTTTTGCTGAGACAAATATAATAGGTGCATACTCTAAATAGCGAAAACGTGTTCTTACATCATTTTCAAAGTCGCGCATTGTATTAGTGTCTTTTTCAACAGTATCCCATTTATTGACAACGAGAATAATACCTTTTCCCGCCTCATGTGCATAACCGAAAATTCTAGTATCTTGTTCACGAATTCCTGTATCGGCATCAATTACACATAATACGACATCTGACCTTTCAATGGCACGCAAGGCGCGCAATACACTATAACGCTCAATATTTTCATAGACTTTTCCACGTTTGCGCATTCCCGCAGTATCAATCATAACAAATTCATCACCATTTTCTGTAGTGATAGAAGTATCAACGGCATCTCGCGTAGTGCCAGGTTGATTGGATACAATAACACGTTCTTCTCCTGAAATAGCATTCACTAAACTTGATTTACCAACATTCGGACGCCCAATAAGCGAAAAATGTATCCGATTGTCTGGTTCATCATTCAAATGAATTGATTCAAATTCAGCTATGACAGCATCTAATAAATCGCCTAAGCCTAATCCATGCGCACCACTTATTGGATAAGGTTCTCCTAATCCCAAACCATAAAATTCATAAATATTTGCACGTTGTTCAGGATTATCCGCTTTATTTACGGCAAGAAGTACGGGTTTGTTCGAACGATATAAGATCTGTGCAATCTCTTCATCTTGTTTGGTGATTCCATCTAATATATTGCTCATCATAATGATAATGTCCGCTTCTTCAATTGCAATTTCTGCTTGACTGCGAATCATCACATTCATGGCTTGATCATCCATCGTAATTCCACCAGTATCAATGAGAAAGAATTCTTTTCCTAGCCACTCGGCATCTGCATAAATACGATCACGTGTAACGCCAGGTGTATCTTCAACAATCGAAATACGTTCTCCCGCAATTCGATTAAAAATAGTCGACTTTCCTACATTTGGACGACCAACAATGGCAACAGTTGGTTTTATCATTTCTCTCACCTTCTTTTCCTAAATTTTAACAGAAAAGGACACCCAACGTTCAATAATTCTTCGACCGTTGGGTGTTCCTTTTACTTATTTATTAAAGATTATTCATTGTCTGTATTTTCAAGTAAGCTTGAAAGTTGATCGCCAATTTGATCGCCTAAAGTAAAGGCTGATTCTTCATTTTCATCGCGAAGTGTTGGTTGTTTAACATTTACATGTTTTTCAACTGGTTTTTCTTCACGTTTTGGCGCTTCTTGTAACGCTTTAATGCTAAGTGAGACGCGTTCTTTTTCAGGATCGACACTCAATACTTTTACTTCAACTTCTTCACCGACAGATAATACTTCATGTGGAGTATCGACATGACGATGTGCAAGCTCAGAAATATGAACTAATCCTTCAACGCCAGGTTTTAATTCGATAAATGCACCAAAATCAACGATGCGTTTAACAATACCTTTTGTCACGGTTCCAGCAGCGAATTCTTCATCTACATTATCCCATGGGCCAGGTAACGTATCTTTAATTGATAATGAAATTCTCTCGCGATCTTCATCAATACTTAAGATTTTCACTTCAACTTCTTCGCCAACAGATAGTTTGTCTTCTGCTTTGTCAACACGTTCATGTGCGATTTCAGAGATATGAACCAATCCATCAATGCCACCTAAATCAACAAAAGCTCCAAAATTAGTCAAACGAACAACCGTACCTTTGACGATTGCGCCTTCTTCTAATTGAGCAAGTGCTTCTTCACGTTGTTTTTCTTCTTCTACTTCAAGAATCGCACGACGTGAGAGAATAAGCTGACGTTCTTGTGGATTTAATTCTAAGATTTTGAATTCGTAAGTATTACCTTCAAATTGTTTTAAATCTTTCACAAAATGTGTGGCAAGTTGTGATGCAGGTACAAATCCTCGAACACCAACATCTACAGTAACGCCACCTTTTACAACGCGATTAACGGTTGCTTCAATGGTATCCCCTGCTTGGAATTTTTCAGCAAGTTCATCCCATACTTTACGTTGATCAATGCGTTTTTTAGAAAGAACAAAGCTTCCTTGTTCTTTATCAGCGATTGCACGTAAGACTACAACTTCAACCGTTTCGCCCATTTCTACTTCATCAGCAGGATTATCAATACGTTTACTTGAAAGTTCACGTAATGGAATAATGCCTTCCTGACCTGAGCTAAGTCCAACAACTACGTTTTTGTCTTCGTCAATTGCTAGAACTTCACCTTCAACCAAGTCACCCGGTTTAATTTCATCTGCAGCGCTAAGTGCTTCAGACATTGAGTGTTCCTCGGTAATTTCTAAATCCTTTTTTTCTTCTGACATATATATTGTGCCTCCATTAACATCAAAATTACATCTTTGTTCATTATAAAGGATAGGGTTTTAAAAATCTACAAATATCCCTTATAAAAGATAAAACTTTACCCTTCATTCATTTTTTGCTTAATAATTTCTAGAATTTTTGCAACGACTTCATGAATTGTAAGTGCCGTTGTATCAACTTCAATGGCATCCATTGCTTTTTTTAACGGGGAATGCTTTCTAGAAGTATCTAACGCATCTCTTTCGATGAGATCCGCTTTGATTTGTTCAAATGTGGACGAAATCCCTCGACTTTGATTTTCTAAATGCCGGCGCTGCGCTCTTACGTCAACACTTGCAACTAAAAATATCTTGACTGGCGCATCTGGAAGTACAACCGTACCAATATCTCGACCGTCCATAATAACAGAATGCTTCCCTGCTAATTCTTTTTGAAGTTTTACAAGCGCTTCGCGCACATGTGGATGTGCAGAAACTTCTGAAACATTTTGCGATACTTTATTTTCTCTGATTTCTTTTGTGATATCAGTATCATTGACATATACTTTTTGACCGTCTGCTGTAGGCTTAAATGAAATTGTCATATGTGACAGAAGCTCTAATAGCTTGCTCTCATCTGCCACATCTATACCATGTTCCAATGCAGCATAAGTTAATGCACGATACATCGCACCAGTATCAATGTAGACCAATGATAATTCTTTGGCGATCATCTGGGCAATTGTGCTCTTTCCCGATGATGCCGGACCATCAATTGCGATTTGTAGTTGTTCCAACTTTTGCACTCCTCTATTCAACAGTCAAAACTTGCCCAACAACAATATCAGGACTCGAAAGTCCATTGATCGCCATTAAATGATCGACAGTTGTTCCATGATTTGCTGCGATTCTATACAAAGTATCCCCTGGCTGAACCGTATAGGAACCACCAGTTTGTGCAGGTGCAGATTCTTGTGTTGATTCCGATTCAGGTGCAGGTGCAGATTCTGCTTGCTGAGAATTGTTTGGTTTTTCTTCTTGATTTTCTTTTTTCTCTTTTTCTGCCTTTTCTTTCTCTGCTTTCTCTTTTTCTTCTTTTTCTTTTGCTTCTTTTTCTGCTTCTTCTTTTTCTTTGTCTTTTTTCTCTTTATCTTTTTTCTCTACTACTTCAATATTAGGTTCTGACTTCTTGCTAAATTCTTCTGCATCGCGGTTGTGCAGCCACATGGTGTAAGTAATTGGTGCAATAAACAATAATGCCAATAATAATACAGCACCTGTCAACCATGGTGAAATACCTTCTTTATTTTTTTTGCTATGCGAACGTGCAACACGAGAATTCTGACTTTCAGTAGTAGAATCTTTTGCAGAATCGCTAAATTTTCTCGACCATAATTCCTCTTCTGATTTATGTCGATTGGATCGATTTTGATCTGAACTCATCTGATATCTTCCTCTCAACTTCAATTCTTCCCTATTGTATCATAGTTAGGGTAGGTGTTTGAAATATTTTTAAATAATTTGTCAAGAACTTTCTCCCATTGATAATCATTACGAACACTTTTTGGAATTTTTTGCAAAGGTGCATTAGCTATTCCTTGAACAATTTCTGGTTGACAATGAGAACAACATCGATCAGACACTTTTTTGTTTTCATCAAAATAATTCAACAAACATTGGCGCTTACACCCTTGTTCTTGCACATAATTTAACATAAATTGTAACTGATTTTCTTTTTTTATTCTATGATTTTGAATAACTTCCCATGTATGGGCCATTGAAAAATTATTCTTTGCATGAAAATATATTAAACGCTCCAATGGTTGCTTCATATCTCGCATATTTAAATGTTGAAAGTTTTGATAAATATTCAAAAATGTCGTCTCATCCATTTTCGCTTGATTTTGAAAGTAGTGATGAACAGATTCATCACCTGACTCATAAAATAAGATAGCATAACCAGGTAAATGATCCCGGCATGCACGTCCTATTTCTTGCAGATACATTTCAGGACTTTCAGGCAAATGATAATGAAAAACAAAACGAATATTCTCCTTATCAACGCCCATCCCAAAAGCACTTGTTGAACAGATAATATCAATATCACCATGCAAAAATTGCTGCTGAATTTTTATCCGCTCGACTCCATCAATATCCCCATGGTAGCTTGCCACACTTTTTCCTAATGCTTTTTCCAATATAAGCGCTAAAAAATCACATGTTTCTTTATTTCGAAAATAGATAATGCCCTGCCCTTCTATACGTTGCAAATAATGAATCAAACGCTGTTGTTTATCTTGTGCACATTTTTCGACATGATAAAAAATTTCTGGACGGTCAATGGGATAAATAATTTCTTTAAATGAACGACTTCTTAAGTGCAGTTGTTCTATAATTTCTTCCCGAACTCTCTTCGTTGCAGTTGCAGTTAGAGCCATTATAGGTGGGGACTTCAATTCTTTTATACGGTCACCCAAAAGTAAATATTCTGGTCTAAAATCAACACCCCACTGAGAGATACAATGTGCCTCGTCCACAACAAATAAATTAATCTTCTGCTGCTTCAATTGATTTATAATATGTGGTTGAACCAGCATCTCTGGTGACAAAAATAAATATCTAAAGGTATGAAGATGTTGTAATACATAGCGACGTTCTTCATTTGAAATCAAACTATTGAGTGTTGCGACATGATGTTCCCCCCGCATTTTAATGGATTCAATCTGATCATACATTAAAGATAATAATGGCGAAATAACAATTGTAAGCCCCTCTAAAAAATAGCTCGGCAGTTGGTAGCAAAGAGATTTTCCTGTACCAGTAGGAAGCATCACAAGGGAATTTTTTCTTTCGACTGCAGCTGTTACTGCCTCTTCTTGCCCAGGGCGAAACTTTTCAAATCCAAAGTATTTCTTCAGTATATTTCTCATGAATTGATACCCTTTCTTTTATTTCGCAATTGTTCCAGCTGTACGAGCCGATATTCCATAAATAGCACTTCAGGTACTTCCATTTTTAAGCTCTTAAAGCCAAGGAGCGGCCGTTCTTGTAATATTTGTATAATCTTATATTTCACTTCTGGTCTTATATAGCAATCGAATTCAAATTCAGGATCGATCAAAGCAGCCTCTAACAAATGTTCATAAATTGTGCCAACTTTTATTCTACGTATTTTCGCCACTTCAAAAAATGACTGATTATGTTGCAAATATTTGAGGCTTTCCCATGTACTTTTTGATAATCCATTATAATAAAGTAACTTCAAATTATCTAAGAAATTTTTATGTAAAGGCAGTGCAGTTGAATAATTAATAATGTTCATCATTTTTTGGACTGTTGCATTTAAATAAATAGCATATTTATCAAGCGGTTCATTTAGTTCATGCATAATCTGCGTACGAATCCATCCTATTCTTTCATGTCCCGACAAATGCATACTTATAAAATTGGCTTCCGTTTCCTCCAAATGAGATAATATGTGCCGCAATTCTTCCTGCCACTGCGGGGAGTTCTCATGCACTGTCCCTTGTTGAAGATGAAGCCATCGCTTCACCCACTCTTGAATAAAATGATTCGTCACCACAGGACGATAACGTATATTTGCAAAACTCGCTTCAGAAAAAATCTGCGTTAGAAATTGCCAATATTCAAAAAAATGGTGCCAATAAGAATTCCAACGCAAATGTGATACATGGTAAATTTTTTCCTGATTGCAAAAAGCATGCGTTATTTGAGTTCCTTCTGACATCAAGCGGTAGCCTTTTTCATGTTGTTCAATCCAATTTTTTCTTTCAAATTTTAAAAAAAGTCCATCTAATGCATCCTTTTTTACCAGTGGATAAAGATTGAATAAAGGATGTAACTGTTGGATTTCTACCCTATATAAAATGGAAGGGGTTCGTTTTCCTTGGAAGATATGAATGAGTTGATTCGACTTCAACACATTTTCATTAAAAAAACTCAGGATATATTTTTCACTATATGACATTTGCTCCCCTCCTTCGCTATTATATTATCATATCTATTTAACGTTATTCACAACAAAAGCCACCGACAATTCGGTGGCTTTTATTAATTTATTTTCTTTATGAATTTAACCAGCTTCGGCCATACCATTGCAATAAGTGCATATAAAATGATTCCTTTTAATAAATTAAAAGGAATGACACCTGTTAAAATATAATTCAGAACTGGGCCAACTGAAATACCTAAAATCATTGTATAAAGTGGAAGTACCACCCATATATTGAGTATCGTCATCATAATCGTTAAAAGAACAATTGCACTCATTCCTGCGAAGTGTTGCTTTTTAATATTGTCTGGATATTTCTTAAAAGTATGAGCAAGTGGAAGTATCACACACAAAGAAGCGATAAAGGCAGTAACATCTCCTATTGGATAACCCATTTCACCAAAGCTCATCGCATAAGACAGTCCTGAGCGAATTGCTGTCGCAATAATTCCTACATGAAAACCATAGCCTGCAGTTACTAAAAATAAGATAATATCACTGAAATCAATTTTTAAAAAAGGAAATGCTGGAATTAATGGGAAAGAAAAAATAGAAATAACCCATGCCAGGCTTCCAAATATTCCAATTGCAGCAATCTTTTTATTTTTCATTTATAAATCCCCCATCTGGATTCAATTCAGGGATTGGGGATTAAGGCAAACTCAAAAAAGCCTCATCTTCTTCCATCCAGACTATACGGTCGGTCTTGGAATCTCACCAAGTCAGCTATATGCTCGTGGACTTTACCACCGGTCGGGAATCACGCCCTGCCCTGAAGATGAATCATTCATTATTTTTATTATAGCGTATCACTTTTTTCGATACGTTCAAATTGTTTCAATTGTTGAATTTCAAAAGGTTTTAAATATCGCCACTGTCCATTTGGTAAGTCATGAACATCTAACGGTCCAAATTTTTCACGTGTTAGCGTTTCAACGGGATGACCAATATGTTCAAACATATTTTTCACTTGATGATTTCTTCCCTCATGAAGAGTAATGCGAACAGTTGTCTGATTTTTCTTTGCATTTCGCTCAATAATTTCAACTTGTGCTGGAGCAGTTTTCACGCCATCAAGCATAATTCCTCGGCGCAACTGATTGCTTTCTTTTTCAAGAAGTTTGCCACTAACTTTAGCAACATATGTCTTAGAAAATTCAAAACTTGGATGGGTTAACACATGTGTCAATTCCCCATCATTCGTTAAAAGTAGGGCTCCCGTTGTATCCCAATCCAAGCGGCCCACTGGATAGATTCGCTCTTTTACCCATTTTTCAATGTTGTCGACTACTGTATCACGCCCATGTGGATCATTGACGGTGCTTATTTCATAGCGCGGCTTATTATACAAAATGTACACTAACCGTTCCTTAACAATTGGAACATCATCCACTGAAATAATGTCGTGAGCACTCACTTTATAGCCTAGCGTTGTAATCGTTTCGCCATTGACTTTAACTCGTCCATCAAGAATTAGTGCTTCTGATTTTCTTCGAGAAGCTACTCCAGCATGTGCCATTACTTTTTGCAATCGTTCCATTTAAGCCTCCTCCTGCGAGTCACCTTTGTAAAAATGATCATAAAACAAACTTGTAGGTTCTGACGATGGTGTATCTTCCAAAGCTGGGAGCTCACTTAAATCATTTAATCCAAAATAATCTAAAAAAGTAGTCGTTGTGCGATATAGGACAGGTCTTCCTGGTTGCTCCAATCGCCCAGCTTCTTCAATTAAATTGCGAATACGTAATTTTTTTAAGTTATTGGAAACTTGAACGCCACGTATTTCTTCAATTTCCATCCGCGTAATTGGCTGTTTATATGCGATAATTGTCAATGTTTCTAACATGGCTGATGTCAGATGTCTAGAATAAGAGGATTGTGCAAATTTCTCGATTAGCGGCGCGAACTCTTGCTTTGTCGCTAGTTTATAGCATTTAGCTGTCTCGATTAGTGTCAAACCACACATCATATTTTCTTCATAAGATTTTTTTAATGAATCAATCAACGCGCATGCTTGATCTGCTTGTATATTCAACAGATTCTTTATTTCGTCAATACTCAATCCCTCATCGCCACTTATAAAAAGTAATGCCTCTAACGCAGGAATATATTCATTTTGCTTTTTCATAAATTCCCTACTTTTCTGATAACACAATTTTAATTTCTTCATGTGCATTTTGTTGCTTTACATAGACTTTATTTTTCTTCATTAACTCTAATATCGCAAGAAATGTAACAACAATTTCTGATTTCGTTTTTGTTTTTAGAAGCTGCGAAAAATTCAGCTCTCTTTTTTTTTGTTGCAAAATACTATCAGTAATCCAATCCATCTGATCAAATACTGTCAATTCATCGGTTTGAATCGTTGTACTTTTTTCTGCTGTTAGATCTTGCGCACTAAGTATTTTTTTCATTGCATCCAGTAAGTCATTCGCACTTAACTGACCTTTTTCGAGCGGAATATTCTGTTGATATTCCGATATGTCCGATGGTAATTTCGTATAATAGCCTGATCGAACGATTTCTTTTTCTTGCAATTCTCGACTCATTTTTTTGAATTTTTTATATTCCAATAGCATCTCAATTAAATGTTGGCGTGGATCTTCAGAAGTATCTTCCAGATCATTTAACTCTTCAGATTGATTTTCATTTCGCGGCAATAACATTTCACTTTTTATTTGCATAAGCGTTGCCGCCATCACTAAATAATCCGCTGCAATATCCAATCGGAGCTCTTTCATCATGTTCAAATAGTTCAAATATTGATCGGTAATCTCAGCAATTGGAATGTCATAAATATCAATTTCAAGTGTCCGAATTAAATGCAATAATAAATCAAGTGGCCCTTCAAATACTTCTAAATCGACTTCCCACTTTTTTTCATGCCATGCTGACTGTTCTTGTTTCATATGCACACCTGCTTATTCTTCAGCGCTAGATTGGTCTTGTTGCCATGTCTGAATAATCGGTGTCGTCTCCAGCGTTCCCATAATCGGCAAATCTTGGTACATCGCCTGTAGTGCATCAAGCATTTTATAAGATAGTCCTTCATTTCGATAAGAAGGACTTAAGGCAATCAGACGTAGGAGCAATACTTTCTGTTCAATTTCAACACCCAAAATTGCAACAAAATCACTGGTCTCCTCACTTTTCCATAAAAATAATTTTCGATCAGAGTCTTGACGATACAAATCCATCTCTTCCATCAATCGATCCGTCTGATTCAAGTCTGAAGCATAAGACATTAGTCCCATAGCGATTTTCTCGAAATCCTTTTTATAATGGTAGAGCATCTTTACACTCCTTTTGTTCATGTAAATATTTCTTCATACCCTATATAATAGCATGGATTTGCCGAATAAAAAAATAAATCTGCAAATATTATTTGCAGATTTATTTGTGATTACATTTGTTTTAATATTTCTAAGACTAATTGTTTGAAATGATCATACACTCTAGCAGACACTTCAATAACTTCTTGATGGTTCAATGGCTGATCTAAAACACCTGCTGCCATATTCGTAATGCAAGAAATTCCTGCAACACGCAACCCAACATGTTGAGCTACGATAACTTCTGGAACCGTCGACATGCCAACTGCATCTGCTCCAAGAATACGCGACATACGAATTTCGGCAGGTGTTTCATAAGTTGGGCCTGAATATCCCATGTAGACTCCTTCTTGAATTTTGATTCCTAAATCTTTGGCAATGTTGCGCATGAGTACTTGATAGTCTACATCATAAGCATAGCTCATATCAGGGAATCGTGGACCAACTTCATCATCATTACGACCGATTAGTGGATTATCGCCAGTATAATTAATTTGGTCGGTAATCATCATCAAATCGCCTGGTGTAAATGCTTTATTTACGCCACCCGCAGCATTCGTAATAATAACAGAATGAGCACCTAGCGCCTTCAGAATGCGAACAGGAATGGTGATTTCTTGCATAGAATAGCCTTCATAATAATGGAAGCGTCCTTGTTGTGCTAATACTTTTTTACCATTTAACGTTCCATAGACGAATTGACCAGCATGACCTGCAACAGTCGAGATCGGAAAGTCTGGAATATCCGTATATGAAATGATTAGTGGATTTTCAATCATTTCAGCAACTTTCCCTAAACCACTTCCTAAAATTAGACCAACTTCCAAGTCCTCAACGCCTTGATCTTTTATAAAATCAGCAGCGTTTTCAACACGTTTCAAAATTTCTTGCATTATGATGTCTCCTTTGCAATATTTTTTAGCTTCAATGAATGAAATTTTAAAGTTCAATTGAAGCATTTTTTATGATTTCTTTTTTGCTCGCGGGTGGGCAGCATTATACACTCTTCGATTATGACTTTGCGAAATATGCGTATAAAATTGTGTCGTTGAGATGTCGGCATGTCCCAGTAATTCTTGAACGATGCGCAAATCGGCACCATTTTCGAGCAAATGTGTTGCACAAGAATGCCGGAATGTATGGGGGGTAACATTTGCCGTAATCCCCGATTTTTTAGTATATTCTTTTATCTTTTTCCAAATGGCTTGACGTGAAAGTCCTTTGCCGCTGTTATTTAAAAAAATGAGATCCGTATCTTTTGGATTTTTTTGTAAAAGAAGTGGACGAACCTTTTCTAAATACTGCATCAACCATTTATCCGCAAGCTCTCCTATAGGCACAATTCTTTCCTTATTCCCTTTTCCTACAGTTTGAATAAAGCCCATCGATAGATGTAGCTCATCTAAAGTTAAATGCGTCAATTCAGAAATTCTCAGTCCCGTTGCATAAAGCACTTCAAAAATAGCACGATCACGAATGCCCAGTGGCTTACTTATATCTGGCACTCTAAATAATTGTTCAATTTCAGATATACTTAGTACATCAGGGAGTTTGCGTGCTAATTTGGGTGAGTCCACGAATTGCATCGGATCTTCTGTTGACTCTTTCGTCTGCACCAAAAAGCGATGAAATTGACGTAAACTACTCGTCATTCGGCCAATGGTTGGAACGGACTTTCCTTCTTTCCGTAATTTTTCTAAAAAAGAGAGTAGCACGTAGCGATCCACTTCCGACCAACTCTTAATTTTCTCACTTTCCAAATAAGCGAAATAATTTTCAATATCTCGTGCATAACTTTTGATTGTATTCTCGGCTAAATTTCTTTCAACTTTTAAAAAGACAAGATACTCTTCGATATTTTCTTTCGAAATTCTCCCACTCATTCCATCCCTCTTTTTTGATGCTTTCTATTAATTATAAAGTAATCGCTTGCATTACGCAAGACATTGTGAAATACATGTCATTAAATGAGGTAGGTATGGGATTCATCTTGTGCAATTAAATTTTCTTTTAGTAAATGACCAATTGCACGCTTGAATCGTCCTTTACTTATCGCAAATTGTTGTTCAATTTCTTCTGGTGTCGATTTATTTGTGAGTGGCAATTTTTGGTCAGGCATTCGTTTAATCGTTTCAAAAATCATTGCAGCATCATCTTCAATGATTTCATACGCTCTAGGCATCGTCGATACATATAATACCCCATCATCGCGAAGGCCAATCACGCGTGCTGTAATTTTTTGTCCCAGTCGCGGTTCTTCTATTCGCTCGGAAGGATGGATAAAAGCAAGTTCGCCAGAGTCAAGAAGTATAAATGTCCCAGCTTTTTGTAGCAGTACAACCGTTCCTTCTACATCATTATTGTGCATTTTTTCATTCCCAAACTTCGTTCGGCGGATCCATTCATCTCGATTAGGCATTTTACCCCACAGTCTGCCCTGAGCATCAAAAGACCCTTTCACAAATAAATAATCTCCTAGATGTGGCCACAAAGAAGGATGATAAGGCATATCATCCATTGAAACTAGTATATCTTTTTCTGGTAAGCCAACATCGACAAAAGCTCCTAGTCCTCTTTTAGTTTCGATTACTGGTGCACTTACATACTCATTTTTTAAAGCTTTTGGAACTTTTGTAATTAATACTTTTTCTTCTTTTTGATTTTCATAGACTAGGCCTTCTACTGTATCGCCTAGATTTAAATGCGATTCCTCATTGGTAATTACACGATAAGTTATTCCTTGATATTGTGCATAAAGTGCTTGTTCATTTTTATCGATAATTAAAGCTGTAATCAAAGACCCCATTGAAACAGTCATAACATCTCTTCTTTCCTTTTTAATTTTAAAAAAAGACTAAGTCACCTGGACGGTACTTAGTCTTTTCAGATGATAATTTATTAAAGTGTTGTCGTTGAGCCTTGATAGACATTTCCACGGCGGCTGTCTACTGTAATAAGTTCATTGGATTCGATTACTTTCGTTACACCTTTTGCATTTACAATAACTGGAATGCCCATTGCAATACCTACAACTGCTGCATGACTTGTTAGGCCACCTTGTTCAGTAATAATGGCACTCGCTTTTTCAATGGCTGGTAAGTAATCTTTATCAGTAGTTGGTGCTACTAAGATATGGCCTTCAATCATATTTTCATTTGCTTCTTCTGCTGAATGTGCCACGATAGCTCTACCAACGACTGTTCTTTTGCCAACACCTTGACCACTTACAATTTTCGAACCAATCATTTGAATTTTCATAATGTTCGTGGTTCCAGCTTCGCCAACAGGTACACCTGCTGTAATAATAATCAAATCGCCTTCTTTTGCAAATCCGGCTTCAAGTGTCTTAGTGGTTGCCATATCAAACATTTCATCTGTTGAAGTTGGACGAGGTTCAACCATTGGAACAACACCCCAAGCAAGCGTCAAAGTTAAAGCGACTTCCTCTGAACTTGTGAATGCAATAATATCTGCTTTTGGACGATATTTTGAAATCATACGTGCAGTATAACCAGATTCTGTTGCCGCCACAATTGTTTTAATGCCGAGGTTCTTAGCCGTATGTTGTACAGATTGACCAATAGCTTCCGTTGTATCATATTTGTCATGTCTTCTTGACTGATATGCATCTGTTTCAATCATAGCAAGCTCAGTACGAACACAAATGTTCGCCATCGTTTGAACAGCTTTGACTGGGTACAATCCTGCAGCACTTTCTCCAGAAAGCATGACAGCATCTGAACCATCAAAAATAGCATTAGCAACGTCATTAGCTTCCGCACGTGTAGGGAATGGATGCTCTTGCATAGATTCCAACATATGTGTTGCAGTGATTACAGGTTTTCCTGCCAAGTTACACAAGCGGATCATTTCTTTTTGAATAATAGGAACTTCCTCAACTGGGACTTCTACTCCCAAGTCACCACGCGCTACCATGATTCCATCTGTAATATCGATAATCGCTTGAAGGTTGTCTACTCCTTCTTGATTTTCAATTTTAGGGATAATTTGAACATCATGTGCATCATATTCATCTAGTAGTTCTTTAATTTCCATCACGTCTGCAGTGCTACGAACAAAAGAAGCTGCAATAAAATTAATTTTATTTTCAAGACCAAAACGAATATCATCGCGGTCTTTTTCTGTTAATCCAGGTAATTGAATGGATGCTCCTGGAACATTAACACCTTTATTATCTTTTAAAATACCGCTATTTAAAGCAGTTGTTACAATTTCTTGATTTTGTTCATCAATTTCTTTTACTTGAAGGTTAATGGCACCGTCATCTAATAAAATGGACATGCCAACGTTCACATCATTGATCAATCCGTCATATGTAACAGAAATTTTTTCGCGTGTACCAGCTACTTCTTTCATCGACACACGCACAACGTCACCTTTTTGAATTTGAACAATTTTTTCTTTCATGCGGTGTGTACGAATTTCAGGACCTTTAGTATCTAACATAATTCCGATTGTCGCATTTCTATTTTTAGCGGCTTGGCGGATATTTTTTATTTTTTGTAAGTGTTCAGGATGTGAGCCATGTGAGAAATTCAAACGTGCGACGTTCATTCCGGCATCAATCATCTGTTCAAGTGTCTCTACTGATTCACTTGCTGGTCCAATGGTACAAACAATTTTAGTTCTTTTTGTTACTGTCATATGAGTTAACCTCTTTCATTCTTTCCAATTTATTGAATCATTGCATTAATATCATAAAGTTCGAGTTTTGGCTGATGTTTTAAGCCAGAAAATATATCTTCAAATGGATGCGTAACAATTTGATCATTTACAATCGCTACACATTTTCCACCAATGCCTTTTTGTAATAATTCTACTGCGAAAACTCCAAACCTTGCAGCTAAAACACGATCTCGAACGGTTGGTTTTCCACCACGTTGCATATGCCCTAAGACGACATAACGTGTATCATATTGTTCTGTTAAACGTGTCATATGTTGCATTAATTCATTAGCAGACATTACGCCTTCAGCTAATACGACAATTGCATGACGTTTTCCATTTTCAAATTTTTGAATAATATGATCTTGGAGTACTTCATAATCAAAATCATGCTCTGGAATAACAATTTCTTCCGCCCCGCTTGCAAGTCCTGTCCACAATGCAATATCTCCTGCATCGCGTCCCATAACTTCAACAATCATAACGCGTTTGTGGCTTCCAGCAGTATCTCGAATATTATCAATCGCTTGTACCACTGTATTAATTGCTGTATCAAAACCAATCGTAAAATCTGTTCCTGGAACGTCATTATCGATCGTTCCTGGGATCCCAATACATGGATAGCCTAATTTAGTTAGAGCAGCTGCACCTCTAAATGAGCCATCCCCACCAATAACAACTAGCCCTTCAATCCCAAATTTTTTTAGCTGTTCAATTCCTTTACGTTGACCAGCTTCTTCTTTAAATTCAGGATAGCGTGCGCTATATAGAAAAGTTCCACCAAATTGAAGCTTACCACTCACATCTTTAGCGGACATCTTAAATATCTCACCATTCACGAGTCCCGCATAGCCGTTGCGAATGCCATATACTTCCATACCATCTTGAATTGCCTTTCGAGCAACTGCCCTAATGGCAGCGTTCATCCCTGGTGCATCTCCTCCACTTGTTAATACACCAATTCTTTTCATTAATTATCACCCTCTTACCTCAATCTATATTATCATTCATATGTTAACACTTTTTTATGCTGTTGTCTTGAAAATCTGTGAAAATTTATACAGTTTTATCTTTTGGTTGACGTGACAGCCAAGTATATTGATTTTTTCCTAATAAAGCTTCTAAACGCATCAATAATTTTTCATTGTAATGTATTGCATATTTTGGTCGCAATTCATAGATTTTCCCCGTTGTATCATCATAAATACACGTTGGAATTGTACCTGATGATTCTTGGAATATCGCTAAAACTTTTTCTAATACTTCTTGCTGTTTTTCCATATTTTTCATGCGGACACATAATCTATACTGTTCCATCTTCTGATCTTTTATTGTGGCGATGATGTTATCGAGTGGCTGCATATCATCAACGAGTATCTTTTTTTCGTGCGGATCGATTTCCACTGTTCCAGATACTATAAAATAATCCTGCGGAACAACTTGTTTAATATATTTGTGGTGCTGTTTCGGGAAAAGAACGAGCGTTAACGACTCCGTTGTTGTACGACACTTAATAAAGGACATTGGAATTCCTTTTTTCGTCTGAATTGTTTTGATAGACTGTATCATTACCAATTGCTTTGTACTTTCCTTATCCTTTACTGCTTCATTAATTTGTACGCCGAATTGAGGCAGCATATTCATCACATCAGCGTCGATCATATTTGAAAAATAATACCCCAACACTTCAAATTCTTGCTCACTTTTTTCTTCTTTTGTTAATTCCTCTTTGGCTTCAATTTTAGGGTCAAATACTTCCAGCAATTCAATACTTCCATGACTCATTGAAATACTTTCGATGGCAGTGTCTAAAGAAGTGAGCATTTCATTACGATTATATCCTCCTAACTCATCAAAAGCACCAGCATAGATAAGAGGCAGAATCTGCTTACTATCGCGCCACCGCGATGGAATGCGCTGAATAAAATCTAGAAGGTCTTTAAATTTACCGCCATTTTGACGCTCACTTAATATATCGTGAATAAATTGGCGCTGTAATCCTTTAATTTGGCGTAATCCAAAACGAATCGCTTTATGGTACACTGTGAAATCCGTCCAACTATAATTAATATGCGGAGCATAAAGCGTTACATTTAATAATTTTGCTTCATTGAGAAGCTGCATCATTTTAGTATGTGAATGCGATGATAGGAATAATGCTGCATAAAAACTGGCTGGGTAATGTGCTTTAAAATAGGCGAGTTGGTATGCTACTTTAGAATATGCAACGGAATGTGAGCGGTTAAAGCCGTAATCTGCAAAGCGCTCAATCAGTTGATACACTTGATCTGCTACTTGTGCACTATATCCTTTTTCTACGGCACGGGCTACAAATTGCTGGTGCCCACGTTTCATTGCTTGAACATCTTTTGCCGAAACCATACGCCGTAACATATCAGACTCATTTAATGAATAACCCGCTAACTTTGTTGCAACACGCATGATCTGCTCCTGATATACCATAATACCGTAAGTAACCTCAAGAATCGGTTTTAGATCTTCATGTGGATAATCCACAGATTCTTCGCCATGTTTTCGCTTGATAAAATGATCAATCTGTTGCATTGGTCCCGGTCGATATAAAGCATTGACTGCTACAATATCTTCAAAATTAGTCGGATGCAATTTTTGAAGAACATGTTTGATTCCATCCGATTCAAATTGAAAGATGCCATTTGTCATACCTGATTGAAAAATGGCCAATGTCTTAGGATCATTATCAGGAATTTCTCGAACGGAGTGAAGGCCTGGTTTTTGCTCATACTGACTGAATTTTAAACAATCTGCTAAAATCGTTAAATTCTGCAATCCTAAAATATCAAGCTTCAGCAGTCCTACTTTTTCGACATCATTCATTGTAAATTGGGTCAAAAGTAGCGACATATTCGACTTCATTAAAGGAACAACTTCTACAAGGGGACGTTCCGATAGAACAACCCCCGCAGCATGTGTTGAATAATTTTGCGGGATACCTTGTAATGTCTTAGCAATTTCAAAAAATTGACGATTATATTCATTTCGTTGAACTAATTGTTGGAGTGGTTTTGATTGTTTATACGCTTCATCTAGCGTTGTATTTAGTCCAAGGTTTGGAACGGCGTTTGACCACTGATCCGCCATTTTCTTATCTAATCCAAAAACTCTCGCTAGCTCACGTAATGCCGATTTTGCTCGATATGTTCCTAATGTACAAATTTGGGCAACATGATGCTGTGTATATTTTTCTTCAAGATAATCTAGAATTTCGCCCCTGCGATCACTTGGAAAATCTAAATCAATATCTGGCATTGTATAGCGCTCTTTATTCAAAAATCTCTCAAATAACAAATCATATTGGATAGGATCCACATCAGTAATGCCTAGAACATAGGCAACCAACGATCCCGCACTTGACCCGCGTCCGCTTCCAGTGAAAATATGCGAACGATGTGCAAATCGAATAATATCCCATACAATTAGAAAATAATCCGAAAAACCCATTTCTTCAATAATACGTAATTCATATTTCAAACGGTTCTCATATTCAGCGGTCACATTCTCCACTCGCTTAGGTAATTGCTTTTGGCATAGATCAAATAGATACTGCGCACTCGACCGCTTGCCAGTGTCAGGAAATTTTGGCAGTGTTGGCTGTCCTAATTCAAGTGATAGATGTATATTTTTTGCTAAATTAGCCGTATTATCGGCAGCAGCACTTAGCCCATATTTATGATACTGTGCTTCATGTGCTTGTGGAGAAAGTAATTGTTCTCTATGGTCTTCTGGTAGCGGATTCAAGTCTCCCATCGTCACTTTACCAAAGCGGTCGCCTCCGCGAATAACTTCTAGTAAATTTTTTGTATAATGCTCTTGACGTGTTGTATATGTTACATGTGGTGTTGCTATTAATGGAATATTCTCCGATTCAAAATGTTGACGAAGCACATGAGGCAAAAAATTAGGCTCAACTCCGATATAAAAATCGGTAAAATGATCGGAATAATGATGTATCCAGTGATCAAGCGCTGATTTTTCCCACTCATTTTGCGCTTTATTTTTTATCTCATCCGTCAATTTAACAATACAGGCCACATCTTTTTCATAATCTGTTAAATCAGTCAGGTTGCAATTTTCTTGTTTTAGAGATTGCATGGTCGCTATTGCTAGAAGATTTTGGTAGCCATGATTCGTCTTAGCAATAAAAATTACTTCATCAAATGGTGCATGAAGTGGCGAAGGAAGGCGCAGCGTGAGTCCAATAATTGGCATAATATTATATTTGATACATGCCTCATAAAATTCAATGGCACCTGTCAACGTCTGAAAATCAGTTAAGGCAAGTGCAGAATATCCTAACTCTTTTGCACGCTTTGCTAATTTTTCAGGAGCTAATGGACTACGCAATAAAGAATAATAACTATAAGCTTGCATATGAACAAATGCCATCTCATACCCTCCTTTACCATCTAATTCCAAGTGCAATACGAGCATAGCGCGACATCTTTGAAGGATCCCACGGTGGATACCACACAAGTTTTACATCTACTTCATCTATTCCTTCAATCGGCATGATGGTTTTTTTTATTTCTTCAAAAATTATATCAGCTAATGGACACCCAATAGTCGTTAATGTCACTGTAATGGTGCATTTTCTTTCTTCAGAAATTTCTACGTCATAAACGAGTCCCAAGTTCACAATGTCAATGTGCAACTCGGGATCA
The DNA here is from genome assembly GCF_000374325.1 of Allofustis seminis DSM 15817. Lineage (GTDB taxonomy): Bacteria > Bacillota > Bacilli > Lactobacillales > Carnobacteriaceae_A > Allofustis > Allofustis seminis. The sequence goes on along the minus strand of NZ_KB894079.1, from coordinate 46,847 downwards.
ATGACTTCCTTTAGTGCCCCCATAACCTTCTCTTTTAAACTTATATTTTCTACTTCGCTCATCTTATATTCCCCTTATGTGTTCTACTACTATCATACTAAAAAACTCAAAAACTTTAAATCCCAGCCTATTTTTCTCCCTGTTTAACATTCCATTTCAATTTGCTATAATATAAAGGACGAAACAGAAAGGTGCATCATATGAACAAAAAATTAATTGCTATCGATCTTGACGGCACAACATTAAATAATGAATCTGAAATCGGAAAGTATACAGAAGAAGTTTTTACGGAAGTTGCTAAAAAAGGACATCTCATTTGTATTGTAACTGGACGCTCTTATCGTAATAGTCAGCGATTTTATCGCCAGCTCCAGCTCAATACCCCTATGGTAAATTTTAATGGTGCACTATGCCATCATCCCCATGATCATCAATGGGATGCATCCTATAAGCAGACATTAGACAAGCATATTGCACTCAGTATGTTGCAGATGAATGAATTTGAACATGTAAAAATGATTGCAGCAGAAACAATTGATGCTGTATATATGGATCGTGATTTCATTCCTTATCCAGAATTTTTTAATTCACAAAATGAAAATGCCCAACCCTTTGATGAACAATCTTTAAATGAAGATCCAATTTCTGTTAGTATCTTCACGCATAATGATCATGCACACAATCTTATAAAAGATAGAATTCTATCCCTTGTCGACAACAAAGTCGAGGTAAGAACATGGGGGGGATTTGCCCCTTGCTTGGAACTTGTTCAAGCGGGCGTTCAAAAAGCAATGGGGGTTGAAAGAATTGCCGAATATTATCGCATTCCACGCCAAGACATTTTAGCTTTCGGCGATGAAGATAACGATTATGAAATGATTCAATATGCAGGACATGGTGTCGCAATGGCCAATGCTATTATGCCAATCAAAAAAATCGCAGATGACCAGACCCCATTCACCAATGCCGAACAAGGTGTCGCGCGTTATTTAGCAGAATATTTCAATTTATAATAAAAAAACTTGCGGATTCAATTGAATCCGCAAGTTTTTATTTTTATTTATTTTGTATTCCATTAAAAAAGACATTCAATAAGACGGCTGTGATACTTCCTGCAACAATTCCACTACTTGTAATCCATGACAATCCACTAGGTAATTGTAAGAAAGCTTCGGGTACAACGGTTACACCCAAGCCAACAGTAATCGCTGATGCAATAATGGTCATATCATCACCAGAAAGTCCCATAGAACCTAATACACTCACGCCATATGCAAATACATTTCCAAATAGAAAAATCATCGCTCCACCTAATACTGGTGCTGGGACAGCCGTTGCAAATACACCCAACTTCGGAATAAAGCCCATCAGTGCCATTAAAATAATCAAATTCATAATGACTTCACGTTTACGTACGCCCGAAACCTTTATCACTCCTAAGTTTTGTGAAAAAGCTGTCTGTGGTGTCGTATTAAAGATTCCTGCTAGAAGATATCCGATACTTGCAGAACGATACCCTTTTCTTAAATCAGCTTCTGATAATTTCTCATCGCCTTCCAATAACCCAAAATAATTACCTGTCGCTTCAATAAATGTCACAATACCAACAACTGTCAAACTCAAAATGCTGCCAAAATCAAATTCTAACGCGGCCACTGACAGAGGCATTGGCACTTGAAATAAAGGTGCACCGGAAACAGCTGACAAGTCCACCATACCAAATAACGATGCTACAATTGTACCGATAACCAATCCAATAAGTGTCGCAACAGATTGAACAAATCCACGTGTAAATTTATAAATAAATAAAATAATTAAAAATGTTAAAAAACCAATTCCTAAAACTTTCAAACTACCATAAGAAGTAGAACCTACACCACCTGCTAAGTTATTAATAGCGACAGGCATTAAGGTAATCCCGATTAACATCACAACAATTCCCGTTACAAGTGGTGGAAATAATCGATTCAACTTTGCAAAAACTGGAGCCAATATTAACATGATAACTCCCGCAGCAAAGACACTACCAAATGCTGTCGCAACATTATGCTCTAATCCGATTTTTATCAGTGGTCCAACTCCTGTAAAAGTACTTGCCATCACAACAGGCAAACCAATTCCCACATATCTTCCATCATAAATTTGTAAAAAAGTCGTAATTGCACAAATTACAATATCTGCGGCAACCATATAAGCCGTTGCTTCAGGTGGCAATCCCCATGCATCTGCAATAATAATCGGAACGACTACAGCACCCGCATACATAGCAAGTAAATGTTGAATACTGAGCGCAATATTCTGACCTTTTTTCATCTCATTCCAAGCAAGTTTATTCAATTATTCTTCATCCTCCACGAATTCTACCGTTTGATTAGCTAATGATTTAATACGACAAATCGAATAAATATCAGCACCTGCCTGTTCTAATTTTTCACGTCCAGACTGAAAGGATTTTTCGATACAAATGCCAACACCTACAACTTCAGCACCGGATTGTTTTACTAGATCCATTAATCCCAATGATGCTTCGCCATTTGCTAGGAAATCATCAATAATAAGAACTTTATCCTCAGATTTTAGATATTTTTTGGATACGATAACGCGACTTGTTTTATTTTTCGTAAAACTATGAACTTCTGTTGCATACAAATCTTCTGATTTCAAAGTGGAAGGTTCTGTTTTTTTAGCAAAAAGCATTGGAACTCCCAAATCACTCGCCACCCAAATCGCAGGTGCGATACCGCTTGCTTCAATGGTCAAAATTTTTGTGACACCTTTATTGCCAAAATATTCTACAAATTGTTTACTCACTTCGCGCATTACTTTCGGATCAATTTGATGATTCAAAAAAGAATCGACTTTCAATATATTCTCATTAATTACTATACCATCCTGGATAATTCGCTCTTTTAAATAACTCACAGTATCATTCCTTTCATAAGATATATGAATTATACGAACATTTTGTTTATAAATCAAGTTATTATTCGTATTTAAAATAAACAAAAAAAGAACCTAGACTTTTAAAAGTCTAGGTTCTTCATGAAATTATTCTACAATATCAACGACATGAAGACCATATTTGTGTAAGTCTTTTCCTGCTTTTGAATCATGTGCCCAAGCAGATACACGGTTGCTTACAAGCTGTAACTCTGTTCTCCAAATTGTTGGAATAACAGGTGCTACATCATATAAGAAGTATTCTTGCCATTCATGGAAGATTTCATAACGTGTTTTTTCATCTAATGCTTCTACAGATGACATTTTCTTGAAGAATTCAGTGTTTTTCTCATCAACAAAACGTGAGAAGTTAAATGCTGCTTTTTCTCCATAAAGGTTTGTAGGAGTTGGATCACTTCCTACACCCCAGCCGCCTTCATGAACATCAATCTTAGGATCGTCCGCTTGAACACGGTCATAGAATGTGTTTACTTCATGTAAGCGTCCATCTACTAATTGAACATTAAGTCCTACAGCTTCCCATGCTTGTAGGTAGTATTTGGCAATAGGTTCTGCTGCATCAGAGTTTGCACGTGCCATGTAGTTGATGACTAATTCATTTCCATCTGGATCTTCACGGAATCCGTCACCATCAACATCTTTATAACCTGCTTCATCAAGTAATTCTTTAGCTTTTTCCGGATCATATGGATAACCTTTAAGCTCTTTGTTCATATAATCTCCAAAGACTGGAACAATATGGCTTGTTGCACGGAAACGAAGTCCTTGATAGAAACGTTCACCCACTTGATCAATATCTAAAGAATAGGCCATTGCTTGACGCAAGTTCAAGTTAGCCATTTTTGAATTAGGATCATATTCGTTCATACCAGTTTCAGCATTCCATTTACCTAATTTAAAAGCAAGATATTCATATGAGCCTTCAGTTGTTCCTAAAATAGTATAACCATCAAGACCATCTTTAATTGCTTCATATTGGGTACTTGGGAAGTTTAATGTTAAATCAAATTCTCCTGCTTGAAGAGCTGCTACGATACCTGAGGTTGGGACACGTTCAACAACAATTTTGTCAATTTTTGGTGCACCACCAAAGTAGTCTTTGTTCGCAACATACTCTACAGATTCACCAGGAACCATTTTGTTAACTTGGAATGGACCAAATCCAATTGGATGTTCACGAACTCTTTCATGTTCTTGCAATTCAGTCACTGGAATATCTCCTAAGTAGTGACGAGGTGCCGCATATCCCCAAACAAGTCCACCAGCTTGATATACTTGGAATCCTACAGGTTCTTTGAAGTGAATTTCTAAGTTGTAATCATCCACTGCAACAAGTCCTGAGATAGAATCTGCTTCACCATTATGATATTCTTCTACACCTTTAACTTTTTCAAAGTTATCACCATAACGTACACCATCATATTCTGGGTCACAGATGATTTCATAAGCAAAAACAATATCATCTACTGTAACTTCTTCTGGCTCAACTTCATCGTTTCCTTGCCACTTCGCACCTTTTTGAAGTGTAACTGTCGCAACGTTACGGTCTTTATCATAAGATAATTTACCGAGTGCACCATCAACAAATTCTTGGTTATATTGATAGTTTTCGTCTTCAGCAAAAATATTCCCCATATTATAAGCCATCAATTGGTTGTCAAGTTGGAATGAATACAATTCCCAACTGAAAATTCCTGGGAAAGCTGCATCAGATACCATACCTATGCGAAGTGTTTTCTCTCCGTCAATAGGTTTCCCTTCATTCTCAACAAACTCTACAAATTTATCGTTTGATCCTGAACCTTTCTTGTCAGAATCTCCACCGCCACAAGCCGCTAATAGCAAAGCTGCAGATGCTGCGGTAGCAATTAAACTAAACTTCTTCTTAAATGACATAAGAAATCCCCCTTTTTCTAAAATTATCCTAATCTTTGTTTTGCGTCAATCGAGCGTTTTAATGCTTGACCGACATAGTTTATGCACAACATCAACACGAGGATAACGGTTGATGCAGGCAGCCAAACCCAAGGTCTAAATTCCAAGTTATATGGCGTATTCGCTGCAGATACCATACGTCCTAAACTTGGAGTGCCGTCCGGAAGTCCGAACCCTAAGAAAGTAAGCCCTGTCTCTAAGCCAATATTTGCAGCATATGATAAAATCAATTGGACTGTAATTAAAGAAGACAAGTTTGGTAACATTTCATTTAATATAATTTTATATGTTGGTGTACTCATTGTTTTTGAAGCACTGATATAGTCTAAACGTCCTTCGCTAAGTGCTTTACTACGAACAATTCGAGCATAACCTGTCCATGAGAAAATACTCATAATAAAGATAAATGTCCACACACTCTGATCTGCTACAACTACCAAAAATGCAATAATAATCATTGTTACTGGTAGTGTCATCACAAAATCATTAAAGCGCATAATTGCACTATCAACTTTTCCGCCATAGTAGCCTGAAATTAATCCTAGCGTAATTCCGATTGCTGCAATAATTGTTGTTACAGCAAAAGCAATCAAAACAGAAACACCTGTCGCAATAAAGATTTGTAAGAATACATCGCGTCCGAATTCGTCTCCACCCATGATATAGGTTTTTTCGCCATTCCACGCTGCAATGAGCTTGTCAAAACTAAAAGGTTCAGGCGATCTAAAGTGACTGAGGATATCGACTTCCATAACGCGTTCCCAATCTAAACGAATCGACCAAATGGCAGACAACGCTAAAATTGCAACAAGAATAATCAAAGCACCTAATGCCACTTTATCTTTTTTGAATTCACGAACGATTACGCTGAATCCCATAGGAGGAGCTGAAACTTCCGTGCTGTCGACTGCTGTCTCGACAACTTCTTGTTTATTTATAGCCATACTTTTCATCCTTTTCCTTGTTATTCAATACGGATTCGAGGATCCACGAGACTTAATACAATATCTGAAACTAATGATCCGATAATCGAGATTACGCCATAAAATAAGACAAGCGTAATAACAACAGAATAATCTCGGGAGGTAATAGAGGTAATAAATAAGTCCCCCATCCCATTGAAAGCAAAAATTCTTTCAATAAAAACCGAACCGTTTAATAATCCAGAAAATATAAATCCAATTGAAGATGCAATCGGTAAGAATGCATTTCTGAAAATGTGCTTGTTATAAATTACATTTTCAGGAACTCCTTTAGATCTAGCGGTACGTACGTAGTCTTGAGTCTTAGCATCAATAACTTCGTTCCGTAGTGTTTGTGTCGTGGTTGCTGTACCTAAAATTCCAGCCGTAAATCCTGGAAGTAACAATCGGTAGAACATATCCCAATAATATGGTGCTGTGCCTTTAGGAATAACAGGACTTGCAGAACCACGTGTTGGGAACCACTGGAGTTGGTATCCAAATATATATATAAATAGTAATGCTAAAACAAATGTTGGAATTGCATAGCTCACATAGTTGTAAATCATAACAAAACGATCAAACCACGAATTGTTATAACGTCCTGAAAGCATTCCGAACGGAAGCGCAATAGCATAAGTAAAGACTGTAGACACTATACCTAAGCGAATAGAGTTCATAGCACGCGCTCCAATCAACGTCGTAACTGGAACTTTTTGTGCAAAACTTCTTCCGAAGTCTCCTTGAAGGGCATTTCCCACCCATCTAAAGTATTGAACATGCAATGGATCATAATATCCCGCTGCTCTTCGTAGTTCTTCCAAGCGGGCCGCATCAACGTTCGGGTCAATAATCCCAGTGAACGGATCCCCCGGCATGAAATGTGCCACAGTAAACACTAACATACTTAATAAAATAATCTGGGGAATCATGATGATTAAACGTCTAACTACTGTTTTCCACATATTATGCATCCCCCTTTATATTTAATTGCTCTGCGCTAATATTTGGATTTAAGGCAGCATAATGATCATCTGACAATTTCATTAAATCATAAACGCGACCATTTTCATCATAATAATCTTTTTGATGTTCATGATAAGCTGCTTCAATTCTTCTACGTTCATCCATGTGTTCTTCTCGATTTAGCGGATCAATTTTAGGAATTGCAGATAATAGACGCTTCGTATAAATATGTTGTGGATTATTAAAGATTTGTTCTTTTGATCCTTGCTCAACAAAACGACCGCGGTGCATGATCGCAATATCATCTGCCATATGCTTAACGACTGATAAGTCATGTGAAATAAATAGATAGCTTAATCCATATTCTTTTTGAATGCGTTGCATAAAGTTTAAGACTTGTGCTTGAACCGATAAGTCTAAAGCACTGGTCGGCTCATCTGCAATGATCAGTTTCGGATCACTTGCTACCGCGCGCGCTACACCGATACGCTGACGTTGCCCACCTGAGAATTCATGAGGATAGCGATAAATCGCATTTTCATTTAGTCCAACAATTTCAAGTAATTCAATGACACGATTCAATTCTTCTTCTTTCGTATAATTAAAATAATTGCGCATAGGTTCAGCAATAACATCTTTGATTCTTTTTTTAGGGTTCAAAGAGGATGTTGAATCTTGGAAAATCATTTGAATGTCTTTATTGTAATCACGATACGCTTGTGCACGACTTCGCGCTTTATTCGTAACGTCAACACCTTCGTAAAGAACTTTTCCGCCGGTAACATGTTCCAAACCGATAATTCCTTTACCAATTGTAGTTTTACCAGAACCTGACTCTCCAACAAGTCCATATGTCTTACCTGTTCCAATTACCATATTTACACCATCAACCGCATAAACATAGTCTTGAATCGTATTAAAAATCCCACCGCGAATTGGGAAATGGATTTTCATATTTTGTAATTCTAAAAATTCCATTATTCCATCTCCTCCCCTTCAAAGTGGAAATATTTCCAACTATTTCCGCGCACTTTATGGCCTGGTGCAATTTCATGAAGGATAGGATCTTCATCAAATGCTTCATCAGGAATCCATGGAATACGATCGCGGAAACGATCCCCTTTTCGTGGAAGATTCTGCAATGATGGCACCGTTCCTTGAATAACGTGTAACTCTTCACCATCTTCATGCAATTCGTTAGGAATAGAGTTCAAAAGGGAGCGCGTATATGGATGCTTAGGATCTGTAAATAAAACATCAACAGGAGCTTCTTCAACGATTTGACCGGCATACATAACCGCTACTCTATCTGCTGTCTCTGCAACAACTCCCAAGTCATGTGTAATTAAAATAATTCCTGATTCTGTTTCTTCTTGAATATCTTTCATCAAGTCCAGAATTTGTGCTTGGATGGTAACATCCAAAGCAGTTGTAGGTTCGTCTGCAATAATGACAGGCGGTTTGTTTGCCAAGGCAATTGCGATGACAACTCGCTGTCTCATACCACCCGATAACTCATGCGGATATTGTTTCATAACGCGTTCTGGTTTCGGAATACCGACCTGATTTAATAATTCTAAAACCCGATCATATCTTTCTTTATCATTTAACTTCGTATGATAAATCAGCGATTCTTCAATTTGTTTATAAATCGTCATTACTGGGTTCAATGAACCTAGTGGATCTTGGAAAATCATACTAATATCATTTCCACGAAGACGATTGTACAATTTTTCATTTAATTTCGTTAAATCCAAACCGTTATATAAAATTTCGCCTTCAATTCTTGTATTATGTGGATCATGCAATCCAATAATTGCTGTTGCTAATGTCGACTTCCCACAACCAGATTCTCCCACAATTGCTAATATTTCATTCTTAGCTAAACTTATGGAAACATCTTCAACTGCATTGTAGTACTCGTCTCCAAAGCGGAAACCAACATTTAGATTGTTTACTTCAATTAAAGTGTTATCGGTCGCCACTATTCAAACCTCCTACGCATCCATCATTATTAGGATGCATCACTATTTCTAATCATTAACTATTATGAATTAGATTTAAAATAAAGACCACTACTTGTACTAAAAATGAGTAGTGGTTTATAGTTCATTTTAAAGCTTTTTTTATTTTTTGCAAGCTTTTTCTAATTAAACTCTCATTTTTGCTTAAAATTATATCATTTCCTATTTTTTTATTGACGGCCAAACTTTTCTTGAATAAATTCTACAGTTTTTCCAATTGTTGAAATCTTTTGTGCTTCTTCATCTGAAATCTCACTATCGAAAGCATCTTCCAACTCCATAATAAGTTCAACCAAGTCTAATGAATCAGCACCTAAGTCATCTGTATAAGACGTTTCTAAAGTAATTCGACTTTCATCAACCCCTAAGCGGTCAACGAGTATTTCTTTAATTTTTTCAAATATTTCTTCATTTGTCATTCGAAATCCTCCTATATGCTAGCTATGACACTGTCTCTATGATTCTAGAGCTTGCTTTAATAGTATAGTATTTTTAAAATATATGCTACTTTTTATCATTTTCAGCATCTTGAATTTTTCTTTCGTTAACAAAATAATCTTTTAATTCATTAATAATATTGGAATGCAAAATAGTAATCATCTGCTTCAATGTTCCTGATACAGCTTCCGCATTTGTTGCACCATGTGTTTTCATTACAGGAGCATTGACACCTATTAAAATAGCACCGCCCAATTTTGAATAATCTGTGCTATCCCTTAAAGAACGCAAACTGTCTTTTAATAGAAGACCGCCGACTTTTCCTTTTATTCCTGAAGAGATAATGGCCTCTTTTAAAATAGAACTCATCGTTAAAGCAGTGCCTTCCATCGCTTTTAAGACTGCATTCCCCACAAAACCGTCCGCCACTACAACATCTACATTAGTACGAAGCATATCACGAGCTTCAATATTTCCCACAAAATGAATGGCTTTATTTTCTTTTAACAATTGATGAGCTTCTTTAGTGATTTGATTTCCTTTTCCTTCTTCTGCTCCATTATTTAAGAGTGCAACAGAAGGTCGTACTGCGTTATGAAGTGCTTTGGCAAAGAATGACCCTAATACTCCAAATTGTGAAATGAATTCTGGCTTAGTTTCCGAATTAGCCCCTAGATCTAAAAAAATCGTAGGACGTTTTAACTCGCCAAAGTTAGGCAAACTGACCATTAATGCTGGTCGAAATACACCTGGAATTCGGCCAACAATCAACGTTCCAGCACTTAACAATGCGCCCGTATTACCAGCTGAAAATAATCCATCTTGCAACCCTTCCTTAACATCGCGGGCAGCTCTTACTAAAGATGAATCAACTTTTCTGCGAATAGAGCGAACAGGGTCATCTTCTCCTGTTATCACTTCGGTTGTTTCAATAATTTGAATATTATCTAATTTTTGTGTGAGATATTTTTTGATCTCATTAGGATCACCATAAAGTGTAAATATTACATCTGAATACTCTTCCGCTACTGCCTGAGCTCCTTCAACAATCACCTGTGGGGCTCGGTCGCCTCCCATTGCGTCTATTGCAATTTTCATATTATGCTCCTTTACTAATCCAATATGTCCAAATTATTTTCCTGTTTGTTGATCAGTTGTAGAAATTCTTCTAACTTCTTATAATCTTGTTCATTTTTTTGTTGGTAGATTTTTTCAGCTTCAAGACGTGTCACTTCGACTATTTCCGCATCTTTCACTAAATCTGCCACTTTAAATTCTATATTGCCTGACTGACTTTTTCCAAACCAATCGCCAGGTCCTCGCATTTGCAAGTCTTTTTGGCTTAGAACAAATCCATCATTAGTTGCCACCATTATTTCCAGACGTTGGCGTCCTTCTTCCGTCCTTGGCTCAGCAATTAAGATGCAAAACGATGCTTTATCACCTCTGCCAACTCTTCCTCTTAATTGATGCAACTGGGATAGCCCGAAACGATCCGCATTATGAATCACCATGCCGATCGCATTTGGTACATCTACTCCGACTTCAATTACAGTCGTAGAAATCAATACATCAATTTCATGATTTTTAAAGCGCTCCATAATCAATTGCTTATCATCAGCAGACATTTGCCCATGCAAGCATTCAATTCTTATTGTGTCTTTCAAATGACTGCGATATTCTAAAAAAAGTGAGTCAAGCGTTTCCGCTTCTAAATGTTCGCTTTCTTCTATTAGAGGACTGATAACGTATATTTGTGCACCTTGTTCGATTTGGGGATTTAACCATTCCATAAGACTTCTTAATTGTCTAGGTTTTATCCAATGTGTGCGAACAGCTTTACGTTGCGGTGGCAATTCATCAATCGAACTAATATCCATTTCGCCAAAACTTGTAATTGATAATGTTCTCGGAATAGGGGTCGCTGTCATAAATAAGATATCTGGATGGTCGCCTTTTTTGCGTAAAGCGCGCCGTTGTTCCACACCGAATCTATGCTGTTCATCAATTAAAATAAAACCTAGATGATAAAAATGAACATCTTCTTGAATAAGTGCATGAGTTCCTACAACTATATCAATTTTACCAGTTTCTAATTGTTCAAGATACTTTTTTCTTTCCTTAGATGGTGTATTTCCCGTAAGCAGTGCAATACGTATAGGATAGGATGCAAACATCTTTTTCAATGTTTCAAAATGCTGTTGCGCCAAAATTTCAGTCGGCACCATTAAAGCCGATTGTAATCCGGCGGTATATGCCGCAAACATTGCTGCAGCAGACACTACTGTTTTTCCGCTGCCTACATCTCCTTGAAGAAGTCGATACATTTGGTGAGGCCGTCTTAAATCTGCACATATTTCATTTACACAACGCTTTTGAGCACCTGTTAATTCAAATGGCAATTGCGCAAAAAAATGCTTTAATGCCTCATTATCATATAAAATAGCGTGGCCAGCTTGTTCTTGACGCATCTTTAGTTGTAATATGTTCAATTGATAGGCAAAAAGTTCCAAAAAGGCAAAACTTCGACGTGCCCATTCATATTCTTCATCGCGATTAGGAAAATGCATCCCTACAATTATTTCTTTCAATGAGAGTAGGTGATATGCCACCTTTAAATGCTCTGGCCACACAACAGGAATAGCGAAATGATACGTATCCCATGCTTGCTTAATTAATTTCGCAATGGTCTGCGACTTTATTTCTTTTGAGGCAGGATAAATAGATTCAAAATTTTCTTCATTAGAATGACTTCCGATTATTTTAATGCCACTTAATTGAGCACGTGCACTATCCCACGTCCCAAAAACTTTTAAAGTGTTGCCCTTTTCCAGTTTGTCTTTCAAATAAGGTTGATTAAAAAAAACAATAGGAATTACAATGCCTTCAACCGTAATGTGTGTCAGCAGTCGACTTTTATTTCGACCGAAATATTGAACGATAGGAGAGTTCAATATGAGCCCCTCCAGTACAATTTTTTGTCGATCCTGAATTTCATGAAGATCTTTCACAGAGAGGTCTTCATAGCGAAATGGAAAGTATAAAAGTAAGTCCAAAATAGAATAGATTCCTAGATGATTCAATGCTTCTTTTCTTTTTTGACCTACGCCTTTCAATCGACCGACAGATTGAGTCAGTACCGATTGCATACTTATACCACCTCCTTAAATTTTAAAAAAGGACAAACGAATGACCGTCTGTCCTATAAGAATTATTCAACTGAAATTAAATAAGGATAAACGGGTTGATTCCCTTCATAAATTTCAACATCCAGATCATCAAACGCTTCTTCAATTTCTGCTTGTAACAATTCAGCTTCTTGTTCCGACACATCTTCTCCAAAAATTAATGTAATCATTTCACTGTCCTCATCAATCATTTCAGTAATTGTTTGTAAGACAATTTTATTTAATTCAGCATCTGTTACTTTGATCTCACCATCAATGAGTCCAATATAATGGTCTTTTTTAATATGCAAGCCATTTATTTCTGTATCGCGAACTGCAAAAGTAATTTGACCTGATGTGACCATTGTCATTTCCTCAGCCATTGATTTTAAATTTTCTTCCAGACCGCCGTCAGGATGGAACGCTAGCATCGCAGTAAGTCCTTGCTGTATCGTTCGTGTTTCGACTACCGCAGCATTACCTTCATGAATTTCTGCTGCTTGCTTAGCAGCTAAGAAAATGTTGCTATTATTTGGTAAAAGCAAATAATTTTTAGCAGGGACTTTTTCCATTGCTTCAACAAAATCATGCGTCGATGGATTCATCGTTTGGCCGCCTTTTAAAACATAATCGACACCCATTGAGCGGAACATTTCACTAACACCCTCTCCTGCAGCAACTGTAATAATTGCAAGATCTTTTTCAGGAGCTTTTGCTATTTGATTTTCTTTGTTAACTAGTGCGGCATTTTGTTCACGCATATTGTCAACTTTAATCTTAATGAGTGAGCCGAATTTTTGACCATAATTCATAACTTCGCCTGGTTTTTCAGTATGAACATGGACTTTTACAATCTCATCATCTGCAACGACTAAAAGTGAGTCACCTAATTCATTTAAGTAGTTTCTGAACTCATCATAGTCAAAGGTGGAATCGACCGTTTCTCCTTCACCTAAGCGCACCATAATTTCAGTACAATAACCATATACAATATCCGCTGGATGTGCTACTTCATGATGAACCTCATGTTCAACAACTTCTTCAAATATTTCAGCTTTTTTTAATGGCAGCACTGCTTTTGGTGCTTCTCCAGTCAATATGGATAAGAAACCTTCATAGATGAAGACTAGTCCCTGACCCCCACTGTCAACAAATCCCACTTCTTTAAGAACTGGCAGTTGTTCAGGTGTATGGTCCAGTGCTGTCTGTGCAGCATCTTTTACTGCGGCCATTACACCAATGATATCCGCATTTTCTAAAGCGGCTTGCTCGCCCGCTTTTGCAGCTTCACGAGCTACTGTTAAAATCGTTCCTTCAACTGGTTTCATAATCGCTTTATATGCTGCATCGACACCTCCTTGAAAGGCGGTCGCAAATTTTTTCGCATCAAGCGACTCATATTTTTCTATTTTTTTAGAGAATCCTCTAAATAACTGGGATAAAATAACACCTGAGTTTCCGCGTGCTCCCATCAAGAGCCCTTTGGCTAAAATTCGACCAATTTCTCCAACATGATCCGTCTCACACTCTAAAACGGCATCCTTCCCGCTTGTAAATGTCAGATTCATATTGGTGCCCGTATCGCCATCTGGAACAGGGAAGACGTTTAACTCATTAACATACTCATGGTTTTTCTCTAAGTTTTTCTGACCTGCAACGATCATTTGTTTAAAGTCATCGCCATTTAAAATTTCTAATCTCAATTTGTCAACTCCTCATTCATCACAAGTCACGCCTTATTCAGCGGGAACTCGTACACTTTGCACAAAAACATTCACTGATTTAGGCTCTAGATTAAACGTGGATTTGAGCTGATAGCTTACCCGTTCTTGTACATTTTTCGACACTTCTGAAATCTTAATTCCATATTGTGTAATAATATATACATCAATAATAACCTCATCATTTTCTTGGCGGACAATAACACCGCGTGAATAATTTTCTCTATTTAAAATTTCACTAATGCCATCGCGCACTTGATGACGACTCGCCATCCCAACAATTCCAAAAACTTCTGTTGCAGCGCCACCCACTACCGTTGCAATAACATCACTAGTAATCTCAACTGTTCCATATGAGTTATTAATTTTTACGGACATTTTGCTGCTCCTTTCAGTTGATTCTTTCATTTAATAACATTTAAAAAATTGCTATCTTTTATAATACACAAAAAGATTAAATAAAACAATGTTCGACCATAATGCTAGCGATTTCGCTTAGCCATTAAATGCCAGCCAAGTCCAAAATTTTATTCCTAGCTCAATAAGTGCATCTGGGAATTCATAATCAGGATGATGGACAGGCACATGTTCTTCTCCAGCACCCAAAATAAAAAAACAACCCGGACGATGTTTGAGGTACCAACCAAAATCTTCACTGGAACGAATTGGGTCTGACAACTCTTTTAATGTTATGCCTTGATTTGCCATTTTTTCACGTAGGGTTTCTACTAGATATTCTGGGTTAGTAGTATCTGGAAAATCATCATGAATTGCATATGTCATTGCCATTCCAGTCGCTTCTTCTTTGATAAGATGTAAGATCATCTCTTGTAAGCGATCCAAATCTTCTAATTTTTCAGCACGAATTGTTAAAGATAGCTCACCTACTCCTGGATTCACGCCAAATGCATCGGCTTCGCCCACATTCAAATGAACGACTGTACATAATACAAGTCCAGAAAACACTTCATTTAAAAATGGCGTTGGGACAAATCCTTTAAATTGAGCTAAAGGTTCCAATATTTTACAAATTTTAGCAAAGGTGTAGACAGGATTTAGTCCTTCTTCAGGCATGGATGCGTGAGATTGTTTCCCCTTAAGGCGAATGGTCAATCCTCTTGATGCACAATAGAATGTTCCTTTTCTTGTTACACATTCCCCTATTGAAAACCCAGGCCAATTATGAAGGCCATACACGCGATCAACATGTTCTTTTTCTAAAATTTCAACACATTCTTTGGCACCTACACCATTTTCTTCAGCATGTTGAAAAATATAAACAATATTTTTGCCGATTGTTTTCTTATCTAACGTAACTGCCGCTCCTGCCAGCATTGTCGAGTGCCCATCATGTCCACAACCATGAAAAGGTTGTCCTTCTTCATTCAAAATTGCATCATGATCTGCTCGAAATGCAATGGTTTCTGTAGCATCTTCTTCTCTTTTCACAGCATAAAAATAGCGACCACAATCAATGATTTCTGTATTCTCTAACCGTTTATTCAAAAAGCTCATCAATCTTTTTCGTGTATTTTGTTCATGCTCTGAAATCTCTGGATGAGCACGAAGTTCATGACGTAACTTTCTAAAATCATCCATTATAAAAGCCCTCTTTCTTTATTATCCAGTGAAATTTTACCCTATTTTTGCTCATTTTTCCAATATCATCATAAAAAAGCACTGGGTCAATTTCAAACTGTCCCAGTGCTACATTACATTATATTATCTAAATCCGCCGCCGCTGCCGCCACCAAAGCTACTGCCACCACCAGTAAAGCTGGTACTTCCTCCGTAGCCACTGGAGCTGGATGCCGAAGCGTTCGATGCAGCGCTAATAGCATGGGAAGGATAATAATGCGACCAATAAATTGCTTCTGGTGTCATATTTGTTTGAACGATATATTCTGGATAAAGCTTGCTAAATTCTTCATATACCTCATCAGCAATTCCAAGCATCGCTGCCCAAATAAGCAAATCATCCCATAAATGAACATTAATAGCTCCTCGTTCATTCAATAATGAGAAGTCTAATAAATAGTTGCGGAATTTAATGATATTTTCTTCTAAGAGTTTGCCTTTACTTGTAGGTTCTAACTGATTCAACTTAAGCCATGAGCGTTTTTTGTTATAGCGATAATAACCTTCTTCACATAACACACTCTCAGAACTAGCATAAATGTCATCCTGCCATTCTTCAAGGCGGTCGTACTCATCTGTCGCCCACTCCGTAAATTCTTTTGCTTCCAATATTCCATCGACACTCGCTTCTTCTATCATACTGAAAAGGTCCAGCTCAATATCGCTTGCCATTTTATTTTCTTTATGAAATTTATCAGCATCTATTTGGAGTGCTTTTTTGTTCTTTTTAGATTTTTTATTAAAGAATCCACGCACTTTTTTATCATCAACGACTACTAAATAACCTTCTTTGATCCATTTCAAGAAGTAAGCTGTCATAATTGAATCTTCATCACCAAAATGCAGACCATCAAGTGGTAATATTGCAATATGAATATCACCTTCTAATGGAACATCACGCCAATATTGACCGTCATAATCTTTAATTCTTAGCTCACTACGATATGAGTGCGACGTATTACCTGATGAAATTATGGTGGCAATAGCCGTAGCAACAGCAATGAATGGAGGAATTATTGCCAAAAATGCTAACAAGTCGGACAAACTAAAGCCATCTCCATCAACTTCTGCATAATCAGAACCATCTTTTGCTTTATCGATAATATCTTCAGAAGATTCATCCATTTCTACTTCAGTTTGAAATAATCCATCAGGAAGAATGGATAGCACTGTAAAATAGTTTATTTTACCATGACTTTGTGCAAAAATAGTACCTTCATCTAAGATTTCCGTCTCCCCTTCAAAACCGAATCCCCAAACACGCAGATCAGCTGCTGGCATCTTTGAAAAAGCGTTTATATGAACTGTCATTTTGTCGATTGGAATATTCATCGAATCATTAAAAAATTTCCAGAATATCATATATTTGCCATCTGATGTTTTTCGCACAAAATTGGTGATAGTATATTCTAATTGATAAAGATGCTTCCCATATGAGCCAATTCCCCAGCACAATTCTTGCTGATCACTTGATTCATTGATACCATTTTTAAATCTTTTTTCTTCTAATGAGCCATCAGTGTCCCAATCATTGCCTAAGTTTTCGTAAACTTTTCCCTCTTCGCTTACAGTAAAATCAATCACTTGTGAAACTTTATTGCTTCCCATCGGAATATAAATTTCAGTGCCTTCATATTGCGACATATCCCAAAGGGCCTTAATCGTTGCTGAACCATCTTCATTCAGCATAACCTCCATATTAATGGAATGAATGATATTTTCTGAAGCAATGACAGATTGAGACCCAGCACCTAAAAAGAGTAAAGCTACGAAAATTAGTGGAGCAAAAATATTTTTCAAAATCTTATTCATACAATCACTGTCCATCTATTTATTCCCAGCTTGGCATTTCGCGTTTTTCTTCAGTTTCTTCAAAGTAAGGTTCCTTAGTAAAATTGAACATACCTGCAATAACTGAAGATGGGAACTCTTGAACTGCGCGATTTAATTTTGTCACGCTGTCATTATAAATCATACGTGACTGACGTACTTTATTTTCAAATTCTTCCACGCTTCGCATCGCATTTTGATAAAGTTCACTTGCTTTTAATTCAGGATATGCTTCTGCTACAGCAATTAATCGACTTAATACACCTGCAAATTGTTCTTCACTTTTTTCCATTGCTTCAACGGACGATGCTTGGCTAACACTTGTTCTTTGCGCTGTAACTTTTTCTAATGTTTCAGCTTCATGACGCGAATATTGTTTCGTTGCATCAATGATACTTTTCAATGCATCCCATCGCGATTCAATTTGTACTGCAATCTGACTTTTTGCATTAAAAACATTTTCACGAATACCAACCAATTCATTGTAAATTCGAACGCCCCATAGCGCAATAGCGGCAACAATAATAATGAGTATTCCTATGACTTCCATATCATTCACTCCTTTAACAATTTATTTAATTATGAACTTATTTTACCATTAAATCCCTTCAGACAAAAATAAAAAGGAGAATTTATATTCTCCTTGATTGCTTTATTGCATTGTAAAAATTCTTTTTATTTTTTGCCACAGTGAAGGTTGCTCTTGCTGGTCTAATGACATCAGCGGCACCGCATCCCCTAAAATACGTCTAGCAATATTACGATAACCTTTTGCTGAAGGTAGATCAGGATTCATCACTACTGGCACTCCTGCATTTGATTGTAAGGTAACTTCTTCATCGTCAAAGACAATTCCTAACAAAGGAATTCCTAGATGTTGTGTAATCTCTTCTACATCCATAATATCCCCATTGAGCATCATTTGTGGTTTTACACGATTAATGATCAATTGTGGTGCAGCTAATTCATTTTGCTCAAGCAAGCCCACAATACGGTCCGCATCGCGAATAGCAGAATTTTCGGGTGTCGTTACTATAATAGCTTCATCTGCTGCTACAACTGCATTTTTAAATCCTTGCTCAATTCCTGCGGGACAATCAATGATAATGAAGTCAAAAAGAGGATCTAATTCTTTCACAATTTCAAGCATCTGCTCTTCACTCACTGCATCTTTGTCTGCATGTTGTGCTGCTGGAATTAAAAAGAGATGATCATTAAAGCGTTTGTCTTTAATTAACGCTTGATGTAATTTGACCCGTCCTTCTGCTACATCTACAATGTCGTAAATGATACGATTTTCCAATCCTAAAATAACATCTAGATTTCGTAAACCGATATCCATATCCATTAAGCAGACTTTTTTATCTTGAAGAGCAAGTGCTGTCCCAATATTTGCAGAAGTCGTTGTTTTACCAACGCCTCCTTTACCTGATGTTACGACAATCGTTCGAGCCATTCTTCCAATCCCCCTGTTTCTTTCGTGATATCTGGTCGGCGCTCTTTTAAAAGACGCGGCGAAATTTTTTCCATGACATACATATCATTTACAAGTAATACGCCATAATCTTTTATTTCATCAGATTCTTTGTCGCCTTCGATGACTTCAACATGATCTGCGATTCTAACTTGTGCATCACACATAAAGTTATTAATAATCACCGCTTCTTCATTTCCTCTGAAACCCGCTTGAATTGTTCCATTCATTTCGCCAATGACAATAATGTGACCAGCAGAACGAACAACTCCTCCTGGGAAGACTTTCCCAACGAGCAACAAGTCTTTTTCAGATTCTAAGATTTGCCCATTACGGACGTTACGAACAACAAATTCCATACCAGATTGATTCGCAAAATCTTGTGCGACATCTTTCGGCAGGACGTTGCTCTCTACACGTTCAATTTGAAATTTCGTTTCATTTTCAATTGTTTTTTTCATTTTTGCTAATTGTTTTTCATCAATCAGACGATTACCCGTTGAAATTCTAAGTAAGTAATCTGATTTTTGAGAAGATTCTTCATGGATATTTTCTATCAATGATGCTAACGCTTCATCAATTTCCTGATAGCTTGACTGATCATTTACTATTAATCGCCAACCATCATTTGTGCCTTTCAATGTAACAGCTTTTTGCAATTCATCCACCTACTTATAATTTAAATTCGGTTGCTTTTAAATGTAAGAATAATTTATCAATCAGAAATGTAACGATAACTGTCAAGGCGCTATTTACAAATAATGTGATGCCTAGACGTTTGATATAAAATGTTGCCCAGTCCATTTGTGTAATGGAAAGCATGTTATAAATAAAATATGCAAAATTCTCAATTAAGAAAATTCCTAAAATGCCAAGTAATACATAGACAATAAATTGCTCATTAAAGAAGCTTTGAACTTGACGAATAATATAAATCATCGCAAAGAATCCTACCATGTAAATTCCTAAAAAACCAACATAGTATGAATCTTTAATAAAGCCAACGACTAAAGCGAATAATTGCATATATGTCTCGTCAAAATAATAGCTCAATGTAATGAGCATTATAGTCGTTAAGTGGGGGACAATTTGTCCCAGTCGCGTATTTAAAAGTTGTGGAGCATTTAATACAACGCTACCATCAATAAAAAGAGCGAGTGCGATAAGAAAGACGGACAAAATAACCTTTTTCCATTGTGCCATTATTCATTCGGCTCCTCTTCTTTACTGAACTCATTCTCATTGACAGTTCGTGCATTGCGGCTAATCACTGTCACGAAACGTATCTGATCAAAATCTTCTGTAGGAGTCACATAAATTTGTTGACTCAGTCCATGTTCATCCATTGACACTTCGGCAACTTCGCCAATTAATAATCCACGCGGCACTACGCCACCTAGACCACTACTCACCACGCTCGTGCCCTCCTCAATCGTTGCATCACTTGTAATGCGGTCCATAATGAGTTGTTTGCGCTGTGGATCATAATGGGTAATCACGCCATAAATCGTTTCACCATCTTCTGTCGTAACTTCAGCAGATGTTTGAACAGCTTGTTGCTCTGCATGCGTTAGCAACATAACTTTTGAACTGGTAGGATTAACTTCTGTTATGCGTCCAATAAGTCCCTTGCCTCCAAGAACAGACATCCCAACTTTAAGTCCATCAGTACTTCCTCGATCAATTACCACAATATCTAGCCACTTATCTGGATTACGTGCAATGACCGTTGCGGTAATTTTTTCATATTCTGTTAGTGTGGCTTGAAGCTCCAATTCTTCTTTCAATTTCTCATTTTCTTGGCGAATGGCTTGGTTTTCGGCCTGCACTTCTCCAATTCGATCAATTTCTTTTTTTAGACGTTGATTTTCAATATAAGTATCTTGTAAATTGTTTACCTTGCTAAAAAGCCCATCAACTGCACGAATTGGCGCCTCAAATAAGCGTCCGAAAACTCCTGTTACATCATTCGTTATAGTTTGAAAAAAAGGAATATTGCCCATGCGATTAAATGACAAGGACAAGACGGTAATAAAAAGAATTACTGTAATCAATAGCCCTATTAACTTTTTATTACTAAAGAATTTCTTCATTCTATAAAACTCCAATCACTCAATTTAAATTACAATTGTTGTTTACGGAAAAGCTCCATATTCTCAAGCGCTTTACCTGTCCCTAAAGCGACACAATCTAGCGGTTGATTTGCTACAAAAACGGGAACATCCGTAGCATCTGAGATCACATCGTCTAAATTACGTAATAAAGCGCCGCCCCCTGTTAAGACGATTCCGCGGTCGATCACATCTGCCGCAATCTCGGGCGGTGTATCTTCTAGTGTACCTTTTACTGCATTAATAATATCATTGACAACTTCAGCGATCGCTTTTGAAAGCTCAACAGCAGAAATTTCAATCGTTTTTGGAAGCCCTGTTAGCAAGTCACGACCGCGTATTTCTGAGCTACCAAGCTCTTCTGCTGCTTTTGGACAAGCAGATCCTAATTCCATCTTGATGCTTTCAGCCGTTCGTTCGCCGATGAGTAAATTATGTTCATTACGAATATAGGCAATGATCGCTTCGTCCATAGCATCTCCCGCTGCATGAATGGTTCGACTTGCCACAATTCCACCTAAAGAGATCACCGCTACGTCTGTGGTTCCGCCCCCTAAGTCAATGACCATACTTCCAGTAGGTTCGTTGACAGGCAGATCAGCACCAATCGCTGCCGCAAAAGGTTCTTCAATCAAATAAGCTTCACGAGCACCCGCCATTCGAGCTGCATCGATTACTGCACGCTTTTCGACTTCGGTACCTTTTCCTGGAACGCAAATTAATACAGAAGGTTTTGAAAAGCGTCCACTTAATTTGTTCATAAAATATTCAAGCATCGCACTTGTCGTATCAAAATCAGCAATCACACCATTTTTCATTGGACGACTTGCCACGATACTTCCGGGTGTACGACCAATCATCTTTTGTGCATCGCCACCTACAGCAACTATTTCGCCTGTCTTAAGGTTCGTAGCGACAACAGAAGGTTCTCCAATAACAATTCCTTCACCATCAACGTAAACTTTCGTATTTGCCGTTCCTAAATCAATGCCAATTCTTTTTTTACTAAATAAGCACACACCAGTACCTTCTTTCTTTCAATTTAATCATTTTGATTTTTAATTCAAATAATTGTACATGCTTACTAATTATAACTTTTTTTCGATCATTTTGCACTAGTTTTTAAGCGAAAGGTCGAATAAAACAAAAAACCGGAGAGAATATGCTCTCTCCGGTAAAGTTTTTAATGAAATTAGTTAACTTTTTTTACGTTTGCAGCTTGTGGTCCGCGGTCGCCTTCTTCGATATCGAATGTTACTTCTTGACCTTCTTCAAGTGTTTTGTAACCTTCTTCATCAATTGCTGAGAAATGTACGAATACATCGTCTGCGCCTTCACGTTCGATGAATCCGAATCCTTTTTCTGCGTTAAACCATTTAACTGTTCCTGTTTCCATTATAAAATTTCCTCCTCGTGCCTTTTGACACATATAAATTCACATTCTAGCCTAAGGTACGAATGGAGTGCTAAAACACTTTTTTCTTTCCTTAACAAAATGCTAGGGTTAGCATACCACTTGTTTATAGGATTAGCAAACAAAACAAACTCATCGCTTAAAACTATAAATATCCTTCTTCTTTTAAGCTGATATAACGCGATTCTCCAATTACAAAATGATCTAACAATTCAATTCCAATCAATTTTCCTGCCTGGGCAAGTTTTTTTGTAAAATCTAAATCAGTCTGTGACGGTTGCGGATTACCAGAAGGATGATTATGAGCGATAATTATTCGTGCTGCACTACAGCGAATCGCTCCTTTAAAAATTTCGCGCGGATGAGCAACCGATGAATTAATCGAGCCAATAAATATCGTTTCTTTTTTTATGATTTCATTTTTAGTATTTAAATAAAGTGCCACAACATGTTCCTGCTGCAAATCTCTCATTTTCTGGATTAAAAAATTCCCGACCCATGAACTTGAAGCTACTGTCCCTTCTTTTACTTGATAAGCATCATTTAAGCGCTGTCCAAATTCAATTATGGCTAATAATTCAACAGCCTTTGTTGGACCGATACCAGGCAATTCAAGTAATTCTTCATATGTAACATTTCGCAGTTGATGTAAATTTTTAAAATGATTCAATATTTCCAAAGAAACCTCAAGTACATGTTGTTTTTGTGTCCCAGTTCGCAAAATAATCGCCAATAATTCATGATCAGCTAAGGATCGGCTGCCAAACTTGCGCAGCCGCTCACGCGGCCTACTCTCTATAGGCAGCTCTCTCAAAAAAGATGGCATCATATATCACTCTTTCGCTTTATCCTATATATTACCGAAACATGCCATGATTAACAAAAAAGCTGTGGAATATTCCACAGCTTTTTGAAGCGCGCCCTAGAGGAGTCGAACCTCTAACCGCCTGATTCGTAGTCAGGTACTCTATCCAGTTGAGCTAAGGGCGCTCAAGACTTATTAATAATAATATACCCTTATTTTTGGGGATTGTCAATAGTTTTCATGAATTTTTTCATGTTTTTTAATTATTCATGATATCTCTTAAAAATGGTCTATTACTTAGTCTTTTTTATAACATTCATGTATAATAAAAATTCAAAAGAGGTGAGAATGTGCCAAAAGAAATATGTTTTCATTTTATTTTAAGTATGAGTAGTCGCCTTCAAGCAAAACACTTGCTACAAGTCGTTCCCCAATATACTTCTCATTATAAAATATATCATACGGAAAATCTTCCACAACTCAATCAATTATTTTGGCGATTCAAAAAAGAACTCGCACCGCAAGATGTTATTGTAGCAGTTGGGGGCGATGGTACGATGAATCAGATTATTACGCATGTGCGACAATTCAACATAAAAAATCCAATTGGCTGCATCCCCGCTGGGACAGGTAATGACTTTGCACGATCTAATTATATTCCATTAGATACCGATCAAGCGATCGAATATTTATTGACAAAAGCACAGCATGTGGAACATGACCTTTTAGAAATTATCGGGCCTGACGCTCATTACTTCGCAGTTAATAGTGCTGGCATAGGACTAGATGGCCGCATTACATATTATTTGAATCGAAATCGTCACTATCGAAAAATTCATGCAAAATCTTATTCTAATGCGATTATTTCAAGTTTTTTGAAACAAAATAAATTTGGTGTAACGCTGCACTATCCGAAACACACAAAGCATTTTGAACATGCTCAACTTTTTTCATTTGGAATTAATAAATATTTTGGTGGTGGAATTCCATTTTTTGCAGATGCAGATGCAAAAGATGGACACCTAGATGTAGTTGTAGGACATGAGGTGACATTTATCCAACTGCTATCAATTCTTAGAAGAATGCTCTTACATAATGCATTACCTACTGATGATAAGTTATGGAAAGCATCTGCTTCAACACTTTCATTTGAGACAACCGCTATGCAATATGGTCAATATGATGGTGAGCCTTTCATTGTCTATCCTGGTCAAAAATGGGACGTTAATATCTTAAAACAAAATTATTAGATATAAAAAAAGACTTTAAAACAATCTTTTGTGAAGAAATGTTTTAAAGTCTTTTTTATAAATCATAAGGTGATAATCCATCCATTCCAATTAAGGGATCAATTACTGCTTTTAAAATTATTTCAGGTGTTAAAAGATATGATGATGTCCCATCAACAGAGTAATTCTCATCTTCTTCATAAATGAGGTCTTTCAGCGGCTGTACATCTAAATTTTCATTTAGACGTTCTTTCAATGTTGTTTTTCTTGTAGCACTTGTTGTAGTTAAACAAGTTACAAAGGCATTCGGATCACCGCACAAAATCAATGATTGACTAGCACGTGTGACAGCTGTATAAAGCAGATCTTTTGTTAACATCACTTTGAAAGCATAAACAAGTGGTAATATTACAATAGGATATTCACTGCCTTGTGCCTTATGGATCGAACAACAATAAGCGAGCGAAAGATGTATCCACTCACTGCGCGGATAATGAACTTCAATTCCATTGAAATTAAGCAACATCTCTTCACGCTTGGACTCTGTATATTCTTTAGCCACAAACCCAACAATAATTCCCATATCTCCATTGTAGACTCCTTGTTCGGGATCATTTTTCGTTAATAATATTTTATCCCCAACGCGATATACAATGTTACCAAATTCCATTTCTTCTTTTTCAGGATTGGCAGGGTTAAATAATTTTTGTAAACTTTTATTCAATTGATCAATCCCCGCAGCTGTTTTATACATGGGAGCAAGCACTTGAATATCTTCGGAAGTGTAGCCTTTTTCAATCGCACGCGTCACAATATGTTCAACTAAAGGAACAACCTCAGCTGTTCCAGCCCGAAAGAAATTTCGATCATGTGTCTGTTCTAAGAAATCATGCGGTAATTTTCCTTGCTTTATTTGGTGTGCTAATTCAATAATAGAGGACCCCTGTGCTTGTCGATAAATTTTATTAAGCGATACCATAGGAATATAGTGTGTTTCAATCAGATCACGAAAGACTTGACCTGGACCCACTGGTGGCAATTGGTCTTGATCGCCAATTAAAATGACTTTCATTCCTTTAGGCACTGCACGCAAAAGCTGATTCATTAACCATGTATCGATCATGGACATTTCATCCACAATTAAAAGCTGCCCTTCAAGCGTAACTGCCCCTTCTTCAAATGTTTCATCCGCTTCATCAATTTTTAATTGCAACAAACTATGAATCGTTCGCGCTGGAATTTGTGTAGCTTCTTGCATTCTTTTCGCTGCTCTCCCTGTAGGTGCTGCAAGCAAGATAGGATGTGAGGGACTGTCCTCATGAATATTCTCCAATGAATGAAGATGACGATAGGTTTGAATAATTCCATCAATGACAGTCGTCTTACCTGTCCCTGGTCCCCCTGTCATAATAAAAAGAGGAGACTTCATTGCAAGTAAAATTGCTTCTTTCTGATCGTCATCATATACAATTCCTGTATCTTCTTCAGCAAAGGACAAGGCTTGTTCAAATTCTTCTTCTGAAAATTCTTCAATTGAACTATTCAACAGACGATGAATATCTCTTGCGATGCCATATTCGCAGCGATAAAGGATCGGTAAATAAGCTCGCCCATCTTCAATGATGAGCTTCTCAGCATTTACTAATTCACTGACAGCATCATAAATTAAATCTGATTCAATCATAAAAGGGCGCGTTCGCTCAAGGCGCTGAACGCTTTGATAAATTAAAGGCTCCACTGCCATGAAAGTATCGCCAACTTTTCCAATCTCATATGCCAATGTATATAAGATACCTGCTTTTATCCGACTAGTTGCATCAGGAGGGACTTCTAATTCTTGTGCAAGTTGATCGGCACGTTCAAAGCTAAATTTCTCCAAAATATCACATAAAATATATGGATTTTCTTTAATTTTTTCAATCGTTTCTTCTTTTAAAATATCATAAACGCGATAAGCACGATCATTACCTAATCCTAATTCATTTAAAAAAATGATAATTTGGTGACTTCCCAAGGATTCTTTGATCCCTTCGCGTAATGCTTTTCGCTGCTTTTTATTTAAAAATGACAAGTCATCTAGGCATTTTGCATCATCGGATATTTTTTGTAATAGGTTAGTACCCAATGATTCAATTAAACGTTTTGCAGTTACTTCTCCAATTCCTTTAAATTGACGTCCTGATAAATAATTAATTAAAGAGGTCTCATTTGAAGGATGTTCTTTCATATAACGATTGGATTGAAATTGTACACCATAGCGCGGATGATGAACTAGTTGTCCATAAAATTGATAATAATCTCCGCTGGCAATTGCACCAAAATATCCAGTAATTACAATCTCTTCCTCAAGATAATCAGTATTCGTATCTGTGACGGTCACAAGGAGAACTTTGTAAAAATTTTCGAAATTTTCGAACAAGGTCGCTTTCACTTCTCCGATAATATATTCTTTTTCCACTAAGTTCTCCTCCTTTTTATAAATAATTTTCCAAAATCATTGCAATGCCGTCTTGATTGTTGTCTGAAGTCACAATATCGGCAGTCGCTTTTACTTCATCAGTCGCATTCCCCATCGCAACCCCTACTCCCGCATATTGGAGCATTGTTATATCGTTGCCATTATCTCCAAAAGCAATAATATCATCTGGATGGAATCCAAGAGGTTTGAATGCTTTTTCTAAACTATTTGCTTTATCAATTCCTTGTGCTGTAAATTCAAAATAAAATGGAGCTGAAAAATTGGAAATCGTTTCATTTAAAAAAGGAGCTGCCATTTCTTGATAATTTTCTTTTAAATAGTCTGGATTTCCAGCAAGCAAAATTTTGTATACACCCTCGCTAGGTACTTTCTCCCCAATATGGTCAACTTCACATATTTTAAAATGTCCATTTCGAGCTTCATATGCGACAACACTTGGAAAATCAAAGACGGGAATTCCGATATCGGCATAGGCATCATTAACATACATATAGGCATCAACATCTAAAAATGGATGTATCTCAAACTGTTCTAGATGATCATAAATTTTGCGAGCCAGTGGTGCAGAAATTGTCTGACTAAAAAGTGTCTTTTGATTCTTAATATCATAGACTCTTCCTCCATTATAACCTGCTAAATATCCTCCAAAATGATCCAGTTGTAATTGATCTGCTAGAGCTTGCAATCCTTGAAATGGGCGACCCGAGCAAAGAACAATCTTTATTCCTTCTTGCTGACAAGCCATCAATATTTCATATGTTTTCGGAGTAATGCGGCGGTCATCATTAAGAAGCGTACCGTCTACATCCAATGAAATAAGCTTCAATGTCATCTCATTTCCTCCCTTTTTTGCTTACTTTGTTAAGCATAGCGATAAAAATACCAAAGTTCAATAAAAAAAGAGCTGATAGCAGCTCTTTAAATATATTGTAATTGTTGATCTTCTTGATAAGCTGCGGTGATCGTTCCGCCTCCAA
Organism: Allofustis seminis DSM 15817; assembly: GCF_000374325.1. Classification (GTDB taxonomy): domain Bacteria; phylum Bacillota; class Bacilli; order Lactobacillales; family Carnobacteriaceae_A; genus Allofustis; species Allofustis seminis. The sequence continues at coordinate 18,716 of NZ_KB894079.1, read as the reverse complement.
GGCATTCATTTTCGTCATATAAAACAATCGATTGTCCAGGAGTTACAGCTCTTGCTGGTTCATCGAAATAGACTTCAGCTTCCGTTTGGCCATCATTTAAAATAACTGTCACATTCACTGGCTTTTGTCGGTAGCGAAATTGTGCTTGGGCTTTAAATGTGGTTCCTTTTTTTATGTCATGAGTAAATGATATTTTTTCAGCCGTTAGTTTAGTCGCATATAAATGTTCATTATGATACCCTTGCCCCACATATAAAATATTTTGTGATAAATCTTTGCCAACAACAAACCATGGATCATTTGAATTTTGGGTACCTCCAATACCCAATCCACGCCGCTGACCAATTGTATAATACATCAATCCATCATGGTGACCCATTTCTTTTCCATCAAATGTCATCATTTTCCCTGGTTGAGCAGGGAGATAATTCATTAAAAACTCTTTGAAGTCGCGCTCGCCAATAAAACAAATTCCAGTCGAGTCTTTTTTATTGGCCGTTTGCAAATGTGCATCTTGAGCAATTTTTCTCACTTCACTCTTACTCATGGCACCTAAAGGGAACATTGCTTTTTGCAGTTGATCTTGGGAAAGTTGATTCAAAAAATAAGTCTGATCTTTATTTGCATCCACTCCCCTCAACAAATGCACGACATTATTATTGTCACGTACCACTTGTGCATAATGACCCGTCGCTACGTAGTCTGCTCCAAGTGTTAGTGCATAATTTAAGAATGCTTTGAATTTTATTTCTTTGTTGCACATAACATCGGGATTCGGTGTGCGCCCTTGGCGATGCTCTTCTAGAAAATATTCAAATACTTTATCCCAATATTCTTTTTCGAAATTCACAGAATAATATGGAATTCCAATCTGCTCAGCAACTGCGGCGACATCTTCATAATCTTGAGTAGCAGTACAAAAGCCACTCTCATCCGTATCGTCCCAGTTTTTCATAAAAATTCCTACCACATCATAACCTTGTTCTTTAAGCAATAGTGCCGTAACTGAAGAATCTACACCACCACTCATTCCCACAACGATGCGCGTTTTTTTATTTTGTTCCATTTTTTCACCATCTTTTCGTTCATTTTAAATCTAGCCGAATTGAAGGTTCGTTAGATACTAGCTATTCATTATAGAAGTTCATTTATATGTTTGCAAATTATTTTTCATCAATAAAAAAGACCTTTGCAGGTCTTTTTTAACTAGTTCATTTCCTGAATAATTTCCGCTTCTATGAACTCTTTTAAAATAAATTCCAACAGCTCACGTGCATCTTCCATATGTTCATTTTTATAAATATTTATCTTTTTGGCACTATTTACACTTGCAACGATAGAAAGGCGCACACGATCAAAATTTTTGCTAATTGTCATTTTTAAAACGGGTGCTTTAGAATCAGTTATAACTGTTGAAAGTGGCCGTTCATATTGAAAATTACCATTTTTTGTTTCCATAAATCCATGATCTCTTAAACTATAACGTTTTATGTTGGAATGCAGTTGGAATTTTTTTGAGCTTCCTAAAATACTAAATGTTGCCGTTTGACTCATTGTCAGACCCCTCTCACACTATTTCTTTCAAAACTTTCACAAAATCTTTGATATCTTTCTCTGTTGTAAATGCACCCATGCTCACTCTTATCGAGTGCATCAGACGATCTGATTGATCCCCATACATAGATTGTAACACATGACTGGGTTTAATGCTTCCCGCTGTACATGCAGATCCAGCAGACACCGCAATTTGTTTTAAATCTAGCTGAATTAAAAGTTGTTCCGCCAATTTATTGGGGAAATAAAGGTTAATAATATGTGGCACTTGCTGCGATAAATTGCCATTAATTTGAAAATTAATCGCTTGATGATTCAATTCATAGATTAATTGCTCTCTTAAATTCACTGCATGCTGATTGAACTGGGCGCGATTAGCCTTCATATGGCAGACTGCTTGTTCAAAACCTACAATGGCTGGTAAATTTTCTGTTCCAGCACGCTGTTTTCTTTCTTGATTGCCCCCTAGCATAAATGAAGGGATTGCGATATTTTTTCGTTTATAAAGAAATCCTACCCCTTTTGGACCATATATTTTATGTGCCGAAGCAGATAATAAATCAATTTTAGCTTTTTTTACGTCAATTTTAAGAGGACCGAAAGCCTGCACCGCGTCAGTATGGAATAAAATATCACGTTCGGATAAAAAGGCGCCAATTTTTTCGATCGGAAAAATGGTTCCTACTTCATTATTTACACTCATAATCGATACGAGAATGGTATCTTGACGCACTGCTTCTTTAAAGTGCTCAAAATCTAATTCCCCAGTTATACCAACAGGTAAATAAGTTACTTCAAACCCTTCAGCTTCCAGCCTTTTTAGTGGTTTGAGCACCGCTTCATGCTCGACTGCTGTTGTTATAATATGGCGGCCGCGATCGCTTCTAGCATGTGCCCCCATTAAAATAGCAGTATTATCACTTTCAGTGCCACCACTTGTGAAAATAATTTCTTCGGGCAATGCATTGATATATTCTGCTACCGTTTTTCGTGCATGTTCCAATAATTTTTTGCTATTACGCCCATATTGATGGATACTGGAGGCATTTCCATAATGATTTCTCATTGTATCAGTCATTTTTTCAATGACTGAGATATCCATCGGGGTAGTGGCAGCATAATCTAAATAAATTGATGCAGTCATATTAATCATTCTTTCCAAATACTAATTCATAAGGTTGCCAATATTTCGCTTGCATCGCTTCTGGAAAAAGCATTTCTAAAATGTTGCGCGTCAAGCGATGCCCTTTTCCTTTTGTCACAAAAGCATGCATATTCATTGCAGGATTGAAATTTGCCTCTAAACAAACATAGCCTGGTTTTTCTTTAGTACTTTTTATTTTAAAATCTGGAATAATTAAGTCAATACCTGTCACACTCACATCAATTGCTTGTGCAATATTTTCTGCAACTTTTTTATATGAGGGATCCATTTGATCCGTCATATCAATTGAATCGCCGCCCGTTGAAATATTTGAATTTTCCCGTAAAAATATTCTTTTACCTTTTGGTGGCACTGAGTGAAAATCCAGTCCTTGTTCATGAAGCATCAATCTTTCAATTTTTCCTTTTTCGAGTCGTCCCATCGGTGTTTGATGGTTTATTCCACGTAACGGATCTTCATTTTTTATATCAATCAATTCTTCAATGGTAGAATGTCCATCCCCAGTTACATTCGCAGGGACACGCAGTAGAACCGCTTTCGTTTCCCCATTTAATACGAAAAATCGATATTCTGTACCTGGAATATATTCTTCCACTAAAAATGAGTCATCGAAATCCAAAGCGATCTTTACTGCTTCTTCATAGGCTTTTTTCGTTGGTGGACTTTTAAAAACTGAAATTCCCCATCCATAATTTGTCGATTTTGGTTTGACAACTACTGCCATATTTTTAAAGCCATCGTATGCTTCCATCGCTTCTGCTAATCCGTTAAATTCTTTCCCATATGGCACGCGAAATCCAGCGTGTGCTAATACTTTTTTGGTCACTGTCTTATTTTCCATAATAAAATGAGAAATTGTGGAATCTTTAGAGGTCATATTACCTTTTCTTACATATTCCGCATGCCCTTGATGATTTAATTTGATAAATTGATCGGATGCATCAAGGACTTCTAACTCTAATCCTAATTGTAGGCTGTCAAAGATTAGAAGTTGTGTCGATAACTCAAAATGTTCAAAGCCACGTAAGCGATAAGGTTTTTCTGTTGCGCTCGCATTGTATTTCATGCCTAATGAGTGGCCAAGTGCTTGATAGCTTGTTTTTTTAATGTCTGAAACGATCCGAGCAGCAATTGTTTCTTCTGGATGATGCAAAACTTCATATGCTGCATTCCAAGCATTTTTATAGACATCTGGCAAATTCAGTACCTCAAGTACTTCATGCATAAGGTCTAGCAATTGTCTGCCTTCTTCAATATAATGACTTTGTGCAAAAGGATCTTCTTTTGCCGTTTCCATCTGCATCATTTCGCCTAATTTAATTTCTTTTTGATCTGCCGTCTTATCCATCCAAACCATCGCTAGGAAGAAAAGATGAATAAATGCTAATTGTTCTTTTGTTATCCCCACTTCAGCATATGGATTAATATCAAATGAGCGAAATTCTACATATTGAATGCCACTTTCAGCGAGTGCTTGCAGAGAGCGTCCACCACGAAGTCGTGCATTCCCATAAAATTCTCGCTCTTCAAAAAGTTCTCCAGCTTCTACTGCAGCTAAAATATCTTGTATATATGCTTTAATACTATCATAGCGAACGACTAATTGATGATCATTATGATAGCCATATTCTCCATTACGAATACTGCGAGAATAATTTTTTGGAATAGGAAGCGGTCCATTAGCCGACTCATAAAAATCATCTAGCGCATATGGGGCAGCACCATATAAATAAAGAAGCAACCATTCATAACGTAAAAAATTTTGTGCAAGTTTTAAATAAATTGCATCTTTTAATTGTTGCTTTGAATCATAAATTGCTTGGACTTCAAATAACTTTTCAAACCACTCTTCCCCAAATGAAAAATTATAATGAATACCACTGATCAACTGTAATTTGCGACCATATTTCTGTGCTAAATATTCACGATATTTTATATCCGCTTCATTTTCAACACGAATAATTGGAATATCATTTGCCGAAGGTAATCGATTGGGCATGCTAAATGGCCAAATATATTCATTTTCTGCCATCGATTGATTAAGGACATCATGAAGTGCTAATAAAGCATGATAGACTTCTTCCACACTTGATAATGCTGGTGTAATAATTTCTGGCTGACTTTCACTGAAGTCCGTCTGAATGTATGGATGATATTGACGACTGCCTAAAGTATGCGGATGATCTGTTAATGCTAGATAGTCGGTATCTTTTTCAGTACGTAAACCTTCTTTTTCTATTCCGAAATTTCCTTGGTGCATTTCATATGTTAGCGAATGTTCTGTCACCAATTGGCGTATATCTAAATTCATGTCTAGACACCTACTTTTTATATTTTCATTCATATTTTAACATAAGAATAGAAATTCCCTAAAAATTCCGTTTCTTTCGTCGATTTCCTTAATAAACACTCCCAATGAATTTCATGTCGATTTTAGCTATAATAAATAAAAAAGAAGGAGTTATTATGAATCAGCCATTAGCTTATCGAATGCGTCCGACTTCCATTGATGATGTGGTCGGTCAAGAACATTTAATCGGTCATGGAAAAATTATTTGGCGAATGGTTGAAGCCAAGCGCTTATCATCCATGGTTTTATATGGCCCTCCAGGAATTGGCAAGACAAGCATTGCAAGTGCAATTGCTGGATCTACACAATATGCTTTTCGCTCTTTAAATGCTGCTGTTCACACTAAAAAGGATTTACAAATTGTTGCAGAAGAAGCCAAAATGAGCGGCAGTGTTATTCTGCTTTTAGATGAGATCCATCGTCTTGACCAGCCCAAACAAGATTTTTTGTTGCCACATTTAGAAAGCGGTCAAATTATTTTAATTGGTGCAACTACAGAGAATCCTTATCTCTCAATTCATCCTGCTATTAGAAGCCGTTGCCAAATTTTTGAACTTATGCCACTCACATCCCAAGCCATCGAAAAAGCACTGAATCGCGCTTTAAAGGATAAAATAAATGGACTCGGCCAATATTCCATCAACATAGATAAAGAAGCCATGTTACATTTTACACGCGCGACAAATGGCGATGTTCGTAGTGCATTAAATGCATTGGAACTTGCAGTCATGTCCACCGAAAAAAATGAAGAAGGTACCATTCATATCACCTTAAACATTGCGGAGGAGTGCTTACAACGCCAAAGCCTAACCCACGATAAGGGAGGCGATGCCCACTATGACACCATTTCCGCACTTCAAAAATCAATTCGCGGAAGTGATGTTGATGCAGCCCTTCATTATTTAGGACGATTAATCGTTGCAGGCGATTTGAAAATTATTGCCAGACGTCTAATGGTCACAGCCTATGAAGATATTGGCCTTGCAAATCCCGCAGGTGCTGCGCGTGCTACAGCTGCGATCCAAGCCGCTGAACGCTTAGGATTTCCAGAAGCAAGAATTCCACTAGCAAATGCTGTTATTGAATTATGTTTATCCGAAAAATCAAATACCGCTTATCGTGCCATTGACCAAGCCATCGCGGATATAAAAAAAGGAGGATATGGTGACATTCCTTCCCATTTAAAAGATGCACATTATGCGGGCGCAAAAAAATTAAAGCGCGGTCTCGATTATCAATATCCACACAATTTTGAAAAAGCATGGGTCAAACAACAATACTTACCCGATCCGCTCATCGGGAAAAAATATTATCAACCAAAGCTAAATAGTAAGTTTGAAACAGCGCTGGCTCAACAATTAAACAAATTCCGACCACAAGATCCCCTCTAAAATTTTGACACCGCTTTTAATATCTGATATTATTTTATTAGAAAATATCTGAGGTGTACGCGATGCATATTACTGCGTTGACCGATCGAATAATTTAATAACGGGATTCTAAAGTGCTATTGGCTGACAAGCCTTTTCATTTGGAAGTCAAAAAATAGTGCAGTGAAGCCCACCTGCTTATAGCGGGTTCAACCTTACCATGCAAACAAACGGCATCTCGGATTTTACATACTTTGGACCACTTTGCTGTTTGTAAAGTGGTCTTATTTTGTGCAAGTGATGCCGGTCATGTTTATTAAGGAGAATACAAATGTTACGAGAAGAATATAAAAATATACTAGTCGCCGTAGATGGATCAAAGGCTTCGCGTGTTGCTTTTCAAAAAGCGGCCCTGTTAACCGTTCAAAATCGCGGAACACTTTTTATTGCTCACGTCATTGATGAGCGTTCCTTTACACATACGGACCCTTCCTATGCCCACTACGACAATCAAATTTCGATGCCAAAAAGCGCACAAGAAGATCCACTGCAAGCCGTAAAAATTACTTTAAATGAATATAAAAAGTTGGCCGAGAAATATGGAATCTATGATTGCCAAATCTTAATAGAATATGGTAACCCTGAAAAAGTTATCGCAAAAAAATTACCAAAAGAATATGGCATTGATTTAATTATTATGGGAGCTACTGGATTGAGTGCAGTCGAGCGATTATTTATCGGCTCTGTCTCTGAAAGCGTCATCCGACATGCCATTTGCGATGTACTAATCGTACGTAAATCATCATCAAATCTTAAACACTCAGCAGAAGAAGGAAAAGACACAAAATAAAAAAAGGTTTCTCATGATGAGAAACCTTTTTTATTTTCACAAATCATTAAACATTAATAACTAAATTCATCATTCAAAAGATTTAATAAAATTGAAATTTTCTTACACTTTATCAGATATAAGTAATTATTTTAAAAGATTTTGTTCTAATAAGTTGCCTAAACTACCCCCTGGATGAAATGTATGAAATTCCTCAGCAGTAAAGTTGCGACATTTACTAACAGTACATGCCACAGCATCTCCAATAGCTAAGCAAATGATTGCGCTTGTTGTAGGTGCTAAATTCAAATGATCGGCCTCTTGATCATATTGATATACTAATGCAAGTTCTGATAACTTCGCGAGTGTTGATTGTGAATTAGATGTCATACTCACTAAACAAGCTCCAATTTTTTGAATAGATGGCATTAAAGCTAACACTTCAGATGTTTCCCCACTATTTGAAATTGCGATAACTATATCCCCTTTTTCGATCATTCCCAGATCCCCATGAAGTCCTTCAGTGCTATGCATATAAAAACATGGCGTACCAATAGAAGAAAAAGTTGCCGAAATTTTCTTAGCAATTAAACCCGACTTTCCCACGCCAGTAATGATAAGTTTCCCTTTCATATTTAAGATCATTTCGACTAATTGTCCATAAGTACCATTAATATTTTTTTCTAAATTTTGTAAACCATTGATTTCTATACTAATAACTTTTCTTATTTCCTCGTTGTAACTCATCTCGATCATCCTTCTGTGTTTTTATGGATAATTGATTTAATCATTTTAGCATGTTGGTAAATATCTTCGCCCGATCCTTCAGACAATAAACTCCCGAAAGCAACAAGATCCACCCCAGCCGATAGCCAATGTTCTAAATTATCTAAATTAATCCCACCACTAGCCATCAGCAACAACTTAGGAAAGGGTGTTTTAAAAACCGGCACTAGCTTCGCGCCATAAAAATTAGAGATTGGAAATGCTTTTATAAAAGAGGCACCATATGTTAAAGCTTCAACAGCTTCTGAAAGTGACGTACAACCAGGCCCATAAGGAATTTGATACCGATTGCAAACTAAAGCTACTTTTTCATTATAATTTGGAGCTATAATAAAATCTGCTCCATTTTTAGTCGCATCGAAAGCTGCTTGCTCATCTAATACAGTGCCTGCTCCGCAAATAATATTATTTTTATATTTTGATTTTAAATAATTAATACTTTGACCTGCATCCAAATTGGTATAACTAATCTCCAAAACGGGTAATTCAGCACGTATTAAGGCATCAGCCACCTCATCTGCTCTCTTTATAGAATCTACTCTTAAAATAGCAAGTGCTTTATACGATAGCATTTTGTCAAAAATTTCATGCTTTTTCATATCTTTTCCCTTTCTATAAATTATAATATCTCAGCATTTTAATGATACGATCATCATATTTTCCTGCGATGTCTTCCACAGGATGGCGAGCAGGTCCTAATTTAGAGATATTTGCTAATTCAATCGCTCTTTTTAAAATAGATGGCACAGTATTCAAATGATTAACTGTTCTTATTTCTTCTATCATCTGCTGTAATCCTTCTGCTCTGCCAAAATCTTCTTTTTCCAGTGCATCCCATAAGCTAACAATCGTTTGAGGAATAACATTGCTTAATCCTGAAATTGCTCCGACGGCTCCATGTTGATACGAAAAAGATATGTTTCCATCACTTCCGCACCAGTATGACTTTTGATTTTCATGACAAATTTTTGTGAAATCTACAATAACATCTCTATTGCCACTACTATCTTTAATACCTATTATATTGTTGTGTTTCAAGCATTCATCTAAGACTTCATTACTAATTGAATAACCTACATTCTTTGGAATATTATACATAATGATCGGTATTTCAAGTTGATCAGCAATATCAATATAATAACTAATAATCTCATCGTCCGTCGGTCTTATAAAATATGGTGGCAGTATAGATACAGCAGCGGCCCCTAATGCTTGAACCTTTTTAGATAATTTTAAGACCTCATTACGCTGACAAGAAGAAGTCCCTACAATAATTGGAACTCTTCCATCAACATAATTTAATATATGTTTTACGAATTGTAATTTTTCATGATCGTTCATTGTAAAAAATTCGCCATTGCTGCCGAGCGCAAAAAGCGTACGCACACCATTGTCTAACAAATAATCTATCAGTGGCTCCATTGCATCTAAATTTAAGGTTCTCTCTGTATCACGATGAAATGAGCTCAATATAGGTGTAATAATTCCTGAAAACATCAATGACCCTCCTTGTTTATGATGAAACGATAAATATCGCTAATATCTTCAGTGTCATCAAGCGTGCTCATAAATTCTTCATTATTAATTAAATCAAGCAATTCCCCCATAGCATTTAGATGAGAATTATTGTTAGTAGCTGCCAGCATAAAAATTTTGCTTACTTTTTCTTCTCCAAAAGTAACGGGCTTAGCTAATGTACAAATTACTAAAGCATCTTTATGTACTCCATGAAAAGGCTGTGCATGAGGGAAAGCAACGCCTAGTGCAATAACAAAATAATTAGGATGCGATCTCTGGCGTTTTATCATTGCTTCAATATATTCTCTATCAATTACACAATCATCTAAAAGAACCTGACCAATTTTTTTAATTGCATCCTCATCATGACTAGCTTCAAGTTTAAGCAAAATATAATGTGGATATACCATCTCTTCTAGTTTTAATTGGCCAGGAAAGTCAAATACAAGTTTACCTTCAATTTTATGAGTAAAATATTGTGTCAATTCATAAGTTAATTTATCTGTCAAAGCATCATCTATATGATTCTTTTTAAGAATGGATTGTACATTGTCTTCTTTTTTATAAATTTCATGATTAATTAATGCGGAATAAACTTGTCGATATAAAAACCGCTTTTCAGATACACTCATTACTGGAGAAACTTTAACAACAGGCTTATCGCTATCAATCATTTCTTCAACAATATTAGTCGTAAAAATAATATCAAAATCACCACTTATTTGTGATAAGTCATATGCTGAAATTGGTGGATAAAACTCAAATTCGCTAAACATTGTTCTTAATTCATTATATAAAATCACCGAACTCCCAATTCCATTCAAACAAACAATTAATGCACGAATTTTCTTTAAATCCTTAATTTGGTTATCTTGTAAAAATACTGTCGAAAAATGTAATGCCATAAGCGATAACTCATCTAATGAAACATGATATTGTTTTAAAGGTTGTATAGATTTAAATATTTCCCTAACAATCATAATCAACCCTTCATATCTATTAACAATTTTCATAGTTAATGGATTATCGATTGGAATATCGTTAGTGATTCTATAAAATGCTGGTCTAAAATGAGAGTATATATGCTCAATAAGGCTAGTGGAATCAACAATTGCTGTACCGCTTAATCGTTCAAAATTAGCAACAATTTCGCATACTAATTCATAAATCATTTCACGATCCGCTGTTTCTTCATTTATATCGCCTATCGAAACGCCTAAAATCCAATAGACTAAATATTCAATATCTTCTTCCCCAAAAATATTTTCCAAATGATAATAAGAGATCAATTGCTTAATAAAATAATATTCTTTTAAATCATGAGTTAAATTGATATGTTCAGATTGTTTTTGAATTAATTTATGAGTGGAACTGGATAATCGTTTAGATTCAAATAAAAAAATATATATAAATTCTTTTAAGCGTGTTTCAACAAAATTAATATTTTGTTTTTTGGCTAAATTATTAAACACTTTCTTTACGAGATTGAAATTCATAAAATCAAAGTCATTTAAAATCATTGGCAATACTTGAGAAGTGTTATCATGAGTTACCATATTAGCAACCATTTTAACCATCATTTTTTGTTTTTTATGTTCAGAACCTTTTAGATAGTATCCTAAGGAACGATTATAATGAATGTCTACCCCTTCTTTTTTTAATAATTCAGAGAGATCATTCATATCATTCATCAAAGTTGTTTTACTAACTGATAGTTGTTGCGTAATATGCTGAACAGATAAATATTCACTATTTATATACATCCAAATAAAAATATACTGTTGTCGCTCTATACGATTTAAATAATATTCAGATTGATTTAAATCACTAAACGTATATTCCAATAAAAATTCTTTCACTACAGGATCAGCAATGATCATTTGATTTTGAATATAAATTGGTGGTAAGTGATAGTCAATAAGCAGCTGATTTATTTTTTCAATTCTATAATCGATTTGACGACGAGAAGCTTGGGTCATTCTTTCTACATCTTTAACTTGTAAAATATGTTGGACAGAAAGAATTCGAATTAATTCGAGTACTTCTTTATCCACTACAACTTACCCTCCTTCTATAAAATATCAGAGAGAATCCTAGGATTCTCTCTAACAACTCTTTACTGGAATAACTGCAAAATTTTATCGAGTAAAGAACCAATGACGTTATAGTCAATATTAGGGAATGAAGCTTCTGCAATTCCTAAATGGGCGAACGCCGGATATAGCGCTAAAGGAAGTACAACTAAAAATATTCCTATAATAAAGCTACCTAAAGCTGCACCTTTCCATCCACCATAAGCATGACCAAAAACTCCTGCCGTTCCACCAGAGAAGAAACAAATACCAGCAGCAGGAATTAATATAACAGGTGACTTAAACATCACCATTAATGCCATTCCTAAAAATCCTCCCAATAGCGATCCTACAAAACCAATTAAAACAGCATGTGGTGCATATGGGAAGATCGCTGGACAGTCAACTGCTGGTTTTGAATCTGGAATATATTTTTCGGATATTGCAACAAATGCCATTGTAATTTCAGCAATAAATTGTCTTACTCCATAAATTAAAACTGACATACCTGCTGCAAATTGTAGCCCTTGAAGAAGTGGCCATATAAACCAAATATCATTTCCAGACATCTCGGCAACCAGATCACTTTGTCCATTTACCATAGCTGCGATTACTGCAATATAGAATAAAACCACCATAAAGACAGCAACTGAAAAAACAAAATCTCTAAATAATTTTAAGAAGCCAGGCAAATTAATATCTTTTTCTTGATCATGTGAATCATTAGTCGCTTTCCCAACAAGTTTTCCAATATAACCAGATAATGTATAGCCGATTAAATTAAAATGACCCATCGCAATATCATTTGATCCAGTTATTTTATTCATAAAAGGCTGTGCTAAAGTTGGAAGAGCCGCTCCACAAAAACCTAACATAATACCGCCAAATAAAATAGTTGCCCAAGTTGGAAATCCATGAGAAATAAATACAAGAGCCAAAACACATGCGAAATATAAAAAATGTTGACCAGTCAGAAAAATAGCTTTAAATCTAGTAAATTTAGCAAAAGTTAAATTAAAGACAAACCCCAAAACAAAAAGTAGGGCAACTTCAGTTCCGAATTTATTTAGCGCTAACGCGGTCGCTACTTCTACTTGAGTCGTTACACCCGAAATTCCAAAACCAGCATTAAATAATGCCGAAAAATTTGAAACTACAGATGACATCGCACTTGATCCAATGTTAAATATCATAAATCCAGCAATTGTTTTTACCGTACCACTGATCACTTCGTCAGATTTCTTTCCTTGTAAAACTAATCCGATAAAAGAAATTAATCCTACAATTAACGCCGTGTTGCGTACTTGTCCTAATATTGCATCTATCATAATAATCCCCCTATCCTATTTATCTTTTTCATTTTTAAACTTTAAAAAGTCCTCTAATTTTCTCTCAATTTCTTCTTTATCAATAATATTTTTTATGCCAATTACATAATCCACTTTATCGCTTAGCTCATTTGCCAAATCTTCCATAGTAATTAATAAGTCTCCATTAAATCCAATAAGCGAATCTAAGTTTCCATGTTCTGTAAAAATATCTAAATTATTTTCTTTTATCACTTGGTCAACTTTAACTTTTAGTAACACACTTGACCCCATTCCAGCACGACATGCAACTAAAGCTTTATACATTTTCTAACGCTTCCTTTCTTTTTGAATCTATATATGTAATTATTTCGTCAGGATTTTTAGCATCTTCAAGCTTCTCAAAAAACTTTTTGTCATCTAATAAAATAGATAAAAAAGAAAGAGCTTTTAAATGATCTTCTCCTTTAACAGCGGCCAATATAAAAACATATTTCACTGGATCATTGGCCTTATTCCCAAAATATACCGGAGTTTTCAATCTTGAAATAGCAATAGAGTTTTGTCTTACCCAAGATTCAGCTTGTGCATGAGGAATTGCTACATTTGGCATCAATACGAAATAAGGGCCTGCCTCTTTATAGTTCATTAACATTTCATTTATATATTCCAATTCAATTCTTCCAGCCACCACCAAAGGTTCACTTGCCATTTCGATTGCTTCTCGAGGGGTTTTTACATCTAAATTTAATGTAATAAACTCTTTATTAATCCACGTTTCTATCATAAACACCTCCAACACTTTACTTTAATTAAAGTGTAGGTGACCCATTTTTTAAATACAATAACAATTGAAGCCATCTTTTGTATGTGCTTTCAACAATTATTTTACATTTTAAATAAATGATAATAATGTCTTAATTGTTGCGCTAAATGAACGTAAGAATTATATGTCTTATGAATATTTGATTAACTAAAAACCCCGACAAAACCATTAGTGATTTTGTCGGGACTTTTTTGATTTATTATTTAAATTTCTAATTTTCAATCAAATAATATTTATTATTAATCTCTTTTTGATAGAAAAAACATAATAAAAAAAGGTTTCTCATCATGAGAAACCTTTTTTATTTTGCTAATGGTATTCTTATTCTGAAAATGGTGCCATAATCCACGACACTGTCTACTTGAATTGTTCCGCCATATCCTTCGATAAGTTGTTTTGCAATAGGCAGTCCTAGACCGGTTCCGCCGCTTGCTCGGCTTCTTGCCTTGTCCACTCGATAAAATCGATTAAAGATATTTAATAAATCTTTCTCCCCAATACCAATCCCAAAGTCTTGAATTACTAAGGTTGCATAATGTATTTCAGTAGATAAAGAAATATGAATCTCCAATCGATCTTTTGAATATTTCACAGCATTTTCAAGTAAAATGATTAATATTTGCTCAAAATGTCCTTGAGAAATTTGACCAATGACAGGTTCCTTTGCATCGATGTCCAGTGTAAATAAAAAATCTGGATAAAGCATTTCAAAATTGGCATGTGTTTGTCTTACGACTTCAATCAATGATGTTGTATCATTTGTAAATCGTCCCATCATCTGCTCTGCACGTGAGAGGCTCAACATTTCCTGGACCATGCTCTTAATCCGATGAATCTCTTGCAAACTCACTGTAATACTTTCTTCCAAAATATTCGGGTCTTCTTTTCCCCAGCGGTTAAGCATATTTAGGTATCCTTCAACAACAGAAATAGGCGTCCGTAACTCATGTGAGACATCTTCTACAAATTGCTGCTGATTTTCAATATTACGCTGCATTAAATCAACCATATCATTATATGTCATGGCTAATTTTTCGATTTCATTTGCTTGTTTTCCTTCATACAATCGAATATCAGATTCTGGATTTCGTTGAATTTCTTTCATGGCTGAGATTAAGCGATTAATTGGTCGCATAAAACTATTAGATAGCAACAACCCTGCACCAAAACTCACAAGCAATACAATCGTGCTAAGAATAAGGGCCAAAAGATGGATGTGCGTAATCATTTCTTCATAACGATCTAGCGTATTCACAACTTGAACATAGCCTATCAACTCTTTTTCATCAAAGATTGAATAGACGGGCATCAGATCATTAAAGGCGGTCAATTTTCGATTTTCATACACTTCGCGCACTTCATCTGTTCGATAACGGTCCACTGCATATTGGTGAGGTTGCGTCGAAAAAATTTCTTGCATTTCAACATTATAAATACTTACAATATATCCTTGACGATACATAGAGATATTTTTCAATGGATAGGAAAGTCCCTTGTCCATATGATTATTCTCTGTGGCTTTTTCTTCAGACCCCAACTCGGGAGTAGCATTTATATATTTTTGGATATTTTGAGTATCTAATTGACGGCCTTCTTGCTTTAAATTATTTACAATTTGTACTTGTAACTCAACCAGCTCTTCTTTTTCATTATGCAATGTCCATTTTTTGAAATTATAAATTAATAATAATGTAAAAAATAAATACATAAGAAAAAACGCCCCACCGGAAATCAACCCCCAAGTGAGGCGTATGGAATGATTGGTTTTTAATTCGCGAATTTTTTCTTTTAATATTTTCATGCTCTCATCACATATCCTGTGCCACGTACTGTCTGGATATAGCTAGGCTCATCTGATTTGTCTAATTTATTTCTTAAGTAGCGCACATAAACATCCACGACATTCGTTTCGATTTTAGAATCATGACCCCAGACATCTTCTAAAAGTTTGTCGCGAGTCATTACAACATTAATATTTTCCATCAACTTAATTAAAAGTTCATATTCACGTTTGGTTAGATCCACAATCTCATCGCCACGGCGAACCATTTGATTATCGATTTCAACTGTAAGATCGCGATAGGTAAGGATATTTTTCAAGTCCGTTGTTTCTTTTTTCTCAATATCAATACGACGCATCAGTGCACGAACCCGCGCAAGTAACTCTTCAATTGCAAAAGGCTTGACAATATAATCGTCCGCACCATGATCGAAACCAGAAACTCGATCAATTATAGAATCTCTTGCAGTCATCATAATAATAGGCACATTACTTTGTTGGCGCACACGTCTAGCCACTTCTAAACCATTAAGTTCAGGCAGCATTAAATCCAACAAAATTAAATCCCAAGACGCATTAGGTGCCGTTGCCTTCTCTAGACCATCGCGCCCATTATAGCTTACCTCCGTCTGAAATCCTTCATGTCGTAATTCCAATTCAACAAAGCGCGCTAAATTTTTTTCGTCCTCAATAATTAAAATATTCATGTAAGGCCTCCCTCACAGCTTTCTCATTTTTCGTATCACTTTTATATTATCATAGCTTTTCATAAAATGAAAAGAAAATTAAAAGAGCTCAAAATAATTTGAGCTCTTTTTTGATTAGGACCATTTTTCTTCGCCAGTATGACCATACCAATCGTAATGGAATATTCCTTCCTCATCCACTCGCTCATATGTATGCGCACCAAAATAATCCCGTTGTGCTTGGATGATATTGGCTGGCAATGTTTCACTGCGATAAGAGTCATAATAATTAATGCTAGATGAGAAAGCCGGCGTTGGAATACCTGCACCAATTGCCTGAATGACCACTTTTCGCACTGAATTTTGATATTTTCTTACAATATCTTTAAAATAATCATCCAATAACAAATTAGCAAGTTGCGGATTATTCGTATAAGCATCTGTAATATTTTGTAAAAAGCGTGCTCGTATAATACAGCCCGCACGCCAAATTTGTGCAATTTCGCCGAAATTCAGCGCCCAATGATACTCGCAAGAAGCCATCTTAAGCTGTGAAAATCCTTGTGCATAGCTTATAATCTTGCTTAAATAAAGTGCACGTCTTAAATCTTCAATGAATTCTTCTTTATTTCCAGAAAAATCTACCGTTTCAGGATGTGGTAATCGATGGCTTGCTTTTATGCGTTCATCTTTTAAAGCAGAAATAAAGCGTGAAAAAACGGCTTCAGTAATTAAAGGCAGCGGTGTTCCCAAATCAAGTGCGCTTTGAGAGGTCCATTTGCCAGTTCCCTTATTTCCTGCACGATCCAAAATAATTTCTACCAACGACTGCTTAGTTTTAGGATCTTGAACACGCAGGATGGCTGCCGTAATTTCAATGAGATAGCTCGCTAATTCACCTTGATTCCACTCTTCAAAAATATCCGCAATTTCATCATTTGAAAGTCCAACAAAAACGCGAAGTAAATGATATGCTTCAGCAATTAATTGCATATCGCCATATTCAATACCATTATGTACCATCTTAACATAGTGCCCCGCACCATCAAGACCAATATATGCAACACATGGTGCACCATCTGTTGGCGCTTTGGCAGAAATCTGTTCTAAGATAGGCGCAACTAAGTTATAAGCTTCTTTTTGTCCTCCGGGCATGATTGACGGACCATAAAGTGCCCCTTCTTCGCCACCAGAAATTCCTGTTCCTATAAAATTAATCCCTGATGCTTCAAGTAACTGGCTACGTCTTACAGTATCTTTATAAAAAGTGTTGCCCCCATCAATCAAAACATCCCCTTCATCAAGAAAAGGTAATACTTGATCGATCACTGCATCTGTGCCTGCTCCCGCTTGAACCATCAAAAAAACAAGTCGCGGCTTTTCTAAAGAGCGAACAAAATCTTCGATCGAATATTGTGCATGTAAATTTTTCTCAGGATGTTCTTGAATGACTGCATCAGTCTTACTTGCTGTACGATTGTAGATCGAAACAGAATAACCTCTACTTTCAATATTTAACGCAAGGTTTTTGCCCATGACGGCCATACCAATTACACCAATTTGTTGCTTACTCAAGGTGATCTCTCCTTTTTTCAAAGCTGATATACGCAAATATCATACCAAAAATTTATGAAAAGCTAAAGGTATGACCATTAATTCATGAACGACATTCTTGACTTTTGTTCTACAACTCGATAAAATCCAATTGATAAGAAGCGAGGGATAGATATGAAAAAGAAACAATCAATTTTTGCTAAAGTAGTTATCTTTTTATTAGTGATTTCACTTTTAGCACCAATACTTTTACGATTAATATAAAAAGGTCATCAAAGCATAAGAAAACGAAGCCACTAAATCTCCTATCAAGAGTTATAGAGGCTTCGTTTTTTAATATTTATTGTTCTTCTTTACGATGTGCTACACCATATAAACCAATTCCAGAAAATAGATAGGCAACAGCTGCACCTAGACCAACGGCTGCACCTGCTTTAGGCAATTTGTTTTTGTCTTCTTTTTCTTTGCCTTCTTTAGTGTCGCCCTTTTGGTTTTCTCCGTTGCTATTTTCTTCAACTTTGCCTTCATCTTTTTCTTCTGCTGGCACAAGAGGTGTCATCGGCTCACTATGAAGTCGGAATGTAACACCAGAAACATAGTTTTCATTAATAGTTACTGTTTTTTCTTCTTTGACTTGACCGCCAAGCATTAATTTAAAGGTATAATCTTTGCCAACAAGTAGATTGTGAACATATCCTAGTCCACGTTCATCTGTTGTAATTGTTCCAACATGAGTGCCGTCGGCATCATAAACTTCTACAGTCTGACCTTTTAGTCCGGTACCATCTTGGTCAATAACTGTTGCAGTGGCAGATTGTAGTTTAACAATTGGTGCCATTGGATCACTATGAAGTCGGAATGTAACACCAGAGATGTAGTTTTCATTAATGGTTACTGTTTGTTCTTCTTTGACTCGACC